>NZ_JALLPO010000004.1:196810-214189 GCF_023276435.1 Sphaerisporangium perillae
CCCCCCCAGACCCCCCGCAGGACCCCCCGCGCCGGGGTGCCCCCGCCCGGGGGGGCGGCGCAACCGGCTCTTTACATGCCGGGGCTCAGCTCTTGCGGTAGAGCTCCGCGAGCTGGAAGGCCAGGTCGAGGGACTGGCTGCGGTTGAGGCGCGGGTCGCAGGCGGTCTCGTAGCGCAGCGCCAGATCCTCCTCCACGATCGGGTGGCCGCCGCCGACGCATTCGGTGACGTCGTCGCCGGTGAACTCGATGTGGATGCCGCCCGGGTGGGTGCCGAGCGCGTGGTGCACCTCGAAGAAGCCCCTCACCTCGTCGAGCACGTCGTCGAGCCTGCGGGTCTTGTGCCCGCTCGGCGCCTCGAAGGTGTTGCCGTGCATCGGGTCGCAGATCCAGGCGACCTGCGCGCCGCTCGCGTGGATCTTCTCCACCAGCGTGGGCAGCGCGTCGCGGACCTTGGTGGCGCCCATGCGGGTGATGAAGGTGAGCCTGCCGGGCTCGTTCGCGGGATTGAGCTTGTCGATGAGCGCGAGGGCGTCCTCCGGGCTGGTGGACGGCCCGAGCTTGACCCCGATCGGGTTGCGGATGCGGCTGAAGAACTCCACGTGGGCCCCGTCGAGCTGGCGAGTGCGCTCGCCGATCCAGACCATGTGGGCCGACACGTCGTACGGCAGGCCGGTGCGCGAGTCGACGCGGGTGAGGGCCCGGTCGTAGTCGAGGATCAGCGCCTCGTGCGAGGAGTAGAACTCGACGGTGTGGAACTCCTCGGGATCGGCGCGGCAAGCGTGCATGAACGCGAGCGCCTGGTCGATCTCGCGCGCGAGCTGCTCGTAGCGGCGGCCCGCGGGGGACTCGGCCACGAAGTCCTGGTTCCAGGCGTGGACCTGGCGCAGGTCGGCGTACCCGCCCTTGGTGAACGCGCGGGCGAGGTTGAGCGTCACCGCGGAGGAGTGGTAGGCGCGCAGGAGCCGCGCGGGGTCGGGGGTGCGGGCCTCGGGGGTGAAGTCGAAGCCGTTGACCATGTCGCCGCGGTAGGCCGGAAGCTCGATGCCGCCCCTGGCCTCGGTGTTCTTGGAGCGCGGCTTGGCGAACTGCCCGGCCACGCGGCCGATCTTGACCACCGGGACACGGCCGGCGTAGGTGAGCACGATGGCCATCTGCAGCAACGTCTTGAGCTTGTTCCGGACGTTGTCGGCCGTCGCGCCGGCGAAGGTCTCGGCGCAGTCGCCGCCCTGCAGGACGAAGGCCTCGCCGCGTGCCACGGCGGCGAGCCGGTCCTTCAGGTCGTCGCACTCGCCGGCGAACACCAGCGGTGGCAGGGCCTGCAGCTCGGTGACCACCTGCTCCAGAGCGGAGGGGTCGGGCCACTCGGGCTGCTGCGCGGCGGGCAGTTCCCGCCAGGAATCCAGGTTGATCGGTTCGGCGCTCACGCTAAAAGGCTATTGCACCTTCGCCCGTGCGACGGAGTTCGTGTCCAGAAGGTGAGAAAGCCTTGTCAGGATCGAGGTCGATCGGGGTGGCCGGCGCGGCGCGCGGCGGCCTCCGGCGAGCGGACGTGCTCGGGCAGGACCCCGAGGCCGATGAAGCGGCGCGCGAAGGCGCCGATGACCGGCAGGCGGGACGGGTCGCGGGGGAGCCGCAGCGGCCGGGCCGAGCCCTGGAGCGCCGGGCGGATGAGCCGGGCCTGTACCAGGCGCTGGGCGAGCTGGGTGATCACGGTGGGCGCCATCCGGCGGCGCTGTAGCCTGCGCAGCAGCGCCTCGGGGACGGTCCCGGCGCGCAGCGGCCCGGCGAGCAGGTTGGCGGCGGCGACCGCGTCCTGGACGGCCAGGTTGATGCCGACGCCGAAGACCGGTGACATCGCGTGCGCGGCGTCGCCGATCAGCAGCAGCCCGGGCCGGTGCCAGCGGCGCAGACGGTTCACCGCGACCTGCAGGACGCTGACCTCGGACAGGCTTTCCAGCGCCTCGGCCCGGCCGGCCAGGAAGGGCAGCAGCGTGCCGACCGACGCGCGCAGCGCCTCGACGCCCTGGGCCCGCAGCTCCTGGAACCGTCCCTTGGGGATCAGATACGCGAGCTGCCAGTAGGTCTCGCGGTTGATCGCGACCATCAGCCGGCCGGCGGACACGCGCAGGAAGGTGTCGTCGATGTCGGTCTTCTCGCGCGGCAGCCGGAACCAGACCACGTCCATGGGGGCGCCGTGCTCGACGGGGACCAGCCCCGCGGCGCGGCGCACGTCGGAGTGCCGGCCGTCGGCGCCGACGGTGAGGGTCGCGCGCAACTCGTGCTCGCCCTCGGCGTCCCGGTAGCGGACGCCGCGCACCGCGCCGTTCTCCCGGAGGAGGCCGACGACCTCGGCCTCCATGACGAGCCGGAAGGTCGGGTAGCGCCGGGCCGCCAAGGTGACCAGGTTGAGGAAGTCCCATTGCGGTACGAACGCGATGTAGGGGAACCTGCTCTTGAGGCCCCGCAGGGACGCGACCTCGACGAGGCGCTCGTCGGTCCACACCACCAGCCTGTCGGTCTTGCGGTGGGTCAGCCCGTGGAACTCGGCGGAGAGCCCCAGCTCGTCGAGGATCTCCAGGGTCGAGGGATGGATCGTGTCCCCGCGGAAGTCGCGCAGGAAGTCGGCGTGCTTCTCCAGAAGCGTCACCTCCACCCCGGCGCGGGCGAGGAGCAAGGCCAGCATGGCCCCGGCGGGGCCTCCTCCGGCGATCACGCATGTGGTCCGCATTTTTCATCACCCGTTGAAATCATCGCACACCTCGCCCCCGCCTTGAAGACCTCCCCGCGAAGTCCGCGCCCAAGCGGAATCCCCGTGGCCGGCGGGCTTCGCGAGGTCCGTGGTGGGCACCCGGGAGGAATAACCGCGCGACCTCTGGGCAGTCGGGTAGCGCCCCCCAAGGGGCGACACCGAGGCGACTTGGAGTTGAGGTCACATGATTGTGCTGGGCCTGCTGTTGATCGTGCTCGCCGGCGCGGCCCTGGTCGCGGTGGCGAACGACGAGACCGGCGGCATCGCGGCGTCGGTCACGGTGCTGGACCGGACCTTCCAGATGAGCAAGCTGGAGCTCTTCCTCGCCGGGGCGGCCACCGCCGCGGTCTTCCTGATCGGCCTGATCGTGCTGACGGCCGGGATGCGCCGCTCCGGCGCCAAGCGCAGGAAGCTGCGCGAGGCCCGGATCGAGACGCGCGACCGCGTCGCGAAGCTCGAGGAGGAGAAGCGCCGGCTCGAGCGCAAGCTGGAGCCGGAGAACTCCACCGCCCCGGTCACCGCCGCCGGGACCACGCCCCCGGGACGGCACGCGACAGTGCCCGACCGTGACGGCGACGGCGTCGACGACCGGACGGAGAACCGCACCGACCGTGTCGCGGACCCGGCCGACCAGCGCGGCGAGGCCGGTACGCAGCCGGTGCGCGCGTCGGCCGAGCCGTACCCGGAGGACCGGCTCGTCGCGGGCAACCGGGCGAACCGCGACGCGGGTGCCTGACATGCCGGTGGACACCATCGAGGAGCGGCCGGCCGTCCGGGGACCCGGTCCCTGGGCGGTCCTGCCGGTCCGCCGCCGCCTGTCCAGGCCGGTGGTCCACCGCTGTGTCAGGCACCCGCGCTCGCGCCGCCGGGCGCCGGTGCGTCAGCGGTCCCTGAGGAAGGCCAGATTGCTCATCAGGTTCGCGGTCGCCGACTCCCGGATGCGGGCGAAGTCCTCCGGCGGGTACTGCCGCGGGCCCTCCTCCACCAGCAGGATGAGGTTCAGGTAGGCCCGGTACAGCGCCTCGCGCATGCGGGCCCCCGGGGTCAGGTCGAGCTTCCCGCCCGCCTCCCGGTAGCCCGCCAGGATCGGATCGTCGTCCGTGAGCTCCCTGAAGATCGTGGGAGTGATGAAGTCGGCCAGCGGATCGCCCCAGAAGGCCCGCTCATGGTCGATCAGCCCCTGGATGGCGGGCGCCCCGCCGGGCGGCATCGAGAGGAAGACGTTGCCGGGCCAGATGTCGAAGTGGACCAGCGATGGCGCCGTGATCTCGTCCAGCACGTGGACGCTGGAGTGGACCGCGCCCGCGATCTCCACGAGCGAGCAGGGCAGCGAGGTGCCGTACCGCACGGCGTCGTCCATGAGGGCGCCCATCATCACGACGAAGGCGTCACGCCAGGTCTGCCCGGTGAGCTGGGCGTAGGGGTAGCCGTAGACCCCCTGGCCGGGGATGGTGTGCAGCGTGGCCAGGTGGCCGCCGAGCTGGTACCGCAGCGCCCGCTGGTCGGCGGCGGCCAGGGAGGCCTCGGCCTGGTTCCAGGGGACCCCGTCGAGCGCCGAGAGCACCAGGTAGTCGCCGCCGAGCTCCGGGTCGTCGAAGCCCGAGTGCAGCAGCCGGGGGAGCGGGATCCCGGTGGGGGTGGCCAGGTGGTACACCACCGCCTCGGTGCGCAGCAGTTCGCGCTCGTAGCGCAGCATCGGCAGATCGGGCGGCGGGGCGACCTTCAGGACGACCCGCCGGTCGTCCTCCAGGGTGATCAGCCACACGGCGTTGGCGAAGCCGTCGGTGAGCTCCTCGGTGGACCGGACCCCGGTTCCCAGTGCTCCACGGATCAGCGCGTCCAGCTGGGCGGCCGACAGCCGGCGCTTGGTCCTGCTCTCCATCGGTCACATCACTTCGGCTCGTCGAGCCGGTCACGGCTCGGTCGGGTCGGGAAAGGCGGTCGTGCGGGGGACGGAAGGCGGTGGTGCGACGGCCGGGAAGGCGGTCAGAGGACGGAGATGGTCCAGGTGACCTCGTGCTTGCCGCCCGGATCCAGGACGACGAGGTCGGTCCCGGTGTTGAAGGCGTCCGGCGGGCAGGTCATCGGCTCGACGGCGATGCCGCGGTGGCCGAACCCGGTGCCGGTGCAGACCTGGACCCACGGCATCGTCGCGGCGTCCCAGGCGATCTGGATGCCGCCTTGCGGGCCGCGCAACCGCACGCGGGCGAGGCCGTCCGGGCCCGTGGCGAGCCCGGTGAACGCCTCGTCGATGGCGGTGGCGCCGAGCGGGCGGGGATCCCTGAAGTCGTACGGCGTGCCGTCGACCGGCTCCAGCGTGGTGGGGATGAGCACCTCGTCGGTGCGCAGCACGCGGGCGGCGGGCAGGTCGAGCTCCCAGCCCTCCTCCGGGCCGCCGTCGGCGATCAGCCAGGGGTGCGGGCCGCAGCCGTACGGGGCCGGCCGGTCGCCGATGTTCTCGGCGGTGAGCGTCGTCGCCAGACCGCCTGCGCCGAGGGCGTAGCGCACCTGGAGGGCCAGGCGGAACGGGTAGCCGGGCGACGGCTCGATCGTGTGCGCCAGCCGCGCGAAGCCGTGGTCGTCCTCCACCGTGAGCAGCTCGACGAGCTCCCAGCCCGCGAAGGCCACCAGGCCGTGCAGCGCGTGACCGCGCTCGGGCTCGTTGATCGGCACCTCGAACCGGTCGCCCTGGAAGGTGTAGCGCCCGCGGGCGAGGCGGTTGGGCCAGGGGGCGAGGAGGGTGCCGCTGTAGTGGGGGACGGGCCCCTCTTCGGGCCAGCTCGCCACGAGGTCGCGGTCGCCGTGCCTGAGGACCCGGAGGGCCGCGCCCATCTGGGTCACCTCGGCGTGATAGCCGCCACCGCGAAGAACGTACTGAGGCACGGGGGAATCCTCTCATCGACGCGCGAACGCAAGAATCCGGGCGGCACCAGGGGCACGCCTCCATCATCCCGGTCGCCCGCCGGTGATCAAAATCTGGCCAAGGGTGTGGGAGCGCTCCCATAGCGCCCTAAAGGCAGGGGCTTCGGGGCACAGAGTCAACTAATTCGGTAAATATGGTCACGCCTGGCGGGCTACGGCGTCGGCCGGTCCCGGCGGATGAAACCGCAGGTCAGCCTATCAGCGGGCAGCCCGTACTGGTTCCCGGCACAGCGTCCGTCCCGCTCCTTCACCACGAGCCCCCGGCGTGCGGATCGGCCCGCGCGCGTTGTCAACGCCCGCTGTCAGATCCTGGTCCGAACGAGGTCAGATTACCGGCGAATCCGCCCGCTGTGGAGACCTCCGACGACCTCACTTGCCCCGCCCCCGCACGCGCGACGGCGGCACCGGGGAGCCGTTCGAGGCCCGCCTGCTAGCGTCACGCCTCGTGACGGACAACGTGTATGTCGGACGGGCCGGCGTGGACGCGGCCGGTGACAAGGGCTGGCTGCTCGGGCACTTCAAGCCGTTCGGCGACGTGCGCCACAGCGACGAGGTCGAGATCAAGTGGGGCGTGCACCCGCGGGGCGACGAGCGTGCCGAATGGGTCAGGGGCGAGAAGCGCACCGCGCTGCTCATCCTGATCAGCGGGAGGTTCCGGGTGGAGCTCCCAGGGCGCACCGTGCTGCTGGCCGAGCAGGGCGACTACGTGGTCTGGGGCCACGGCGTCGACCACTCCTGGCGCGCCGAGGAGGACTCGGTGGTCCTCACCGTCCGTTGGCCCTCCATCCCCGGCTACGCGGTCGGGGCGGAGACGGCCCCATAGGAGACCCGCGGGAGAGCCGCCCCGCGATCTCCGCCGGCGACGGCGTGGTCCTACTGGGTGTTCCGCAAGCGCCTCACCCACGCCGACGTGACGGGCTCTCATTGACCCCGGCCCCGTCGCGCTCGCCGAGCAGGCGGGCGGTCTCGGCCGACACCTCGGTGGCCAGCACGGCCGACACGACGTCGATCAGGTGGCTGGTGAAGAGCCGGTCGTCGCCGCGCTCCGGCTCGCCGGCGCGGCGGGCCAGCTCCACGTAGGTGACCCTGATCGCCATGAACCGCTGGTGCAGGCGGCGGACGGCGACGCCGGGGAGCAGCGGGGCGACGAGTTCGCGCCAGCGGTCGATGCTGAAGCCGGGGTCGGCCTGCCTGGCGCGGAGCGCCGACAGGTCGGCGCGGTGGACCAGCTGCTCCATGATCCGCAGGAAGGCCCGGCCGCCGTCGGCGTCGGCGAGCTTCGCCGCCATCGGCCGTACGAGCGCCGCCGCGAGGGCGCGCCGGGCCTCGGCGGGGGGCAGCTCGCCGCGGGACTCGTACTCGTCGAGCAGCTGGTGGCGGCGGGCCTCGATCTCCGGCTGGTGCTTGGCGAGCACCGCGCGCAGCAGCCCCGACCGGTCGCCGAAGTGGTACTGCAGGGCCGTCGTGTTGCGCTGGCCGGCGGCGGCGTTGATCTCGCGCAGGGACACCCCTTCGATGCCCCGTTCCGCGAACAGGCGCTCGGCGGCGGCCACGAGCCGCGCGCTGGTGACGCCGGGATTTGGGGGCATATGCGGATCCTGACCTTGCCGGTGGACACCACCATCTATATCGTAATCAGGCACCTGCCTGAAATCCTCGAGCACCCGCTTTGAAACGGGAAGGCCCGCGGGCCCGCCCGTCCCGGCGGCGAGGGTGGGGCAAGCCGCCGACGAGGAGGGTCCGATGGCCATCGACTTCACGCTCGCCCCCGAGCACGAGGAGATCCGCCGGCGTGTGCGGGACTTCATCAGGAACACCGTGGTCCCGGCGGTCAAGGGCTTCGACGACGAGACGACCGTCACGACGCGCGACGAGTACCTGCGGGTCATCTTCGACCTGCGGGAGAAGGCGCGCGAGGAAGGGCTGTGGCTGCCGCACATGCCCAAGGAGTGGGGCGGCATGGGCCTCGGCCACGTCGAGCTCGCCATGGTGCAGTCGGAGGCCGCCAAGACCCGGCTCGGCCCCTGGATCCTCAACTGCGCGGCGCCCGACGAGGGCAACATGCACACGCTGCTGCACTGGGCCGACGAGGAGCAGAAGGACAAGTACCTCAGGCCGCTGCTCGAAGGCCGCAAGATGTCCTGCTTCGCGATGACCGAGCCGGAGGTCGCCGGCTCCGACCCCACGCTCATCCGCACGCACGCCGTCAAGGACGGGGACGAGTGGGTGATCAACGGTCACAAGTGGTTCATCTCCAACGCCCGCCGCGCGAGCTTCGCGATCCTCATCGCCAGGACCGAGACGGACGTGCCGGAGGGATCCCGCGGCGCCAACACCGCGTTCCTCGTCGACCTGCCGCAGGAAGGCTGGAACGACGTCCGCGAGGTGGAGACGATGCACGGCTCCACCGGCCACAGCGAGATCGTCATCACCGACCTGCGCGTGCCCGACGGCCAGATCCTCGGCGGGCGCGGCAACGGCCACCGCCTCGGCCAGTACCGCCTCGGCCCCGCCCGCCTGGCGCACTGCATGCGCTGGATCTCCCAGGCGGAGACGGCGCTCGACATGATGGTCGACCGGGCGCTCAACCGGTACAGCCATGGATCGCTGCTGGCCGACAAGCAGGGCGTCCAGTGGCTCATCGCCGACTCGGCCATGGAGCTCTACCAGTGCAAGCTGATGGTGCTGCACGCCGCTTCCAAGATCGACAAGGGCGAGGACTTCCGCACGGAGGTCTCCATGGCCAAGCACTTCGTGGCCAACAGCCTCAACCGGATCATTGACAGGTCGATCCAGGTGCACGGCGCCCTCGGGTACTCGACCGACACGCCGCTCGCCAACATGTTCCAGCACGCCCGCTGGGCGCGTTTCGCCGACGGCGCCGACGAGATCCATCAGATGCGCATCGCCGAGCGTACGATCGCCGCATACAGGGCCACCGGCTCCACCAACGCCGCCACTGGAGGGCTGCCGCTTTGAGCGAGGAACGTACCAGGCACGGGTTCTCCGGCGAGGGGGCCGGCCTGCTCGGCGGCGCCCGGGCGACGACGCGGGCGGCCGTGGCCGCCAACGTGGTGCGCGGCGACCGGCTGGAAGGCAAGGTCGCCCTGGTCACCGGGGGCGGCCACGGCATCGGCGCCGCCGTGGCCCGGCGCCTCGCCGAGGGCGGGGCCAAGGTCGTCGTCGCCGACGTCGCCGACGCGGCCGCCAAGGAGGTCGCCGGCGAGATCGGCGGGACTTCCGTGCACTGCGACGTGACCAGCCCGGCCGACAGCGAGCGGGCGGTGGCCGTCGCCGTCGAGCGGTACGGGCGGCTCGACCTGGCCATGCTCAACGCGGGCATCGCCTCCGGCTGCGGGCTCGGCGAGGACTTCGACCTCGAGCGCTACCGCCTGGCGATGGGCGTCAACCTCGACGGCGTCGTGTTCGGCGTGCGCGCCGCGATCCCGGCGCTGAAGGCCGCCGGAGGAGGCACGATCGTGGCGACCTCCAGCATGGCCGGCATCGTCGGGATCCCCGCCGACCCGATCTACGCCGCCAACAAGCACGCGGTCGTGGGGCTCGTCCGCTCGCTCGGTCCGGGCCTCGAGCCCGACGGCATCAAGGTGCGGGCGCTCTGCCCGTCGTTCGCCGACACGGCGATCCTGGGCGAGGGCCGGGCGGTGCTCGAGGAGGTGGGGTTCCCCATCCTTCCGGTCTCGGCCGTCGTCGACGCCTTCATGCGGCTGCTCGACAGCGAGGGCACAGGAGAGTGCTGGTTCGTGATCCCCGGGCGGGAGAGCCGGCCGTTCGAGTTCCGCAACGCGCCCGGTCCGCGGGCCTGAGGCGGCCACTGAGACCTCCGGTCCGTCACCGGTGAGGCCGCCGGTGGCGGCGGCACGGCGGCCCAGGCGTCAGCCGAGGCGGCCGGTGGCGATGACGTCGCGGTACCACAGGGCGCTGTCCTTCGGCGTCCTGCGCTGGGTGGCGTAGTCGACGTGGACGATACCGAAGCGGGCGCCGTACCCCTCGGCCCACTCGAAGTTGTCCAGCAGCGACCAGACGTAGTAACCCTCCACGGGGACGCCCTCCTCCAGCGCGTCGCGCACGGCGGCGAGATGGTCGCGCAGGAAGGCGATGCGCCCGGCGTCGGCCACGTGCCCGTCCGGGCCGACCGCGTCGGGGGCCGGCACGCCGTTCTCGGTGATCACGATCGGCACCGCCGGGTAGTCGTACTTCAGCCGGGTCAGCGTGTCGTACAGGCCCCGGGGGTAGATCTCCAGCCAGTCGAGCTGCGCGGTCGGGTGCTTGAGCACCCGCTTGCCCTCCCCGTCCAGGAATTGCGGGGTGTAGTACTGCACGCCCAGCACGTCGACGCGCTCGCTGATCGCCGCCAGGTCGCCGTCGCGGATGTGATCGGGCATGGGGCTGCGCTCGGCGATCCACGCCAGCGTGTCCTCGGGGTAGGCGCCGGTGAAGATCGGGTCCAGGTAGAGCCGGTTCTCCAGCCCGTCCTGGTGCCAGACGGCCTTCTCGGCCTCGGGGGAGGCGTCGGCGGCGTAGGTCGGGTGCAGGTTGAGGGCGGGCCCGATGCGCCGGCCCGGGTGCCGGTCGTGCAGGACGCGCGAGGCGCGCCCGTGGGCGAGCAGCAGGTGGTGCAGCGCCACGAACGCCCGCCCGTCGTCCTTCCCACCGGGCGCGTGGATGCCCCAGCGGTACCCGCAGTCGACGACGGTCTTGGGCTCGTTGATGGTGAGCCAGTCGCGGACGTCCAGGGCGTCGAACACGATCTCGGCGTACTCGGCGAACCGCTCGGCGGTGTCCCTGTTCTCCCAGCCGCCCGTGTCCTGCAGGGCCTGGGGGAGGTCCCAGTGGAAAAGCGTGGCCATCGGGTGGATGCCGCGCTCCTTGAGCCCGTCCACCAGGCGGCGGTAGAAGTCCAGCCCCCGCTGGTCGGGCTTGCCGGCGCCCTCCGGCTGGATCCGCGGCCAGGCGATGGAGAAGCGGTAGCCGCGCAGGCCGAGCGACGCCATCAGGTCGAGGTCCTCGGCCGGCCGGTGATAGTGGTCGGCGGCCACGGCCCCGGTGTCGCCGTTCTTCACGTTGCCGGGGATCGCGGCGAAGGTGTCCCAGACGGACACCCCTCGCCCGTCCTCCTCGGTGGCGCCCTCGATCTGGTAGGCGGAGGTCGCCGCACCCCAGACGAACTCGTCGGGGAAACGCTGGTCAGGCACGGTGTTCTCCTTCGGGGGAGTGGGGGTGCATGCGGCGGCCCGGGCACCGGCCGTACCGGGACCCGGGCCGCGACGGCGAACCTCAGGCCGAGCCGCGCTCGACCAGGTGCGTGTCCAATATGACGACGGGCTGCTCCAGGCGCTCGCCGTTGATGCGGGCGACCAGGAGTTGCGCCATCTGCCGCCCCATGTCCTCGGTCGGCTGGTGGACGCTCGTCAGCGGCGGCATGGTGTGCGCGGCGATCGGGGAATCGTCGAAGCCGACCACGGCCACGTCATCGGGGATGATCTTGCCGTGGTCCTTGAGCACCCGCATCGCGCCGAAGGCCAGGGGGTCGGAGGCGGTGAACACCGCGTCCAGCGTCGGATGCTGCTGGAGCAGTCGCTCCATCGCGGTGACGCCGCTGGCCTCGCTGAAGTCGCTGCCGTAGGCGACGATCTCGGGCATGCCCGTGGCCAGCAGGGCGTCGCGGTAGCCGGCCAGACGGTCGACGCCCACGCCCATGTCCTGCGGGCCGGCGATGGTGGCGATCTGGCGTCTTGCCTTGCCGAGGAGATACTTGACCGCCTGCCGGGCGCCGGCCCGGTTGTCCATGTCGACGTAGCTGAACGGCGTGAACCCGACGGGACGGCCACCGAGGACGGTGGGCACGCCCATCTCCTCCAGCCGGCCGGGAAGCGGGTCGGCGCCGTGCAGCGAGATCAGCAGGACCCCGTCGACGTGCTGGCCGGTGAGGTAGAGCTCCAGGCGCTCGTGCTCGTCGCGTGACTGCGCCATCGTCAAGATGAGCTGCAGCCCGGTCTCCGACAGCGACGAGCCGATGCCGCGGATGATGCCCGCGAAGAACGGCTCGTCGAAGATGCGCTGCTCCGACTCCGACACGACCAGCGCTATCGTGTCGGTGCGCCTGGTGACCAGGGTGCGCGCCGCCCGGTTCGGCACGTAGCCGAGCTCGTCGATCGCCTGTCGCACCGCTTCGCGTGCCTTCTCGCTCACCTTCGGCGAACCGTTGATGACGCGCGATACCGTGCCGCGGCCGACCCCGGCGCGAGCGGCGACGGCCTCGAGGGTCGGTCGCGCTCCCGAGCGGCGGTCCCCGTTCATCAAAGTGCCCCTCCTGACGTTAGGCCTTCTTATTCTGCCGGACCGCGAAGACCGCCTCTGCGGATCGCGTCGGCATACCAGAAGGCGCTCGCCTTGGGGGTTCTGCGCTGGGTCTCGTAGTCGACGTGCACGAGCCCGAACCGCTTGCCGTAACCCCACGCCCACTCGAAATTGTCCATCAAGGACCAGGCGAAATATCCCTTGAGGGGGATGCCCGCGTCGATGGCCGCGTGGCAGGTGCGCAGGTGCGCCTCGATGTAGGCCAGGCGCTCCTGGTCATCCACGGTCCCGTCGACGAGGACGTCCTCGAACGCCGCGCCGTTCTCCGAGATGACCAGCGGGATGCTCGGGTAGTCGCGGGCGACCCGCTGGAGCACCTCGTACAGGCCGAGATCGTCGATCTCCCAGCCCATCGCGGTGACCGGGCGCCCACCGTTCACGAAGGACACGTGCTCGCTGCCGGGCCACGGCGACCCGGCGCCGGTCGGCGCGGCGGCGGCGGAGGCGGCCCCGCCGGGCTTCCCCGACACGGTGAAGCGGCTGTAGTAGTTGACCATCAGCGTGTCGAACGGCGCGGAGATCGTCTCCAGGTCGCCGTCCCGGATGAAGTCGATCTCGGTGACCTGGCTCAGGTCCTCCAGCACGTCCTCGGGGTAGGCGCCCTTCAGCAGGGCGTCGAGGAAGAACCGGTTCTGCAGGCCGTCGATGCGCCGGGCGGCGTCCAGGTCGGCCGCGTCGTCGGTGGCCGGGCTGATCGCGTACAGGTTGACCGACCCGCCGATCTGGGCTCCGGCGCCCTGGGCGCGCAGCGCCTGGACGGCGAGGCCGTGGGCGAGGTTGAGGTGGTGGGCGGCCCTGATGGAGGCGGCCGGCTCGCGCCGTCCCGGCGCGTGCTCGCCGGAGGAGTAGCCGAGGAACGCGGCGCACCAGGGCTCGTTGACGGTGCTCCAGTTGGTGACGCGGTCGCCCAGCGCCTGGTGGACGCAGGCCGCGAAGTCGGCGAAGCGCTTCGACGTGTCGCGTACGGGCCAGCCCCCGAGGTCCTCGAGGGCCTGCGGCAGATCCCAGTGGTAGAGGGTGAGCCAGGGCTCGATGCCGTTGGCGAGCAACTCGTCCACCAGGCGCCGGTAGAAGTCGAGACCCGCCTGGTTGACCTCGCCCGCCCCGTCCGGCTGGATCCTCGGCCAGGAGACCGAGAAGCGGTAGGCGGTGAGCCCGAGGTCGGCCATGACGGCCACGTCGTCGCGGTAGCGGCGGTAGTGGTCGATGGCCACATCGGCGTTCTCGCCGTTGAGGATCCGTCCTGGCTGCCGGACGAACGTGTCCCAGATGGAGGTCCCGCGCCCGTCGGCGCCGGTCGCTCCTTCGATCTGGTACGCCGAGGTGGCGGCGCCCCAGACGAAGCCGGTGGGGAACGCCAGGGCGGGGGCGCCGGTCTCGGGTTGAGTCTCCTGCGTGGTCACGCTTTGACCGCACCTTCCATGAGTCCGCCGACGATCTGCCGGCCGAACGCGACGAAAACAACAATGAGGGGGAGTACGGAGAGTGCCGTGCCGGTGAAGATCAGGACGTAGTCCGTCGTGTGGGCCGCCGTGAGGAAGCTGATCGACACCTGCACCGTGGGGTTGTCCGGGGTGAGGACGATCAGGGGCCACATGAACTCGTTCCAGTTCAGCATGAAGGTCTGCAGCGCCAGGACGGCCATGCCGGGCCGCACGGCGGGCAGGATCACGTTCCACCAGATGCGCATCGTGGACGCGCCGTCCACCCGCGCCGCCTCGACCAGTTCCTCCGGCACCGCCTGATCGGTGTACTGCGTCATCATGAAGACGCCGAAGCCGTTGAGCAGGTAGGGCAAGATGACGGCCTTGAGCGTCCCGGTCCAGCCGAGGGTCACCATGAGCTGGTAGAGCGGGACGATGCCCATCTGCTGGAGGGGCACCATCATCGTGATGAGGATGGAGCCGAGCAGCAGGTTGCGGCCGCGGAAGTGGAGCCGGGCGAAGGCGAAGCCCGCGAACGTCGAGATGAGCACGACGGAGACCGTCACGGTGGACGTGACGATCAGCGAGTTCACCAGACCGGTGATGAAGTGCGCGTCCTCGGTGCTGAGCACCCGCTGGATGTTCTCGCCGAGGTTCCCGCCCGGGAGCAGCGGCGGCGGCACGTCCACGGCCTCGGAGTTGGTCCGCGACGCGATGATGATCATCCAGTAGATCGGGAAGATCGACAGGAGGACGGTGAAGCCGAGGGCGATCTTGGTGAGCGGCGTGGCGCGGAAGGGATCCCGCTTGTTGCGGCCCTTTCTCCTGCTCCCGGGCCTGACCTGCGTGATCGCGGTCACTTACTGCCCCCAATCCGGCGGACGAACATGTAGTTGATCCCGACGCCGATGAGGATCAGGACGAAGAGCAGCCACGCGGCCGCCGCGGCGTATCCGTAGTCGAAGTTCCGGAAGCCCTGCTCGACGATGTACATCGCGATCGTCTGGAACTGGCCCGTGGCGCCGCCGTCCATCCGGTTGCTGGCGAACATGACCGGCTCCGCGAAGAGCGTCAGGCCGCCGATCGTCGAGACGAAGACGGTGAAGATGATCGTCGGGCGGATCATCGGCAGGGTGATCTGCCAGAACTGGCGCCGGGGCGACGCGCCGTCGATCGAGGCCGCCTCGTAGAGATCCCGGGGGATCGTCTGCATGCCGGCGAGATAGATGATCGCGTTGTAGCCGGTCCACCGCCAGTCGACCATGGTGGCGATCGCCGTCCAGGACGACCACTTGGCGCTCTGCCAGTCGATGTGCTGATCGACGCCCACGAAGCCGAGCAGCCAGTTGAACAGGCCGAAGTCTCGGCCGTAGAGCTGGGTGAACACGATGGCGACCGCGACGACCGAGGTCACCAGCGGCACCAGGACGCCCAGGCGGAAGAACAGCCGCCCGCGCAGCCGCTTGTTGAGCGCGTTGGCGAGCAGGAGCGCGAGAACGAGTTGTGGCACCGTGGCCAGGATGAAGATGCCGACGGTGTTGATCACCGCGTTCCAGAAGTCCGAGTCCGCCAGCAGCTTGGTGTAGTTCTCCAGGCCGGTGAAGGAGGCGTCGCCGCCGGCCAGCCCGTAGTCCTGGAGCGAGACCCACAGGGTGAACACCAGGGGGAAGAGCCCGAAGATCGCGAACAGGATGAAGTACGGGGAGATCAGGAAGTACGGGGTCGCTTTGAGGTCCATCTGCGACCAGAAGCGGCGCAAGGGTCGCGAACGGCGGCGACCCGATCTAGGTGGCGGCGGCGCCGGATCCGCCCGCTGCGTGTGGAGGTTGACGCTCATCGGATTTCCAGGGCGTGCCCCGCGGCCGGCGGCCACGGGGAGGAAGCCCCTCTCTCCTTCTTTCGTCGGTAACGGTCGAAGACGTGTCCGCTACCAAGCGAGAACCAAGCTCGGCATCGGTACGACTGGAAGGGGACCTGCGCGGGAGCGAGGGCGGTGGCGGGTCCCGCCACCGCCGCGCCGCTCACGACGGCAGGTCACCGGCTCGCCGGGTGGTTGCCGCGGCGAGCCGGTGACCACCGGGGACGATCAGCCCGCCGCCTTCTGGCCCGCCTCGACGAACTTCTGCCAGGCCTGGTCCACGGGCACCGAGCCCTGCTCCATGCCGTTGAGCACCTGCTCCACCTCGCGCTTGACCTGCGCGTGCTTCTCACCGAGGAAGATCGGCTGAAGCGACTTGATGGACGGCCCGAAGATCTTGCCGATGGGCGCATTGTTGAAGTACTCGTTGGTCGCGCTCTGCAGCTCGGGGTTGTCCTGAGCGGGGATGGTGCTCGGGAGGTTGCCGCCCTCCTTGAACGCCATCAGCTGGGCTTCGGGGCTGGTCAGGTAGCTGGCCAGCTCGGCGGCCTCCTTCGGGTGCTTGGACTGCTTGGGCACCGCGAGCCAGGATCCGCCCCAGTTGCCGCCCCCACCCGGCACTGTCGCGACGTCCCACTTGCCCTTGAACTTGTCACCGGCCGTGCCCGACACCACGCCGAGCATCCAGCCCGGGCAGCCGAGGGTGGCGAACTGCGACTTCACGAAGCCGGTGTTCCACGGGTCGGTGAAGTTCTGCAGCTTGGCCGTCAGGCCGGTCTGGCTGATCTTGGTGGCCAGGTCGAACGCGTTCTTGACGGCCGGGTTCTTGTCGACGATGAGCTGCTGGCTCTTGTCGAAGTAGGTGACGTTGCCGTTCTTGGCGGCCTCCTGCGCCAGCACCACGTTGTAGATGGTGTTGATGCTGTCGACGAACTTGGCGTCCTTGACCTTGGCCTGGAAACTCTGGCCGGTCTTGATGAAGTCCTCCCAGCCGCCGCTCCACAGCTTGGCGACCTCTTCGCGGTCGGAGGGCAGCCCCGCCTTCTTGAACAGGTCCGCGCGGTAGCAGATGCTCATGCCGCCGACGTCGGTGCCGAGGGCGAACAGCTTGCCCTCGGAGTTGAGGCCGTTCTCCCACTTCCACGCGGGGAAGTCGGCCTGACGGCTCTGCAGGCCGTACTGGCCGAGGTCGGTGAAGAACTGCGGACGGGCCTTGGCCAGACCCATGCCGCCCTCGTCGATGCCGACCACGTCACCGGCGCCGGTACCCGACTGGAGCCACTGCAGCATCTGGGGCCAGTAGACGTTCTCGAAGCTGTCGGTCAGGTTGTTGTACTTCACCTGAACGTTGGGGTGGTCGGTGTTCCACTTCTCAACGGCGGCCTTGTAGCCGAAGTTGGTGCCACCCCCGAAGGTCTGCAGCGTGAGGGTGATCTTCTCGGCGGGCGCCGAGGATGAGCCGCCGGTGTTGCCGCCGGTGTCGCTGGACGAGCACGCGGTGGTGATACCGAGCGCGGCGGTCATCACCGATGCGACCGCGAGCATTCTGCCGCGGCGCATTTTGTTCATCATTCCGGACCCCTCTCGGTGGTTGCCCGATCTTTGGGAGGTGCATCGAGGGCCGGCCCCGACAGTCGGGCCCACGATGTGCTGGATCCCTCAAGTCGTGATCTCACAGGGGTGAGCCTGCGAGCGAAGTTTGGGAGCGCTCCCACGAAGAGTCGCCGATGGGCAACGCCGGCGTCAATATGCCGAAACCTAACTGTTACTCCGGGGGCGATTAGCGGCCCGAAATCAGACGATGAGCGCGATAAGGGCCATTGGCGCTATTGGGAGCGCTCCCATCGCTACTGGCACAGTCGGGCGCAAATCATCCATGCGCCACGGACGATACAAGATCGTCAGGCGCCGGAAGCCCGGGTCGGGGCAGCGTGGAAGCCATGAGACCGCCCGGCCGGCACCGGGTGCGGTCCGGTGCCGGGGTGAAGACGAGCGTGGCCGAACGGCGGGGGGGTGGGGAGGCCGGGCGGACGGGCCGGGGGGCGC
>NZ_JALLPO010000004.1:214199-278649 GCF_023276435.1 Sphaerisporangium perillae
GGGTGGGGGTGTGACGCGGAGGGGGCGGGCGGGGGGGGGTTGGGGGCCGCCCGCCCTCCCGCCACGGGGGGCGCCCCTCTGAGGAGGCAGGAAGGGCGCCCTTTGGGGTGAGGTTCTGGTGCGAGGGACCTCAGGCGGCGTAGCTCGGGTAGCCGTACCCCGCGACCTGCGAGGTCGGGCGGGTGCGGATCTCGACGGCGCCGTTGCCGGTGTTGCCCTCGACGGTCTTGATGGTGCCGTCGCCGTTGTCCTTGATGACGAAGCCGACGTGGTCGATGTCGTCGAAGTCCTTCTGGCCGCTCCAGGCGAAGAACACGACCGCGCCGGGCTTCGGCGTGTCGCCCCAGCGGTCGTGCGCGGCGAACCACTTGGCGTGCTCGACGGTGTAGGCGTCGCTGCCGACGGTGTCCTGCATGCCGAGCTGAGTGCCGACCCAGGAGACGAACATGTCGCACCACGAGGCGTTCGCGAACCCGGCGATCGAGCCCCCGTCTCTCGCCACGGTTTCCTTGGCCCGGGGGGAGTTCATGTACCAGCTGTGGAACTTCGTGCCCCCGCCGGCGCTGTCCTCGGAGATGCCGACCTGCTTCTCGGCGAGGCTGAGGAGCTGCTGCGCGGACACCCGCGCCGGGGTCCTGGCGTGCTTGGCCATCGCGCCGCCCGCGACCTTGACGATCCCGTCCTTCGGGGCGGAGTCGGCGTGCGCCGCGAGAGCGGTTCCGGTCACGGCCTGAGCGATCACGAGTCCGCCGAACGCGAAAGCCTTCAGTTGGTTCTTCGGGGTATCCAGAAGCCGATGTATGAACATGGACAAGTGGGAAACTCCTTCTTCCAAGCCGCCTACCGGGTTAGCTGACGGGTTCGGGCGTGAAGGTTCGTCCTACGGGCGCGTCCGCGGGCGCGCTCGATTCACCCCAAGGGATGTGGGTCCCCGGCTCCGCGTGATACGGATTCGGCGGTAGCACGTCACGGCGGGAGATGGATCTCCGCGATGGACCGGCCGCGCTTTGGCAATCCCGGCGGCATGGGCGAGTCGCCCAGATGGGCGGTTCCCGTGCCGGGATTCCCATGAGAGTAATACATCGGACAAACAGCCGCAAACAGGACAAACGTCTTGGCTGCTTCTGGGGACGCCACGGCAAAGCGGGCCGCCTCCGCTTGATCGACGGTCGGCTCGGAAACCGCTTACCACGCGGCTGATCTGCGTCGGCCTGAGTAAAGACCTCAGTCGGGGGTAGAGAAGGGAGATCTTTTCTGGGAGGTCAGGGACGATCTCCCAGCCGTGGGTGAAAGTGATACTCGAGACGAGTGGCACCCCTGTTGTCAAACGTCACCCTCGCGACAGGAGTGATCTGACGGGGCCGCTGTGACCCGCGACCGGACACCCTCCGGGGCGCGGCCCGGAGTGATCCGGGAGGCGTGCCCGGCGCCGGCGGCCGGGTGTCGGGAGGCGGGAAATCCACGTGGGAAAGGAATGGCGCGCCCGGCCGGGAAAGCGGATTACGCCGTCCATGATCCGCGGATAGGCCCGTCTTGACCGTTCTTGTCCGGTCCGATCGCCGTTATCGGGCGTGACCGGCATTTCCCCATCTGGGAACGGCCCGGCCGCCGTTGTCCGCTGTTCATCGGCCGTTCCCCCCCGCGTCGGATCGCGCGGCTACGTTGCATGCGTCGTGAACGTGTCAATGCCCGGCGTGGAGAGGAACGGTCGAAGCCGCGTGCGGGAGCAGGGGTCGGCCGTCGCCTGGGTGGAGTCCCCCCTCCAGCTGCTGTGCGCGGTCGAGGCACGGCACGCCGGAGTGGTCGGGCCCGGCACCCGTGTGGTGATCCGCGGCAGGCTGCCCGGCCTCCGCGTGACCCGCGCCGAGCTGGACGCGCTCGACCTGCCCGCCGGGCTGCGCATCGAGACCGCCGAGCAGGCCATGCCGCGCCCCGGGCGCCATGCCGCCTGGGTGCTCGGGGACGCCTTCTCCGGCAGGATGCAGCTCACGTCGCTGACCGCCGCCCCCGCGCGCATGGTCGTCGTGGACGACGGCCTGGCCACGATCCGCCTCCTCGAGCTGCTCACCGCCGGGCCCGCCACCCCGCTGCTGCGCGCCCGCGCCGAGGCCCGGACGTCCCGGCGCGCCCTCGGCCTCGCGGCCGGGATCCGCCTGCGGGCCGCGGCCAGGGCGGGGAGGCTCACGGTGTTCACGGCCCTGCCCGTCCCCGCGAAGCTCGCGAACGCCGTGCGGGAGCTCGGGGCCGAGCTGATCACCCACGACTTCGCCTGGCTGCGCTCCCAGCCCGCCGTCGCCCATCCCCGTCCGCGCGAGAACACGGTGGTCCTCGGCACCTCGCTGGTGCGCAACGGGCTGATCCACCGTGACCGCTACCTCGGCTGGCTCTTCGCGCTCGAAGGGCCGCTGGCCTACTACCCGCACCGGCGGGAGGACCCGGGCGACCTCGCGGCGGTCCGCGACCACCCCGGCGTCACCGTGTACGACGGCGGGGTCCCGGTCGAGATGACCCTGCGCGACCTGCGCCCGGGCCAGCGCGTGCTGAGCCTGCCCTCCACGGCCGTCACCTCGCTGCGCGTCCTGCTGTCCACGCGCGGCGTGCCCGTCGAGACCGTGGACGTCCCCGACGACTGGTGGACCCCCTCCGCCTCCGTCTCCCTCCGATCGCATCTCCAGATGTTCGCGCACGAAAGGGCTTCTCCTTGAGCCGGGTTCTCGCTGTGGCCGATTCGGACTCCTATCTGAAGTGGGCGGCGGGCCTGCTCGACCAGCTCCCGGCCGGTTGGACCTCGACGCTGGCCGTGGTCCGCACGCCCATCGTGCCCTCTCTCGGGCAGATCGCCGCCGCGGTCAGCGGGACGCGGTCCGCCGAGGCGGACCCGCCCGCCGTCGTGTCGGCGCGGGCACTGCGCCGGCTCGCCGAGCGGGTCAGGCCCGACGCCATCCTCCTCGCCTGCACGGGCCCCGTGGTGGACGTGCTCGTGAGCGACGTGTTCGACGGGCTGAGCCCTCGTCCGGCGCTCGTGTCCGGCCTTCCGGGCATCTCGATCCCCGCCACCGAGAAGGCCTGGCTGTACCGGGGCGGCTGTGACCTGTTCGTCGTGCACAGCGGCAGGGAGGTCGAGGAGTTCGGGCGGATCGGCAAGGAGCTGGGCGCCGCCGGCTCGATGGCCCTGGCCCGCCTTCCCTACCTCGACCACGGCGGCCGGGCCGGGAACACCGGCGACCGCCTGGTCTTCCCGCCCGCCCTCGCCGCCCCGGCCCCGGCCACGCCCGGGGCCGCCCAGGTCCCGCCCGTGAAGCGCCGGGTGGTGTTCGCCACCCAGGCCAAGGTGCCGAAGCGGCGGGAGGAGCGCGAGAGCATCCTGCTGTCCCTGGCACGGCTGGCCGATGACCGTCCCGACCTGGACGTCGTGGTCAAGCTGCGCGCTCTGGAGCACGAGCGCCAGACCCACAACGAGCGGCACCACTACGAGCGGCTGTGGCGGTCGCTGGCGGAGACCGGCGCGGTGCGCCCCGGCGCCGTGCGGTTCGCCGCGGGCGCCATGCACGAGCACCTCGCCGAGGCGGCGGCGTTCGTGACGGTCAGCTCGACGGCCGCTCTGGAGGCGATCGCCGGCGAGGTCCCCCTGCTGATCCTGTCCGACTTCGGGGTCAGCGCGGAGATGATCAACCTGGTCTTCGAGGACAGCGAGTGCCTCGGCACCTTGGAGGACCTGGCCCGCGGCGACTTCCGGCAGCCTGCCGCCGCCTGGTGCGACGCCAACTACTTCCACGATCCGGCCGCGAGCGACTGGGTGACCCGGCTCGGCACGCTGGTGGAGGACGCGCGCGCGGGCAGGCTGGGCCCGGTGCGGCCGCTGCTCGCGGGCCCCGAGCACGCCGCCGCCCGCCGCCGCGCCCGCCTGCGGGTGGAGGTCCCTCCGAACGTGCTCCGCGCCGGCTACCGCACGGCCCGCCGCATGCGCCGCTACCTGAAGGCGCTCGGCTAGCCCGGCATCTCGCGGCGGCCCGCCGTATCGATCCGCGTCGGCGATCCCGCGGGTCGATACGGTTAGCGGGAGAGGGCGCGGCGCAGGCGGCTGAGGGGGCGGGGCCTGGCGGGCTCGGAGGCCGGCAGCAGCCCGACGGAGGTCAGGCGGCGGTTCTTGAAGTAGCGCGGGTCGGGGCCGTGGGTCTCGATGTGGCGGGCGGCGGCGTCGCGAAGCGCCGGGTAGGCCTCGCTCTGCATGCAGAAGCCGACGGCCTCGACCAGCGAGGGCAGGTCGGCGGCCGGGGGCTCGGTGATCGACCCGTCCTCCGAAAGGCGCGGCACGGTGGCGTCGACGATGGTCACCGGGATGCGGTTGCTGTTCTCGTAGGGCGCGAGCCGTTCGAGCACCGTGTCGCAGCCCATGGTGGCGATCGGGATGCCGAACAGCCGGTGCGCGGTCGTCAACGCGGTGGAGAAGCAGCCGACGACCAGCTTCGGGCGCAGCGCCAGGAAGCAGGCCTCCGCCGGCACGGTCTCGCCGGCCACGCTCAGCTCGACGCCCAGCTCGCGCGCCACCGCCCGCATCAGGCGGGCGTGGTGGCCTCCGGCCGCCGGGTGCGGCTTGAACAGCACGCTGCGGTGCCCGCGCGCGGCGAGGGCGCGCAGCATGGCCGCGTGCAGCTCGGCCTCCTCCTCGGCGGTGACGATCTCCAGGGCCGAGAGGTACTGGCCGAGGATGACCGCGTCGCCGGACAGGCCGCTGGCCGGCGGCATCTCCTCCAGCACCTTGCGGAACGCCGCGTCGGGCAGCGGGTCGGGTGCGACGCCCACCTCCCGCAGCAGGAGCGGGGTGAGGCCGGGCACCAGGTCGAGGTGGAGGAGCCGGGTGATCCGCCCGGAGATCTCCTGCGGCAGCGGGTCGCGCGTCGGCCCGTAGCTCATCAGCCCGTCGGAGTACACGGTGATCGGGCAGTCGCGGATCAGCGCCGCCACCGTCCTGGCCGGCGGCACGGCCACCGACTCGAGGATCAGTTCGGCCGGGCCGTCGTCCAGCGACAGGTAGGAGCGCACCAGGCGTTCGAGCATGGGCACCTCGATGACGCGGGCCTTCCAGTCGGAAGGGTGCAGCGGTGCCAGGATCTCGTTCCAGGACCGGACCTCGTCGAAGCGCGGCCGCAGCGCGGCGAAGCCGGGGGCCTCGTCCAGCGACGGGGTGATCTCCGGGATCGCGGCGTTGTTGGACACCAGCAGGATCCTGCGCCCGTCGTGCGGGCCGAACCTGCCCGCGTCCATCGCGGCGGCCAGCGTCATCGTCCCGAACAGTGTGGAGCTGTAGAAGACCTGGGTCATGAGAGGCGCTCCTCGGGCTCTGTGCGACGTCGGGGGAGCAGCGGGCCGAGCAGGGCCAGGCGCTCGGCGTCCAGCCCGGTCTCCTCCAGCATGGCCGCGGGGAGGCCGGCGAGGACGTCCTGCGCCCTGGCCTCGAAGCGGGCCCGCAGGGCGGGGGAGAACCGGTCGCCGAGCTCCAGGTGGTGCGCCAGCAGGGCGCAGAAGGTGCGCACCGCCTTGGGCAGCAGGTGCGGCTCGCCTTCGATCTGCTTGAACACCAGCTCGAACGCGTCGAAGAAGTGGAGCTGCCGCTCGTCGCCGACCTGGGTCAGTGAGGAGGGCACGAGCCGGCGGTAGAAGACCCCGGCGATGGAGGCCACCGCGAACGAGCGCGCCTCGCGGTGCAGCCGCCAGATCCAGGGGCGGTCCTCGGCGGTGTGCAGGTGGCCGGGGAAGGCCAGCAGATCCCCGAGCGCGCGCCGGTAGACGCCCGCCCAGGCGTAGGGGTAGTCCACCATGGTCTTGGCGCCGGCGGGCAGGATGCGGTCGCGGGGGTCGAGCACCACGCCGCGCCTTGCCTCCGGCGCGCGGTGGACGACCCGCTTGCGCCCCTCGACCTGGACGTGGTCCACCCGGACGAAGTCGCAGCCGAGCCCGTCGATCGCGGCCACCAGCTCGGCGAGGTACCCCCGCGCCAGCCAGTCGTCACCGTCCAGGAAGGTGACGTACCGGCCGGACGCGAGGGACAGGCCGTGGTTGCGGGCGTCGGCCAGCCCGGCGGGGGAGGCGTTGCGCAGCACGGTCAGGCCGGGCAGCTCGTCTCGGAAGTCGTCGATGATCTGCGGGGTCGCGTCCACCGACCCGTCGTCCACGACGATGAACTCGAAGTCCGGCCGCGCGTTGCGCCGCAGCGAGGCCAGCGCGTCGGCGATGAACGGCGCGCCATCTCGCACCGGCACCACGACCGACAGCGTTATCACCGGCGTCGCCCCGGTCAGACGGTGACGCGTCGCAGGCGGGCCTTCGGCGCCTCCTCGCCGGGGAACACCCGCTTGACGCCGTCGCCGAGCGCGGACTCGATGATCCGGATGTCGCGGACCAGGTGCTCCAGGCCGCTCGGCTCCAGCGAGGCGGCGTGGTCGGACCCCCACATCGTGCGGTCCAGGGTGATGTGGCGCTCCACGGTCACCGCGCCGAGCGTGACGGCGGCGAGGGAGATCTGCAGCCCCCGCTCGTGCCCGGAGTAGCCCACCGGGACGCCGTACCGGTCCTGCAGCGTGATGATCGTGCGCAGGTTGGCCTCCTCCGGCGGCAGCGGGTAGGTGGAGGTGGAGTGCATGATCACCAGCTTGGAGGTGCCGAGGATCTCCACGGCCTGGTCGATCTCCTCGAGCGTCGACATGCCGGTCGACAGGATGAGCGGCTTGCCGGTGGCGGCGAGCCGGCGCAGCAACTCGTGGTCGGTCACGCTGGCCGAGGCGACCTTGTGCGCGACGACGTCCATCGCCTCCAGGAAGTCCACCGAGGGGACGTCCCAGGGGGAGGCGAACCAGTCCAGGCCGCGCTCGGCGCAGTACTTGGCGATCTGGGTGTACTCGTCGGCCTCGAACTCCACCCGGTACTTGTACTCCAGGTAGGTCATCTCGCCCCACGGCGTCTGGCGGATCTGGTCGCGCTGGTGCATCGGCACGGCGATCTCCGGCGTGCGCTTCTGGAACTTCACCGCCTGGCAGCCGGCCTCGGCCGCGACGTCGATGAGGCGGCGCGCGATGTCCAGGTCGCCGTTGTGGTTGATGCCGATCTCGCCGATGACGTACACCGGCTGCCCCGGCCCGACCAGCGACTCGCCGATCTGGACAGGGGTGCCCTTGACGCGGATCGTGGCGCGCGGGCCCGCGGCCGTGGGCTCGGCGTCGACCGGCCGGGCGGCGAGGACGCGGTCGCACAGCTCCCGCACGGCGCCCGCGCCGCCCTGGTGGTCGAGGACGATGCGGGCGGCGGCCCGCACCCGGGGGTGGGCGTCGGGCACGGAGACCGGCCAGCCGACGAGCTCCATGCAGCCGAGGTCGTTGAGGTCGTTTCCGACGTAGGCCACGCGGGCCGGGTCCAGCCCCTCGATGCTGAGCCAGTCGCGCAGGGCGGTCTGCTTGGAGGCCAGCCCCTGCAGGACGGGCACGCCGAGCTTGCGGGCGCGGGCGGCCACCACCGGGTTGCGCTCGGTCGACAGGACGAGCAGCTTGACGCCGGACCGCTTGAGCAGGGCGATCCCGAGGCCGTCGGAGCGGCTGACGGCCACCATCTCGCGGCCCTCCTGGTCGACGTAGACCAGGTCGTCGGTGTGCACGCCGTCGAAGTCGGTGACGACCGCGTCCACGTCGAGCGGCCCCGGCCGGTCCACGAACGGCGCCAGCGCCCGTACGATCTCCAGGTCCTCGGGGGTGTCGATCTCGACGGCGTGGCGGGAGGGCACGGGCTGGACCGCGACGGTGCCGAAGAACCGGTGCCCGTGCTCGCGCAGTCCCGCGGTGCGGATGGCGTAGAAGGCGCCGGTCTCGCGGTAGTCGGGCTCGCGGTCCTGGCGGCGCGGCCGGTGGGCCGGGTCGTGGTTGACCCCGCTCACACCGCCGTCGCCGGCGCTCCACACGAACTCGTGGGTCGGCAGGCCGGAGAACACCACGTCGGCGGTGCCGTCGAGCACCTTGGCGATGGCGGCGTCCAGGTCGGCCGGGTCGATGAAGGCGCTGGTGCACTGGACGAGGACGACGATCTCGGGGTCGGCGTCGAGCTGGTCGAGCGCGTGGAGCAGCGCCGACTCGCTGGAGGCCGTCGCGCCGCTCAGCTCGGCGGGGCGCTCGATCACCCGGGCGCCGGCGGCGGCCGCCGCGGCGGCGATGCCGTCGTGGTCGGTGCTGACGACCACCTCGTCGATGAGCTCGGCCCCCGTGCAGGAGGCCACCGCGCGGGTGACCAGGGGCGTGCCGCCCACCTTGGCCAGGTTCTTGAGCGGGACGCCCGCAGAACCTCCACGGGCGGGGACGACGGCCAGGACTCGCAAGGTGACTCCCTGATATGCGGCGTGCGAGCGCGCCGGCCTCGGCGGCCTCGCGCTCGTAAGGTGTCATGCACGCTAACCAGCGGCACCGTCCAGGAAGGGGAGTGCGAGCTGAACGCCCAGCGTCACTCCTGTTAACTCTTGGAGCACCGGCCGCCGGGGGAGGGAGCCGCCCCTCACTCGATGAGCGACAGCCGCAGCACGAAGCGGGTGCCCTCGGGGACGTCCTCGACGTGCAGCGTTCCCCCGTGTGCGATGGCCACGTCGCGCGCGATGGCGAGCCCGAGGCCGGTGCCGCCCTTGTCCCTGCTGCGGGAGGTGTCCAGCCGGGTGAAGCGGTGGAAGACCCGCTCGCGGTCCTGCTCGGCGATGCGGTCGCCGTCGTTGGTGACGGTGAGCGCGGCGGAGCCGCGCGAGGCGTACACCTCGACCCTCACCGTGCTCGCGGCGTGCCGCTGGGCGTTGTCCAGCAGGTTGCCGATGACCCGGAACAGGTGGGTCCGCACGCCGAGCACGGTCACGTCCTCCTGGAGGTCCGCGATGATCGGTGTCCGGGCGGGCCGGCGCGCGATCTCCTCGGCGGCCAGCTGCCCGAGATCGACGCTCTCCTGCGCGGCGGGCCCGCCCGAGCCGAGCCTGGCCATGAACAACAGGTCGGTGACGATGGTCTCCAGCCGGTCGGTGTCGCGCAGGGCGCCGGGCACCAGCGTGCCGACGTCGGTCTCCTCGGGGTGCAACATCGCCTCCTCGAGCTGGGCGCGGAGTCCGGCGATGGGCGTGCGCAGCTCGTGGGAGGCGTCGGCGGCGAACCGGCGCTGCTGCTCGACCGAGTGCTCCAGGCGGGCGAGGGTGCTGTTGACGGTCCTCGCCAGGGTGGCGATCTCGTCGTCTCCCGGTGGCTCCCGGACGCGCCGGGACAGGTCGCTGGCGGTGATGTGGGCGAGCTGTGCCTGGATGTGGTCGATGATGCGCAGGTTGCGGTCGGCGGACTTCCAGGTGGTCCAGCCGACCAGGCAGGCGAGGGCGGCGATCTGCAGGCCGACGGCCACGTCCAGGACGCGGGTGGACAGCACGGCCGGGGTGTGCGCGGCGGCGTACACGACGGGGGAGCCGGGCGCGGCGCCGGCGAGGGTGGCCGTCACGTGGAAGCAGTCGGTGGAGAAGTTCTGGCAGGTCGTGAAGTCCACGAAGTCGTGCGGCATGACGGGCCGCAGGTCGCTGAGCGGCGGCAGCTTCTGGCCCTCGGCCGTCGAGGCCAGGATGTGGTGCCCGGGGCCGACCACCTGGATGACGGTGACGTCGTCGGGGCCGGGGGCGATGGGGTTGCGCAGTTCCGCGTCCCGGTAGGCCACGGCGACCCGCGAGGCGGCCTCCCTGGTCTCACGCCAGATGGCGTTGGCGACCGTGCCTCTGATGACGATGTCGGCCGCGACGCCGAGGGGTATCAGGAACAGGCCCGCCAGTACGAGGGCAAGGAGGGTCACCCGCCCTCTGATCGACCGAGGCCAGATGGCGGCCCATGGGAGGGGCATTGGCAAAGGCTACTCGCGCCGATCTCTTTCAAGATCCGCGAGCCGGGAAAGACGTTTCCAAGGGATGGCAAACTCCCCCGGCGAGCGCCCGGATCGCGGGGCTCCGCCGCTTAGCGTCCGGCGTGCCGGATCATCGGATCCGGTTGCCGCAGGTTGGGGTCTCCCGGTGGGGGGCGCTGACCGCTACCGTGTGCGGCAGCGATCCTTTTGAACCAAAGTGTGGGGTTATGGCGCCGAAAGCTTGGCGAGCCGGTCTGTCTTTACCGTTGACTTCTCTGCTGCTCGCCGTTCCGGCGGCGGCGCGAGCCCTACCAGAGGAACCCGCGGGGGCGGTGGCCGGACCACAAGCCGGAACCGGCCGTGCCGCGCCGGATCTGGAACGGTCCGGAGCCGCGGGAAAGGTGTTCTACGTCGATCCCCGCGAGGGCGACGACGAGGCGCCGGGGACGTCTCCCGGCAAGGCGTGGCGGTCGCTCGAGCGGGCGAGCTCGGCCCGCCTGCGCCCGGGGGACACGCTGCTGCTGAAGCGGGGCGGCAAGTGGAAGGGCACGCTGACGCTCAAGGGCAAGGGCACCAGCGCGCGGCCCATCACGGTGGGCGCCTACGGCAAGGGCGCGCGGCCGAAGATCAGCGGCAGGGAGGACGACTGCGTGGTCGTCACCGGATCGTACTGGCGCGTCTCGGAGTTGCGGGCGAGCGACTGCGGGTGGGCGGGCTTCCGCGTCGACGGGCGCCACAACGACCTGTGGGACCTGTACGCCGACCGCAACGTCACGGGCGTGTGGATCAGCGAGCGCGGCGGGCGCAACGTCCTGCGCAACAGCCAGATGGTCGGCAACGACCGGATGAGCGTCGACGACCCCGAGCCCGACAACGACTCCGGCGCGTTCGGGGTGCTGTTGAACGGCGACGACAACCGGGTCGTCGGCAACCTGATCGTCGGCAGCTACGCCGCGAGCCAGGACTACGTCACCGACGGCGCGGCCGTGGAGATCTACGACGGCGACCGCAACATCGTCGCGCACAACGTCGCTCGCGACAACGAGACCTTCACCGAACTCGGCCATCGGCCCGGCGCGACCTCCGACGGGAACCTGTTCGCCAACAACGTGGTGACCTCCTCGCGCAAGCGAGGCTCGTTCCTCATCACGCGCGGCGCCGGGCACATCGTGGGCCCGGTCAGGGGCACGGTGGCGGTGCACAACTCGGTGTACCTGCCGGCACGCGAGACCATCGGCTTCTCCTGCGCGGACGGCTGCTCCACGAAGGTCCTCAGACTGCGCAACAACATCGTCAAGATCGGTGGAACGGTGGGGTTCGAGGACGGCTCGGGGATCGACGACGCGGGCGGGGTGTACGACGGCAAGCTCGGGGAGTTCAAGCCGGGTCACCGGTCGATCCGCGCCGACCCGCGCTTCGTGAGCCGCCGTGACCTGCGGCTACGCGAGGGGTCACCCGCTATCGGGCAGGGCGTGCCGCTCGGGGCATCCTGGTACGGCGGGGCGTCGATGGCCCACGACGTGGCGGGACGGGCCATCCGCCGCTCGAAAAATCCGGATGCAGGTGCATATCAATACTGACTTGGACTTATTTCGTACATATCTCCGGAACATTCGTGAAACCTCCATCGGCAACCCTGTGTGGCGTGGTGCAGTGGATGAAAGAAACAGGAGGTCGGCCCGTACGCGTGGCGCGGCTTGACATACAGAGGCGGTGGTGAAGGTGCTGAGAGTACGGGTGTCGCTTCCTGACCGTCCCGGCGTGCTCGGCCAGGTGGCCCGGGCGTTCGGGGTTCTCGGCGCGGACATCCTCCAGGTCACGGTCCTGGAGCGGGAGGGCGGCCGGGCGGTGGACGACTTCACCCTGTCGTGGCCGGGCGGATTCGTCCCCGACGAGCTGCGCGAACGCCTGTCGGTCGTGCCGGGTGTGCGTATCGAGGGAGTGTGGCCCACCAGGGAGATCCCGGGCGCCAGCCCCGACTACGACCTGCTCGGCCACGTCGCCTCCGACGCGGGCAGGGCCTTCGTCACGCTGGTGGACGCGGTGCCCGACCTGGTCAGCGCCGAGTGGGCCGTCGCCGTGGACTCCGACACCGGCGCCGTCGTGCACGGGAGCTGGCAGGCGCCGGGCGTGGAGGAGATGCCCGACCTCACGCCGCTGCGGCCGTCGGCGTTCAGCGAGGGGCCGCTGCACCTGCTCAGCCTGCCGGTACGGGCCGCCGGTCTGCACCTGGTCGTGGCCCGCTCGCAGGGGCCGGCCTTCCACCAGGTGGAGCTGGACAAGATCGTGCGGGTGGTGGAGATCGTCGCGCTGCTCGCGACCTCGACCGTGGACCGTACGGTGGCATGACGCGGCCGGGACCCGGGACGGAAAGGCGAAGCCGCGCCGGCGGCGGGAGCCGGCGGCGCGGAGGGCGCCGCTCAGCGGCGGGGCGGGTCGATCCGGTTGCCCTGCTGCGTGAACAGCATGAGCCTGCTGAGGTCCACCGCGACGCGGCCGTGCTCCCCGGCGCGCCACACCGGACGGGAGCCGAGCCGCACCACCAGGTCGGCGCGGCGGTGGTGGCCGCTGCCGACGGGAGGCGCCTCCTCGGCGACCTGCTCCTCGGCGCCGGACATCAGGCGCCGCATCACCGCGCGCACCTTGCTCGCCGGGCCGCCGGCGGCGTGCCCGTTGCCGTTGGCGTACCCGTTGACCGTCGCCGGACCCGGCTCCGGGGCGGGCACCGCGGGGATGCCCACCTCCAGGTAGGCGAGCCATTCGTGGCCGTGGTACTCAAGCGCCCTGACCCTGCCGGTGAAGTGCGGGCCGTCGACGCCTTCGGGGATGGGCGTCAGCCCGTCCGGCCGGATGCCGACGATGATCTGGCTGCCGGTGTGCTGGGAGACCGCGTAGGCCCGGGGATCGGTCCAGGGCATCGTGATCTGGTGCAGCCCGAAGTCCAGGGAGATGTATTGGTTCTGCGGGGTCCGTACCATCGCCGACAGCAGGTTGAGCTGCTGCGAGCTGAGGAACGCCGCCACGAACGCGGTGGCCGGGTCGTTGTAGATCTGCCCCGGGGTGCCCACGTCCTGCAGAATGCCGCGGTTCATGATGGCGATGCGGTCGGCCAGCGTGAGGGCCTCGACCTGGTCGTGCGTCACGTAGATCGTCGTCACGCCGAGCGCGCGGACCAGCGAGGAGATCTCCATGCGCAGCTCGGTGCGCATGCCCGCGTCCAGGTTGGACAGCGGCTCGTCCATGAGGAACAACGACGGCTGCCTGACGATGGCCCTGCCCATGGCGACGCGCTGGCGCTGCCCACCGGAGAGCGTTCCAGGGCGGCGGTCCAGCGTCTCGTCGATATGTAAGGCGCGGGACAGCTCGATGACCCGTTCTCTGATCATGTTCGGGTCGGCCTTGGCGATCTCCAGCGGGAAGGAGAGGTTGCCGCGGACGCTGCGGTGCGGGTAGAGGGCGCCGTTCTGGAAGACCATCGCCACATCGCGGTCGCGGGGAGCGAGGTCGTTGGCGATCCGCCCGTCGAGGTAGAGGTCTCCGGAGGTGATCTCCTCAAGGCCGGCGATCATGCGGAGCAAGGTGGACTTGCCGCATCCCGATGGTCCGAGCAGGACGAGGAGCTCGCCCTCCTCCGCGCGCAGGTTCATGCGATCGACCGCGAGATGCCCCCCGGGGTACACCTTCGTCACGCTGTCGAGAACGACGGTACTCATCGTCACTCGTTCCTCCCGGGCGTGGAAGCCCGGATCCAGCCGTCATTGTGATTGATGAGGTAGTACATCGCGTGCCGGGCCGTCGTGTCCATACGTGGCGTGAGAAAACGCTCATCTACCGGTTACTTGACCGTTGTCTGTTCGTTGAGGTCAGGAAAGGTGCCGACCGGTGAGGCCCTTGGGAGGTTACATACCGTGTGATCCCTCTGGTGCCGATGAGTACCGCTCGCCTGGTCGGTCCGGGTAATGCCCGTGTAATGACGGACGTGTCACAATTTGCAGAAAGTTTCCGAAAGGTCTTTCACGTCAGTTCACATGGCTGTTACGTTCCGCGTACCCCGGTGATGCCGCCTGCCCTCGGGGAGGCGGCGGCGACGCCGAACCTCTGGGCAATGGAGCTGAGCAAGGAGTGCACACAATGCGGCGAGGCATCTCGGTCGCGGCGACAGCCGCGGCGCTCGCGCTGGCGGTATCCGCCTGCGGCGGCGAGGACACCACCAACCAGTCGGCCGCCCCGGCCAAGAGCGTCGACGCCGCGGCCGTCTCCGGCGAGGTGACGTGGTGGGACACCTCCGACGCCACCAACGAGGGTCCCGTCTTCCAGGAGCTGATCAAGGACTTCCAGGCGAAGTACCCGAAGATCAAGGTCAACTACGTCAACGTGCCGTTCGCCGACGCGCGTGACAAGTTCAAGACGGCGGCGCAGAGCGGCTCGGGCGCGCCTGACGTCCTCCGCACCGATGTCGGCTGGGTCGCGGAGTTCGCCTCCCTCGGCTACCTGGCCCCGCTCGACGGCACCGCCGCCGTCGACAAGCCCGAGGAGTTCCTCGCCTCCCCGGCCGCGAGCGGCAAGTACAACGGCAAGACGTACGGCATCCCGCAGGTCACCGACACGCTCGGCCTGCTGTACAACAAGGAACTGCTGAAGAAGGCCGGGTACGACGCGCCGCCGGCGACCATGGCCGACCTCAAGAAGGTCGCCCTCGACGTCAAGTCCAAGACCGGTGCCGACGGCATCGCGCTGAACGTCGACGCCTACTTCCTGCTGCCGTTCATCTACGGCGAGGGCGGCGACTTCGTCGACGTGGCCGGCAAGAAGATCACCATCTCGTCGCCGCAGACGGTGGCGGGCGTCAAGATCGTGGAAGACCTGATCAAGTCCGGTGCGACCGTCAAGCCGGCCGTGCAGGACAGCTACACCAACGCCGAGACCGCCTTCAAGGAAGGCAAGGTCGCGATGATCTTCAACGGCCCGTGGTCCAACACCGACAACCTCGGCGGCAAGGTCTTCAAGGACAATCCCGACAACTTCGGTGTCGCCCCGGTTCCGGCCGGTTCGGTGAAGTCCGGCGCCCCGGTCGGCGGCCACGACTACACCGTCTACGCCGGCTCGAAGAACCTCGACGCGTCCTACCTGTTCACCCGGTTCATGGCCTCCACCGAGAGCCAGGCCAAGATCGCCGGCAAGCTGGGCCTGCTGCCCACCCGCACGCCCGCGTACAGCGCGGCGGAGGCCACCGCCAACCCGAAGATCGCCCAGTGGCAGAAGCCGATGGAGGCCGCGGTCGAGCGTCCCTGGATCCCCGAGGCCGCTTCGCTGTACGAGCCGCTCGTTCAGGGCTACCAGAAGCTGGCCACCGGCGGCACGGCCACCGAGCCGATGCTCCAGGACGTGGCCAAAACCTACCAGGGCATCCTCAAGGGCTGGAGCCTCTGACCGATGACGACGCAGGTCGTTGACGGCACGGCCGCGGGCGCGACCGCCCGCGGCCGTGCCCGCCGCCCCAAGCCACAAGGGAGGGCGGGCCGGTTCCTCTCCCGGCACTGGTACGCCTGGGCGATGTGCGCGCCGGTCGTCGTCGTCACGCTCGTGCTGATCGGCTACCCGCTGGTGCGCGGCGTCTATCTGTCGCTCACCGACGCGACCGAGGCCAACATGGGCCGCACGATCGGGATGAACCACATCCCCTCGACGTACGAGTTCGTCGGGCTGGCCAACTACATCGACATCGTGACCTCCAGCGAGTTCCTCTCCCGGCTCACCTGGACGATCATCTGGACCGTCGTCTGCGTCGCGCTGCACTACGGGATAGGCCTCGGCCTCGCGCTCCTGCTCAACCGGCCGCTGCGTTTCCGCTCCCTCTACCGCATGCTCCTCGTCCTCCCGTGGGCGGTGCCCGCCTTCGTGTCGGCGTTCATCTGGCGCTACCTGCTGAACGGCGAGTTCGGCGTCGTCAACGCCATGCTGCGCGCCGCCGGCTTCGGCGGCATCAGCTGGCTGGACGAACCGTTCTGGGCCAAGGCGTCGGTCATCGCGGTGAACGTCTGGCTCGGAGTGCCGTTCATGATGCTCGCGCTGCTCGGCGGCCTGCAGGCCATCCCGCGCGAGCTGTACGAGGCGGCCGAGGTCGACGGCGCCACGCCGTGGCAGCGCTTCAGGCACATCACCCTGCCCGGGCTGCGCCCGGTGTCCAGCACGGTGGTCCTGCTCGGCACCATCTGGACCTTCAACCAGTTCCCGGTCATCTACCTGGTCACCAAGGGTGGGCCCGGCGGGTCCAGCGAGATCCTCGTGACCTATGCCTACCGGCAGGCGTTCGAAGGCATCAGGAACTACTCCGGCTCGGCCGCGTGGGGACTGCTCATCCTCGCGCTGCTCGTCGTCATGGCCGTCGGCTACCGCCGGGCGCTACGCAAGCAGGGGGAGGCATGGTGAGCACGGTGAGTCACGCGCGTACCTCGCGGGCCGGGGGACGCTACTCGCGACGACCGGGCGCGTCGCTGGCCCTGCACGCCACGCTCGTCGTGACGAGCCTGGTCGCGGTCTTCCCGGTCGCCTGGCTGATCCTCACCTCGATCAAGCCGAGGAACGCCTGGCAGTCGACCACGGTTCAGCTCTTCAACAACCCCAGCCTGGACAACTACATCCAGGTGCTCGGCCAGACCGCCTTCCCGCGCTGGTTGTTCAACTCGCTGTTCGTCGCCCTCCTGACCACCGCGCTGGGCGTGGTGCTCTCGGCGACCACCGGCTACGCGGTCAGCCGCTTCCGGTTCCCGGGCTTCCGGTCGATCATGTGGATGCTGCTGATCACGCAGATGTTCCCGGTGGCGACCCTGATCGTGCCGATCTACAACCTGCTGGCCGGCCTGGGGCTGATCAACCAGTTCCCCGGCCTCGTGATCGCCTACCTGACCACGACCGTCCCGTTCTGCGCCTGGATGATGAAGGGCTACTTCGACACCGTTCCGGTGGAGATCGACGAGGCGGGACGGGTCGACGGGCTCACTCCCTTCGGCACGTTCTGGCGGCTCATCCTGCCGCTGTCCAAGCCCGGACTGGCCGTCGCGGCGTTCTACTCCTTCATCACCGCCTGGGCGGAGGTCGCGTACGCGACCGCGTTCATGACCGGGGACGACAAGTACACCCTCGCCGTGGGCCTGGGGCAGTTCGTCGGCCAGCACAAGGCGGAGTGGGGTCTGCTGACCGCCTCCTCGGTGCTGATCGCGGTGCCGGCGGCGGTGGTCTTCCTGCTCGTCCAGCGCCACCTCGTCACCGGCCTTACCGCCGGTGCCACGAAGTCGTAACACCACCGTGGTATCAGATTCTGATATTTCGGAGAATCGGGGGATCCCAATGACCGACGTGGTCCGCGAAGCCCGTCCCGTCCAGGCGGGCACCCGCTGGTGGCGGGACGCGGTCATCTACCAGGTCTACGTGCGCAGCTTCGCCGACGGCAACGGCGACGGCGTCGGCGACCTGCTCGGCGTCCGCAGCCGGCTCGACTACCTGGCCGAACTGGGCGTGGACGCCATCTGGCTGACGCCCTTCTACACCTCCCCGATGGCCGACTTCGGCTACGACGTCGCCGACTACCGGCAGGTCGATCCGATCTTCGGGACCCTCGCCGACGCCAAGGCGCTCATCGAGGACGCCCACCGGTACGGGATGCGGGTCATCATCGACGTGGTGCCGAACCACACCTCCGACCGGCACGCCTGGTTCGAGGCGGCCGTCCAGGCCGGGCCCGGCAGCCCCGAGCGTGAGCGGTACCTCTTCCGCGAGGGCAAGGGCGAGGTGGGGGAACTGCCCCCCAACGACTGGGAATCGATCTTCGGCGGCCCGGCGTGGACGCGGCTGCCCGACGGCGAGTGGTACCTGCACCTGTTCGCCGCCGAGCAGCCCGACCTCAACTGGGAGCACCCCGAGGTCCACGCCGAGTTCGAGGCGATCCTGCGCTTCTGGCTCGACCTCGGCGTCGACGGCTTCCGCATCGACGTCGCCCACGGCATGGTCAAGGCGCCGGGGCTGCCCGACATCGGCTCCGCGGGGCAGGTCGAGATGCTCGGCACCGCCGTCCTGCCGTACTTCGACCAGGACGGTGTGCACGAGATCCACCGGACCTGGCGCCGCGTGCTCGACTCCTACGACGGCGAGCGCATCGGCGTCGCCGAGGCCTGGGCGCCGTCACAGGAGCGCCTCGCCCGGTACGTCCGGCCCGACGAGCTGCATCAGGCCTTCAACTTCCACTTCCTGAAGACGCCGTGGGACGGGGAGATGCTCCGCGCGGTGATCGACGAGTCGCTCGCCACCGTCGGCCCGGTCGGCGCGCCCACCACGTGGGTCCTGTCCAACCACGACGTCAAGCGGCACGTGACCCGGTACGGCCACGGCGACCTCGGCCTGCGCCGCGCCCGGGCGGCGGCGCTGATGATGTTCGCCCTGCCCGGCTCCACCTACGTCTACCAGGGTGAGGAGCTCGGCCTCCCTGAGGTGCTCGACCTGCCCGACGAGGTCTGCCAGGACCCGCAGCGGCTGCGCGACCCCGACGACGGCCGCGACGGGTGCCGGGTCCCCATCCCGTGGGCGCACTCCGAACCGCCCTTCGGGTTCAGCCCGCCGGGCATCGAGGAGACCTGGCTGCCGGTCCCGGAGGAGTGGGGCCCGCTCAGCGTGGAGTCCCAGCTCGGCGACCCCGGCTCGACGCTCTCGCTGTACCGCGCGGCGCTGCGGCTGCGGCGCGAGCACCCAGCCCTCGGCGACGGCACCCTCACCTGGCGGGAGTCCCCCTCCGGAACCCTGGTGTTCACCCGGGACGAGGCGTTCGCCTGCACCGTGAACACCACGGGCGAGCCCGTCGAGCTGCCTCGCCCCGGAAACCTGCTCCTCGCGAGCGCCCCCGTGGCGGTCGAGGGGGAGACCGTCCGGCTGGCGCCCGATTCCGCAGCGTGGTGGGCGCTCGGCGATGCGTAAAGTAACCCCTTGACCTCCTCCCCCTTGCTCAAGGAGATTCGATGAACGGCAACGCGCGGCTCGCCGACATCGCGGCCCAGGCGGGTGTCAGCGAGGCCACGGTCAGCCGTGTCCTGAACGGCAAGTCCGGCGTGTCGGCGAGCACCCGGCAACTCGTGCTGACGGCGCTCGACCTCATGGGGTACGAGCGCCCGCAGCGGCTGCGCCAGCGCAGCCACGGCCTGATCGGCCTGGTCACGCCCGAGCTGGACAACCCGATCTTCCCGGCGTTCGCCCAGGCGATCGAGAAGTCGCTGACCCAGCACGGCTACACGCCCGTGCTCTGCACGCAGAGCCCGGGCGGAGCCCCCGAGGACGAGTTCACCGAGCTGCTGCTGGAGCGCGACGTCAGCGGCATCGTCTTCGTCTCCGGGCTGCACGCCGACACCACCGCGCGTATGGACCGCTACACCAGGCTGACCGACCGCGGGCTGCCGATCGTCCTGGTCGACGGCTACAGCGAGCACATCGAGGCGCCGTTCATCTCTCCCGACGACCGCATGGCGGCGCGCCTGGCCGTGCAGCACCTGGTCGACCTCGGCCACGAGCGCATCGGCCTGGCGCTCGGCCAGCGGCGCTTCGTCCCGGTCATCCGCAAGATCGAGGGCTTCACGCAGGCGATGTCGCAGCTGCTCGGCGTCTCCGACTGCGAGGAGCTGATCCAGCACTCGCTGTTCTCCGTCGAGGGCGGGCAGGCCGCCGCGTCGGCGCTCATCGAGCGCGGCTGCACCGGCATCGTCTGCGCCAGCGACCTGATGGCGCTCGGCGCGATCCGCGCCGCCCGCGAGCGCGGCCTGTCGGTGCCGGGGGACGTCTCGGTCGTCGGTTTCGACGACTCACCGCTGATCGCCTTCACCGACCCGCCGCTCACCACCGTCCGCAAGCCGATCGGCGCGATGGCCTCGGCGGCGGTCCAGACGCTGCTCGAGGAGATCAGCGGAGCCTCGCCCAAGAACATCGAGCTGGTCTTCCAGCCCGAGCTCGTCGTCCGCGGCTCCACCGGCTCCGGCCCCCTCGTCAACCGCTGACCTCCATCGACTCGGCCGGCGACTGGGCCGGCCCCGTCCTCCCGGGCTCCCGGTCCGCGGCGAGACGGCGTCGTACCCACGCACCGGCCGCCGCGGCCGGCCACAGGCGGGTGGCGAGGTTGCGGGCGACGATGCCGCCCCTGGTCGCCGGGATGAGCAGCGACGCGGCCTGCGCGACTCCCTGCTGCCTGGGCTCGACCAGCACCCGGTGCCTGGTCTCGTACCGGCGGAAGGCCGACCGGTGGCCGGCGGGATCGGCGGCCAGCTCGTCGGCGAGGACGGAGGCGCCCGCCATGGCGAGGGTCGAACCGTCCCCGAACAGCGACACACAGGACGCCGCGTCCCCGAGCAGCGCGACCCGGCCGTTCGACCATTGAGGGAGACGCACTTGGCTGACGGAGTCGAAGTACAGGTCATCGGTGGCCCGCACCTGGTCCAGCAGCTCGGGCACCCGCCAGTGGTCGTCCGCGTACGCGGCGGTCAGCAGCCGCTTGTGCAGGCCGGTGTCGCGGTGGTCGAAGCCCGGCACCTCCGGGCCGCGGAACATGAAGGCCGCCAGGGCGTGGCCGCGCACCGGGTGAAGGGCGACCGCCCTGCCGGGCGTGTTGTACATGACCATCTCGCGCCCGCGCATGGCCGGGCCGTCGACCGGCATGGTCGCGACATAGACCCCCATATGGCGCACGAAGCCGGACTCCGGCCCGAAAGCCAGCCGGCGCACCGCCGAGTGCAGCCCGTCGGCCCCGATCACCAGGTCGAAACGGCGCGGGGCGGCACGCTCGAAGGTGACGTCCACCCCGTCCTCGTCCTGGTCCAGGGTGACGATGGTGTCGTCGAACAGCAGCTCGGCACGGTCCTGGCCCGCCTCGAACAGGATCGAGGCGAGCTCGCCGCGCGGCACCTCCACCTCGCGGCTGCCGGCGGCCCGTTGCACGGCCCGCATGTTGACCCGGCCGACGCGCCGCCCCGAGGCGTTGACGAAGCTCATGCCCGTCATGTTCAGGGCGGCCTCGCGCAGGCGCGGCATCAGGCCCATCCGCTCGGCCACCTCCACGGCGGGACCCCTGACGTCCACCGGGCTCCCGCTGGACCGGAACGCCGCCGCGCGTTCGACGATGGTGGGACGGAAGCCGTGCCGTGCCAGCCAGTACGCCAGCGTCGGCCCGGCGATGCCGGCCCCCGAGATCAACACTGTCCGTGCCCGCATGCTCTCCTCCTGGAGTCACCGGCGAGTCTGCTGACCGCCGGTCAGTACGGACGCTACAGCCCTGTCCTCCGGTCAGTCAATCGATAGGCTCATTCACGTGGCAGAGACACCACCGGACACCCGGGCGCGCATCCTCCAGGTCGCGATGGACGAGTTCGCCGCGCGCGGCTACCACGCGACGTCGGTCCGCGAGATCGCCGAGCGCGTGGGCGTGACCAAGACGGCCGTGCTGTACCACTTCCCCGGCAAGGCCGACATCGTCGGCGCGCTGGCCGAGCCGATGCTCGCCGACCTGGACGCGGCGATGGCCGCGGCCGGCCTGCCCGATCCCGCCGGCGCGCGGTGGGCCGCCATCGAAGGCCTGCTCGATGTTTGGCTGGCCCACCGCTACCTGCTGCGCATGAACCTCTACGACCTGGCGCTGGCCGCCACGGGTACGGTCTTCCGGCGCTTCCGTGACGGCATGATGCGCGCGAACACCCTGGTCGCGGGCCCTGATCCGGATTTCGACGGCCGGGTGCGGGCCGCCCAGGCGATCGCGATGCTGTCCGACCCGGTGGTGTTGTTCGCCGACGCCCCGGTCGAGGCCCTGCGCGCCGCCGTGCTGCGCGGCGTCCACCGGCTCCTCGGCGACGCCGGGCCCCGATCTCGCACGGCCACCGGCCCGGACACCGAGCCCGCCGAGCCCACCGAGCCCGCCGCCCCGGCGGCGCGCGTGCGTCCCGGGCGAGGCCGGCGAGGGCGGCCGGGGGTCATGAGCCCGTCCATGGCGGACACCGCCCGGCGCATGTACGCGGCGGGGAGCACGGCCACCGAGATCGCCGCCGCGCTCGGCGTCTCCCGTGCCACGGTCTACCGCCATCTCACAGACACCGACCATTAATGAGACCTCTGTGAGACGATTTATGAGACTGGGCCATGCGTGGGTCCAGAACCAGAGAAGGGGATCGGCTTGAACGCATCAGGAGAAGCGATGATCACGGCGGACGTGGCGCCGTACGACGTCGTGGTGATCGGGGGAGCGGGGGTCGACACGACGGTCTACGTGCCAGAGCTGCCGCTGCCCTACGCCGACACCTACCACGTGCCGCCCGTGGTCGACCGCATCGGCAACACCGGCAGCGGGGTCGTGCTCGGCTGCCACACGCTCGGCCTGCGGTCGGTGCTGATCGACCTGATCGGCGACGACCCGCAGGGCGCGCTGATCCGCGCCCATCTCGGCGAGCGCGGCGCGGAGTTCGCCTGGGCGGTGGTGCCCGAGGGCACCCGGCGCAGCGTCCTGCTCGTCGGCCCCGACGGGCGGCGCACCTCGTTGTACGACCCGCGCGACGCGGCCGGGCGGCGCCTGCCCCGGGAACTGTACGGCCCCGCGATCCGAACGGCCCGGCACGTCCACGTGTCGATCACCGACTTCTCCCGCCACCTGTATCCCGAGCTGCGCGAACTCGGCGTCCCGACCTCGACCGACCTGCACGACTGGGACGGCGAGAACACCTACCACGAGGAGTTCGCCCGCTCCTCCGACCTGGTCTTCCTGTCGGCCGCCGAACTCGCCGACCCCGTCCCGGTGATGCGCGCCATCCTCTCCGGCGGCCGCGCGTCCCTGGTCGTCTGCACGGCCGGCGCGTCGGGGGCGTACCTGCTCGGCGACGCCTCCGGCGAGGTGACGCACGTCCCGGCCGCGCCCCTGGCCGGCCCGGTGGTCGACAGCAACGGCGCCGGCGACGCCTTCGTGTCGGGTTTCCTCTACGGGCGCCTGCGCGGCCTGCCGCCGGAGAAGTGCGCGCGTCTGGGCGCCATCGCGGGCGCCCACGCCTGCACGACCGAGGGCACCCACGAGAACCCCATCGACGAGAAGACCCTGCTCGACGCCTCAGGGACGATTTGAACCGGCCGTCTCACAAGCGTGAGCGCGCCGTTACCATCGCGAGCCCCGCCAGCGCCCCCACCATCCCGGCCCCGGTCCGCAATCGCCGCCACCGCTTTCCGTCCATTTCACCTTTCCGCCGTTCGTGGCGTCCATGGCTCGCGAAGAGCCCCGTGGTGAAGGCCGGTGAATTCCGGCCGGGGCGCCCCCTTCATTCCGCGCACGGCCGATATCACGAACAGCGAGATTAGCGGCCCACCCCGCACGAGCCCGGCCGTCCCGCGCTATGACCAAGTCAATACTTGGTTTCACGGCCATGGTCCTCGTCTCCCTGTCTCCCAGGAGGCCTGTGGCCACCTTCGGTCACCCGGCGATACGGGCCGACGCCCATGGGGCTGGTAATCGGCCGGTTCGCCTGACATCGTGGGTGACATGTCGGCCGCGTCTGGTGGATCACCACCCGCCTTCGGGCTCGAATGGATTCTCGGTCCCCTGCCTGTCGAGGAATTCCTGCGGACGCACTGGGAGTTGGAGCCCCTGCTTATAAAAAGAGGGGATCCGTCCTACTTCCAGGATCTGCCGGGCCTGGAGAAAGTCGACGAGTTGATCTCCGCCGCATCGGGCAGGATGGGCGCGATGGGCGATGGACTCCTGGTCAAATCCGACGGCAACGGCGGCATATCGGAAAAGAAGTTGCGCGTGGGCGCCGACGGCATGATGGACATCGAAGAGATCTACAGCTCCTATCACCAAGGCTATTCCCTTGTCGTCAACCAGATCCACCGCAAGTCCCCGGCGGTCGCCCGGCTGTGCCTGGCACTGGAGACCGAGCTGCATCACCGGGCCGGGGCCAACCTCTACCTGACGCCGCGCCACGGTCAGGGATTCCTGCCGCACGCGGACACGCACGATGTCGTGATCCTGCAACTGCACGGGGAAAAGCAGTGGCACATCGGCGAGCCGTCGGTCGACCTGCCGTTGGCGGCGTCCAAGCAGAGACGTCCGCCGTCGATGCGGGACCACCGCACCTTTCATCTGGAGACGGGCGACGCGCTGTACCTGCCCCGAGGGTTTCCCCATGAGGCGGTGACGAGCGGACGATCATCGTTGCACCTGACCGTCGGCATCCACGCCTACCGGTGGGTGGATCTGCTGCACGAGGCGCTCAACGCGCTCGCCGACGAGCAGGTCGAGTTCAGAAGGGCGCTGGCGCCCGGGTTCCTGGATCTGCCGCTGGACTCCACTCGCCTGGCGGCCGTGGCCGAGGAACTGGCGCGGGCGTTGACGCACACGCCGCTGGCCGAACGCGCCAAGAGCCGGCTCGGCGGCCAGTTGCTCCGAACGCGCAAGGCGGCGCTCAGAAGTCATTTCCGATCGATCGACGCGATCGCGGCCATCACCGAACACTCGGTCGTGTCGCGGCCACGCGAGCTGCTGTGCCGGGTGCACGCCACTGGCGAGGAGGCGACGATCGAATTCCCGGCCAACTACGTCAGCGGCCCGGTAATGATCAAGCCTGCCCTGGAGTTCGTCGCGGCACATGAGCGATTCGTCGTCGGAGACCTTCCCGGTGGTCTGTCGGCCGATCAGAAGGTCGATCTGGTGACTCGCCTGATCAGTGAAGGGTTACTCGACTACGTAGGGGAGAAGCCGTGATGGCCACCAGCGATGGGAACAAGGAACCTCCCGAGCCCGCTCCGGCATTCGGCGACGAGGACGAACGCCTGTTCCGGCTGTGGTTCGAAAGCCTTGTGCTCCAGGACAAGCGCTATCTGAACAAGGGCCTGGCCGTGCTCGCCCGGATGGCGATGGCCGATGAGGAGTTCAGAGCCCGCCTGGTCGACGACCCCGACGGTGCCCTGCACGGCCTGCGCGAGCGGCTCCGGCTGCCTGCCGGTGTCAAGCTGAACTTCTTCGACAACACCCACGACAGCTTGAACCTGGTGCTTCCCCCGCGGGCCGGAGACGTCCGCAACCGGACGCATGCGCTGCGCGAGATCCTGCGCTCTCGCACGACCGAATCCGACGCGTTCCTGTCGGACGACTTCGACTTCTACTTCAACACACACTCCGGGGGCGGCCCCCTGGACCCCGAGAGCGCCGACCCGCCCATCTTCCTCGGGCCGGACGAGCCCGAATTCCTACCGCCGCCGGAGTGACCGTGATGGACAGTGACAGGCAGGACGACGAACTCCTCGAGGCCAAGCTCCTTCTGCGACTGTGGAAGGAGAGCCTGGTCATGCAAGACACCCGCTATCGGGCCAAGGCGCTGCTCAGGCTGGCCGCGCTGGCGATGACCAGCGAGGAGTACCGGGCGCGGCTGGTCGGCGACACCCAGGCCGTCCTCAGCGAGATGCGACTGCTGGATGATCTGCCGGAAGGCGTGACACTGAAGTTCTACGACAACACCTCCGACACTCTGCACGTGGTGCTGCCACCCCGCACACAGGAACTGCACGACCGGCCACTGCCATTCCGCGAGCTACTGCGCTCGAGGACCTCGCAGGACTCGTTCCTGCTCGACGACATCGACCTGGGCGACTGGAGTGATCTCATCCCGAACGGAGTCGCCGACGGCGGAGACATGGCCATTCTCGACCTACCGATCATCGTGCTGCCCGAATCGGAGTAGCGGTCAGGCGCCAGGATCCAGGAGGCCTGCCGCCCTCTCGGCCAGGGCGCGAGCGCTCGGCCGATCTCCGTCCCCGACGCTCACCGGCCAGCGGGTGAGGTGTACGAGCGGGTGGGGGCCGGGTCGTTGAAGACGATGTGCGGCTGGTTGCGGGCCTGGTTGAGCGCCCACAGGCCCGCCACGTCGGCGAGGGTGAAGACGAGCGCCACCAGGACGGCCAGGACGAGCCGCCGCCGGCGTTCCCGGCGTCGCCATTCCGCCTGGACCCGCCGGTAGGCGTCCGGATCCGCGTGCACACCGCTGGCGAGCGTTTCGAAGACATCGCGTAGCTGGTCTGCGGTGCCGCCCGGGCCGGTGGTCATCGTCGCTCCTGCATGATCTTGGTCAGCGTGGTCATGCCGCGGTTGGTGTGCGCCTTGACCGCACCGCAGGAGATGTTCATCGCCGCGGCGATGTCGGTCTCCCGCAACCCCAGCCAGTAGCGCAGGACCAGCGCTTCGCGCTGCCGGACCGAGAGCTGCCGCAGCGCGTCGATCAGTGCTCGCTGGTCGTCGCGGAGCAGTGCGATGCTCTCCGCCGACCGTTCCAGGTGGGTGCTCCAGTCCGCGTGTTTGCGGACGACCTGCAGGTGACGCAGTCGCATGCGGGTGAGGTTGCAGACCACCGACCGCAGGTACGGCAGGGCGGCGTCCACCGTGCGCAGGCGGTTCCAGCGGTGGTGCAGCTGGCAGAACGCCTCGGCGACGATGTCCTCGGCGTCGTCCGCGCCGAGCAGCACCGCCAGCCGGAGCAGGCCGGTGTAGTGCGTGCCGAACAGCCGGGTCAGCGCGGTCTCGCGGTCCACCTCCGGCAGGCCGGGCGCCGGCGGGCCGGGCATCGGCGGGCCCAGGCCGGACGACTGCTCCGCCGGCGGGGCAGGGACGGAGGTCTGCTGCGTCGAGGCTGGCGAGGTCTCGACCGGCGGTGCCGGAGCCGGTTCGACGAGCGCCTGGAGCCGGGTGCCCGGCAGGGGCCCCGTCATCTGACGGTTCCCGCTTCGGGTGGCATGGGGACCGGTCCGTTCATGTCGGGGGAGGGGAAGGGGGACCTGCTGATCCGGCTCATTCGGTTGCACAGCGGGGTGAGCGCGATGACGACGGCGAGGTTCAACGCCAGGGCGACGACCGCGGCGTACGCCTGCACCCCCTGGCCGCCCAGGCTCACCGGCACCAGCGAGGAGAAGCCGCTGTAGACCACCATGAGCGTGCCGCCTACCATTCCGGCGCCCCAGCCGACCAGCAGTGCCTGGTGGTGCAGCCGGCGGGTGAACACTCCGATGACGACGGCGGGGAAGGTCTGCAAGATCCAGACGCCGCCCAGCAGTTGCAAGTTGATGGCGTCCTGGTCGCGCAGCCCGAAGACGAAGACCACCGCGCCGATCTTGGCACTGAGCGAGACCAGCTGCGCGATCCGTGTCTGGTGCTTGGGCGTGGCCGTCGGGTGGAAGAGCTCGACGTAGATGTCGCGGACGAACGAGGTCGCCACCGCGATCGACATGACCGCCGCAGGCACCAGTGCGCCCACGGTGAGGGCGCCGAAGACCAGGCCGGTCAGCGCCGCCGGCATCAGCTCCCTGACGAGCAGGGGCACCGCGGCCTCGGCGCTGCCGGGGGGCGCCTGGATGCCCGCCGCGAGCGCCGCGACGCCGAGCAGGGCGAACAGCGCGAGCACTCCCGTCCACGCGGGCATGGCGATCAAGGCGCGGCGCAGCGTGTCCGGGCTGGACGCGGCGAACGTGGCGGTCAGCACATGGGGGTAGAGCAGCAGGGCGAGGGCCGACCCGAGAGCGAGGGTGACGTAGACGGGGAACAGGCCCGGGTCGAGGGTCAGCGAGGCCTGGTACGCCGGCCCGGCCGACAGCGTGCGTTCCGCGGCGGCGAACATGGGGCCGGGCCCGCCGAGCCTGGCCAGGACGAGGGAGGCCACCGCGAGGGCGGAGCAGAAGATCGCGGCGCCTTTCATCAGCGAGATGACCGCCGGGGCGCGCAGGCCGTGCCGGTAGGTCGCCACGGCGAGCACCGCGAACACGCCGACCAGCGCGAGGTCGCCGAGGGCCCCGCGCGGGTAGAGCCCGCCCGCGGACAGCACCGCGCGGATGCCCACCAGTTGCAGCGCGATGTAGGGCATCGTGGCCAGCACCCCGGTTACCGCGACGACCAGGGCGAGGGCCGGGGAGCCGTGCCGGCCGCGTACGAGGTCGGCGATGGTGATGTATCCGTGCCGGCGCGCCTCGGCCCAGAGCCTGGGGAGCAGGACGAAGGCGATCGGATACACGATCACGGTGTAGGGCAGCGCGAAGAACCCGATCGCGCCGGTGCCGTACACCAGGCCGGGTACGGCGGCGAACGTGTAGGCCGTGTAGATCGTGCCGCCGAGCAGGAACCAGGTCGTCGGCGTGCCGAGCCGCCGGTCGGCCAGCGCCCAGCTCTCCAGGGTCGGCAGTTCGGGGGGCGGCCGGAACCTGCGCGCGGTGACCGCGAGCAGTGAGGTGCCGCCGAGCACGGCGAAGAACGTTGTCGCACTCATCGGCTCGATCATCGGCCACCATCCAGGACGCCTGTATTACCTTCATGTTGCGTTGGCCCCGCAGATGGTTTACCCGAAATATCCGTGAAATTCGGGTAAACCGGATGGTGCCGCTCGGCAACCCTGCATCAGACCAAGGAAATTTCCGGAGGGTTGCCATGGCGATTCGCAGGGCGCGGCGGGTGGCTGCGGGTGTCTGTCTGGCCATTCCCGTTCTGGCGCTCCTGTGGGTGCCGTGGTATCCGCATTCCGCGCCATCGTGGGGCGGAATGCGGTTCTTCTTCTGGTATCAGCTCGTCTGGGTGCCGGGCAGCGTGGTATTCATGGCCGCCGCCTACGCGCTCCGGCGGGAGCGCGCGCACCGGGCGGATCCGGAACGCGACGAGCGTCACCTCTAGTACGGCTCGGTCCGGCACCCGGATCTCGAGTAGTACGGCTCGGTCCGGCACCCGGATCTCGAGCTGATCGTTTCCCGGCACGCTCCGTGTCGGTTTCGTCCTGCCCTGAGCTCAGGAGGATCGTCCGTGTCCATAACCTGCACCGGTGGCTCCAAGGTCACCCCCAAATCGATACTCGTATGGACGGTGATCGCGGCGGTGTCCGCGGCCGCCTGGGGCGTGCTCGCCCTGTCGCGCGGTGAGAAGGTCTCCGCGATCTGGCTGGTGGCCGCCGCCCTCGGCTCGTACGCGATCGCCTACCGGTTCTACTCGCGCTTCATCGCCCGGCGGGTGCTCGGCGTCGACGACCGGCGGGCCACCCCCGCCGAACGGCTGGACAACGGGGTCGACTACCACCCGACCGACCGGCGGGTGCTGCTCGGCCACCACTTCGCCGCCATCGCCGGCGCCGGCCCCCTGGTCGGCCCGGTCCTCGCCGCGCAGATGGGCTACCTGCCCGGCACGATCTGGATCATCGTCGGGGTCATCCTGGCCGGGGCGGTCCAGGACATGGTCACCCTGTTCTTCTCGATGCGCCGCGACGGCAAGAGCCTCGGCCAGATGGTGCGGGAGGAGATGGGCCCGATCGGCGGCGCCGCCGCGCTGATCGCGGTGTTCTCCATCATGATCATCCTGCTGGCGGTCCTCGCCCTGGTGGTGGTGAATGCGCTCGCGGCGTCCCCGTGGGGCACCTTCTCCATCGCGATGACCATCCCCATCGCCCTGTTCATGGGCTTCTACCTGCGCGTGCTGCGACCCGGGCGCGTCATGGAGACGACGATGATCGGGATCGTGCTGCTGCTGGCGGCCATCGCGGGCGGCGGCTGGATCGAGCAGTCCGCCTGGGCCGGCGTCTTCACACTGAGCCCGCAGGCACTCGTCATCTGCCTGGTGGCCTACGGATTCCTCGCCTCCGTGCTCCCGGTGTGGATGCTGCTGGCCCCGCGCGACTATCTGTCGACGTTCATGAAGGTCGGCACGATCGGGCTGCTCGCGCTCGGCGTGGTCTTCGTGATGCCGCAGCTGAGCAACGAGGCGGTGACCGAGTTCGCCATCAGCGGCACCGGACCGGTCTTCGCCGGGTCGCTGTTCCCGTTCGTGTTCATCACCATCGCGTGCGGCGCGCTGTCGGGCTTCCACGCGCTCATCGCCTCCGGCACCACCCCGAAGATGATCCAGAAGGAGTCGCAGGTCCGCCTGATCGGCTACGGCGCGATGCTCATGGAGTCGTTCGTCGCCATCATGGCGCTGATCGCCGCGTCCATGCTCGAGCCGGGCCTGTACTACGCGATGAACGCGCCGGCGGCGCTGCTCGGCACCACCGCCGAGAGCGCGGCCACCGCCGTGGCGCACCTGGGCTTCTCCATCACCCCCGACGACCTGCGTGCCGCGGCGCGGGAGGTCCAGGAACAGACCGTGATCGCCCGTACCGGCGGGGCGCCCACCCTGGCCGTCGGCATCGCGCACATCCTGTCCGGGGTCTTCGGCGGCGCGGCCCTCAAGGCCTTCTGGTACCACTTCGCGATCATGTTCGAGGCGTTGTTCATCCTGACCACCGTGGACGCCGGCACCCGCGTCGGGCGATTCATGCTGCAGGACACCCTCGGCAACGTCTGGAAGCCGATCGGCCGGGTCAGCTGGAAGCCCGGCCTGTGGGGGACCAGCGCGCTGGTCGTGCTCGCCTGGGGCTACTTCCTCTACACCGGCGTCAACGACCCGCTGGGCGGTATCAACCAGCTGTTCCCGCTGTTCGGCATCGCCAATCAGCTGCTCGCCGCGATCGCGCTGACGCTCTGCACCACCATCCTCGTCAAATCCGGCAGGCTCAGGTGGGCCTGGGTCACCGGCATACCTCTTGCCTGGGACGCCGCGGTGACCCTGACCGCGAGCTGGCAGAAGGTCTTCCACGCAGACCCCAGGATCGGGTTCTTCGCCCAGCGGGAGCGCTACGCCGACGCGCTGGCGGCCGGCAAGGTGCTCCCCCCGGCCAAGAACCTCGACCAGATGCACGCGGTGGTCGTCAACTCCACCGTCGACGGCGTGCTCGCGGCCATGTTCGCGCTGCTGGTCATCGTGGTCATCGCCAACGCGGCGGTCGTGTGCCTGCGCGCCGTGTCCGCCCGCGAGCCGCTGCCGCTGGCCGAGGCGCCCCGGGTCGAGTCGAGCATCGTCGCGCCCTCCGGCCTGTTCGCCACCGCGGCGGAACGCCGGGAACCGGCACAGGTAGGCGGCGGGGACCGGACATGACCCCGCGATCGATACTGCGCTTCGCCCGCTGGTACGTCCGCGAGATCACCGGCGCGAGCGGATACGAGCGGTACCTGACCCGGCACCGCTCCCACGCCCCCGGTCCGCCGCTCTCCCGCCGGGAGTACGAACGGCTGCGCACCGACCAGCTGGACCGGAACCCCGGCGCCAGGTGCTGCTGAGCACCTCACCGTCAGCAGACTCACCGTCAGCCCGGCACCGCGCACGGTGACATCTACACGGCGTACACCTTCATCGCGATCCCGGCGGCGTTGTACGCGACGGGCGCCGTGAGCGGCTTCTTCGCCGTGCCCTACACCATCCTCTGGTTCACCGGCGTCGCCATGGCCGCCATCACGATCAGCGCGCTCGTGCCCGCCGCGATAATGTCCATCGCCGCGGCCAATCTCGTCAGCCGTAACATTTACCGCGAGTTCGTCAAGCCGGACGCGAATTCGCGTCAGGAACTCCGGGTTTCCAGAGTCACCTCATTTCTGGTCAAGTTCGGGGCGCTCGCCTTCGTCCTGTTCCTGGACAGAAGATTCGCCCCGGAATTCCAGCTTCTCGGCGGGGTCTGGATTGTGCAGACCTTTCCGGCAGTCGTCTTCGGGCTTTACACCCGCTGGTTCCACCCCGGCGCGCTGCTCGCCGGCTGGGCCACCGGAATGCTCTCCGGCACGCTCACCAACTCGGCCGGCGACTACCTCGCGGACGTCGGCGACCCGCACGTGGAACCCATCCGGGAACTACGGCGCTGACGCCTGCCGGCGGCCGGCGACGAGGGCTCCGTCCGGGCGGAGCATTGGAGCCGGCCGCCGATTTCCCGGAGAACCAGGGCGGGCGGGAGGCCGCGCCGGGCCGGCGAGGGCGCACTGTGCTCGCGTAGCGTGATGTATGGCTACGATCGGTGACCATGGGAAGGGTCGTCCGGAGTCTGGTGCCCGCGCGGCTCGACCGGTTGCCGTGGTCGGGGTTCCACACGCGGCTGGTGGCGGCGCTCGGGGTCGCGTGGGTGCTGGACGGGATGGAGATCACGATCGCCAGCGCCGTCGGATCGGTCCTGCAGGACAGGCGGACGCTCGGGCTGTCGGCGGTCGAGGTCGGGCTCACCGCCACCGTCTACCTGATCGGCGAGGTGACCGGGGCCCTGGTGTTCGGGCGGATGTCGGACCGGTTCGGCAGGCGCAGGCTGTTCATCCTGACCCTCGGGCTCTACCTGATCGCCAACGGGATCACCGCGTTCTCCCCCAACCTGGCCTTCCTGCTGTTCTTCCGCTTCTTCGCCGGGGCGGGCATCGGCGGGGAGTACTCGGCGATCCACTCGGCCATCGACGAGCTGATCCCCTCCTACTATCGCGGCCGGGTCGACCTCGCGGTGAGCGGGACGTACTGGTTCGGCGCGATGATCGGCACGGCCGGCACGTACGTGCTGCTCAACCCGGACATCCTGCCCGTCAACGTGGGCTGGCGGCTCGGCCTGCTGCTCGGGCCGCTGCTCGGCGTGGTGATCTGGGTGCTGCGCCGCCGCCTGCCCGAGAGTCCCCGGTGGCTGCTCATGCACGGCAGGCAGGAGGAGGCCGAGCGGGCCACGGCGGGCATCGAGGAGGCCGTCCGGCGGAGCGGGAGCCCGGTGCCGCCGGTGGACCACGGCAAGGCCATGGACTTCCACCCGCACGGCGCGCCGTCCTACCGCGAGATCCTGAGGGTGCTCCTCCGCGAGTACCCCAAGAGGACCATCCTGGGCGCGACGCTGATGATGAGCCAGTCGTTCCTGTACAACGCGATCTTCTTCACCTACGTGCTGGTGCTGAGCACCTTCTACGGCGTCTCCCCGCACGACGCCTCCAAGTACCTGTTCGCGTTCGCGTTCGGCAACCTGGCCGGGCCGGTGCTGCTCGGCCGCCTGTTCGACACGATCGGCCGCCGGGTGATGATCTCCAGCACCTACATCGTCTCCGGCGTGCTGCTGGGCGTGACGGGGTGGCTGTTCAAGCAGGGTGCGCTGAACGCGACGACGCAGACCCTTCTCTGGTCGGTGATCTTCTTCATCGCCTCGGCGGCGGCCAGCTCGGGCTATCTCACGGTCAGCGAGCTGTTCCCGCTGGAGATCAGGGCGCTCGCGATCGCGCTGTTCTTCTCGGTCGCCCAGGGCTTCGGCGCCCTCGGCCCGACCGTCTTCGGCGCGCTCATCGGCGACCGCGCCCACCCGGACCCGGCCCGGCTCTTCTACGGCTACGCCTTCGCCGCCGCCATGATGGTCTTCGCCGGGCTGGTCGCCCTCTTCCTCGCCGTGAACGCCGAACGCAGATCGCTGGAGGACATCGCCCGCCCCCTGTCGTTGACCTGAGCCGTCCCGATCCGGCCGCCCGCCCCCTGGCACGGGGACGGGCGGCCGGGCGGTGTCAGAGCAGGCCGCGAGAGGCGAACGCGGCGCGGACCGCGTCGGCGGCGGTGGCGCCGCCGTGCCGCTGGGCGGCGGCCACGGTCGCTTCGGCGGCGGCGCGGAAGGTGGTGTCCTTGGCGAAGTCGAACTGCGCGTCGATGATGATCGTTCCGGCTGCGCGGTCGCCGAGCCTGGACCGGATGTCGTACAGCGCGGAGGACCAGATCTCCCCGTCGGCGTGCACCTCGCCGACCACGTCCTCGGGGTAGTGCTTGGTGCCGTCGAGGCGGCGCAGGCAGTGGGGCGCCGAGGAGGTGTAGGAGACCGAGTCCCAGTCGGCGACGCACGCCTCGGGGGTCTTCGCGGGCGTGCCCGTCTTCCAGCTGGTCACGGCGACCGCGAGGTAGTCGCCGAACGCCTCGCCGATCGCGCCGGACTCCAGCGTGGTGCCGAAGCCGGTGACCTGGCCGTCCTGGACCGAGTGCCCGTATTCGTGGACGATCACCTCGCCGTCCTCGGCGTCGTCCACCCCTCCCTTGCCGAGCGTGATGTTGGCCTTGTCCTCCCGGAAGAAGGAGTTGTCGCCGCCGTACTGGTTGATCCGCAGCTCGATCTGGCGCTGGTTGACCGGGCGCAGCCGGGAGCCGAACCCGAGCGACTGGATGTACCGCTGTGCGGTGGTGACCCAGTAGTAGCCCATGACCTGCTCGAACTGGTCGCTGTCGCGGTGCCAGGCGGGGAAGGCCCCGTCCGCGGCCTGGGCGGCCTTGCCCGTCTCGCTCTTCACCCGGACATAGCGCCCGGTGAGCGTGCCCGAACCGTCCAGATCGGTCAGCGTCACCGTGCGGTAGGCCGCGGCGAAGGCGGCGCTGTCGCGGTCCTTGTCGTCGCTGAGGGTTTCGTCGCCGCCGCTCTGTACCGGGTTGGGGTAGAAGACGACGGCCGTGGGGTCGGTGGCGGCCTGAGCGGCGACCGGAGTGAGCACTCCGGTCGCGGTGGCGAGGGCAAGGCAGGCGACGGTTGCACGACGTCGGGGGGTGGTCACCGGAGGTTCCTCCTAGAAGCGGGACGATCGTCGCAAATGTATGGCTATGATCACTCGCTTGTCACGCGAATCTCCCGGCGACGCGGCGCCGCCCAGGCCGGCTCGGCAGGCGGCCGGCCGGCTCGACGAGACGGTGCTCAGCCGCGCAGGGCGGCGGCCTGGGCGGCGAGCTTCTCGATGCGGGCGTAGTCGCCGGAGGCGAGCGCGTCGGCGGGGGTGAGCCAGGTGCCGCCGACGCAGCCGACGTTCGGCAGGGCCAGGAACTCCGGCGCCGTCTCCGGCCGGATGCCGCCCGTCGGGCAGAAGCGCACCTCGGGCAGCGGCCCGGCCAGCGCCTTCAGGTAGGCGATGCCGCCGGCCGGGACCGCAGGGAAGAACTTCAGCTCGGTCAGGCCGCGTTCGGCCAGCGCCAGCACCTCCGAGGCGGTGGCCGCGCCCGGCAGGAACGGCAGGCCGCTGCCGAGCATGGCGTCGAGGAGGGTGGGCGTGCTGCCCGGGCTGACCAGGAAGCGCGCGCCCGCGTCCGCGGACGCCCGCACGTCGGCGGGGGTGCGTACCGTGCCCGCGCCGATGACGGCGTCCGGCACCTCCGCGGCGATCCGGCCGATCGCCTCAAGGGCGCAGGAGGTGCGCAGTGTCACCTCGATGACCGGCAGGCCGCCCGCGACGAGCGCCCGCGCGAGGGGGACCGCCGTCTCCACCCGGTCGATCACGACGACCGGGACGACGGGGGCGAGGTCGAGGATGCTCACTGGGCCGTGCTCCTTGCCACAGGGGACGCCTCGGGATGGGCGTCCGGAAGAATCGAAGTCGTCCGCCGGGCGGGGGAGGCCACGGCGGCGGCGGGCCGGCCGTCCTGGCCGGACACGCGCTGGGCGAGCCAGGCCGCCGCGCCGGTCAGCGCCGGCTGCTCGGCGACGATCACCGTGGTCGCGATGCCGGTCAGGTAGCCGGACAGCACGAAGTTGGCGTCGAAACGGCGGCGGAAGTCACTGCCCTGGATGCGGTCGACCATCCTCGGCACGATTCCACCCCCGAGATACACCCCGCCGTGCGCGCCCAGCGTGAGAGCGACGTTCGCCGCGAAGCTCCCCAGCAGCCCGCAGAACACCTCAACCGTACGCGCGCACAGCGAGTCGTCCAGCCGGGTGACGATCTCGGAGGCGGGAAGCGGGGTCGCGGGGACGCCCTCCACGAGCGCGAGCCCGTGGCGCAGCCGTACCAGGCCCGGACCGGACAGCAGGTGCTCGGCGTCCACGAACGACATGCCGTCGGCGCGCAGCGCCCGCACGACCTCGAACTCCAGGTCGGTGACGACGGGCGCCGAGACGTGGCCGCCCTCGCCGGGCACGGGGACCCAGCCGCCGCGCGCGGGGACCAGCGCGGCGACGCCGAGCCCGGTCCCGGGGCCGAGGACGGCCTTCACCATGTCCGGCGCGGGGGCGGGACGGCCCAGGGACGCCAGCTCGCCGGCCGCCAGGTGCGGCAGGGCGAGCGCCAGCGCCTCGAAGTCGTTCAGCAGCTCGACGTGCGGGATCCCCAGCTCGGTGACCGACCCGGACCAGTCGGCGTTGGTCAGCCGGTAGCGGTCGGCGTTGACCGGCCCGGCGATCGCCAGGCAGGCGGCGGACGCCCGCACCCCGCCGGCGTGGTCGGCGAGGTAGCACCCCACCGCGTCGGGCAGGCCGCCGAACTCGGCGCCCGGCAGCACGGCGATCGACTCGGGCCGGCCACCGGGCCGGGTGACCAGGCCGAAGCGGGCGTTCGTCCCGCCGATGTCGGCGACCAGCCAGGGCCGCTCCGGAGAGGGCACGGCGGTCACGCGCGGCCCTCCGCGCCGCTGATGGCGAAGATGCCGGCGCCGCGCTCCGCCGGTCCCGCCGCGCGGCGGAACGCGGCGAACAGCTCGCGCCCGGTGCCCACCCACTCGTCGTCGCGCAGCGGCCGTCCCTCGGGCGTACGGGCGGCCAGCTCGCTCGCGGGGACCAGCAGGTCCAGCGTGCCGCTGGTGGAGTCGAGCCGGACCAGGTCGCCGTCGCGGACCAGAGAGATCGGGCCGCCGTCCGCCGCCTCCGGCGAGAGATGGATGGCGGCGGGCACCTTGCCCGACGCCCCGGACATGCGGCCGTCGGTGACGAGCGCGACGCGCTGCCCCCGGTCCAGCAGCACGGCCAGGGGCGGGGTCAGCTTGTGCAGCTCGGGCATGCCGTTGGCGCTCGGCCCCTGGTAGCGGATCACCGCGACGAAGTCCTGGCCGTCCAGCTCGCCGGCCTGGAAGGCGGCGAGCAGCTCGGCCTGGTCGTCGAACACCTTCGCGGGGGCCTCGATCACCAGGTGCTCGGGCTTGACCGCCGACACCTTGCTGACCGCGCGGCCGAGGTTACCGCTGAGCATGTGGATGCCGCCGTCGGCGGAGAACGGTTCGGCGACCGGGCGCAGCACGTCGAGGTCGGCGCTCTCCGCCGGGCGCTCCTCCCAGATGATCTCGCCCTCCTTCAGCGCGGCCCCGCTGCGGTAGAGGCCGAGGCCGCGCCCGGCGACCGTCAGCACGTCCCCGTGGAGCAGCCCGTTGTCCAGCAGGTCGCCGATCAGCGCCTGCATGCCGCCGGCCGCCTGGAAGTGGTTCACGTCGGCCTGGCCGTTGGGGTACATGCGGGTCAGCAGCGGGACGACCCGCGACAGGGCGGCGAGGTCGTCCCAGAGCAGCTCGACGCCCGCAGCGGCGGCGATGGCGACCAGGTGCATGGTGTGGTTGGTGGAACCGCCGGTGGCGAGCAGCGCCACGGCCGCGTTGACCAGGGCCTTCTCGTCGACGACCTCGGCGACGGGGGTGTACTCCTCCCCGTGTGCGGTGATCTCGACGACCCGCCTCGCCGCGGCGCGGGTGAGGCCGTCGCGCAGCTCGGTGCCGGGGTTGACGAAGGTGGCGCCGGGCAGGTGGAGGCCCATGACCTCCATGAGCACCTGGTTGGAGTTGGCGGTGCCGTAGAAGGTGCAGGTTCCGGGGGAGTGGTAGGACTTGGCCTCCGCGTCGAGCATCTCGCCGCGGCCGATCTTGCCTTCGGCGAACGCCTGCCGGGCCCGCGCCTTGACCTTGTTGGGCAGCCCGGAGGGCATGGGACCGGCGGGGACGAAGATGGCCGGCAGGTGCCCGAAGTGCAGCGCGCCGATCAGCAGGCCGGGGACGATCTTGTCGCACACGCCGAGCAGCAGCGATCCGTCGAACATGTCGTGGGACAGGGCGACCGCCGTGGCCATCGCGATGACCTCACGGCTGTAGAGCGACAGCTCCATGCCGGCGCGGCCCTGGGTGATGCCGTCGCACATCGCGGGCACCCCGCCGGCGAACTGGGCGACCCCGCCCGCCTCGCGCACGGCGTCCTTCAGCACGGCGGGGTAGGTCTCGTACGGCTGGTGCGCCGACAGCATGTCGTTGTACGCCGACACGATCGCGACGCCGGGCCGCTCGTTCCCGCGCAGGGCGAGCTTGTCGCCGGGCGAGCAGGCGGCGAAGCCGTGGGCGAGGTTGGCGCAGCCGAGGCTCGCGCGGGCGGGCCCGCGTTCCCTGGCCTCCTCGGCGGCCGCGCCGACGCGGCGCAGGTAGGCGGCCCGGCTGCGCGCGCTGCGCTCGGCGAGGCGTTCGGTGACCTCCTGGACGGTGCGGTTCACGGCAGGTCCTCCTCGTGCCAGGCGCGGCCGCTGCGGCCGAGCAGTTCGTGCGCCGCGGCCGGGCCGGTCGTCCCGGCGGCGTAGGGCTCTGGGAATGCCCCCGCGGATTCCCAGGTGGCGATGATCGGATCGATCCAGCTCCAGGCGGCCTCGACCTCGTCCCGCCGCATGAACAGCGTGGGGTTGCCCCCGAGCACGTCCATGAGAAGGCGCTCGTACGCCTCGGGCACGCGAGCCTGGAAGGTGTCGGCGAAGCTCAGGCTGAGCGGGACGGGCCGTGGGACGACCTCGCCCGCGCCCGGCTCCTTGGCCATGATGTGCAGGTGGATGCCCTCGCTGGGCTGCAGCCGCAGCACCAGCCGGTTGGGCCCGCCGCCGCCGGGGAAGATCGAGTGCGGCACGTCCTTGAACTGGACGACGATCTCCGAGCGGCGGTAGGGCATCCGCTTGCCGGTGCGCAGGTAGAAGGGCACGCCGGCCCAGCGCCAGTTCCGCACCTCGGCCCGGATCGCCGTGAAGGTCTCCACGTGGCGCGAGGCCTCGGTCGGCGCGGTCTGGTCGGGCTCGTCGAGGTAGCCGGGGACGGGCCGGCCGCCCACCTCCCCGGCGACGTACTGCCCGCGCACGGTGAAGCGGTCGGCCTCGCCGCCGCTGATCGGCCGCAGGGCCTGCAGGACCTTCACCTTCTCGTCGCGGATCGACTCGCGGTCATGGCGCGGAGGCGGCTCCATCGCGACCAGGCAGAGAAGCTGGAGCAGGTGGTTCTGCACCATGTCGCGCAGCGCGCCCGCGTGGTCGTAGTAGCCGCGGCGCCCCGGCGTGCCGACGGACTCGGCGGCGGTGATCTGGACGTGGTCGATCCACAGGGAGTTCCAGATCGGCTCGAGGAAGGCGTTGGCGAAGCGCAGCACGAGCAGGTTCTGGACGGTCTCCTTGCCCAGGTAGTGGTCGATGCGGAAGATCTGGCGCTCCTCGAAGATGGCGCCGACCTCGTCGTTGATGGCCCGGGCGCCGGCCAGGTCGCGGCCGAGGGGCTTCTCCAGGACGACCCGGGAGCGCGGGGTCACCAGGCCCGCCTCGTGGATGCCGCGGCAGAACGGGCCGAACGTCATCGGGGGGCTCGCCAGGTAGAAGATGCGGTCGATGTCCTCCCGCCCGGCGAGCAGGTGGGTGAGCGGCCGCCAGCCGTCCAGGTCCCCGGCGCCCACGTCGACCGAGACGTGGTGCAGCCGCCGCAGGAACCGCTGCCAGCCCTCGGCGTCGCCGGCGTGCAGGCCGGGCCGGACCTCCGCCTCGACCTTGCCGCGGAAGTCGGCGTCGGTGAGCCCGCCGCGCGACATCGCGATGATGCGGGTCTCGGGGGCGAGGCGGCCGTCGCGGTCGCAGTGATAGAGGGCGGGGAGCAGCTTGCGCATGGCGAGGTCGCCGGTGCCGCCGAACAGGATGAGGTCGGCCACATGGGCGGTGGCACGCTCGGACGCGGTCGTGGGCGATGGCTCAGGCACGGGAAAAGCTCCGTAGATCTACCAAGTGAGGACAGACCGGACACTAGTCCGATCTTTGGTCGCACACAACCGCAGTTTTGCTATTTGAGATGAGGAACTTAGGAATTTCAGATTACAAAAGAGGTGTGGTTGACTTGGCCGATGGGTCGACGATCAGCCGCCGCGCTCGCCAGCAGCGGTGAGGTGCTCCACCTCATCCGCACCGGCGAGGCCGTGACTCGGGCCGACATCGGCAGGGTGACCGGGCTGTCGCGCCCCGCCGTGGCGCTGCGGGTGTCCGGGCTCCTCGAACACGGCCTGGTCGTGGAGCACACCGACGGGCCCTCCACCGGGGGCCGCCCGCCGGCCCGGCTGGCCTTCAACGCCGCCGGGGGCGTCGTCCTGGTCTCCTCGCTCGGCGCCAGCCGCACCCAGATCGCCATGTGCGACCTGGCCGGCCGCGAGCTGGCCCGTACCGACCTGGAGATCGACGTCGAGCGCGGCCCCGACGTGGTGCTGCCGCTGCTGATGGACGTGTGGGCCGACCTGCTGGGGGAACGGCCCATGTCCCAGGTCAGGGGCGTCGGCCTCGGGGTTCCCGCGACCGTCGAGTTCGCGGCGGGCCGCACCGAGAGCGCCCGGGTCATGGCGAGCTGGACCGGCGTGATGATCCCGCCGCTCATCTCGGCGCGCTACCCGGTGCCGGTCTTCGTCGACAACGACGTCAACGTCATCGCGATGGGCGAGTACCAGGAGGCGTACGCGGGAGAGGTCCGCGACCTGCTCTTCGTCAAGGTGTCGACGCGCATCGGGGCCGGCGTGATCGCCGGAGGCGAGATCCTGCGCGGGGCGTTGGGCGCGGCGGGGGAGATCGGTCACATCCCGGTCCGCGACGGCGGGGGAGTGCTGTGCCGGTGCGGCAACATCGACTGCGTCGACTCGGTGGCGAGCGGCACGGCGATCCTGCGTGACCTGCGGGCCCGCGGGCGCGAGGTCTCGTCGCTGGCGGACGTCGTCACCCTGGTGCGGGCCGGTGACGCCGAGACGATGACCGTCGTGCGCAGGGCGGGCCGGCTGCTGGGGGAGGTGGTCGCGAGCGCGGTCAACCTGCTCAACCCGGCCGTGGTGGTGCTCGGGGGCGACGTCGCCGAGCAGTTCCAGCCGCTGGTCTCCGGGGTGCGCGAGGTCGTCTACCGGCGCTCGACGGCGCTGTCCACCCGGAGCCTGCGCATCGAGCGCAGCCGTCTCGGCCCGAGCGCGGGCATCACCGGCTGCGCTCTCATGGTGATCGACCACATCCTGGCGCCGGAGGTGGTCGACGCCTCCATCGGCGCGCTCAGCGGAGGCACAGCAGGTGGTTCAGGGCTCGCTCCAGCGCATGCGGGCCGTCGACCGGTGACGGCCAGGGGATTCTGATGAGCGCCGGCTCCTCGATCCCCGAGCGCACGGTCGCGCCGTAGCGGTCGAGCTCCCACAGCCACGGCTCGCGCACGGGCTCGCCGAGCAGTGACCGCACGGCGCGGCAGAGCTGCTCGCGGTGCGCCTCGTTCACGTGGCGGAGCATGCGCTCGGCCGTGTCGAGGACCGGGTCGGGCCCGGCGGCGAGGTACTCCTCGGCGTCCAGCATCCCCGACTCCTGCCCCGCCAGGTAGATCACGTAGCCGACGTCGACGCGGAACAGGCGCGGACCGGTCAGGCTTCCCTCCACGGCGGCGAACAGCGCCTCGTCCGGGCACCTCCCGGCGACGGCCACGGCCGCCTCCCGCATCTCCGCGGCCGGCACGGCCTGCGCCCAGCCCTGCACCTTCAGCAGGCCGCGCGGATGCTCGATACCGCCCAGCGTGCGGGTGGCCACGAGGTCCACCGTCACCACGACGTCGTCCCCGACCGGGAGGGCATGCAGGGGCTCACCCCTCTTGACCAGCAGCAACGGCCGCCCGGCGTCGTCCACGCCGCCCTTGGCGGCGTGCGCCGAGCCGTCGAGGGAGACATGGGTCGGCGCGGAGGCGCGGGCGAGGCCGCGGACGCGTTCGGTGATCGGCGGGACCTTCACGTGCATGGACTGGCTCCTCGGTCGGATGTGGCGTCACGCGCCTGCTTAAGGTTAGGCTTGCCTTACTTAGGATTACCTAACCATAGAGAGGTCAACGTGCGCTACACCGGACCCAAAGTGCGGCTGTCCCGGCGGGCCGGCCTTCCGCTGACCGGGAAGGCCGTCCGGTACTTCGAGAAGCGGCCCTACCCGCCGGGCGAGCACGGACGCAAGACCAACCGCCGCGCCGCCGGCGACTACAGCCTGCGGCGCATGGAGAAGCAGAAGCTGCGCTGGTACTACGACGTCTCCGAGAAGCAGATGCGCAGGTACTGGAACCTCGCCCTGCGCAGGCCCGGGCGTTCGGGCGCCGAGCTGGTCTCGCTGCTGGAGACCCGCCTGGCCTCCCTGATGCTCCGCTCCGGCCTCGCCCCGTCCATCTACGCCGCCCGGCAGTACGTCACGCACGGGCACGTCACGGTCGACGGGCGCAAGGTGAACATCCCGAGCTACCTCGTGCGGCCCGGCCAGACCGTCGCCGTACGGCCGAGGTCACGGTCCATGCAGCCCTTCGTGGCGGCGGCCGAGGGCACCTACGCCGACCAGGTCACCGCTCCCTACCTGGAGGTGGCCCTTGAGGACCTGCGGTTCACACTGCTCGCCCGGCCCGAGCGCGCGCAGATCCCCGTCCTGGTGGACGAGCAGCTCGTCGTCGAGCACTACTCGCGCTGAGCGACGCTCCGGCGGCAGGGGGCGGCGCGAGCAGCCAGGGCCGGCGCGAGGCGGCAGGAGTCAGCGCAAGGAGGAGGCGTCCGCGCGGGACGGCGGCAGGGCCCCGCCGGACGGCGGCGCCTCGCGGGACGGCGCCTCGCGGGACGGCGGGACCTCGGGGGACGGCAGGACCTCGCGCAGGGCCGCGATCTCGGCGCGGAGCGCGGCCAGCTCTGCGGCCATCCCGTCGCCGGGCTGGCGCTCGCGCTGGTGCTCCTCCTCCATCGCGCTCACGACCACGGCGATGAAGAGGTTCAGCACGACGAACGTGCAGATGAGCACGAAGATCACGAAGAACACCCACGCCGACGGGTGCCGCTCCATGACCTCCCTGTTGATCTCCGACCAGCCGTCGCCGGTCATCGTCTGGAACAGCGTGAACAGCGACGTCGGCAGGTCGCCGAAGTACTCGGGGGTCGTCGCGCCGTACAGCTTGGTGCCCATCACCGACGCCACGTAGAGCACCAGGGCCAGCAGCACGGCGATCGAGGTCATGCCGGGGACCGCGGTGAGCAGGGCCGCGACCACCCGGCGCAGGCTCGGCACCACCGAGATCAGCCGCAGCGCCCGCAGGATGCGCAGCGCCCGCAGCACCGACAGCCCGCCCGCGGTCGGCATGAACGACACGGCGACGATCACCGTGTCGAAGACGTTCCACGGGTCGAGCAGGAACCGCGCCCGGTACACGTACATCTTGGCCAGCAGCTCGGCGACGAACACGTACAGGGCGGCGTGGTCCACCACGTGCAGCACGGTGCCGTACGACGCGGTCGCCGAGGGGGAGGTCTCGATGCCCAGGGTCGCCGCGTTCACCACGATGACGGCGATGATCGCGCGCTGGAACCACGTCGATTCGAGGGCCTGACGGACACGATCACGCATGGGGGCGAGCACTCCAGGAGTCGGAGACCGGGATGCGCAAGATCCTAGAGGTCTGTCCGGCTCCGCCCCCATCTGACCGCCTCGACGGCCGCGGGGGTTTGCTCAGTGCGGCGGGCCGTAGGGCTCGATGGGGGGGTCGGTGAACGGGCCGCCCGCCGGCGGGCTGACCCGGCGGCCGGCCTCCTCCTCGACGCGCACCGCGTACAGGCCCTGCTCGGGCATGAGAGGCACCAGCCCGTAGTCGGTGTCGACCTCGTCCTCGGTGAGACCCAGCTGCCGCATGGCCTGTTCGAGGGTCGCCTCCGAGGGGGCGAGCTGCACGGTGACCAGGACCATGGCCCCCACGCTACGCGTCCCCGCCGGGCCCGTACACGAGGGCCCCCTCACAGCCGCTGACGCGCCGTCCGCCGCTTCAGCGCCGACAGCAGCGACGCGGTGTCGGCGATGCCGTACCCGTAGTCGTAGTCGAACCCCACGTCGCTGCGGTCCTCGGCGGTGCGGTGCAGCAGGGTGCGCAGCTGGCTCGGGGAGATCTGGGAGGCGGGCCAGCGGGTGCGGATCGCGGCCACGAGCCCGGCGGCCACCGGGCAGGCGGCCGAGGTGCCCGAGTCGGGCGTGTCATCGCCGAACGCCTTGGAACCGGAGAAGTGCGTGTAGGCGCAGATGTCGGGCTTGTGGTCGCTCAGCCGCCCCGGCCCCTGCGAGGAGTAGCCCACCCGCTCGCCGCTCGTGTCGACGCCGCCGACCGACAGGACCTGCGGGTGGGAGTTGGCGCCGACGATGGGACGGCCGGGAAAGCCGCACCGGCGGTCCTTGCACTCGAGACCGCAGTTGCCCGCCGCGAACAGGATGTCGGCGCCCGCCTGCTCCAGGCTGCCCACGATGATGTTGAACGGGTGGGCCGCGTTGTCGGAGTAGTTGCCCGGCTGCCCGGGAGGCAGGTCCCAGAGCGGGGAGAACGACCCCCAGCTGTTGCTGACGACCAGGGCCCGGGTGGCGGCGGGCTGCGCGTCGAGGACCGAGCGCAGGTGGGCGAACGCGGCCACCGCGTCGGAGAGCAGGCCGTCCATGGCCGTGCCGCCCTGCCGCCGCGAGAGCAGGACCGGCACGTCGATCAGCGTGGCGCGCGGAGCGGCGATGAGCGTGTCGAAGGCGCACATCGTGCCGTGGTCGACGGCGAACCCTCCGGCCTGGCCGGAGACGCCGGATGGGTTCCAGCTCCGGTCGTGGTCGACGGTCACGTCCCTGCCGAACTGACGGGTCACGTGGGCGGCGTTGACGCCGGTGTCGCAGACCGCGAGCGCCACGCCCGTGCCGTCGTAGCCCTCGGCCTGCAGCTCGGTCACCCGCATCAGGCGGGCGACGTCCTGCCAGGTGCCGACGGAAGGGGTGCCCGCGCAGGTGAGGCTGGTCTCGATCACCGGGTCGGCGTAGACGCCGATCACGTCGCGGGCGCGGCCCGGCAGCAACGCCAGGCGCGCGGAGCTCTCGTCGTCGGAGATCTCGCCGCGCACCAGGACCGAGGCCTCCTCCGGCGCCATGGAGAACAGCAGCGGCTGGTTGAGCGACAGCGGATCGCCGCCGGCGGTGGCCGGCCGGGCCCTCGGCAGGGCGACGGGGGTGTAGGAGTGGTCGAGCGCGACCCCGGGAAGGCCGTCGGTGACGTCCGCGGTGGTGGCGGTGAGGTCGGGCGCCGCCACGGCGGCGACGATGTCGGGAGAGGGACGGAGCTGGATCAGGACCCGCATGAGGACACCACCCTGAGATCGCTAAGACGGGGACCTCACCACGTTCCTGCATGGGTGAGGACCGCGTCCACCAGCAGAAATGCCGCGCCGCCTGGCATATCCGGTAAACGCCTGCGAATCGCCGGAGAAATTTTCGGCGTGGACGACGATCATCGCGGTCGCGCGTGAGGCTTTCGCGAAACGCGGCGGGTGACTACGTTGAGACCCGTGATCGCCGAGGTCGAAACCCCGTCCCGTCCCGAGCCAGGCACCACAGGAGAGCACTGGATACCTGTGCGCCCGAGGTTGGTGGTGGCCAGCGCCTTCATGTTGTTCCTGGAGCTGGCGCTGATCCGCTGGACCGGGTCCAACATCGTCCACCTCAGCTACTTCACGAACTTCGTGCTGCTTGGCTCGTTCCTCGGCATCGGCCTGGGCTTCCTGCGCGTCGGGCGCAGCGGCAGGCAGCCGTACTACTCACCGGTCGTCCTCGCGCTGCTGGTCCTGGTCGTCTTCTTCTTCCCGGTGACCGTGAACCGCGAGACCGAGGGCGTCCTGTACTTCACCAGCCTGTCCACCAGCGGGCCGCCCGCCTGGGCCATCCTCCCGGTGGTGTTCGCCGCCGCGGCGCTGGTGCTCATGGGGCCCGCCGAGATGGTCGGCAGATGCTTCCCCGAGCTGCCGCGGCTGGACGCCTACCGCTTCGACCTCATCGGCAGCCTCACCGGCATCGCGATGTTCTCGCTGCTGTCGTTCGCGAGCGCGCCGCCGGTCGCGTGGGGCCTGATCGCGGCGTGCGCGTACGGCGTGCTGCTCCAGCCGCGCTCCCTGCTGCGCTACCTCGGGCTCGTCACCGTGCCCTCGCTGGTCATCGTCGCCGCCCTCGGGGTGGAGACGCTCACCGCGGGCGCGCTGTGGTCTCCGTACTACAAGGTCACCTACCAGCGCCACTACCTCGGCGACGTGCCGATCATGGACATCGCGGTCAACGGCATCCCCCACCAGCAGGCGATCCCGGCCGTCAACCGGCTGCAGTGGGAGCGCCAGTACGCCCTGCCCTACGAGCGTGCGGCGGCGGCCGGCCTCGACGACGTGCTCATCGTCGGCGCGGGCAGCGGCACCGACGTGGCCATCGCCCTGTCCAAGGGCGCGAAGCACGTGGACGCGGTGGAGATCGACCCCAAGCTCAGGGAGCTCGGCGGCCTCTACCATCCCGACCGGCCCTATGACGACCCGCGCGTCACGACCCACATCACCGACGGCCGCGCCTACCTCGAAGGCACCGGCAAGAAGTACGACCTCATCCTGTTCGCCCTGCCCGACTCGCTCACCCTGGTCTCTGGAGCCAGCTCGCTCCGCCTGGAGAGCTACCTGTTCACCCAGCAGGCCATGCGCGCCGCGCACGACCACCTCAAGCCGGGCGGCGCCTTCTCGATGTACAACTACTACCGGGAGGAGTGGCTGGTCGACCGGCTCGCCTCCACGGCGCAGGCCGCCTTCGGGCACAAGCCCTGCGTCGACGAGGTCGGCGCGGGACGGCAGGCGGTGATCACCGCCGGGATCACCGTGGCCGACCAGCGCTGCGAGGGCGAGTGGACCGGCGCGAAGGCCGACACGCCGCCTCCGGCCGTGGACGACCGTCCCTTCCTGTACCTCCACGGGCGCGACATCCCGTCCATCTACCTCATCGCGCTCGGATTGATCCTCCTGGTCAGCATCGTCGCGGTCCGCGCGGTCGCCGGGCCGTTCCGCCGGATGCGGCCCTACGCCGACCTGTTCCTGCTCGGCGTCTCGTTCCTGTTGCTGGAGACCAAGAACGTCACCGGGTTCGCGCTGCTGTTCGGCACCACCTGGGTCGTCAACGCCATCGTGTTCGCCGGAGTGCTCGTGGCGGTGCTGGCCGCGGTGGAGGTGACCCGGCGCTTCCGCACGCCGCCGTTGCCGGTCATGTACGCCATCCTGCTCGGCGGGCTGGTGCTCGCCGCGCTGGTGCCCAACTCCTGGCTGCTCGGCCTGCCGCTGCCGCTGCGGGCGGTGTGCGCGGTGGTCGTCGCGTTCCTGCCGATCTTCGCCGCCAACGTGGTGTTCGCCAAGCGCTTCGCCGACACCGCCGACGCCACCGTGGCCTTCGGCGCCAACCTCCTCGGCGCCATCCTCGGCGGCTGCCTTGAGTACCTCTCGCTCATCATCGGCTACGAGGGTCTCCTGGTCGTCGCCGGCCTGCTGTACCTGGGAGCCTTCGCCCTGCTTCCGCGCACGGCCAGAGCCCTCTAACCCGCCCCGGATACACCGAAGGCCGGCCCGGGCGTGCAGCCGCGGGCCGGCCCGGTACAGGGCAGGCGGGGGACCGGTGCGGGACCGGTCAGAAGCCGCAGGCCTCCTGGAGGGTCTTGGCGGCGGCCTTGCTCTGCTGGTTGGGGGTCGGGGTCTTCACCGGGGTGGAGGCCGTCGGGGTGCGGGAGGGGGCGGGGGTCGCCGCGGAGCCGCCGCCGCTCGGGGTGGGGGTCGATCCCGACGGCGAGGAGCTCGCGCCGGGGCTCGCGGTCACGCCCGCGGCCAGGGTCTTGGTCCCGGCGCGCTCGGACTCCTTGATCGCCTGGGTGGTGAGGCGGCGGATCTTCAGCCAGTCGGCGGCGCCGGGCCAGATGGTGGGCGGCACGAACTGCAGGCTCGTGGTCTTGCCGTCCTTGACCTTCAGGGCGAGCGGCACCAGGTGCTCCAGCAGGTCGCGCGGGATGTCGGTGCGGAACATGTGCCGGGTGGCCGTGGCGATCTTGCTGAAGTTCGCGAGCACGACGCTGGGCGTGGCCTGGTTGAGAAGAGCGCCCATGATGCAGCGCTGCCGGCCCATGCGGGAGAAGTCGTCGCTGCCGACGCGGGAGCGGCCGTACCAGAGCACGTGCTCGCCGTCGAGCAGGTGGGTGCCCGCCTTGATCGTGCCGGCCGTGCCGAAATGGCCGCCCCACGGCGTGTCCTGCTCGACGCGGACCTCCAGGCCGCCGATGGCGTCGATGAGGGCGGCGAAGCCGAACATGTCGACGATCGCGTAGTAGTCGACCTTGATGCCGAGCGTGTGGCCGATGGCGCTCTTGAGCTCCTGGGGGCCCTTGCCCTTGCCGAGGTGGTCCTCGGCGTACTGCCACACCTCGTTCAGCAGGCCCTGCCCGGAGTCGCCGGTGAACCCGTTGGGGAACCGCGCGGCGAGCGGGTCGCCCTTGGGGAAGCGGACGAACTGCAGGTTGCGCGGCAGGCTGAACATCACCGCGTTGCCGGTTCTGACATCGACGCTGGCCACGGTCATGCTGTCGGTCCGCACGCCGGTCCTGTTGCCGGCGGCGTCCCCGCCGATGAGCAGGAAGTTCACCCGGCGGCGGCCGTTCCACGGGTCCTCCTGCTTGACCGGCGCCACGGTCGTGCCCGGCTGCTGCTGGAAGATCGCGTCCGCGGTCTCGCGCACGGTCATCATGCTGCTCGCCGTCAGGGCGAAGGGCGCCATGACGCTCACGCACAGGACGCCGACCACGATGCCCGAGATGATCTGGCCGGTCTGCGGGAGCCGGTCGGGGCCGAGGGCGATGTAGGAGGTGATGATGAGCGCGAACCACGCCAGCGCGCCGAGCGCCGCGGCGATGACGATCCCCAGCAGCGTGCTGTCCTTGACGGCGAGGCCGACGTTCGTGCCGAGGACGACCGCGAAGACGACGCCGGCGACGAGCAGCAGGCCGAAGGCCCCGAGCAGGATGAACCCGGTCCGCCGGCGGCCGGCCCGCAGGTGGGCCGCGCCGGGGACGATCGCGGACAGGCCGGTCCATCCGATGATCGAGGCGGTGGTGGGAGCCTTGGCGAAGCGGGGAGTGGCGGTGTTCCGCCTCGGGGCGGGTTCCCCGGGGCCGTCTCCGGCCGCCTCCCCCGCTGTTCGGCCCTGAGGCGTGGTCACAAGTGCTCCCTCATGACGGTCGGAATCCTGCCGTCAACCAGGAGAAACCCATCAGTGGCCCCCCGCCGGTTCACGGATTTCCAGGATTCTAACCCCCATACCTGGACATCACTGACGCAAAGCCAATATTGGGGTATCGGACCGTAACGCGAAGGTGAAGAGCTCTCGCGGCCTGACAGGCGATGTCAACGCGCCGGGGCCCGATGTCAAGCCTCCGGGACGCCCCGGCCTGCCCGGACGGCGCCGGAGACCGGCCGCCCGGGTGGGGGTGCCCAGGCGGCCGGTCGTCCGCTACGAGGTCGAGGAGGCGGAGGCGAGCCAGGTGTTGCACTGGAAGGCCTTGGTCCGCTCGTAGCCCTGCCTGAACCAGCGGCCGCTGTTCGGCGGGCTGCCGTGGTCGCGGGGGTACCCCGGCCAGTCGCCGACGTTGGAGAAGAAGTAGTACAGGTTGTTGCGGCGGGTCGCCGGGATCGGGTAGCCGGCCGCCACAGACCTCATCCACATGCCGCTGAAGCAGTTCGCCTGCAGCTCGTACCTGCGGCTCAGCGCGAGCCTGCCGCTCTGCGTCCGCGAGGACAGCGTCTTGGTCCACCAGGAGTTGGCCAGCCCGGACAGCTGCTGCACGTGGTGACCGTACTCGTGGGCCATCATGCCGGTGAACGCGCCGTGCCAGCTGGAGAGCGACCCGTACCCCCGCTGGTTGCCCCTGCCCTGTGCCATCGCCGAGGTCGAGGCGTAGATCGTCGAGTTGCGCGGGCAGTAGTAGGGGACGATGCTTCCCCGCTGCGGGAAGTCGCCGCACGCGCCCCGTCCCCCTCGTGCGGTGATGGCGTAGTGGGGCGGGGCGAAGGCGATGCCGACGCGGCCCAGCGCGGCGGACCACGTCCGGTTCATGCACTGCCCCGTCTTCAGGATCAGTGACCTCAGCTGGGCGTTGTTGAAGACATTGGTCGGGGCGGCGCGGCAGTTGGTCCGCGGCAGGGTGCCCACCCGGTAGACCGTGTTCCCGGTCAGGCTGGTGTTCAGCTTGGGCAGGCTCTTGGCGGTGCTCGTCTCCGACGTGGAGTCGGAGGTGTCGCGGGTGGGCGTCGCCTTGGAGGAGGACGTCGGGAACGGCTTCGGGGTGTACGGCTTGAAGGTCGGCGCCACGAAGGTCGGGATCGCCACCGGAGAGGTCGGGTCGGGGTGACGGGTGCTCTTGAACAGCGCGGAGCCGATCACCAGCAGCACGAACACGGCGGCGATCACGCCGAATAGGCCGCCGATGACGCCCCCCGCGCTGGACTTGCGCCGCGGCGGGCGCCAGTGCGGCGGCATCGGGCCGCGCGGCCCGTACGGGCCGCCGGGCGGGCCAGGGGGAGGGGCCCAGCCCGGGGCGGGAAGCTGCGCCGGGTAGGGCGCCTGGCCGCCGCGCGGGTACGGCCCAGGGCCGCCCGGGGGCGGGTACGGAGCCTGGCCGCCTCCGGGGGGATACGGCTGCCCGCCGCCCGGCGGGTACGGCGCGGTCCCCGGCGGGTAGGGCCGCCCCCCTCCCGGCGGGGGAGCCTGGTGCGGCGGCCCCTGCGGGGGCTGCGGCCCTCCCGGCCCCTGCGGCGGGTACGGCTGCCGGTAGGGCGACTGGGGCGGGGGCGGCTGGGCGGGTCCCGGCTGTCCCTGGGGCGGCCGGCCCTGCGGCGGGTACCCGGGCGGTGGCTGCCGCGGGTCGCGTGGCGGCTGCGGCGGGCCGGAAGGAGGGGCCGCCGGCCCGCCGGGACGTCCGGTCCATGCCGGGTCCTGGGGCGGCGGATAGGGATGGCGTCCGCCGGATGGTGGTGGAAGTGGGTGCTGTCCGTTACCCGCCATTTCGCGCGCCCCCTTTCCCGGCCGCATTAGGCCGAGCGTTCTCCCCTGTCACAAGATCCACATTCTGGACCATTTTGGACAGAACTCTACTCATTTCCCAATAGTCACGCATGTAGCGGTATCTGGTTACATTCTGAAATCATCCAAGGTGATCTCTGCGATGTTCCGGAATCGCCGCACCCCTCTGCCCTAGCTTCGATTCCATGAATCTGCAGCAGCTGCGTTATGTGGTCGCCACTGCGGAGCACCGCACCATGACCGACGCGGCCCGATCGCTTTACATCGCGCAACCCGCGCTTTCCCGCGCGATTCGCGACTTGGAACGTGAACTGGGCATGACGCTTTTCGCGCGCTCCGGGCGAGGGGTCGTCGTGACGGCACAGGGCCGCCGCGTCGTGAAGCTCGCGAAGGAGGCGCTCGACGCCGTGCACGAGATCGAGGCGCTGGCCACCCACACGCATTCGGGGACGAGCGAGCTGCGCATCGCCACGCCCCCGACCCTGGAACCCGCGCTGGCCGGGCGGCTGCTTCCGAGCTACGTCTCGGAGCATCCGCGGGTACGGGTCCAGATCGTCCGGTGCGACGGGCGTGACGGCGTCGTGAACGCCGTCAGGGAGCAGCGCGCCGACCTCGGGCTCACCGACCTGCCCGTGCCGGCCGACCTGGTGAGCCACCCGCTGGAACGGCAGGAGATCGTGCTGATCTCCCCGCCCGGCCTGGACCTGCCCGGCTCGGTCGCGATGAGCCGCCTGAACGGCATGAGGATCGTCCTCCCGCCGCCGGGCAGCGGGCGGCGCAGGGAGTTCGAGCAGCTGTTCGCCGCCCACGGCGTACGGCCGGTCGTGGCCGCCGAGACCGACGAGCGCGGTGGCTGGCCCGCCACCGTCCGCTCCGCCTCGGCGTCCCTGCTGGGCTACCGCGGCATGGCCGAGCAGGCCGTCCGGGCCGGGCTCGTGGTGCGCTCCCTCGACCCGCCGTTGCGGCGCATCATCGCGCTGGTGCACGCTCGCCGGCGCCTTCCGGGAATGGCGCAGGATTTCCTGACCATCGCGGAGAGCGCGTCAGCGATCTGAGCCGTTTTGGAGCGTTCCCGAGCGGCCGGGACGCCTGCCCGTGGCGCGAGCGCGCTCGGTGGCGACCTGGCGTACGCTTGCGGCGATGCCTACTCTGCGCCTGCGCGACCGTGAGTTCCGGCCGGGCGAATTCGCCGTCATGGCCGTCGTGAACCGCACCCCCGACTCCTTCTACGACCGGGGCAGGACTTTCGGGTTCGACGCGGCCCTCGCCGCCGTCGACGCGGCGGTCCAGGCGGGCGCCGACATCGTCGACATCGGCGGGGTGAAGGCGGGCCCGGGCGACGACGTGGACGCCGCCGAGGAGATCCGCAGGGTCGCCGACCTGGTCGCGGCCGTGCGCCGCGCCCATCCCGACCTGGTGATCAGCGTGGACACCTGGCGCGCCGAGGTCGGCGAGGTGGTCGCCCAGTCCGGGGCCGACCTGCTCAACGACACCTGGGGCGGCCCCGATCCGGGCCTCGCCGAGGTCGCCGCCAAGTACGGCATCGGGCTGGTGTGCGCCCACGCCGGCGGCGTCACCCCGAGGACCCGCCCCCACCGCATCGCCTACGACGACGTGGTGGCCGACGTCGTCTCCCACACCGTCGCCCTCGCCGAGCGCGCCGTGCGGGCCGGCGTGCGCGAGGACGCCATCCTCATCGACCCGGCCCACGACTTCGGCAAGAACACCTGGCACTCCCTGGAGATCAGCCGCAGGCTCACCGAGCTGGTCGGCACGGGCTGGCCGGTGCTCGTCGCCGTCTCCAACAAGGACTTCGTGGGGGAGGCGCTCGGCGGGCTTCCCGTCGAGGAGCGCCACGCGGGCACGATCGCCACGCTGGCCGTCTCCGCCTGGCAGGGGGCGCGGGTGTTCCGCGTGCACGACGCCGCCTCGGCCCGGGCCGCCCTCGCCACCGTGGAGCGCCTGCGCCGTCAGCCGTAGATGACGGACAGGAACCTGATCAATATCGCCTCGCGGGTCTTCGCGGGCAGGGCGTCCAGCACCGCGTTGACCACGGCCATCTCCGGCTGGCCCTCCCCGCCGAGGTCCACGCCGACCGAGGCGGCCAGCTCGGTGAACGTCGCGTCGTCCAGCGCGTCCAGGTCGAGGGTGGCCAGTAGCTCGGCCAGCCCCTCGGGCACCCGCGCCGGGCCCCTGAGCCTGGCGGCCGCCGCCGAGGCGGCGATCACCTCGAGCATCGCCTCGACGCCCGCGAGCGTGACCCCGGTGACCGTGACGTGCAGGTTGGCGGGGATTCCCGCGTAGGACAGCTGGGGCTGCAGGAACCAGCCGAGCTTGCGCGCCTCGTCCGACAGCACGAACACGTCGACGTCGTCACCGGCGAACGCCACCAGCGACGACTCGGGCTCGCCGAGCACCCGCAGCCCGGGGATCGCGCCGATGCCGTCGATGAGCCTGCGCGTGGCGGTGAGCGTGTCGCGGGCGAGATCGAGGTAGCCCTCGCCGCCCAGCGCGTTGAGGGTCGCCCACGCGCCGCCGAGCGGGCCGGCCGACTTCGAGCTCTGCACGGTGGCGTTGATCACCGTGTAGCCGGGCCAGGCGGCCGAGGCGAAGTACGCGGCGCGGCGCAGCGCGGGGTCGGAGAACAGCACGACCGAGGCGCCCTTCGGAGCGTAGCCGAACTTGTGCAGATCGCAGGAGATCGACGTCACGCCCGGCACCGACAGGTCGAACGGCGGCACCGGCGCCCCCGCCCGGGCCAGCCAGGGCAGCAGCCAGCCGCCGACGCAGGCGTCCACATGGCACAGCACCCCGCGCGCGGCGGCGAGCGCCGCGATCTCGGTGACGGGGTCGACGACGCCCTGCGGGTAGGACGGCGCCGAGGCCACCACCAGCACGGTGTCGGGCGTGATCGCCCCGGCCACGGCCGCGGGGAGGGCGCGGAAGGTCACCGGGTCGACAGGGACGGGCGCGACCTCGACGCCGAGGTAGTGGGCCGCCTTGTGGAACGCCGGATGGGCGGTGACCGGCACCACGATGCGCGGTCGTCCGGCGACGGGGCGGGCGTCCCTGGCGGCCTTCACCGCCAGCATGATCGACTCGGTGCCTCCGCTGGTGAAGATGCCCGGGGTGCCCGGCCCGCCGCCGAGCAGCTCCGCCACCGCCCCGACGACCTGCCGCTCCATCGCGACGGCGCTCGGGAACGCCGTGGGGTCGAGGGTGTTGACCTCCAGCATCTCGAAGTAGGCGCGGGCCGCCGCGTCGTGCACCTCGGGCCGGCCGGTGTCGTAGACGTAGGCGGTGACCTTGCCGCCGCGGACCTGCAGGTCGTGCCGCTTCAGTACGGAGATCTCCGCGAGGAGCTCCTCGGCGGATCGGCCGTTCTCGGGAAGCACGTGGTTCTCCCTCGCCAGATGGTGCGGCATCGCGCGTGATCGGCGAGGGACGCTATCACGAGGTTCCGGGCAGGCGGAACATGCGATCGACCACCAGATGGAGATGCCTTTCGAAGCGCTCGCGAAGGGCGGTGTCGGGAGGCCCGGGAATGTGGCCCATCACCGTTCCGGCGGTGGTGATGCCCTGGACCATCCAGATGATCGTCCATATACCGAGCTCCAGTCCACCTCCGGGTCCAGGTAGCCCGCCTCGATCGTTGCGCGTCATGGAACGGAACGGCTCAGGGGCAGCCGGACGACCGCCCGCACGCCCGGATCGGCGTCCTCCAGATGGACCGAGCCGCCGTGCGCCCGCACGGTCTCGCGGACGATGGCCAGGCCCAGCCCGGCCCCGCCGTCGTCGCGGCTGCGGGCGCTGTCGAGCCGGGTGAACCGGTTGAACACCCGCTCCCTGTCGGCCTCGGGGATGCCCGGGCCGTCGTCGGTCACCGTGACCACCGCCTCCCCCCGCGCCGCCCGCAGCTCGACGCCGACCCGCGAGCCGGCGTGCCGTACGGCGTTGTCCAGCAGGTTGACCAGCACCCGCCCGAGATCCAGGGCGTCACCGTCGACGACCGCCGGCTCGACCCCGGTGACCTTCACCACGGCCTGGTCGTAGCGGTCCGCCGTCGCGCCGATCAGCTCTGCGAGGTCCACGGGCAGCCACCGGACCGGGCGGCGGTGCTCGTCCAGGCGTGCCAGGGTCAGCATCCCCTCGGCCAGCCTGCTCAGGCGCAGGGTGTCCTCCAGGACGTCCTCGGCGGTCTCGCGCCACTCCTGCCCCTCCGGGTGGCCGAGCGCGACCTCCAGCTGGAGGCGGATGCTGGCGAGCGGGCTGCGCAGCTCGTGGGCCGCGTCGGAGACGAGGGCGCGCTGCGAGGCCTCGGCCGCCTCCAGCCGGGCGAGCATGTCGTTCAGCGTGGTCGCCAGCTCCTGCACCTCGTCGCGCGCCTCGGGCACGGGAAGCCGGTGGGCCCGGGCGGTGCCGCTGATCTCGGCCGCCCCGCGGCGCAGCGCCGTGATCGGCCGCAGCGTCCGGCCGATGATCACCCAGCTCGCGGCGCCGAGGAGCACGAGCAGCATCGGCGTGCCGACGACCAGCATGTGAACGGTCGTGGTGAGGCTGTCGGCGACGTCCTTGAAGGACCGCGCGGCGATCACCGTCCTGCCGTGGTCGGCGCGCAGGATCACCACGCGCAGCGGGCCCGGGATCCCGTACGGGTCGCCGTCCACGAAACGTCCCCGGCCGTCGCTGGGGGCCGAGCCCCGCTCGCGGGCGCTCACCAGCGGCACCAGCCGGTCGGTGCCCAAGGTCACGTGGGTGATGCGCCCGCGCGCGTCGAGCACCTGGATGATGGTGCCGTCGGAGACGGCGACGGGATCGTACAGCCGGCCGTCGTCGGCGAGCGCGACCACGTCCCTGGCCCGCTGGTAGGCGATCTTGTCGGTGGAGTCGACGAGCGCCTGGCCGAGCACGCCGACCAGCAGCCAGGCCGCGGCTCCGAGCGCCACGGCCAGGGCGGCCGAGGCGGAGGCGGTCAGCCGGAAGCGCAGGCTCCTGCGCCGCCACCACGCCACCGGCGCCCTCGCCGCCGCGCCGATGGTCTCCCGCTCGCCCATGTGGCCCGCGCCGATGGTCTCGCGCTCGTCCGTGCGGCCCGCGCCGGTCGTCCCCTGGTGCTGCGGGCGGGCGGCGCCGGGCGGGTCAGCCGCCATCGCCCATCAGCCGGTAGCCCGCCCCGCGCACGGTCTGCAGGGCGTTGCGCCCGAACGGGACGTCGATCTTCCTGCGCAGATAGCCGACGTAGACCTCGACCACGTTGGGGTCGGTGTCGTAGGTGTCCCAGACATGCTCGAGGATCTCCGACTTCGACACGACCTCGCCGGGCCGGCGCAGCAGGTACTCCAGCAGCCCGAACTCGCGCGGCGTCAGGTCGATCGGCGTGCCGCCGCGCGCGACCGCGCGCCCCGCCGGGTCGAGGGTGAGATCGCCCGACCGCAGCACCGCCGGGCGGCGCCGGGCGCCGCGCCGCATCAGGGCGCGCAGGCGGGCCACCAGCACCACGTAGGAGAACGGCTTGGTCAGGTAGTCGTCGGCGCCCAGATCGAGGCCGTCGGCCAGGTCGTACTCGCCGTCCTTGGCCGACAGCATCAGGATCGGCACCCAGTTCTCCTCGGCGCGCAGCCGCTTGCACACGTTGTAGCCGGAGAGCCTGGGCAGCATGATGTCGAGCACGACCACGTCGTAGTCGCCCTCGCGCGCCAGATGCAGGCCCTCCTCCCCGTCATGGGCCAGGTCGACCGCGAAGCCCTCGGCCTGCAGGCCGCGCCGAAGCGCGGCGGCCATCCGCCTCTCGTCCTCCACGACGAGCACGCGCATACGTCAACCCCTTCAAACGATGTGTCCCCCCATCTTGGCCCTTCCCGGCTGAGACCCCGCTGAGAGGCCGGGGCCGGGCCAACGCCTCCGCGAGCTGCGAGGACACCTGCTAGAGGGAGGCCCGCTGAGAACCCTCTCAGCTCGTCTCAGCTTCGGCACAGGGGCCGGGCGGCAGTCTGCCGGTATCGGATCGCACGACATACCGTTGAGGAGTGACATGCCGTCCCAGTCGAGAAGATCACGCGCCGTGAGGTGGGGAGTCCCGGTGGCCGCCATCGCCGTGGTGGGTGCCGCGGTCGGCACCGGACCGGTGATCGCCGCCGTACAGGGTGACCCCACCCTGCCCGACCGCACCGCCGAGCAACTGCTCGCGGAGGTCGCCAAGACCGCGCGCCAGAGTCAGCCGCCCGCCATGTCGGGCACCGTCGTGGAGACCGCGTCCCTCGGCCTGCCCTCGCTGCCGATCCCCGGAGGGTCCAGCAGCTCGCCGATGTCCCTGCTGTCGGGGTCCCACACGCTGAAGGTCTGGTACGGGGGCGACGACCGGCTGCGGCTCGCGCTGCCCGGCCCGATGAGCGAGACCGACCTCATCTCCACCGGCAAGGGCGAGGCGTGGGTGTGGCAGAGCGACGCCAACACCGCCACCCGCTACAAGCTGCCCGAGGGCAAGGCGGGCGCCCACGCCACCCCGTCGGTGCTGCCCACCGCCAAGACCCCGAGCGACGTGGCCGCCGAGGTGCTCAAGGCGGCGGACGGCAACACGTCGATCAGGGTCGAGAACGGCCAGCACATCGCGGGCCGCGCCGCCTACCAGCTCGTCCTCACCCCCAAGGCGTCCACGTCCCTGGTCAAGGAGGTCAGGCTCGCGCTCGACGGGGAGAACTACATCCCGCTGCGCGTCCAGATCTACGCCAAGGGCACGGCCGAGCCGGCGTTCGAGGTGGGCTTCACGCAGGTGACGTTCTCAACGCCCGCTCCGGAGAACTTCGCCTTCACCCCGCCCGCCGGGGCCAAGGTCGAGGAGAAGACGCTCGGCGCCGGGGACGGGAGTTCCGGTGACCAGGGCGCGGAGACCCCGCAGGCCGCCGACGCGGCGCGGTCCAAGCTGCGCACCTTCGGCAGCGGCTGGGGCACCATCGCGGAGGTGCCGTTCTCGCTCGCCGACCTCGCCAAGCCCGCCACGGGTGAGCGCGGCGGCAAATGGGGCGGCGAGGGCGACCCGGCCAAGGTGGCCGACTCGCTGCTGAAGTCCGCCAAGCAGGTCTCCGGCCCCTGGGGCAGCGGCAAGGTCCTCCAGACCAAGCTGGTCTCGGCGCTGTTCACCGACGACGGCCGGCTGCTCGTGGGCGCGGTCACCCCCGAGGCGCTGGCAGAGGCGGCCGGACAGAAGTGACCATGGTGACGATGGGGGAGGGGGCGCACGAGGCGGCGCCCCCTCGGGTGGCCCCGGAGACGGCCCCTTCCAGCGACTGCTCGATCATCGCGCGCGGGCTCACCAAGCGCTTCCGCGGCGGGCAGGTCGCCGTCGACGACCTCCACCTGGCCGTGCCGCGCGGGTCGGTGTTCGGCTTCCTCGGCCCCAACGGGTCGGGCAAGACGACGACGATCCGCATGCTGCTCGGCCTCACCCAGCCCACCAGCGGCGGATGCGAGGTGCTCGGCCGGCCGATGCCCGCCGGGCTCGCCGACGCGCTGCCGAGGGTCGGAGCGCTCGTCGAGGGCCCGGCCTTCTACCCGTACCTGTCGGGCGAGGCGAACCTGCGCCGGTACGACGCCGCCGACCCCACCTCCGACCCCCGCACGGTGACGGCTCGCGTCGGCGCCGCCCTCGACCGGGTGGGGCTGGCCGCCGCGGCGGGCAAGAGATACCGTGCCTACTCCCTCGGCATGCGCCAGCGCCTGGCCATCGCCGCCGCGCTCCTCGGCCCGCGTGAGCTGCTCGTCCTCGACGAGCCGACCAACGGGCTCGACCCGCAGGGCACCCGGGAGGTGCGGTCGCTCATCAAGGACGTCGCCGCCGACGGCACCACCGTCTTCGTCTCCTCCCACCTGCTGGGAGAGGTGGAGCAGATGTGCACCCACGTCGGGGTGATGCGCACCGGAAGGCTGGTCGCGCAGGGGCCGATCGCCGAGCTGCGGGCCGGCCACGCGCCCCGGGTCCGCGTGGAGACCCCGCACACCGCCCAGGCGGCGTCCCTGCTCGGCCGCCTCGGGCTCACCGACGTCCGCACCGCCATGGAGGAGGTCACGGCCGAGCTGGGCGACCACACCCCCGAGGGGATCTGCGCCGACCTCGTCGCCGACGGCGTGGCCGTACGCGGCTTCGCCGTCGTGCGCCCCAGCCTCGAAGAGGTCTTCGTCGGCCTGACAGGAGAGGGTTTCGATGTCAACGCTTAGCAGCGCCACGCCTGCGGGCGACGTGAAGGACTCCACCGCGCCCCCCGGCGCGACGAACCCGGCCGGGGGCGCCGGCGCGACTGACCCGGACGGGGGCACCGGCGCGGGCTTCCACGGGCCGTCCACCGGGTCCGGGACGGGTACGCGGCCGGCCCTCGCCGCCGGAGAACAGCTGGGTTCGGCCGCCGGAGAGCGGCTGGTTTCGGCCACCGGTGTGCCGGTGAGGCCCTCCGCCCCCCGGGCGGCGGTGCGGCTGCTCGCCTCGGAGCTGGGGCTGACCTTCCGCAAGCCCCGCAACATCGCGATGCTGATCGTGCTCGCCTGCGTGCCGGTGCTGCTCGGCGTCGTGCTGCGGGTGGTCGGCGGGGACAACGACGCGCCTTCGCTCATCACCCAGGTGGCGGGCAACGGGCTGATGCTGACGTTCGCGGCCATGACGCTGCTGGTCGAGCTGCTGCTGCCGCTCGCCGTGGCGGTGGTCGCGGGGGACGCGATCGCGGGCGAGGCCGGTGGCGGCACCCTGCGCTACCTGCTCACCGCCCCCGCCGGGCGCACCCGCCTGCTGGCCGTCAAGTTCGCCAACGTGTCCGTCTTCGCGCTGGTCGCCTGCTCCGTCGTGGCGGCCGCCGCGCTGATCACCGGCTTCGCGCTGTTCCCGGTGGGCCCGGTCACGCTGCTGTCCGGCTCGACGATCTCCATCGCCGACGGGCTGCTGCGCATCCTGATCGTCACGGGGTACGCCGCCGCGGGGATGGCGGCGCTGGGGGCCGTCGGCCTGGCCGTCTCGACGCTGACCGAGGTTCCGATCGGCGCGGTCGCGGCGACCGTCGTGGGCGTGGTGTTCTCCCACGTCCTAAGTGTGATCCCGCAGCTCGAGCCGGTCCGGCCGTACCTGCTGACCTCCTGGTGGTCCTCCTTCGACGGCGCGCTGCGCGATCCGGTGGCCACCGACGTGATGACCCAGGGGTTGCTGGTCTTCGCGGCCTACACGGTGATCTGCGGCTCCCTCGCCTGGGCCCGCTTCTCCAGCCGCGACATCACCAGCTGAACCCAGCCGCCCCTCACCTCCCCGCTGACCACTTCTCCGCCACCCCGGTCCTCCCCTAGCCCTCCGCCGGGGGAGGGCTCATTCCCCAGACCGGGGTGGCGGAGCGTGAAGGCGGCCGGCCGAGCCAGGCGCAGGGGGAGGTGGGCACGCATGACGTTCACATGGTGTCACGCCTGGCGACAGCCTGTCTCCGCAGAACGTTCCACGATCGGCGCTCTTCTACCGTCTGGGCGTAGTGTCTGCCGCTTGGAGAAGTTTGTCGCTACTGTTGCCCGCGTTCGCTGGTTCTCTGAGGGGCGAGGTGGTGACCATGCGGCACTTCCTGGGACTGCTGCTTGGCGTCGTCGTGACGGCGGTTCTCCTGGCCGGCACCGGCTGGGCCTCTCAGGACGCGGCCCGAGGGGTGGTGAGCGGCGTCGCCGCCACGATCGATCCGGCGCGGGACACCAAGGCGCTCGTCGGCCTCGGCGCCATGCTCGCGGCCGGTCTCATCCTCGGCCTGGTCGTGGCGGGCAGGGTGTCGCCGCTCGCGACGTTCGTCCCCTCGATGGTGCTGCTGGCGTGGACCGTGATCTACACGCTCGACGTGAACCGCGCGCTCTCGCTGGCGCCGACCGACCCGTCCATGCACCCGATGATCGTCCAGGCGGGCAAGGGCATGCAGGACCTGCTGGCGAAGGGCGTCTTCGCCATGCTGGGGATCGCGCTGTTCATCCCCGTGCTCATGCCGTCCCGCTGGGCCGGCCGCCGCAGGGATCTGGGCGAGGATTACGAGGAGGAGACCGCCCAGCCCGTGGGTGGCGGCGGCTACTACTGACCGGGCGGCGGTCAGAGGCGGGCCTGCCGCGTGTAGAGGCGGGTGACGACGTCCTCGATGGAGGTCTCGTCGGGGGCGGTGGCCTTGAGGTCCTCCACGGTCCCGTCGAAGGCCAGGCTGCCGTGGTCGATCAGCATCACCCGCCGGCAGAGCCGCTCGATGTCGCCCAGATCGTGCGTCGTGAGCAGCACGGTGGTCCCGCGCTCGGCGTTGAGCGTGCGGAGGAAGTCCCGCACGGCCGCCTTGCTCACCACGTCGAGCCCGATGGTCGGCTCGTCGAGCACCAGCACGAGCGGGTCGTGCAGCAGCGCCGCGGCGATGTCGCCCCGTACGCGCTGCCCGAGGCTGAGCTGGCGGACGGGCTTGTCGAGGAAGGCGCCGAGCTCCAGCACCTCGCACAGCTCCGCCAGCCGCTTCCGATGCTCCTCGCGATCTACTTTGTAAAGGAGCCGGATCAGGTGAAAGCTGTCCTTCAGCGGCAGGTCCCACCACAGCGTCGTCCGCTGCCCGAACACCACGCCGATGCGCCGCGCGAGCGCCGTACGGCGGCGGGAGGGGTCCAGGCCGGCCACCTCGATGTGCCCGCTCGTCGGCGCGAGGATGCCGGTCAGCATCTTGATGGTGGTGGACTTCCCCGCGCCGTTCGGCCCGAGGTAGCCGACGAACTCCCCGGCGGCCACCTGGAAGGACAGGTCGCGCACGGCGTGCACCACCCGGGTCTCCCCGCGCAGCCACCCTTTCTTGCGGCGCAGGGTGAAGGAACGGCCGACCCCGTCGAGCTCGATCATGGTCAACTCCCGGTGGAACGGTAGCGGCGGAGCCCGGCCCGCCAGGCGAGCCCGGCCACGCAGGCCAGCGCGAGCGCGGCGACCGGCGCGAGGAAGCGCAGCCAGTACGGCAGGCCGAACGGATCGGGGCGGCCCAGGATGAAGAGCCCCGGCTGCCAGTTGACGAAGGCCAGCGGCACGATGAAGGTCACCGTCCGCACCAGGTCGCTCCCGTACACGGTGAGCGGGTACTGCGTGAGCTGGCCGCCGCCGTAGGTGAAGGCGTTGGCCACGTCGGGCGCGTCGGTCAGCAGGAATTGGATCGCGCCGCCGAGGGTCCAGATCGCGGTGAACAGGACGATGCCGCACAGCACCATGAGCGGGATCATCCAGGCGCGCTGCCAGGGCACGTGGAGGTGGGCGAGGGCGATCGCGAGCACGGTCGCCGCCTGGGCGGTGCGGCCGAGGCGCTGGAAGGTGAAGCGGTCCACCGCCATCTGGATGAACGGGCTCACCGGCCGGATGAGCATCGAGTCGAACGTCCCCGCCCGCACGTGCTGGCTCAGCTTGTCCACGTTGCCGAAGAGCATGTCGGCGAGCGCGAAGGACATCCCGGAGGTGCCGTACAGGAACATCACCTCGGGCAGGGTGAAGCCGCCGAGGGACGTGGTGTGGGCGAAGATCACCGCGATCGCCGCCATGTCCAGGCCGGTGACGATGAACGAGCCGACGGTGAGCAGCGCCATGGACAGCGGATACTGGGCGGCGGCGCGGGTCCAGGTGACCGCCAGCAGCACGTAGGTTCTCGCCATTTGGAAAACGCCCAACTCAACCGCCCTGGATGACGACTTTGCGGCGGGCGGACCGCGTGGCCAGAGCGCCGAGCCCGAGCACCGCCGCCACCCACGCCGCCTGGAAGGCGAGCGCGCCGAGGACGTCGCGCTTGCCGAGGTAGACGTCGGCCGGCACCTGCACCATCGCGGCCCAGGGCAGTGCCTGGGCCAGCGTGCCGAGCCAGCCGGGGAACAGCACCAGGGGAAGGATCATGCCGCTGAAGAAGGTCGTCATGACCAGCGACAGCGACTGGACGCCCCGGTCGTCCACGATCCAGCAGCTCGACAGCGCGACCAGGTAGCGAAGGCCGAAGCTGACCACGACGCCGAGGGCCATGGAGACCAGGAACGCTGCCCAGGTGGCGGGGTCCCCGGGGACGCGGATCCCGAAGAGCGCGGCGCCGACCAGCGTGGGCGGGACGCTCCTGGCGAAGAACAGGAACGCGGCGCGGCCGAGGTCGTCGGCCAGTGTCCAGAGCTGGAGTGAGGCCGGCCGGACGAGGTCGAGGGCGACGTCGCCGGTGCGCACGCGCTGGGCGAGCTGCAGCCCGCCGCCGAAGACCTCCATGGGCCCGATGAACGCCTGGGTGAGGAAGCAGAAGGTGACAGCGTCGATGACGTCGTATCCGGCCAGGCCCGGGCGGGTGTGCCACAGGGCGATCAGCACGTACGCGCGGAGGATGCCGAAGATCGTGTTGGTGAACGCCCCGGCGAGGGCCGCGGCACGGTAGGCGGCGTGACGGCGGAAGCCGTACCTGAAGATCGTCAGATAGAGCGGGAAGGTCGCGCACCTCCAGGGACGGCGGGATAGGTATTCTAACCAGCCGCACCCGCCCGGCCCGTGGCATTCCGGTGCCCGGCCGGGCGCGTCCCGGGGTCACCGCCGGGTGCGATGGACCGGGCGCGGCGGCGCGTGTCAGCGCACGCCGGCCTCGGCGAGACCGCGGTCAGGCCGTAGGCGTCGTACTCCCGGGATACTAGACGTCTGCAGTTTGTCCGCTTCCTCGAGGAGATGCGGCGCAACCTCAGCTGAGTCCCTTATGGACCCCTATCAGGTCAAATGTTCTGTTTGCCTCTCGACATCTGGTGTAAACGGCGTGTAAACCAGGGTATACGCCTGAGCATAGAACGGTGTTCGGTTGGTATGGCTTGTGGAGGGTCACCATGGGGTGGGAGATCGACGCGGACATCCATCCCGTGTATCCGATCAGCTGGCGTGCCAGCGTGTTCAACGGCCTCATGCGGGGCACGACCAAGCCCTTGTCGGCGCTCCTGCTCCGCCACCCCCTCGGCATGGCCGCCGTCATGCGCGTCGCCTCCCTCGGAGAGCGACTCCCGCTGCCGATCCCCTCCCACGTCCGCATCGACAAGGCCTCGGGCGGCTCCGAATGGGTACGTGCCGGGGACGATCTGGATGAGAGCAAGGTGGTGCTCTACTTTCACGGCGGGGCCTACTTCTTCTGCTCCCCGGCGACGCACCGGCCGATCACCTGGCGCCTGTCGGCGGCCGCGCGGCGCCCGGTGTACGCCCTGAACTACCGTCAGGGACCGATCCACTCGCTGAGCGAGTCGCTGGCCGACGCCCTGGACGCCTACCAGGGGCTGGTAGACCACGGGTACGCCCCGCAGGACATCCTGGTCGCCGGCGACTCCGCCGGTGGTCACCTCGCCCTGGCCATGATGCTCGCGCTGCGCGACCGCGGCCTGCCGTTGCCCTCGGCGGCGATCTGCCTCTCGCCGTGGGCAGACCTGTCCGACATGCGGCGCCGGGTCAACCGATGGGCCGACCCGCTCCTGGCCACGAGCGGGGTCGACTGGCTCGCCCGCCGGTGGACCGCCGGGCTCGACTGCCGCGATCCGCTGGTCTCGCCCGTGTACGGCGACTACACCGGCCTGCCGCCGATGATGATCGTCACCGGCTCCACCGAGGTGCTGCGCGACGAGGGCCGCCGCGTCGCGCTCCAGGCTCGCCGCGCCGGGGTGAAGGTGAGATACGAGGAGTGGCACCGCATGCCGCACGCGTTCCCGATCCTGGCCGACATCGTGCCGGAATCCCGGTTGGTCTTCCGCCACATCGAACGCTTCCTCGCCTCCGTCGCCGCCGCGGCGGCCG
>NZ_JALLPO010000040.1 GCF_023276435.1 Sphaerisporangium perillae
CCGGCCCCGCCGCATCACTCAACCGACATCCCTTTGTGGAAGGAAGTCGACCCATGGCCAAGAGTAGTGGCCGTTCCTTCTCCCGGCGAGCTTCCGGCCGCCGCGGCTCGGTTACGGTGATCGAGGATCACGTCTCCCGGTCCTACACCCGTAACGCCAAGATCGCCTTCTGGGTGGTCTCCATCGTGGCCGGCCTGCTGGCCGCCACCGTCCTGGCGGACACGTGGCATCCGATCCTCGCTCTCCTGCTGGGCGGTGTCCTCGGCGTGGCGGTTGCGCTGCCGATCGCTGCCGTGATCGCCATCTGGCCCGTGCTTCGGGTCATCGTGTGGTGGCTGCCCGAAATCGTCTTCACGACTGACTGCGTGCTGGGGTTCGTGGTCCTGGCCCAGCACACCACCTTGGCCGTGCGCCTGGTGGTCGTCGTCGTGCTGGCGGCCCCGTTCGCTTTCCCCAAGGTCCGGCGCCACGTCATGAAAGTCGCCTGGTGCTTCATCTCCCGGCACCGTCTGCGGACCTGCTTCGCCGAATTCATCATCGGCAACAACCGGGCCTCGCTGCCGTTCGTCTTGTGGGCGCGTCCCACCCTGGTCGGCGAATCGGTGTGGCTATGGCTGCGCCCTGGCCTTGCCATGTCCGACCTGGAAGGTCGCCTGGAACAGATCGCGGCTGCCTGCTGGGCCGACAAGGTCACGGTCGAGCGTGCCTCGCAGTCCAACTCCGCCTATGTGCGGATGGACATCAGCCGCCGCGATGCCCTCACCGGAACGGTCGTCTCCCCTCTCACAGGCGAGATCAGGGAGCCGAGCGACGCACTGATCCAACCCTCGACACTCGTCCTCGACACGCCGGCCGATGGGCTGGACCTGGACGACGTCACCGAAGCGTTCGTCCTGGACGCGCAGAAGAACACGGTCAAGAACGGCCGGACCGACAACGGCAAGAAGCCCGGCCCTGCCCGGGAGACCGTCACGGTCCCGGCCGCCCACGGCGCGGACGACATCAGCGACTACATCGACTGAGGTAGCCGCACCTCGCCGTATCCACCCGCAACCACCTTCGGGACGGCCGCGCACCTGGTGCCTAGCCGTCCCATCTCCCTCTGTCCGAGAGGCACACGACCATGACCACTGCCGACCCCACCGCTGCGGGGGTGCCGATAGGGCCGATGCTGTCGATGTATGACCCGATCTTCATCGGGATCGATGAGATGCGCCGGCCGGTCTATCTGCCGCTCATCTACCGCAACATCCTCGCCGCCGGCGAACCGGGCGGCGGAAAGTCCGGCCTGATCCAGGCCATCGGCTGTCACGCCGCGTTGTGCGACCGGACCCGCCTGGTCCTCCTGGACGGCAAACAGGTCGAACTCGGCATGCTCGCCCAGGCCGCCGACAAATTCGTCGGGCCTGACATCGACGAAGCCACCATCACCCTGCGACGACTCCAGCAGGTGATGAACAACCGCTACTCATGGCTGCTGGCACGCCGCCGCCGCAAGATCGAGGACCATGACGACGTCAACGTCATCGTCGTCATCATCGACGAGATCGCCTACTTCTCGGCCACCGTGGGCGATGAGCGCCAACAGCGCGAATTCATCGCTTTCCTTCGGGACCTGGTAGCCCGTGGCCGCGCTGCCGGCATCGTCGTGGTCGCCGCTACGCAGCGGCCCAGCGTCGACATCATCCCCAAGTCGATGCGCGACCTGTTCGGCTACCGGGCCGCGTTCCGCTGCACCTCCTCCGGGTCCAGCGACATCATCCTCGGCGACGGCTGGTCCTCCTCGGGCTACTGCGCCACCGAGATCACACCGACCAGTCAGGGCGTCTGCTACCTCATCGCCGAAGGCGGCACCCCTCGAAAGATCAAGGTCGCCTACCTCACCGATAGCGACATCGCTCACATCGCTGACTACGCCGCATGGACCCGCCGCGCCGGTCGGGGCGGCTCATCCTCACCCACCCACGGACTCGCAGCCTGACCCCCTGGCGAGCTGGTCACGATCCGGAAGGAACACCTGGTGATCCACAAACGGTATCGCCGCAACGGCACCCCGGACCTCCGGCGGTGGATCTTCGAATGTGACCACTGCCATTGCCGCCACAACATCGGCGACATCAAAGGCTGGCTCATTCCCGAGCACCCCAAGCCGGGAGTGCGCACCTACTGCCCGCCGTGCGTCAACCGCATAGCCGCTGTGCTCATCCTCGTTGCCCTGCGCAGCGCCTGACCACAGGTAACAGGGGCCGGACCACCTTCCAAAGTTCCCCGGCCCCTGCCTCCACCTCTCCACCCTCAAGCGAAGGATGTGGATCGATGCAGCGTACCTGCACCGAGCTTTCCGCCACGCCGGAAACCGATTCCCCCGTCAACCCTCCGTTGACACCCCAACCTGCACGACGCGTCGTCGAGAACGACGAATACGCCGAATTCCTCCAGCGCATCATCCGCGCCTACGGCCGCCGCATCGCCGCTGGCGATGTCGAAGCGCTCGCCGACGCCGTCGCCCTCATCGAGGAACTCGACGACGCCATAGTCCACGCCGTCACCGGCCTACGTGGCAAGCACGGCTACTCCTGGGCAGACATCGCCCGACCCCTGGCCATCACCCGCCAGGCCGCGCAACAGCGCTGGGGCGGTGAACCCTCATGACCACCCGGAACAGCGAGCAGGCCAAGGACGGGCGAACCGTGACCGAGGCCTGGGCCCGAGCGACGCTCAATGCTCGCGCCGCCTATTCAGCCGTCGCAGCCGGACGCCGCGAAGACTACGCCTGGCTCCGCACCGAGCAACATCACACGATGGCCCAAGCGGCCGAACGCATCGGTGTCACTTACCGCACCGCTCAACGCTGGGAACGCCTCCGACGCCTCCGCAATGAGGACGCCACCTCATGAGCGGGCGCATCTATTGGGACCCCACCGGGGCCGAGTTCGGCATCCCCACCTACCCCTACCGGATGGCGCCCAAGGGGCTGGCCACCCGGCGTCAACTCACCGCACTCGGCTTGCGCCCTGCCGGCCAGGACGTCCAAGCGCAAATCCTGTGGCGTCGCGGAAAGCGTGTCGCCTACCTCTACGCCGTCGAGCTGGCCAAGCCCAAGCGCACACCCACGGCCGCGCAACTGGCCGCCCTTGAGCGGGCGATGCAAGCCCGCCGCACCTGCCCGCGCTGCCTGCGCGACATCGGCTACTGCCTCCGCAAGCGGTGGCCTGCCTGCCTCGACTGCCAAACCCCTGACGAGAGAGAAGCAGCCTGATGAAAACCAGGACTGAACGCATCGAGTCCGCCGCCCAAATCGGCATCCTGCTCGTCATCGGCGGGATGGCCGGCGCGGTCTCCTTCACCCACGTCCACGACTGGACCATGCAACACGTCCCCCCAGGGACCGGCGACTGGTTCGGCTGGACCAACGCCATCATCTCCGAACTCACCCCGACCGCTGCCGGTCTGGAGATCCGCCGGCGCAAGCGCGCCGGGCTCTCGGTCGCCTACCCCATGGTGGTCCTAGTCGCCGCCGCCGCGCTGTCCATCTCCGCACAACTCGCGGTCGCCGCCCACAGCCCCAGCGGATGGCTACTCAACGTCGTACCGGCGCTGGCCTTCCTCGCCCTCACCAAGCTCGCCCTGTCGAGCACCACAACCCGCAAGGCTCCCCTTGCCGGGGAATTCAACGAGACGATCACCGTCACAGCGGAAGTCCCGCATGGTGACACCCCTGCCATAGCCCCGGCGACGTCCATCCCGGACGAACTCATCCAGGGCGCTCGCATGGCCGTCTTCGCACACCGGCAACGCACCGAGCAGCCCATCACCCCGGCGATCCTCGCCGACCACCTCGGCATCGGCACCGATGTTGCCACCGCCGTGCTGCACCACCTCGACGGCACCCACGGGGGCCGCGCATGACCTCCAGCCCGTCGGCACCTTCGACGCTGGCTCTCGTCCCCGGGAAGACTGGGCAACAGCTCACCTTCCCGGGCACGGGGGCGAACACCGAACCCGACCCCGCTCGCCTGCCCGCTGATGTTGCCCTGTTCGCCCGCGACACTGCGCTGACCCGTGGCGGTGACGGCTACTTCGCCTGGCTCGATCACATCTGGTCCGCCGCTGGATGCTCGGCCCCGGTCCGCCTGCACGGCCAGGTCCACACCGTCGACACCCACACCGGGCAGGTGCTGAGCACGCTGCCTACCTCGGCCCTGCCCGATGCTGTCATCTACAAGGCGTGCGGAAATCGCCGCGTGACGGTCTGCCCGTCCTGCGCGGAGACCTACCGGCGGGATGCCTACCAGCTCGTCCGCTCCGGCCTGGCAGGCGGCAAAGGCGTTTCTGAGTCGGTCTCGACCCATCCGGCGGTCTTCGCGACCTTCACCGCCCCCACCTTCGGGCCGGTCCACACCCGGCACGTCCGCGTCCACACCTGCTCGGACAAGACCCGATGCACCTGCCGGCCCGAACCCTGCCACGCCCGCCGCACCCTCCAGACCTGCCCCCACAGGGTGCAGCAAGCCTGCTTCGCCCGCCACGAGGCCACTGATCCCCGAGTCGGGCAACCGCTCTGCCTCGACTGCTACGACCACGACCACCACGTCGTCTGGAACAACCAGGCAGGGGAGTTGTGGCGGCGCACCAAGCAGGCCATGGAACGCCATCTCAACCAGGTAGCACGCCGCCGCGGACTGCCCCGCATCCGCATTGCGCACGGCAAAGCCGCCGAATACCAACGACGCGGAGCCGTTCACTTCCACGTCCTGCTCCGCCTCGACGGCCTGGACCCCGACGACCCCACCGCCGTCCTCCCACCACCGGACGGGCTCACCGTCGACGACCTCCAGGAGGCCGTCGAGCACGCCGCCACCGTTACCGGCTTCACCGCTGCCACGCATGCGGAAAAGCCCGGCGGATGGCCGATCGTCTGGGGTGACCAGCTCGACGTACGCCCGCTGACCCTCCGGGGAGACAACCCGGTCACCGACGCCATGGTCGCCGCCTACCTCGCCAAGTACGCCACCAAAGGCACCGAAGTCACCGGGCACGCCTCCCGCCGGCTCAACCCCGAGACCGTCGAGCAGCACGCCAACCGCACTGGCACCCACACCGAACGACTCATCGCCGCCTGCTGGGACCTCGGCGACCCCGACCACCCCGGATTCGACGGGCTACGCAGGTGGGCGCACATGCTCGGCTTCGGTGGCCACTTCTTCACCAAAGCCCGCCGCTACTCCACCACCTTCGCCGCCCTACGCGCCGCACGCGTCCGCTACCGCCGCGCCCAAGACATCGGCCACGAGTACGTCGCCGACGCCGTCACCCGTCAACCCGACCTTGACGAAGAAACCACGCTCGTGATCGGCGACCTCTCCTATGCCGGATCCGGGTGGAGAACGACCGGAGACGCCCTCCTGGCCAACACCGCCGCCGACCAAGCCCGCAAACGCCGCGCCGCCGGCCGCGAAGAAATCGCCCACCAACTCGCCACCGAACAGACACCGATCGCCGCGTGACAGGAGGAACCCGTAGTGACGATCACACCAGCAAATGAGGCAATGGATCTTCTACCAAGCGGCTGGTACACCACCGAGGAGTTGGCTCAACTGCTCAAGGTTGATCCCTCGACGGTTCGTCGGTGGCGTACCGCTCGACCCGTGCAAGGTCCGCCGTTCGTTCGGCTGTCATCGCGGCTGACCTTGTATAGCGTTCACGATGTTGAGCGCTGGCTATCGAGCCGCCGCACTGACCCCGGCAAGGTGGCCTGATGGTCATCCGCAAGGAGCTACCCCCAATCGGGGTGTCGTTGGCCTCTGACGTGGAGCACCGCCCCGGCCGTCCCCACCCGTACCGGGCTCGGGTCCGGTGGACTGATCCGGTCAGTAATGAGCGCAAATCCAAGTCGGAATCCTTCGACACCCCAGAGGCCGCCCAAGCGTGGATCAACGGCATGAAACGAGCCGCGCAAGGAGGAATTGATCCGATGGCGGCAACTGCCACCCTCGGGGACTACGGCGATGCTGTGATGCCTCTCGCGCTGCGAGGTCTGGAGGGCAAGACCCTTGATCCGTACCTGGCGGGTTGGCGTAAACGGGTCGTCCCGACTCTGGGGCACCTGCCCGTCCGATTGATCACCAACGGTGCCGTTGATCGCGCGGTTCACGGGTGGATCGCTGACGAATGCGGCCGGTCGACGGTAAAGAACAGTCTCGCCGTGCTGGTCCGAATTATGGAGCAAGCCGTTCGTGACGGGATCGTTGATCGCAACCCGGCTCAGGTGAGCGGCTGGCAACGCGAGTATCAGCGTGCGGAAGACGAACTGGATGATCCTCGCTCGCTCGCACTACCTGACTGGGATGCCTTGGCCCAGCTCGCTGCGGCACTCGTTGAAAGATCGGCCGGTCAGTTCGCGGGCTGGGGTGAAGTGGTCATCTTTGCGGCGTGCACCGCAGCGCGTATCGGCGAAGTTTCCGGAGTCCGCGTCGGCGATATCAACCGCGAGACGTGGACCTGGACTGTACGCCGGCAGACCACTCCCAGCCCTGGCGGGATCCTGGACAAGGGCACGAAAGGTAAGCGGGCTCGAACTGTGCCGCTCATTGCTGAGGTCCGTGATCTGATCGCCAGACGTTTGGACGTCTCCGGGCCGGACCCTGCGGCGCGCTTGTTCGTCGGCCCCCGAGGTGGACGCATCACCACCGCCGTACTCCGCGACGCCACACATTGGGATGACGTGGTGACACGGCTCGGCTACGAGCATCTCCGCCGCCATGATCTGCGGCATACCGGCCTAACCTGGATGGCCGACGCAGGCGTTCCCGTGCACGTGCTGCGAAAGATCGCGGGCCATGGATCACTGATCACCACTCAGCGGTACCTACACCCGGATTCGCGCTCGATCGCCGACGCCGGTGATGCCCTGAGTGCCCATCTGGCTGTCAGGCGGTCCCCAAATGGTCCCCACCTCAAGGTCGTCTAGCTGACCCGCTGATCTATCCGACATGAAGAAAGGCCTGTTGACCTGAGGTTTCCCTCTGATCGACAGACCTTCTCGTCTGTCGGGACGACAGGATTTGAACCTGCGACCCCTTGACCCCCAGTCAAGTGCGCTACCAAGCTGCGCTACGTCCCGTTGCTCACCTAGGCGAGCGAGAACAACCCTAGCGCAGATCGAGGACTCTTGCGTACGCGTACCCCCCGTCCCGGGCACTCCTGCCCCGTGCGTCGCGCGTCTTAGCTCAGGGCGTCGGGTGATGGCGGATGATCAGTGGTCCGGGATCATGTGACGGCAGCGTCCACGGAGCGAACTGAAGACGGGATGGGTGCATGGGGCGGAAGGCTCATATCGATCGGGAAGAGCTACGGCGGCTCGTCGCGGCCGGTTGGTCCAACGCGGAACTGGCCGCGCACTTCGAGGTGACCGAGTCCGGGATCCTGCAGGCCAAGCGGGCGGCGGGGCTCGCCAAGCCGATGCTCGACCACAGCCGGGCCATCCCGTGGAAGCTGAACCGCGTCCACAACCAGACAGGGCCGGCCACGAACCTGCGGAACCTGTCCGCGATCGCCCAGGGCGGGAACGTACCGCAGGCCAAGATCAACACGGCTCTCCGCTGGGCACGGAAGCTGGTCGACGGCGGGCTGGACATCTCCTACAGCCCCGAAGTGGGGTTCTACGAGAGGGCCGTGGCCGGTACGTCCCACGTCGAGACGGTGCTGAACGACGCGCTGACCGTTCTGCGCGAACGGGAGGCCGGGGGGCATTCCTAGGGCTCAGAGGCTGAAGGACTTCCAGGGCAGCCCGAACGAACGATCGCCGGGTTGCTCGCCGTAACGCGGCGCCGGCATCGCCGTACCACTACTCGCCGACCCGGCGCCTATCGGACAAGCGCCATTCGGTGCGGTGAGAGGAGCAGCCGGCCAACCCGGGGCGCCGATCGGTGAGCTCGGGACCGAGCGGTGAGAGGAAGCCGCCCGGCCAAAGAGCGCCAATTGGGGCAGATCCTGGGCCGTGAGAGAGGCACCCGGCCAAGGGGCGCCGATCGGGGGAGAGCTCCGCACCGGGCGGTGGAGGAGGCGACCCGGTCAAGGTCAGTGGTTACTCCGCCAGCGGGGCGGGACCCCCATCCCTGAGGAGCAGGGACCGTCCTGGGATCCCTGAGAGGACCGGGACCGTCCTCGGGCGGTAGGCCGGGACCGTCCTCGGGGTGGGGTGGTGCTGGAGGTCGAGAGGGGGTGGGCCGGGTCGGGGGTTGTGCTGTTTGCGTGAAAGCGTGCTTTCGCTCTGTTTTGGGGTCGCCTTCTCGGGCAGTCGGGGGGTTACAAAGCACACATAACCGGAGGCAGACATGACCATCACCTGGGTGGCCGTCGTTGTAGCCGCGGTGGTGGCGATTTTGGCCGTCGGCTACCTCGTGGCGCAGCAGCAGCGCAGGCGCCGGCTCCAAGAACGCTTCGGCCCCGAGTACGAGCGCACCGTGCGCGAACGAGAGAGCCGCCGTGAGGCGGAGCAGGAACTACGCGAAAGGGAGCAGCGGCACGCCCAGCTGGACATCAGGCCGCTTGCCCTGGAGAGCCGTTCCACCTATGCCAAGAAGTGGACCGAGGTCCAGGAGCGGTTCGTCGACGCTCCCGGCTTCGCCGTCACCGAGGCCGATCACCTGGTGACCGCCGTGATGGCGGACCGGGGCTACCCCACCGAGGGCTTCGAGCAGCAGGTGTCGGACCTGTCGGTCGCCCACGGCCAGACGCTGGACCACTACCGCAAGGCCCACGAGATCAGCAGCCGCGCGGCGCGGCAGGAGGCGTCGACCGAAGAGCTGCGGCAGGCCATGGTGCATTACCGTGCGCTGTTCGAGGAGCTCCTGGAGGACACCACGGCCACCGACGGTGACCGCCGGACCCACGACGACCGCCGGCAGGACGGCCGGGAGTACGGCGAGACCCGGCAGGAAGAGCACCGGACCGACGAGGCGCGGCAGGTGGACGAACGCCGGACCGACGAGGCGCGGCAGGACGAGCGCCGGTACGAGCAGGGCGAGCAGGCGGGCCGGGACTACGACGAGGCGCGCCGGGAGCAGGACGCGCGCCGCGAGCAGGACCGCCGGCAGTACGGCGGCCAGGAGCCGGGGCGCCGAGAGTCCATGGAGACCGACGCCCACGTGGCCGGAGGCCGTACGTCCTACCGCAACACCCAGGGAGGCTGACGAGCGATGGAACCCTATCGCCGAGACACCACGACCGAGGCGGACCGTGATCCGGAGACCGGCCACGCCCAGGACCCGGAGACCGGCCACCCCGAGAACTCCTCCGACCTCGAGAACTCCCCCGACGACCCCGGCACCGTGTACGACCCCGCCGGGCATGCGCGGGACGAGAGCAAAAGTCTGAACAACCACGGCTCGGACGAGCGTGGACTCGATGACCACGGCTCGGACGAGCGTGGTTTGGGCGATGTCGATGTGGAGCGTCCTCAGGGGGAGAGCACAGGCATGGTCAGCAATCCCGACCCGGCTCATGCCTCCGGCACGCTCGGCGACGCTGAGACGCGCGGGGAGCAGGCCGAGCAGCGGGATCTGATCGTGTACCCGGAGGAGGCGGACTACCCCACCCCGGCCGAGGACTCCAGCCTGGCCGCCGGCGTTCCGGGCGCGGAGCTGGATCCCGTGCTCGTGGCGCAGGCCACCGGCCCCGGTTCGGGCACCGGAGCCGACACCCGCACCGGGACCGGGACCGGCCTGGACATCGGCATCGGCTCGGGCGTTGATACCGGCGCCGGTACCGACACCGGCAAGGATCACAACGACGACGAGGGCGCCGACTTCGAGCGGCGGTGGCGCAAGGTGCAAGCGAGCTTCGTCGACGACCCTCGAGAGGCCGTCGAGCGGGCCGACCGGCTCGCCGACGAGGCGGTGGCGGCGATCACCTCTCGCAAGCAGGGTCTCGTCGACCGCTGGAAGAACGGCGACCAGAACGGCGACCAGAACGACACCGAGCGGCTCCGGCTGGCGCTGCGCGACTACCGCTCCTTGCTCCAGGAGCTCGTGGGGCTTTCCTACTCCAGCGCCGGGCACGACATGCCCCGGCTCGAAACGAAGTGAGGTAACCGATGCTTGCCATCGTCGCGGCGATCGTCTTCGGAATCGCCTTCCTGTTCAGCCTGATCGGTACGAGTATCGGCATCTCGACCACAGCGCTGATCGCGCTCGGGCTGTGCCTGCTCGCCCTGCACCAGGGCGGCATCGGCACTACCAGCATCGGCAGCGGCAACTGGCGCGGATACCGGCGCACCCGCCGCTGACGGCCGGGCACCGAAAGCCGAAAGCCGAAAGCGGATAGTCGAATGCGGATAGTCGAAAGCCAAAGCCGAAGCGGATAGCCGAAAGCGGATAGGGAGAGGAGGTGTCGAGGATGAGCCAGAAGGTGCGGGACGTCATGACCCACCGGCCGATCTGCCTGCCCGCCGACGCGCCGGTGTCCAAGGCGGCCCGGCTCATGCGCGACCAGGCGATCGGGGACGTGCTGGTGACCAAGGACGATCAACTGTACGGCCTGGTCACGGACCGCGACATCGTCGTGCGCGCCGTCGCGGAGGCCCGGGACGCCGATGCGACGCCCCTGGGCACGCTGTGCACCTCCGACCTGGTCACCGTGCGGCCGGACCAGAACGTGGACGAGGTGGTCCGGCTGATGCGGGACAGAGCCGTCCGCAGGGTTCCCGTCGTCGAGGACGGCCGTCCCGTCGGCATCGTGTCCTTGGGGGACATGGCCCTGGAACGTGAACCGTCGTCGCCCCTCTCGGAGATCAGCGGCGCTCCCCCGAACGGCTGAAGACCCATCGCGTGTCCCTCCGGGCCTCGGGCGCGCGGTGAAGGAAGAAGGGCGCCGCCCCACCGGACGGCGCCCTTCCGCGTGCGTGATCGTCCGCGTGAGGGCCGGTCAGTGGTCCGGGGCGGCGCCGGAGTGGGCAGGGGAGCGTTGGTGGAGGTCCTGGCGGCCGGTGCGGGCGGCCAGTTCGAACTCCTGGCGCGGATCCTGCATGGCGCCCAGGGAGACGATCTCGCGGGTGAAGAGCAGGCCGAGCGTCCAGTCCATCAGGATGCGGGCCTTCTTGTTGACCGTCGGGATCTTGGACAGGTGGTAGGTCCGGTGCAGGAACCAGGCGGGGAACCCGCGCATCTGGTGCCCGTAGACGTTGGCGACGCCGCGGTACATGCCGAGGCTCGCCACCGATCCGGCGCTCTTGTGCCGGTACGGCGTGCGCGGCTCGCCCCGCAGGGTGGCGATCAGGTTGTCGGCGAGCCGGGCGGCCTGCCGTACGGCGTGCTGGGCGTTGGGCGGGGTGGTCTCCCCGGGCCTGGTCAGGTCGGGGACGGCGGCGCAGTCGCCGGCCGAGAAGGCGAAGCCGGTGCCTTCGACGAGCAGGCAGGCGTCGACCTTGACGCGCCCGCGCGCGTCGAGCGGCAGGTCTCCGGCGCCGGTGAGCGGGTTGGGCTTGACGCCGGCGGTCCACACCAGGGTGTCGGCGTCGAACTCCTCGCCGTCGCTGAGGACGATGTGGTGGTGCTCGGCGGAGTTGAGCCGGGTGTGGGTGCGGACCTCGATCCCGCGGCTGCGGAGCTGCTGGGCGGTCCACTCCCCCATCTCGACGCCGACCTCGGGCAGGATCTTGTCGGTGGCCTCGACCAGGACCCACCGCATGTCGGACGGCTTCACCTGGCGGAAGTAGCGGCACGCGTCGGCCGCCATGTCCTCCAGTTCGGCGAGCGCCTCGACGCCCGCGAAGCCGGCGCCGACGAAGACGAAGGTCAGCGCCCGCCTGCGTACCTGCTCGTCGTTGGTCGAGGCGACCAGGTCGAGCTGGGCGAGCACGTGGTTGCGCAGGTGGATGGACTCTTCCAGGGTCTTGAAGCCGATGCCGCATTCGGCGAGCCCGGGCACGGGCAGTGTCCGGGAGATCGATCCGGGAGCGAAGACCAGGTAGTCGTACTCGAGCCGGCGCGGCGGTCCCTCGTAGGGCTCGAAGAAGGCCGTGCGCGAGGCCAGCTCGACGCGCGCGACGCGGCCGCAGAGGATCTCGCATCTCGGGAGCACGCGGCGCAGGAAGACGACGACGTGGCGTGGTTCCACGCTCCCCGCGGCCGCCTCCGGCAGGAAGGGCTGGTAGGTCATGTAGGAGTCGAGGTCGACCACGGTGACGTGGGCCTCGCCGCGGTGGAGCCTCTTTTGCAGGCGCCGGGCGGCGAGCATGCCCACGGCCCCGCCTCCCACGACGAGCACGCGAGGGATTCGCTGAGTCATACTCTGGGACGTACCCCACCCAAGGACGCCATACAGGCATTTATGGCAGTTTGAAGCGCATTATGAGCTCTGTGCCGTTTTGCCCGGTTCGGAGGACGAGCTCCTTGGTCAGCTTCCTGGCCACCCACAGGCCCATCCCGCTGGTGGAGTAGTCGTGCGGGGCCACCATGCCGGGTGGTTCCTCGGGGATCCAGTGGCCGTCGTCGTAGACGCCGATCATCAGGTCGCCGCCCTCGCACCACGCCCGCAGCCGCGCCTTGGCCGCTCCGTGCGTCACCGCGTTGGTGGCGACCTCGTTGACCGCGACGAGGAAGTCGCCGATGGAGTCCGCTGCCATTCCCGCCCGCCTGGCCTGGAGAGCGGCGAAGTCCCGCACCTCGGGGAGATCCCCGACGCAGAACGTCAGTTCCTTGACCGCCACGCCGGACGGGAGCGGCGAAGAGCCGCCCCCGTCCGTGAGGAAGCGGGGAGGAGGGACTTCGTCCTCGTTCACCCGATAACCGCCTCCAAGAGCGATCAGCTATGGGAAGGTCACCCTGCAACGGGGCCGATTACATCGACGAAGATACCCCGGGATCCCGGCCCGTTAGGAAAGTGGCCCCTCAGCGCGACTTCTGTTCCGCCGTTCAGTGCCCAAGGATGGGCGGCTTAATCAGCCGGCGGCGACGAGCTGCGAGTGGAGCTGGTCGAGGACCTTACGCAGGATGCGGGAGACGTGCATCTGGGAGATGCCGAACTCCCCTGCGATCTCCGCCTGGGTCATGTTGCCGTAGTAGCGCAGGAGCAGGATGTTGCGCTCCCGCTCGGGAAGCTGGTCGATCAGCGGCTTGATGGCCTCGCGGTCGACCAGAACGGCCAGCTCGTCGTCCTCATCGGGGATGAGGTCGCCGAGCGCGGCGGCGTCGTCGTCGGCGCCCATCGGGGCGTCCAGGGACAGGGTGCTGTAGGCGGCGGAGGCGTCCATCGTGAGGAGCATGTCCTCCTCGGAGATGCCCATCTTCTGGGCCAGCTCGGCGACTGTGGGGAACCGGCCGAGCTCCTGGGTGAAGTCGGCGACGAGCCGGTTGAGCTCCGAGCGCCGCTCCTGGTACAGGCGCGGGACCCGGATGGCCCAGGTCCTGTCGCGGAAGTGCCGCTTCACTTCGCCGGTCATGGTCACCATGGCATAGCCTCTGAAGCTATGCCCCAGGTCGGCGTCGAACCCGTTGATCGCCTTCATCAGGCCGACGTACGCGGCCTGGAGCAGATCCTCCATGGGCTCGCCCCGGTGGAGGTAGCGGCGGGAGATCTCCCGCGCCATGGGGAGGTGCATTTCGACGATCATCTCGCGCAGCCGTGCCCGCCTGGCCTCGGTGGTGCCCGGCTCGGCGAGCTCGCGCAGCAGGTCTTCGGCGGTGATCTCGGTCTCGGCGAAAGTGTGGTTCTCGGCAGCCATTGCTGCTCCCTCGTATGCCTTGCAAGCGAGGCGGAACCGACAATGCCCATGCAGAGCCGACATCGCCTCGCGTACTACTGTCGAGACGAGGCCCTCTGCTGGACCTCGGCTCCAGTATTCCCCAAAAATCAAGAGTATTGCTACCCCCCGGGCAACAGTAATGTTGCGATTGACCCCCGACGGGGTTGGCGCCATGCGCCAGGGAAGCGGCGAGGAGGCGCGTGGTGACCGTTCCAGACAGGGCAAACTCCGCTCTGACCCTTACGTCTGCGGTCGCGGAGGGTGTGCCCGTGGTGCGGGTGGCCGGCATCCTCGACGCGACGACGCGCGGCCAGTTCACGGACCGGCTGGCCGAGATAGCCGACGAGCACGGTCCCGACCTGGTCCTCGACCTCGCCGAGGTCACGTTCATGGATTCACGGGCGCTCGGGCTGATCGTGCACCACTGGCAGCGCACGATGGCCGCCAAGGGCCACTTCGCCCTGGTCGGCGTGCAGTATTCCAACTCGAAGGTCATGTGGGTGACCGGGCTCGCGCAGCGGCTCCCGCTGTACGACACGCTGGAGGAGGCGCTGGCCGCCTTCAGAGCATGATCGTCGATCATGCTTTGGGTGATATATCGCGCTAAAGTTGGTCAAAGCATGAAGAGCTACGGGAACCGGTCAGGACGGTAGGGCACCGCCGTGCTTGGTCTGGTGCTCGCTCACCAGCAGGCGGGCCAGATCGGCCACCTTGACCTGATGGTGCTGCGACAGGCGGCGCAGCTCGTCGAACGCCGCCTCCGACGAGCATCCGCTCGCGTGCATGATGATGCCCTTGGCCTGGTCGATCACGGCACGCCCCGCGAGCGCCTCCTGCAGCTGCGCCGCGTCGGTGAGCACCTCGTCGTAGTCGGACACGTTGGCGAGGGCCACGGTGAGCTGCTCGCTCAGCAGGGCGGCCAGCGGGTCGGCGGTGCCGCCGGGGAACGCCCCGGGCCGCACGGCGTACAGCCCGAGGATCAGCGTCGCGCCGTCGATGGTGATCGGCAGCACGAGCGTGGAACGCACTCCGTGCTTCACGGCCGTCGCGGCGTACCGGGGCCAGCGCGTGTCCTGCAGCACGTCGGGGACCAGGATGTTCCTGCCGGTCGCCGACGCCTCCACCGACGGGCCCTCCCCCAGGGCCCGCTCACGATCGACCAGGGCGATGAGGTCGCTGTGGGACGCCGAGATCATGAGCCGTTCCTCGCGCCGCAGCTCGACCGTGCCGCCGGCACAGCCGGGGACGCCGACCGCCACGGCCGCGGTGACGCCTCGCAGCACGCTCTCCATCGAGGTGTCCTCGTTGACCCGGCCCAGTGCGGCGAGATCCCGGGCGAGGGCCGGGCTGAACATGCGCATCGTCTCCATACAAGGTCTCCGCTTCCCTCAAGGGCCAGGTTAAATCCCCGCGGGAGGTGCTCGATCGATGGCGGGCGCCTCTTTGACGTACGGTCTAGCAGGGGAACCCACGCGCCTCCCCCCATACGAAGGACGTCAATTGACCGACCCTACTGATCTTCCCGCGCTCGAGCAGGCACTGAGCGGCCTGACGGCCCGCATCTCCTCGCTCAGGGACGCCCGTTCGGCCTACCCGGGCGACCCCGGCTCGACCCTGGACGCGGCGCTCGTCGAGCTCGACACGGCCCGTGAGCTGCTGCGGGCCTCGATCGGCGAGCTGGGCAAGTCGCGGCGCAGGTCGGGCGGGAAGGAGAGCAGCTCCAACCGCGAGCTGAAGCTCCTGCGGACGGTGTACCGCACGATGCCGGTCCCGGTGATCATCCTTGACACGGCCGGCACGGTGCGGCGCGTGAACGCCGAGGCCTCCCGGCTGCTCGGCAGCCCCGACGGCTACCTGACGGGCCGGGCCTTCCCGCTGCTGGTGGACGTCTCGCGCCGGGCGGCCTTCCGGTCGCACCTGACCTCCGTGCTGCACACCGGCGAGACGGCGGCCTTCCCGACGCGGCTGGCCCACCAGGGACGCGCGCACAACGTGCAGCTCGTCCTGACCCAGCTTCGCATGCCGGGCGAGCCGCAGGAGATGATCGCCGCGGTGGCGCTGCCCGTCGAGGTGCGCGCGCCCGAACCGGGGCAGGCGCCCGAGCCCGAGCAGGCGCCCGAGGAGTCCCTGGTCATGGCCACCGCCCGGCGACACGAGCTGATGTCGCAGCTCACCCGCCTGCTGCTGGACGAGGAGAGCCTGAGCGAGCCGGTGGCCCTCATCCGGGCCGGGCGGCTGCTCGCCTCCCACACCGCCGACTGGGTGTTCGCCGACGTCGTCCGCAACGGTGTGGCGCAGCGGTCCCTGGTCATCGGCCCGACCAACCAGCCCGTCGCCCGCCTGGTGCAGACGCTGGAACGCATGGACCCCTCCGTGGCGCCGCTGGTCTCCCATGTGCTCGCCAGCGGAGGCGGCGTGGTCCACGAGATGGTCGAGGACGACAGCCTGCTCGGCGTCCTGCCCGACGGCTCCCCCGTGCTGAACGCGACGCGGGCCGGGTCGGTCCTGAGCGTCCCGATCAAGGCCGGCGAGGAGGTCCACGGCGTCATCACTCTGCTGCGCCTGCGCGAGCGGCCCCCGTTCGGCCTGGCCGACCTGGCGCTGCTGGAGGACGCGGGCGGGCACATCGGGCTCGCCCTACGCGCCCAGCGCGTCTTCCAGGGCAGGTCGCAGGCCGCCGACACCCTGCAGACCGGCGTGCTGCCGCGCACGCTGCCGGACGTCCCCGGCTACGACGTGGCGGCGTCGTACCACACCGGCGCCGGGCCGAGGGCGATCGGCGGGGAGTTCTACGACGTCTTCCCGGTCAAGGACGGCTGGGGCTTCGCCGTCGGCGGCGTCGTCGGCCAGGGCGATGAGGCCGCCTCGGTCACCGCGATGGTGCGCGGCGGGCTGCGCACGCTCAGCGTGTGGGAGGAGGACCCCGGGGCTGTGGTGGCCAAGCTCAACGACGCCCTGGTGATGCAGGACACCGGCATGTTCGTCATGGTGGCCGCCGGGTTCGTCACGCCGGGCAGGCGCGGCGGACGGGTCAGGCTGGCCTCGGCCGGCAACCATCCGCCGGCCGTCCTCAAGGCCGACGGCGGGGTGCGCTACACCTTGGGGGGAGGCATGCCGCTCGGCATCGAGACCGGCACCGCTGTCCCGGTGGAGGAGGTCTCCCTGGCCATCGGCGAGACCCTGGTGCTGTACTCCGACGGGCTCGCGGGCTCGCGCGGCAGGTCCGGCCAGGAGGAGCTGGCCTACGGCGAGAGCCGGCTCACCGAGGTGCTGACGCGCTGCACCGGGCAGCCGGCCGCGGCGGTGGTCAAGGCGGTCGAGGAGGACCAGCAGGCTTTCTGCGGCGGCCAGGTGCTGGACGAGATCACCATCCTGGCCATGCGCCGCGCCCGCTGAGGCGGCGGGCGAGGAGGCCGGCGCGATGACTTTTCCTGAGATTTTTTGGCCTGGGGGGTTTGTCGTGTTCCAAACGCCGGTAAGCTGACTGACAGATTCCGTGCCTAAGACGCAGGCACAACTCAGTACGTCTGCGGGTCCTCGTTGTGACCCGGCTTCCCTGAGGTGTGCCCCGTGAATATCGCCATCGTCTCCGTGCACGAGCTTTCCGCCGACATCCCGGCGATCGCCCGCGAACTCAGCGGTTCCCACCGTGTCACCGTTTACACCCGCCGCAACTCCCCCGACCGCAAGTCCCGGGTCAAGGTGACCACGGGCGTGACGATCGAGTACCTGGACGCGGGTCCCGCGGAGCGGCTCCCCGAGAGCGAGCTCATGCCGCACATCTCCGCGTTCAGCGCGCAGCTCGCGCAGCGGTGGGGCAAGGACCGCCCCGATGTCGTGCACGCCCACTCCTGGACGGGCGGCCTCGCCGCCGTCGCCGGCGCCGACGGCCTCGACGTCCCGATCATCCAGACCTTCCACCAGCTCGGCTCGTCCCGCATCCAGCCCGGCGGTGGCCGGGAGCAGGCGGCCCGGGTGCGGCTGGAGCGCGCGATCGGCCGCAGGGCCGACGCGGTCATCGCCTCCTGCGTCGACGAGGGCGAGGAACTGATCCGGCTGGGCGTACCGCGCAAGAACATCGCGGTCGTCCCGCACGGCGTCGACACCGAGCGCTTCCGCCGCCAGGGCCCGTCCCTGACCCGTGGCGAGCGCCCCCGCCTCGCCCACGTCGGCCACATCACCCGGGGCGGCGGCGCCCACACCGCGATCCGAGCCCTCGAGGGCATCCCGGGCGCGGAGCTCCTGATCGCGGGCGGCCCGGTCGCGGGCGCGCCGGACACCGAGAAGGACCTCGAGCGGCTGCGCCTGCTGGCCAAGGAGGTCGGCGTCGAGGACCGCGTCACCCTGCTCGGGCACGTGCCGCACAACTCGATCGCCAAGCTGATGCGCAGCGCCGACGTCGTGCTCTCCCTGCCGATCGCCGTGCCGAACGGCAAGGTGGCCCTGGAGGCCATGGCGTGCGGGGTCCCGGTCATCGCCACCGCCGTGGGCGCCCACCTCGACTCCGTCGTCGACGGCGTGACCGGCATGCTGGTGCGCCCCGCCGACGCCGCCCTGCTGGCCCGCCGCACCCGCCTGCTCCTCGGCGACCTCACCCGCCGGACCGCCCTCGGCTTCGCCGGCGCCGACCGCGCGGGGTCGCGCTATTCGATGGAGCGCATCAGCCGTGAGCTGGTCCGCGTGTACGACAACGTCACCGGCCGGACGCAGCTTGTCGAGGCGGAGGCCGAAGAGGTCGAGGCCGCCTGACCTTCGGAGCCTGCCGATCGCCGAGGCCGGGACCGGCCGCTTCCCCAGGCGATCATCGAGCCCGTGTCACCCCAGGTGGCACGGGCTCCGCCGTGTACCAGAGCGCGCCGGGGTACCGCACAACGCCACATTCCGGGTAAGCGGTGAATACCCGGAGATATGCGGGGCGCCGGGACGCCAAATCGCTATAACCCTGTGATCAGGGGAGGATGCTTGCTTTCATGGGCGCATGTCGATTCGTAACGCATACATGATCGTAGCGGCGACGACGTTGAGCCTCTGTCCCGGTCCGGGCCAGGACGGCCCGTACGCCGGCCGCCCGCACGGCGACGGCCGCCCGCCGGCGGCCCATGGCGGCGCCGCGCCCTCCGGCCGGGAGCAGAGCACCCCTCCGCACGCCGGCCCCGTCGCGAGCCGCACCCCCGGCGGGGCGCCCTACGCGAGCCCCCCTTCCGGAGCCTCCGGGAGCGGCGCCGCGCCGGGCGAGCCTCCGCCGCCCGTCTACGACCACCGGTACGGCCCACTGTCCGCCACCGGCGCCCCCTCCTACGGGACGCCCGACACGCCGCCGCCCCCGGCCGGCACCGGGTACGGGGATTTCGGCTCGCCGCCGCCTCCGGCGGGGCGCGTCTCCGAGCCGCCGGCAGCCGTCCCTCCCGGTGACGGGAGCACTCCGGGCGGTTCCTCGGCGACTCCGGCCGCCCCGCCCTCCGCCGGCGGCCGGATGTCGGCCCAGCCGGACGCCCGCTGGGGCACGCCCGTGCTGGTCGAGAACTTCGACGGCACGCGTGTCGACCGGAGCAAGTGGGAGGTGTACCACTCCCCCGACGCCCGGGTGAACCCGCGCACCGCGCAGGCGACGACCGTCCACGGCGGCATGCTGCAGATGACCGGCGGCTTCTACGGCGGCAAGGACCTCTCCGGCGGCGTCGCCAGCCACCTGTCCCAGACCTACGGCCGCTGGGAGGTTCGGTTCCGCGGCGAGGCGGGGGCCGGATACTCCCTGGTCACGCTCCTGTGGCCGAGCAGCGAGCGCGGCGAGTACGCCGAGATCGACTTCGCCGAGGTGATCGACCCGACCCGGCGGACCGGCGGCATCTTCATCCACCGTGGCGAGGCCCCGCAGGCGCAGAGCCAGATGCGCGCCGACTTCACCAAGTGGCACACGGTCGCCGTCGACTGGCTGCCGGGCCGCCTGACGTTCTGGCTCGACGGCAAGCGGACGTGGGACTACACCGGGCCGCGCGTCCCCGCCGGACAGCCGATGCACCTGACCCTGCAGAACGACGTGGTCTGCAACCAGTGGTCGCCCTGCAGGAACGCCTCGACCCCGAAGACGGTGTCGATGTACGTCGACTGGGTCAAGATCTACCGCGCTCGCTGACCGCCGTCGCCTGCGAAGGGCGGGTCAGGACCTGCCGGGACCGGCGAGCAGCTCGGCCGCCTTGAGCCCGAGGTGCAGGACCAGGCGGCTCTCGCCGTCGGCGAGGTCGAGCCCGGTGAGGCGTTCGGCCTTGGCCAGCCGGTAGTACAGCGTCTGGCGGTGCACGCCGAGCCGCGCGGCCGTCTCGCGTGCCCGCCCGCCCTGGTCGAGGTAGGTGACCACCGTGTACGCCAGCTCGCCGGAAAGGGCCGCCGCCTCGGCCGCGAGATCGGCCAGCTCGGCCCCGGACAGGCGCACCAGCAGGCGATGCACGCCGAGGTCGCCCCAGGCCGCGACGGGACCGAGCCTTCGCACCCGCTGGGCGGCGCGGAGCGCCAGGGTGGCCTCGCGCCAGCTCCGCCACGCCTCGCCCGCATCCTCCCGCGCCCCGCCGACGCCCGCGGCCGTTCCGTACATGTCCTGGACCCTCGTGGCGACGGCCAGGGCCTGGGCGGCGGGCGCCAGGATGGCGGTGAGGGGGTCCCCGGCGTCGGCGAGCACCCCCCGGGGCAGCGTCCACAGCGGCGCGACCCGTCCGGAGGCGCTCTGTACGGCGATCGCGGCGACCGGACCGGCGAGGTCGAACTGGGCCGAGGCGCGGACCTCGGGATCGGCCGAGAGCAGGTCGCGCAGGCGCACGCCGAGGTCCTGGCGGCTGCGGGCCTCCTGGGCGAGCGCGGCGGCGGCCCGGGCGACCATCGGCGCGACGCCCGCGAGACGCTGGTCGGTGAGGCTGCCGGAGTCCAGCAGCCACAGGTACCCGTAGGTCACCTCCCGGTTGCGCAGCGGGACGCAGACCCGGGCCAGCACGCCGAGGCCGGCGTCGGCGGGGATGCGGACCGGGCCGGTGGCCGTGGCGATGCCATAGCCCTCGAAGTACGCGCGCACCTCGTCGGAGGCGCGGCGGCGCAGAATGGACTCGCGCCGGACGGTGTCGATGTCGCCGCTCTGCGCCGCGTACGCGAGCAACTGGAAGGCGCGGTCCTCCAGCGTCGCCGAGGCGTCCAGGATGCGAGCGATGTCATCCACGATTTCCTGCAGGTCCACCCGCCCATTGTCATACATCTGTATGAAAGGGGTAGACGTGGGCCGTGGCGGATGTCCATGGAAGCCATTGAGCTGCGGATTTATGGTGGTGAACATGCTCGGTTCCGTACTTTTGGCGGTATCGCGGAGCCCTCTCGCGCGCCGCGCCGTCTCCGGTTTCCCGGTCACCCGGCTTGTGGTCGACCGGTTCGTCGCGGGCGAGGACGCGGGGGACGCGCTCTCGGCCGTCCAGCGCCTCACCGACGCCCGCCTCTCGGTCACCCTCGACCACCTCGGCGAGGAGACCAAGGACGCGCGGGCCGCGGCGGACACCGTCAAGGCCTACGTCTCGATGCTCGACGCGCTTAGCCCCATCGGCCTCGGCCGCCGCGCCGAGGTGTCGGTCAAGCTGTCCGCCGTCGGCCAGGTGCTCGACCAGGGCATGGCCCTGGACCACGCCCGCCAGATCTGCGCCGCCGCGCGCGACGCGGGGACGACGGTGACCCTCGACATGGAGGACCACACCACGGTCGACTCCACGCTGTCGATCTTGCGCGCGCTGCGCGAGGACTTCCCCGAGACCGGCGTCGCCATCCAGGCTTACCTGTACCGCAGCGAGGCCGACCTGCGCGACCTGGCCCACGAGGGGTCACGGGTCCGCCTGGTCAAGGGCGCCTACCGCGAGCCGGCCTCGGTCGCCCACCAGAAGAAGAGCGACGTGGACAAGGCGTACGTGCGGTGCCTGCGTATCCTGATGGAGGGGAAGGGATACCCCATGGTGGCCACGCACGACGACCGGCTGATCTCCATCACCGAGTTGCTGGCCGACCGCGCCGGGCGCGAGCGGGACTCCTTCGAGTACCAGATGCTCTACGGCATCAGGACCGACAAGCAGGAGGCCCTCGCCCGCGCCGGGTCCGGCGTCCGCGTCTACGTCCCCTACGGCGACGACTGGTACGGCTACTTCATGCGCCGCCTCGCCGAGCGTCCCGCCAACATCGCCTTCTTCCTGCGTTCACTCCGCTCCAAGTGAGGTCTTCCATGGATGCCGTCAGCAACGTCCCCGTCCCGGCCAACGAGCCGGTGTACGGCTACGCACCCGGCAGCGCCGAGCGGTCCGCGCTGGAGAGCCGGATCAAGGAGCTGTCCGGGACCACGATCGACCTGACGATGACGATCGGCGGCGAGCGTCGCATGGCCTCGGGCGCCTCGATCGACGTCGTCCAGCCGCACAACCACGCCCACGTGCTCGGCCGTGCGGCCGACGCCTCCGGCGCCGACGTGCGCGCCGCCATCGACGCCGCGCTCGCGGCCGCGCCGGCCTGGCGGGCGCTGTCGTTCGACGAGCGCGCCGCGATCTTCCTCAAGGCCGCCGACCTGCTGGCCGGGCCGTACCGCGCGACGCTGAACGCGGCCACGATCCTCGGCCAGTCGAAGTCGGTGCAGCAGGCGGAGATCGACGCCGCGTGCGAGCTGATCGACTTCCTGCGCTTCAACGTGTCCTTCGCACGGCAGCTGCTCAACGAGCAGCCGATCTCGTCGCCGGGCGTGTGGAACCGGATGGAGTACCGGCCGCTGGAAGGCTTCGTGCTGGCGATCACGCCGTTCAACTTCACCGCCATCGCCGGAAATTTGCCGACTTCTGCGGCATTGATGGGAAATGTCGTCGTCTGGAAGCCGTCGCCGACGCAGCAGTTCGCCGCGCACTTCACCATGCGCCTGCTGGAGGAGGCCGGGCTGCCGCCGGGCGTCATCAACATGGTGACCGGCAACGGCGCGGCCGTCTCCGAGGTCGCGCTCGCCGACCCCCACCTGGCCGGCATCCACTTCACCGGCTCCACCGCCACCTTCCAGCACCTGTGGGGCACCGTCGGCGCCAACATCGGCTCCTACCACGGCTACCCGCGCCTGGTCGGCGAGACCGGCGGCAAGGACTTCGTGCTCGCCCACCCCTCCGCCGACCCCGCCGTGCTGTCGACGGCGCTGATCCGCGGCGCGTTCGAATACCAGGGCCAGAAGTGCTCGGCGGCGTCCCGGGCGTACGTCCCGCGCTCCATCTGGTCGGCGATCCGCGACGACGTCGTCGCGACCGCCGAGTCCCTGACCGTGGGCGACGTGGCCGGCGACCTGTCGACGTTCATGGGCGCCGTCATCGACTCCCGCGCCTTCGCCAAGCACAAGGCCGCCATCGACCGGGCCCGCGCCACCGAGGGCATCGAGGTGCTCACCGGCTCCTACGACGACTCCACCGGCTACTTCGTCAAGCCGGCCATCCTCGAGGGCGCCGACCCCGCCGACGAGATCTTCGTCAAGGAGTACTTCGGCCCGATCCTGGCCGTGCACGTGTACGACGACAGCCGGTTCGACACCGTCCTGGACCAGATGGAGAGCGTGTCGCCGTACGCGCTGACCGGCTCGATCATCGCCCAGGACCGGTACGCCATCGCCTCGGCGGCCGAGCGGCTGCGCTTCGCGGCGGGCAACTTCTACATCAACGACAAGCCCACCGGCGCGGTCGTCGGCCAGCAGCCCTTCGGCGGAGCCCGCGCCTCCGGCACCGACGACAAGGCCGGCTCCATCTTCAACCTCGTCCGCTGGGTCAGCGCCCGCGCCATCAAGGAGACCTTCGTCCCGCCGACCAACCACCGCTACCCCCACATGGGCTGACCTCCCCGGCCCGGAACGGGCGGGCGAGCCGCCGCACAGCACCCGGGCCATCAAGGGCACCTTCGTCCCCGGCCCCGGATGGACAACGACGCCCGGGTCTCCAGTCGGAGACCCGGGCGTCACCCGTTCCCGCCACCTTCGCCACCTGAGGTATGGCCACCGCCACGGACAAGTCGATACAGCGCATGCGATCGGGCTATGACCAGCAGCGCGGTCAGGGTACGGCAGAGCGGCACCAAACGGGCCGCAAGCAATATGACAACCAGCAGGTCAGGCCGCAAACTAGCAGTATGGGGGGGAAATGGGGCGACTTCGTGGCCCGGTACCGCGATGTACTCATCGACGTGTTACTGGCCGCGGCCGTTCTCGCGTTCACCATCCCGACGACGGTCATCGGTTACTCCTTCTCCCTGTGGGGGCCCGTACCGGACTGGATCGAGTTCCTCATCGGGGCGATCACGGCGGCGACCATGCTGGTACGGCGCCGCACCCCCTGGCCGGCGATCATCGCCTCGGCCGCATGCGCCTGCCTCACCGGGCAGACCGTGCCGATGATCCTCGCCGTCTACTCGATGACGGCCGAGCACAGGATGCGCCGATGGCAGTATGTCGCCCTGGCTCTCACAGCCGTGTACATCGTGGTCGACTATACGAATCCCCACACGGACAAGGTCGTCTATCTCAGCATGGTGCGCGCGCTGACGCTCATCTATCTGCCCGCGCTGGTGGGGACCTGGGTGCACGGCTACCGGCGGCTGATCCGCGACCTGCGAACCGGAGTGCGCGAGCGCGAGGAGCACGCCGCCTCCGAGGAGCGCCGCAAGATCGCCAGAGAGTTGCACGACACCGTGACCCACGCGGTCACCGCCATGGTCCTCACGGCGGGCATCATCCAGGGCGCCGAGGAACCCAGTGAGATCAGCGAGCTGACGGCCCACATCGAAGACAAGGGTGTCCAGGCGCTCAGCGAACTGCGTGAACTTCTCACGGTGCTCCGTCACGAGGACCTGCCCAGGACCCAGGGGGTCGGGGGGATCACGCGCCTGGTGAAGGAGGAGCAGGCCACCGGGCTGGAGGTCAGCCTCCACCTCGACGTGCCCCCTGGGACGCTGCCGAGGCAGGTCGCACACGCGTGCTACCGGCTCGTCCAGGAGGGACTCAGCAACATACGCAAGCACGCGCCCAACTCCCAGGTGCGGGTCTCCTGTGAGCTCAGCGGCGACCACGTGACCGTGTCCGTGGTCAACAGCGCGGACCGCGGCGGGGAAGCGGTCCGGGCGGCGCCCTCCCTCGGGGGCGGCTACGGTCTGGCCGGCGTCAGGGAGCGGATCGTCCTCGCAGGCGGCAAGCTCGTTTCCGGACCGACTTCCGAGGGTGGCTTCGCGCTCGTGGCCCAGCTCCCCCTGCCTCTTGGCAAGGAGAAGGCCTGACCCGCCTCCGCATCGAGAGCTGACAGACCGAGTACGGCGGCGCACACCCTCCGCTCAGAACGAGGCGTGTGCGGGGGCTACCACCCGACCGGGGGATGTGGCGGCGGATCTTCGAACTGCTCCTCTCTAGACGACGCCCGGCCTGCCGGCGTGCTTTTCGGCGCGTTCAGCGGCGAAGAACGTCTCGATCCGGGCCGCCCCGGTCCGGTCCAGCCAGGTACGGAAGTCCGCCAAGCCGGGGTGGATTCGTCGCGCGGCGGCCACGTCGGCCCGGTAGCCGCGCTCGTTGAGCCACTCGTAGGCGTACGCGAACTCCTCGCCGACCTGCCGGATCACCTCGATCGGGAGCTGCACGTACGGCACGGTCCGCCCGATCGCCCGCCCGATGGCCTCGGTGATCCGCCGTGGGGTCAGCTCGTCACCGGCCAGGTCGATCGTCCGGCCGATCCATTCGCTCGGCCGGGCGAAGGCCAGCGCGGTGAACACGCCGACGTCGTCGACGGCCATGACCTGCTGCGGCACGTCCGGCTCGAACGCGGTGGTCACGGTGCCGTCGCGCAGGTGGTAACCGCCGGTGTAGTTCTCCATGAAGGCCTGCGGCGAGCAGCGGGTGGCGGTATTGGGTCCTGCGCGATGGCCGGCCCCGCTCGAAACGTAGGGTCGCCTCGTCATAGTGCGGACACCCTTGTAGCCGGTATCCCGGTGCGGAATACCGGCTACAAGGGTGTCCTCTACTGGGGAACCGCCGGCTGATAGGTCAGGTGGACGACGCCGGTCTTGAAGACCTCAGAGCCGGCCAGGCGTAGTGACTTGTTCAAGCCGCCCTCCTCGAAAAGCCGCCCGCCGCGGCCGAGGACCACCGGGTGAACCAGCAGCTGGAGTTCGTCCAGGACGTCGTCGTGCAGGAGTGAGCGGATCAGGGTGGGGCTGCCGGCGATGGTGATGTTGCGGCCGGGCTGCTGCTTGAGCTTGGTGAGCTCGTCGGCGGCGCTGCCGCTGATCAGGGTGCTGTTCTGCCACGTCACGGTGTTCAGGGTGGTGGAGGCGACCAGTTTGGGCATCGTGTTGATCCGGTCCGCGAGCGGCACTTCGCTGCCGCGTTGGGGCCAGGAGCCGGCGAACGCCTGGTAGGTGGTCCGGCCCAGAAGCAGGATGTCGGACTGGTGGAACTGCTCGGCGACCACTTCGGCCATCCGCTCGTCGTAGTAGGGAAAGTGCCAGTTCTCAGGGGCTTGCATGACGCCGTCGACGGACACGAACAGCTGCGCGACGATCTTCCTCATCGGTTCGCGCCAAAGAACTCGGTGACGGCGGGGGCGATGGCCGCCGCGTCGACGTTGTGGGGTTGGCCGTGCAGCGTGGTGCGGTGGGCGTCGGGCAGGGCATCGGCGATCGCCTCGGCCGCGGCGGTGATCCAGGGGGTGGTCGCGCCGTCTATGACGAGGGTGGGGATGGTGATGGTCTTCAGTGCCTCGGAGGGCAGGCCGAAGTCTGCGGCGACGTCGGCGTCGTAGGCCAGGCAGCTCGCCCCGGCCGCCATCGCCTCCCAGAACGGAGCGGCCTTCATGCCTTCGACGAACCCGGCGGGCATGAGCGCGGCCTTGAGCATGAACAGTTCCATCATGTCGCCGAAGCGGCCTTGGGCCCGTAGGGCGTACTGCTGGTCGCGGTAGTCGGCGGGGACGGGCTCGCGGGTACCGGGCAGAATGTAAGGGACCTCCCATAGGGCCAGCTTGGTGATGGGCAGGCCGCGGGCGGCGGCCTGGATCGCGATCATTGCGCCGCCGGAGGTGCCGTAGACCATCGCGGACCCGCCGGCCTCGGTGATCAGGGCCTGGAGGTCGTCGAACTCGCGGTCGACCGAGTACGCAGCGGTGTCTACGGTTTCACCGCGGCCGCGCCGGTCGTAGCTGTAGATGGTGAAGTGTTCGGCCAGCAGTGCGGCCAGCGGCGATTCGGCTGTCCGATCGACCGGCCCTCCGCCGATCACGATGACCGCCGGGCCTGAACCGATGCTGTCGTAGGCGATGCGAGTGCCGTCCTGGGAGGTGACGAAGGTCATGATGATCTCTTCCGATTCGTTGGGCAGTGGGTGGGACTGGGCTGGTTAGCGGATGTTCCCGGCGGCCAGGGTGGCGACGGATTTGTCGATGCGTCGCTGGCGGGTCGCGTCGGTCTTGGCGCCGTCGATCGACAGGACGTGGGCGCGGCGGTTGCTGTAGGAGAGCCGGTCGAAGAGGTTCCTGGCTGCCGGTTCGCGGTCGAGGGCCGCCGCGAAGTCGGCCGGAACGGCGACCTCGCGCGGTTCGGTGTCGAGCTGCAGGTCGATCTCGATGGTGTCGCCTGCCGCCACGCCGGTCTGCTGCCGGACGTCGGCGTTCAGGCCGAGCATGTAGGTGCCGTTCATCGGCGCCACCGAGTTGCGGAAGGTGTGGCCGGCGATGGTGAGGCGAACTTTCGGCCGCTTCCCGCCGCCGAGGGCTTCGACGATCTCGGCGGGCACTTCGATCCCGGTGGTGGTTTTGCCGCTGCTCAGGACGATGGTGTGGAACCTCATGACTTAGGCCGCCTGTCGCATCAGGTGGGCGGAGGTGGCGCAGATCCAGGCCCAGCCCAGCACCATGGCCACGGTGAAGGCGAGGTTGATGACGGCGTTCCCTGGGCCGGACGCGATCCCGGCGAAGGCGGCGAAGAAGACGATCCCGGTAGCCCCGCTGTAGATCGCCCATCCGCGGCGGCCAAGGGCGGCGTAGGCGCGGGCGAACACCAGGCAGGCGCCGATCAGCCCGAGGAAGCCGATTCCGCCGCCGACGAAGTGCAGCAGACCGTGCCAGCTGACTGGCCCGGGCCCCTCAGGCGTTCCGACCGGGAAGCCCAGGGCCGGGTCGGCTCGGAAGATCCCGCCAGCGATCAGGCCTCCGCCGTACAGTGCCATCAGCCGTGGCCCCCAGACGCGGCCCCTGCCCGCCCGCACGGCCCGCCGCATTCCGACCGCGGCGGCGATGGTCATCAGGCCCGCCAGGATGAGGTTGGCGATCTGGATCCAGCCGGGGCCGCCGTTGGCCAGCAGACTGGCCGGGTGCCGGGTGAGGTCGAACCCGTCGCGGGTCAGTGCCTGCACGCCGGTCACGACCACATACAGCGGACCTGCGACCACTCCCCAGCCCAGCAGGGACTTGGTGATCCGGGCCTGAGGCGAGCAGTTGGTACGGCGGGCGGTTGTGGTGATGGCGGTCATCTCGGGGTTCCTTCCGTCTGTCTTGCTGATGTCCACAGCTTGTCGGCGGAGGCTTCAGAACGGCTTTAGAACTACTTCCGGGCGGCCTTGGACCACTAGCCTGAGGCATGCGATTTGGCGTACTTGGTCCGCTTGCCGTCTGGACAGATGACGGTGCACTGGTTCGGGTTCCCGACACGAAGGTCCGCGCCCTGCTGGCCGACCTGCTCCTGGGAGAGGGCCGCCCGGTGTCGATCAGCGCCCTCATCGATGATCTGTGGGGCGATGAGCTTCCGGCCAATCCCACCAGCACCCTGCAGACCCGCGTCTCCCAACTGCGGCGGGCGCTGGAGGAGGCGGAGCCGGGAAGCCGGGACCTGGTGGTGACCCAGCCACCGGGCTATGTGCTGCGAGTAGCGGACGACGCGGTGGACGTGAGCCGGTTCCGTGGGCTGGCCCAGCGTGCGCGGACAGTCGCCGAGCCACGTACCCGCGGGTCGCTTCTCGCCGACGCTCTAGCGCTGTGGCGGGGACCGGCCTTCGCCGACGTATCCGAAGCGCCCTTCGCCCGCGCGGCCATCGACCGGCTCGCAGAGGAGCGGATGGTCGTCATCGAGGAGCACGCCGAGGCCCGCATGGAGCTGGGAGAGCACCATCTGCTGTCAGCCGAGCTCGCCGAGGTCGTGGCCGGACATCCGTTACGGCAGCGCCTGCGCGCCATCTACATGCGCGTGTTGTACCGGTCAGGACGGCATAGCCAGGCGCTGGAGACCTACCATGACCTCCGTACCCGCCTGGCCGACGAGTTGGGCCTGGACCCCGCCGCCGACCTCGTCAGCCTCCACCAGGCGATCCTCAGCCAGGATCCCGCGCTGGCCGCGGTACCGGCAAAGGCGTCGGCTCAGACGAATCTGCCCGCCGCCATGACCGAGTTGATCGGCCGGGCCGCGGCAGTGGAACGTGTTCGGGCCCGCCTGCGCAGCGGCAGGCTCGTGACGCTCACCGGGCCGGGTGGCGTGGGCAAGACCAGCCTGGCCCTGGAGATCGCCCGGGATCTGGACGACGCCTGGCTGGTGGAGCTGGCCGCCCTCGACGGCTCCGCCAGTGAGCAGGAGCTCCTCCAGGCGATCGGGAACCTCACCCAGCCCGACGGGGAGCGCGTGCTGGTCCTGGACAACTGCGAGCACGTGGTGGAGCAGATCGCCGCAGTGGCCGACAGGCTGCTGCGGACCGCTCCGCAGCTGCGGATCCTGGCCACCAGCCGCGAACCCCTGGGCATCCTCGGCGAGCAGGTGTGGCCGGTCCCGCCGCTCGACCTGCCGTCCTCGGCCACCGACTCCGGCGCCGTGGCGCGATCCAGCGCCATCCAGCTGTTCGTGGCCAGGGCCACCGCGGCCAAGCCCGACTTCCAGCTCACTGCCGCCAACACGGCGGCCGTGGTGGAGATCTGCCGCAGACTCGACGGCCTGCCCCTCGCGCTCGAACTGGCCGCGACCCGCGTCCGCGCCCTGGAGATCCACGATCTCGCCGCGCGTCTCGACGATCGTTTCCGGGTGCTGGCCACCGGCCGTCGCGGCGCGCCGGACCGGCAGCGGACGTTGCAGGCCATGATCGAATGGAGCTGGGACCTGCTCACCGAGCCAGAACAGGCCGTGCTGCGCCGACTGGCCATCCACCCCGAGGCGTGGAGCCTGCAGGCGGCGGAGGCGATCTGCCCCGGTGACGTCGCCGACCTGCTCACCCGCCTCGTCGATCGTTCCCTGGTCTGGCCGCTGACCGAGACGACCGGCTCCCGGTACCGGCTCCTGGAAACCGTCCGGGCCTTCTGCCTGGACCGCCTGCGCGACTCGGGCGAGTTGGAGGAGACCCGCAGGCAGTACCTCGCCTATTACGAGGAGCTGACAGGCCGCAACGAGCCACGGCTTTACGGGCACGGCGGCCTGCTCATCCAGGCCAGCGACCTCTACCGTGAGCCACACCCGGCAACGGGCGCCCCGGACAGCGGGGCGCAGAGCGGAGCCAAGGCCACCGCCACCGCGGCCGACGGCACGATTATCGCCGTCGAGCGATGGGGCCAAGGCCCGCCCCTCATCCTGGTCGGCGGCGCACTGAACGAGCGGACGGACTTCACCGCGCTGGCCGTACGGCTAGCACCGCGGTTCACCGTGATCACCTATGATCGCCGCGGTCGCGGTGGGAGCGGGGACACCGAGCCGTATACGGTCGCCCGGGAGATTGAGGACCTGGCAGCCGTCATCGGCCAGGACGGTGAGTCCGCCTTCGCCCTCGGCGTCTCCTCAGGCGCCGTCCTGATCGCCGAGGCGGCTGCGCGCAGCGTGCCGATCACCGCACTGGTGTTGATCGAGCCGCCCTTCATGCTCGACGACGCCCGCGCAGCCCTACCCCTGGACTTCAGCGCGCAGCTCGACAAGCTCGTACGGGCAGATCGCCGAGGCGACGCGGTCGAACTCTTCCTGACCACCGCTGTGGAGATGCCGGCCGAGGTCATCGCCGCGATGCGCTCGGCTCCCCAGTGGCGAAGCCTCGAAGCCATGGCCCACACCCTGGCCTATGACATGGCCGTGATGGGCGACTTCTCCCTGCCCATGCACTGGGCGGCCACTATCTCCGTCCCCACCTTGGTCATCGACGGCACCCACAGTGCCGCCTGGCGACGGGACGCCGCACAAACGGTCACCGACCTGCTGGCTCACGGTCGGCGCCACAGCGTGGACGCACCACACGACATGGCACCCGACATCCTGGCGCCCCTGCTGGAGCAGTTCCTCCTCTAAGACCCCGCCCGACGCGCCGGCCATGACGCCCACCGCGCCGCACACGCCGACACCGACCTGCTCAACGCCATCGCGGCAGGCCACAGCCCGATCGAATCGTTGGTCCCGATCTCCCTCGGCCTCCCACCCTCGTCGTGGACACCTCTGACGGCTACCAGCCCGACCTCGCCGCCACCGCCCAACCGACTCCCGGACTGACAGCCCCCCACCTCGACGGCACCCAGCCCGCGGGTTCCAACGGCGAGGACACCTCCGCCGAGCAGATCCTGGCCGCCCGTGCCGCCGTCGCCCCGGGAAGCCGAGACCCACCTCACACTATTGACCCCGGTATCGAGGTGGCTGGAGGGTGTCGGTGTCAGGGGGATCGGCGTCGACGGGTGGGGCTTGTGGAGACGGATCAGGAAAGGCTCGTCCTGCGCGAGCCGTACGCGTCGATCGTGTTATGGGGACGGGTGCTGCTGCTCGTCGTGCTGCTGTGGGGTGGGCTGGTGAGCGTGCTGAGCACAAGTCCCCCGCCCCGCTCCGTCGAGGAGTTCCAGGCCGCGTTGCGGGCGGGCGAGGTCACCTACATCATCGAGCGGGGGTCGGGCCCGTCCTTGAACGACCTGCGCTGGTCCGCCGGGCCGCTGTTCTGGTACCGGGTGGACGGGCTCTGGCACGTGGACGAGCAGGGCGTCGCCGTCTACGAGTCGGCCGATCTGGCGAAGGACCTGTACGCCGCGAAGGCGCGGCCGTTCGTACGGCACGAGAACAACGGCAACAACTCGCAGGGGATCTTCCCCGACTGGCCCTTCCAGGTGCCGGTGGCGCACGTGGGGTGGCTGGCCGGGGGCGCCTACGTTCTGGCCTTCCTCGGCATGCTGGGCACGGCGCGGCCCCGCATCGGCAACCGCTGGGCGTGGTTCTGGCTCTTCACGGTCGGCCAGGTCGGGGCGATCCTGTTCCTGATGCTGGAGCCCCGGCCTGTGTGGTGGGGAGTCCACGAGGAGCTGCCCAGGTCTTCCCAGATGGGCGGCAGGATGGGGTGCCTGGTCTCCATTGGCGTCGCGATCGTCACCGGCCTGGCCGCGTTCGCGATCGGCGAGGCGGTGAGGCTGCTGGTTTCGGTGGCGACCGGCCCATGAGCCCCGCCGCACGCACCGGCCGCCGGCCTCACCGAGCGGGCGCTCAGCCTCATCGGCTGAGCGCCGTCGCCCGCGAGGCCGGCCCGCCGCCGTCAGAGCCGGTCCGGAGCGGCGAGGCCGGCGACGGCCTTTCTAGAACGGTCGCTGCCGCCCGTCCTCGGGGTGGACGAGCGTGTTGTGGAAGGACTCGATCAGCCATTTGCCCTGGCGCTTGACGACGATGCTGCTGTTGATCGACAGGGTGACCGGGCTGCAGGTCGTCTCCGCGCCGTACAGCACGCAGTCCTTCCTGATGATGATCGCCATCGTGGGCGACACGCGGCGGATCTGCTCGGCCAGCCGGAGGATGCGGGTGTTCTTGAGCTGGTTGTTGAAGTAATGCTGGATCCGGGCGGCTATGACGGTACGGCCGTGCAGATGCTCGCCCCTGATGTTGATGAGGTCGGCGTCGGGGGTGTACATCGAGGCGTACGCGTTGGCGTCTCCCCGCGCCCAGGCGGCCGCCTGCCGCTTCCAGATCTCGCCCATGGCGATGAGGTCGGGATCGGAACGGCCCGCCCGGGGCTCCGGCCCGCCGGCCGGCGCCGTGGCCTGCCCCGTACCGGTGACGCCGCCGGCCGGTGTCAGGGCCGCCGCCGGCGTCACGGCGCAGAGGAACGCCATCCCCGCTCCGCCGATGAGAACCAGGCCGCCGGCCCATTTCCTGTGTTGGTGAATGCGCATTCATGCCCCCGTTTACGTGCACCTGCAGCAAACATATATGCGCTTCGCCTTATTAGCGGCTAACACGACCACGTGTCCTCTTGACCGCCAGGGGATATCACGGTACTCCCCCCCTTTCAGCAGCATGTCCGGACAAGGACGACCTGTTACCTCCGATTATGGATATCGCACCGCAGCTCCCCCAACGAACCTTCATCTCGGCCTTTCTCCAGCGAGTCTTCGCCGCCGCCGGTGAAAGGCCCGCGACAATGGCGGCAAGGGGGGATGACATATGCAGATAGCCGTCCTTGGGATGGGCAACATGGGCCGGGCGGTGGCCGGGCGCCTGGTCTCGCACCGGCACGAGGTCACGGTCTGGAACCGGACGCCGGGGAAGGCCGCGGAGGTGATCGAAGCCGGCGCGACAGAGGCGTCGTCGCCGGCGGAGGCCGCGCAGGGCGTCGACGCGGTGATGATGTCGCTCGCCGACGATCGGGCCGCCCTCGAGGTCATGGGACAACTGACCGGGCTCGGATCCGGCCCGGACGCGCCGATCATCGTCGACATGAGCACCGTCGCACCGGACACCTCCCGCAAGCTCGCGGACATGGCACCAGGAAACCGGTTCGTGGCCGCGCCGATCATCGCGGCGCCGAAGACCGTTCTTGAGGGCATGGCCTCGGGCCTGCTGGGCGGCGACCGGCGCCTGGTCGACCACCTGGAGCCGCTCTGGTCGCGGATCTTCAACGTCCACTGGTACTGCGGCGAGGACCCCGGCAGCGCGGCGACGTTCAAGCTGCTCAACAACTACCTGCTGATGGCCGAGATCGCCCTGGTCGCCGAGGTGGTGGCCACGGCGGAGGCCGCGGCGCTCGACACCAAGCTGCTGCGCGAGGTCCTCGACCAGTGGCCCACCATCCCGGTCGGCATCCGCAACCGGCTCGACGACCTCATCAGCGGCGACCACCGGGGATGGTTCTCCACCCGGCTCGGCGCCAAGGACGTCGGGCACCTGGTGCAGGTGGCGGAGTCCAACGGGCTCGAGCTGCCCATCGCCCGGCTGGTCGGGCAGCGGTACGAGCAGGCGGCGGAGCACGCGGGGAGCCAGGCCGACATCGCCGCGGTCGTGGAGGTGCTCCGCGCCGAGCGCCGGCCGAAGCCGTCGACCGCGAGCCCGGCATGAGCCGGGAGATCGCCGGGGCGGCCGAGAACGCGCGAAACGGCAGGCGGCCATGACGGGCGACGGCGCCACCCGGCGCGCGACGGCGCTGGTCACAGGCGGCAACCAGGGAATCGGGCGCGAGATCGTCGCGCAGCTGGCCGGGCGGGGCATGACCGTGCTGCTCGGCGCCAGGGATCTGGGCCGGGGCGAGGAGGCCGCGGCCGGCCTGCGGTCCCGCGAGGCCGACGTGCGCGCGGTCCAGCTCGACGTGACCGACGCCAAGTCGGTCGCGGCCGCCGCGCGACACGTCGACGAGGAGTTCGGCGTGCTCGACGTCCTGGTCAACAATGCCGGGATCCTCGGCGACGTCGCCGGGCAGGATCCCTGCGAGGCCGACCTGGACGTCATCAGGGAGGTGTTCGAGACCAACGTCTTCGGCGTGGTCCGCGTGACCACCGCGATGATCCCGCTGCTGCTGCTCTCGTCCGCGGGGCGCATCGTCAACGTCACCAGCGGCCTCGGTTCGCTGACACTGATGGGCGATCCGGCGGGCCACTTCGCCCGCCGGCCGCCCTCGGCGGCGTACGTCCCGTCCAAGACGGCGCTCAACTCGCTCACCGTGCAGTACGCCAATGCGCTCCGCCCGCACGGGATCCTCGTGAACGCGGCGGATCCCGGCCTGTGCGCCACCGCCTTCACCAGGGGCGTTCCCGGCGTCACGCGCAGCGCGGCCGACGGCGCCGCGATCGCGGTGCGGCTCGCCACCCTCGGCGACGACGGCCCGACGGGCGGCTGCTTCGGAGACGACGGCCCCATCCCGTGGTAGCGGCCGTCCCGGGGGTCTGGCAAATCAGGCCGCCCGGGACGGCACGGCCGTCAGCTAGCGGCGATCCACCAGGCGGACAGCAGGTGGAGGACGGCGAGCACCCCGGCGGTGACGACCACGCCGGGGACGCGTCGCAGGAGCCCGAGCATCGCGTCGGCCGCCTGTGCCAGGCCGGAGACCAACAGCAGCGGACCGAGCGCGGCCTGGCCGCACACGCCGGCCTGCCCACCTGAGAATGGACGCGGCCGGCGAGACGGACGAGGGCGGACGGCTCGATGGGACGGGGCGGACGCGGGGCGGCGCGGCGGACGGTCACCGTCCCGGGGAACGGATCAGTAGCCGCGGGTCAGGCGCACCCCGGATCCGGTGACGCGCGGGTTGCCGACGTTGTCGACGAGATTACCGGTGGAGGCGATGGACATCCCGTCGCCCTGCCCCTTCTCGAACAGCATCCCGGTCTCGCGCCTGGTCCCCTGGCCGAGGATGGTGTTGCCGGTCACCGAGGCGTGCCCCGTGCCGTAGTTGACCTCGTCGAGGGCGAGGTAGACGAAGTCGGTGTGCGGGGGCAGCGCGCCGGTGAGGGTACGGGCACGCACCGGAGGCGCCATCCCGAGCTTGCGCGCCTTGCCGTAGCCGGCGAGGACGTCCGGCGGCGGCAGGAACCGGTGGATCCGGTTGTTGGAGATCGTGGTGTTCGCCTCACCCTGCAGGTCGCAGCGGACACCGTAGTAGGTCTGGTTCGCGGCGCCCTCCCCACCGAAGTCCTCGATGTAGTTGTTCTGGATCGAGGTGCCGAAGCACCGGTGAGCGTCGATCGCGTGCTTCGGCGTCCCGTACAGGTGCAGGTCGCTGAACGTCCACCCGGCCGCGTTGTCCGATTCGATGGCGCTCGCGCCGCTGAAGCCGATCCAGGAGCGCTGGAAGGTCCAGTCGGTGACGGAGTTGCCCGGGTCGACCACCTTGAGACCCGAGCCGCCGGCCCCTTCGATGTCGACGTCGCTGATCACGCTGTTCACCATGGTGTTCCGCAGCAGGGTGCCGTTCTTGGACGGGTTGCTGATGCGGATGCCGTCGGAGGGCGCGCCGTAGATGTCGACGTCGTAGACTCGGGCGTTCCACGATCGCAGCATCAGGCCGACGGTGCCGGTGTTGTTGTCCCGGTTGCCGTCGAGCGTGAGCCGCTCGATGCGCACCGTGTCCGAGCTGTACTCGGCGTCGGTGACCCACGACTCGGAGGCCAGCATGGCCGGCAGGTTCGCGCCGTCCGCCTGTTTGATCACCGTTCCCGCCTTCGCGTCGCCGCGGTAGGTCCGGCGGTCGAGCAGGGTGATCGTCGCGTTGATCAGGCACGGTCCCTTGAAGACGACCTCGTCTCCGTCCTTGGAGGAGTCGATCGCGGCCTGCATGGTCTTCGCGTCGTCGGCCGTGTTCGCACAGGTGGCGTCCACCCGGGTGGCGGAGGCCGGGAGCAGCGGAAGGGCCACCGCGATGCCGGTGGCGGCCAGTGCCAATGCGAGGGCGCCCGCCACGGGGCGGAGGCGTAAGTGAGGCACGTTCTGTCCCCTTTGGAAGTCTGTTGGAAGAACTCGGGGGCAGAACGCGATCCGCGCGCGGAGATCCCCGTCTCCCGCAATGTCCCCGCTCGGGATCATCATGGCAGGTTCCCCGGCAATTCGTGATCTATCGGAAGCTCACGACGGCGTGCCGCCGGTACACGCCGGGAGGCCGACGGCCCTTAGACGAGATGGCCTGTACGGAAGGAGAAGCGGGCGACCTGAGGGGCCCAATCTCGATAGACCGTGAGTTCGGTCGGCAGCCGCGTGGTGCCGAGCGTGCGGCTGACGGCCGTGTCGAGCCGCTGCCATGCCGCGAGGTCTCGAGGCGGAGTGGGGTGCGGTCGCCGTCCTCGGTGGCCGTTCGGCGAGGCGGGGGTACGCAGATGGGCCCGGATGAGCTCCGGGAACGTGCCGGTCTGGGAACGGGCCATCAGGTACGGCTGCCAGCTCATCTCCGACACGCTGCCCAGGCTGCACCACATCGCGCCCAGGACCCAGGACGAATCACGCGCGGTCACCCACTACGGCCGGGATAACGCCGGCCTGGGGAACCGCAGCGACCGGACGAGGGGCATCTCCGCTGCCAGCACCTAATCGGATCCGGACGCAGAACCAGTGGAGCCCGAGGCGACGGTTCGCCTCGGGCTCCACCACGTACGCAGACGTCAGCAGCCCGCGGCAGACAGCACGACGTCGACGAGCCGGTCAGCCGCGTCAGGCCTACCGTGCGCCCGCGCCCGCTCCGCGATCGCGGCACGCCGACCCGGATCCGTAAGCAGCGGAGCCAGGGCCTGCCGCAGGGCCTCCGCGGAAACCTCGCCGAGCACGGCCACCGCGGCGCCGTCCTCGGCCAGGTGCCGCGCGTTGTGCGCCTGCTCGTTACCTGCGGAGGAGGCAAGGGGAACGAACATAGCCGCCTTGCCCAGCGCAGTCACCTCTGCGATCGTCCCCGCGCCGCTGCGGGAGATCAACACGTCCGCCAAGGCGAGGACGTCGGGCAGTTCGGGCCCGACGAAGCCGGTCAGCAGGTAGCGCGCATGCCCGAGGTCGAGCTGCTGCCACACTCGGCGTGGCCGGTCACCGCCGACGTCCTCGGCACCGGCACCGGCACCGGCACCGGCGCCGTGCCGCTGCCCTCCGCACGTCGCCGCCCGCCCGACTGAACGTGTTCGAGGGCGGGGCGGAGAAGGGATCCGCCGTTGGTAGGGTCGGTGAGGAGTCGTTCTCAGCAAGGGACCGGCGTCAACCTAAGGTGATACCCCCTCTCCGTGTACGGACGCGTGGCCTGTGGAAGTGGTGATGGCTCATGGATTGCGGTGAACGCGGTCTGCGTTCCACCCCCGTGGTCCCGTCATCGGACGCGGCGGGCGGATCCCCGGGAGCGGATACCGGCACGGTCTCCCTCATCCAGGCCGTGCTGGACGGCATTCCCGCGCAGTCGGCCTGGTACGCGCCAATCCGTGACCAGGACGGCCGGATCACCGACTTCGAGGTGCGGGCGGCCGGCCCGCACGCCAGGGACGTGCACGGCCGCACCGGCAAGGAGCTGATCGGCGTACGCGCCCTCGCGTCCTACCCCTCGGTCGCCGGAAGCTCCCTGTGGGAGGGCTACCTGCGGGCGATGGAGACCGGCGGCCCCGAGGAGATCGCCCGCTACGTGCACGTGGAGACGGTCGAGGGTGTCGCCCACCGTTCGACCTACACCGTCACGGCGACGCGCGTCGGCGGCGGGCTGCTCGCCGCCTGGGTCCGCGACGACGACGAGGCGCGGCTGGCGGCCCGGATGGCCCACACCGAGCGTCTGGGCGACCTGGGATGGGCCTACTGGAACCTGGCCACCGGCCAGGTCGAGTGGTCGGAGCACATGTACGCCATCCACGAGCGCGACCCCGCCGACGGGCCGCTCGACCTGGAGGGCTACGCCACGATCACGCACGCCGACGACCTGCCCCTGCTCCGTCAGGCGCTGGCCACCATCACCGGCACCGAGGGTGCCCACGAGTTCGAGGTCCGGGTGCACACCGGCGGCAGGCTGCGGCACCTCCGCATCGTCGGCGAGGCCAACCGGGACGCCGGCGGGCAGGCCCTCGAGGTCCACGGCGTGGCGCAGGACATCACCCACTGGCGGCACGCCAACGACCAACTCGCGCTCACCCAGCGGCGGCTGGAGGAGGAGCTCCTGCTCACCGCCGAACTGCAGCACATCATCATGCCGGTGCAGGAGAGCCTCCTCACCCTGCCCGGCCTGCGGGTGGGCGTGCGGTACGACGCCGCCCAGACGGCCCTGCTGGGCGGCGACTGGTACCAGGCGATGCGGCTGAGCGACGACCAGGTGCTGCTCGCCGTCGGTGACGTCGCGGGCAGCGGCCTGCCCGCCGCCTCGGCCATGGCCAAGCTGCGTCACGCGATCACCGGGCTGGCCTTCGCCGACCACGACCCCGACCGCATTCTCGTGGCGCTGAACCGGCTGCTGCGGTGCGTGCGGCCCGACGTGCTGGCCACCGCCGTGGTCGCCCGGTACAGGCCGGAGGACAGGACGCTGACCTTCACCCACGCCGGCCACCCGCCGATGCTGCTCGTGCGCGGGCACACGGTGCAGCGGGTGCTGCATCCGGGAGTGCTTCTCGGCGTCTTCGACGACGCCAGCTATACTCACGCCAACATACGGCTGGAGCCCGACGACATGTTGGTGATGTACACCGACGGTCTGATCGAACGCCCAGGTCGTGATCTTTATGAGGGGTTGGACATCTTGGCGGCGACCATCGCCGAGGTGGTGCGCGCAGCGCCCGCCGATCGGCTGTCCGCGGTCATGGAGGCCCTGGTGCCCAGCAACACCAGCGACGACACCTGCATTCTCGTCGCTCACGTGAAGCCGAACACCGAGGGAGTGCCCGATGTCTGACCTGCACGTCTCCACCGACTCTGCCCAGTTCGCCGCAGAGCGCCATGGGGAGATCGGGCTCCTGAAGCTGAAGGGCACCCTCGACTACACCGTCCGCCAGCCTCTCGAGGACTTCCTGGACCAGGCGTTCACCCGCTGCGGGCCCGACCTGGTCATCGACCTGCTCCAGCTCGACCTGCTGGACTCCAGGTCCACGGGGCTGCTCGTGAACTGCTGGAAGCGCTCCAGGGAAGGCGGCGGGTGGCTCGGGCTGGTCGCGGTGCAGCGCAGCGCGGCCAGGGTGCTGTGGATCACCGGCCTGGCCTCCCGCATCCCGGTGTTCACCACGGTCGAGGAGGCGCTGGCCGCCGCTCCGGCCCACCAGTGACCGGCGTCAGACGGCGATGTCGCGCTGGGCGATGACCTTGGCGATGTGGAGCCGCACCACGATCTGCCCCGGGACGCCGTTGCGCACGCCGAACTCCTCGGCGCGGTCCGCGCCCATGTAGCGCCCGCCGAGCACGGTCGCCCACTTGATCAGGTCGTCCAGCTCGTCGGTCAGGGTGACCGTGCCTTCCAGCATCACGAAGGCGTACGGCGGCCGGTCCTCATCGACGCACACGGCCGCTCGGGGGTCACGGCGCAGGCTCTTGGCCTTCTGGCCGGTGCCGCTGGTGGTGAACACCAGGTCGTCGCCGTCCAGGGCGAACCACACGGGGGTCACGTGCGGCCTGCCGTCCGCGCGCGTGATCGCGACCTTCGCCGTGCGCGTCCCCTCGGTCGCGAACGATCGCCACTCTCTGTCATTCATCAGTTCCATACCGTCACGGTACGGCATGGCCTCGGCGGGTCATGCCTTGCGGCGGGCCCGCCGTTCGGCGGCGTCCAGGGCGGCGGCCTCCTCGGGGGTCGGGGCGGCGCCGCCGAGGTGGGCGGGCTGCCACCAGGCGCCCTCTCCGTCGTCGGGGTAGGTGCGCTGGACCTGCTCCAGCCGTTCGGCCATCAAGGTCCGCAGGCCGGCGGTGACCTCCTCGAGGTCCTGGCCGGGCTTGGGGAACAGCGGCTCGCCCAGGTCGATCGTGATGGGGATGTGCCGCTGAGTCAGCCTCTTCGGGCGGCCCTTGGTCCACATCCGCTGCGTCCCCCACACCGTGACCGGGATCAGCGGCACCTCGGCGGTGGCCGCCATGCGGACGGCACCGTTCTTCAGATCCTTGATGGTGAAGGACCGGCTGATGGTGGCCTCGGCGAACACGCCGACCACCTCTCCGGCGCGCAGGTCCGCGACCGCCCGGCCGTAGGCTCCTGCGCCCGCCGACCGGTCCACCGGGATGTGGTGCATCGCCCGCATCAGCGGCCCGGACACCGGGTTGGCGAAGACCTCCTTCTTGGCCATGAACCGTACGAGACGGCGGGAGGGGAACGCGCCGTACCCGACGAAGATGAAGTCCAGGTAGCTGATGTGGTTGCTGACGAGCACCGCTCCGCCGCTTCGCGGCACCCGCTCGGCCCCCCTCACGTCGATTCTCAGGTCGAGCGCCTTGAACAGCGCGCGCGCCGTCGCGATCACCGGGGGGTACACGATCTCAGCCATGTCTGCACCGTAACCTACGCATCGGTAACCTGCGAGGCGGCGGCGAGCGGATCAGTGTCGCGGGAAGCGGGTCAGTGGCCTCGGAACGCCTCCTCCAGCCACCAGGAGCCGCGGTCGGCGGTGACCTTGGCGTGCACCAGCAGTGGCCGGTCGCGCGGGCCGTCCAGCCAGCGCGACACCTCCGCCAGGTCGGAACATTCCCGGACGGTCACCGCCGCGCAGCCGAACCCCCGGCCGATGGCGGCGATGTCGCGCGGCGGGAATCTCACCTGGTCCAGGGCGTGGCCGTCCGGGCCGAAGTGGTACACCTCGGCGCCGTACGCCTCGTCGTCGTAGACCACGATCACCATGGGCAGCCCCAGGCGGACGACGGTCTCCAACTCGGCGATGCCCATCAGCGTGCCGCCGTCGCCGAGCGCCGCGACGGGCAGCCGGTCGGGGCGCGCCAGCGCGGCCCCGATGGCCGTGGCCAGGCCGAGCCCGATGGACTGGAAGCCCTGGGTGAAGCAGAGGCCGTTCTCGTCCGGGACGGACAGGAACATCGAGGGGTATCCCATGAAGTTCCCCGAGTCGACGGCGACGACGCGCTCCACCGGCAGCAGGTCGTCCAGGCCGATCGACAGGGTGCGGGGATCGATGCGGCCACCGCCGGACCCGTCTGTGTACGGCACGTCCCGCCAGGCGACCTCGCGGGCGATCCGCTCCGCCAGCGCGGGCGTCCGGACCGCGCCACCGCCCGCACCGTTCTCGCCACCGCCGGAACGGTCGGCGCCGGAGCCGGCGAGGAGATCGGCGACCGTCCGCGCGGTGGCCGCGACGTCCCCGAGGACGCCGAGGTCGACGGGGCGGTGCGCGCCCAGGGAGCCGGCCTCGACGTCGACCTGGACGACCGTCGTGGACGGCCCGATCAGCGTGCCGTGCCGCATGGTCCACATGTTGAGCGAGCAGCCCCAGCCCACGATCACGTCGGCCTCGCGGATCAGCTCGGCGGTCAGCGGCGAGGCGAACCCGCCGCTGACGTCGAGGTTCCACGGGCTGCCCGTGAACAGGCCCCGGGCGACGGCCGAGGTGGCGAGCAGGGCGCCCGTGAGGTCGGCGAGCGTCTCGAGCTCGCGTCGCGCGTGCCTCGCCCCCCGCCCGGCGACGAAGACGGGACGCCGCGCCCCGGCGAGCACCCCCGCCAGCTCCGCCGCCGCTTCGGCGGACGGCTCCAGGGCGGGCTCCCCCGGTGAGAGGTACGGGACCGTGAGATCGTCCTCGACGTGCTCGGCCTGCACGCCCAGCGGGAGGTTGAGCAGAACGGTCCTGCGCCCCTCCGCCGCGAGCCGCCAGGCCCGTACGGTGTCGGCGACGGCGGTCACGGCCGACTCCACCCGCTCGGGCACCGCGCCGACCGCCTCGGCCAGGGCGCTCTGGTCGATGTGGAAGTTCGACCGCGGCTCCAGCACCTCGGCGGCCAGGACGAGCAGCGGCGTTCGGCTCTTGGCGGCCTCGGTGATCCCGGTCATCGCGTTGGTCAGGCCCGGTCCCTGGTGGACGCTGAGGACGCCGACGGTGCCGCTCATGCGGGCGTAGGCGTCCGCCATGGTGGCCGCGCCGCCCTCGTGGCGCGCGGCGACGAAGCGCACGCCGTGCTTCACCAGGGCGTTGGTGACGTGGAAGTTGCCGCTGCCGACCACGCCGAAGGCGGTGCTCACGCCGAGCCCCGCCAGGACCTCGCCGACAGCGTGAGCGACGATCATCGTTCGACGAGCGCCAGGACGCGGACCGGGCTGCCCGAGCCGCCCACGATGGGAAGCGGCGGGGCGAGGACCACGGCCCCGGTGGCGGGCAGCCGGTCGAGGTTGCGGAGCTGGGTCAGCCCGTACTTCCCGGCGCCGAGCAGGAAAGAATGACAGGGGAAGGCCGGATCGAAGGAGTGTGCGGCTCCGGCGTCCGTACCGACGGTCTCCACACCGAGCCCGGTGATCGGGGTCTCCTCGGCCAGCCACCTCGCGCACTCCACCGAGATGCCCGGGGTGTGCGGGCCGGTCTCGTCGGCGTTGAGGAAGCCCGCCTGGTCGTTGGCGCGGCTGTCCCAGCCGGTGCGGTAGAGCACCCAGCCGCCGTCGGGCAGCTGGCCGTGGGCCTTCTCCCACGCCTTGACGTGCTCGATCTCCAGCAGGAAGTCGGGGTCGCCCGCGGCGTGCCCGGCGAAGTCGAGCACCACGGCGGGAGCGATCAGGCGCGCGGCCGGCACCTGGGAGACGTCCTCGCCGTCGCGCCCGGTGATCCAGTGGACCGGCGCGTCGAAGTGGGTGCCGGTGTGCTCGCCGGTGGTGATGTCGTTCCAGTACCAGGCGGGGCCACGGTCGTCGTACCGGCTGATCTCGGTGAGCTGGAAGGGCACCGTGTTGCCGAACGGCTCGGGCAGCATGAGGATCGGCGTCTCCGAGCTCAGTGGCGCGGTGAGGTCGATCACCTCGATCGCACCGTTCCGGATCCCGTCGACGAGACTGCTCAACACCGACATCTCTTGCCTCCCACTCGTGCTCGTACGGACCGATACTCCTCCCTCCGGCCGCCTTGCGTCATCATCCGTGGCTCACTTGATGCCGGAGAAGCTCATGGTGGCCACGAAGTGGCGCCGCGAATATCAGCGCCGTGGGCATCAGGATGCGGGCTCGACAGGCCCTCGGCCGCGTCCACCATGAGCACCTGCGACGACGGCCGCTCGCCCGTACGCGACCGCCGCGCCGTATCCGGAGTGGAGGGTAGACCACGGCGGGAAGCCCGATGCCACCCCAGATCGAGATGACGACGAGCACGAGCACGGTGCTTGCCGGGAGTCGCGAACGGGGAGAGATTGGCCGGAGAGACCACCAACGCAAGGCGAGGTCTGGGTCATGAAGAAGCTCATCAACAGCGCGGACTCCGTCGTGACCGACGCGCTCGCCGGAATGGCCGAGGCCCACCCCGGCCTCCGGGTCGATCGGGACAACAAGGTCGTGTACCGCCGGCAGGGGCCCACGCCGGGCAAGGTGGGGCTGGTGTCCGGCGGCGGCTCCGGCCACGAGCCGCTGCACGCGGGCTTCGTCGGGTACGGCATGCTCGACGCGGCCTGCCCGGGAGAGATCTTCACCTCCCCGGTGCCGGACCAGGTCATGACGGCCACCCAGGGCGTCGACGGCGGCGCCGGGGTGCTACACATCGTCAAGAACTACACCGGCGACGTGATGAACTTCGAGATGGCCGCCGAGCTGTGCGCCGAGGAGGGCATCGAGGTGACCTCGGTGCTGGTCAACGACGACGTGGCGGTCAAGGACTCCCTCTACACGGCCGGGCGGCGCGGCACCGGCGCGACCGTCTTCGTGGAGAAGATCGCCGGAGCGCTCGCCGAGACCGGGGCGTCCCTGGCCGAGGTGGCCAGGATCGGCGGGCAGGTCAACACGCTCAGCAGGTCCTTCGGCGTGGCACTCTCCCCGTGCACCGTGCCGGCGGCGGGCAAGCCGACCTTCGACCTCAGCGACAACGAGATCGAGTTGGGCATCGGCATCCACGGCGAGCCGGGCCGGACCCGCGCGCCGGCCGCACCCGCACGGGAGCTGGCGCGCATCGCCATGGACGCCGTCCACGCCGACCTGCCGCTCTCCGGCGACACGCTGGTGATGGTGAACGGCATGGGCGGCACGCCGCTCATCGAGCTGTACGTGGTGTTCGCCGAGGTCGCCGCGTACCTGCGGGAGAAGGGGGCGTCACCCACGCGCAGCCTGGTGGGAAACTACATCACGAGCCTGGACATGCAGGGCTTCTCGGTGACCGTGTGCCGGCTGACCGACGAGCTGACCCGGCTCTGGGACGCCCCCGTGCAGACCCCTGCCCTGCGCTGGGGCCGGTGACGGCGGCCGCCCCGCCCCTCCGAGCAAGGCACACCCCCGACAGGACGACCCGCAGCCGCCTTCAGGAGCCACAGTCTCATGGACGCCAAGTTCTTCACCGCCTGGATCGAGGAGACGGCGCGGGTCATCGCCGCCAATCGCGACCACCTGACCCGGCTCGACGCCGCGATCGGCGACGCCGACCACGGGACCAACCTGGACCGGGGCTTCGCCGCCGTCCGCGAGGCCCTGGCCGCCAGGCCGGCGGGCACCCCCGGAGACGTCCTCACCCTCACCGGCACGACGCTCATCCGCAAGGTCGGCGGCGCGTCCGGCCCCCTGTACGGCACCGCCTTCCGCCAGATGGGCACCGCCCTCAACGCCGCCGCCCAGCCCGCCCCGCCACCCGCGGACGCCCCGCCGCCCGGGAACGCCGGGGCCGTCCCACCGGCCGGGGACGCCGGGACCACCACTGCGCCGGGCGCCGAGGGCGTCACCGCACCCGCCGGCGGTGGCGAGGTGACGCTCTCCGAACTGGCCGCCGCGTTCGAGGCGGCGCTCGCCGGGGTGCGCAGGCTCGGCGGGGCCGCCGAGGGCGACAAGACCATGGTGGACGCCCTCGCCCCCGCGACGCGCGCGCTGGCGGTCGCCGCGAACGGCGGGATGAAGCCCGAAGAGGCACTGGACGCCGCCCTCGCCGCCGCCGAGGAGGGCGCGCAAGCGACGATCCCGCTCCAGGCCCGCAAGGGACGCGCCAGCTACCTGGGCGAGCGGAGCATCGGGCACAAGGACCCGGGCGCCGCCTCCACCGCGCTCATCTTCGCCGCCCTGCGCGCGGTGGCCGCCGGATGACCATCCCTGAGACGGCGGTGGCCGGATGACCGTCCTGGACAGAGCGGTGACCGGATGACCATCCCCGAAAAGCAGGTCGGCATCGTCCTGGTCTCCCACAGCGAAGCCCTGGCGCGGGAGGCCGCCGCCATGGCCGTGCAGATCGCTGGCCCGCACGTCCACGTCGCGCCCGCCGGCGGCACCGACGACGGCGGCTGCGGCACCAGCGCCGACAAGGTGGCCGCCGCCATCGAGCAGGTCGACCAGGGGATCGGGGTGGTGCTCATCCCCGACCTGGGCAGCTCGGTGCTCACCGCCCGCCTGTTCGAGCAGCCGGATTCGATCGTCATCGCCGACGTCCCCTTCGTCGAGGGCGCCATCTCCGCCGCCGTCCTCGCCGGCACCGGGGCCACGCTCGCGACCGTCCTCATCGCCGCCCAGGAAGCCAGGGAGTACCGGAAACTCTGACCCCGCCGCCCGGCGGTCACCTCACGGTGTGTCCCACAGGTCGGTGCTGTGTGCGTCGACCAGAGCGCGGACGCGGGTCAGGAGCTCGGCGGCGGGCACGGCGTCCAGGCGGCGCCCGTCGCGCAGGCGCAAGGCGACCTGGTCGCCGGCGGCCTCCTTGGCGCCGATCACCGCCTGGTAGGGCACGAGCCGGGCGGCCCGCACGCGGGCGCCCAGGGTGCCGTGCTCCGGCCCGGCGATCTCGGCGCGCAGCCCTTGGGCGGCGCATCGTCCTACGAGGGCGGCGGCCTGCGGCAGTTCGTCGTCGGAGACCGGCAGGACCACCACCTGGGTGGGGGCGAGCCAGGCGGGGAAGGCGCCGCCGTGCAGTTCGATGAGGTGGGCGACGGCCCGCTCCACGCTGCCGATGATGCTGCGGTGGACCATGACCGGCCGATGCTTGGCGCCGTCGGGGCCGATGTAGTGCAGGCCGAACCGCTCCGGCTGGTGGAAGTCGACTTGGACGGTGGACAAGGTGGCCTCACGGCCGGCACTGTCGGCGATCTGGACGTCGATCTTGGGGCCGTAGAACGCCGCCTCGCCTTCGGCGGCCTCGTACTCGACGCCGGACGCGTCGAGGACCTCGGTCAGCAGGGCGGCGGCCCGCCGCCACATCTCAGGGCCGGCGACGTACTTCCCGCCCGGCCCCGGCAGGGAGAGCCGGTAGCGGGCCGAGCGGATGCCGAGAGCGCCATAGGCCCGCCGGATCAGCTCAAGGGCCGCCCGCGCCTCGCCTGCGGCCTGGTCCAAGGTGCAGAAGATGTGCGCGTCGTTCAGCTGGATCGCCCGTACCCGGGTCAGCCCGCCGAGCACTCCGGACAGCTCGGAGCGGTACATGCCTCCGAGCTCGGCCATCCGCAGGGGCAGCTCCCGGTAGCTGTGGGAGCGGGAGCGGTAGATCAGGGCATGGTGCGGGCACAGGCTCGGCCGCAGGACGACCTGCTCTCCCCCGAGATCCATCGGGGGGAACATGTCGTCGCTGTAGTGGGACCAGTGCCCGGAGATCTCGTACAGTTCCCGCTTGCCCAGCACGGGCGAGTACACGTGCCGGTAGCCGGCCCGGCGCTCGGCGTCGCGGATGTACTCCTCCAGGGCGTGCCGCACCACCGCGCCGTCGGGCAGCCAGTACGGCAGCCCCGCGCCGATCAGCGGGTCGGTGTCGAACAGCTCGAGCTCGCGGCCGAGCTTGCGGTGATCGTGCATCGTGGTCTCCTCGCGGACTACGGGGCGAGTGACCACACGGCGAAGCCCCGGGGCACTCGCCCCGGGGCTTCGGACTGAGAACATCTGTCAGCGCGCCGGGACACTCTCCGGCGTCGTCGTCAAACCAGCGCGCTTCATGTGGGCAACGGTAACAGAGGCGTCGATCTCCACACCTCCGGTTTTCGAGCCCGCCGACCACAGGCCCTCGGCGGACCGGCCGACTGCGGGGGCGGGGAACGGCGTGCGTGGTGGGGAACGGCGTACGAGGCGGAGAGGGCGTGCGGGGCGGGGAGCTCGGGCGGCCGCGGCTGAAAGCCGGGAATCGAGCTGGAACACGTCGTATCTCAGCACGTAGCGGGCGATGTGCCGTTGCAGTACGGTTCGGGGCTGTGGCCTACCGTATCCGGGTATTCATCGGTGCGCTGATCTCCCTGGTCTGCCTGGGGTTCGCGTTCTATGCGCTGTATCAGCTGATCCGTGGCGGTAGCTGCGCTTCAGGCGGCAACTACGTCTCCGTACGGCAGTGTCCGCCCGGCACGGAGAAATGGGCCTGGGTGCTGCCGGGCTCGATCATCGGCGGGCTCCTCAGCTTCTTCCTCGGCACGTTCAAGGGGTTCGGACCTGCGCCGGAGGTGACGGGCAAGCGTGCCGCGGCCGGCGCCGCCTACCCGGCCCGCGAGCCCGGGGCGGCGCCGTTCGACCCGGCCGTGATGTTCGGCGGCCGGGTGATCGTGGCACGGGGGCGGCCGTTCACCCCTGGCGGGACGCACGGCTCGCCCGCGGACGGCGAGGATCCCATCGCCCGGCTGCGGAAGCTCCGTGACCTGCTGGACGACGGCACGCTGACGCCGACCGAGTTCGAGGCGGCCAAGGCGAGGATCCTCAACGGGATGTGACCTACCCGAGATCCACGCCGAGATCACCGTCCGGCCATCACGAGATCAGCGTCGGCCATCAGGAGATCAGGCCGAAGCCGCGTACCGCTCGGGCGTAGTGGGCGGACAGTTCCTCGTCGATGGCCGCCGACGACGCGGGATCCAACAGGCGCTCACCCTGACGGGCGGTGGCGGCGCGCTCGTCGAGGTCGCCCGCGCGGGCCAGCGTCGATTCACGGATCTCCGAGATGGTCGCCCCCCGCAGTGCCGCCGCCTGCACGGGGGCCAGGAAGCGCCTTCCTTCGATGAGTTCGGTCAACCGGGCCGCCTCCGCCTCCGTGGCGACACCCTCGAGCGGCGCCGGCCCCGCCTGAACGTCCCGGCCGTCACCCGGGCGGGCGAGCCAGAGCAGCGCCCGTTCCAGCAACAGCGCCGGCCAGCCCAGCACGTAGCCGACCACCCGGCCGAGAGTGCCGGCGGCCTGGTAGCTCCCGCGCGGCGCCTCCGCACCCAGGGAGATCACGAGGCGATTGTGCGCCTCCTCCCGCAGTTCCAGCGGCCCACCACCGGACATCAGCGACTCGCGCCACTGCGCCAGCGTCCACAGCGCTCCGCTCATCAGCAGCCCGTGATCGTCCTTCTTGGTGTACGTCCGGGCCAGCAGCACCACCCGCTGTCTCGCCGACAGCACCAGCCAGAGGGGCAGTCCGACGACGAGGACGGGCCTGAGCCGCCAGCCCACGCGAACGTATTCACTCGCCACCTCCAGGTCCCTGACCGCCACCGCCGCCGGCGGGCGTGCGCGGACGGCCTCCGCCACGCGCCGCGCGACACCGTACAACTCCGGGGCCGAAGAGCGTGCCAGCACCTCGGCATCGGCGGGCAGCCGGCGCGGGCGGGGAAACAGCAGCGCACCGATCGCGATGAGCAGGCCGCCGACCGCCCAGGCCAGCAGGAAACCCGGACTTCGGTAGATGATCGAAGCGCCTAAGACGATGAACATGAGAGTGATCCCATGCACCACGAGCGACACGAACACAGCGGTGATCTTCTTCAGGGCATCCACACGGAGACTCCGTTCCGGCAATACAGGAGGGGGTGGCCACGCGCACTGCACGGAAAGGCATCGGAGGCATCCGGACGCCCGCCGTGTTCGTGTCGTGACGCTCGCCGTGGGCTGATCCTAAGGGAGCTCTCCTTGCCGGGGCTGATCTGATTCAGCCGACCTCGCGATGCGGAGGAAGTGGATGCCGCCCGGCTGATCACCCAGCGTGTGCTCCCACGGATAATGTCCCGTAGCTCCTTGCTGCCGGCACGCCCACACGGTGACATCGGGCACCGGCCCGAGCAACTCGCTGAGTGCCCGCTACAGCACCGAGGACATGGACTACGGCCCACCCGGCACCCATGCCGGTGGTGAACCAGTGGTGCCCACCCGAGCAATCGACTCCACCCAGCAGATGAAGGCAGGGCACCACCAGTGAAGATGGGGCACCACCAGCAACACCGGAGCACGCCCCCCACGCAGGAGGCGACGGCCCAGCAGATGTTTCCGGGAGACTGGTGGTGACTCAGAGCTGTCGATACATGATGTGCAGTCCGACGTAGCCATGGACCGGATGGTGAAAGCCCTCCGGAAGGGTGGTCATCACCTCGAAGCCCAGTGACCTCCACAGGGAGACCGCACGGGTGTTGGTCTCCACGACAGCATTGAACTGCATCGCTCGAAAGCCGTCTTTGCGCGCCTGCTCCAGCACATGTTCGCCGAGCGCCCGGCCCACACCCCGGCCCGAGTAAGCCGGATCGACCATGAAGCTCGCGCTGGAAATATGCGCTGCGCCGCCGCGGTGATTGCGGACGCTGTTCGCGGTGCCGACCACGGTTCCGTCCACGTCCACCGCGACGAAGGTATGGCCCGGCGGCTCCGGGAACCACATCTGCCTGGCCTGGGACTCGGTGGTACCGCGGTCCCACGAGAACGTCTCGCCCGCCCGCACGATGCCCACCATGAACGACCACATCAGGGGCCAGTCATGCGACGTCGCTTTTCTGATCAGCACGGCTGCCAGCCTGGGCCGCCCGGCCGCGAACCGCAAATCAGTTTCGAGCCACGATGACCGTCGAGCCGAGGAGGATTCGCTCGCTCGCTACGAACCGGTCTAATGATCCACACACAGGACACGCCCTACGCCCTAGGAGGGGTTGCATCGTGTCCTTTCGCCCTGGGGGTGGTCGTAGTGGATCTGGTCCTGCCTCCTTATCCGAGATCAGGTGGTGCCTGGTCAGTGTCCCAGTCACCTGAGGGTGCCCTGATCGGCCGGTGGTGCCGCGCCTTCGCGTGGTGAATGCGGGTAAATGCTCGGGTGGGCACCACTGGCCCACCACCGGCATGGGTGCCGGGTGGGCCATGTCCGCGTCCTCGGTGCTGAGACGAGGATCAAGCCAGTCGTCGATGCCGGTCGCGGCTCCGTAAGTGTCGTGCTCCAGGCCGTCGTAGACGCGGTAGGCGACCTGGGAGCCCGTGCTGCGGAGCTCGGCGGCGACCTTGGTGGATCCGGTCCAGGCCGGGCGGCCGAACGCCACGCGGGCGGCCGGAGCCGCATGGCCGGCGCTCGGCACGGCGACGCCGTGGGGTGGAATGGCGACGGCTCTCGGGGCGACATCACCGATCAGGCGCGCCTCCCGATCCCCTTTGTGCCAGGGACGCGGGGACGTCGACGTGGCGGGAGAGGATGAACTCGCCGAGGGCCTTGGCCTGGGCGTCGAAGCGGCTGGTCGCCGTCGCGCCCTCGCCCAGCAGGCCATGGACGACGAAGTTGAGCGCGCGCAGGTTGGGCAGTTCGTAGCGGTCGATCGCCAGGGCCGCGGCCTCGGGGAGCAGCTCGCGCAGCCGGTCCGTGGTGAGCGCGCCGCGCAGCCAGGCGTACGCCTCGTCATCCCGCGTCCACAGGCCGAGGTTGGCGTTGCCCCCCTTGTCACCGGAGCGCGCGTCGGCCACCACACCAAGCGGCAGCCGCACGACCGTGGCATCCGGTTCGGGGACGGGCCCGTTGCCGGACTCCTTCCCCGGCTCGGTACCGGGCTCGGTACCGGGCTCGGTACCGGGCTCGGTGCCGGGTTCGGTCCCGGGTTCGGTCCCGGGTTCGTTGTCGGGGGCGGCGGTGGGGGGCCATGGGATGGCCTCCACGGTGCCGTCGGGCAGGACCACCTGGTGGTGGACCTCGGTGATCGGGATGGTCGTCGGCCAGTACCTGCCATAGCTGCGGGCGCCCTGTGGGGTGCCGGTGGCGTAGAAGCCCGGGTAGCTGCCGAGGGCGAGCCCCACGACCAGGCCGGAGAACGCGCGCCCCACCTTCTTCTCCTCCGGCCCCTTGACGGCGATGCGCAGCAGGCAGGAGGCCGCGTTCTGGCCGGCGGCGTCCTGCCCCGCCGTGCCGATGCGCTGGAAGGTGACCGAACAGGACTTCTCGAGCCCGTCCTGCACGGTGCGCTCGATGAGCGCGGCCTTCTCGTCGATGTGGCGGCCGGTCAGCACGAGCGTGATCTCGTTCTCGAATCCGCCGAGGCCGGTGATGGCCACCTTGGTGAACGGGGGCGGGGGCGTGCCGCGCGCTCCGGTGATCTCAACGCGGTCGGGGCCCGCCTGCCGCAAGGTCAGGGTGTCCAGCAGGGTCGTGACGTCGGGGTTCAGGTAACGGGTGCCCTGGATCTCGTACACGAGCTGCGCGGTGACCGTCCCGACCGTCACCGCTCCCCCGGTGCCCGCGTGCTTGGTGATAACCGCGCCGCCGTCGGCGGCGACCTCGGCGATGGGGAAGCCGGGATGGGTCAGATCGTCGATCTCCAGGAACGAGGAGTAGTTGCCGCCGGTGGCCTGCGCGCCGCATTCGATCACGTGCCCCGCGGCGACGGCGCCGGCGAGCCGGTCCCAGTCGTCGTGGGCCCAGCCATGCCACCACGCCGCCGGGCCGACGGTGAGCGCCGCGTCGGTCACCCGGCCGCAGACCACGATGTCGGCGCCCGCCTCCAGGGCGCGGACGATGCCCCACGCGCCGAGGTAGGCGTTCGCGGTGAGCGGCGACAGCCCGGAGCCGGCGAGCGGGTCACCGTGCTCGGCGTGTGCCAGCAGGTGGCCGCCGTCCTGGAGCGCGCCGAGCCGTCCCAGCAGGTCGTCGCCGACCACGCACGCCACACGTGGTTCCAGGCCTGCGGCGTGGGCCTGCACGATGAGACGGTCGGCCAGCCCGCGCGGGTTGAGGCCGCCGGCGTTCACCACTACCTTGATGCCGCGTTCGAGGACGGTTCCCAGCACCGGGCCGATCTGGGCCGGGAAACTGGCCGCGTATCCCGCCTCGGGATCGCGTGCCCGTCCCTTGGCCAGGACCAGCATGGTCACTTCGGCCAGGTAGTCGCCGGTGACCACGTCGACATCCCCACCGGTGACCATCTCGGCGAACGCGGTGGCCCTGTCCCCGTAGAACCCCGAGGCATTGGCGACCCGGATGGAACGGCGTAAGGCGCCCATCACGCCCTCCTTCTCTGATGCGGTGTCCAGCAGCCTTCACCGGCTCTGATGCAGAGTCCAGCAACGCTCACCGGCTCCGGCACGGTATCTCCAGCAATGTTCACCGACGCCGGGCAACAACGGACGACCCGGTGCACGTTGCCGGACACCATGTCACCGCTCCGGGTACGGGTTTCCATCGGTACGGATGGATCTTCGCATGGCAGGGAGCCACCCAGGCAGGTATCCATGGTCACTTCCCGCCGGTAGGAGTAGGAGGCCGCCGGCCGGTGTCATGGTCCCTCCTCGCCACCAGGAGGCTCGGCCAGCAGTTCGGCGAGGTGGCGGGCGGGTACGCCGGCGAGCTGGTCGAGTTGGGTGCGGCAGGAGAAGCCGTCGGCCAGGATCAGCGTGCCGGGGGCGGCCCCGCGTACGGCTGGGAGGAGCTGGGTCTCGGCGACCGCGACCGACACCTCGTAGTGCCCGCGCTCGACGCCGAAGTTCCCGGCCAGGCCGCAGCAGCCGCCGACCGAGGTGACCTTGGCGCCCGCCCCCTTGAGCAGCGCCCTGTCGGTGTCCCAGCCCATCACCGCGTGGTGGTGGCAGTGCGGCTGGGCCAGCACCTCCACCCCGCTCAGGTCGGGTGGCGTCCAGCCGGGCAGCTCGGTCAGGAACTCCGCGAGCGTGCGGACCGAGGCCGCGACGAGCCGGGCGGCGCGGTCGTCGCCGCCGAGCAGGTCGACGGCGTCGGAACGGAGGACCGCCGTGCAGGACGGCTCCAGCGCGATGATCGGCGTCCCCGCCTCGGCGTACCGGGCCAGAGCGTCCACGGTCCGCCGGAGCTTGCGCCGGGCGGTGCCGAGCTGGCCGGTGGAGATCCAGGTGAGCCCGCAGCACAACGCGGCACGCGGGACCGCCACCGACAGGCCGGCGCGGTTCAGCACCCGCACGGCGGCCAGCGCCACCTCGGGCGAGAAGTGGTCGGTGAAGCTGTCCACCCAGAGCACCACGGTCCGCCCCGCCCCGGCCGCCATGCGGCCTGCGGCCTGCGCCGGTTCCGGACGGTCCCGCCGTAAAGAATCGTCGGCTTGCACCGGCGGGCGATCCACGGACCCGGAATGACCGCCACTCACGGGGAGAAGGTCTACGGGTGTCAGGCGGAGGCCGCGGTCCGGGTGGTGTCCGCGGAAGCTCGTCTCGGCGAACGGCGGCAGGGCCCGGCGGGGGTCGATGCCGCCGAGGCGCTTGGCGAGCGTGGCGGTGGGCCGGGCGCGGAGCAGTGCGTTGGCCACGCGGGGCGCCAGGCTCGCCAGCCGGGCCCAGCGCGGGAGCCAGCCGAGTGTGTAGTGCGAGGCCGGGCGGAGGCGGTGGCGGTAGGTCTGGTGGAGCACCTCGGCCTTGTAGGTGGCCATGTCGACACCGGTCGGGCAGTCGGACCGGCATCCCTTGCATGACAGGCACAGGTCGAGCACCTCGCGCACTTCAGGGGCCCGCAGGCCGCCGGGCAGGGAGCCGTTCACGGCCTCCTGGAGCACCCGGGCGCGGCCTCGCGTGGAGTCCTTCTCGTCGCGGGTGGCCTGGTACGACGGGCACATGACGATGCCGGCGCCCGTGGTCTCGGACCGGCAGCGGGCGACCCCGGTGCAGCGGTGCACGGCGGCGGTGAGGTCCCCGCCGTCCTCCGGGTACCGGAACGCCGTCCCCTTGGCGAAAGGCGGTGGCGGCTGTAGCCGCAGGTCGGCGTCCGCGGGCGCGGGCCGGACGATCACGCCGGGGTTGAGCACGCCGTCGGGGTCGAACACGTCCTTGACGGCGGCGAAGGCCGACAGAGCCGCCGGGGAGTACATCAGCGGCAGCAGTTCGCCGCGTGCCCTGCCGTCGCCGTGCTCCCCCGACATCGAGCCGCCATGGGCGGCGACCAGGCGGGCGGCGTCGAGCAGGAAGGCGCGGAACACCTTCGCCCCGTCCGTGCGGTCGAACGGGAAGTCGATGCGCACGTGCAGGCAGCCGTCGCCGAAGTGCCCGTAGGGCAGGCCGGTCAGCCGGTGGGCGGACATGAGGGCCTCGAACTCGCGCAGGTACGCGCCGAGACGCCCGGGAGGGACGGCCGCGTCCTCCCAGCCGGAGTGCGCGGGGGCGCCCGACTGCGTACGCGCGGACAGCCCGGCGCCGTCCTCGCGGATCAGCCAGACGGCGGCCGCGTGGGCGGGGTCGGTGACCAGGAGGCTGTCGCCGGCCGCCGAGTCCGCGATCAGCGCGTCGGCGGCGGACCGCAGCTCGGCCGCCGAGTCGCCGCCGAGCTCGACCAGCAGCCATCCACCGCCCTTCGGCAGCGGCGGTACGCGGCTCGCTCCGCGCCGGGCCCGCACGATGTCGACGATGCGGGCGTCGATGCCCTCGAGCGCGACCGGCCGGTGCGGCAGGAGGGCGGGGACGGCGTCCGCGGCCGTGGCCATGTCGGGGTAGCCGAGCACGACGAGCGCGGTACGCGCGGGCGCTTCCACCAGCAGGACCTCGGCTTCGAGCAGCACGCCCCACGTGCCCTCGCTGCCCACCATGGCCTTGGCCACGTCGAACCCGCGCTCGGGGAGGAGATGCTCCAGCGAGTAACCGGAGATCTGCCGCGGGAACCGCCCGAGCTCGGTCCGGATCACCGCGAGGTTCTCGCCGACCACCCGCCGGAGCGCGTCCAGCGTCGGCGAGCCGGTTCCGTCCTGTCCGGCCGGGGAGCCGGATGGACGGGGGGTGGACAGGCGTTCGCCGGTTCCGGTGAGGAGGTCGAGGGTCAGGACGTTGTCGGCGGTGCGGCCGTAGGCGAGGGCGCGGGATCCGCAGGCGTTGTTGCCGATCATCCCGCCGATGGTGCACCTGCTGTGCGTGGAGGGGTCGGGGCCGAAGCGCAGCCCGTACCGCGCGGCCTGGACCTGAAGGGTGTCCAGCACGGCGCCGGGTTCGACGGTCGCGGTACGCGCCTCGGGGTCCAGCGACTTCACCCGCCCCATGTGGCGGCTGAAGTCCAGGACGACGCCGGAGCCCACGGCGTTGCCCGCGATGGAGGTGCCGGCGCCCCGAGGGGTCAGCGGCACCCCTTCCGCGCGGCACAGCGCGAGGGCGGCGGTGACCTCCTCCGCGTCTCGCGGGAAGGCCACCACCGCCGGCGGCACCCGGTACAGCGAGGCGTCGGAGGAGTACTCCGCTCGGCGCCTCGCCGAGGCGTCGACGTCCCGCACCCCGGCCCGCCGCAGCGCTTCAGCCAGATCGGACGGATTCAAAATCGTTCCCTTCCCCCGAATTCCCAGATTCCCTCGGCACCAGCTCTACCTGGTCCAACGCCCACGAACCTGCACCGACTCCCCACCGTACGAGGGCGCCGGCACCGCCGTACCACGTCCCGCCGCCGCGGCGCCGGTCTCGCCACCACCAGACCGAACGGAAATGAACCCCGCCCGCCGGGGGTGGGCGCAGGGAAATGAATCCCGCCCGGCGAAAGCAGACGCTCGGAAACGAACCCCCCGCCCGTCGCGGGTAGGCGCTCGGACATGAACCCCGCCCGCCGCAGGTAGGCGCTCATGGCGGCGCTGATCCGGGAGAGGGGGACGGGTCGCCGGCGCGGAGGGGGGTTTGTTCGTAGCGGCCCTCGTGGGCGAGGACGGGTCTGCGATCGCCGGCCAGTTCGGGGTGGCGTTCCTCCAGGTCGCGGCGGGCTTCAGCGGTGCGGCGAAGGCCGGCGACGTACTCGCGGTCGGCGCCGTAGGTGCCCCGCCAGGTCTGCGGCATCATCTCCGGGGGCGGCGGCGTGGCGGCACGGCCCGCCAGCGCGAACCGGCTGGGGATCTTGCCGGTGGCGGCTCCGCAGTAGGGGCAGTCGGGCAGCGGCGCGGTGAACGACTGGATGACCTCGAAGCGATGCCCGTCCTGGCAGCGCAGATCATAGATGGCCATGGTGTCACCTCACCACAATGTGATCGAGCGGGTGAGGATGCCGGATACGTCGTCCTCGCTGACTGGGCGGGGGGCGGTGGCGAGGAGGCGCTGTTGCTTCATGGCGCCTTCGGCGAGCGCGGGGACGTCGGCCTCGGTGTAGCCGACGCCGCCGATGCCGTTGGGGATGCCGATGTCCTTCATGAGGTTCATCAGGACGCTGGGCAGGAACTCCGTGAGGTCGTTCGGCTTGGCGGCGGACGGGTCGAGGAGTTCGGCGGCGCGCAGGTGCCGTTCCGGCTGGGCGTCGAAGGTGAACCGGAACGCCTCGGGGGCGGTGAGCGCGACGGCCATGCCGTGCGGCACCATCGGCTCCTCCTGCGGGTACCCGTCGGGACGGAAGTCCTTGACCCGCCCGGCGATGGGGTAGGCGTTGGCGTGCGGGATGTGCACGCCCGCGTTGCCGAACCCGAGCCCGGCGAAGGTCGCCGCCAGCGCCATCTCGGCCCTGGCCTGGGCGTCGTCGCCGTGCCGCACGGCGGTGCGGAACGATCGCGCGAGCAGGTTCAGTGCCCGTTCTGCCCACATGTCGGCCACCGGGTTGGACCCGCAGTACGGCACGCGTTCCTCGGGCTTCTTGTGCTCGTAGGAGGTGTAGGGCCGGGCGGTGTAGCTCTCCAGGGCGTGGCAGAGGATGTCCATCCCGGCGGCGGCGGTGACCCCGGCGGGCTGGGTCATGGTGAGGTCGGGGTCGACGACCGCGAGGACCGGGCGGAGCCGCACGTGGCTGATGCCGCTCTTGACCTTCTGCTCCAGCACGTCAAGGACGCAGACCGTGGTGCTCTCCGCGCCGGTGCCGGTGGTGGTGGGCACGGCGACCAGGGGTTTGAGCGGCTGGGAGGGGGCCCGGCCGCCGCCCACGGGGGCGTTGACGTAGTCCATCAGCTCGCCTGGGTTGCTGGTGAGCAGGTTGACGGCCTTGGCGGTGTCGATGCTCGACCCTCCGCCGACGGCGACGAAGGCGTCCCAGGGGCCGGTGGCGCGGGCGTGCTCGATGGCGGCGAGCAGGCTCTCGTCGGTCGGTTCGACGTGCGCGCCGTCGTACACGCGCGCCTCCATGCCGTACCCGGCGAGCTGGTCGGCGACGCGCTGCGGCGCGCCGGTGGCGGCGACGCCAGGGTCGGTGACGACTAGGACGCGCCGGACGCCGTACTGGCCGAGGTCGAAGCCGATCTCGGCGGAGGCGCCGGAGCCGAACTTCAGCATCGGCGCGCCGTAGGTGAAGACGGACTCGGGGTTGCTCGGGGCGGTGTACACGGCCTCGTCTCCTGTCACTTGTAGAAGCCGTCGGGTGCAGTGCGCATGGAGCGCAGTTGCTCCGCGTCGTGGCCGAAGATCACGTTCGCGCCGGTCCGCTCGGCGATGCCGCGGATCTTCTCGACGGAGGCGTACCAGGCGCCGAGGTCGTTGACGATGGCCGCGGGCGTGGCGGGCGGGCCGTAGGAGTCGCCCATGTAGACGGCGTCGGAGGTGAAGATCATGGTGCCGCTCTCGGGCAGGTCGACGCGCATGGCCATGGTGCCGGGGGTGTGTCCGGGCGCCTCGATGAGGGTGACCCCGGGCAGGATCTCGGTGTCCCCGGAGACGGTCTCGAAGTCCAGGCCCTGGTAGTCGGCCTTCAGGTGGGCCCCGGTGAACGCGCCCTCGTAGCCGAAGGCGAAGTCCTTCTCCTTGTCGTTGCAGACGAGGCGGGCCCCGCTGCCGGCGAAGGTCCGGACGTTCCCGGCGTGGTCGAAGTGCAGGTGTGACAGCACCACGTAGTCGAGGTTCTCGGGGCTCACGCCGAGCCTGCCGAGCTGGGCGTCGAGGTACTGCTCGTCGGAGACCTGGTCGTAGGGGAAGAACTCCTGGAGCCCGGTCGGCACCCAGCGGGTCTCCCAGTCGCGGGGGCAGCTGGTGTCCCAGAGCAGCGTGCCTTCGTCGGTCTCGACGAGGACGGCGTGGGTGGTGCACGGGTACCACTCGACCGGCTTGTCCCGCTCGGACCGGGGCCTGATCGTGCGGCCCGGCTTGAGCAGCAGCCAGGTGAGGTCGCAGCTCATGGCTCCGCAGTCGAGGACATGCAACTTCATGACCATTCCTCCACCTTGCCCGGTTAACGCCAGATTTCAGAATTTGGCATGTAGCATGCTGCATGTCAATTTTTCGAGCTACCGGCGCTCTTCCAGCGGTAGAGTCCTTAACCGTCGAGTCGAAGCGGAAAGGTCCCCCCCGGTGCGAACGGTCGGCGGCACGTCAAGCCTCACTGAGCAGGTGATCGAGGCCGTCCGCGAGGCGATCCACTCCGGCGAGCTCCGCCCTGGCGAGCTGTATTCGGTGTACCAACTGGCCGCGCAGCTCAACGTGTCGCGCACCCCGGTACGCGAGGCCATGCTCCGGCTGGCCGAGGCCGGCATGGTGCGCTTCGAGCGCAGCCGGGGCTTCCGGGTGCTGCGGCGCGACCCGAAGGAGATCGCCGAGGTCTTCCAGCTCCGGCTGCTGCTGGAGGTGCCCGCCGCGCGCCTCGCCGCCCGCAGGGCCGATCCGGCGCTCATCGAGGCGATGCGCGTGGAGCTGGCCGCGATGCGCGCCGCCGCCGGCGACCAGGACGAGCCGCTCTTCATGCGCCACGACCGCGCCTTCCACGACCTGCTGCTGAACGCGGGCGCAAACCGCAAGCTCGTCGGCATCGTCGAAAACCTGCGCGACGCCACGATGACGCTCGGCGCCTCCACCGTCGACCGCTCCCGGTCGCTCACCGACATCGCCGCCGAGCACGAGCCCATCCTGGCCGCGCTGGAGGCCCGCGACGCCGAGGCGGCGGCCGAGGCGATGCGGGCGCACGTCACCCACACCGGCGAGCTGCTGCTCGTCCAGGTCTCCACCGAGAACGGCGTCCCCGCCGACCCCGAGGACATCGACCTCATCCACGACCCGGGGATCGCGGACGCCGACGCGCGCTGACGTCAACGTCGACCGCTTCCGCGCCTGACGTCAACGTCGACCTCTTCCGCACCTTCCGTGAAAGTCGACCGGCACCTGACGTGAACGCCGGCCGCTTCCGCCGATCGGATCGCCGAAGGTCGGCGATGCAGCCGGCGGAGACGGCCATCCGCTGTCGGTAGCGGTAGCGCGGAATGGGTCAGTAGCGGTAGCGCAGAACGGGAAGGACATCGTCGAACGCGGCCTCGTCCCCCGAGTTCCACGCGCGGGCCCCGCGCTTCAGTCGCGCCTTGTCGGCGGCGCGGATGCCCCTGAGGGCGCTTCGGTAGGCACCTTCGTTACGGCACAGCCCACAGCAGCAGTCGGGCACTCCGGTCCAGCGGAATTCCCAGTAGCAGCGTCCACGGGCTGCGGCGGCGAGGTCCTCGGCGAGGCTCGCGGGAAGGTCGCAGGGATGGCGGCCGCTGTGGCGGTGACAGGCCTGGCGGGCCAAGTCGCCGTGCCAGAGCTTGATGATGAGAGGTTTGGTCTTGTCGGTGCGGGACACAGGTGTGACGCCTCCGGGGCCGGTCGGCGCGCCGTACCCGGAAAGGGCACGGCTGACGCCGTAGCTCGGTGGCATCGCGTGGTCGCCGCAAGGCAGGGTCCTTCCGTTGGAGGCTCCGCCTCATCAGGATGACTCACTCGACGGGTTTTCTCCATGGCCGGACGCCGATCCGCCACTCCACGACCGCACTCTCTCCATTGCCGGACGCCGATCCGCCACTCCACGACCGCACTCTCTCCATTGCCGGACGCCGATCCGCCACTCCACGACCGCACTCTCTCCATGGCTGGACGCCGATCCGCCACTCCACGGCCGCACCTCGTCAGGCATTTCATCGACGCCGGCAAGCCTGTCGCGCTCTGCCACGGCCCGCTCGTTCGTGAAGCCGCTCAAGGTCGCGGCCGTCGGGTTCGGCTAGCTGGTCGGGGCCGGCCGGCCTCGATCGGATTCGGCGCGGGGGAAGTCGGTGTCGTGGTACTCGCCGGCGGGGCGGTCGTCCTCCTCCGCGTGCTTGATCCGCTCGCCGTCGCGCAGCTCCACCCGGCGGATCTTGCCGGAGATCGTCTTGGGCAGCTCGGCGAACTCCAGCCGCCGCACCCGCTTGAACGGCGCCAGGTGCTCCCTGCAGTGCGCGAAGATCGCCTCCGCCGTCGCGGCCGTGGGCTGCCATCCCGCCGCCAGGACGACGTACGCCTTGGGCACCGAGAGCCGCACCGGGTCCGGCGAGGGGACGACGGCGGCCTCGGCGACCGCCTCGTGCTCGATCAGCACGCTTTCGAGCTCGAACGGGGAGATGCGGTAGTCGGACGCCTTGAAGACGTCGTCGGTACGCCCGACGTAGGTGATGTAGCCGTCGGCGTCCCGCGAGCCGATGTCGCCGGTGTGGTAGTAGCCGCCCGCCATGGCCTCGGCGGTGCGCTCGGCGTCGCCGTGGTAGCCGGCGGTCAGCCCGAGCGGGCGGTGCGCCAGGTCCAAGCAGATCTCGCCCTCGTCCGCCGGCTCGCCGGTGAGCGGGTCGACCAGGACGACGCGGTACCCCGGCGCGGGGCGTCCCATCGCTCCCGGCTTGACGGGCTGGCCGGGGGTGTTGGCCACCTGCACGGTGGTCTCGGTCTGCCCGAAGCCGTCGCGGATCGTCACGCCCCAGGCCGCGCGGACCTGGTCGATTACCTCGGGGTTGAGCGGCTCTCCCGCGCTCACCACGTTGCGCGGCGGGGTGCGCAGCCCGCTCAGGTCGGCCTGGATGAGCATCCGCCACACCGTGGGAGGGGCGCAGAAGCCGCTGACCCCGCAGCGGTCGAGCTCGCGCAGCAGCCGCGCCCGGTCGAAGCGGGTGTAGTTGAAGACGAACACGCACGCCTGGGCGTTCCACGGGGCGAACACGTTGCTCCAGGCGTGCTTGGCCCATCCCGGCGAGGAGATGTTCAGATGCACGTCGCCGGGGCGCAGCCCGATCCAGTACATGGTGGACAGGTGGCCGACCGGGTAGGAGGCGTGCGTGTGCTCCACCAGCTTGGGCCGCGCCGTCGTCCCGGAGGTGAAGTAGAGCAACAGCGGGTCGTCGGCGGCGGTCGGGGCGTCCGGCACGAAGGCCGGGTCGGCGCCGTAGGCGCCGGCGTAGTCCAGCCAGCCCTCCACCGGCCCGCCGACGGCGACCCGGGTGTAGTCGCCGGGGACGCCGTCGAACTTGGCGGCGCCGCCCGCGCCGGCCACCACGTGCCGCGCGCCGCCGCGCTCGACCCGGTCGCGCAGGTCGGCGGGTCCGAGGAGCGGCGTCGTGGGGATCAGGACCGCGCCCAGCTTCATCGCCGCCAGGATCGTCTCCCACAGCTCGACCTGGTTGCCGAGCATCAGCACCAGCCGGTCGCCGCGCCGCACACCCTGGGCGCGCAGCCAGTTCGCGACCTGGCCCGAACGGCGGGACAGCTCGGCGAAGGACAGCCGCTGCTCGGACCCGTCCTCCTCGACGATCCACAGCGCCGGGTCGTCGTTGCCCTCCGCGATCGCGTCGAACCAGTCGAGAGCCCAGTTGAAGTCGGTCAGCGCCGGCCACTCGAACTTCTCGTAGGCGGTGATGTAGTCGTCGTGATGGGCCACCAGGAAGTCGCGAGCCGCTCGGAACACCGCCGTACCGTCGGCCTGGGTCATGCCGCCTCCTTCTAGGCTTCTCGTACCGCCTCCACAGGATCGACCCGATCCAGCCGTCACGCTACCGTTCACCGAGACATCAGTGGGTCTCGGTGATTCGCCCGTTGCGGGGGAAGGTCCCTGTCTTATACGCCCCTGGTGGGGTGATGCAGGGTAGACGTTTCACAGCCACCTGCCCCGCTGGGCGGGGTCTTACGGTCAGCTCGACGTCCGTTTCACATCTCCGGGCCACTCCCGGCGATGAAGCGCGGGCCAGCCGCCGGTTGCGGATCATGCCGGACACGTTGAGGTCTTCGACCACCACCGTGCCGTACTCACGCGCCAGACCGGTGGTGAGCTTGTGAACGGCGTCGGCCTGGCGGCCTACCTGATCGCCGCGATACTCCTGGGCGGTGGGCCCGGGAGCGGGTCACTGTGGGACTGGCCGGTCGCCACCTCCCCGCACCCGGTCACCTGGATCGTCCCGGTGTCTGCCCTGGTCATCGGCCTGGCCGCGCCGATGCTCGGACTGGGGCCGCGGCTTCCTATTCCCGGGTTACCATCGAAAGAGAGGAAGCGATCGAACGCCTGAACGCCTTTGGCCTCGCGGCGCCACTCCCCGCTGAGCGGCGCTTGGACCCGGCCCTGCGCATGGCCGACCGCTTCCTCCGTTTGCGGAGGCTTCAGGCATCCCCCGTTTCGTGGAGGCTTTCGGTTCCCCCGCTCGTGGAGGCCTTCAGGTCCCCCCGCTCATGGCGGCTTCAGGTCCCCCCGCTCATGGCGGCTTCAGGCGCGGTAGAGGCGGGTTTCATACTGGGCGCCGTAGTACTGCTCCAGTTCCTCGATGGTCTCCTGCGTCTGCTGGACACTCTTGACTATCTGCGCGTGCGAGGGCAGCACATCGGGGTTCCACGACTCGGGCTTCCACAGGGCCGAGCGCATGAACGCCTTGCCGCAGTGGAAGAAGATCTGCTCGATCTCCACGACCATGGCGAGGGCGGGCCGGTGGCCCTTGACGATCATCTCGTCGAAGAACGGCGCCTCACGCACCAGGCGGGCCCTGCCGTTGATGCGCAGCGTCTCGTTCCGCCCCGGGACGAGGTACACCAGCCCGACGTGCGGGTTGGCCAGGACGTTCAGGAAGCCGTCCGCGCGCCGGTTGCCGGGGCGGTCGGGGATGGCGATGCTGGTCGCGTCGAGGACGCGGGTGAACCCGGGCGGGTCGCCCTTGGGCGAGACGTCGCAGTCGCCGTCGGCGCCCGCCGTCGCGATCAGGCAGAACGGGGAGGCCGCGAGCCACTCCCTGTCGCGCTCATGCAGCATCACGCGCTCTTTGGTGACCGCCCTCGGCCTCACCTCGCCGAGAAGCTCGCGCAGTTCGGCCGCCGATGTGATCTCCTGGTAGCCGGCGTTCTCCGCCACCGCGTCCCCTTTCCAGCTGATCATGACTGTGGCCAGCGTAGTTCGCCCCTTTTGGGCCGGTAGCGCCGCCCATGCGCGAACGTCGACGCCTCCGGCCGCCCGGCGACCGGCGTCCGCGGGTCACCGGCCCCTGATGCCACCGATCGCCGGTCCTACTTCCATCTGAAGTATGCGCCCAGAGCGACGACCAGGGTAGACGCTCATTTCGTCCCCCCAGAGTGCACAGCCGGGGCACTCGACCCATTTTCGATCTTGTCGGCAAAGAACGCGTCCATGGCCTTCCGAGCCCGGTCTGCGGCGTCCGGCATCAGGTGCGTGTACGTCCTCAGCGTGAAACCCGGATCCTCGTGGCCGAGGTACTCCGCCACAGTGCGAATGTCGACGCCGGCGCCCAGCCAGGCCGACGCCGCGGTATGCCGCAGCACGTGACACCCATGCTCCCGATGCGGCTTCCGCGCTGCGCCCGTTCCTGCCGGACGGCCGCCGACCACAAGCGGTGGCTGGGTCAGCGGGTTGGCCACAACTTCACCGTGTTGTCGTCGCTGCCGGTGGCAAGGATTTTGCCGTCCGGGCTGAAGGCCACCGAGTAGACCCCGCCGGTGTGGCCGGTGAGGGTGACGGTGCTTTCGCGGCCGGCCACATCCCATAACCGCACCGTGTCGTCGTCGCTGCCGGTGGCAAGGATTCTGCCGTCCGGGCTGAAGGCCACCGAGTAGACGCTGAAGGCCCCCGAGTAGACAGAGTCGGTGTGGCCGGTGAGGGTGGCGGTGCTTTCGCGGCCGGCCACATCCCATAACCGCACCGTGTCGTCGTCGCTGCCGGTGGCAAGGATTCTGCCATCCGGGCTGAAGGCCACCGAGAAGACCCCGCCGGTGTGGCCGGTGAGGGTGGCGGTGCTTTCGCGGCCGGCCACATCCCATAACCGCACCGTGTCGTCGTCGCTGCCGGTGGCAAGGATTCTGCCATCCGGGCTGAAGGCCACCGAGTAGACCCAGCCGGTTTGGAGGGTAGCAATGCTTTCGCGGCCGGCGACATCCCATAACCGCACCGTGTTGTCGTCGCTGCCGGTGGCAAGGATTCTGCCATCCGGGCTGAAGGCCACCGAGAAGACCCAGCCGGTTTGGAGGGTAGCAACGCTTTCGCGGCCGGCGACATCCCATAACCGCACCGTGCCGTCGTCGCTGCCGGTGGCAAGGATTCTGCCGTCCGGGCTGAAGGCCACCGAGGTGACCCAGCCAGCGTGGCCGGTGAGGGTGGCAACGGTTTCGCGGCCGGCCACGTCCCATAACCGCACCGTGCCGTCGCGGCTGCCGGTGGCAAGGATTCTGCCGTCCGGGCTGAAGGCCACCGACCAGACAGTGCCGGTGTGGCCGGTGAGGGTGGCCGGTGTTGGGTCGGTGGTGCGGGTGAAGGCGATCGTGACCGGCACGCCGATAGCGGTGAGGGCACCGAATCCGGCCAGGAGCAGGGCACGGCGCCGGGTCAGCCGCCGATCCGCGGCGGGGGGCGGCGCTGCCGCAGCGGGAGAGGTCACCTGGCTGCTACCCGGGCCCTCGGTCCCGACGTTCCGGCGCCGCCCGGCTCAAGAAGCCGGTATCGCCCGCTGATGAGTTCGCCATCCGACTCGGTCACCCTCGGCACGATAACCACCGTGGATCACAAAAACGGCACACGCTGTACGGGTCCCGCGCTGTTCGACACGAACCCACTCCAGCACCTGTTCATGTCGAGATCAACCGGGACACCGTTGAGTTCCTGGCGGCCAAACTCGCAGCTCACAGGCTCGCCATCGGCACACGCGCAGTCACTTCCATCTGAAGTACACGAACAGGCGGCCGTGGTTCTTGGCGTCCTTGTCGATGCGGTGGTAGAGGGCCTTGATCTCCTTCTGGTCGAGGAAGCGCAGCACCTTCTTCTTGAGCTGGCCCGACCCCTTGCCCGGGATGATCTCGACCTCGGTGGCCTTCTTCTGCACCGCCTCCTGGATGATCCCGCGCAGCGCCCGGTCGATCTCGCCGCCCCTGTTGTAGATGTCGTGGAGATCAAGCTTCAGCTTCACGCCCGTGATTCTACGCGCACGACTTTGGAACGTTCTCCTAACTGCGGCGACCACACCATTTAACCGTTCTAAGTCCATATTTGGTCACATATTGCCTCCAGTCGTCACGCAGCATGATCTAGGCGGAAAAGTGGCGCACATCTAGACTCCGTCTGAGTTTGGTCACCCGCACGCGGGTCTCCATCCTCGTGTCGCCCGAGGGGGAGGGTGGGTCCCTTCCCCGTGCCTGTTCGCGGGTGACGCGGCTCCTCCATGCCCGCCGGGCGGCGAGTCCCGGTGGTTCTCCTGGAGGTGTCGTGCCAAGCAATCCCCCGCACGCTTTCTTATCCCGAGCACGCCGCGTCGCGGCGGTAGGCGCGACCCTCGCCGTCGTCGCCGCGATGAGCCCGGCCGTCCCAGCGCACGCGGATCCCTCGCCGACGCCGTCGACCGGTTCGGCGACCCCGGCGACGGGCTCGACCAGCAAATGGAAGGCCACCCCGCTCACCCCCGCCGACCGTGTCCAGGGGGCCAAGTCCCCGAGCGGCAAGCTGGCCAAGAGCGACCAGTCACTGTTCACCGCGACCTCCACCAAGCCGGTCAACGTGGTCGTGAAGCTCGACTACGACTCGCTCGCCGCCTACAAGGGCGGGGTGGACGACCTGAAGGGCACCAGCCCCTCGGTGACCGGCAAGAGCCTCGACGTCAACAGCGCGGCCGCCAAGCAGTACCAGAAGCACATCGAGGGCGTCGAGAACGCCTTCCTCGGCGAGCTCGGCAAGCGCGTCCCCGGCGTGAAGGCGGGCCAGAAGCTCCGTACCGTCTACGGCGGGATCGCGCTCAGCGTCCCGGCGAACAAGGCGGCGGAGCTGCTGAAGCTGCCCGGCGTGGCCGCCGTGCAGAAGGACGAGCTCCAGCATCCGCTGACCGACAGCAGCCCCGACTTCATCGGCGCGCCGACGATCTACAACCAGCTCGGCGGCAGCTCCTCCTCCGGCAAGGGAGTGATCTTCGGCAGCCTGGACTCCGGGGTCTGGCCGGAGCACCCGTCCTTCGCCGACCCGGGCGGCCTGCCCGCTCCCCCGCCGACCAAGGACGGCACACCCCGCGTCTGCAACTTCGGCGACAACCCGCTGACGCCCGCGAGCGACCCGTTCACCTGCAACAACAAGCTGGTCGGCGGCAGGCCGTTCCTCGACACCTACAACGTCGTCTTCGGCGGCGAGGTCTACCCCGACAGCGCCCGTGACTCCAACGGCCACGGCACCCACACCGCCTCCACCTCGGCCGGCGGCCCCGTCGCGGACGCCAACCCGCTGGGCATCAGCCGAGGCCCGATCCACGGCATCGCCCCGGCCGCGGCCGTGTCGGTCTACAAGGTCTGCGGCGCCGAGGGCTGCTTCCCGTCGGACTCCGCCGCGGCCGTGGGCCGGGCGATCCTCGACGGCGTCCGCGTGATCAACTTCTCGATCTCCGGCGGCGGCGACCCGTACAGCGACCCGGTCGAGCTGGCGTTCCTGGACGCCTACGCGGCCGGGGTGTTCGTGTCGGCCTCCGCGGGCAACTCGGGACCGGGCGCGAGCACCACCGACCACGCGGGCCCGTGGGTGACGACCGTCGCCGCCTCCACACAGACCCGCACGTTCCGCTCCACGGTGACGCTGACCGGGACCGGCGGGGCCACCGCCACCGTCTCCGGCGCCTCGATCACGCAGGGCATCGCCGCGCCGCTCCCCGTGGTGTCGGCCGCCGCCGCGCCGTACTCCGACCCGTTGTGCGTGAACCCCGCCCCGGCGGGCCTGTTCACCGGCAAGATCGTCGTCTGCCAGCGCGGGCCCAACCGCGTGCTCAAGGGCTTCAACGTCAAGCAGGGCGGCGCGGCCGGGATGCTGCTGTACAACGCGACGCCGCTCGACGTGATGACCGACAACCACTGGCTCCCGACCGTCCACATCGACCAGCCCGACAGCACGACCCTGCTGAACTTCCTGGCCGCCAACCCCGGCGCGACCGCGAAGTTCACCCAGGGCACCAAGACGACCTGGCAGGGCGACGCCATCACCACGTTCTCCTCGCGGGGACCGGGCGGCGACTTCCTCAAGCCGGACGTCACCGCGCCCGGCCTGCACATCCTCGCCGGGCAGACCCCGACGCCGGAGTCTCCTCTCGAAGGCCCGCCCGGGAACCTGTACCAGGTCATCGCCGGCACCTCGATGTCCTCCCCGCACGTGGCCGGGGCGGGCGCCCTGCTGTTCGCCCTGCACCCGGACTGGACGCCGGGCCAGGTCAAGTCGGCCCTGGAGACCACCGCCAAGACCTCGGTCACCAAGGAGGACCGGGTCACCCCCGCCGACCCGTTCGACTACGGCGGCGGCCGCATCGACCTCACCAAGGCCGGCGACCCCGGGCTCACCCTGGACGAGACCGCGGCCAACTACGCCCTGTCCGCGGCCGACCCGCTGAACCGGATCGACCTGAACCTGCCCTCGGTGAACGCGCCCGTCATGCCGGGCGTCATCACCGCCAAGCGCACGTTCACCAACGTCAGCGGCAAGACGCTGAACTTCACCGCCTCCGGTACCGCGCCCAGCGGCGCCGACATCGCGGTGCTTCCGCCGGCGTTCAGCGTGAAGGCCGGCAAGAGCGTCAAGCTGACCATCGTGATCACCGCGCCGGACCTGCCCGACGGGCAGTACTTCGGACAGGTGAACCTCAAGCAGGCCGGCGGCAGCCGCAACCTGCACCTTCCCGTGGCGTTCCACCGGCAGGAGGGCGCCGTCCCGGTCGACCAGACCTGCGCCCCGAGCACGATCGCCAAGAACACCGGCGAGTCGACCTGCACGGTCACCGTCGAGAACACCACCCTGAAGGACACCGAGGTCACCGCGCTCAGCACGCTCGACGCGAAGCTGCGGCTGAACAGCGTGACGGGCGCGACCAAGGTCGGCAGCCAGATCGCCACGACCAAGACCACGCTCCAGGCACGGCAGCCGGACAAGCCGGGCATCGCTCCGGGTACCGGCCCGGCCGGCTACCTGCCGCTGGACCTGTTCGGGATCACCCCCGTCCCGATCGGCGACGAGGAGTCGGTCAACTTCAACGTCCCCCCCTTCGCCTACGCCGGTAAGAGCTACAGCCGGATCGGCATCGTCTCCGACGGCTACACCGTCGCAGGCGGCACCTCCGGGTCGGCGGACATCTCGTACCTGCCGCAGACCCTGCCGGACCCGGCGGCGCCGAACAACGTGCTGGCGAGCTACTGGACGGACCTGGACGGCACCGGAGCGCCCGGCATCTACGCCGGCACGCTCACCGACGGCGTCTCCACCTGGCTCGTCATCGAGTGGCGCGTCCACCTGTACGGGGAGACCGCGCTGAAGGTGTTCCAGCAGTGGATCGGCGTCGACGGCGCCGAGGACATCACCTACGCCTACGACCCGGGCAACCTCCCCGGTGACCCCGGGGCGTCGTTCGGGCTGACCGTCGGCGCCGAGAACTCCGACGGCACCGCCGGCGGCCAGATCTCCGGACCCCCGGTCGAGGACTACCGCGTCAGCAGCACCCCCGGGGCTCCCGGCGGCAAGCTGACCTACACCATGAAGGTCAAGGGCGTCTCCTCCGGAGTCGGCTCCATCACCACCGCGACCTCCACCCCTGAGGTGAAGGGCATCACCATCGAAGTAGACAAGATCACCGTCCAGTAACCACGAAGCGGGCCCGGTACCCACTCCCGCGCCGGGCCCGCGCACCGCAAAGGCGGGCCCGGTCACTCCGACCGGGCCCGCCGTACGTTGAGCCCCCCCGGCCACTCGGCCAGGCGCGTCGCCCAGTTGCCGGCCCACTGGCGGCGCAAGATTATCTTCCGGGCCGACGGCGCCGGGGCGACCAAGGACCTGCTGAAATGGATCAAGACTGAGGCGGTGCGGCACTCGCGGGCGCGCGCCGCCGGGCCCCGGGGCGTCCGACCCGCACGGCGAACAGCCAAGCATTCACCGCCACGCCCGCCCGGCTTGGCCGGCGGAACCAGCGGGGCAAGGGCCTCCCACTCGGCATCGGACAGATCCGTCGGATGTGCGGCTCGCTTCCTCGTCATCGGCGGCCTCCCGTACTCCAAGACGGGTCACTACCCCACCAACACGCCCATTCAGGCATGTTTCACCCTCTAGTGGTGAATTATCCGATAATGTGCTCCTCGTGACAGTGTGTGCAACTTTCAGCATGGCCGCCCCATGGCCCGTTCCCTGCCAGCAGGCGACGTGACCAGCGTCCGTCCCCGCGGGTTCTTCTCCGGTCGTACGGTCGCCGACCTCGGACGTGACATGAGCGCCGGCGTCCTGTCCGCCGCCGACCTGGTCGATCATGCCCTCGACTCGATCGCCTCGCTCGACAGGCCGCTCAACGCCTTCGTGACCGTCGACGCCGAAGGCGCTCGCCTGGCCGCACGGCAGGCGGACGCCGAACGCGTGGCCGGCGTCTACCGGGGACCGCTGCACGGGATCCCGGTCGCGGTCAAGGACATCATCGAGACTGCCGGGATGGCGACCCAGATGGGCTCCGCTCACTTCGCCGGCCACATCCCCGACCGGGACGCCACCTGCGTGCGCCGGCTTCGCGAGGCCGGCGCGATCATCGTGGGCAAGACCACCACTCAAGAGTTCGCGTACGGCCCCACCGGGGACCGATCCCACAACGGTCCCTCGCGCAACCCGCACGACACGGCGCGGATGACCGGTGGATCCAGCGGCGGCAGCGCGGCGGCCGTGGCGGCGGGCATGGTTCCCCTCGCGGTCGGCACCGATACCGGTGGTTCGGTGCGCATCCCGGCGGCGCTCTGCGGCGTGGTCGGCTTCAAGCCCGCGTACGGCGCCGTCCCGCTCGACGGGGTCTTCCCGCTCGCGTCCTCTCTCGACCACGTGGGAGTGCTCGCCGGCACGGCCGAGGACTGCGGGGTGGCTTATCGCGTGCTGGCAGGCCTGGCGCCGGCTCCCGTCGCCGCAGACGCGTCCTCGCTCCGGGTCGGCTGGCTGGTCACGGACTCGCCGGCCCTCACGGACCCGGCCCTCACGGACCCGGCCGTAGCCAGCCTGGTCAAAGCCGCGTTCCCCGACAGCGAGGAGATCGCGCTTCCCGGTGTCGCCGAGCTGTACCGGGTGTACTCGGCGATCCAGGGCAGCGAGGCGTACGCGGTGCACGCCGACCGAGTCGCACAGTCACCGCAGCTGTTCGACCCCGTGGTGCTCGACCGGCTGCACCATGCCGGCGAGATCCCCGGCTGGCACTACGTCCGCGCGGTTGAGGCCCGCGCGTCATTCCGGCGGCAGGCGGCCGCGCTGCTCGACCGGTACGACGTGCTGGCGCTTCCGGCCGTCGCCGTCCTGGCGCCGCCGGTAGGCGACCTCGACATCGACATCGACGGCTCCCGCGTCCCGGTCCGCGACGCCCTGCTCACGCTCACCAGCCCCTGGAACCTCGCAGGGCTGCCCGCGCTGAGCGTCCCAGCCGGAACCATCGGCGGCCTGCCGGTCGGTGCCCAGCTCGTCTGTGCCGCCGGGCGCGAGGAGATGCTCCTCGCGTACGCGGACCGTCTGCGCGCGGCCATGTCCGGTTGAGAGGTGGGCTCAGCTCCGGCCAGCCGGCAGCTGCAGGCATGAATCAGCGATGCACGGCGGACGGACCGTCACCGTCCCGGACTACCGCACGCGGACAGGAGAACCGGCATGACCCATACCCCCGACTCCCCCCACGAGCACGACGCCTTCCACCGGCGGCTGCACCACATCGCTCCCGACCACCTCCGATCCGATACCGCGCAGACCTCCGGCATGCGGCGACTGGAGGCCGTAAGCGGCACGACGGTCGGCGCGCGGAACCTGTGGATGGGGCAGACTCACGTGCCCGCCGATACGAACTCCGGCAACCACCACCATGGGCACTCCGAAACAGCGATCTACGTGGTGAGCGGCCACCCTACCTTCGTCTTCCTCGACGAAGAGCGCGGCGAGGAAATGCGGATTGCCACGTCGCCCGGCGACTACGTGTTCGTGCCACCCTACGTCCCGCACCGCGAGGAGAACCCCGGCACCGAGGAAGAGGCCGTCGTGGTGATCGCCCGGACCACGCAGGAGGCCATCGTGGTCAACCTCCCCGACCTGACCTGGAACGACCGAACGGACGGCCACGCCGACGAACACTGAACCGGCCCGGCTCGCCGTACCGGCATGGGACGAGACGCCACCTCTGGCACCCTGCGGGACAGTGATCGTCCTGCCCGGCCACGGTGAGCACCCGGGTGTCTACGAACGGTTGGGCCGCCGGCTGTCCGCCGACGCGTACCGGACAAACATGGACGGCCGGCAGACCTTACCGTCCGAGCTGGTGAAGTAGCTGGATCAGGTCGCTCACAAGTGGCCTTCCTTCCAGTCGGTCGATTCGAAGGATCCGTCGAACCTGTCGCTGTCACCATCTGTCCGCGGTCCGGTTCCATCCAGCGGCATCACCGAAACATGGTTGGGGATCTTCTTGGTCGGGCTGCTCCAGACCTGGAACCCAGCAGCGCGCAGTTTATTACTTTATACCCAGAGTAAATGTAGCATTACACTCAGTCAGATTCATTGCATCCGATCGTCACTGAAGGCCAAAGACACCTGGAACCAGACCGATCTGCCCGCCCCGCCGTCGGGACAGGACGAGCCCCAGGCGGTCGCGATCTGGTTCACCAGCCACAGGCCCCGGCCGCCGTCGCTGTCGGGCTCCGCCACCCGGGCGACCGGCGCGCACGTCGCCGAGCCGGCGTCGGTCACCTCCACGTGGACGGCCTCGGAGACCCGCGCCACGCGCACCGTCACCAGCCCGTCCACCACGCATCCGGAGTCGGAGTGGGCCACCGCGTTGGTGACCACCTCGCTCAGCAGGAGCAGGACGTCGTCCAGGGCGGTGGCCGCGATCCGGGTGGCCAGCAGTTCCCGTACCCAGGCCCGTGCCGCCGGTACGGAGGCCTCCTCGCCGGGGAAGCCGCGGCTCCAGCCATCCGCCGGCAACGCGCCGCCATGCCGGACGACCTGCTCGTCCATCCTCATGCGATCACCGCGGACTTGACGATGTCGGCCGCGTTGTCCGCCTGGGCGCACACGTACTCTCCTCGGCGCCACAGGCGCGCCCACCACGGCCGCCAGGAGTACACCCACCCGCGCTGCCGCCGGATGACCGTGATCCGTACCAGGGTCCCGGCCGCCGACCAGACCTGAAGGACCGGCTCGCCGGTGTCCGACAGCAGCACCACCGAGGTACGCACCCCGAGAGCCCGCAGGTCCCGGCCTAGCCGTGCCAGATGGGTGTACCGCTCCCCCGTCGCCGCCGGGGCCCGGCACGGTCGGGCCGGCGCCGCGCCAGGCGTCCCGGTGCCCTCCGAAACCATTCGGGAAAGGCCGCCGGGGCACGGAAGGCCACCCTTTCGATCACGCATCACTGGTCCCGTCCCTGATTCGTGGAATGCCGGATCGCTTTTCTTTTCCCGTCCTGCCGGACGAAGAAGACGTGTGCTTAGATTGCCCCCGTGAGCGATGAATCCATGACCGGATCGGCACCCCAGCGGATGACCGCTAATGACGGGCAAAGGTTTATCGAAACCAGCGTCCGGTATCGCATCTCGAGGTGAAAGGTCCGTTTTTCTCTATTTCGGGAGGAACGCGATGAGCGTCGAACCCTTTCCCAGCCCAGACTCCCCCCGCGTGCGCTTCGGCGCCGAGATGCGCCGCCTGCGCGAGGCCGCGCAACTGTCCCAGGCCGCCGTCGCCTCCCGGCTGGGCTGCACCCAGACCCAGATCAGCCGCCTGGAAGCCGCCACCCGCACACCGTCGAAGTCCGACGCCGAACGCCTCGATCGCCTCTTCGGATCAGACGGCAGTACGTACTTCATACGGCTGTACCGGCATATCGTCGCCCGCTCCGGTGGGCCTATCTGGTTCAGAAACTGGGTCGAGGAAATAGAACCTACGGCCCTCGTCCTCCGCTCCTGGGATCCCCTCCTGGTACCCGGCCTCCTGCAAACCGAGTCCTACGCGAGGCACCTCTTCAGTCGTGGCCCGAGAGCCACTCCCGAGGAGGTGGAGAAACAGGTCGAGGCCCGTATGCGCCGCCGGGGAATCCTTGACAGAGAGGATCCCCCTCTGGTTCTGGTCCTCATCGACGCAGGCGTGCTACGCCGCCGCGTCGGCGGCCCGCAGGTGATGCGAGAGCAACTCGGCTACCTACTCGAGGCGGCGGAACGCCCTGCCGTCACCATTCAAGTCGTCGATCCTGACTGCTTGGCAGGGATGGCGGGAGCTTTCATGATTGCCGAGCTTCCGAACGGTCAGGCGGACACCATTCACGCTGACTCACCGGTTCAGGGACAGATCACGAGTGACCGCGAATTCGTCCTTTCCATCCGAAACCGATATGAAGCGGTGCGGGCGTGGGCCTATCCTGAGCATGTATCCCTCAAAATGATCGAGGAAGTGAGGCGGGAATGGACCTGAGCACCGCCGCGTGGCGGAGATCGTCGCGGTCTTCGGACAATGGCGGGCAGTGTGTCGAGGTGGCCGCCAACCTTCCCGGGGTGATCGCGGTCCGCGACAGCAAGAACCCCCACGGCCCCAATCTCCTCTTCGCCCCCGCCGCGTGGCGGACCTTCATCGGCGGCGTGAAGGCCGGCGAGTTCCACCGCTCTATCTGACCGTCAGCGAGTTCCGACGAGACCCGCGTGACCTCCGATCTGACACTCGCACCCTCGGCGCAGGACGTTCGGCCCTGCCGCGGCGGCGTCGGAGCACCGATTGTGCAGGTGGAGGTGACGCACGTTGAACAGCATGAGCTCCCCCGTCTCGGGCGGCCGGTACCCTCGCCTGTCGGCCATCGATCACATGATGCTGAGGGTCGAGCGGCCGGCGGCGCCCCAGCACGTCGCCGGGCTCTGCCTGGTGGAGGCGGCGCCGCTGCTGGACCCGGCCAGTGGGCTGGACCTGGACATGATCAGGGACCGTCTCGAGCGGCGCCTGACCCGCGTCCCCGAGTTGCGGCGCGTGCTCTACCGGGCGCCCCCGCTGTGCGGACCGCCGCTGTGGGTGGACGACCCCGGTTTCTCGATCGAGCGTCACGTGCACGCCACCCGCGTACCGGCGCCCGGCGACGAGGCCGCTCTCCTTGCGACCGCCGAACGACTGCTGCGAGATCGATCCGACCGTTCGCGCCCGCTCTGGGACCTGTGGTTGCTGACCGGCCTGGAGAGCGGCCATGTCGGTCCTGACCCGGGCGGAATCAGGGCAGGCCACCGGCCAATGCCGTACGGATTCGTTCAGCAAGGGAGGCCGCCTGTTCAGGCTCCCAGGGGATGATTCCGTTCTCGGACATCAAGGCGTGATATTGCTGCTGTTCGTAGGGGACGCCAGGCGGCAACGGCGCGACGTGCCAGTGCAGATGGGCGTTCCCTTGCCGGCTGCCCAGCGAGAGCAGGTAGGTGCGCTCCGACGGGACCACGGACTCGACGGCCAGAGCGACCGAGCGGACCACGCGCATCAACCGTAGAAACGCCTGTTCGTCCAGGTCACGGACCACATGCTCCAGATGAGCCTTCGGCGCGACCAGAACGTAGCCCACCATCGTCGCGTAACGAGCGAGGAACGCGATGTGATGGTCGTCCTCGAAAACGACTTCTTCCACCTGCTCGGGGTCGCCGGCGACGACGGCGCAGATGAAGCAGGGACCCGTTCTGGATCGGCGAACATAGGCGGCGAGGTCGAACGGCACGCGCTGGCCATGAGACGGGGCTTCGGGAGTTTCGTCCACCGGCGGATGATATTGAACGAACCTGAGCCCCAGGATGCGCCGCGTCATTGGGCGGGGCGGTCCCAGGTTCGCACCGGCTGACTGTCGGTGGGCCGGTCTACCGTGGGGGACACACGAGCCCAGCGCCACCGTTCCGCCCGTGCCGCGTTTCCTCCCCCGCCTGAAGGCGGGCTCCCCGCTTAAGGAGATTCGATGACCACACTCGAGAACCGGCCGAACACCGTACTCCTCGTCGTCGACGTGCAGAACGGCGTCGTCGAGGGGGCTCACGAGCGTGACGTGGTCGTCGCGAACATCGGCGGCCTTGTCGAGAAGGCACGGCGGGAACGGGTCCCCGTTGTCTGGGTCCAGCACTCCGGCGAGCAGCTTGTGAGGGGGAGCGACAACTGGCGGATCGTCCCCGAGCTGACTCCGGACGACGCCGAGCCGCTCGTCGAGAAGAGCTACGCCGACGCCTTCGAGGACACCACCCTCGAGACCGTGCTGTCGGGCCTAGGAGCCGGGCGACTCGTCGTCGTCGGCGCACAGACCGACGAGTGCATCCGCGCGACGCTCCACGGCGCGTTCGTCAGGGGGTACGACGCGACCCTGGTCAGCGACGCCCACACGACCGAGGACCAGACGGAATGGGGGGCGCCGCCGCCGGGCCAGGTCATCGCGCACACGAACCTGTACTGGACCTACCACAAGGCGCCGGGGCGGACGGCCGGGACGGTCGAGACCAAGAACGTCGACTTCGGCGGCACGTCCTGAGATGCGGCCGGCCGTCCTCCGGCAGGGCGGCTCTCGCATCTGATCGCGCGCTGCCCGGTTCTCAGCGCAGCGGCTTGGCGTAGCAGCGGCTGTTCTCGCCGAAGCGGTAGTAGCCGAACTTCGAGCAGGGCTCGTAGCCGCTGGAGGTGTACAGCGCTATCGCCTCGGGCTGGGCGATGCCGGTCTCCAGGACCATGCGGACGCGTCCCGCCGCGCGGGCGTCGGCCTCCAGGTGGGCCAGGATGCGACGTGCCAGTCCCCTGCCGCGGATCTCCTCCACCACGAACATCCGCTTGATCTCGGCGTCGCCGTCCGAATAGCCCTCCTCACCGGCTTCCTGGGCGCGCCAGCCTCCGGTGGCGCGGGGGGCGCCGTCCTCGTCGTAGGCGATGACGTACAGGCCGTTCGGCGGCTCGAACATCGACGGGTCCAGTGGTGTGGCGTCACCGTCGCTCTGGTAACGCCGAGCGTATTCGGCCTGCACCTCTTTGTTCAGCCTGACCGCGTCCGGGTGGCCAAACGAAACACGGCGAATCTCCACTAGAGCGCCTTTCTTGGGGACAAACGGCTCGCCGTGAAGATACCGCTCGGCGGTCACCGGCCCACCGACGGGGCCGGTGGTCGCCGGTAGGGTTCGGCGTCATGATCGGCTTATCGGGGGCTCCGTCCCCCGCGGGTGGCAAGAAGCCCGCCGGATGACGCGGAAGGGGCGCCCCGCACCGAGGGCACCCCTTCACGGTCTCCTTCCGTCCGCCTTCCGCGCGGTCAGCTTCCCCTCTGGCTGGTGAGGGTCACGCGGGCCAGCCAGGTGCCCCAGCCGTCCTCTGGCCGGCTGTCGGCGATGCGCAGGTGGACGATCCGGCCGCCGTCGCGCAGATCGTTGAGGTCGAGCGTGCGCTTGGCCCGGTTGGACAGGTCGCGCACGTTGGCCGGCTCCTCAAGGACGGTTCGCCAGGTCTGGCCGTCCGTGGACGCCTGGACCAGGAACTGGTTGCCGACATCCAGGACCAGCGAGCCGCCGGTGACCCCGGCGGGCAGCTGGAAGCGGTACGTCGCGTCGCCCTCCCCGTCGGTGAACCGGGCACGGCCGTCGTACACCGTGCCATCGAGCTGCGAGGCACCGGCGTCCAGGAGCCAGGGCGTCTCGGCGTCGGTGCCGGGCGTGAAGTCGACGGTGTCGCCGAGCACGGTGACCAGAGCCCTGTCCGCGACCGGGCCGTGATCGGAGGTCACGGCGATCTGGACCGGGTAGCTTCCGGGCGCCGTCCCCTGCGCGACCGTCACCTGGAAGGTCAGCGCGGTGGACCCGCCGGGCGCGACGGGACCGAAGGCGGCGCTCGCGGGCTGGACCGTCCAGCCCTGTGGGACGGTCGCCGTGACCTGCCCGGCCGCGGGATCCTGGGCGTGGTTCGAGACCGTGACCGGCAGCGGCACGGTGTCGCCCGCCGAGGCCACGACGCCCTCGACCTCGGTGGCCAGCGGCGAGGTGCCGGCCGGTCCCGGGTTCAGCAGCTCCATCTCGGCCAGCGAGGTCGAGGCCGCGCCGCCGTTGCCGGTCACGCCGAGCCGGTAGTACGCGTAAGCGCCCGGCTTGGCGATCTTGAACGGGCGGGTCTGCCGGCGCCACTGGAACGTCTCGCCGCCGCGCTGGTCAAGCGTCGTCCATTGGCTGCCGTCGTCGGAGCCTTCGAGCGTCCAGGCGGCCGGGTCCTCGGCCGCGGGCGTGGCCCCCGATCCGGTGCCGGAGGTGAGGGTGTAGTAGCGGACCGGCTGCTTGGCGGCGCCGGTGAAGTGGTACTGGATCCACGGCTTGTCGCCGGGCAGGGAGACCTGGGTGGCGGAGTCGTCGTCGAAGAGCGCGCTCACCCCGGCGTCCGCGCTCGCGGACGGCGTGCCGGCGTCGCCGCTCGCGGCGGGGGTACTCGCGTCGCCGCTCGCAGCGGGGGTACTCGCGTCGCCGCTCGCGGACGGTGTGCCGGCGTTCTTGCCGGTCATGTCGCGCAGCGGGGTCGGGACGTCGTTCCCCTTGGTGATCGACGGCGGGGCCGCGTCCTTGCCGGTGCCCCAGCGGGACGGGCGCGGTCCCATGTCGAACTCGAGCACTCCGCCGCGCGCGAGCAGGTCGTGCGGCAGGTAGGTCTTGTCGTAGCGCTTGCCGTCGACCTCCAGCCCCTGCACGTACACGTTGCGGTCGCTGTTGCGCGGCGCCTTGATCACCAGGCTCCTGCCGTTCTCCAGATGGACCGTGGCCTTGGTGAACAGCGGCGAGCCCACCGCGTAGTACGGGCTGCCCATCTGCAGCGGGTAGAAGCCGAGCGCGCCGAAGACCTGCCACGCCGACATCTCCCCGTTGTCCTCGTCGCCGGGGTAGCCCTGACCGATCTCGCTGCCGACGTAGAGCCGGGACAGCGCCTCGCGCACCTTGGCCTGGGCCTTCCAGGGCTGCCCGGCATAGTCGTACATGTAGATGATGTGGTGGGATGGCTGGTTGCTGTGCCCGTACTGCCCCATCCGAACGTCACGGGCCTCCCGCATCTCGTGGATGATCCCGCCGTACGAGCCGGGGTACATGGCGGTCTCCGGGGTGGCGAAGAACGCGTCGAGCTTGCGGGCGAGCCCGTCCGCGCCGCCGTAGAGGTTGGCGAGCCCCCGGCCGTCCTGCGGCACGTGGAAGGCCATGTTCCAGCCGCTGGTCTCGGTGTAGTCGAAGCCCCACACCTTCGGGTCGTAGGTCCGCGGCTTGGTGCGCCAGGTCCCGTCGGCGTTCCTGCCCTGGAAGAAGCCGACGGCCGGGTCGAAGGCGTTCACGTAGTTCTGGGCGCGGTTCAGGAAGTACTCGTGCTCCTCCAGGTACTTCGCGCGCTCCGCGCCGGTGGCCCGTCCGGCGAGGGCCTTGGCCATGTTCGCGATGCCGAAGTCGTTGATGTACCCGTCCAGCGCCCACGACAGGGCCTCGCCGGTGGACTGGATGGAGGTGTAGCCGAGGAACGCGGACGTGGGCAGGCCCTTGCGGCCCACGTTGCGGACCGGCGGCGCGACGGTGGCGTTCTTCACCGCCGCCTCGTAGGCCGCCTTGGCGTCGAACCCGGTCACGCCCTTGAGGTAGGCGTCGGCGAACGCCACGTCGGAGCTGGTGCCGACCATCAGGTCCGCGTAGCCCGGCGACGACCAGCGGGAGATCCAGCCGCCGTCCTTGTACTGCCGCACGAACCCGTCGGCCATCTCGGCGGCGTCGCCGGGGGTGAGCAGCGCGTACGCCGGCCAGGTGGTCCGGTAGGTGTCCCAGAAGCCGTTGTTGACGTACACCTTGCCGTCGGCGACAGGCGCCCCGGTCTGCGTCGGCGTGCTCGGCGGGGCGGTCGTCGCGGACTGGACGGCGTGCTTGTGGACCGGGGCGGCGGCGGTGCCGACGTTCTCGAAGGCGGAGTTCGGGTACAGGAACAGGCGGTACAGGTTGGAGTAGAGCGTCACCCGCTGGTCCTCGCTCGCACCCTCCACCTCGATGACGCCGAGCTTGGCGTCCCAGGCCTTCCGCGCCTCGCCCATCCACGGGCTCGGCTCGTGGCTCGCCGCGAACGCCTGGATCTGCGGCAGGTTGGCCGCGTTGTTGCCGCGGTGGTAGTCGTACAGCCAGCCGGTGGATCCGGCGTTGGTCATCGGCGTCCAGAAGTTGAACCCGTGCGGGACGGCGGTCGCCGGGAAGTTGTTGCCCCGAGAGAAGCCGCCGGTCGAGTGCGTGCCGCGCGTGGTCACCACGTACTCCGACGGCGCGACGCGGTCGCCGTGCGGGGTCCGCGCCTGGTACGGCATGCGCTTCCGCTCGGTGACGATCTTGATGTCGTCCACCCAGCCGCGGAATCCGGCCAGGCCCGCCGGGCTGTCGTAGGCCACGAGGATGCGCTTGATCGTCCTGCCGTGCGCCAGCCGGCCGATCTCCGCCTGCTTGAAGTTCCACTGGTCGGCGTACAGGGTCTTGGACTCGCCCTGGCCGCGCGGGCTGAGCACGGCCCTGTGCTGGTCCTTGGCGCCGAGCGCGCTCAGGTAGGTGCCGTCGTCGAAGGCCAAATCGACCGACACGTACGTGCTGGGGTAGCGCTGGTCCGCGGCGGTGAACTCGGGGAAGACCACGTAGGACAGCTCGGTGCTCCGGGCCACCGGGATGTCGACGTCGAAGACCTTGTTGTAGGCGTACCCGCCGCTCCGGGCCGTCGTGCTGCCCCCGTACTGCAGGGCCTTCACCCCGGAGAAGCCGACCCGGGGCTTGGACGCGAAGCCGCCGGCCGGGCCGTTGCCCACCTGGGTGCGCATGTCCGTCGGCGGCTTGGGGCTGGTGTCCCCGTCGGAGATCTCAAGCTCGGCGAGCTGGATGATGTTCGCGCCGCCGTTGCGGGTGACGTTCGCCAGGGTCCGGCCGCCCTCCGCCATGCTCCGCGCCTGCGCTTCGGGCAGGGGAGGCGCCGGCTCTTCGGGGACGGGCGGCGGGCTGTAGGACGGGCCCGGGCTCGGGGTGGCCGACGGGCCGGGGTTCGGAACCGGCTCCGGGCCCGGACCGGAGACGGGATCCAGGCTCTGGCCGGAGACGGACGCCGGGCCGGTCGTGAGCGCGGCGGCGGGCAACCGATGTCAAGAGATCGAGCAAACCCGCGAACCCGGCTGCGGTGGGCGACCGAGCTCTGCTCACGGAGGAGACGGGAGCGAGGCGCCCACCGGCGGCCGGGCTGGGATGGTCACCCTCTGTGGCGCAGGATCTCGCCGAACTCGCCCAGGCGGCGGCCCTCATCGCCGACCTGGGCGATGACGGCCTCAAGGCAACGGTCGACGTCGGCGCCCACCAGCTCGGCGAAGTCGATCTCCTCCGCCCTGTTCCTGGACTCCTCCGAGTGATCGGGGAAGGCCCGTGCCACGGCGTGGACGGCGCCACCGAGAACGGCGTCGAGGAGCAGCTCCGCGTGCGCGGGCACGGCCACCTCGCCTTCGAGGCCGGGCTCGGGCCGGGGGGACGGCGTCCACGGGTCGAGATAGCGCTCGAGGCGGATCCACAGGTCCGGGTAGCGACGGCGGAGCAGGTACCACCCCACCCACCGCCACACCGTGCACCGCGAGGCCACCGACCCGAGCACATCGCGTGCCTGCGCCCCGATCCGCACGAGCTCGCCGACAGGCGCCGCGACGCGCGGCGTGAGGAACCGCGGACGCAGGTTCATCACGATGCGGTCGTGCCAGCGTGCCCACCACAGCGACCGCCACCACATGCACTGCTGCGTGTCCGGCGCCGCGAGCCAGACGCCCAGGTTGCGGTAGTAGGCCGTGATGTCGGCCAGCGCGGCCCTGCCCGCGGCGGTGGCGGTGAACCCCTGAGCCTTGATCGGGTCGGGGTGTCCGAGAACACCGATCAGGTTGATGTTGAAGAAATGGTGCCAGGTGGCGTCCACCGCCACCCTGCCGACGTCGGCCCTGTGCCCGTCGTACGCGCCGATGACGCCGAACGAGCGGCCGTGCACCGGCTCACCCTGCGTGCGGGCGTTGACGTGCGCCCACGCGATGACCTGAGGCGCGATCCCCGACGGGTACTCCGTCGTGGTGTAGCCGTCGAAGGTGAGGCTCGACGACAGGTCCTGGGTCTCGTAGCACTCGCCTTCGTGCATGTGGTCGGGCAGGACCCTGATGACCCCGCGCGGCCCGCACAGCAGGGGGTGCGGGTATGAGGGCCACAGCAGCGGCGACCACGGGGGCCTCCAGCTCGGATAGAGCCGGGGGGTGATCCGCTGCGGCACGTCGTCGGACTGGTCGTCGAAGTCGATCACCGTGTCGTGGCCGGGACGCCGGGTGTCGTGGCGGTCGACGCCCGTGGCGTTCGGCGCGACCGGCTCGCCGTTCGGCCCTTGCGCCGGCCAGTGCCACTTGCGCATGCTGCGAACCCGTGGGATGCGCCGGCACATCGCCGCGCCGAGGTCCTCGTGGTCGCCGGTGGCGAAGACGCCGCCGCCCGCGTCCATGAACTGCGCGATGGCCCGCAGCTCCGCCTCTCCCAGGTCCTGGTCCCCGGTCCGCTGGACGCCGAACATCCAGATCTGGCTGTAGGCCCGCAGGTCGTGACGGTCGAAGCGGAAGTTCTGGAGCGAGGCGGTGGGATCGCTCTGCCGGTTCGCGGTCGTGATGTCGAAGCGCGCCCATGGTCCGGGGGGCACTGAGAGCGCGCTCAGCAGGGCGGACAGCCCGAAGGAATCCGAGCCGAAGCTACCGCCCCTGTCGGTGACCATCAGGATCTTCACCTGGCACGGCCGCAGAAGGAACGGGAGGAGCTCCCACGGCCGCTCCTGGTAGAGGCGCTGGCGCTGGATCGGGTCGATGCCCGGAAGCTGGAGTTCGTCTGGCATGGTGACCTGCTTTCCCGAGGAAACGTGTGCGCCGGGAAAGAGGGGGCTGACGGCGGGGAGATACGCGGGATACATGGCCGCTGCCGGACAGGACGGCCCCGGCCATCGTGACCGTTCCGTTATGGGCCGCGTGTATCGCTACGGAGGTGACCACTCTCCTTATCTCCCGAGACGGAGAGAGACGGAGGCCCCAATGCCGCGCATAACGTTCCGGCCGGATATGCCCGAGCGACAGCCCGACCAGACCGAAGGCTCCGAAGAGCAGCGCGAGGCGCCTGGAGGCCACGGGTTGACCTGGCGTGATCTGGTCTTTCCACAGGAGCTTCTCGACCGCCACGGAGCGAGGGTTCTCGATCCCTCGACGGCCCCGCTCGATGAGGGAGAACGCCGTCCGGACTCCACGGTGTACCGCGCGGACGTGCTCCTGATCCCCGCCCAGGTCCTCGGCAGGGACGGTATGTACGAGGAGGACGACGACGAGCAGGAGCGCCGGGAGAAGCTCGGCAGGCACGGGCTCGCCTGGATCGACGAGCAACTCCAGACGATCGGCCTCAAGGTGGCGCTTCGTGAGCCGCCCGGCGGCGGGAACGACGAGCGGCCGCGCTGGCACGCCGTCGCCCTGGAGATCGCTCCAGGGGCCAAGGACGTGGTGGTGGACGCCTGGCGGGCGCTTCGGGTGCTGCGGAGAGCGCTGGCAGAGATTCCGGACACCTCGCCCAAGAAGCCGTACCTGGCCAAGATCGCTCTGGATCACCTGCTGGTGGGCTCGGCGTTCGCGGGCGTCGGGGGCGCGGGCATCGGCGGGGAGCCCGCCACGAGCGGGCACGGCGTGCCCGACCCCGGCTCCGCCGCCGCTCCTGTCAACGGGTATGCGAGGACACCGGTGACCGTCGTCGCCGGACCGCCGGCTCGCAGGCCGGAGGCCGAGATCGGCGGGCGAAGGCCCGTGCTCGTCATCCCGGACACGGGCGTTCCCCCGCAGGGTCATCCGTGGTTCCGGCCCGTGACGGCACCCGACTCCTTCCTCTCCGTCAGCGAGGACGCGCAAAAGGTCATCCAGGGCGCCGTGAGCGCCGGCGGGCAGGCCGGCGCCGCAGGAGCCGGCCCCTTGCGCCCGCTCGCCGGCTACGAAGAGGTCATCGCACCCCCGAATCCGCTGCTGGGCATCATGGACTCGCACACCGGGCACGGCCTCATGCAGGCGGGGCTGGTGTGCCAGATCGCCCCCGACGCCAGGGTGCTCATGCTCAAGGTCATGTACGCCGACGGCGTCGTCCCCGAGTCGGCATTGCACGAGGCGTTGAACCACATCATCGCGACGATCGAGCACGGCTCCTTCGTCGACGTCATGACCTTCGCGTGCGGGGGCTTCCACGAGACGGCCGAGGACAAGCTCTACACGCCGATCCTGATGGAGAGGATCACCCGGCTTCGCGAACTGGGCGTCGTCGTGGTGGCGGCCGCCGGCAACCACGCGTCGAGCCGCCCCTTCTGGCCGGCCGCGGGAGCGGTGAAGGGGACGCGGGAACCAGGTCTCGCGCCGATGCTCGCCGTCGCGGCCACGAACCCGGACGACACGATCGCGATATTCAGCAACGAGCACGAGGCCGTCGAGTGGCTCGCTCCCGGAGCGGCGGTCGTCAGCACCTTCCCGGCCGGCGTCAGGGGATCGGCGACCGCCGGCCTCCGCACCCGCGACCTCCGTGCTCGCGGTCACCGCGCCTCGTTCGACAAGGACAACCACGGCGACTTCGCCACCTGGAGCGGCTCATCGTTCGCGGTGCCGATCCTCGGCGCGGCCATCCTGGCGTTGATGATCGAGGACTCCCAGGCCCTGGATCTGAAGGTGACCGACGCGCAGACGGCCCGTGCCCGTGCCCACCGCGTGGTCGGCAAGCTCATGGCCGGCACCATGCCCGCGATCACGCCCGTGTGATGACCGGCGACCCCGTGGTGGAGCCGGCGTCGACCGATCGTGGCGCCGAGCGCCGCGATCGGCTGGCCGGCCTGCTCCAGGACGCCAGAGAGGGCCGGCGCGAGGCCATGAACCTGATCGTCGCCGATCTCACGCCGCTGCTGTGGCAGGCCGTCAGGCGGCAGGGGCTCAGCCGGCAGGCGGCGGAGGACGCGATCCAGACCACCTGGCTGACCCTGCTGCGCAACCTGCACTCCATCAGCGCTCCCCACGCGCTCATCGAATGGCTGCTCACGACCGCGCGGCGGGAGGCCTGGCGGGTCAAGGCGGCGGGCCGTGACGACGAGCTCATGGGCCAGGATGTCTTCGAGGAGATGCCGGACGCGGACAGCCTGCCCGAGGAACTCCTGCTCCAGGACGAGCGACGTCGCACGCTGTGGAACGCCGTGGCGCGGCTGTCACAGCCCTGCCGCGACCTGATGCGGCTCGTCGCCTTCGTCCACCGTCCCCATTACGATGCGGTGGCCGCCTCACTGGGCATGCCGAAAGGCAGCATCGGTCCGACCCGTGGCCGGTGCCTGGCGAAACTGCGCCGGCTGCTCGCCGAGGATTCGGGATGGATGGCGCCATGAGACCTTCCGACGAGCACGAACAGCCCCAGCTCGACGCCGCGGACCTGTCCGTCCTCGACGAGATCAAGGCGATGTACTCGGCGGTCGACCCCGTTCCCGCGACGCTGGTCGACCGCCTGCAGTTCGCCTTGGACCTCGAGTCCTACGAGATAGACGTCCTGCGCCCCTACGAGGAGGTGGGGCCGGCGGCCGGAGCCCGGGGCGGCGAGGAGGCCCGCACGATCACCTTCGACAGCGACGACCTCACGATCATGATCAGCGCGAGCGTCCAGAACGCGCGGACCGTCCGGGTGGACGGCTGGCTGGCCCCGCCGGGCGACCATCTGGTCGAGCTGCGCACCTCCGAGGGACCCATCACGGTCAGGGCCGACGACCAGGGCAGGTTCGTCATGGACGCCGTGCCGCGCGGCCTGGCCCAGATCCTGGTACGGCAGGCACTGGACGATCCGCGAGAGGCGAGGATACTGGCGGTGACCCCCTCCATCGTCCTATGAGCGATCCGCGAGGCCCTGTTGGACGTCGGCGCAGGACAGGCGGAGATCCGCGAACGAGCGAAGCTGCTGCACGATCTCGGGGTCACCGCCACCGACGACGGCCGCCCCGCGCTGGCCGCCCGCCGGCTCCGCAGGGGCCTGGCGTTGCTGGGATGGCAGCCGGACACGACAGGCCAGGTGAACGATCAGGACGCGGCGGGCCGGGCGGCCGATTTGGACGAGACGGGCCGGGCGCCCGACCCGGACCCGGCGAGCCGGGCGGCCGATCCGGATTCGGCGGCCCTCCTGGCGCGTATGCTGACCAGCCTCGCCCATGCCGAGGCCGAACAGGGCCGCACGGGGCTCGGGATGGACCTGCTCGACCAGGCACAGCGCTGCGCGCCGCCGGCGGAACTGCCGATCGTGCACGCCCAGCGTGGTCTCATGTGCCTGCGCACGGGGCGTGCCGCCGAGGCTCTGCGGGAGCTCGACATCGCCGCGCCGCTGCTCGGCCGGCACGATGGCGTGGAACTGGCCAGGGTGCTGCTCAACCGTTCGGTCATCCACCTGATGATGGGCCGGGTCCGTCCGGCCCGCGATGACGTGCGCCGCAGCGCCCGCCTGGCCACGGCGCACGGTCACGAGGTCATCGCGGTCAAGGCGCTGCACAACGACGGTTACTGCGACCTGCTGCTCGGTGACATCCCGACCGCCCTGGCGAGGTTCGGCGAGGTCGAGCAGGCCTACCGGCGCCTCGTCCCCGGTTTCCTGCCCGTGCTCGCGCTCGACCAGGCCAGGGCGCTGCTGGCGGCCGGGCTCGCCGACGAGGCCGGCCGTACGCTGGACGAGGCTCTGGACGGGTTCCGCCGGCAGCGGCTCATCCAGGACTACGGCGAAGCGGAGCTGGCCCGCGCACAGGCCGCGCTGAACGCGGGCCGCTTCCCCGAGGCGGGCGTGTGGGCACGGCGGGCGGAGTCCCGTTTCCGCCGCAGGCGCAGCCAGGCCTGGGCCCTGCGGGCGGTGCTGATGCGCCTGCGCGCGGAGCTGCCCCAGACGAGCAGCCCAGGGCCGCTGGCTCGCAGAGCCGACGATCTGGCCGGCCGCCTCGCCGGAGTCGGCCTGGCGGTCGAGAGCGAGATGGCGCGCATGCTGTCGGTCCGGGCGCTGATCGCCGCGGGTCACCTGGCCAGGGCGGCGGCGAGGGCGGAGTCGCTCGGCCCGCCGCGCCGCGACGCGCCGCTGGAGGTACGGCTGATGCGCCGCCTCACCGAGACCGAGCTCGCACGCGCGCGAGGCCGGCGCGGTGAGGCGCTCAGGCAGGCGCGGGCGGGACTGGCTCTGATCCACACCCACCGCGGGCGGCTGGGCAGCCTCGACCTGCGGACAGGGGTCACCGCGCTCGGGTTCGAGCTCGCGGTCCGCGGCCTTGGGGCCGCGCTGGCGAACGGCTCGGCCCGGCTGGTGTTCGACTGGTCGGAGCGATGCCGGGCGCAGGCGTTCCGCTATCCCCCGATCCGGCCTCCGGAGGACGAGCAGACGGCCGACGCGCTGGCCGAGCTGCGGCTCCTGGCCCAGCAGATGCACGCCGACGAGACGGCGGCACGCCGCGACCCCGAGCTACGAAGGCGCTGCCTGGAGCTCGAACACCTGATCAGGGAGCGTGGCTGGCAGCTGCCCGGCGTCGGAGCGGGCCTGCCTCCCGCGTCGACCGGCATGGTCCAGGCGGAGCTGGCGGCGACCGGGCTCGTACTGGTGAGCCTGCTGAACGTCAAAGGCAGAGTGCTCGCGCTGCTGCTCGGCGAAGGACGGTGCCGGCTGCACGAACTCGGACCGTACGAACCGCTCGCCGAGGCCGTGCGGCGGTTGACCGGCGACCTCAACGCGCTCGCCGGCCGTCGTCTGCGGCCCCGTATGGCCGAGGTGATCGGCGCGTCGGCGCGACGGCAGCTCGCCGCCATCGCCGCCGAGCTGCTCACGCCCCTGCTACCGGCGATCCGCGGTGCGAGCGGCGTTGTCGTCGTTCCCACAATGGCGCTGTCGGCGATCCCCTGGGGCGCGCTGCCGGGCCTTCTCGGCAGGCCGGTGATCTCCGCCCCCTCCGCGCTGGTGTGGGCCTGCGCCCAGTGGGCCCGCAAGAGCGAGGTCGCCACCGGCGAGGCACCGCTACTGGTGGCCGGACCCGACCTGGCCTCCGCGGACGCCGAGATCGAACAGATCGCCGCGGCGTACCCGAAGGCGCACCGGCTCACGGGAGGTTCGGCCACCGTGGCGGCCACGCTGGCCGCGCTGGACGGCGCGTCCGTCGCCCATCTGGCCGCCCACGGCCACCACGAGAGGGAGAACGTGCTCTTCTCCCGCCTGGTGCTTAGCGACGGTCCCCTCATGGCCTACGACATCCAGCGGCTGCGCAGGGCGCCGCGGCACGTCGTCCTGTCCTCCTGCGATGTGGGCCAGGCCGTCGTCAGGCCCGGGGACGAACTCCTCGGCTTCACCTCGGCCCTTCTCCACCTCGGCACGCCGACCGTCGTGTCCAGCGTGACCAGGGTCCCGGACGACCTGGCCACGCGGGTCATGACGGCCTACCACCGGCACCTCGTCCTCGGCCTGGAACCGGCCGCCGCGCTGGCCGCCGCCTCGGCGCGGGAGCCGCTGTCCACATTCGTCTGCTTCGGCGCCGGCTGACCTCCACGCCGTTCACGCCCGCGCCAGCTGCTTCCCGGCGGGGAGCCGGCGCGGGAGCGCCAGATACATGGATTTTTCAGGTATTCCGGCGGTGGCTCGCGGCCTCCTTCCTGTTGTCCGGGTCCGTGAGGCCCGGCTCGCCATCACCACGAAAAGGAGCACCACCATGGCGACAAGCGGGCAGTTCCAGGCACTGAAGGTCCCGGCCGACCAGCTGGACGGCACTCTCAAGGTCGACGTCATCGACCCGGGCGCCCTGCCGGTCACGGTCGTCCGCGGAGGCGACGACTGGAAGATCGTCGTGAGCTGGGAGATCACCGGAGAGCTGGTCGACTGGCTCACAGGAAAGTGGAACGTACAGGTCGTGGCCGACCGGCTGGGCGGCGGAGAGAGCACACACCCCGCCGCCCCCGTCGTGGTCCCCTTCACCCCGGGGGCGGGCGCCTACGCCACCACCATCGCGATGAGGAACCAGCTGGCCGCGGGAACCTACGACCTGGTCGTCAACCTCACCTCCACCACCGCGGCGGGGACCGCCGGCAACCTCGGCGGCTTCGTGGCACTGAACAAGATCATGGTCCAGTAGTCCGCTGTCCTGCGCCGGCGGCCGGCGGGAGACTGAGCCGACCGCCGATGCGGCCGGGGCGAGGGCAGGGGCGGGGCATTCGGGCCGGTCGTCCGAGTGCCCCGGCCCGCCTTCAGCCGTGCAGGTAGTCGACGAGGTGGGCCTTCTCCGTTTCCAGCTCCTCTATGGCGCTCTTGACCACGTCGCCGATGCTGACGATGCCCGCGAGCCGGCCATCGCTGAGGACGGGCAGGTGGCGGATGCGGTGATCGGTCATGGTCTTGCGAAGGTCCTCGACGTCGGCGTCCGGCTCGCAGGTGCGCACCGGCGTCGTCATGATCGAGGACACCTCCTCGTCGAGCACGCGGGGTCCGCGCTCGTGCAACCGGCGCACGACATCGCGTTCGGAGACGATGCCGACGATCGTCTCGCCGTCCTCCGAGACCACGACGGCGCCGATGTTGTGTTCGGAGAGCGCCGCGAGCAGCTCGGTGACCGTGGCCTGCGGCCGCACGGTCGCCACCGTGCTTCCTTTACTCCGCAGGATCGCGCTGATGAGCATCGACATCACCTCGTCACGCTAGGGAGAGGCCCTGAAGGGTATCTCTGACTTCCCCACCTGACGCCATCGTTAAGCGCGGAACCCGGTAAAGGGCCGGACGCGGTAAAGGGCCGGGCCACATGCGGGACCGTGCCCGTGATTACCATGTCACACACCACCTCTCTCCACGGGACATGCGATGAGCGAACAGCTGAACACCGGCAGCCACGACCTGCCGATCTCCGACGCCCTTGCCGCCTTCATGACGGACGGCTGGGACGACACGAGCCGCCCCGGCCCCGCGCCGCTGCCGCTCGCCGCCTACACCGCCAAGCGGCGCGCCGCGCTCGTCCAGCGCTTCCCCGGCGAGCGGCTGGTCATCCCGTCCGGAACGCTCAAGGTCCGCAGCAACGACAGCGACTACCGGTTCCGGCCGCACAGCGCGTACGCCTACCTCACCGGCGGGCAGCAGCCGGACGACGTGCTCGTCATCGCCCCCTCCGGCGCGGCCACCCTGTTCACCCGCCCCCGGTCGCCCAGGTCCGCCGAAGGCACGGCCGGGCAGGAGTTCTACCGCGACCGCCGGTACGGCGAGTTCTGGGTCGGCGCCCGGCCCACCCTGGCCGAAGCCGAGGCGCTTTACCAGATCGAGTGCGCCCCGATCGACCGCCTGCCCGAGGCGCTGACCGGGCCCGCACGGGTCCTGCGCGACGTCGACGCCTCCGTGGACGCGCAGGTGCCACCGCACGACGGCGACGCCGAACTGACCGCCCACCTGTCGGAGATGCGGCTGATCAAGGACGAGTGGGAGGTCGCGCAGCTCCAGCACGCCGTCGAGGCGACCGGACGCGGCTTCGAGGACGTCGTGCGGGCCCTGCCGCAGGCCCTCGCCCACCCCCGTGGCGAACGGTACGTCGAGGGCGTCTTCGGGCTGCGGGCCCGGCTGGAGGGCAACGCCGCCGGATACGACACGATCGCCGCCTCCGGCGCGCACGCCTGCGTGCTCCACTGGATCCGCAACGACGGGCGCCTGAACCGCGACGAGCTCCTGCTGCTCGACGCGGGCGTGGAGACCGACGACCTCTACACCGCCGACATCACCCGCACCCTGCCGCTGGCGGGCCGGTTCAACCCGATCCAACGGCAGGTCTACGAGCTGGTGTACGAGGCGCAGAACGCCGCCATCGCCGTGCTGAAGCCGGGTGCGCGGTTCCGCGACTTCCACCGGGCCGCGATGGCGGTCATCGCCGAGGGCCTGCACGAGTGGGGCGTGCTCGACTCCGCCGACGGCGAGCTGCACCGCCGGTACACGCTGTGCAGCAGCGGGCACATGCTGGGCCTCGACGTGCACGACTGCGCCAAGGCCCGCACGTCGGTCTACCTCGACGGCGTCCTCGAGGCCGGGCAGGTGCTCACCGTCGAACCCGGTCTCTACCTCCAGCCCGACGACCTGACCCTCCCGCCGGAGTTCCGCGGCATCGGCGTGCGCATCGAGGACGACCTGATCATCACCGACGACGGCGCCCGCCTCATGTCATCCGCCCTCCCCCGCCACCCCGACGAAATCGAAACCTGGATGACCACCCTCCTCCCCTGACCCCTCACCCCCACCCCACGAACCCGAACAACCCCCACCGGGGCCGGGCGTGCTTTTCTTTCCGCTTCGTGGGTGGTCGCGGAATCGGCGCCGGGGCGGTGGGACGTTGTGCGGTGATGCCGGCGCCGCCGTACGGTGCGCAACCGGCGCGCGGGCGTGGGGACCTCGCTAAGGTGAGTGGGTGCGCAGCTCGCTTGTCATGGCCGGTCGTACAGAGGCCGTACTCGCCAGGGTGACCGGCACGCTGACCGCCATCGAGCGCGAACGCGCCGCCCAGTTCACCCGGGAGGGCGACCGCCGTGACTACATCGCCGCGCACCTGCTCATCCGGCACTGCGCCGCGGCCTATCTCGGGCTCTCGGACCAGGAACCGACCCTCGTCCAGCACTGCGACCAGCATGGCCCGGGCAGCCACGGGCGCCCTTCCATCGTCGAGGCGCCCGAGCTGGGCGTCAGCCTCTCGCATACGGCCGGGTACGTCGCCGTCGTGGCGGGCCCGGGGCGGGTGGGCATCGATGCCGAGCACGTGCCCGAGGGCCCGGCCGATGCGGCTCTGATCGACTTCGCCCTGGCACCCGGTGAGCTGGCCCTGGCCGGCGGCGACAGCCTGCGGCTGATCCGCCAGTGGGTGCGCAAGGAGGCGCTGGTAAAGCGGGGCGAACTGACGCTCGACGACTTCCCGCTGACCGACCTGTCCGACATCTTCGCCATCGCAGATACGTCCGACTCGTCCGGCTCATCTGGCGGGTCGGACCCGTCTCGCCGGTCAGACCCGTCCGACTCATATGGCGGGTCAGACCTGTCTCGCCGGTCGGATCCGTCCGCCCCCTGCGACTCACCGGACCTCACTCGATCCGGCCTGCGGCCATCCCCCCATGGAGAGGCCGGAGGGGCGGTGACGTTCGGATGGCGGGGGCGGCGATTACTGGAATGGACGGCCGGAACCGTCGTCGCGACCGCGATCACCGACCACCCTGCCGAGCTGCGCCGGGTCGACGCCTGAGCCTGACGGACCGCCCGGCGCGCCGCTCCGTTCATCCGTGCCTTCCTCACTCAGCGCGCCGCCCCGTTCATCCGCGTCTCCCACACCCGATGCGCCGCTTCGTTCACCCGCGTCTCCCACACCCGGTGCGCCCGGCTGATCCGTGCCTCCCTCGCCCGGAAGGTCGTTCTCGCCGCGTGATTCCCCCAAGGGCCCCGCGCTCCGGCGACGGGCCTCGTACCCGGGGGTCGGATCGAGGAAGACGTGCGAGATGCCCGGGAAGCGCTCCACCAGCCGGTGCTCGATCTCGTCCGCCACCTGCTCCAGCCTGTCCCCCGTACAGTCGTCCACGAAGTCGATCTTCGCGGCCACCAGCACGTCGTCCGGACCGAGCATCATGGTCAGAAGCTCCACGACCTCGCTGACCTCGGATCGGGCGACGATCTCCGCGAGGACCTCCCGCTGCAGGCTGGGCGGGGCCGCCTGGCCGATCAGCAGCGACACGTTCGCCCTGATCAGGTGGAGCGCGACACCGAGCAGCAGCAGGCCGATCACGATCGAGGCCAGCCCGTCCCACACCGGAGATCCGGTGAGCTGGAAGCCCAGGAGCCCGAGCGCCGCGATACCGATGCCGGCCAGAGCCGCGGCGTCCTCGAAGACCACCGCCTTGACCGCGGTATCGGTGGTGTGCACGACGTACCGCTGAGGGCTCACGTTCCAGCGGTCCGCCTCCTCCCGTACCTGGTGGACGGCCCTGAGGAAAGAGATGCTCTCCAGCAGGAAGGCGATCGCCAGGACGATGTAGGAGACACCGAGATCGCTCAGATCCTCCCCCTGGAGGATGGTCTGCACGCCGTGCGTGATCGAGAACCCTGCCCCGATCAGGAGCGTCGCGCCCGCGGCCATGAGCGCCCAGAAGAACCCGGCCTTGCCGTACCCGAAGGGATGCCGCCGGTCCGCGGGATGCCCGCTGCGCCGGACCGCGATCAGCAGGAGCACCTCGGTCACCGTGTCGGCGCCCGAGTGGGCGGCCTCGGAGAGCATCGCCGATGAGCCGCTGATGAGGCCGGCCACCATCTTCGCGATCGCGATCACGAGGTTGATCCCTGCCGCCACCGCGACCGTGAGGAGACTTTCCTGGCCCGAACCGGGCTCCGCCGCCTTGTCGCTCATCTCGCCGCTCCTTCCCCCGCCGGCGCCCGGCTACCTGGTTCCGGACAGGAAGTTCGCGCAAATCGGGAACGATCAGTGCATTCGGCCAAGGTCACCCACTTCTTATGACCCCAGGAGAGATAGATTCACAGGCATGAGCACGGCAGACTCCGACGACCTCGACACCAACTGGCTGAGCAAAGGCGAGCAACGAGCGTGGCGTGCCCATCTGGCCGCCCACAAGCTGCTCGAGCATCGGCTCGACCGCGAGCTCCAGGGGTTCGGACTGTCGCTGAACGACTACGAGATCCTGGTGAACCTCTCCGAGAGCCCCGCCCATCGCATGCGGATGAGCGACCTCGCCGAGGCGACCATCCAGTCCCGCAGCCGCCTGTCCCACCAGATCGCTCGCATGGAGGCCGCCTCCCTGGTGCGAAGGGAGAGCTGCCCGGACGACCGGCGGGGGACGTTCGCGGTGCTCACCGAGCACGGATGGGAGACCATGCAGCGGGTGGCCCCCATGCACGTCGCCAACGTCCGCTACCACTTCATCGACCGCCTGACCCCGGAGCTGATCGAGGCGCTGGAGGTCGCCTACACGCCCGTCGTGAAGCATCTGCTGCGCATGCGGGCGGAGGAGCGCGCCTAGCACGCCGGGGGCGCCTTCGCGTGGGCGGTGCGGGGTGACCTCAAACCGATACCTGCGAAAACCCCTGATGTGGGCCCCGCGCTGGCTACCATCCGGCTGTGTCGAAAAGGTCGCTCACTTCCCGGTCTCGCCGTGCCCGCGTATACGGTGCCGGCCTGTCCCTCGCCCGCGTGCCGCTGATGCTCGCGTGGCTCGTCCTTCCGCTGTGCCTCGCCGTCGCGTGCACGTCCTCACCCGGCGCCGAGGCCCTGCCCTCGGGGCGTGAGCTGCTGGACAAGTCGGCGGCGGCGATGCGGACGGTCAAGACCGTCGCCTTCACGATCGCGACCGAGGGCAAGCCCCCCGTCCCCGTCAGGCATGCCGAGGGCTCCCTGACCCGGGAGGGCGACGCCAAGGGCACGCTGCAGATTGACGTCCTGGGCAACCTGCAGGAGCTCAACTTCGTCCTGACCGGTGACACCGTCTACTTCAAGGGTCCCACCGGCGGCTACCAGACGATGACCCGCAAGGAACTCGCCGGCATCTACGACCCCTCGGCCATCCTGAACGCCGACACGGGGGTGTCGCGCCTGCTCGCCACCGCCTCGGACGCCAAGACCGAGGCCGTGGAGAAGATCGGGGGCGTGGACGCCTATCCGGTGAGCGTGTCCCTGTCCCAGCAGGTCATCACCACGCTGGTGCCCGGGGTGAACCAGGGGGTGAACGGGAAGGTGTGGCTCGCGAAGGACACCGGCCGCCTGCTGAAGGCGAGCCTGCCCATGGGCACGGGCGCCAACAGCGGCACCGTGCTGGTGACCTTCGACGACTACGACGTACCGGTGACGGTCACCGCTCCGGCGAAGTGACACCATGACCCTCCCCTCCGACCCCGCCCCGGCC
>NZ_JALLPO010000041.1 GCF_023276435.1 Sphaerisporangium perillae
GTGAGGCAGATGTTGAACTGCCGGCGAACCTCCCCGTCGGTGTAGGCGATGATGTGGCGAGCGTCGGTGTAGAGGCCGACCATGCCGGTGATCTCGATGTCGTAGCCGGTCTCCTCTTTGACCTCGCGGATCGCTGCCTGCGGTACGGACTCGGTGAGGTCCATGCCTTCTCCGGGGAGCGCCCACAGGTTGTTGTCTCTGCGTCGTTGCATGAGGATGCGGCCGTGCTCGTCGGTCACGACGGCGGAGACCCCGACTACGAGACTGTTGGGTGTGGGGGCCTGTGGGTCGTCGTAGTACTCAGTGCGGGCCATCGTCACTCCTCCGGCGCTGGGCGTGAGCAGTCCCAGACGGCCTCGAAGCTCTGGGCGTAGGAATCGAACAGGCCACCCTGACCTGCACGGCGCAAATGGTAGACCGGTGCCCCGTAGGCGATGGAGCGGTGCGGGGTGCGTCCGGTGCTGAGCCACCGTTCCACGGTCTACACGTCCACTCAGGTGGACGCGGCGAGTTCCCTGGTGGTGAGCCCTTTGCTGACCATGGCAAAAAAGGCCGCTTCCCGATCACCGGGAGCGGCCTTTGTGCAGGTACTTAGTGGTGGGGCTACCAGGACTTGAACCTGGGACCTCTTCCTTATCAGGCAATGATCAGCATTCGGTTACTGCTGTAGGCGCTGAGCTGCGAGAACTTTCCCGGAACGTTCATGCAAGTCCGGCGGTGTGCGCCCCCGTTGTCACTCAGTTCGTCACTCACCCGGCACCCGGCAGGCCCACCGCATTCCTCGGCCATACCATCACAGCCACGCACCGCCGGCATCAGTCAGGGTGACGACGATCAGCGCGGTGAACTCGTCACGCCATAGCCAGTTGTCCATCTCACGAACTATCTGGGCAAGCTGATCGAGCGGGATGAGGACAGCCTCGTTCGGATCGGTAGGCCACGCAGGAAAGGTGTGCACCTCCACCAGGCCGTAGCCTGCCAGAGACATAAGCGCATCAGCAAGAAGCGGCACTGCTTCGATGCGCTCATCTTGGGTCCCGTTGTGCGTCAAGGTCGCCGCAAGCTCCCATAACAGGGCGTCCGTGTCCGCTTCCTCCAGCACTAAGTGCTCGATAGGCGCCAGACCGGTGAGGTTGCTCACGAGTGGATTCCGAGCTGCCGTAGTCGCCGACGTATGCGCTGTATACGCGCTTCGCCTCGTTCCCGGCTTTCGATCCCGAGCCACATGCGCCTGGCGAGGGTTTGCTGCACGACTTCTCCAAGAGGGGCATCGGAGTACTTCTTCCAGGACTTCGGCCGCCTGCTCAGCAGGCGCTCTTCCACGGCCGCCTCGGCGACTTCGTCCACAGCGCCTCTGGCCGCTTCGAGTACCTGGGCCGCGCGGTGCCGGTTGGCCCGATGGGGTGCCCTCTTGTTCCGGGGAATGTTCTTACGAGAACTCTTGTCGTTCTCGCCATAGTCATTACGGCGATCCTTGGCGTAGCTCAGCCGCTTCTTCTCCTGCGGGCTCCTACGCCTCATGGGTCGCCTCCGAGCAGATCTGCTTACCCCTTGAGCACAGGCTAGCCAGCCAGAATGGCTGCTGGCGAGCGAAATACGGGTGAGCGTCCCGCTTCGCTGCTTGCTGACCAGGGACATCAGCCTATGTACGGGCTCGAGCGGCCTTCTAAGTAGTGGCGTAGCCGTAGCTGCTGCGTGTGGTGCATGTCGAGATCGTTCAGCTCGTCACTAGCTACCCATCGGACCTCTGTGGACTCGTCGCTGATCGTCAGTCTGCCTCCGACCTTGCCCGCGGTGAGGCAGATGTTGAACTGCCGGCGAACCTCCCCGTCGGTGTAGGCGATGATGTGGCGAGCGTCGGTGTAGAGGCCGACCATGCCGGTGATCTCGATGTCGTAGCCGGTCTCCTCTTTGACCTCGCGGATCGCTGCCTGCGGTACGGACTCGGTGAGGTCCATGCCTTCTCCGGGGAGCGCCCACAGGTTGTTGTCTCTGCGTCGTTGCATGAGGATGCGGCCGTGCTCGTCGGTCACGACGGCGGAGACCCCGACTACGAGACTGTTGGGTGTGGGGGCCTGTGGGTCGTCGTAGTACTCAGTGCGGGCCATCGTCACTCCTCCGGCGCTGGGCGTGAGCAGTCCCAGACGGCCTCGAAGCTCTGGGCGTAGGAATCGAACAGGCCACCCTGACCTGCACGGCGCAAATGGTAGACCGGTGCCCCGTAGGCGATGGAGCGGTGCGGGGTGCGTCCGGTGCTGAGCCACCGTTCCACGGTCTACACGTCCACTCCGGTGGACGCGGCGAGTTCCCTGGTGGTGAGCCCTTTGCTGACCATGGCAGAGCGCAACCGCTCGTTCGGCGTCATGGGACGTTTATACGCCCGAAGCGATGGACCGCATCTTCCCTCACGAGAGCAGGGGAGCGTAGTCACTCAGAAGATCACAAAGGCCGCTTCCCGATCATGGGCAGCGGCCTTTGTGCAGGTACTTAGTGGTGGGGCTACCAGGACTTGAACCTGGGACCTCTTCCTTATCAGGGAAGCGCTCTAACCGTCTGAGCTATAGCCCCGCCGGGTGGCGGAGGCAAGACTATCGCTTCCGCGGAGCGGAAGCGAACCGTCTCACCGACAGGGAAAAGCTTACCGTGCTCTGCGCCCGCCCGCGCCAATGGTTCGCCCCGTTATCGTCCGCTCCGGGTGACCCGACACGCGCGCCCGAAGCCGTACGACGCGTGCGGCCGGGGTCCTCAACGGCGTCTCGAGTTCCGGCGTGGTCCGGCCGCTTGGGCGTCCTTATTCGGCCTCGCTGAAGGTCACCTCGACGCCGCCGACCAGGTCGGAGGCGACGTTGTAGATGACGGCCCCGAGCGTGGAGAGCGCGGTGATGAGCACGACGTTCACCGCGCCGAGCAGGGCGGTGTACCCGAGGATGCGCACCGGCTCGAACCAGGACTTGATGTCGATGCCACTGGTCGTCTTGCCATCGGGCACGGTGAGCTGCGTCACGGTGTTCACGATGGAGTCGAAGACACCGAGCGCCGACAGCACGCCGTACAGGACCGCGACGGCCACGAAGAGCACCACGAAGCAGACCAGCGAGACGACGAAGCTGAACTTCATCGCCGACCAGGGCTCGACCCTGCGGAGCACCAGATGGGCCTTGCGGGGCGCCTTGGGCGACGCGGGCCTGTCGCGCTGCTCGGGACGCCCGACGACCGGCTCGGGGGTCGCCAGTGCCGAAACGGCTCCGAACCCTCCCTGCCGGGACTGGGCATTGGGCGCGGGCTTCGGCGCCGCCGCGGGACGGGACCCGGTAGCGGCGCCGGCACCTGGGCCGGAGCCCGAAGCAGGACCGGAGCCGGGACCGAGCCGCGGCGGGGCGCCGGGCGCCCCGGAGGGCCCCGGTGCGCCACTGGGCACGGGCCTGGCGGAGGTGCCGGGCCTCGCCGGCGTCGCCGGCGAGGGAGCGGAGGCGGGTGGCTTGGGAGAGGGCCTGGTCGGGCCCGCACCCTGGCCGTCGGCAGAGGGCGACCAAGAGTTGTCGGGGACGGACGAGGAGCGGATGCGCAGGGTCGCGTCTCCGCTGTCGCCGCCTCCGGCGGGAGCCGCCGCGTCGTCGTCACTGGACACGACCACAACCCTGTCATCACTCTGGTCCGCCGGGGAACGGACCTTGCCCGTACTTTCCGAGGAGTTCACGCTCTCCGTCACCTGGTTGCGTGTCGAAGAGTTTACCGAGGAGGCCGGGCGGGTCCCCTTGGGCGCGCCTCGCTTACGGTTCGACGACGTACCGGATGATTTGCCGGGACCACCGGGATCACCGGAGTTGGCCTGAGGGCTCATTCCTCGTCATCTCCCCCGCTGTCCTCGGTGTCCAGCGCTTCGGCGTTGCGGGCGAGGGCAACCACGCTGTCTCCATCCGAGAGGTTCATCAGGCGCACTCCCATGGTCTGGCGGCCGGACTGCTTGATCTCACCCGCACTGGTCCGGATCACCCCACCAGCCGAGGTGATCGCGAACACCTCATCCTCAGGGCTCACCATGACTGCTCCGACCAGCTTGCCACGGGCACTAACAATCTTCGCAGTCAGTACACCTTGCCCGCCTCTGCCTTGAACAGGATATTGATCCGAAGGTGTCCGTTTCGCATACCCACCTTCGGTCGCGATAAGCACATCCGCGCCATCGCTGACGACATTCATCGCCAGCAACTCGTCGCCGTCGAGGAACCGCATGCCGATGACGCCGCTGGTGGCGCGGCCCATCGGGCGCAGGGCCTCGTCGGAGGCGGTGAAGCGGATGGACTTCGCGCCACGGGAGATCAGCAGGAGATCGTCCTCCTCGGAGACCAGCCGGGCGGCGATCACCTCGTCGTCCTCGCGGAGGTTGATGGCGATCAGACCACCGGACCTGGGGGAGTCGTACTCCGACAGCCGGGTCTTCTTCACCAGGCCACTGCGGGTCGCGAGGACCAGGTAGGGGGAGACCTGGTAGTCGCGGAGGTCGAGGACCTCCATGACGTGCTCGTCCGGCTGCATCGCCAGAAGGTTCGCCAGGTGCTGGCCGCGCGCGTCGCGGCCGGCGTCGGGCAGCTCGTACGCCTTGATGCGGTAGACGCGGCCCTTGTTGGTGAAGAACAGCAGCCAGTGGTGGGTCGTCGTGACGAAGAAGTGCTCGACGATGTCGTCCTGGCGCAGCTGCGCGCCGCGCACGCCCTTGCCGCCGCGCTTCTGCGCGCGGTACAGGTCGGTCTTGGTGCGCTTCGCGTAGCCGCCACGGGTGATCGTGACGACCATGTCCTCTTCGGCGATGAGGTCCTCGATGGACATGTCACCGTCGTAGGCGATGATCTCGGTCTTGCGCTCGTCGCCGTACTTGCCGACGATGTCGCTGAGCTCGTCGGCGACGATCTGCCGCTGCCTCGGCTCCGATGCCAGGATCGCCTGGTAGTCGGCGATCTGCGTCATCAGCGATTCGTACTCGTCGATGATCTGCTGACGCTCGAGCGCGGCGAGCTTGCGCAGCTGCATGTCGAGGATGGCCTGCGCCTGGATCTCGTCGATCTCCAGCAGCTCGATCAGGCCGCCGACCGCCTGCGCCGCCGAGGGCGACCTGCGGATCAGCGCGATGACCTCGTCCATGCGGTCCATGGCCTTGAGCAGGCCGCTCAGGATGTGGGCGCGCTCTTCGGCCTTGCGCAGCAGGTAGCGGGTGCGCCGGACGACGACCTCGACCTGGTGGGCGACGTAGAACTTGACGAACTGGTCGAGCCGCAGTGTCTTTGGCACACCGTCGACCAGCGCCAGCATGTTGGCGCCGAACGTGGTCTGCAGCTGGGTGTGCTTGTAGAGGTTGTTCAGCACCACCTTGGCGACGGCGTCGCGCTTGAGCACGATGACCAGGCGCTGGCCGGTGCGCGAGGAGGTCTCGTCGCGCACGTCGGCGATGCCGTTGACCTTGCCGTCCTTGACCAGCTCGGCGATGGTCAGCGCGAGGTTGTCGGGGTTGACCTGGTACGGCAGCTCCGTCACGACCAGGCACTGCCGGCCCTTGGCGTCCTCCTCGACCTCGACGATGGCCCGCATCGTGATCGAGCCGCGTCCGGTGCGGTAGGCGTCGTCGATGCCGCGCCGGCCGACGATCAGCGCGCCGGTGGGGAAGTCGGGGCCCTTGACCCGGGCGATCATCGCCTCGAGGAGCTCCTCGTCGGTGGCCTCCGGGTTCTCGAGGCACCACCGGACGCCCTCGGCCACCTCGCGCAGGTTGTGCGGCGGGATGTTGGTCGCCATGCCGACGGCGATGCCGGCCGAGCCGTTGACGAGGAGGTTCGGGAACCGCGACGGCAGGACCATCGGCTCCTGGGAGCGGCCGTCGTAGTTGGGCTGGAAGTCGACGGTCTCCTTGTCGATGTCACGGAGCATCTCCATGGCGATCGGCGCGAGCCGGCACTCGGTGTACCGCATGGCGGCGGCCGGGTCGTTGCCCGGGGAGCCGAAGTTGCCCTGGCCGTCGACCAGCGTGTAGCGCAGCGCCCAGGGCTGTGCCAGCCGTACGACCGTGTCATAGATCGACGCGTCGCCGTGCGGGTGGTAGGAACCCATCACGTCGCCGACGACGCGGGAGCACTTGAAGTATCCGCGGTCGGGCCGGTATCCGCCGTCGTACATGGCGTAGAGCACACGCCGGTGCACGGGCTTGAGACCGTCACGCACGTCCGGCAGGGCCCGGGACACGATGACCGACATCGCGTAGTCCATGTAGCTGCGCTGCATCTCGGACTGGATGTCGACGGGCTCGATGCGGTCAGCGGGAGGCCCTGGCGGGGTGTTCACTTCCGTCACGGGTGGTACGTCCTTTTCGAAGATGAGTCTGTACGGCTGCCGCTACACGTCAAGGAATCGGACATCCCGCGCGTTTCTGATGATGAAGGATCTACGCGCCTCGACGTCCTCGCCCATCAGCACGGTGAACATCTCATCGGCTTGCGCGGCATCATCGAGGGTGACCTGAAGAAGAACCCGGGTCGCCGGGTTCATGGTGGTCTCCCAGAGCTGGGAGGCGTTCATCTCGCCCAGCCCCTTGAAGCGCTGAACGCCGTCGTGCATGCGCGGGTCGCGCCTGCCCGCCGTGATGCCGGCGTCGATGATGGCGTCCCGTTCACGGTCGGAGTAGGCGTAGCTGGCGTCCTCGCCCTTCCTGTCCCACTTGATCTTGTACAGCGGGGGCTGCGACAGGTAGACGTGCCCGGCCTCGATCAGGGGCCGCATGAAGCGGAAGAGCAACGTCAGCAGCAGGGTGGTGATGTGCTGACCGTCGACGTCGGCGTCCGCCATCAGGATGAGCTTGTGGTAGCGGAGCTTGGCGATGTCGAACTCGGCGTGCACGCCGGTGCCGAGGGCGGTGATCAGCGCCTGGACCTCGTTGTTCTTGAGCACCCGGTCGATGCGGGCCTTCTCGACGTTGAGGATCTTGCCGCGGATCGGGAGGATGGCCTGGAACTTCGGGTCCCGGCCGCCCTTGGCGGAGCCGCCCGCCGAGTCGCCCTCGACGATGTACAGCTCGCACTTCTCGGGCTCGGTCCACTGGCAGTCGGCGAGCTTGCCCGGCAGCCCTGAGCCGGCCTCCAGCAGCGACTTGCGCCGGGTGAGGTCACGGGCCTGGCGGGCGGCGATGCGGGCGCGAGAGGCCTGCAGAGACTTGTTGAGGATCTCCTTGGCCTCGCCCGGATTGCGCTCGAACCAGTCGCGCAGGGAGTCGTTGCAGGCTTTCTGCACGAACGACTTGGCCTCGGTGTTGCCGAGCTTGGTCTTGGTCTGGCCCTCGAACTGCGGGTCGGTCAGCTTCACCGAGATGATCGCGGTGAGGCCCTCACGGATGTCGTCACCGGTGAGGTTGTCGTCCTTGCCCTCCTTGAGGAACTTCTGCTCCCGGGCGTAGCGGTTGACGATCGTCGTCAGCGCCGCACGGAAGCCCTCCTCGTGGGTGCCGCCCTCGGCCGTGTTGATCGTGTTGGCGAAGGTGTAGACCGACTCGCTGTAGGAGGCGTTCCACTGCATCGCGATCTCGACGGAGATGCCCTCGCCCTCGGCCTCGAAGTCGATGACCGAGCCGTGGACGGGCTCCTTCTTGGCGTTGATGTGCTTGACGAAGTCGGAGATGCCGCCCTCGTAGTGGTAGGTCACCACATGGGGCTCGCCGTTGACGTGGTCTTCCCGCTCGTCGCGGAGGACGATCGTCAGCCCCTTGTTGAGGAAGGCCATCTCCTGGAACCGGCGGGACAAGGTCTCGAAGTTCCACGTCGTGGTCTCGAAGATGGTGCCATCGGCCCAGAAGGTGATCGAGGTGCCGGTCTCCTCGGTGGGCTCGCCCTTGACCAGGGGACCGGTCGGCCTGCTCTCGGAGTAGGACTGCCGCCAGTAGTGGCCGTCGGTCCTGATCTCCACCTCGAGCCGTGAGGACAGGGCGTTGACGACCGACACGCCGACACCGTGCAGGCCTCCGGACACGGCGTAGGACTTGCTGTCGAACTTGCCGCCGGCGTGCAGCACCGTGAGGACGACCTCGACGGCGGGACGCTCTTCGCCGGGGACGATGCCTACAGGGATGCCACGACCGTTGTCCACTACCCGGACGCTGTTGTCTGCGAGGAGCGTGACCTCGATGTGGTCGGCATATCCGGCGAGTGCCTCGTCGACCGAGTTGTCCACAACCTCTTGCACAAGGTGGTGGAGGCCACGCTCTCCGGTCGAGCCGATGTACATACCAGGGCGCTTACGAACCGCCTCAAGTCCTTCGAGAACGGTGATTGAGCTAGCGTCGTAGGACAAGTGCGAAATCCTCCTGCCGCGGACACGCGGCAGGAGAGACCATGATGCGGCTGCCCCTGCCGTGCCCGTCACCGTCGTGAGTGCCTCGATGCGACCACCCGTGGGAGATCGGCGCGCGGCCGGGGGTGACTCGCATGCGGACGTGTCCGGAATCCGATTTCATTCTACCGGTCAGAAGCGCATCAGGTGGCATTGACGGCCGCTGTGGTGGCCTGTCGGGCGTCCGACGCCCTTGTGAGCATCCCCCCACGGGGGATGGGGGTCACTGCCGCCAACGTGATTCTGATCGGTTTACCGGGGGTGAGCACCTCGCTTTCGCCGGCCGGACGAAGCTGTGAGCCCCCTCCTCACCCGTATGTGTCACGCGGACCCCGGCTGCCGGTCACGCGCAGCCCACCTGACGGACGGGGGCCGTTCTGCGGACCCCGGACCTTCACCCGGCGGACCGTGCCGTCGCCGAGCTCCTCGTTCAGCCGTCTGACCAGGGTCGACGCTAGCAGGCGCACCTGGGTTGCCCACGCCGTGGAGTCGGCGACCACCAGCACCTCACCCTCGGCGAAGGTCTCGGGTTTGGTGTGGGCGGCCAGATCGGGCCCGACGATCTCGTGCCAGCGCCCGAAGACCCCGCCGACCGCCAGGGGCTGCTCCCACCCCCGGTCGGTGAGCAGGTCGCGGATCGCCCGGCCGAAGAGTTGTGGATCGCCCGAATCACGCCGGGGCGACGATCGGCGGCGGGGCTCGCGCCGGGGCAGCTGCCCGCGCCTGGCCGCGTCGGCCTTCGCCTGGGCGAGCTTCTCGCGCGCGAGGGCCGCGCCGCGCGCCGCGACACCGTCGGGGGACTGGACTCCGGATGGCTCACCTGACACGTGTGACACTCCCTTCCGCCACATCGAACCGGGCGCCCGCGAGCTGCGCCGGAACGTCCTCCGGCACCGCCGCGGTGATCAGGACCTGCTCTGCGGGCGCCACGATGTCGGCCAGGCTGCGGCGCCTGCGGGCGTCCAGCTCGGCGAACACGTCGTCCAGGATCAGCACCGGGTCGCCGCCCTCGGCCTTGAGCAGGTCGTACGCGGCCAGGCGCAGCGACAGGGCGAACGACCAGGACTCGCCGTGGCTGGCGTAGCCCCGGGCGGGCAGCTCGCCGAGGCGCAGCAGCAGGTCGTCGCGGTGCGGCCCGACGAGCGTCACGCCGCGCTCGAGCTCCGCCTGCCTGACCTCCAGCAGGCTCGCCCGAAGGGCCTCCTCCAGCACCGATCGGTCGGCGGCCGCCACGTCCAGCACTGCGGAGGGCTCGGTGGCCGGCTCGTGGGATGCCGGGCCCGGGGCCTCAGGGGCCGCCGCCAGGCCTGTGGACAGGGTGTGGCGGTACTCGATGTCGGCGGGGGCCGACGAGGGCGCCAGGAGGGCGTACGCCTTCGCCACGAGCGGGCGCAGGGCCGTCACCAACTGCAGGCGCGCGGCGAGCAGTTCGGCGCCGTGGCGGGCCAGGTGGGCGTCCCACACCTCGAGCGTGCTCAGCGCGTCGCCGGCGCCCGCGGCCGAAAAGCCCGCCTCGGCCTCCTGCCGGCGGGAGCTCTGCCGCCGCCCGGGGCGCGCCTGCATGGCGCTGCGCAGGAGGGCGCCCCGCTGCTTGAGCACCCGCTCGTAGTCGGCCCGCACGCCGGCGAAGCGCGGCGCCCGCGCGACCAGCAGGTCGTCCAGGAACCTGCGCCGGTCGGCGGGGTCGCCCTTCACGAGCGAGAGATCTTCAGGGGCGAACAGCACGGTGCGGAGCAGGCCGAGGATGTCGCGCGGCCGGGACACCGGTGAGCGGTTGAGCCGCGCGCGGTTGGCCCGCCCAGGGTTGATCTCGAGCTCGACCAGGGCGCGCCGGTCGTCGCGGACCACCACGGAACGGATGATCGCCCTGGCGGCTCCCTGGCGCACGAGCGGCGCGTCGGTGGCCACCCGGAAGCTGCCGAGCGTCGCCACATAGCCCAGGGCCTCGACCAGATTGGTCTTGCCCTGCCCGTTCGGGCCGACGAACGCCGTCACCCCCGGCTCCAGGGCCAGCTCCACGGAGGAGTAGGACCGGAAGTCGGTCAGCGACAGGTGGGCGACATGCACCTCACGAAGGTTAGTCGGCCCCTACGACAACATCGGCACAACGAGCATCACTCGCCACCGATCAGCGCTGGGCCTCCACGGGAGGCGTCACGTCCGCGCCCGGCGCGTCGGCGCCCTTGGTGTGCTGTCCCTCGACGGAGGCGACGGCGTGGCCGCCGAACTGGTTGCGCAGGGCGGCGACCATCTTCATCGCGGGGGAGTCCTCCTGGCGCGAGGAGAAGCGGGCGTACAGGGCGGCCGTGATGGCCGGCAGCGGGACGGCGTGGTCCACGGCGGCCTGGACCGTCCAGCGGCCCTCTCCGGAGTCCTCGGCGTAGCCCTTGAGCTCCGACAGCTCGGGGTCGTCCTTGAGCGCGCGGACCAGCAGGTCGAGCAGCCACGAGCGGATCACCGTGCCGGTGCGCCAGCTCGCGAAGGCGCCGGGCACGTCGGTGACGATGTCGGTGGCCTCCAGCAGCTCCCAGCCCTCGGCGAAGGACTGCATGATGCCGTACTCGATGCCGTTGTGGACCATCTTGGCGAAGTGGCCCGCGCCGACCGTGCCCGCGTGGACGAAGCCGTTCTCGCCCTCCGGCTTGAGCGACTCGAAGATCGGCATCAGCCTGTCGACGTACTCGGGATCGCCGCCGACCATCAAGGCATAGCCGTTCTGCAGCCCCCACACCCCGCCGCTGACGCCGACGTCGGCGAAGCCGATCTGCTGGGCGCCGAGCTGGTCGGCGTGCTTCTTGTCGTCCAGGTAGTGGGAGTTGCCACCGTCGACGACGATGTCGCCCGGTGAAAGCAGCTTGCCGAGCTCCTCGATCGTCAGCCTGGTCGGCTCGCCGGCCGGCACCATCACCCACACCACGCGGGGGGCTTGGAGCCGCTGGACGAGCTCCCGGAGGCTGCCGACGTCGCTGGCCCTCGGGTCACGGTCGTAGCCGACCACGTCATGGCCGGCGCGGCGCAGCCGTTCCGCCATGTTGCCGCCCATTTTGCCCAGCCCGACCATGCCGATCTGCATCACAGCCACCCCTCGTGAAGATCTCCATCATCGACGACGCCTCGCACGCGCCGTACCCTGCCCCGCCCCGTCCAATCGATGTGGACGACCGGATCCTAGCTCGACAGGCGGATGGGCATGATCAGGTACCGGTAGTCGGGCGTGACGCCGTCGTCCACAGGCTTGCCGCCGGTGAGGATGGCCGGCTTGGTGGAGGTGGTGAACTGCAGGCGGGCCACGTCGGAGTCGATGGCGCCGAGCCCTTCGAGCAGGAACTGGTGGTTGAAGGCGATGTTGATCTCGTCGCCGTCGAAGTCCACCGGGAGCACCTCGACCGCCTGCGCCTCGTCGCCGCTGCCGGCCTCGAGCACGACCTCGCCGCCGCGGAAGGCCAGGCGCACCGGGGTGTTGCGCTCGGCCACCAGCGCGACGCGCTTGACGGCCTCGACGAACGCCGAGGTGGTGAGGTCGGCGTGGGCGGAGAACTCCGTCGGCAGCAGCGAGCGGTACTTCGGGAACTCCGGGTCGAGCAGCCGGGTGGTGGTGCGCCGCCCGGAGCTGGAGAACCCGATCATGCCTTCGCCGGTGCCGCCCGAGGAGCTGAGGGCGATCTCGACCTCGGCGCCCGTGGTCAGCGACTTGGCCGTGTCGGCCAGGGTCCTGCCCGGGATCATCGCGATGGCCGAGAAGTCGGGCTGGTCGGGCTGCCACTTCAGCTCGCGGACGGCGAGGCGGTAGCGGTCGGTCGCCGCGAGGGTCACGGTGTCGCCCTCGATCTCCATGCGGACGCCGGTGAGCATGGGCAGCGTGTCGTCCTTGCCCGCCGCGACGGCGACCTGTGCGACGGCCGAGGAGAAGATGTCGCTGCCGACCCGGCCGGCGGCCGGCGGCATCGTGGGCAGCGAGGGGTAGTCCTCGGCGGGCATCGTCAGCAGGGTGAACCGAGCGCTTCCACAGGTGACGACGGCCTTGGCGCCCTCCACCACGAAGTCCACAGGCTGTGAGGGAAGCGCGCGGGTGATCTCGGCGAGCAGGCGCCCGGAGACGAGCACCAGACCGGGGTCGCCGGTCTGCAGCTCCAGGGTCACCTCGGCGGAGACCTCGTAGTCGAAGCCCGAGAGCTTGAGCTGCTGCTGCTCGGTGACCTCCAGCCTCATGCCGGCCAGCACCGGCACCGACGGCCTGGCGGGCAGGCTGCGTGCGGTCCACGCGACCGCCTCTGCGAGTACGTCTCGGTCGACACGGAACATCACGTGGAACCGCCTCCTGTTGTCTGTGCTGTGTCCTGATCGCGGTCGTCATCCCGGCTGGGCCGCCGTTGATTCAAGTGTTCACTCTCCCGCACGGGAGCACCGCGAGAACCCTTCTATGGGTCTTGAGTTCTTAGTAGAGAGAGATACAGGTCATCTCATTAGGGGGCGTGGATACTGTGGAAGACGGGTGTCTTCCCAGCTCAGCGCCGATTTTTTGTCCACCGCGCCTGTGGGCGGGCGGTGGGTTTCCCGGCCGCGCCTGGGGACGGACGAGCGTTGCACACAGGCCGTCCCCAGTTTCCGGGGTCTTCATCCACTGGTCATCCACGAGGTTTCCACGGGTTATCCACGGGGTAGAAGAGGTGCTCGGGCAGGTGTTCCGACCCTACCCACAGGGCGTCCCCAGGTCGTCCACCAGTGGTCCCCAGGTCTTCCCCAGGATGTCCCCAGAGTTGTCCCCAGCGCCTGACGCGGAGTTTCCCGACCGGTCGCTTGCTTGTTCGGCCGCCGGCGGTGGTTTTCCCGCCATTCACCTGCCCTGAGCCCCGATCCACAGAGATATCCACAGGCTGTGGATCATCAGGAGTTGCGAGAGTTCTGTTTGATGCGGTTCGTCAGCTCTGTGACCTGGTTGTACATCGACCGCCGCTCGGCCATCAGCGAGCGGATCTTGCGCTCGGCGTGCATGACGGTCGTATGGTCACGCCCGCCGAACTGCTGGCCGATCTTGGGGAGGGACAGGTCGGTGAGCTCGCGGGCGAGGTACATGGCGATCTGCCGGGCCGTCACCAGCACGCGCGAGCGAGAGCTGCCGCACAGATCGTCGATCGACAGCCCGAAATAGGCCGCCGTCTGCGCCATGATCGTGGCGATGGTGATCTCGGTGCTGGAGTCCTCGGTGATGAGGTCCTTGAGCACGACCTCCGCGAGCTGCAGGTCCACGGACTGCCGGTTCAGGCTGGCGAACGCCGTCACCCGGATGAGCGCCCCCTCCAGCTCCCGGATGTTCGTGGAGATCTTGCTCGCGATGTACTCCAGCACGTCGCCGGGGGCCGCGAGCCCCTCCTGGATCGCCTTCTTCCGCAGGATCGCGATGCGCGTCTCCAGCTCGGGAGGCTGGACGTCGGTGATCAGACCCCACTCGAAGCGGTTGCGGAGCCGGTCCTCCAGCGTCACCAGCTGCTTGGGCGCCCGGTCACTGGAGATGACGATCTGCTTGTTGGCGTTGTGCAGCGTATTGAAGGTGTGGAAGAACTCCTCCTGCGTCTGCTCCTTGCCCTCCAGGAACTGGATGTCGTCCACAAGCAGGATGTCCACCGCGCGATACCGGGCGCGGAACCCGTCGGCCTTGTGGTCGCGGATCGAGTTGATGAAGTCGTTCGTGAACTCCTCGGAGCTGACGTACCGCACGCGGGCACCGTCGTACAGCCGCTGCGCGTAGTGCCCGATCGCGTGGAGGAGGTGGGTCTTGCCCAGGCCCGAGTCGCCGTAGATGAACAGCGGGTTGTACGCCTTGGCCGGCGCCTCGGCGACCGCGACGGCGGCCGCGTGCGCGAACCGGTTGGAGGCGCCGATGACGAAGGTCTCGAAGGTGTATTTGGGGTTCAGCCTGGCCGGCTCGCTCGGCTTGCCGCCGCGGCCGTCCCATCGGTTCTGCACCGGGCGGTCGTAGGCCTCCGGCTCCGGGCGGGGACGCGGAGACGGGCTCTCCGGCCTGCCGGAATACGGAGGTTGTCCACCGAAGCCGCCCGTCTGTGGTGGATAAGGACGCGCCCCGTCGCTCTGGGGATACGGCTGGGACGACTCGCCGCGCGGATACGGCTGCGAGCCCTCCGCGCGCTGGAACGGCTGCTGGCTCTCACCGCGCTGGAACGGCTGCGCGCCGTCCCCATGCGCGTACGGCTGGGACGGTTCGCCGCGGGGGAAAGCCTGCTGGCCGTCCCCGCCCGGATACGACTGCGCGGGCTCGCCGCGCTGGTACGGCTGGGAGCCGTCGCCGCGGGGATACGGCTGGGACGCGGGCGCCTCCTGCTGGGGAGGCTGCGCCTTCTCCTGGCCGGTCTGGCCCTGCTGGCCGGGGAAGCCCTCGGCGTTCTGGTAGCCGTCCTGCCGATAGGGCTGCGAAGGGCCCGCCGGGGTGCCTCCGTAGGAATCCTCAGAGCCATTCCCATAGGGATAGGAGTAAGGCTGGCCCTGTGGCCTGTTCTGTGGATAGTCGGTGGAAACTCCCTGGTCCGGAAAGGGCTGCTGGCCCATGGAACCCGGCCGGCCAGGCTGTCCGTACCCCGGCTGAGGCTGTCCACCATGGGGATAACCGGAGGCGGGCGCCTGGGGATATCCCTCCGTGCCCGGGCTCTGGGGGTCCCCCGCGCCGGCGACCGGGTCGACCATGACGGCCACCCTCATCGGCCGGCCGAACTCCTGCGAGAGCGCCTGCGCGATCAGCGGGCGGAGCTTGGTCTCCAGGACGTCCTTGGCGAAGTCGTTGGGTGCGGCGAGGATGATCGTGTCGTTCACGAGGCCGAAAGGCCGGGTCATGTTCAGCCACGCGCGCTGCTGAGGCGGAACGCTGCCCTCGGCGAAGCTTTCCAGCGCCCGAGCCCACAATGGGCCGAGGTCGACGCCATCCATTGGTCGGCCCCTCCTCCCTAACGCGGCCCCCGCACGCACGCCGCGATCCGTTTTCCACATGGACGCCTGCCGGAGCATGCTCCGTCGGCGCCGGGCCTCGCGGCTGTCCCCACAGCGTTGTCCGCAGGCTGCCTCCGGTGGTCCACAACGGGTCCACACGCGGTCCACAGAGTGTCCACAGGGGCCACTCGTGGTCCACAACCCTTTCAGACGCGCTGCCAAGCACATCGGTGAGATGGAGGGAAGGTCCGGAGGGCCGACAGTAGCGCTGTGCACATCCCTGTTCAAGACGTTGTCCACAGCCTAGTGGCAGGCTGGGGGCAGCATGGTGCACATACTGTGGATGACGCGGCGGCGGTGGATAGAGCCCCTGTGGAATAGTGGAAAACCAGAGACGGCCGACCTGCGCTGGACCTGCCATCGGCATCGCCGGCCGGTCCAGGGAGGGTCTCCGCCCCCTGTTCCGGTTTGACCTCCGGCCTGCTGGCCCCGTAACGTACGACGGTCGGCTTGTCGCGCGACGGCACTTTGGCGTGCCCACGCATTCGACAGGCCTAGCCCTGTGTGTCAATCGCTCGCACCGTGTGCGGGTGAACTCAAGCCTGGAGCCCACTCGTGAGCAAGCGTACTTTCCAGCCGAACAACCGTCGTCGCGCGAAGACCCACGGCTTCCGGCTGCGCATGCGCACGCGGGCCGGCCGCGCCATCCTCGCCGCCCGTCGTCGCAAGGGCCGCGCGGAGCTGTCCGCCTGACAGCGCGGAGCGCCCGGTGCGTGCTTCCCTCGCCCGTCGGAACTGACCGGCGGGCGATAGCCGTGCCCGGGCTCTTGTCCGTCTGAAAGCAGGTCCAATCGTGCTGCCGTCCGCCTCCCGCATGCGCAGTGCCGAGGAGTTCGCGAGCGCGATCCGGAAGGGAAGGCGCGCCGGACGTCCCACCCTGGTCGCCCACCTCGGCGAGCGAGGCGATCCCCACGATCCGCCTCTGGTCGGGTTCGTGGTCAGCAAGGCCGTCGGTGGCGCGGTCGTCAGGAACCAGGTCAAGCGCCGGCTCCGGCACCTGATGCGCGACCGCCTGCACTCGCTGCCGCGAGGTAGCCTGCTTGTTGTACGCGCCAATCCACAGGCGGCGTCCGCGCGAAGCGAGCACCTCGCCGCCGAGCTCGACGTCGCGCTGGACCGATTGATCGGACGGCGGGCGCCTGGGCGACGGTCCGATCGCCCGGCCGCGACGGATGGACAGGCATGACTACCGGTGACCCAGCGGCGAGAGAGCGGGACGCGGGCCGAGCGGATCTCCCTCTGCCGAGCGTGATCGTGAGTGAGGAGCGGCGGCCCCGCGAGATCTCCGCCGGCGCTCGCATTCTGATGGCTCCGATCCGGTTCTATCGAGCCTTCATAAGCCCCCTCCTTGGGCCGCGATGCCGCTTCGAACCGTCCTGCAGCGCCTATGGCCTCGAAGCGATCGCCGTCCACGGCGCGCTACGAGGGCTGTGGCTGACCGCCAGGCGAATCGGGCGTTGCCACCCCTTCCACCCGGGAGGTTACGACCCGGTGCCTCCGCGCCCGGTCCGGTCCCACGACGAAACGCAAGGGAGCTAGCTCGGTGGAGCTGACATTCCTGGAGCCGCTGTATACAGCTGTCGCTACGGTGATCGCCTGGATCCACGCGGCGTACAGCATCATCATTCCCCCCGACAACGGGCTTAACTGGGCTTTGACCATCATCACGCTCACCGTGCTGATGCGTCTGCTGATCTTCCCGCTGTTCCTTAAGCAGATGCGCTCCTCGAAGAAGATGCAGGAGCTCGCGCCGAAGGTTCAAGAGCTGCGCAAGAAGTACAAGAACGACAAGCAGCGCATGAACCAGGAGGTCATGAAGGTCTACCAGACGGCGGGGGCCAATCCTCTCGGCGGCTGCCTGCCTGTCGTGGCCCAGTTCCCGATCTTCATCTCGGTGTTCACCGTGCTGCGTGCGATCGCGGAGGACAAGGCCGCGCATGGCATGACCCAGCAGCTGGTGGACAGCGCGCGTGCCGCGCATATCTTCGGCGCGCCGATCCCCGCGACCTTCTTCACCAGCAGCGCGGAGATCCAGGCCCTCGGCGCCGACCCGATCGTCACGAAGATCATCCTTGGTATCTTCGTCGCGATCAGCTCCACCACGACCTTCCTCACGGTGCGGCAGAGCGTCACGCGTTCCATGGCGCAGATGCCGGACAACCCCATGGCGCAGCAGCAGAAGATCCTCATGTACATCTCGCCGCTGTTCGCGATCTTCAGCTTGAACTTCGCTCTCGGGCTTATCCTTTACTGGGTCACCACCAACCTGTGGACCCTCGGTCAGCAACACTGGTTCTACAGTCGGCACCCGATGCCGGTTGTGGACGCCAAGGGCAACGTGGTGGAGCCCGAGCCCAAGCCCGGGCTGCTGAGCAAGATCCTGCCTGGCAAGGTGGCCAAGGAGCCCGCTGACGAGCCTCCGCCCGAGCCCGAGCAGAAGATCATTCGACAGCAGCCCACGCGGCAGCCGCGCAGCAAGCGCACAGGTAGCAAGAAGCCGTAGCCGGTTGTCTTAAAGGAGAGTCCGGACGTGACCGAAGTCAACGAGGAGCAGGCCCCGAAGGCCGCGCCCGACATCGCCGCTCTGGAGCAGGAGGGCGAGATCGCGGCCGACTACCTCGAAGGTCTGCTGGACATCGCCGACCTCGACGGCGACATCGACATGGATGTCGAAGGCGACCGCGCCCTCGTGTCGATCGTTGACATCAAGGGAAATGACCTCGTCGGCGCCAACGGCGAAGTGCTCGAGGCGCTGCAGGAACTCACCCGCCTCGCCGTGCACCGGCGTACGGGCGAGCGCTCGCGCCTGATGCTCGACGTCGCCGGCTACCGCCAGGGGCGGCGCGTGGAGCTGAGCAAGCTCGGCGCCAAGGCGGCGGAGGACGTCAAGCGCTCGGGTGAGGCCAAGCCTCTCCAGCCGATGACGCCGTTCGAGCGCAAGATCGTGCATGACGCCGTCGCCGCGGCGGGGCTGAGGAGCGAGTCCGAGGGCGAGGAGCCCGAGCGCTACGTCGTGGTCCTCCCCGCCTGACGGCGCCGGCCGCGACTCCCGCGCGGCGCGAGGCCGCCCAGCGGGTGCCTTGCCCCGACCGGCGGAGAACCTCGCGGATGTGACAGGTCGTGTTAATGGGCCGCCGATCCACCTGGATCGGCGGCCCTACGGCTGTCCGGACCCTTCCGAGGTGGTCGAGCCGGGCGATCCGATGCGTCACTCCTGTTGTAGTGCCGCGGCGGCCCGTGCCCGCGACGGCTCGTGCCCGCTTTCCGTGATCACTTCCCGATCTTTGAGGGCTGCTGACGCGATCTTGCCTTCCCCCTGCCTGAGGGGCTTCTCGTACTCGCCGGGAAAGGGGGCCGTCGCCGGCCGCTCCGACGCGTCGAACCGAGGAGGACTGCCGGGAGGGCTACCCTTACGCGGAGATGTTGTGACCGTTCTAGTTGAGTGAGTGATGGCGGAAAGCGACGAGCTGCCCGACGCGCCCGATGTTGCGCGCGCGGTTTTCACCGGCGAGGCATGGCCACGGGCCCAGGCGTTCGCGGAGATGCTGGCAGGCCCCGGGGTCGTGCGAGGGCTGCTGGGACCGAGGGAGATCCCTCGCATCTGGGACCGGCACCTGCTCAACTGCGCCGTGGTCGCCGAAGCGGTGCCCGAGGGCGCCCACCTCGTCGACATCGGCTCCGGCGCCGGGCTGCCCGGCATCGTCCTGGCGATCGTACGGCCGGACGTGACGGTGACCCTTCTGGAGCCGCTGCTCCGCAGGACGACGTTCCTGGAGCAGTGCGTGGACGAGTTGAAGCTGACCAACGTGGAGGTGCTGCGCGGACGCGCGGAGGAACTGGTGGGCAAGCGGGTGTTCGACGTCGCGTCCGCTCGCGCCGTCGCACCGCTCGACCGTCTCCTTACGTGGTCGATGCCCCTTCTTCACGAAGGCGGCCAGCTTCTGGCGATGAAGGGAGAGCGTGCCGCCGAAGAACTCGACGCCGCGGAGCAGCAATTGCGGGCATACGGGGTGCAGACTGCCGAGCTTGTCACGGTCGGGCGCGGTAAGGTCGATCCGCCCGCGACTCTCGTCCGGGTGGTCGCCGGACGCTCGCCAGCTCGAAGTGCTCAGGGTGCGCGGCGCCGACGGAAGAGGTGACGGGTATGCCGGATACGGCAGGCGGCCTTGGCTGGCCGGCTGGTCATGTCTCCGCCGCGAGCGGAAGGCCTTCGGGTCTCGGCTGGCCTACTTCCCCTGCTGCTGTCACGCCGGTTGAAAGGACGACGACCGTGTCACAGCCCCCCCTTAACCCCGGCGATTCGCCGCTGGTCCGAGAGGCGCTCAGCTCAGTGGTTTCACGTGAAACAGCTCCATCCGCTCCCGTGGCGGCCGCTTCGATCGGCTACTCCTCATCGCTGCAGGAGGGCGACTGGCCCCGCCCCCCGAGGCAGCGGATCATCACCATCGCCAACCAGAAGGGTGGCGTGGGCAAGACGACGACGGCCGTGAACCTCGCGGCGGGGCTGTCCATGCACGGCCAGCGGGTGCTCGTCGTCGACCTGGACCCGCAGGGGAACGCCTCGACGGCCCTGTCCGTGGAGCACCGCGGCGACATCCCGTCCGTCTACCAGGTCCTGGTCGAAGATCTTCCCATCGGGGAGATCATCAGCCCGGTGCCCGACATGCCGAACCTGTACTGCGCTCCCGCGACCATCGGCCTGGCCGGTGCTGAGATCGAACTGGTGTCGCTCGTGGCCAGGGAGGCCCGGCTCAAGCGAGCGCTGGAGGCCTTCAACGCCATCGAGCTCGACTACATCCTCATCGACTGCCCGCCGTCGCTCGGCCTGCTCACCGTGAACGCCATGGTGGCGGCGGAGGAGGTCATGATCCCCATCCAGTGCGAGTATTACGCGCTGGAAGGCGTCAGCCAGCTGCTGCAGAACGTCGAACTCGTCCGCGTGCACCTGAACCAGGCACTCAAGGTCTCCACGATCCTGCTCACGATGTACGACGGGCGTACGCGGCTCGCCTCCCAGGTGGCCGACGAGGTGCGCTCGCACTTCGGCGACACGGTGCTCACCACCGTCATCCCGAGAAGCGTCCGGGTCTCGGAGGCGCCGAGCTACGGGCAATCCGTGCTGACGTACGACGCCGGCTCCAGCGGCGCCATGGCGTACATGGAGGCGGCACGGGAGATCGCCTTCCGCGCCGCGGCCGTGGCGGGAAGCTGACCCCGCCCGGCAGCGGTACTCTCCTGTGGAGTGTCCCGCGCCGGGTCCGATGGTCAGGTCAGGATCAAGTGGAATACGCGGCGACAGAGGCGGTGCCGGCAGTGGCCGTCTCCGTACGAGCGAGCCGTTGGGCGAGGAGGGGTCGTGGGCCAGCAAAGGCGTGGTGGACTGGGGAAGGGACTCGGAGCCCTGATCCCCACCGGGCCGATCGTCGAAGTTCCGGCCGTCGTGGGAGCGGGCCCGGAGACGCAACCGGCGAATGACGGGCTGAAGCCCGTCGCAGGGGCGTACTTCCTGGAGATCCCGGTCGAAGCGATCACCCGGAACCCGCGCCAGCCCCGGGACATCTTCGACGAGGACGCCCTGCGTGAGCTCGCCGACTCCATCCGCGAGGTCGGGCTGCTCCAGCCGATCGTGGTGCGCTCGGTGGGCGGAGGACGCTACGAGCTGATCATGGGGGAGCGGCGCTGGCGGGCGTCCCAGCTTCTCGACCTGAAGGTGATCCCCGCGATCGTCCGGAGCACCCAGGACGACGAGATGCTCCGCGAGGCCCTCATCGAGAACCTCCAGCGGGAGCAGCTCAACGCGCTCGAAGAGGCCGCGGCGTACCGCCAGCTCCTGGACGACTTCGGCGCCACCCACGAGCAGCTCGCCCAGCGCGTCGGACGATCCCGCTCACACATCAGCAACACGCTCCGCCTACTCAACCTCCCCGGCAACGTCCAGGTCAGGGTGGCCGCAGGAACGATCAGCGCGGGCCACGCGCGGGCGCTGCTCACCCTCACCGACCCGGGCGCGCAGGAGCACCTCGCGAGCCGCATCGTCGCCGAGGGTCTTTCCGTACGGAGCGTGGAGGAGATCGTCTCGATGGGCGAGGCGACGGCCGCCCCCGCCCCTCGCGCCCGGCGCACGAAGGACGCCCCCGAGCCCGCACTGGCCCACCTCGCCCACCGGCTCTCCGATCACTTCGAGACGCGGGTAAAGGTCGACCTCGGCCGGCACAAGGGCCGCATCGTGGTCGAGTTCGCCACCATGGACGATCTCGAGCGCATCATCGGCGCAATGGCCCCCGAAGCCGCCAACTCCATCCACACCACCGACGACTGACCCCGGCGCTTCCCACCCACCCCGCCAATCGCCCTCCCCCAAACCCCCGCCGCCCTTCCGTCTCCGCCTCCTCCATCTCCCGCCTCGCACGGCGACCCCTCCAGCACCGGCTCACTCTCATGTGGTGGTCCGTCCGCCGGACCCCCGATGCCGCCTCATGTGGTGGCCCGTCTGCGTCTCCTTGAGCACCGGCTCACAGCGGGGCCCTTAACCCTCTCCTCCTTCACCGCCGGACGCGGTGGCCTCTGCAGGCCCAGATGGCGATCTGTTCGCCGGAGCTTTCAGCGCCACCCCATTCCGGTGGCTTCGTCGCCGCCATCTGTGCCACCTCATACACGCGCGGCCTCGTTGTTGGTCATCTCCGACCCTCTAGCGTGGCTGGTGAGATCCCCGCCTCGCTTGGCCTGTACGTGTTTCACGTGAAACCACTTACCGAAGGGGCCGCCCGCTACGCGACGAGCGTCTCGCGCCCCCTTCGATGCTGAACTGTCGATCCGCCGCCCTCGGCTCGACGGGGCGGGGGAGTGCCTGGGCACCTGGACTGCGGCACATCGGTGTCGGCCGCGGCCATGTCATGGAGCCGGCCGATAGGGGCCACTCGATCGCGTCGCCCGGTGGATCGCTGCCTCATGGGTCCGCGATCGGGGCCGGCAGACCGCCTCGCGGACCGTCGGCGCCGTCTCGCTCGCCCAGCGGCCGCATGGCGGCTCATTTGTGCCAGAGCCAGTCTTCAGCCGAGATCAACGCCACCTGCTCGCATGTGCGTCCCTTGAACGCCAAGCCGTCCACCTGTCCACGCGGCCCGCCCACGCCTCCGGGGCGGCGCCGTTCCTCGGGTCGTGCGGTCCCCTTCTGTCTCTCCGCGCGCCCCTGTCCACCGGGCCCGCAGCCTTCCGCTGGTGTCCGGGCCTCCTCCCCCGCTGTGGTGTTGGATAGATCGGCGCCGCGGCGGCGGGGGTGTGGTGTGGCGGGGCCGGCGCCGGTGTACGGGGCAAGCCCTTGGTCCTCGCGTCCCGCCGGCTGGTCGGGGAGGTGCCGCCCGCCAGTTGGGGGTGGTTTCACGTGAAACTGTGCGCGGTATGGCGGGCGGCGACGGTGGTTCCTGAAAGTTGGGGAGTTGTTGGAGGGGCGCGCTCAGCCGGCGAGGCGCTTGAGGGTTTGGTGGATGTCGTTGACGAAGATGTCCACGTCGTCGGGGGAGGTGTCGAATGCCGTCATCCAGCGGACGATGCCGCGGGGGGCGTCCCACGTGTGGAACAGGTAGCGGGCCTGCAGTTCGCTGATCGCCTCGGTGGGCAGGGAGGCGAAGACGGCGTTGGACTCGACCGGCCACTGGATGCCCAACCCAGGGAGATCCGCCACCCCGTCCGCCAGCCTCCGTGCCATCGCGTTCGCGTGGACGGCGTTCCGCCGCCATAGCTCGTCCGTCAGGAGGGCCGACAGCTGGACGGAGACGAAGCGCATCTTCGAAGCGAGCTGGAGCGTCTGCCGCCGGAGGTACGCTCCCGCTTCCGCCAGCTCCGGACGGAGGACGACCACGGCTTCCCCGACGAGGGCGCCGTTCTTACTGGCGCCGAAGCTGACCACGTCCACTCCGGCATCGGTGGTCAGGGCGCGCAGAGAGCAGCCAAGGAAGGCCGCGGCATTGGCGATGCGGGCGCCGTCCATGTGGAGGAGCATGCCGTTGTCGTGGGCGGTCTCCGCCAGCGCCGCGATCTCGTCGGGGGTATAGCAGGTGCCGAGCTCGGTGACCTCTGAGATGGAGACCACTCGCGGCTGCACCTCGCTGATGTTGCCCCGGCCGCCGAGTCTTGCGGTCACGTCCGCGGGGACCAGCTTCCCGGCGGGTGTCGGCACCGTGACGAGCTTGACCCCGAGAACCCTCTCGCTGGCTCCGGTCTCGTGCGTGGCGATGTGCGCCGTCTCCGGGCAGATGATCGCGTGGTAACGGCGTTCCAGCATCAGGCTGAGCGCGACCATGTTGGCGCCGGTGCCGTTGAGGACGACCAGGCTCGTCGCCTGGTCACCGAACTCGGCGTGTATCTGTTCGGCCAGCGTGGCGGTCCACCTGTCGTCGCCGTACGCCGGAGCGTCACCGGTGTTGGCGGAACTGACGGCTTCCAGCACGGCCGGATGCGCTCCGGCATGGTTGTCGCTGGCGAAGCTCTTGGAGTAAAGCTGTTCGATCACGCCGCCAGGCTACGCCCGGCAGGATGCGCACACGTCCTCCGCCCCATCTCCCCCTCCTGCCCGGGGACGGCAGCCTCACGGACCTGGACCGGTTCCTCGCCGTACGGTGGCGCCGGCTTCGCCGTACGGCCTCTCGCCGTCCCGGCGCCGAAACCAGCGACATCAAGGAGGAGGGAAGGGGGAGCCCAGCCCGGCGAGGGACGAGGGAGGCGGGGTGCGTGCGGGGCCGTCCTGGCGGTCAGGGTGTCCGGGCCACTCACGTTTCCGGTGCTAGCGAGGACGGCAGCCTCACGGACCTGGACCGGTTCCTCGCCGTACGGTGGCGCCGGCTTCGCCGTACGGCCTCTCGCCGTCCCGGCGCCGAAACCAGCGACATCAAGGAGGAGGGAAGGGGGAGCCCAGCCCGGCGAGGGACGAGGGAGGCGGGGATGCGTGCGAGGCCGTCCTGGCGGTCAGGGTGTACCGACCGATACGAAGCGGGAGGGAAGGGGGAGCCCAGCCCGGCGAGGGGGCCGTGGAGGAGGCGATTCAAGCAGTCCGGTGGAGCGGGCAGGTTCAGCGGGTGCGGTGGAGCGGGCAGGTTGAGCGGGTGCGGTGGAGCGGTGGAGCGGGTGAGGGGAAGCGGGGTTAGGGGGTGCGGTGGAGGGCGGCTTGGAGGAGGCCGCGGCAGATGGCGCCGAGGTCCTTGCCTGCGGCTTCCACGGCCATGGGGAGAAGGGAGGTCTCCGTCATGCCGGGGGCGACGTTCACCTCGAGGAAGTGCGGGCGGCCCTCGGCGTCGACGATGAGGTCGGTGCGGGAGAGGTCGCGGAGCCCGAGGGCGGTGTGCGCGGTGACGGCCAGCTCCGCGCAGGCCTCCGCCACCTCGGGCCGCAGCCGTGCCGGCGCGAAGAACTCGGTGTGCCCGGCGGTGTAGCGCGCGGAGTAGTCGTAGACGCCCTCGTCGGCCACGATCTCCACAGGGGGAAGGGCGATGGGCCCGTCACCGAGGTCGATCACGGAGACCGCGACCTCGACGCCTTCGATGTACTGCTCGACCAGCGAGGTGTCCCCGTACGCGAAGCAGCCGACCATGGCCGCCGGAAGCTCGTCGGCCTTGCGGACGATGGAGCCGCCCAGGGCGGACCCGCCGTGGGACGGCTTCACGAACAGCGGGAGTCCGAGACGGTCGACGATGCGGGCCAGGACCGCGGACGCGCCGAGGTCGTGGAAGGTCTCCTTGGGCAGTACGACCGCGTCGGGCGTGCGGACGCCGACCGAGCGCACCATGGTCTTGGCGGTCGGTTTGTCGAAGGCGATCCGGCAGGCCTCGGGCCCGGCGCCCACGTAGGGCAGCGAGAGCAGCTCGAGCACCGACCGGATGGCGCCGTCCTCCCCGCTGCCGCCGTGCAGGGTCACGAAGACCACGTCGGGCGGGTCGGCCAGGACGGCGGGGACCAGGCTCGCGTCGGTGTCCCGTGTCTCTACGTCGATCCCGGCCGCACGAAGCACCTCGCTCACGCGGCGGCCCGAGCGGAGGGAGACCTCGCGCTCGTAGGACAGCCCGCCTGCCAGCACCAGCACATGGCCGAGATCGCTCATCAAGGACCTTTCTCACATCACAGGGCCGGCAGGCGCCCGCCTGGCCGGACGAGGCGCCTGCCGTGCGTCATCTTCAGGCTAGGTCGGGTCCGGGCGTGTCGACTCCGCTGTGGGCGGGGGCCGAGCCCGTGCCGAACGTGTCACGCATGAGCAGTTCCTGCTGGATCACCCCGGCCAGGCGGCGGACGCCTTCGCGGATGCGGTCGGGCTCGGGGTAGCAGTACGACAGGCGCATGTTGCGCGCGCCGGAGTCGTCGGCGTAGAACCCGGTGCCGGGCACGAACGCCACTCGTTCGGCGACGGCGCGGGGCAGGATCGCCTTGGAGTCGAGCCCGTCGGGCAGCGTCATCCAGACGAAGAAGCCGCCGGCGGGCCGGGTCCAGGTGCATCCGGGCGGCATGAGAGCGTCCAGGGCGCCGAGCAGGGCGTCACGGCGTTCGCGGTAGAGCTCGCGGAACGACTTGATCTGCTCCCGCCACGGCTGGGTCGCCAGATATTGCCCGACTGCCAGCTGTGCGAAGCTCGAATGCGACAGGACCGCGGACTCCATGGCGAGCACCAGCTTGTCCCGGACGGCGTGCGGGGCGAGGGCCCAGCCGACGCGGAAGCCGGGGGCGAGCGTCTTGGAGAACGAGCCCAGGTAGACGACTCCGTCCGGATCGTCCGCCCTTAACGCCCGCATGGGGTCGCCGTCGAAGCCCAGCAGGCCGTACGGGTTGTCCTCGACGACGAGCACGTCGGCACGCTGGCAGATCTCCATCACCTGGCGGCGGCGGGCGGCGCTGAGGGTGACGCCGGCCGGGTTCTGGAAGTTCGGCACCGTGTAGAGGAACTTGATCCGGCGGCCTTGGCGCGTGAGCGAATCGATGGTCGCGGCGAGGGCCTCGGGGACAAGCCCTTGGTCGTCCATGGCGACGTGCACCACGGACGCCTGGTAGGCGGCGAACGTCCCGAGGGCGCCCACATACGAGGGGCCTTCGGCGAGGACCACGTCGCCCGGGTCGATGAAGATCCTGGTGATCAGGTCGAGGGCCTGCTGGGAGCCGACGGTGACGACGACGTCGTCCGGGCCGGCCTCGATGCCCTCCAGGCGCATGACCTCGCAGATCTGCTCGCGCAGGTGGGGGTCGCCCTGGCCGGAGCCGTACTGCAGGGCCACGGTGCCGCGGCGCGCGACGAGATCGGCGACGATCTCGCCGACGATGTCGAGGGGGAGGGCCGTGACGTACGGCATGCCGCCGGCGAGCGAGACCACCTCGGGCCTCGATGCGACGGCGAAAAGAGCTCGGATCTCGGAGGCCACCATGCCGGTAGCCCGTGCGGCGTACCGATCGATGTAGGCGTCGATGCGCGACCCGTGGGCCACGGTCCTCCGACCGTGATCCTGCTCTTCCGTCACGGTCCACCTCCTAGGGCATAGCCGAGCTAGGTTTCATTGCGGAGAGACCAGAGTACGGCAGGCGCCGTCGATTCCTTCCCGCAATTCTTCACTTCAGGTGCTTCTCCTGGCATTTCACCCCGATTTCTGGGGTGCGCCTTTGAACGGGCGGGGCCATGTCCGGCCTGCCCGAGCTCGTCCCCGGCGGCGCTACGGGCGTCTTCGCCCTGCGCGGCGGCGCTCCGGCGTATCCCAGGGCCGTGCCCGGGCGAACTCCCCGGCGGCGACCGGCCACGCGGGTTCGGCGGGGAGGATCGCCGATCTCGGCTTTCACTCGGCTACCATGCCAGTTTGGAGACGCCGTAATTGGTGCGCTTTTCCGCCATGACTCGCGTTCGTCTCGCAAGGATTGGGGGCCCCGAGGTGTCGCGTCGGCTGGTGAGTGTCACGCTGGACAACCTTGACGATCTGCCACGCCGCTGCCGGCGGTGCGTCTTCTGGGAGCTTGATCCCGTCAGCGGGGAGCGCGCGCAGATGGGCGGCGATCCAGAGCTCGAGAAGGAGGCGTGGATCTCCGCGACCCTGCTCGAGTGGGGAAGCTGCGGCAAGATCTGCTACGTCGACGGTGTTCCAGCCGGTTTCGTGCTGTACGCACCGCCGCTGTACGTGCCTCGCTCGGTGGCGTTCCCCACCTCGCCGGTCAGCGCGGACGCCGTGCTGCTGATGACCGCGCACATCATCCCGGAGTTCTCCGGGGGCGGGCTCGGCCGGATGCTGATCCAGGGCGTGGCGAAGGACCTGACGCGGCGCGGGGTCCGGGCCATCGAGGCGTTCGGCGACCTGAAGTGGGAGCAGCCCGGCTGTGTCCTGCCCGCCGACTACCTCCTCGCGGTGGGGTTCAAGACCATCCGTCCGCATCTGCGCTTCCCGAGGCTCCGCCTGGAGCTCAAGACCGCGGTGTCGTGGCGTGAGGACGTCGAGGTGGCACTGGAGCGCCTGCTGGGTTCCATGACGCCAGAACGGGTACTTCGCCCCGTCTGAGACGATCTCAGGCCCGTAGCGGCCCAGTACTGGGCGACGGTCGCCTCAGCACAGAGCCCCCCGTGCCGGTGGCACGGGGGGCTCTGCTGGGGGTGGGTACCGCCCGGAAGAGGCGGTGGTACGGCTCGGGCGAGCGAGCCGCAGGGGCGTCTAGATGACGCCGTCGAGCTCGCGGAGCAGCATGGCCTTCGGCTTCGCACCGATGATCTGCTTCACGACCTCGCCACCCTTGTAGACGTTCAGGGTCGGGATCTGGAGTACGCCGTAGTCGCGAGGAGTCGCGGGGTTCTCGTCGATGTTGATCTTGACGATGGTGAGCTTGTCGGCGTGCTCGTTCGCGATCTCCTGCAGGATCGGCGCCACCTGGCGGCACGGACCGCACCACTCGGCCCAGAAGTCGACGATGACGGGCTTGTCGCTCTTGAGCACCTCGGCCTCGAAGGTGGCGTCGGTTACGGACTTGATGTCGCCCACGGTGTTTCTCCCCTTTGACTGGTGGCGTGGCTCGGTGACGGTGGCTCGGAGCGGTGGCTCTAACCGGCGGCGGTGGCGTGCTCCGCGAGCCACCGCTCTGCGTCGATCGCCGCCGAGCAGCCGGTGCCCGCTGCGGTGACCGCCTGACGGTAGGTGTGGTCGACGACGTCGCCGGACGCGAAGACGCCATCGACATTGGTCCTGGTGGTCTGCGCCTCGACCTTGATGTAGCCCTCGTCGTCGACCTCGAGCTGCCCCTTGAACAGCTCGCTGCGAGGGTCGTGCCCGATGGCGACGAACATGCCGGTGACGGGCAGCTCGGTCTGCTCGCCGGTCTTGAGATTACGGACGACGACCCCGCTGACCTTGGTGTCGCCCAGGATGTCGACGACCTGGCTGTCCCAGAGGAAGCGGATCTTCTCGTTGGCGAAGGCGCGGTCCTGCATGATCTTGCTGGCCCGCAGCTCGCCACGGCGGTGGACCACCGTCACGGAGCGCGCGAACCGGCTGAGGAAGGTGGCCTCCTCCATGGCGGTGTCGCCGCCGCCCACGACCACGATGTCCTGGTCGCGGAAGAAGAAGCCGTCACATGTCGCACACCAGGAGACGCCCCGGCCCGACAGCCGCTTCTCGTTCGGCAGGCTCAGCTCGCGGTATCCCGAGCCGGTCGCGACGATGACCGTCCTCGCCAGGTAGGTCTCGGTCACGGTCTTGACGACCTTCGGCGTCGCGGTGAGATCCACCTCGACGACGTCGTCCGCGACGAGCTCGGCGCCGAACCGCTCCGCCTGCTTGCGGAAGTTGTCCATCAGGTCCGGTCCGAGGATGCCGTCGGGGAAGCCCGGGTAGTTCTCCACGTCGGTCGTGTTCATGAGCGCGCCACCGGCGGTGACCGAGCCCTCGAACACGAGAGGGTTGAGGTCCGCGCGTGCCGCGTAGACCGCGGCCGTGTACCCAGCCGGCCCCGACCCAATGATGATCACATTACGGACGTCGCTCACGCCTCTCGCCTTTCATGCCCATGTGGTTCGGTCGGCTGCCGGTGTGCGTCGCCGCACGCGCCCGGCTCCTGGTTGACTGGTTCTTGGATGCCGTTGGCGTCAACAGATCCTAGGCGTCTGCGATTCCCGACCCCGCCAAGCCGCGCCCCCGACACCAAGAAGTCCTCCGCGCGATCACGCGGAGGACTTCGGTGCCACGAGCCGGGAGGGTCGTCCACCCGGCGCGGAGAGGCTCTACTGCCAGCGGCTGACGGAGGGCGGGCGCATGTTGCCGCAGTTGGAGTCCACGACGTACACCCAGACCGCGTTGCGGAGGCGATCCTTCCAGAAGGCCATCACCGTGGCCTCGTTCCCCTCGTAGAGGGCCTGGTCGACGCTGATCGGCTTGGGAGTGGTGTCGGAGTGGAGCCTGTTGCCGACCCGCTCGGAGATCTGCGACACGCATCGCAAGACCGCGGGATCCCCCGACGCGTCTCCGCCGGACCCGGGACCCGTGGCACCGACGATGGTGACCAGGGGGCCGTTGAGGTCCTTGTTGGAGTAGTTGAAGCCGCTCTTGCTGATCATGTAGCCGGCCGACGTCGACCCCGGGCTCAAGGTGCCCTTCTGCGGCACCGCGGACTGCGGAGCCGACAGCGCGATGGCCGGCTGAAGGTTCGCCCCTCCCTCGGTGCCGGTGGCCGACAGCAGGTTCGCGGACACCCCGACGCCGCCGATCACCGCCGCGGCGGCCACGCTCGCCATCGCGGGGATCCGCCAGGAACGCCGCCGCGACGCCTTGCGACGCCTGGCGGGCGCGATCGTGCCGTCGTCGGCCACCACGCCGAAGCGCACGACCTCCTCGGGCTCCGGGATCGCGGGCTCCAGCGGCTGCTCCAGGGGCACCGTGGGCATCTTCTGGACCGATGGCGCTGAAGCCGTCAACGGCAGCGCGGCCGGGACCTCCCAGGGGGAGTCCGCCATGATGCGATCCCAGTCGGGCGCCTCGTCGAGCCTGAGCCCGCCACCGGCCCGCCTGGTCTCGGCCTCGGCGCCGAGTGCCTTGTCGATTCGGAGCGCGACACCCATCGGCATCGCCGGCACCGGAACCGCCGCGAGCACCTCGCGGACCGCCGCCAGGTCGGCGAGGCTCTCCCCGCAGGGATCGCATACCGCGAGATGTTCGCGGACTCGCACAGCCATGGCGCCGTCGAGGAGACCCTCTGCCAGCTCGGCCAGGATCTCCAGGTCGTAGTGCGTATCACCCGTCACGAAGTTGTGCTCCCTTCGCGGATGAGACGCGGGTTAGGTCCGATCGGTTCCGCAGATGGGAAAGAATCGGGGCAAGTTTCGCACGGCCTCGCGCACAGCGGCTCTTGACGGTTCCGGTCGGCACACCCAGCACCTGGGCGGCGTCCTCTACGGAGTACCCCATCATGTCGACCAGCACCAATGCGGCGCGCTGGTCGGCCGGCAGCAGCTTGAGCGCGGCCGTGACCTCCATGGAGACGTCGCGATCTCCTGTCTGGTCGGGTATCGGAGTGTCCCGCTCGGCGGCCTCGACGAGCTCGTCGTCGGCGACCGGGCGGATGGACTTTCGGCGCATGCGGTCGAGGCAGGCGTTCACGACGATGCGGTGGAGCCAGGTGGTCACCGCCGCTTCGCCGCGAAAGCTCTCGGCCTTGCGGTAGGCGGAGACGAAGGCGTCCTGTACGGCGTCGGCCGCTTCGTCAGGGTCACCGAGCGTACGCAGCGCGACGGCCCACATGCGGTCGCGATGGCGGCGGACGATCTCGCTGAAGGCGTGTGGATCACCGCCGATATGGCTCGTCAGCAGGTCGGCGTCGGACAACGCGGACCGTGCGGCGTGCTGAGCCGCCGGCGGGCTATCGGGAGGAGGGTTCACAACGCGTGTCCTGTTAGGCCGATCCTGGAGAGTGCACCACTACGTCATAGATGGTGCCACGAAACTTCCCCTCAAAGGCCGGAAGGCGCGTAAACCAGATCAAAACGTACCGACCACTTGCGGCCTTCTCGGGTGTGAGGGTCACCGTGCCGGAGACATTCTCCTGCTTGGCGGCTGTTTTCAGCGAGCCGAGGTCGGGCGCGTCGCCGATTTTCAATTCGATGGACGAACCGGGCATGTCGCCGAGAGAGACGACCACATCGGAGATCGTGGTCTCCTTGCTCAGCTCCAGTATGAGGCCGACGCCCTTCTTGAGACGGCCGAACTCCGGGGTCTCGTACTTGTCGGTGTGCCACTCGGTCGACGGCTTGCCGTCGATGGCCAGCGGGGCCCACTCGGGATGCTCGGCACGGTCGCTGCCCAGCGGGTCGAACCCGTTGGCGCTCGACGGCTTCACCGTCGAAATCTTGGGGGCCCGCGCCTGGGACTGCGAGGCGGAGGCGGCGGGCGCGGGCGACCGCTTGCCGAGGGTCTGGCCCAGCGTCCAGGCGCCGATGCCGACCGCGGCGATGATCAGGAGGATCACCACGGTGATCATCGCGCGGCCGGCCATGCCGCCGGACTGGCGGGGCCTGGCCGAGGAGACCGGGTGCGTCTGCGCCGGCGGGCGGGGCTGCCTGGCCGACTCGGTGTCGGTGGGAGCCTCCGAGCGCAGGCTGATGGCGGGAGGCGTCGCCGACACCGACACCGGCACGGGCGCGGGCCTCGGCACCTCGGCGAGTGCCTCAGCCACCTCGGCCGGTGTCGTGAGCGCGGGCAGCCCGCGCCGGGGCTCCTGGAACAGGGCCCGGCAGGTGATGGCGTCGAGGAAGCCGGGAACGCCCGCCGTGACCTGGCGCGGCGTGCAGATCTTGCCGTCGTCGAGCGGCGCGGGCGGCAGGTCGACCTCCCCGTCACCCGGCCAGTGGCCCGTCAGCGCCGTGTAGAGCAGGCGACCGAGCCCTTCGGCGTCCTCGCGGCCGGCGTCGTCGCTCTGGATGTCGCACAGGGAGGCGTCCACGGCCAGCCCGAGCAGCTTGACGGTGCTGCCGGCGGTCCAGATGAGACGGTCGGGCGTGAGGCAGAGGTGGGCCAGGCCGGACTCGTGGGCGTGGGCGACCGCCTCGGCCGCCTCGGCGACCAGCGCGGCGGCGCGCTCGGGCGCCATGGGCCCAGAGGCCACCATGTCGGTCAGGGTCTCGCCGGTGACCCACTCGCTGACCACGTAGGCCTGGCCGTCCTCCTCGGCGGCGTCGAAGACCTGGGTGAGCCGGGGGTCGGTCAGGCGGCTGGCCCGGCGGGCCGCGGTCACGACCTCGGCGACGCGGTCGAAGTCGGGGGACAGCGTGAGGACGCAGACGGGCCGCGCGAGCACCTCGTCGATGGCCTTCCACAAGGTGGCGCCACCCGACTCGCTGACGCGGTCTTCCAGGCGGAACCGGTCGGCCAGGCGGCCGCCGGGCTCCACGGCCGGGGCGTTCATGAGGCGATCCTCTCCCTGGTCGCGGGCGATGTCCGTGCGAATGCCCCCACGCCCCTCCTGCTCATCGTCAGCCGGCGGCGCCCGGTCCTCACCGCGCGCCGGGCACCATCGTAGTCCGGAGCGGGTCTCGTCCGTGTTGCCCTTTGAACACGGGCGAACCGGACTTCCGGGTTACCTATGACTAGCGGCCTACCCGCCCCGCCACAAGCCCAATGATCGAGCTGATTTCGGCAATGCGCATCCATTGCGAGGTGACCAGGTAGACCAGCCCGCCCAGCCCACCGCCCGCGACCAGCATGATCGCCGAGCTGAGCGGTGTGACACCGGCCAGCGCCTCGGTCGCCCAGAGCGCGATCAGCGCGACGACGGCGGCCGGGATGGCGGCGCCGTACATGCGCGAGAGTCCGGAGGCCACGATGCGGCCGCCGAGCCCGCCGCCCACCTTGCGGCTCGCCAGCGTCCAGGCGACCGTGCCACCGACGACGTAGGCGGCCGTGAAGGCCAGGGCGAGCCCCATGACGATCAGGTGGGGCGGCAGTGTCAGGTACAGGATGTAGCTCAGCGTGGCGTTCACCGCGACGTTCCCCGCGGCGATGAGCGCGGGGGTGCGGGTGTCGCCGAAGCTGTAGAAGACGCGCAGCAGGAGCTGGTAGATCGAGAACGGCACGAGCGCGAGCCCGAACACCTGCAAGACGTTGCCCATGCTCAGGGCGTCCTCCACCGACGTGCTGCCGTGGCCGAAGATCAGCACGGTCACCGCCGGCCCGAGGACCATCAGTAGCAGCCCGCACGGCACGATCACGCAGGAGACCAGGCGCACCCCGGAGGCGAACTCCTCCCGGATGGCGCCGAACTCCCCCTCGTGCACGTAGCGGCTCATCCTCGGGAGCATCGCCGTGATCACCGAGACGGCGATGATGCCGTAGGGAAGCTGGAACAGCTGGAAGGCGTAGCTGTAGGACGCGATGCCCGCGACGTGCTCGCCGCCCGCCTTCGCGGTGGCGCCCGTGGCCAGGTTCGTGGTGACGATGTAGCCGACCTGGTTGAGCACGACGAAGGCGAGCGTCCACACGCCGGCCTTGCCCATCTCGCCCAGCCTCGCGTGGCGCAGATCGAACCGGGGGACGAACCGGAACCCCACCCGGTGCACCGAGATCACCAGCACGATCGACTGGATGACGATGCCCGCCGTGGTGCCGAGCCCGAGCAGCGCCAGGTCCGAGCCTGACACCGCGCCGATGTCGCCGCCGGCGCGGCTGACGAAGTGGTAGAGGAACCCGACCCCGATGACCACGACGTTGTTGAGCACGGGGGCCCACATCGGCGCCGCGAAGCGGTCACGGGTGTTCAGGATGGCCCCGGCGATCGCGCCGATGCCGAAGAAGGCGATCTGCGGCAGGATGTAGCGCGCCAGCGTGGTGGCGACCTCGGTGCTGCGCGGAGACAGGTCCGTGGTGAGGAGCCCGATCAGCAGCGGCGCGCACAGCACGCCCACCACCGCGATCACGATGAGCGCCAGCGTCGCCACGGTCATCAGCCGCTGCTCGTACGCACGGCCTCCGTCCGCGTCATGCTTCTGCGCCTTGACGATCATCGGCACGATGACGCTGCTGAGCACCCCGCCGATGAGCAGGTCGAACAGGATGAAAGGGATCGTGTACGCGACGTTGTAGGCGTCGCCCAGCGCGGCGACGCCGATGGCCGAGGCGAGCACCGCCGTACGCACGAAGCCGGTCAGGCGGGACACCATGGTGCCCGCGGCCATGATTGCGCTGGCGCGCAACATCCGGCTCATGAAGGCCCCTCTCGATGCTGGGCGGGTTCGGGGACGGCCCGCGGCCCGCGCTGCCCCGCGCCGCGCCCCTTGGCGGTCCGGCGTGAGCGGCGGCGCAGGATGCGCAACACCACGGCGGCGAGCATCACGGCGAGCGCGGCTCCCACGATCACCAGCGCGATGGCGCCGTACCCCGTGGTGTTGACGATCACCTCGACCGGCAGGCCGTACCGCACGCCGCTGGCGGTGGTGAGCTGCACCTTGACCGTCGTCTGGCCGCCACCGTGGGCGACCATCGGGATGTCGAGCGGCCTGGTCTTGCCGGGACTGATCGTGACCGGTGACTCGTACTCGCCGATGGTGAGCAGCTTGCGGTCGCCGGAGGTGATCCTGACGCCGACGGTGACCTCTTCGTTCTGCAGGTCGTTGCGGATGCTGATCGGCACGACGCCGTTCTGGCCCGCGACCGTGCGCTGCTCGCTGCTGGACACCGAGATGGCGTTGGTGCGCGTGGTGACCGACGAGTCGATCTGCTTGATCAGCGGATTGGCGTTGCCGGTGCGCCCGCGCCAGGCCGCCGAGGTGACGCGCAGCAGGGCGGTGTCGAAGACCCGCCGGTGGTCCTTGGTGACGGTGGCGGTGAGCTCGGCGCGGTTGCTGAGCTTCCTGACCACGCCGAGGTAGGCCTTGCTCAGCTCGGCCTGCTGGTCCTTGTCGGTGTACACCAGGTCGCCGCGGGGGACGGCGGTCTTGGACGGCTTGACCGAGCTCAGGGTGACCGGCTTGAGCCACGGCGCGGACGCGGCGGTCTTCAGCAGCGTGGTGACGAACGCCGGATCGGGGTTCCACCGGCGCGGGGGCGCCGCCACGACCGTACGGGACTCGGCGGGCCGCTCGGCGCTGATCATCGCGGTCTCGGCGAGGAAGCGCTGGGTGGTGAGGGCCGTGACGCCGGCGCCGGACGTGCCCGTCGTCGCGATGAGCTGGCTCAGCACCGGATCGGCCAGCAGCACGTTGACCGGCTTCTGCACGGTGTCCACGGTGGCGGCGGCGTCGGGCGTGTAGGTGAGAGGAGTGCTCGGCGGGAGGGCCGTCGCGGTGAGCAGCACCGTGCGGACGTCACCGACCGCCAGGACGTCCAGCGCGTCGCGGTCGATCACCCCGCCGACGGGCCAGTTCGTGGCGGTGCCGACGTCCTTGCCGAGCAGCTCGGTCGCGACGGCGGCGCCCTGCTTCAACGCGATGCCGGTGGCGGTGTCCAGCCCATGGTGGGTGATCGCCGCGACGTCGGGATCGGCGTACGGCGTGGCGGAGACGGGAGCCTTCTCGAGGGCGGTGCGGAGCCTCTGCAGCCATCGTGAGGTGGTCTGGTCGCCCGGCTTCCGTTCGGTGGCGGCGTCGGCGGCGGTGCCGGTCCGGAGGCTGTAGCCCTTCGCCATGGCCTGCGCGTCGTCCAGCACGGCCGGGTCGACGAACCAGCTCACGCCCTTGGACGGAGTCTCGGCGATCTTGAGGATCTTGCCCAGGCGCCCGTCGTCGGCGACGGTCTCGCGCAGGCCGTCGTCGACGAAGGTGGAATCGTCGCCGCGATGGGGCTGGTCGACGATGGGCAGCGCCCAGGCGATCTTCGTGCGGGAGACCTGCTGGTTTTTGGGGGCGTACGGCAGGAACGTGCGCTGGGCGGCGAGCTGCTGACCCGCCGCGTCGACGAGCTCGATCGTGACCGGGTACACGCCGAAGCGGTACATGCCGAGCTCGGCCGGTGTGACGACGAACTCCCAGGGGAACTGCCCGGAGGCGACCAGCTGGTCCACCAAGACGGTCTTGCGGGACTGGTCGAGGATCTGGCCGCCGTCGGCGAAGGACTGCATCTCGGTGCGGGTGGCGAACGGCTGCCGGGAGAAGCGCAACCGGATCGAGAGCCCGGTCAGAGTGGTGGCCCCGCTGTTGGCCACGACCCCGGAGATCTTGACCTGCGCGGCCGGCTCGCGAGGCGCCTGCGGCGTGATGGCGCTGACCTGGACCTGGGTGTCCTGGCGGCGGGTGACCTTCGTCGTGACCGGGGTCATGACGCTTTCACCAGGCGTTGCGCCCACGCGAGCCGTGCCGGCCGAGCCCTCCGCTCGTACGGCGCCCGTCCCCGCCACCTCGGCCACGGCCGCGCCGGTGGCACCGGAGACGGCCACCGGGGTCGTGAGGAACGCGGCGGTCAGTACGAAGATCAGGGCGGCTCCGCGGGTCACGTGCCGGCCAGGGGTGGAGTGGGACGCACGCCCAGAATGGTATGGCCTAAAGCAGAGCGGGCGGCGATTCGCAGCGAGGCAGGCCCATCACCGGGCGTACCTCTCTGGACCCGGGCATGCGCACCGTCTTGTGGCGTGTCGCCTGCAGGTCGACGTACTTCCCCCGGGTGAGTGATAGCAGGTCAAGGGTACGAAGCCGCAGGGCCGTGCGGCGCTCGCCGGTCGGGGAGTACACCAGCTCGTCGGGGTCGTCCGGGTCCGCCAGACGCTCGTCGATCAGGACGGTGAGCTCCTCGGGGAGCAGCAGGGGTGACACCGATGTGGCGGCGTAGTCGGTGGCGGAGTTGACCAGGAACGCGGGCGCCGGGCGGACGCGCCGGGCGCCGAGGAGGGCTCCGACGGCCCCGGGGCGCGGGGGCGAGGCGACCGTCGTGACCACGGCTACGGGCTCGCGCGACGCGCGGGTGGTGACCTCGAAGACCGTGACGCGAATGCAGGACGCCGGCTCGGCGTGGAGAATGGCAGGGAGGTCGTCGGCGCATGTCAAGGCGCGCGGAAGCCGTACGATCTCATGGTGGATCTGGTGGGACAGGAGCCAGCGGTGGATCGCGAGGGCATCTTTCATCTCTCGTGCTCCTTGTCTTGTCCGGGTGCCCCCGACAGATCTACGACCGACCGTAACCTGGTGATCGCTTGGGGTGTATCCCCGGGCGGGTTACACCAGGGCTAGCTCGGAGATTCTCTTCCGTAACCGAAGGACCTACCCAGCTTGTCCGTCTCAAATCTGAGCGTTAGTCAGCAGAGGGCCGTGATCGACCTATTTCGGCGGATTGCGCCGATAGCCGATGAGCTCGGCGAGTTGTTCGCCGCGCAACGGCATGAGCTCGCCGTGGTCGGCGGCTCGGTCCGCGACGTCTTCCTCGGCCGCATCGGCAACGACCTCGACCTGACCACCGACGCGCGCCCTGAGCGGGTGCTGGAGATAGTCAAGGACTGGGCCGACTCCATCTGGACGATCGGCATCGACTTCGGCACGGTCGGCGTCCGCAAGGGCAACTGGGTCCTGGAGATCACCACCTACCGCAGCGAGTCCTACGACTCCAAGTCCCGCAAGCCCGAGGTCGTCTACGGGGAGACCCTCGAGGCCGACCTCGAGCGGCGCGACTTCGCGGTCAACGCCATGGCGGTACGGCTGCCCGGGCATGAGTTCGTCGACCCCTACGGCGGCCTGTCCGACCTCGCCGCCAAGCTGCTGCGCACGCCGGGCACGCCCGAGCAGTCCTTCGACGACGACCCGCTGAGGATGCTCCGGGCGGCGCGCTTCGCCTCCCAGCTCGGCTTCGCCGTCGATCCTCCGGTGGTCGCCGCGATGACGGCGATGGCCGATCGCATCGAGATCGTGTCCGCCGAGCGCATCCGGGACGAGCTGGACAAGCTGATCTGCGGCGCCCATCCCCGGGAGGGCCTCGGCCTTCTGGTGGACACCGGGCTGGCCGCCCACGTGCTGCCCGAGCTGCCCAAGCTGCGGCTGGAGATCGACGAGCACCACCGCCACAAGGACGTCTACGAGCACACCCTCATCGTGCTCGAGCAGGCCATGGCGCTGGAGACCGCCGGGTGCGACCGGGTGCTCCGCTGGGCGGCCCTGCTGCACGACATCGGCAAGCCCAAGACGCGCCGGTACGAGGAGGCGGGGCGGGTCTCGTTCCACCACCACGAGGTCGTGGGCGCCCAGCTGACCAAGAAGCGCCTCAGCGAGCTGCGGTTCCCGAAGGACGTCGTCGCCGACGTCTCCCGGCTGGTGGAGCTGCACCTCCGCTTCCACGGCTACGGCACCGGAGAGTGGACCGACTCGGCGGTGCGCCGCTACGTCCGCGACGCCGGCCACCTGGTCGAGCGGCTGCACAAGCTCACCCGGGCCGACTGCACGACCCGCAACAAGCGCAAGGCGCAGGCCCTGTCGCGCACCTACGACGATCTGGAGCAGCGCATCGCCCGCCTCGCCGACGAGGAGGAGCTGGCGAAGATGCGGCCCGAGCTCGACGGCAACGAGATCCAGCAGGTGCTGGGCGTGGGGCCGGGCCCCGTGGTGGGCAAGGCGTACAAGTTCCTGCTGGACATGCGCCTCGACGAGGGCATCGTCGGCAAGGACGCCGCGAAGGAGGCCCTACTGGAGTGGGCACGCGAGCAGGGCATCACCTCCACCTGAGCCCGCCCGCCGGAGGCACGTCCTCCGGCGTGCGGGATTGGTCCGTTCGCCGCTGCCTTGTCGATGTTCCGGGTGAGGTTTGTCCACAGGCTGTCCGGGATACGGGAGGGTTTGTCCACAGGTTGGCTGGTCGTTCGGCGGAGTTGTCCACAGGCTCGCCGGTGCTCACGCCGATGGCCATGGCCCAGGGTTAGGGTTGCCGGGTGGACGCCGAGACCTTGCGCGATCTCGACCGGAGACACCTGTGGCATCCCTATGCCGCCGCCTCTCCGGCCGTCGCCGCCCACCCTGTCACCAGGGCCGAGGGCGTGCGGCTCACGCTCGCCGACGGGCGGGAGCTCATCGACGGCATGTCCTCCTGGTGGGCGGCCATCCACGGCCACAACCACCCCCGGCTCAACGCCGCCATCCGTGACCAGCTCGACCGCATGGCGCACGTCATGTTCGGCGGCCTCACCCACGAGCCGGCGGTACGGCTCGGGCAGCGCCTCGCGCGGATGACCGGGCTGCAGAAGGTCTTCCTCGCCGACTCCGGCTCGGTGGCCGTCGAGGTCGCCATCAAGATGGCGATCCAGTGCACTGGCAGGAGCCGCCTGCTGACCGTCAAGGGCGGCTACCACGGCGACACGTTCGGGGCCATGTCCGTGTGCGACCCGGTGAACGGCATGCACCACCTGTTCACCGGCGTCCTGCCCTCCCACGTCTTCGCCGACAGACCGCCCGGCGACTACGGCACCCGGCCGGGGGCTCCCGCCGCGCAGGCGGCCGACCAGGCGTATCTCGACCATCTGAGCTCCTTGGTCGCGCGGCACGCCGGCGAGCTGGCGGCGATCATCGTCGAACCGGTGGTGCAGGGCGCCGGGGGCATGCGCTTCTACCATCCGGCCTATCTCAGAAGGCTCCGCGAGCTGGCCGACGAGCATGGTCTGCTCCTCATCGCCGACGAGATCGCCACGGGCTTCGGGCGCACGGGCGAGCTGTTCGGCTGCGACCACGCGGGCGTCAGGCCCGACATCATGTGCGTCGGCAAGGCGCTGACCGGCGGCTCCCTCACCATGGCCGCCACGCTGTGCACGGCCGAGGTGGCCGAGCGCATCGGCGTTCTCATGCACGGGCCGACCTTCATGGCCAATCCACTGGCGGCCGCCGTGGCCGACGCCTCTCTCGCCCTTCTCGATGAGCGTCCCTGGCGCGAGGAGGTCAAGCGCATCGAGTCCGCCCTCGTCGAAGGGCTGGCCGCGGCCGCCGGCGCTCCCGGAGTCAAGCAGGTGCGGGTCCTTGGCGCGATCGGCGTCATCGAGACCGACGACCCCGTGGACGTGGCGAGAATCCAGGATGTCGTGATGGGGCACGGTGTCTGGCTGCGCCCGTTCGGGCACCTCCTCTACACGATGCCGCCTTACTCGACCGGCCCCGACGACCTCGCCGCGATCATCGAGGCGATGACCGCGGCGGCAGCCACCCTCTCCACCTGATCCTGGCCCCGGTCTCCCGGATCAGCGGGCCGCCTCCTGAAGGGTGCGGGCTGCCTGGTCCCGGTGTCCTGGGTGGGGGCCGCTTCCTGTAGAGCACGGGCTGCCCGGATCCCGGTCTTCCGGTTCAGCGGGGTGCCCGGGTCCCGGTGTGCTGGTTCAGCGGGGTGCCCTGGTCTTGGTCTGTCGGGTCAGCGGGATGCTTCCTGGGGGGCGTGGGGTGTGGGCACGCCGGCGATGAGGCGGTAGCACACGGCGGCGAGGACGTATCCGACCGAGGCGATCACCAGCACCACGTAGGACTTGCCATTCTGTGGAAGGAGCAACGCTGCGGCGACGGCGGCGAGGACGAACATGCCGTTGAAGAGCATGTCGTAGATGGAGAACACCCGGCCGAGGTAGGCGTCCTCGACATCGCGCTGCACGATCGTGTCGGTGCAGATCTTCACGCTCTGCCCGGTCACGCCCAGGACGAAGCCCGCGGCCAGGAAGCCGACCTGCTGGAACGGCAGGCAGAGCGCCAGCAAGAGCAGGCCTCCCGTCGCGAGCATGATGGGGATCCACGCCTCGGGACGGAACCGCGCGGTCGCCCACGGAGTGATCAGCGCGGCCATGAAGAAGCCGGCCCCGGACGTGGCGAGCACGCCGGTGATCTCGTTCAGGCCTGCCTCGGCGTTCGTGGTGAAGTAGAACCGGTAGAGCATCACGGTCATGACGATGGTCATGCCGTACAGGAAGCGGTGGGCGGCCATGCTGGCCAGAGCGGCCGCGGGAGCCCGCAGGTGCACCACGTGGCGCGCCCCGTCGACCAGCCCGGTGATCACGTGGCGCACGGCCTGGCGGGCCTGTGGACGCTCGGGATCGTACGAGGGGCCGAGCAGGTTCCTGTGCATGGTGGACGCGATCAGCGCGCTCAGGCCGAACACCACGCCGGACACCACCAGCAGCATGGCCGTGCCGCTGTGTTCCGGGCCGAAGACCAGGCGCAGCAGGTAACCGGCCCCGGCGCCGATGAACGTGGCGACCGTGCCCGAGGTCGGCGTGACGGCGTTGGCCAGCAGCAGGCGCTCCCCTTCGACCACGTGCGGCAGCGAGGCGCTGAGAGCGGACAGGAAGAAGCGGTTGACGCCCAGGACCGCCAGAGCGGCGCCGTAGAAGCACCAGTCGGGCGCGTTGAGCGCTACCAGCAGGGCGGCGGCCACCAGCAGGAGGCCGCGGACGACGGGTGCGACGACGAGGATCTGGCGGCGCGACCAGCGGTCGATGAACACGCCGGCGAAGGGCCCCAGAATGGAGTACGGCAAGAGGAGGACGGCGAACGCCACAGCCGCCTCGGCCGCGCTCGTCTGCTTCTCCGGGGTGAAGAAGGCGTAGCCCGCCACGGCGAACTGGAACACGCCGTCGGAGAACTGGGAGACGAGACGGGTCGCGAACAGACGTCTGAAGTCCCGGCCTCGAAGGACGGCGCGAAGGTCGGAGACGTATGACACGCGGGTCAGCCTACTGGCCGCGTGTCCTAGGCCACATCCGGAACATCCCTGATATCGCCTAAGAGAGCCGGATGGACGACGGTGCCGTCCCGGTCCGGCGCTCCGTGGGTGGACCAGGAAAACAGACCTCGCCGCCGGTGGTCCAGGGAAACGGACCCCGCCGCCGGTGGTCCGGTGTAACGGAACCTGCCTTGGGTCGTCCGGGGTAACGGAACCTGCCGTCGGGTCTTCCGGGAAACGGGCGCGGCGGTGGTCTGGGGGAATGGGCGTCGCCGTGTTCGTCTGTGTGGCGAGCGAAGGGGAGTCGGGTGGACACGCCGGGTGATGGGCGTGCGGTTCCCGGAGGCTTGCCCGAGGTAGATGCTTGGCCTACCGGGGATGATGTTTGCCTACCTGGGGATGACGCTTCTCCGGCCCGGCGGCGCCGCCCGCGCCGTCGCCGCGTCCGTCCAGTGAACATGATCACGTACCCTCGATCAGGTGACCCAAGACGAACATGTCGTGCTCGTGAACGCGCAGGGTGAGGCGATCGGCACCGCCGCCAAGTCGGTCGTGCACGGCGTGAACACCCCGCTGCACCTGGCGTTCTCGTGCTACGTGTTCGACGGTGAGGGAAGGGTCCTGCTGACCAGGCGGGCGTCCCACAAACGCACCTGGCCGGGGGTGTGGACCAACAGCTGCTGCGGGCACCCGCTGCCGGGGGAGCCCTTGGCCGAGGCGGTCGCGCGCAGGCTCTCCTACGAGCTGGGCCTGGCGGCCGAGAGCATCGAGCTGATGCTGCCCGGGTTCGCATACCGCGCGGTGATGCAGGACGGCACGATGGAGCACGAGATGTGCCCGGTGTACCGCGCCGTCGTCGCAGGGGATCCGCGTCCGAACCCCGAGGAGGTGGGCGCCGCCCGGTGGATGCCGTGGAAGGAGTTCACCGACGACGTTCTGAGCGGGCTGCTGGCGATCTCGCCATGGTGCGGGGAGCAGGTGCCCCTTCTGGCCGCGCTCGGCGGCGATCCCGCCGCCTGGCCCCCCGCCGACCCCGCGGGCCTGCCGCCGGCCGCGCGCGTCTCACACCGATCGGCGCGCTGACCTCTTCTCCGCACCGGCCCGGGCCTCTTCTCTACACCGGATCTCCTGTCGGTACCGGCCGGGCCCGGATCTCTTCTCTTGACCGGCCCCGGCCTGTTCTCAGCGCCGGCCCGGATCTCTTCTCTTCACCGGCGCGCTGATCTGTTCTTTCCACCGGCCCGAGCCTGCCCGTGAGCCGGGTGCTTCTCGCCTGAACGTGAAAGCGTCCGGGGGTTTCACGTGGAACCCCCGGACGCTTTCACGTCGCGGTCACAAGGTCGCCCGGGTTGCGGTCCCGGCGCGACCCGGCGTCGGCGTCACCCGGCGCCGGTGTGCCCTCAGCGCTCTACTTCGCCCCGGATGAACTTCTCGACGGCCTCGCGGGCGTCGTCGTCGGAGTACTGCTCCGGCGGCGACTTCATGAAGTAGGAGGACGCGGACAGGATCGGGCCGCCGATCCCGCGGTCCATGGCGATCTTGGCAGCGCGGACCGCGTCGATGATGACGCCCGCGGAGTTCGGGGAGTCCCACACCTCGAGCTTGTACTCGAGGTTCAGCGGGGTGTCGCCGAAGGACTTGCCCTCCAGGCGCACGTAGGCCCACTTGCGGTCGTCGAGCCACGGCACGTGGTCCGACGGGCCGATGTGGACGTCCGCCTTGGCCATCTCGTGCGGGATCTGCGACGTGACCGACTGCGTCTTGGAGATCTTCTTCGACTGGAGGCGCTTGCGCTCCAGCATGTTCATGAAGTCCATGTTGCCGCCGAAGTTGAGCTGGTACGTACGCAGCAGCTCGACGCCGCGGTCTTCGAAGAGCTTCGCCATGACGCGGTGGGTGATGGTCGCACCCACTTGGGACTTGATGTCGTCGCCGACGATCGGGATGCCGGCGTCGGTGAACTTCTGCGCCCAGACCGGGTCGGAGGCGATGAAGACGGGCAGCGCGTTGACGAAGGCCACGCCCGCGTCGATGGCGCACTGGGCGTAGTAGCGGTCCGCGTCCTCCGAGCCCACGGGGAGGTAGGACACGAGCACGTCGGCCTTGGCGGCCTTCAGTGCCGCCGCCACGTCGACCGCGGCCTCGTCCGACTCCTCGATCATCTCGAGGTAGTACTCCCCGAGGCCGTCATAGGTGGGGCCACGCTGCACCGTGACGCCCGTCGGCGGCACGTCACAAATCTTGATCGTGTTGTTCTCCGAGGCGACGATGGCCTCGGAGAGGTCACGGCCGACCTTCTTGGCATCGACGTCGAAGGCCGCCACGAACTCCACGTCGCCGACGTGATAGTCGCCGAACTGGACGTGCATCAGGCCCGGCACCCGGCTGGCGGGGTCGGCGTCCCTGTAGAAATGCACGCCCTGAACCAGCGCTGCGGCACAGTTGCCGACACCGACGATGGCTACGCGCACGGAACCCATCGCACTCGCTCCTTTACTCGTTCGTCTCATCAGGAACGGGCTCGGCGTCCTGCGCCTGCGCCCTGTCCGCTCTTGCCCGGACGGCTTGCGCTCGTTCGGTATCGATCAGCTCGTTCAGCCAGCGCACTTCCCGCTCGACCGATTCCAAGCCGTGGCGCTGTAATTCCAATGTGTAACTGTCCAGCCGCTCTCGCGTTCGCGCGAGGGCGGTGCGAACCCCGTCGAGCCGCTCTTCCAACCGGCTTCTGCGGCCTTCGAGAATGCGCAGCCGCACTTCCGCCTCTGTGTGGCGGAAGAAGGCGAAGTGGACGCCGAAACTCTCGTCCTCCCAGGAGGAGGGACCCGCCTGGGTCAGCAGCTCCTGGAGCCGTTCCTTGCCCTCGGCCGTCAGCTTGTAGACGATCTTCGATCGGCGGCCGGTGAGTGGTGGAGCGCTGTCCAGGGACCCCTGATTTCCGGTCCGCGCGGTGCCCTCGTCCGGCGGCTCCTCCACGATGAGCCCGTTGGCGAGCAGTTGCCGCAGGCATGGATAGAGCGAGCCGTAGGAGAACGCACGGAACATCCCGAGCAGGGCGTTGAGCCGTTTGCGCAGCTCATAGCCGTGCAGAGGTGTCTCGTGAAGGGAGCCGAGCACGGCCAGTTCAAGGACTCCGCCCTTGCCGACCGCCACTGGAACCGCCCCCTCTCGCACCGATGTGTCCCGCCGATGTATCGAGTCGATACATCCTGAGGATACGTCGCGTCGGCATACTGCGCAATCGAGAAATCCGTCAAGCGGTTGGGCGGAATAGACGAAAAAGTCGTAGTCTGACGCTCATGTGGTCACAGCGAGGGGTCGTGGACTACGGCCTCGCGAAGCGAGCGGCTCTCCAGTCGCTCCGCTCCGGTCGCACGGCCAGGCGCGATGTATGCGATGCCCATCCCTACCTTTTGCGTGCCGCCCGCTACCACGGTGAGCCGACGGAACGCGTCTGCCCCATATGCGAGCACCGGAACGTGACCCATGTCACATACGTGTACGGCGATGCGCTAGGTCGCAGCGCAGGGCGCGTAAAAGCCACGTCAGACCTTGTTCAGATGGCCCACGAATACGAGGAATTCCGGGTCTACGTTGTCGAGGTCTGCCAAGGTTGTTCATGGAATCACCTGACGGTTTCCTTCGTCCTGGGCAACGGCGGGCCACCGGGCAACTCCGGCACCAACGGACAGACCGACTCCGACACAGGCAGGCAGATCGCGGAGACGTAGTCGGGCGCAGTCAAGTCCCTCCGGGAGGCACGCTCTCGCCTGCCGCAGACAGACGTCGAAGACCCCTCCAGATCGCCAGATGACCCAACGAGGACGCGTGAGTTACAGCAGCTATGGCCCCGAGCCGACCGGCCGCCCCGACCCGACCGAGGGTCCCGGTGGATCAGCTCGTCCCGGGCGGCGCCGTCGCTCTTCCCAAGGGGACGCGCCCGCCGGCGGACACCCGGCACCACAAACTTCCACATCGGCGTACGACCAGGGCTCCGGGCGCCGCGCGGCGCCGCAGCGGAGCGCCGACGCCGGCTGGGACACGCCCCAGGGGCCGCCGTCCGGCCGTTCCGGTGGCGCGCCCCGCCCGCGACAGGCCTCCGCGGACCCGCGCTCGCGCGCGGCCGATCCGCGGCGGGCCGCCCCCGACGCTCGTCGCGCCGCACCCGATCCCCGCGCGGCGGCGGGCGACCCACGGGGACGTCGCTCCGAGGCGGCCTTCGAGGACACCCAGTCGATGGGCCAGGTCGCGGCCTCGCCCGTCCCGGGAGCCCCGCGGCGCGAGGTGTCCGATGCCGAGACGGTCGTGAACCGCGACGCCGACGGCGCCAGACGCTCCCGCAGGGCTCGAGGCGGGCCGGGCGGCCCGCCAGGCCCCGGTGGTCCTGTAGGCCCAGGCGGCCCAGGGGGGCCGGGTGGCCGCGGTCCGGGAGACGGGCCTCCCGGTGAGGGACGGGGCCGGCGGACTAGGGGCGAGGGGCCGCCCGACCGTCCCGCCTGGCGGCGGTTCATCCCCAACTGGAAGATCGTGATGGCGGCCTTCGCCGTCCTGGCGGCCGGCGTGTTCGGCATGATCGCCGTCGCGTACGCGAATACTTCTCTCCCGGACGTCAACGACGCCAAGGAGACCGCGATCGCGCAGGGCAGCACCTTCTACTACGCGGACGGCTCGGCGATGGCCCGCCTCGGCACCGAGCGCAAGCTCATCAAGCTTGACGACGTGCCGAAGCACGTCCAGGACGCGGTGGTCGCGGCCGAGAACAAGACGTTCTGGACCGACCCCGGCATTTCCCTGTCCGGCATCGTGCGCTCGGCCTGGAGCACCGCGACCGGATCGCAGGTCCAGGGCGCGTCCACCATCACCCAGCAGATGGTCAGGGGTTACTTCAAAGGCGTCAGCCAGGAGCGGACGATCAAGCGGAAGGTCACGGAGATCTTCATCGCGGTCAAGCTCGACAAGGAGTGGGACAAGAACAAGGTCCTCGAGTACTACCTGAACACCGTCCCCTTCGGTCGTAACACCTATGGCATCGAGGCGGCGGCCAGGGAGTTCTTCGGCCATGGCGTCAAGAACCTCACCCCGGCGGAGGGTGCTTACCTGGCCGGCCGAATCCAGCAGCCGGGCTCGTTCGACATCGCCGAGGAGAAGAAGGACTACTCCGGCACTGAGTACCGCTTCAACTATGTCCTCGGGCAGATGGCCGAGATCAACCCCAAGCTATACGGCGACTATCGGACGAAGCTGAAGTTTCCGAAGCCGAAGCCCCGACAGGTTTCGTCGGCGTTCGGTGGCCTGCGCGGTTACATGCTGACCGAGGTGATCAAGGAGCTGGAGGCCGCGGGGATCCCGCGCTCGGAGATCGAGACCGGGGGCTACAAGATCTACACGACCTTCGACAAGAAGCTCATGCTGGCCGCGAGGACGGCGGTCAAGCAGACCACCGCCGGGCTTCCCAAGGAGGTCCACACCGGCCTGGCCGCCGTCGACCCGACGAACGGCCGCGTGGTGGCGTTCTACGGCGGCGACAACTACCTCGGCAAGCATCCCGACCAGTTCAACGAGGCCTTCCAGGCCCGCAAGCAGGCGGCGTCGGCGTTCAAGCCGTACGTGCTCGCGGCGTGGCTGGAGGCGGGGCACAGTCTGAAGAGCTACGTGACGGGCAAACAGCCGCTCAAGCTGGAAGGCACGACGCCGATCTCGAACGGCCACTCGACCCCGGCCTCGATGGACATCATCTACGCGACCCAGCACTCCATCAACACGGCCTTCGGGCAGATGGGCGCCGAGGTCGGCCTGGACGCCGTCAAGAGGATCGCCGAGGACGCCGGTCTGAGCAAGGACAGCCTCGACAAGGACGTCGAAGAGCACAAGTTCCTGTTCTCCATCGGCAGCGCCGGCGTGACCCCCGTCGAGCAGGCCGGCGGGTATTCGATCTTCGCCAACGCGGGCAAACACTACAAGACCCACACCGTGATCCGCGTCCTCGCCCCCGACAAGACGGAGGTCGTGACCGAGGACAAGACGCCCAAGCGGGTCATCTCCGAGGAGGTGGCGGCGGACGCCATCGTCGCCCTGCGGTCGGTGGTCAAGGGGGGAACCGGTACCGCCGCCGCGCTGTCCGATCGCCCGGTCGCGGGTAAGACCGGTACGAACAACGACAACAAGGAAGCCTGGTTCGTCGGCTTCACTCCGCAGCTCTCCTCGGCGGTCGGCATGTACAAGGAGGATGGCAAGACGGGCGCGGAACTGTCGCTCGGCAACAACTTCGACGGAGGCACCGTTCCCGCCCGAGTCTGGCGGGCGTTCATGGCCGAGGCGATGAAGGGGAGGAAGGTCATGGAGTTCCCGCCGCCGTCGAACATCGGGACGCCGCTCGAGCTCGCGCCCAAGCCGACCCCGACGCCGAGCCCGACGCAGAACACCGACGGGTTCCCCGACAACGGCTGGCCGAACGACAACAACGGCGGTGGCAACGGAGGCGACAACGGTGGCGGCGACAACGGTGGCGGCTGCCTTCCGTGGGACGACACCTGCAACAACGGTGGAGGCACGGACCCCTTCAACCCGGGCAGAGCGCCGGGTGGCGCCGCCACGCCGGCGCCCACGCCGACCACGTCGAGCGGGCGCCGCCCGACGCCCACTCCATCGCGCTGATCGGACGACACCATGAGCCGATCGACGTACCTGCCGGGTCCCACCGGATCCGTGGCGCGCTCCGCGCTGCCGCTCGTCCCTCTGGGGCTGTTCGCGGTCCTCGGCGCGGTGCTCGCGTACGCGTGGAAGGCGCCGTGCAGGTTCGGCGGGGCGTGGAACGACGGCACCCAGCAGTTCCTCAACTTCTGCTACACCGACATCTATCCGCTGTGGTGGAACGAGAAGCTGGATCAGGGCCTCGCGCCCTACTTCGGGCACCCGGTGGAGTACCCCGTCGGCATCGGCGGCCTGATGTGGGTCATCCAGAGGCTCGTGGGCGGCCTGAACGAGCCGGGAGTCTGGTTCTACGACCTCACCGTGCTCGTCATGGCCGCGTCGCTGGTCGCCGGGGTCCTGGTCATGGCGTCGCTGACGCGGGCGCAGGGCCGGTCGTGGGACGCGGCCTGGTACGCGCTGGCGCCCGCGGTCGTGCTCACCGCGTTCATCAACTGGGACCTGCTGTGCGGCGCGCTGAGCCTGGGCGCCTTCCTCGCCTGGTCGAGGCGGGGCCATTTCCTGGCGGGGGTGCTGCTCGGGCTGGCCATCGCCACGAAGTTCTACCCGATCGTCTTCTTCGGCCCGCTGTTCCTGCTGGCGTTGCGCACGCGAAAGCTGCCGGCCTTCCTGTGGGCGCTCGGCGGGACGGTGATCACCTGGGTGGTGGTCAACCTGCCGTTCATGCTGTTCGCGTTCGAGGGGTGGAAGCGGTTCTACGTCTTCAGCAGCGAGCGCGGGGCCGACTGGGGCTCGGTCTGGTACTTCTTCCAGACCAAGCAGTGGCCGTTCCTCGGTGACGCGGGACGGGTGGACACGCTCGGCATCGTGTCGTTCGGTGTGCTGTGCGTGGCCATAGCCCTGCTCACCCTCACCGCGCCCACCAGGCCGAGGCTCATGCAGCTCTGCTTCCTGGTGCTCGCCGCCTTCATGGTCACCAACAAGGTCTGGTCGCCGCAGTACGTCCTGTGGCTGGTGCCCTTCGCGGTGCTGGCCCGGCCGAACTGGAAGCCGCTCCTGCTCTGGCAGGTGGCGGAGTGCTGGTACTTCTTCGCGATCTGGCTCTACCTGGTCGGCATCCAGCCGGGCAACGAGGCCCTCGGGATCGGCGACGGCACCTACTTCTCCGCCGTGTGGGCCCGGGCGATCACCATCGCCATCCTGGCTGCGTTCGTGGTGCGGGACATCCTGCGTCCCGAACACGACGTCATCCGGCAGGGCGGGGTGGACGATCCGGTGGGCGGCGTGTTCGACGGGGCCGAGGACCGCTTCGTCCTGCGGGTGACGCCTCCGGCGCGGCTGCGCGAGCCCGCCGCGGAGTCGCCCTGACAGCCGGGCCGCTGCGCTCCAAATGTGATCGAGAGTCCAGGTTGACCCTCTATTCTCCTATGTGTGCAAACCTCCCCCCAGGAGACCGTTTCCCAAGTGCAGGTGCGTCCCTCCGATGGGGAGGCGCTGCTGCTGTGGCTGGGATCGCGCGCGGGGATCATCGTCGCGGCGACGGTGGGGGCGGGGCTGCTGAGCGCGGAGATGAACCTCACGCCGTTCCTCGAGCGCTGGCTGCACTGGGACGCCCAGCACCTGGCGGACATCGCGAAGTTCGGCTACGACGGTGACCCGGCCGACGACCCCGATCCAGGGCTGCCCGCCTTCTTCCCCGGGATGCCCCTCGCCCTCCGCCTGGTCCACGTGATCGTGCCCGACTGGTCGATCGCCGGCCTGCTGGTCTCGTTCATCGCCGGGACGGTGGCGATGGTGGCGCTGGCCAGGCTCGGCGAGTTCGAGGGGCCGGAGGGCACCGGATGGCGTGCCGTGCTCGCCATCCTGCTCTTCCCCATGGCGGTGTTCCTCTTCGCGGGGTACACCGAGTCGCTGTTCCTGGCCTTCGCGATCCCCGCGTGGCTGTACGCGCGGCGCGGCGCCTGGGCCCCGGCGGCTATCCTCGCCGCCGGAGCGTCCTGCGTGCGCATCACCGGCCTGTTCCTCGCGCTGGCGCTGATCGTGGAGTTCGTCGTGCGCAGGGGACGGGCGCGCTCGGCCGCCTGGCTGCTCGTGCCGTTCCTGCCGCTGGTGGCCTACTCCGCCTACCAGCATTCACGCACGGGGGACTGGCTCGCCTGGCAGCACGCGCAGGAGGCCGGCTGGGGACGGCAGATGGTGTGGCCGTGGGAGTCGTTCCTGACGACCTGGCGGATGGCGTCGGGCGACGGGCAGTTCGTCTGGGCGTTCCGCATGGAGCTCGCCGGAGCGCTGCTCGGAGTCGCCGTGGTGGTCTGGCTGCTGGTCGCGCGGAGGTGGAGCGAACTGGTGTACGTCGGCCTGCAGCTCGGCGCGCTGCTGTTCTCGGCGTACTACCTTTCGGTCCCGCGCGCGGCGCTGCTGTGGTGGCCGCTGTGGGTCATGCTCGGCCAGGCCGCGGTGCGCCGCCGCTGGGTGCTGTTGCTGTACGGGCTGGTGGCGGGGCCGCTCATGGTGCTGAACACCATGACGTTCATGAACGGAGCCTGGGCGGGCTGACGGCCGAGGCGCTTACCCGCTTTCCGGACGGCGTAATCCAGGGATTTATCCACAGGCTGTGGATTAAAGACGCTCGCGCAGGAAGGCGATGTCGGCCGCCTGCCCGTCGCCCGGTGTCTCCACCACGATCGGGGCCCCCGCCGCACGGCACACGCTGAGGATCAGCTCCGGGTCGATCTGGCCCTTGCCGAGGTTGGCGTGCCGGTCGGCCCCCGAGTCGAAGGCGTCGCGCGAGTCGTTGCAGTGGACCAGGTCGATGCGGCCCGTGATGGCCTTGACCCGGTCGACCACGTCGGCGAGCTCCTCGCCGCCGGCGTGCGCGTGGCAGGTGTCCAGGCAGAACCCCACGTCGAAGCCGTCGAGGGCCTCCCACAGCCGCGCGATGCGCTCGAGGCGGCGCGCCATCGCGTTGCCGCCTCCCGCGGTGTTCTCGATCAGGACCGGGATCGGGGTGTCCAACCGCTCGAAGACCTTGCGCCAGTTGTCGAAGCCCACCTGGGGGTCGTCGTCCTTGTTGACGTGCCCGCCGTGCACGATCAGGCCCTTGGCGCCGATCGTCGCCGCCGCCTCGAGCTGGCCCGCGAGCAGCTTGCGGCTCGGGATGCGGATGCGGTTGTTCGCCGTGGCGACGTTGATGACGTACGGCGCGTGGACGTAGACGTCGACGTCCGACGCGGCGATGGCCTCGGCGTTCGCGGGAAGGACCGGCCCCTTCCAGCCCTGCGGGTCGCCCAGGAAGAACTGCACGACCTCGGCGTCGCGCGCGCTCGCGTGAGCCAGCGGATCATCTTGGTCGACGTGAGCTCCGATACGCACCATGGGTCGAGCCTAGCCGTTTCAAGACCTGCACCAGGGGCAGTAGGGGCGCCAGGCTGGTACGCCCAGACACCCGCGTACCGTGACACATAGGAGACGACTGTGGCCTACTACCGCCGCGGGATCAGCCTCTTAGGCCTGATCTACATCCTCATCGGCATCTACGTGGCATGGGTTCACGACTACATCACCCCGAGCCTCCTGAAGAGGATCGCCCAAGCCCTGCTCGCGATCTTCCTGTGGTTCCTGATCCTGCTCGGCGTCGATCTCCATATTGGAGGCTGAGAAGCGCGAGCGGCCCGATCTCAGGTCGCACGCGGGCGTAGGGCGCCTCGGGGGGCGCCCGCACCGGGTCAGGGGATGAACCCGCCGTGGTAGATGCCCACCGCGACGCCTACGAACGACATGACGATGCCGATGATGTTCACCGACCGCTCCGCGGTCGTGGCGGACACATATTGGGAGTACATCCCCACGACGAAACCGATCGCACCCGCCCACGACGCGATGACGTGGGCGGCGACCACCAGGCCGCTCACGAAGGCGATCAAGCCGCAGACCACCGTCACCAGCGTCAGGGTGTTCTCGAAGGTGTGCTTCTTGCCGTCGGAGTTGAGCGTCAAGCGGAAGTGCTCGGGGCCGGCGGAGCGCATGGCCTCTGGCATGGCGGCCACCTCCTCTCCTCACCATCGGACGTTCCCCCTGTGACGGTGGGCAATCGCGGCAGGTCGGCCGGGCGGCCCTGGTAGACTTCGTGGGCTGCGTCCATGTGCGCGTTCCCGAACCGCACGGTCGCTCCGCCGCCGAAGGCGAGAGTGAAGACGTCAGCGTCCTCCTGTCACGGCATGGTGTCGTGACCGCAAGAGTCCAGAGGAGGTTGGAAGTCCGCATGCGTCGTTACGAAGTGATGGTCATCCTCGACCCGTCTCTCGATGAGCGCACGGTGACTCCCTCGCTCGACCAGTTCCTCACCGTCGTCCGCAATGATGGCGGCACCGTGGAGAAGGTCGACGTGTGGGGTCGTCGCCGGCTGGCCTACGACATCATCAAGAAGTCCGAGGGCATCTACGCCGTCATCGACCTCACGGCCACTCCGGCCACGGTCAAGGAGCTCGACCGCCAGATGAACCTCAACGAGGGCATCCTGCGCACCAAGGTGCTGCGCCCGGACGTGCACTGAGCGGCCTCGAGTCATGCCGAAGCCCGGCTTTTGTCGGGCGGTAGCCGTACTCTGAGGCCCGACAGGCTGCGCAGACTCACGCAGGAAGGCGAAAGCGACCGATGGCAGCAGGCGACACAACGATCACCATCGTCGGCAACCTTGTCGACGACCCCGAGCTGCGTTTCACCCCTTCGGGGCAGGCCGTGGCCCGGTTCCGCATCGCGTCCACTCCCCGGTTCATGGACCGGCAGACCAATGAGTGGAAGGACGGCGAAAGCCTCTTCCTGACCTGCAACGTGTGGCGACAGGCGGCGGAGAACGTCGCCGAGAGCCTCCAGCGTGGGATGCGGGTCATCGTCCAGGGGCGGCTCAAGCAGCGCTCGTACGAGACCAAGGAAGGCGAGAAGCGCACGGTTTACGAGGTCGAGGTCGACGAGGTCGGCCCGTCCTTGCGCAACGCCACCACCAAGGTCAACAAGACCGCCCGCCAGGGCGGGGGCGGCGGAGGCGGCGGTTTCGGCGGCGGAGCCGACGACCCGTGGGCCTCGGCCACTCCGGCGCCCTCCGGCGGCGGTTACGGTGGCGGTGGCGGTGGCGGTGGCTACAACCAGGGCGGCGGCGGTTTCGGCGGCTCCGGTGGTGGCGGCGACCTGAGCGACGAACCGCCTTTCTGATCACCCATCCATTCCAGTAACCGATCGACCATTCCCGCGTAATGCGGGGCTCTCTTAGGAGGAGCACCAAGATGGCGAAGCCGGCACTGCGCAAGCCGAAGAAAAAGGTTTGCCTGTTCTGCCATGACAAGATCTCCTACGTCGACTACAAGGACACGGCGCTGCTGCGGAAGTTCATCTCCGACCGCGGCAAGATCCGTGCCCGCCGGGTGACGGGCAACTGCACCCAGCACCAGCGTGACGTGGCGACCGCGATCAAGAATGCCCGTGAGATGGCCTTGCTGCCGTACACGAGCACCGCGCGCTGACAGGAGGCTTTGTAGATATGAAGCTCATTCTCACCACTGAGGTCTCGGGCCTCGGCGCGCCCGGTGACATCGTCGAGGTCAAGGACGGCTACGGCCGCAACTACCTGATCCCGCGCGGGTTCGCCATGCGGTGGACCCGGGGCGGCGAGAAGCAGATCGACTCGATCAAGAAGGCGCGCGACGCCCGCGACATCCGTGACCTCGGCACCGCCAAGGAGGTCGCCGGCCGGCTCGGCTCCCTCCGGGTGACGCTGAAGACGCGCGCCGGTGACTCGGGCCGCCTGTTCGGCTCGGTGACGACCGGTGACATCGCCGACGCGGTCAAGGCCGCCGGCGGTCCCGCGCTCGACCGCCGCCGCATCGAGATCACCAACGCGATCAAGAGCGTCGGCTCCCACCGCGTCTCGGTCCGGCTGCACCCTGAGGTGTCCGCCAACCTCGATGTCGAGGTCGTCGGCTCCTGAGCGATCGGCTCAGCAGGTCCGCGAGGGCCCCTTCCCTGCCGGGAGGGGGCCCTCTGGCATTTCAGGGCGCGGCCACCGGACGCTCGACCTTCCCGGCCTGGGCTCTCTGGCATTCCGGGCCGAGACTTTCCCGGCTTCTGGTCGAGGTCGCTTGGTTGAGCTTTAGGTGCCATTGACGCTGTATGTACGAATGCAACGTTCCCGATATCCTGGGTCGACGAATTCCCTCGGGTAGACCCCCTCTGGAGGCCCAGATGCTCCGTCCCTCGATCCTGCTGGCGCTTGGCGCCCTTGCGACGGCGGCGGTGGCGTGCGCTCCGGCCTCGGACACCTCCACGGCGACCGGCACGGCCGGCCCGACCCCGTCGGCGTCCGCCACCTGCGCGAAGGACCAGCTCAAGCTGGTCAAGCCCGGCACCCTCACCATCGCCACCGACAAGCCGGCCTACGAACCGTGGTTCAAGGACGACAAGCCGGCCAACGGCCAAGGGTTCGAGAGCGCCGTCGCCTATGCCGTGGCGAGCAAGCTCGGATTCGCGAACGGCGAGGTGACCTGGTCCACCGTCCCGTTCAACTCGGCGTTCGCGCCGGGGCAGAAGCAGTTCGACTTCGACGTCAACCAGGTGTCCATCACCGCGGCACGGGCCAAGGCCGTCGACTTCAGCAAGGGCTACTACACCGTCAAGCAGGCGGTCATCACGCTGAACGGCTCGAAGTTCGCCTCGGCGACCTCGCTCGCCGGCCTGAAGGACGCCAAGATCGGCGTTCAGGTCGGTACGACGGCCCTGCAGGCCGTGAAGGACGTCATCCAGCCCGCGGCCGAGCCCAACGTGTACAACGAGCAGATCGACGCGGTGAGCGCGTTGAAGAACAAGCAGGTGGACGCTCTGGTGGTCGACCTGCCGACCGCGTTCTACGTCACCGCCGCCCAGGTGGAGGGCTCGAAGATCGTCGGCCAGTTCGGCACCGCCTCGGGCACGCCCGAGGAGTTCGGCCTGGTCTTCCAGAAGGGCAGCCCGCTGGTGAGCTGCGTCGACCAGGCCATCGGCGAGCTGTCGGCCTCGGGTGAGCTGGCGCAGATCGAGTCGCGGTGGCTCGGGTCGGCCGCCGGTGCGCCGGAACTGAAGTGAGCGGCCAGGCTCCCGAGGCCCCCGCCCCGCAGGACCCGGCCCCGGCGGACCAGGGCGCGACGCGGGTCCGTGGCGGCCTGGAGCCGCCGAGGGGAAGCGGCGGCGAGTGGGTCAAGAGCGACCGGCAGCGGGAGCGTGAACGGCTCCGGCGCCGCACGGACCTGCGATCGGGCTCGATCGCCACGGTCTCGACCGTGGTGTTCATCGTCCTGCTGATCTGGCTGGTCACCGCCTCGCCCGGCTGGCCCAGGGTCAAGGAGACGTTCTTCGACCTCGGGCAGTTCACCGGCGCGCTTCCCGACGTGCTGCGAGGGTTCCTGCTCAACATCAAGATCTTCCTGATCGCCGAGCCGCTGATCCTCATCGTGGGGCTGCTCGTGGCGCTGGCGCGCAACCTGCACGCGCCGGTGTTCTTCCCCCTTCGATCCCTCGCCGTGCTGTACACCGACGTGTTCCGCGGCGTGCCGACCATCCTGGTCATCTACCTGGTGGGGTTCGGGCTGCCCGCGCTGCAGCTCCAGGGCATGCCCACGGACCTCGCCACCCTCGGGATCATCGCGCTGACGCTGTCGTACGGCGCGTACGTCGCCGAGGTGTTCCGGTCCGGCATCGACTCGGTGCACCCGAGCCAGCGCGCCGCCGCGCGGTCGCTCGGCCTCACCCACGGCCAGGCCATGCGCTTCGTCGTGCTGCCGCAGGCCGTGCGCCGCGTCGTGCCGCCGCTCCTCAACGACTTCGTCTCGCTGCAGAAGGACACCGCCCTGGTCGCCACGATCGGGCCGCTGGAGGCGCTGCGTCAGGCGCAGATCCACACGGCCGACACCTTCAACTACACCCCTTATCTGGCGGCGGGGCTGCTGTTCATCCTGCTGACGATCCCGATGGCCCGCTTCACCGACCACCTGGCGGCCCGCTCCCAGCGGCGGAGGGGAGTGTGAGCGCCACGGCGGAGGGCCGGCGGGCTCTGCTGGAGATCGAGGGCGTCTGGAAGCACTACCAGCGCCACAGCGTGCTGCGCGGCATCGACCTGTCGGTGGACTCCCACGAGGTGGTCTGCCTGATCGGCGCCTCCGGCTCGGGCAAGTCGACGCTGCTGCGCTGCGTGAACCTGCTGGAGACCGTCGATGACGGCGCGATCCACCTCGACGGCACCGAGATCACCGACGTGCGGGCCGACCCGGACGACGTGCGCAAGCGCATCGGCATGGTCTTCCAGTCCTACAACCTCTTCCCGTACATGACCGTCCTGGACAACATCACGCTGGCGCCGAGGAAGGCGCACGGCGTGGGCAGGGCGCAGGCCGAGGAGCAGGCCCGCGACCTGCTGGCCCGGTTCGGCCTGGCCGGCAAGGCGGCGGCCTACCCCGACCGGCTGTCCGGTGGCCAGCAGCAGCGCGTGGCGATCATCAGGGCGCTCGCCACCCAGCCCCGGCTGCTCCTGCTGGACGAGGTGACCTCCGCGCTGGACCCCGCGCTCGTCGCCGAGGTACTGGAGATCATCCGAGAGCTCAAGGACTCGGGGATGACGATGATCCTGGCCACCCACGAGATGGGGCTGGCCCGTGACATCGCCGACAAGGTCTGCTTCCTCGACGGAGGTGTCCTGCTGGAGCAGGGGACGGCCGAGCAGATCTTCACCGACCCCCGCGAGCCCCGCACCCGCGAGTTCCTCCAGCGCGTGCTCGACGCCCGTCGCGTCTGACAGCCGCGTTCGCGTCGCGTCCGACCGGCCGCGTCCGACCGGCCGCGTCCGACCGCGTCCGACCGGCCGGGTCCGACCGTCGCGGGATCAGCCGCCGGTGACGAGCCACGCGCGGCCGTAGGCGCGCCACCCGAGGGTGACGAGCCGGGCGGCCATCCACAGGCCGAAGGCCGTCCACAGGGCCACCAGGCCGCCGCCCAGGTGGACGACGGCGAGCACCGCGGGAAGGTAGACGGCCGTCGTGATCGCGGAGGCCCAGGCGAGGTAACGCCGGTCGCCCGCGCCGATCAGCACGCCGTCCAGCACGAACACCACGCCGGCCAGCGGCTGGAGGAGCGCGACCGGCCACAGGACCGCGACGAGCTCGGCGCTGACGTCGGGGTCGGCGCCGAACAGGTGAGGGATGACCGGGCGCAGCAGGATGATGGCGATCCCGAGAACCGCCCCGTAGCCGACCCCCCAGGCCACCATGGTCCGGGTGGCGGCCCGCGTGTGGTCGACCTGCCCGGCGCCGAGCGTGCGCCCGGTGATCGCCTGGCCCGCGATGGCGATCGCGTCGAGGGCGAAGGCGAGCAGCGACCAGATCTGCGTCGCGATCGCGTGGGCCGCGAGCTGGGCGACGCCCATGCGGGTGGCCACGGCGGTGGCGACGACCAGCACGATCCGCAGGCAGATCGTCCGGATGACCAGGGCGATCCCCGCCGCGCCGGAGGCCCTGACCCCCGGGAGGTCGGGCCGCACCGGAACCCGGTGCTCCCGGGCCGCGCGGGCGACGACGACCAGGTAGACGGCGGCGCCGAGGGCCTGGGCGAGGACGGTCCCCCAGGCGGACCCCGCGATGCCCCAGTGAAGGACGAGGACGAAGACGGCGTTCAGCACGGCGTTGAGCGCGAAGGAGCCGACCGAGACGGCCAGCGGGGTCACCGTGTCCTGCAGGCCGCGCAGGACGCCCGTCCCGGCCAGGATGATCAGCATGGCCGGGATGCCGAACAGGCTGATCCGCAGGTAGGTGACCGCCTGGCCGGCCACGTCGGGGGTCGCGCCGAACAGCTCGACGATCCACGGGCCGAGCGGCCAGCACGTCGCGATCAGCGCCAGCCCGATGGCGGTGGCCAGCCAGAGCCCGTCGATGCCCTGCTTGATCGCGCGCGCTAGGTGGCCGGCGCCCACCTGCCGCGCCACCGCCGCGGTCGTGCCGTACGCCAGGAAGACGCAGACGTTGACCAGGGTGGTGAGCGCGGCGCCCGCGATGCCGAGGGCGCCGAGCGAGGCCGTGCCGAGGCGGCCGACGATCGCGTAGTCGACGAGGATGAACAGTGGCTCCGCCACCAAGGCGCCGAAGGCGGGAACGGCGAGCCTGAGGATCTCCCGGCTGCCGACGCGGGGGGTAAGAGTCACTTGTCTATCTTGCCCATTACGCGATGATGGTCGGCACCGGCCCCCACCACTCGGGGGCCGCCGGGCCGACTTTCTTTTCTCCACAGCTCGTGGATACCATTTCCCCTGCTCAGTCGGGGGTCTGTAGTTAACGAAAAGAGTTATCCACAGGGTTGTCCCCAGTGTGCCCACACCTCGTGACGAGAACTGCACACGTTATCCACAACGTTGTCGACAGGACGCGTTGCCGGTTGCTCCAGAACCCGCGAAACTGTCACCCCGGCTACTCAGGGGGGTGGCGCGGGGAGTTCGAGGGAGGGCCGCCAGTGAGCAGTGAAGTTGTCCCGGCCTTCGACGCACCTTTCGAGCGCACGCCCCCGAGCAACATCGAGGCCGAGCAGTCGGTGCTGGGCGGCATGTTGCTGTCCAAGGACGCCATCGCCGACGTGGTGGAGGTCCTGCGCTCCGACGACTTCTACCGTCCGGCGCATCAGATCGTCTATGACGCCATCCTTGACCTGTACGGGCGGGGCGAGCCGGCCGACGCGGTGACGATCTTCAGTGAGCTCTCCAGGCGTGGCGAGATCGCCCGCGTGGGCGGCGGAGCATACCTGCACACCCTCACCGCGGTCGTCCCCACGGCGGCCAACGCCGGGTACTACGCCAAGATCGTGCGCGAGCAGGCCATCCTGCGCCGGCTCATCGAGGCGGGCACCCGCATCGTCTCCTACGGGTACGGCGGGCAGAACGAGGAGGTCGACGAGCTGGTCGACCGCGCCCAGGCCGAGATCTACGCGGTCACCGAGCGCCGCACGAGCGAGGACTACCGCCCGCTCTCCGAGATCATGCCCGGCGCCCTCGACGAGATCGAGGCCATCGGCAGCCGCAGCGGCCAGATGGTCGGCGTTCCGACCGGCTTCCAGGACCTCGACGCCCTCATGAACGGCCTCCACCCCGGCCAGATGATCGTCGTAGCGGCTCGCCCGGCGATCGGCAAGGCATTGGCCCTCGACACGCCACTGCCCACCCCGAACGGTTGGACGACAATGGGAGAGGTGCGGCCTGGTGACCACTTGATCGGGGCGGACGGCAAGCCGACCCGAGTCATCGCGGCTACGGACGTCATGCGTGACAGGCCGTGCTACGAGGTGGAGTTCGACGACGGAACGGTGATCGTCGCCGATGCCGGGCATCAGTGGCGAACGACCACACGTGCGAGCCGTCGTCGGACACCGGCAAGCAAGCGCACTCTCTACTGGTCGGCTGATGCCATTCTCGGGGTGAAGGACGCATACGAAGCGGCTCTCAGTACGCGCGGGAGATCTATCACGCGCAAGGAGGCGCTTGCCGCTGTCGGGCAGGGGTTCCGCCATGTCCTGCACACCGCGCAGAAAGAAGTGGGCGCGAACGGCAAGGTGCTCATTGAAGTCAGTGGCCCACAGCGGAGCTACGTTTGGAATGCTCCTTCCTATCCGGCGGTGAGCCTCTTTGAGGCGTTGCAGGAAAGAGTGAGCAGGCCCAAGAACGCCGCCACGACCGTCCTGCACAGGAGTGTCGTCACCACAGAGGAAATCGCCGCGACACTGCGGTGCGCCTCCGCTGATCGGCGGCCGAACCACGCGGTCGAGGTCGCCGCACCGTTCGACCTTGAGGAGCAGGACCTGCCGTTGCCGCCGTACACACTCGGGGTTTGGCTCGGCGACGGTCATAGTGATCGAGCCCGCTTCACCACAACGGACCCTGAGATTGTGGCCAACCTTGAGGCAGAAGGTCTGCGAGTCACCCGAGTGGGATCCACCATCGCCTATGCGATGGCACTCCCGGATCCGGCGTCCGTGCCGCCCCGCGACTGCCGGGACCACCATGGCACCGTGCGGGCCATCCTCCGCACGTTGGGTGTTCTCGGCGACAAGCACATCCCGCGGCGCTACCTGCGTGCTTCCGTGGCCCAGCGGCGAGACCTGCTTGCCGGACTGTTGGACACCGACGGCTATGTGAGCCGCAGTGGGCAGATCCAACTGGCCGTCACGAACAGGAGGCTCGCCGAAGACGCTCTCGAGCTCGTCCTGAGCCTGGGCTTCAAGGCGACAATGCGAACGAAGGCCGTGAAGGGCCGGTCTCCCGAGTCCTCGACCTGTTACATGATCAACTTTACTACGGCCGAACCGGTGTTCCGGCTGCCTCGTAAGGCCGCGAGGCAGGTGGCAGAGGCGCGATCGTCGGCCCAGGTGCGATACATCGTGGACGTACGACCTGTCCCATCGAGGCCCGTGCGCTGTGTCGAGGTCGACAACGCCGATCACATGTACCTCGCCGGTCGTGCCGGTATACCTACCCACAACAGCACGCTCGGTCTGGATTTCGCCAGATCTGCCGCTATCAAGCACCATATGGCGACTGTCGTCTTCTCTCTGGAAATGTCGCGTAACGAGATCACTATGCGGCTGCTCTCGGCCGAGGCGCGGGTGGCGTTGCACACCATGCGTTCCGGGACGATGAACGACGACGACTGGACGCGCCTCGCCCGCCGCATGAGCGAGGTCGCCGAGGCGCCCCTGTTCATCGACGACTCGCCCAACATGTCGATGATGGAGATCCGCGCCAAGTGCCGTCGGCTCAAGCAGCGCCACGACCTGCGCTTTGTCATCGTCGACTACCTCCAGCTGATGAGCTCGCCGAAGAAGACCGAGAGCCGCCAGCAGGAGGTCTCGGAGATCTCCCGTGCGCTCAAGCTCCTCGCCAAGGAGCTGGAGGTGCCGGTCATCGCGATCTCCCAGCTCAACCGCGGCCCCGAGCAGCGTACGGACAAGCGTCCTCAGGTGTCCGACTTGCGAGAGTCTGGGTCGATTGAGCAGGATGCCGACGTTGTCATCCTGCTGCACAGGGAGGACGCCTACGAGCGCGAGTCGCCGCGCGCCGGCGAGGCCGACCTGATCGTGGCCAAGCACCGAAACGGCCCCACCGCCACCGTGACCGTCGCCTTCCAGGGCCACTACAGCCGCTTCGTCGACATGGCCCCGCACTGAGCCGAGGTCCGCGGGAGCCCGCTCCCGAGGGCGGAGCGTGCGGGGGATGCCGGACATGGGCAGCCACTACGGCAGGCCCGCCTCCTGGCCCGCAAACCGTCCGCGTCGGCTACCGTCCGGGAGATCGGGGAGCGGTGACGCGGAAGGTCAGGTGGGTGGCGGCCGGTGACTCGACCACCTTCGTGCGCTCCAGCTCGACCCTGCCGCCGTCGAAGAACCGGGTGCCGGCGCCGAGCAGCATCGGCACCAGGTGGAGGCGCAGCTCGTCGACGAGGCCGGCGTTCAGATACTGCCGGGCGACCTCCGCCCCGCCCATCACCAGGACGTCCTTGCCGCCCGCCACCGCCCTGGCCTGCTTGAGGGCGCTCTCGATGCCGTCGGTGACGAAGGTGAAGGTGGTGGGGCCCTTGACCAGGGTCTCCCTGGCCCGGTTGGTGAGCACGAAGCACGGCATGCCGAAGGCGCCGTCGTCTCCCCACGGAGCCTCACCCACGTCGAAGGTCCGCCTGCCGAGGATGAACGCGCCCGTCCGCGTGAACATCTCGGCGGAGATCTCGCGGTCGAGCTCGCTCACCGGGCTGCCGTCGACGCCGATCCAGCCGTGCAGGCGCTCGCCGTCCTCCCCCAGGGGGTGGTCGACGCCGATGTTCGGCGCCGCGGTGAAGCCGTCCAGTGACATGGTCATTTCCAGGACCAGCTTGCCCATGGGATCTCCTCGGCGGGTGACGGATGCCGATGATGTCATTCGCCACCGACAGATCAAGAGCTCTCGCATCGCCGGCGTCGGCGCGCATGGCGATTCGCCTGGCGCAGGCCGGTGACGGTGCATGGGAACGCCGGCTAGGGGAGGTGCACCACGCGGGCGTGGCTGGTCAGCCGGCCGTCGCCGGACAGGACGTGCAAGGCGAACCCGGGAGGCAGGCCGGTGTCGACCGGCGGCCACGCCGTGGTCTCCTGCGGGAGCAGGGTCGTCGAGGCCACGCCGGGCGCGACGTAGACCGGGAGGCCGGCGAACATGGTGGCGGCCGGCGTGTGGACGTGACCCACCAGGAGGCCCACCACGCGCGGGTGCGCACGCAGGACCTGCTCCAGGCGCTCAGGCTCGTTGAGCCGGATGTCGTCGACGTAGGGCACGCCCACCGGCACCGGCTGGTGGTGCATGCCCACGATGACCGGCGTGCCGCAGGAGTCCAGGACCTCGGTGAGCCACCGTAGCGTCTCGTCGTCGAGGCGGCCGTCGTGCCGCCCGGGGATGCTGGAGTCGCACAGGGCCACGGTGACACCGTCGAGGGACAGCACCTGGTTGACGGCCGAACCGGAGCCGTTCACGCCGGTGCCCTCGGACTTGGACTCGGACTCGGCGAGCATGACCTTGCGGAACTCCGGCCTGCTGTCGTGGTTGCCCGGGCAGATGATCGTCGGGTAAGGGAAGCGCAGGAGCTCACGGGCGAGTTCGTACTCCTCGACGGTCGCGTGGTCGGCGATGTCACCGGTCACGAGCACGGCGTCGATCGGCCCCGGCAGGCCGGAGATGTGCCGCACGACCCGCTCGACCCGCTCGGTGTTCCGCGGCGAACCGTCGATGTGGGGGTCACTGACGTGGACCAGGGTGATCACGTGTCCAGGCTGCCACGGTGGCCGGCCCGAGGGGATGGCCACTTGGCCTCACTTCCCCCAGGCCACTATTCGGCCGCACCGGCTCCAGGCCACTGTGCGGTCCCGGCGGATCGGGAAGCGGCCGACCTGAGGATCTCGGCGGTCTTCTGGTCGGCGGGGAAGAAGGACTCTATGGCGAGTTCGGCGACCGTGATGTCGAGGGGAGTGCCGAAGGTCGCGATCGTGCTGAAGAAGGCCAGCTCGCCACTCTCGTGGCGGAGGCGCAGCGGGACCACGATGTCACCGGGGCCCGGCAGCTCCACCTCCGGCTCCGGCTGGTCGCAGGGATAGGAGCGGAGCTCCTCGTGGAGGGCTTCGAGCTCCGCGTCGGCGGTGATCGCGATCTGGCGCCGCAGCCGTCCGAGCAGGTGTCCGCGCCATTCGCCGAGGTTGACGATGTGCGGAGCCAGGCCGTCCGGATGCAGGCTCGCCCGCAGCACGTTGACGGGCGCCGCGAGCACGCTCGGCGATGCCAGGTCGGTGAACAGCGAAAGGCTCGCGTTGGCTTCGACGAGGTTCCATCGCCCGTCCACCACGACCGCGGGGTAGGGCTCGTGCCCGGTGAGGATCTGCCTGAGCGCGCCGCGCACGGCCTCCATACGCGGCGCGTCGAGCGTGCTCTCGGAGTACACCGGGGCGAAGCCGGCCGCGAGCAGCAGACGGTTGCGTTCACGCAAGGCCAGGTCGAGCTCCTCGGCCAGATGGAGGACCATGTCGCGGCTCGGCTTCGACCGCCCGGTCTCCAGGAAGCTCAGGTGCCGGGTGGAGATGTCGGCCTGGATGGCGAGGTCGAGCTGGCTGAGCCGGCGGTGCTCTCGCCACTGGCGCAGCAGTTCGCCTACAGGCCGGTGGGAGAGCGCCGTAATCGTCATGTCCCGAGCGTATGGTCCCGTCCGACGAGTCGCGATTACGTCACGGGTAATCGTCAGGCGGTGGACCCGCCGTCGACGACCAGGTCGTGGCCGACGGCGAAGCCGGCGTCGTCCGACGCGAGGTACAGCACGGTCGCGGTGATCTCCTCGAGCGTGCCGACCCGGCCGATGGGGAGTTGCTCCTTCATGCGCGCGTCCCGGTCGGCCTCGGTGTCGCCGGGGCGCATGGACATCGGCGTGTCGTGCGGCCCAGGGCTCACCGCGTTGATCCGGATCCCCTCGCGGATGTACTCCAGCGCGGCCGTGCGGGTCAGCGCGGCCACCGCGGCCTTCGAGGCCGCGTAGGCACCGAGGCCGGGCACCCTGAGGTGGGCGCCGATCTGCGAGGCCACGTTGACGATCACGCCTCCGCCGTTCTCGCGCATGGCGGCGATCTCGTGCTTCATCGACAGGAAGACGCCGGTCGTGTTGATTTCGAGCGTGCGCGCCCAGTCGCTCTCGTCGATGTCGGCGACCTGGCCCATGGTGAAGACGCCCGCGTTGTTGATCGCGATGTCCAGCCTGCCGTGCCGCCGCACGATCTCGCCGACAAGCCGTGCGACGTCGGTGGAACTGGTCACGTCGGCGGTGAGCGCGGCCGCCTGGCCGGTCGCTCCGGTGGTCGGCGGCGCGGTCTCCGGGCCGGTCACGGCGGAGGTCGGGGTGGTCGCCGGTACCGTTCCAGTGGTGAGGGCGGCGGCCCGGGTGTCGCCGGTGTCGGCCTCGATGAGCTTGACGGTCTCGTCGAGAGGGTCCCGGCGGCGTGCGGCGACGACGACCGTGGCGCCCTCGCGGGCGAAGCCCCGGGCGATGGCGCGGCCGATGCCGGACCCGCCTCCCGTCACCAGGACCACCTTGTCGGTGAACCTCATGATTCCTCCTTTATATTTGACCGTTCGTTCTAATTGGTTGCCGCACGCGGCCGGTCCCGCGCTCGCGGGCGCCGGCTTCGAGGTGATCAGTCCAGGATCGACAGGGCCTGGGCCGCGGCGTCGTGGAGGCGTGCGGGGTCGGAGGACCCCTTGCTCACGAGCCGCAGACCCTGCAGGAAGACCAGCAAGAACCTGGCCATCGCCCGCGGGTCGCGGTCGGCGGGCAGCTCTCCCTGGGCCCGGGCCCGGGTCAGCGCGGAGGTCAGCGCCGTCTCGATCGCCGCCCAGTTGGCTTCCACGAACCGTGCGATCTCGTCGTCGGCGGGCATCATCTCGGCCGCCGCGTTGACCACCATGCATCCGCGACGCAGCACGTCGGTGACCGAGTCGGCGACATAGGACTCGACCAGCGCCCGCACGGCGGGCAGGGCCGGACCCGGCTGGGAGAGGATCTCGACAGGCGAGGGCCGGCGTGTCTCGATGTAGCGCCGCAACGCCTTCACGTACAGCTCGTGCTTGCCGCCGAAGGTGGCGTACAGGCTGGCCCGCCCGATGCCGAGGCGCTCGATCAGGTCGGACATGGAGGTGGCCTCGTAGCCGCGCTCCCAGAACAGCTCCAGAGCCTCCTGGAGCGCCGCCTCCGGATCGAACTCCTTCGTGCGTCCCATACGGGCGACTCTAACAAGAATGATCGGTCAAGTACAGCCGGTCGCGGCCGCCCCGCGCGGGCCGCGACCGGCGGGCGTCACTCCCAGCGGAAGGCCCGGGCCGCGAACACGCATCCGGCCACGGCCCACACCGCGAGCACGCCGAGGTGGAGCAGCTGCGGAGCGGCTCCGGCCCAGGTGTCGCGCAGCGCCTGGCCGAACGCGCCCGTCGGGGTGAAGTCACTGAGCCGGCGCAGCCCCTCCGGCATCAGCTCGCGGGGCAGCCACATGCCGCCGAGGAACAGCAGGGGGAACATCGCGATGGCGCCGACGCCTCCGGCGGCACGGCCGTTCGGGACCACGGCCGCGATGGACAGGCCGAGCGCGAACATGGCGCACACCCCGGCGACGAAGATCAGCACGAACCACAGGAGGTGCGCGGGCACGCGCGTGCCGAGGACCAGGTGGCCGAACAGGATGGTCAGGAACGCGGCGAGGATGGTCGTGGCCAGGTTGAGCAGCAGCTGGGCGCCCAGCAGCATCCCAGGGGAGGCGGGGGTGATGGACAACCGGCGCAGCACCCCGCGCTCGCGGTAGACGGCGAGCACGCTGGGGATGATGCTGAACGCCGACGTCACCACCGAGAGCAGGATCATCATCGCGGGCAGCTGCGTGTCCACCACCCGCTCGCCGCCGAGCGAGGGGTCGGGGTCGCGGAAGCCAGGGATGGCGCTGCCGAGTATCAGCAGCAGGCCGAGCGGAAGGACGAGCGTGAAGAAGGCCGTCAGCGGCTCGCGGACGTAGAGCCTGGCCTCCGTGAGCAGGAGCTTGCGCAGCCCCGCACGCCTGCGCGCTGATCCGCGGGGGAAGGTCGTGCCGATGGTCGACATGGCGGGGGGTCTCCTAGGACGCGTCGGTGGCCGCATGGCCGGTGAGGGCGAGAAATGCGTCGTCCAGCGTGGCGCGCTCCATCTGGAGCCCCGCGGGGACGATCCGGTTGGCCGCGAGGGCCGTGGTCACGGCGACCAGGAGGTTCTCCGACCCGGTCACGGTGAGGTCGTCGCCGTCGCGGGTGACGCTCGCCACCTCCGGCAGAGACTTCAGGACCTGGTCGGCGCCCGGCGGCGAGCGGAAGCGGACCCGCTGCCCGCCGTCCACCCTGGCGATCAGGCCGGCGGGCGTGTCCACGGCGGCGACCCGGCCCCGGTCGATCACGGCGACCCGGTCGCAGAGCCGCTCGGCCTCCTCCATGAAGTGGGTGACCAGGACGATGGTGACGCCGCGCCCCTTGACCAGCTCGATGAGCTCCCACGTCTCCCGCCGCGCCAGCGGGTCGAGCCCCGTGGTCAGCTCGTCGAGGATCGCCACCCGCGGGGCGCCGACCAAGGCGAGGGCGATCGACAGCCGTTGCCGCTGCCCGCCGGACAGCTTGGCGAAGGGCGTGTCGCGCTTGGGCCCGAGGCCGACGTCCTCCAGCAGCGCCCGCCAGTCGGCCGGACGGTCGTAGAAGGAGGCGTACAGGTCGAGGGCCTCGCCGACCCTCAGCCGGTCGGGGAGCGAGCAGTCCTGCAGCTGCACCCCGACCCTCTGCCGCAGCTCCGCGCGGTCCCGGCGCGGATCGAGGCCGGTGACCGTGATCGTGCCACTGTCGGGGGTGCGAAGGCCGGACACGCACTCGACCGTCGTGGTCTTGCCGGCGCCGTTGCGGCCGACCACGCCGAAGAGTTCGCCCTCCTCCACGGTGAACGACACGCCGTCGACCGCCACGTGCTCGCCGTACAGCTTGCGCAATTCGGTGATCTCGATGATTCCCATGCCGTCGACGCTAGGAATCGCGGCGCGGCGTCGGAATGCGCCTGCGGCCCGAACGGGGGTGTACCTAGCTACACCTCTGGACGGGCGTCACGGCTACTACGAGCCAAGGCTTCGATGAAGCAGACTGGGCCGCATGGTTCTCCGGACGGTGGTCGGCTTCGGGCGCGCTCTCATGCTGCTCGTCCTGGCCGTCGGGAACGCGGTGATCGCCACGCTGGCGGCGCTCGCGCTCCTGTTGTGCTTCGGTCTCGGCATGGTCTTCCTGTTCCCGGCCACCATTCGTGTCGTCCGGCGCCGAGCAGGTCAGGCACGCAGGCTCGCCCTCGCGTGGGCCGGGGTGCAGATCGCGGACCCCTACCGCCCCGCGCCGCCGCCGCCGGTGCCGCAGCGCGACGGATGGTACCGCGAGGGGCGCAACCTGTACCGCACGTCCCTGGTGCCCAACTTCAACAGCACCTGGGCCTGGATGATCAAAGATCCGGCCACCTGGCGTGATCTGGCGTGGTTGCTGGCCGACCCGCTGGTCGGCGGACTGCTGGTGCTGGCCCCGCTGCTCGTGACGGGATTCGGGGCGATGCTGGCCTACCAGGGGCCTCCGGTGGTGGCGGCGGCCGGCGTCGCCCTCGCTGTCGCGGGGGTGCTTCTGGCTCCGCTCGTGGTCCCCGTCCATGGCCTGTGGACGCGGCTCCTGCTCGCCCCCACCCGCAACGCCCGCCTGACGAACGCCGTGCGACAGTTGACGCAGGTGCACACCGAGGCGGTCGACTCGCAGGCCGCGGAGCTGCGGCGCATCGAGCGCGACCTGCACGACGGCGCGCAGGCCCGCCTGGTGGCCATCGGCATGACGCTGGGCGCGGCCGAGGAACTGGTCGACTCCGACCCGAAGGCGGCGAAGGCGCTGATCGCCAAGGTGCGCGAGGCCTCGGCGGCCTCGCTGGTCGAGCTGCGGCAGCTGGTACGGGGCATCCATCCGCCGGTCCTCGCCGAGCGCGGGCTCGGCGACGCCGTACGGGCTCTCGCCCTCGACAGCCCTTTACAGGTCAGCGTGAGCGTCGATCTGCCGGCGCGTCCCGAGGCCCCCGTCGAGTCGGCCGCCTACTTCGTCGTGAGCGAGCTGCTCACGAACGCCAGCAGGCACGGGGGAGGCCGCGAGGTCACGGTCGACATCAGCCGCCGCGGCGCCGCCCTGCGCATCACGGTCACCGACGACGGTCACGGCGGAGCCGATCCGTCGCGCGGCAGCGGCCTGCGCGGCATCGAGCGGCGGGTGGCCGCGTTCGACGGCGTCCTGGCCCTGCACAGCCCCGGGGGAGGGCCGACGACGGCCAGCGTCGACATCCCGCGGGCCTTCGCCGGACACGCCTCCTGCGAGAACACGCTGCCCCGGTGGAAGTACAGGCTGATCGGCGCGTGCTGGGGGCTCTTCTGGTTGCCGCTGTTCCCCCAGGGGCTCGTCGCGATGTGCTTAAAGATCTTCGGTGTTCAGGAACGGAGCTGGTTCCTCGCGCTGTACATGCCCACCCCCTTCCAGTGGCCGGTCATCCTCGGCATGATCGCTCTTGGTACGAGCATGGTCGTCTACGCGGCGATCGTCACGGGCCGGGGCAAACGAGCCGATGTGGAGCCCGACTGATGAGAGTGGTGCTCGCCGAAGATCTGTACCTGCTGCGCGACGGCCTGGTCCGCCTGCTGGAGGCGCACGGGTTCGAGATCGTCGCGGCGGTCGAGTCCGGGCCCGAGCTGCTCAAGGCCCTGCTCGACGAGCGCCCGGAGGTGGCGGTCGTCGACGTGCGACTGCCGCCCACCTTCACCGACGAGGGGCTCCAGGCGGCGCTGGCGGCTCGCCGCTCGATCCCGGGGCTGCCGGTGCTCGTCCTGTCGCAGCACGTCGAGCAGTTGTACGCCCGGGAGTTGCTCGCCGACGGCACCGGTGGTGTGGGCTACCTGCTCAAAGACCGGGTCTTCAACTCGGCCCAGTTCGTCGACGCGGTGCGCCGTGTCGCGTCGGGAGGCACCGCCATGGACCCGGATGTGATCGCCAAGCTGCTGGCCAGCAACGCCCGCCACGAACCGCTGGGGCGGCTCAGCCCGCGTGAGCGCGAAGTGCTGGAGCTGATGGCCGAGGGCCGCTCGAACGCCGCCATCGCCCAGCGCCTGTTCCTCAGCGAGAGCGCCGTGGCCAAGCACACGGCGAACATCTTCGCCAAGCTGGACCTGGCCGTCTCCGACGACGACAACCGGCGCGTGCTCGCCGTCCTCGCCTACCTCAACGGCACCAGAGGCTGAGCGGCCCGCGCCGTGACCCGGCGCCGGAACCGGCGATCGCGGGCGGCCGGGGGAGAGCGGGCGGCTGGGTGATGCTCGGGTTGCTTCGTGGGTAAATGTCCCACCCAGGCGCTACCTTCTGGGGAGCAGACGTTTTCGAAGGGGATGGATCAGGGTGAAGTTCCAGGTGAACCGCGATGTCCTGGCCGACGCGGTGGCGTGGAGCGCCCGGACACTGCCGGGCCGCCCCGCCGTGCCGGTGCTGTCCGGCATCCTGCTCGAGGCGCTCGACGACGTCCTCACGCTCTCGGTGTTCGACTATGACGTCTCCGCCCGCGCCGTGATCGAGGCCGACGTCGCGGAGCCGGGCAAGGTGCTGATCCCCGGCCGCGTGCTCGCCGAGATCACCCGCAGCCTGCCCGCCGAGCCGGTCCAGATCGTCACCTCCGGCGCCGAGGCGGTGCTGACCTGCGGGGGCGCCGAGTTCGGCCTGCTGACCATGCCGGTGGAGGACTTCCCGAAGCTCCCCGCGATGCCGCCCAAGGCGGGCGCGGTCGGGGGCGGCGTCTTCGCCTCCGCCGTCAACCAGGTGGCCGCCGCCGCGAGCCGCGACGACACGCTCCCCATGCTCACGGGCATCCGCGTCGACATCGACGGCGTCAACGTCTCCATGGCCGCCACCGACCGCTACCGCATCGCGGCCCGCGACTTCCTGTGGCACCCCGAGCGGCAGGAGGAGAAGGCGGCGGTGATGGTGCCCGCAAGGGTGATGGTGGAGGTCGGCCGTTTCCTGCGCGCGGGAGAGGTCTCGATCGGGTTCGGCGACGGGGTCGCGGGGTTCGAGTGCGCCGGCCGCACCACGACGGTCCGGCTGCTGGACGAGCAGTTCATCGACTACCGCTCGCGGCTCACAGACGACTGGCCGATCCACGCCGAGGTCACGGTGGCGCCGTTCGTCGAGGCCATCAAGCGTGTGGCACTGGTCGCCGAGCGCAACACCGCCATCCGGCTGACCTTCACCCAGGGCGAGGTGCTGGTGCAGGCAGGCGGGGGGGACATCGGGCGGGGAGCGGAGGCGGTCGCGGCCGAGCTGGCCGGTGACGACATCCAGATCGCCTTCCAGCCGCACTACCTGCTCGACGGCCTCGCCGGTGTGGAGACCGAGAAGGCCCGGATCAACATGGTCTCCCCGACCCGCCCTGTGCTGATCACCGACGAGGGCGACGATCCCGCGTTCCGCTACCTGGTGATGTCCCTGCGCCTGGCCTGAGCACGCTCAGTCGAGCAGCTCGGGGGTCTCGGCGAGCGCGATCGCGATGTGCTCCATGCAGGCGTGCCCGGCGCGCTCGGCGGCGGCCGCGTCGCCGGCGGCGATCGCACGGGCGATGGCGTCGTGCGGAATGTGCCCGTTCTCCAGCGGCGCTCCCGCGGCGGCGATGCTGGCCCGCAGCGCGGCGGAGAAGTCCTTGTACAGCTCGATCAGCACGCGGTTGTGGGTGGCCTCGACGACCGCGACGTGGAAGGCCAGGTCGGCCTCCACGAAGCCGTTGACCTCGGCCTCGGCCCACGCCTGCTCCCGCCGGAGCAGCGCGGCCTCGATCAGCTCGATGTCCACCTCGGTGCGCCGCACGGCCGCGAGCCTCGCGGCCTCGACCTCCAGCGCCCGCCGTACCTCGAGGATCTCCATGTGCTCGGCGGCGCGCAGGCGCCGCGCCATGGCACCGGAGAGCTCGCTCGTGGCACGCACGTAGGTGCCGTCACCCTGGCGGCATTCCAGGAGGCCGGCGTGGGTGAGCGCGCGCACCGCCTCTCGTACGGTGTTCCGGCCGACGCCAAGCTGCTCAGCGAGAACCGTCTCCGTAGGGATCTTGGCATGCAGCTGCCAGGACCCAGAGGTGATCTGCTCCTTGAGCTGCTCGATCACCTGGTCGACGAGGGAAGCCCGCTGCGCCGTACGCAGACTCACAGTCTGCCTCCTCCGGGTAACCAATCATCCTACGAGTCAATGATTGGTCGACCTTAATTATTCCAGGGGCTCCGCGCCAAATCCGGAGCCCCTGGCGGGAGGCCTACCGTGCGAAGACCGCGGATGTCACGGCACCGGTGACGGTCGACCTGACCCCGACCGCTTCGAGTGCCCTACGATACGCGCGTGTCTGCTGGCCGCGGTTACCGGCCTTGCCCCAAAGGTCACCCAGCTCGCGCCAGACCTCCGCGATCTCGCGGTCGCGGATCGCCCCGGGCGACGGCACCGCCGCCAGAAGGGCTCCAGCGCGCTCCAGATGGGCCGTGACGTCCCCCTCGGACCGTGCCAAAACACTTTCGGCCAGCACCAGGTGCGCGGACGCCGTGATGGTTCCAGGCTCGTCGGACAGCAACGCCAGCGCCTTGACGGCGAGGTCGTCCGCACCGCGTACGTCACCGGACCGCAGATGGACGCGGGCCAGCACGACGAGGCTGCGGGCGTACTCCACCGACTCGGCGGGAAGGACGGAGAACACCTCGGTGGCGCGGGAGACCAGCTGGTCCGCCTGGCCGAGGCCGGTGTCGGGCAGGGACGCGGAGATCTGCGCCCAGCGCATGGCGATCTTCGCCATCTGGACCGCGATCCGCGCGGGCCGCCCTGCGGACAGGGCGTCGTCGGCGAACTGCACCGCGAGCGCGGAGTCCTCGCCCTCGGCCGCCGAGACGCTGGCCTGCCAGAGCGACAGGATCTCCGTCGTGCGGTCGGCCGGCACCGGCACGCCGGTGACGGCGAGCACCTGCTCGATGTATGGCAGGCCGATCTCTGCGTCGGCAAGCGCCGCGGCGAGGTCGACGGCGACCTCACCGTGGAACAGCGACAGCTGCGTGACCTGCTCCAGGGCCTTGAGACCCAGGTCGCGGGCACGCATCACGTCGCCGGCCCTCTGGTAGCACCGGCACAGCGCCACGGTGAGCGGCAGGTCGGCCAGGCGCTCCGGATGCGCGGCGGCCTCGCGGCGGAGCCGCTCGTACGCCTCGACGGCACGGCCGATCTTGCCCTGTTCCTCGAGAGCACGGGCGCGCCCCAGGCGGGCGTGCGCGGCGAGGAGAGCGTTGTCCTCCCCCGCGGCCTTGACGATGTCGCCGAACCGGTCGGCGGCGAGGGCCGCGTCTCCGTGGTACAGCTCCAACTCGGCGTGGCGCAGCCCGAGTTCGGTGTCGATTCGCTGGCGCGGCTCGATCCCGTGGAGGAGGAACTCGGTGGTGCAACCAAGGCGCTCCGCGAGCAGTCGGGCGACCACTGGCGTCGGCGTGCGCTTGCCGGACTCGATGAGTGAGACATAACTGTCGGAGAGGTCCGGTCCTGCCAGCTGGGCCTGAGACAAACGCCTGCTCAGACGCAGCCCGCGGACGCGGTCACCGATGGTTCCCTGACTCGGCATGTGATCTCTTAAGGCGGGGTTATGGTCAATGGTCCCGCCATGATGGCACGAAGCAGCCGAATCGGGTATACCCACGTCAAGAATCCCGAGGGGAAGTCTGTCTCACCCCTCGGGATTCAGGACGAATCTGGACTAATCATCGTCGTCAGAACTGGGAAAGAGCATCTGGCAAACCTCGAGGTACAAGGTCTCCGGGTACGGAATGAAGGGGACCGTCGACAGCGCCTGATCTTGACCAGCCGACTCCAGCACGAACTCGCCGTACCCGAGCATGCGGCCGAGAAGCGAGCGCTGGAAGCTCATGTCGGTCACCTTGCCGAGTGGCATCATCGCCACCCGGCGGGTGATCAGGCCGGTGGTCAGGAGCATCCGTTTGGACGTCACGACGAAGTAGTCCACCGACCACTCGGCTACTTTCCAAACGAAGCGGATGAGTAAGAGAAGCCAGGCCCACCAGACGATCACCAACGCCTGTGACCCTTGGTTCTCGCCGAGCCACTTGCTCAGCAGCCCCGCCAGGACCAGGCCGCCGAAGACCTCGGCGACCGGCCGCAGCAGTACGGCCGGGTGACGCCGCACCATGATGACCTGGTGTTCGTGGGGGAGAAGGTAACGATTGACCGACGACGGAGCAGAGTCCCCGTGGGTCACAAGTCTCATGTCAGCTTCGTGAAGAATAGCGCCAGCGAATCCGCGGCGTTCACCACAGTGTCCATTGCTCCCTTGACCGCGCTTGCCGCGTCAGCCGGTCTGGTGAACAGGTAGAAAGCCACAAACGCGATGGCTGCGTACGTTAGAACCTTCTTGACCTGCACTGCTGCCTCCGTTAACCAACTCACCCACTGCACCCACCGTATACATTACCCAGCTCATTGGCTCGGTAAAGCGCATCCCGACCCCACAGTCTTTAGGGGTCTGGATGTGACCTGCGTCACCCTTGCTCGCCGGCGACCGTGGCCAGCACTTGGAGGTGCTTGCGCGCGATTCGCTCGACCAGGCTCGGGTACGCGTAACCAGTGACCTCCATCGCGCCGTGGTGAGCCGCTTCGATGCAGCGAGTCACCGTCGCGGCGGGATGGACCCCGGCGAACTCGACCTTAAGCACGGTCTCGACCTGTGTATAGGCGTCAAAATCCGGCGGCTGGTCCATTGCTCTCCCAGGGGTGCGTCCGCGGCCCAAGGGGACCGGGAACACAGTGACATCGTCATCACTCTGCGTACCCACAGAAACACAGTATGTAACTAGACGTGTGTCAACCAGCGGAAGAAAAAGGAAAAAGAATCAGACGACGCCGTACAGGCGGTCCCCGGCGTCGCCCAAGCCCGGCACGATGTAGCCGTGCTCGTTGAGCCGCTCGTCCAGAGCCGCGGTCACGACCCGCACGGGGTTGCCGGAGTCGGTGAACACCTGCTCCATGTAGGCCAGGCCTTCGGGGGCGGCGAGCAGGCAGATGGCCGTGACGTCTTCGGCGCCCCGCTCGAACAGCAGCTGGATCGCCGCGGCGAGCGTGCCGCCGGTCGCGAGCATGGGGTCCAGCACGTAGCACTGGCGGCCCGAGAGGTCCTCGGGCAGCCGGGTCGCGTACGTCTGGGCTTTGAGGGTGCCCTCGTCGCGGATCATGCCGAGGAAACCGACCTCGGCGGTGGGCAGCAGGCGGGTCATGCCGTCGAGCATGCCGAGACCCGCCCGCAGGATCGGCACGACCAGCGGCGCGGGGCGCGCCAGCCGTACCCCGTGAGCCGGGGCGACAGGGGTGGAGACCGTCGCGTCGACGACCCGCACGTCGCGTGTGGCCTCATAGGCCAGGAGCGTGACGAGCTCATCGGCGAGCCGCCGGAACGTCGGGGAGTCCGTGCGCACGTCCCGCAGTGCGGTCAGCTTGTGGGCAACAAGCGGATGGTCAACGACGAGGGTCTTCATGGCTGCCAACGCTATCTCCTGTGACCGGGTAAACGGTACGAGCAGCCAGGTAACGGCCATCACACCCTAAGCTGTCCGGGCGCACCCGTTTTTGATCACAATTTGCCCGAGGGGCCTACGGGGGCTGAGTGATTCTGGGAGCATTACCAACTGTAAGAACCGCGTCGGTGGGGTGAAGATGACAGACGTAGATGCTCTTGACTTCGCCATCGTGGTCTACCGCGAGGACGACCGCTGGGAAGCCGAGATGTTGCCCATAGGTCTCACTGCGGACCTTCATGGGCTCATCCATGCCCTTCGTCAGCAACCGAGTATGGGTGCCACGATTGGCCTGGTCGCCGTGGGGGATGACTTCTTCGTGGCATTAAGGGTGTTCGGGGAGCGGGTCGACGTCTTCCTGTCCGACATCACGGCGTCGTGGGACTGGCCCTTGGCTCAGCAGGTGCTGGAGCTCCTCGACGTCCCCGTCCCCGATGAGGAGGAACTCGACATGGTCCTCCCCGCGGGAGATCTGTCGATCTTCGCAGACCTCGGGCTCGACGAGATGGAGCTGGGCGCCCTCTCCGGTGACCTCGAACTGCTTCCGGATGAGGTGCTTTCCAGCATCGCCGCACGGCTCGGGTTCTCCCAGCCGTTTGAACGTGCCGTCGACTCAGCCATCGGCTGACCTCGGGAGCCCCGATCATGCCCTCGAGACCAACACACAGCGCTCTGTTCGCCGCCGCCTTCGTCCGCACGCCCGACGGGTGGAGCGGGGCCGAGGTCGATCTCACCAACGCCGAGATCGCCGACGACCTCGGCGACGCCGTGCAGGAGGCTCTGGGCCTCAACGGTGAGGAGCTCGCGCTGCTCTGCGTCGAGGTGGAGGACGAATGGTTCGCCATCGTCCGCTACGACGACGACGTCGAGCCGCGGGCGTTCCTCTCCGACGCCCACGCGGCGGCCGGTGACGGCCTGGGCGAGCTCTTCAACGAGCTCGCCGGGGTGCTGGTGCCGGACAAGGACGCCGACCTCGGGGTCCGGCCGGCCGGTGACTTCGAGCTGCTGAGCGACCTCGGGGTGACCTCCGAGGAACTCCTGGAGCTCAGCATGGAGGAGGGGGTCCTCCCCGCGGACACCCTGTCGGTGATCGCGGAGAAGCTCTCCTTCGCGGACGAGCTCGACCGGCTGCACTAGCGCCTCCGCCCGTGAGCCTGCGTGTGCCGAACCCCCGTGTGCCGAGCCTTCGTGGATGAGTCTTCCGCCATGAGCCTTCACCCGTGAGCGGCCCGTCGCCGGGGGAGTTCGAGGGCCCGATGAGGCTCGCGCTCGAGCAGGCGGTGCGGGCAGGCGAGCGCGGTGAGGTGCCCGTCGGGGCCGTCGTCCTCGGGCCGGCCGGCGAGGTGCTCGCGGCCGCGGGCAACGACCGCGAGGCGAGTGCCGATCCGACCGCGCACGCCGAGATACTGGCGCTGCGGGCGGCGGCCCGAGCACGCGGCGAGTGGCGGCTGGCCGGGTGCACGCTGGTCGTGACCCTCGAACCGTGCACGATGTGCGCGGGAGCCGCGGTGCTCGCCCGGGTGGACACGATCGTCTACGGCGCCGTCGATGAGAAGGCGGGCGCGGCCGGGTCACTGTGGGACGTGGTCCGCGACCGGCGGCTGAACCACCGTCCCGAGGTGATCCTGGGCGTCCTCGCCGAGGAGTGCTCGGCCCTGCTGAGGGACTTCTTCGCGGGACGGCGCGGCTGAACCGGTCTTTCCTCTGCATACCGGACACCTGCGACGCGCGAACATAGGCGTGCATCCGGTAGGCTGCTCGGCGGTGGAGTCGCCTAGTGGCCGAGGGCGCACGCCTCGAAAGCGTGTGATGGGGCAACCCATCCGTGGGTTCAAATCCCACCTCCACCGCCACCACGAAGGGCCTCCGACCGGATCACCGGTCGGAGGCCTTTTTCGATCTATGTGCGGGACCGGCCCGCACCTGTGGATCAGTGGTGGGTGACTGAGAATGTCCGCGGCTACAGGTCCTCGAACGGCTTCGCGTACCTGAACGCACCGCGCATGTCGGGCGCGTAGCCCGCCAGGGTGCGCACCTGGAAGTGGGGTCCCCACGCCTCGACCGGCGGGGTGATGCCGAACTCGCCCGCCGGTCGGAAACCGAACAGCGGATAGTAGTCGCGGTGGCCCAGGAGCACGACGAGCGGTTCGCCGAGCGCGTCCGCGGCCCCCAGCACGGCGTGCATGAGCGCGTGGCCCACACCTTGGCGCTGGTGGGCGGGGAGCACGCCGAGCGGGCCGAGCCCGAGCGCGGGGGTCGACCCGACGGAGGCCCGGCTGCAGACGACGTGCCCGGCGACGGCGCCGTCCGCCGTGATGGCCACAAGGGAAAGCTCCGGAATCCAGGCGTCGCACGCACGCAGCGCGTCCACCAGGCCGGCCTCCACGGAGGTGTCGGCGGGGGCGTCCGGTTTGGCGAACGCGGCGGCGTGCACGTCGCGGATGGCTGGGATATCTGCCGGAAGTTCGCGTCTTATCAACATCTGCCTAGGTTTTCCGGTGCCGAGTCAAGCCGTCAACCGATTAAACCCCGGCACCCGCAAGGCTCATGGCCTGAGCTGCGCAGCCTTGCCCCAACCAAGGCTTTGCCTCTTATGGGAAGCTCGCTGGATTTCGCCCGGTTAAGGTGATGTCTGTAGTTTTCGCGCCGTTTTGGCGAATCCCGAGTAAACCAGAACGACGCTCCTTATGTCGGGATATGTCCCGGCGGACCATAACGACAAATGGAGTGATCTCTTATGCTCAGACACACTCTTGCCACGGGAATCCTGGTGGCTTCCGTGCTCGCCATTCCGGGGGCGCTGGCGATGCAATCCGCCGACGCGTCCACCATGGCCTCGACCTCCGCCTCCGCGGCGGCGTCGAACGCCGGCCAGGAGTCCACCTGCAAGGGCAAGCGATGCTCCTCCAAGCAGCGCGGCCACCACAAGAAGAGGTCGGCCATCAGGCACCACAAGAAGAAGCGCGCCGCCAAGCACACGAGGCATGCCGTCGCCAGGCACGCCAGGCACGCTGGTGCCAAGCACAAGAGGCACGCCGTCGCCAAGCACAACCACAACCACATCCGCGCTCAGCACAGGAAGCCCCACGTCCACGCCGTGCACGAGGAGACGCCCGCCATCGTGCGCCACCACTGACCTCACCTCTCCGTCGCCCCGGGAGGACCTCCTCACGGGGCGACCTCCGGGCCGCGCCCGCCGGTCAGGGGTCGAGGGTGCTCTCCTCGACGTTCTCCGTGCGGCCGTAGAGCACCTGCTCGTTGATCTCCAGGTTGTTGATCAGCCGCAGGGTCGCCGCGACGGCGTTGCCCACCAGCTCGCCGGCGACCTCTCCGTACTCCACCTGCAAGAGGATGTTGGCGGCACGGTCGTCGTCCGCCACGCGCTCGGAGTCGCGCCAGGTGCCCTCCGCGCCGATCTCCGTGGCGGCGCGCATGAGGGGCGCGACGGCGTGCGCCTTGGCCCGGGGAACCGTGAGCGTCAGCGACTCGCGCTGCACGCGGTCGAGCCGGACCCCGTCCTCCTCGCCGCCGAACAGCAGGGCGTGCAGGAGATCCTTCGCCTCGCGGAGCAGCGCCTCTCCCCGGGGTGAGCGATGAGCGGCGGAGATGAGCGGGCCGCCCTTGTCCGGCGGGTCGAGAAGGTGACCTTCCTGCTGTAGCTCCTCGCGCCCCAGCGCACGGTAGCGCTCGACGTAGCGCGGCATGGACGCCTGGTCGAGGCCGAGGCGGCGGATCCGCGCCGCGTGCGCGGCACGGTCGTCCTCGCTCTCGTCGGTCTCGTGATCACTGCGGCTCCATGGAGGTGCCTGGTCCTCGTCCTGGGCGGACCGGCGTTCGTGGCCGCTTTCGCGGGCCTCCCCGCGCGCGTGCTCGCTCTCGCCGGCATCGTGCCGTTCGTGACCGCTCTCGTCCTGGCGGGCGGGATGGGCGGGCAGGGTCTCGCCGGCATCGGGACGTCGTGGCACCTGCCGAGGGATCATGTGCGCCACCTCCGTGGCGGGCAGCGCCAGTGCCATCAACTGCTCGACCAGCCACTCGGTGGGCTGCTGGCCGAGACGCTCGCGTACGCGCTCGCGCAGCTCTCCTGCGAGCTCTTCACGGATCTGTGCCACGAGCTGTGTGACATCTGGCATTTGATGACCGCCCCGGCGTTCGCGTTCCAGCGGCGTGAGCCGTGTCGCCCCTGCGACGGTCGAAGCCTAGGTAACCGAGGTGCGGCGGGTGGCGCGTACGAGAACTGTTTTACCTACGAGGCCGGCGGCCGGTATTGATCATTCCGGCCATTCGCTCTTTTCGGATGGCATCCCGCCGGGGGCGTCCACTTCGAGCACCCGCGCGTGGAGGACCGAGCGCTGGTGCAGGGCCGCGCGCAGCGCGCGGTGCAGGCCGTCTTCGAGGTAGAGCTCACCACGCCACTGCACTACGTGGGGGAAAAGGTCGCCGTAGAAGGTGGAGTCCTTCGCGAGCAATGAATGCAGATCGAGCACCGCCTTCGTGGTGATCAAAGAGTCGAGCCTGACCTGCCGGGGCGGTATCTTTGCCCATTCGCGATGCGACAGGCCATGCTCGGGGTACGGGCGGCCATCACCGACTGACTTGAAGATCACCCTACGCAGTTTAAGAGAGTTTTCGAGCTTTGCCTGCTTCAGCGGTCGCGTGGTGAGGTGTCGATCGGCTCAGATGCGGCTCAGATGCGGCTCAGATGCTGCCCGAGAAGGTGTCGCATCGCCCGGGGTCACCGGACTTGTAGCCGGTGCTGAACCACTTCATCCGCTGCTGCGCCGTGCCATGGGTGAAGGCCTCGGGATCGACGCGGCCCTGCGCCTTCTCCTGGATACGGTCATCGCCGACGGCCGCCGCGGCGTCGAGCGCCTCCTGGATGTCGGTGTCGGTGAAGGGCTTCTCGTAGAAGCCGGTGTCCACGGCGTTCTTGGCCCAGACGCCGCCGTAGCAGTCCGCCTGGAGCTCCAATCGGACGGAGGCGCTGTCGGGACCCTGGCTGTCACCGCTGACGCGGTCCATGGTGCCGAGGAGATCCTGAACGTGGTGGCCGTACTCGTGGGCGATGACGTACGCCTGCGCGAACGGGCCGCCCTTGGCGCCGAACTTGCTCTGCAGCTCGTCGAAGAAGCTGAGGTCCAGGTAGACCCGCTTGTCGCTCGGGCAGTAGAACGGCCCGACCTGCGAGGTGGCCTGCCCGCAACCGGTGTTCACGGCCTCGGTGAACAGGACTGTCTTGGCCGGGGTGTACTGGCCGTTGCCCCTCTGGTCGAACGCGTCTTTCCAGTAGGCCTGGATGCTGTTGACCACGCCGACCACCCGGCAGTTCTCCGACTGGTCGGCGTCGGAGCCCTTCTTGCACTCCTGGGAGAGGTCGGAGGTCGGCTGCACGCCCGTCGTCCCTCCGTCGCCACCGGTGATGTCACCGGGGTTGATCCCGAATATCAGGGCGGCGATCAGCGCGATGATGCCCGCCGCGCCTCCGCCGATGGCGAGCCCGCCACCGCGAAACCCGCCCCCGCCACCACGGTTTTCGACCTGGGAGGCGTCAAGGTCGACATCGTCACGGAAGTCCATCGGCCCGTTTTCCCTTTTTCTTCGTTTTCAGGGTGTCGTCTGCCCCCCTAGTTCCCCGCAAAAAAACGATCATGCACGTTCCGTATGGAGAGCCAGGCCAGACGGCCGGCCGGCCATCCAGACCTCACGCGGAGCCTGCCGCCCGGACCTCGCGCGCCGGTCACCGGGACCTCCGTGGACCCGGTCTCTGTCAAGACCGTCACCGCTGAGTGCCAACGGTGTGCCGTGATCGGCCCTGCCTGGGGCGCCGGTTCCGGGATGACAGGTGCGCCGCGATTACCGTGCTGATCGACGATCACTTTTGGTGAGACGGAGGTCACCTTGGGTGCCATGGACGAGGTACCACGGCCATCCCACGACAAAGCGCCATCTTCATCCCGCGACGCGACATGGCCTTCTCCTAGGGACGAGGCATGGTCCTCTCCTCGCGAGGAGCGGCCGCCTCCCGCGCGCGGTGACGAACTGCCGCCTCCCGCCTACTTCGTCCGGAGCCTGCCGATCATGCCGGTGAGCGCGTGGCTGCGGGCCAGGGTCATATCCCAGGGCCCGTACGTCGCCGGCCTGGTACTCGCCTTCGCGGCCGGCACCGGCCTGGGCCTCGGTCTGGGCCCGACATGCGCCCACGTCGGCGGCGCCGCCGATCCCGGCGTCGGCGACCAGCCCGCACCCGGCCACGCCGCCCGGCCGATCAACGGGAACGACGACCCTCGGTGGGCCAAGCCGCCTCCATGAGGCGCCAACGCCGGTGGGCCGGACCGCACCAAGCCGATCTCGACCACTACACCGCAGTCATGGACCACCTGAGCATCGTGGCCGCACCGGTCGTAGACACCCCCGGGCTGCTCGCCGCCATCCGCGACGAGATCTGATCGACGGCACGCAGGTCGGCATACGTGCGAGGCCGGTCCGACTCGAACGTCAAAGGGGCCGGATCGCTTGCGCGGTCCGGCCCCTTTGAGCTGGCGGAGGATAGGAGATTCGAACTCCTGAGGGGTTGCCCCCAACACGCTTTCCAAGTCTGCGGATCTCTGTTCGGAACAGGTAGGCCGGCCTCGCCCTACACCTGGTGATGCGCGGATACGGCCGCGGTCAGCGGATGAGTCCCGGCACTACGAACGGGCCACCGTCACGCGGCGCGAACAGCTCCCTGCTCTCGCCCGTCCGCACGTCCACCGCATACACCACCGACGCCAGCCCGTTCGGCTCCTGAGGTACGGCGAGCACGGTCAGTTCCGTGTCGTTCAACCAGTTCCCGAGCTGTGAAGGAGCGAGGCCCTCCGGAAGGCCGGATATCGGAATACGAGTCTCCCTGCCGCCACGAATCGCGTCGAAGATGACGATCGAGCCGTCCAGCCGAACCATCGGCTTTCGATTCCGGTCGACGGTCTGCCCCAGCCGGACGAGCATCCGCCCGTCGGGTCCGAGGGCGCTGTAGTAGTACGTGAAGTCCTGGATGGTGATCGGATCGTGGCCGAGTACCCACACCTGGCTGGTCATGTCATTCGGCTTGGCCAGCACGACGGGTCCGGACCCGTCCGACACGCTCACCGGCCACCATCCCCGGGCGAGGTCGGTCACGGTCTTGCGCTCCACGTCCACCAGCTTGTTCGGCTCTCGACGCCCGCCCCACCCCGACACGACGAACCGTAGCCCGCTGGGCGACAGTCGCAGCGTGTACTCGACCGCAAAGTCCTCCTCGGGCTGTTTCAGCGGCGCCTTCCACATCCTGCCGCTCGCCAGGTCGCGTACAACGATCCCGCGCTGCTTCGAGCTGTAGTACGCGATCCTGCGGCCGTCCGCCGTGACTGCCAGCGGCCCCGTCTCTGCCTCGGCCAGCTCGTAGGTGTCGCCTTCACGCGTCACGATCCGCCAGGCGCGCTCGGCGCACGGCCCGCCGTTGCTTCGGCACCTGGGCCGGTACGCCTGCTCGGCCGGTCCAACTCCCTTCCCTGGCAGTGGGAGCACTGTGGTCTCCGGAGGCGTGAACAGGATTTGGGGTGCGGGGGAGATATGCTGGAGCAGCGCGACTCCGCCACCGGAGATCACGCACAGCACGGCGGCCGTGGCCACGACCAGGCGGTTCACTCGCCTTCTGCGGGCGCCCTGAACCGCCCGAGTCGCCAGATCGACGGTGGGCGCCTGCTCGGCCAGCGTCCGCAGATCCTCACGTAGCGTTTTCATCGATACACCTCCTGAGGAGCGAGCGCGCGCAGTTTCGACAGCGCGTAGTTGGTCTGGCTCTTGACGGTGCCGATTGAGACGCCCATGAGCTGCGCGGTCTCGTGCTCGGTGCGATCCTCGTAAAAGCGCAGCACAATCACGGCCCGCTGCTTCGGCGTGAGCTGGGCCAGCGCGTGGTGCAGGGCGATACGGCGCAGGGTCGCCTCGTCATGCGACTGCCCGGACTCGGCCCGCTCGGGCAGTTCGGCTCCGGGCAGCTCGACCTGCTTGCGCCGGCGCCACGAGATGGTCTGATTCACCAGGGCTTTGCGGGCGTATGCCTCGGGGTTACCGCCGTTGGCGAGCTTGGCCCAGTGCGTGGCGACACGGGTGAGGACCGTCTGCAGCAGGTCCTCGGCGAGATGGGCATTCCCGGTGAGCAGGTACGCCGTCCGCATCAGCGATTGCTGACGAACGCGTACGAACTCATGGAACCCCTCGTAACGGTCCATGTATCAGAACAACTCTGCCGAAGGGTTCCAGGTTGGAACGTCAGCGTATCGGTCGGGTAACGCGGCCCCGACCTTGACCCAGGACGAGGTAGAGCCGGCGGCAGAGCGTTGCCGATCAGCTGCGGAGAGGGAGATGAGTCCTCTCAGAAGGCCAACTGAGACTGGAAAGCCGGAAGGGGTGTGGCGTGTTGCCGGCCCACCCCAACCCCGCGGGGGGGGGTTAGGCGAATGGAACACCTGAGGGGTTGCCCCCAACACGCTTTCCAAGCGTGCGCCCTAGGCCAACTAGGCGAATCCTCCGCCGAGAAGCTTACCGGACTTCGGAGGCTGCGGAGACCACGGGGATGACGACGAATCGGTCTCGGTGTTCCCGCTCGGGCCGCCCCGAGCACTGCCGCACACGGCTAGACTGTCACCGGACCCCTCGCACGGCGTCATCCTGTGAACCTCCCCAGGGCCGGAAGGCAGCAAGGATAAGCGGGCTCTGTCGGGTGTGCGAGGGGTCTCTTCGCTGGAGCCCCAGGACGGTGTCGTCACATGATCGAGCTGATCGACACATATGACCTTCGCGGTGCTCCGGTGGCTTTCCACTCCGACCCCCTAGGCGAGGAGACGGCATGAGTCTCGCCCTCTACCGCAAGTACCGGCCTGGGACCTTCGCCGAAGTCAAGGGTCAGGAGCACGTCACCGAGCCCCTGCGGCAGGCGCTCAGCACCGGGCGCATCAACCACGCCTATCTCTTCAGCGGTCCGCGTGGGTGTGGCAAGACCTCCAGCGCCCGCATCCTCGCCCGCTCGCTCAACTGCGAGAAGGGGCCGACGCCCGACCCTTGCGGCGAGTGCGAGTCGTGCGTGGCGCTCGCCCCCACCGGGCCCGGCCACCTGGACGTCATCGAGATCGACGCCGCCTCCCACGGAGGCGTGGACGATGCCCGCGACCTGCGCGAGCGTGCCTTCTTCGCCCCGGTCTCCGCGCGCTTCAAGATCTACATCATCGACGAGGCGCACATGGTGACGCGCGAGGGCTTCAACGCCCTGCTCAAGCTCGTCGAGGAGCCACCGCCTCACCTCAAGTTCGTCTTCGCGACCACCGAGCCGGAGAAGGTCATCGGGACCATCAAGTCCCGCACCCACCATTACCCGTTCCGGCTCATGCCGCCCGCGACGCTTCGCCAGCTCCTGGAGGAGATCCTCTCCTCGGAGTCGGTGCCGTACGAGCCCACCGCGCTGCCCCTGGTCGTACGCGCGGGCGCCGGCTCGGCGCGTGACTCGCTGTCGATCCTCGACCAGCTGCTGGCCGGCGCCGACGAGGCCGGCATCACCTACGCCCGCGCGGTGTCCCTCCTGGGGTACACCGACGGCGGGCTGCTCGACGAGATCGTCGCGGCGTTCGCGCGGCGCGACGGAGCCTCGGTCTTCCACGCCGTCAACCGGGTGATCGAGGGCGGCCACGACCCGCGCCGCTTCGCGATGGACCTGCTGGAGCGGTTCCGCGACCTCGTGGTGCTCGCCAACGTGCCAGAAGCGGTGAGCAACGGCCTGCTCGACCGTCCGGCCGACGAGCTGGAGCGGCTGGCCGAGCAGGCCGCGTCCATGGGCCCGGCCGGGCTGACCCGGGCGGCCGAGCTGTTCAACGCGGGTCTGACCGAGATGCGCGGCGCCGCCTCTCCCCGGCTGCTGCTCGAGCTGATGTGCGCCCGGGTCCTGCTTCCGGCCGCCGAGCAGGGCGAGGCCGCGTTGCTCGCTCGCCTGGAGCGCCTGGAGCGCGGCGGGGTGGTGGCCGGGGCGGTGCCCGCCTCCTCCTCGGGGCCCGGCGCGGCGCGCGAGCCCGCGGCAGGTGAGTCGTACGCCCAGCCGGGACAGGCCCAGCAGGCCCAGCCGGGGCAGGGCCCGCAGCCGGAGGCGCGGATGCCGGCCGCGCGACCGCCCGCGGACGACTGGCCCGCTCCTGCCAGGGCCGCCGCGCCGCAGGCGGCCTCCCGCGCCGCCGAGGGCTCTGCCGGCCACTCCGCGCCCGCGGCGTCGCAGGCGCCGTCACGCAGGGCGGAGGCATCCTCCCCCGGTCCGGTGGTCCAGGTGGCCGGCGGCGCCTTCCAGCAGACGTGGCCGCAGATCCTGGACGTGCTCAAGCGGCGCTCCCCGGCCGTGTGGGCGAACGTCAACACCAACTCGCAGCTCATCGGCGTCGAGGACAACATCGTCACGCTCGGCTTCAGCCAGGTCGGCGCCATGCGCAACTTCGTCAACGGCGCCAAGGACACCGTGGTCGCGGCGGCCATCGCCGAGGTCATGGGCGGCAACTGGCGCGTCGAGGCGGTCGTCGGCAACTCCCCGGGCGGATCCGGCCCTTCGGCGCCCTCCCCGGCCGCAGGACGCCAGGCCCCCGCCGCCAGGCCCGCGCCGGCGCGTCCAGAGCCCCCGCCGGTGACGCAGCCCCCGGCGGAGACCGGGCCCGCCGGTCCGCCGGCCGCGCAGCCACAGGCCCGGCGACAGGCGCCCGCCCAGAAGCCGCAGGCCGAGGCGTCCGCGTCGGACGAGCCATGGCCGGACGCGCCGCCGCCGGACGACGAGGGACACGCGCCGTCCCCAGGTCTCGGCGCGTCCCGCTCAGGCTTGGCCGCAGCGCGCTCGGCGGCGCAGGCGGCGGCCCAGTCGGGGCCCCGGCAGGCGGGTTCCGCCGGGTGGCCGGACGCCGTTCCGCGCCGTACCGGTCCGTCCCCCGCCGAGGCCGACGAGGTGGACCCGGACAACGACGCCGACGCCGACGCCGGCGCCCTCACGGGTATGGCCCTGGTCCAGCGCGAGCTGGGCGGCCAGATCATCGGCGAGATCGACCACACGTGAGTTCGGCGCCAGGTGGGAAGAGTGAGAGCCCACCTGGTGAGGGGCAGGCGCCCGCGACGCCGCCCGTTGAGTCCACCTGGCATGAGCGGCGTCGTGGTGATCGGCCAGGGCCAGATGAATCTTGGCCGGGTTCTGTGGTCTTGGTGACGGAATGTGGCCGGTGTCTGTCCTGGGCGGGTGAAGGGCGCGTGGGCATGGCCCGGGTCCGGGGGAGTGGTGGGGCCGTGTGGGCTTCGGCTTGACCGGGGCCGAGGCGGGTTCGGATGCGCCGGAACCGCTCGCTGCGGGGGCTTCGGTCCTGCCCGATGACGCGGTGCCGCAGGGCCGGATCCCGTGGTGGCGCAGGAGAACCGTGCTGTGACAGGCGCGAGGACGGCCGGGCGGGCCCTGGGGATGCGGGTGCGACCTGCGGCGGGCCGAGGTGTCCCAGCCCCCGGCGGCCGGAGCCTCCTCGCCAACACCGGCCCGCGCCAGTGCAACATGCGCGGCAAACCCCGTAGGCTCGTGCCACACGCGAAGCCATGAGGAGCGCACCATCGTGAATCCAGGTGATGTCAACCTGCAGCAGTTGCTCGAGCAGGCGCAGCTCATGCAGCAGCAGCTCGCGACCGCACAGCAGGAGCTCAACGACGCGGAGGTCGAGGGAACCGCCGGTGGCGGCCTGGTCGTCGCGACCGTCAACGGGAGTGGGGAGCTGCTCGAGCTCAAGATCAACCCAAAGGCCATCGACCCGGGCGACCCGCAGGAGACCGCAGACACGATCGCCGATCTGGTGATCGCGGCGGTGCGGGACGCGGTCCGCGCGGCGGCCGATCTCCAGCAGGAGAAGCTCGGGCCGCTGGCGCAGGGCCTCGGCGGGGGCGGATTCCAGCTGCCAGGGTTCTGACCGTCATGTACGAAGGGGTCGTCCAGAATCTGATCGACGAGTTGGGCCTGCTGCCCGGCGTCGGTCCAAAGAGCGCGCAGCGGATCGCCTTCCACCTGCTGTCCGCGGACCCGGCCGACGTCAAGCGGCTGGCGCACGCTTTGCTCGAGGTCAAGGAGCGGGTCCGGTTCTGCCGCGTCTGCGGGAACGTCGCGGCAGAGGAGGAGTGCCGGATCTGCCGGGACACCCGGCGCGACCCCCACGTGATCTGCGTCGTGGAGGAGTCCAAGGACGTCGTCGCCATCGAGAAGACCCGCGAGTTCCGTGGCCGCTACCACGTCCTCGGCGGGGCGATCAGCCCGATCGAGGGCGTGGGCCCGGACGACCTGCGCATCCGCGAGCTGATGACGCGGCTGGCGGACGGGGAGGTCACCGAGCTGATCCTCGCGACCGACCCGAACCTGGAGGGGGAGGCCACGGCGACCTATCTGGCCAGGTTGGTGAAACCGATGGATTTGAAAGTGACACGATTGGCCAGCGGTCTGCCAGTGGGCGGAGACCTCGAGTACGCCGACGAGGTCACTTTGGGCCGCGCTTTCGAAGGACGGAGGCTGCTGGATGTTTGATGAGTGGAGCGCTCTCGCGGATCGCATCGCGGCACACGCGCAGAACTACCTCGATGGCCTGACCAGGCTCGCGGGCGGTGAGGGCGGTGACGCCACGCTGCCGATGCTGCTGGTCGAGGTCTCGCAGGTGAGCCTGGCGGGCGCGCAGCTCGGAGCGGCCCAGGACGTGATCCTGCAGGGCAACTTCGAGCCCGCGACCGGCCCCGATCCCGACCTCGACGGGGTGCGCACGGCTCTGGCCACGCGTCTCGGCCCTGTGGACGACTACGCCGAAGTGTTCGACCCGTACAAGGACACCGGGGTGACGGCCTACCGGCTGTCGGACGACCTGGCGGCCGTCGCCGCCGACCTGATCCACGGGCTCGGCCACTACCGCGCGGGGCGCCCGCTGGAGGCGCTGTGGTGGTGGCAGTACTCCTACTTCAACACCTGGGGCAACCACGCGGGTGCCGCGATGCGGGCGCTGCAGGCGCTGGTGGCCCACACGCGGCTCGACGTGGTGGAGGAGACGACGACCACCGCCTGATCCCGCACAGGTCGCCCCCGCCCTCCGCGCGGCCGCGGTCTCCTCCCGAGCGGCCGGTGGGCGGCAAAGTGTCCACAGCGTGTGCCCGGTCCCGGGCGCCGGCTGTCCACATGCTGGCCATATCAGTTGGGGCTCAAGGAGCCGCCAGTAGACTGTGAGCTCCGCAGACTGAACTTTGGGAGACATCCCGTGGCGCTCGTTGTCCAGAAATACGGTGGTTCCTCCGTCGCCGACGCTGCTCGCATCAAGCGGGTCGCCCAGCGGATCGTCGCGACGAAAAAGGCCGGCAACGACGTCGTGGTGATCGTCTCGGCGATGGGGGACACGACCGACGAGCTGCTCGATCTGGCCCAGGCGGTGACGCCGCTGCCTCCGGGGCGCGAGCTCGACATGCTGCTGACCGCCGGCGAGCGCATCTCGATGGCGTTGCTCGCGATGGCGATCGCCAACCTCGGCCACGAGGCGCGGTCGTTCACCGGCTCGCAGGCCGGCGTGATCACCGACTCCACCCACGGCAAGGCGCGCATCATCGACGTGACGCCGGGCCGCATCCAGGAGGCGGTGCGCAGCGGCCAGATCGCGATCGTGGCCGGCTTCCAGGGTGTCTCCCAGGACACGAAGGACATCACGACGCTCGGCCGAGGCGGCTCCGACACCACGGCGGTCGCGCTCGCGGCGGCCCTCGCGGCCGACGTCTGCGAGATCTACACCGATGTCGACGGCATCTTCACCGCCGATCCGCGCATCGTCACCGCCGCGCGCCAGATCCCTCGCATCTCCTATGACGAGGCGATGGAGATGGCCGCCTGCGGCGCCAAGATCCTGCACCTGCGCTGCGTGGAGTACGCCCGGCGGTTCAACCTGCCGATCCACGTCAGGAGCTCGTTCAGCAGCAAGCAAGGCACGTGGGTCGTCTCCGATCCCAACACTGAAGGAAACGAGATGGAGCAGCCGATCATCTCCGGTGTCGCGCACGACCGGAGCGAGGCAAAGATCACTGTCGTCGGGGTGCCCGACAAGGTCGGAGAGGCCGCGGCCATCTTCAACACGCTCGCGGACGCCGAGATCAACATCGACATGATCGTGCAGAACATCTCGGCCGCCGCCACGGGGCGCACGGACATCTCCTTCACCCTGCCCTCGGCCGACGGCACGGTGGCGGTCACGGCGCTGAAGCGCATCCAGGAGCAGATCGGGTTCGAGAAGATCCTTTTCGACGACCAGATCGGCAAGGTGTCGCTGGTCGGCGCCGGCATGCGCTCTCACCCCGGCGTCACGGCGAAGTTCTTCGGAGCCCTGGCCGACGCCGGCGTCAACATCGAGATGATCTCCACCTCGGAGATCCGCATCTCGGTCATCGTCGGGCAGGACGAGGTGGACGCGGCGGTCACCGCGGCCCACCGGGCCTTCGACCTCGATGTCGACCAGGTGGAGGCCGTGGTCTACGGAGGCACCGGACGATGAGCGAGCAGCAGCACACCAGAGATGAGAGCGGCCGCGAAGTGAACACCACCAAGCCCACCCTGGCCGTTGTCGGCGCGACCGGCGCCGTCGGCACGGTGATGCTGGAGATCCTCTCCGGCCGTCCCGACGTGTGGGGCGAGATCCGCCTCATCGCCTCCCCGCGCTCGGCCGGCAAGAAGCTCCTGGTCCGCGGGCAGGAGGTCGAGGTCGTCGCGCTCTCGCCCGAGGCCTTCGACGGGGTCGACGTCGCCATGTTCGACGTGCCCGACGAGGTGTCGGCGCAGTGGGCGCCGATCGCCGCCGCCCGGGGCGCGGTCGCCGTGGACAACTCCGGCGCCTTCCGCATGGACCCCGACGTTCCTCTCGTGGTGCCCGAGTGCAACCCCGAGGAGGTCCTCCGGCGGCCCAAGGGCATCATCGCCAATCCCAACTGCACGACGCTGTCGATGATGGCCGCCCTCGGCGCGCTGCACCGCGAGTACGGCCTGCGCGAGCTGGTCGTGGCGTCCTACCAGGCGGTCTCCGGCATGGGCGTGTCCGGGCCCGAGCGCCTGTACGACGAGATCGCGGCGGTGGCCGGCAACCGTACGATCGGCACCGTCGCCGGTGACGTCCGGAAGGCCGTTCCCGATCTGGTCGACTCGCCCTTCCCCGCGCCGCTGGCGTTCAACGTGGTGCCCGCCGCGGGCTCGCTCAAGGAGGACGGCTGGTTCTCCGAGGAGCTCAAGGTGCGCAACGAGTCCCGCAAGATCCTCGGCATCCCCGACCTGAAGGTCTCGGCGACCTGCGTCCGGGTGCCGGTCATCACCACGCACTCCCTGGCCGTGCACGCGACCTTCGCCGAGCCGGTGACGGCGGAGGCCGCCCGGGCGGTGCTCGACGCGGCGCCGACGGTGATCGTTCTTGACGATCCGGCGAACGGCGTGTTCCCGACGCCCGCGGACGTCGTCGGCACCGACCCCACCTACGTGGGGCGCATCCGCCAGGCGCTCGACTTCCCCAACACCTTGGACATGTTCGTCTGCGGTGACAACCTGCGCAAGGGCGCGGCGCTGAACACCGCGGAGATCGCCGAGCTGGTCGCGGCGGAGTTCTCGGCGTAGGACCCGGGGTGTGCGGCCGCTCCATCGCAAGCGTCCGCACACCCCGGGAGCAGGTGGCCCGGCGCGTCAACCGGCCGGGCGCGGGGTCACAGGAACGTGATGTCCCAGTGGCTCGGCTCGTTGGCGTACACCGTGGAGCCCTGTGGGCGGTGCTCATAGAAGAGCCGGGCGCCGTCGCCACGGACGCGGCCCGCCGTCTTGTTCCGGATGTACCGGTCGATGCACCTGTTGTGCGCTACATCGATCTTGTAGCCCTTCCCGTGGCTGTGGACGCCGCCGGCGTGGCCGGTCTCGGTGCCGCCGGTCACGACGACGTCGCAGCCGCTGCGGCGCTTGAGGTTGACCAGGCCCCACAGCGTGCCCAGCCGTACGGCGTCCAGCGAGGTGCACGAGGGGCGGTGCCGGCTGACGCAGTTACCGGACGACCTCCACCTCAGGCCCGCGTGCCGGATGCGCCGCGCCGCCTGCGGATGCTGGAGGCGGACGGCCCGGTAGAGGCGATGCTGCCTCCACAGCATCGGGCTGACCATCCCGGCGGCCCTGGCCATGCGCCGTGCCGCCAGCCGGGAGGCCGCGGCGCGTCGGAGAGTCGCGGCGCGCCGCGGGACCGCCGCGCGCCGTAGAGCCCCTGCAGGACGGGAGGCCGCACGCCCGGAGGCCTCGGGCCGGGAGGCGGTGGCCCGCCTGGTGGCCGCGCGCCGGATGACGGCGTCCGGGATGGCCGCCTGCGGGGTCGCCCGCTGCGGGAGACCCGCCCGCCCTGCCCTGGTCACGTCCGCCGCGCGGAGCGCGCGGGGCAGTGCGATTC
>NZ_JALLPO010000042.1 GCF_023276435.1 Sphaerisporangium perillae
CGACACTGGTCAACCGGAGGCGACCGCACATCCTTCAAACGGGTAGTCGTTCAGCGCCACACGCGCGGACACGGATGCGCGGCCAGGCCCGAGAGAACGCCGGCCGCGGGCGCGGCCCCGGACGGGCGGGGCACGGCCGCCGCCCCAGGCCGGGTCGCTAGCCGAATGGAGGATGCCGCCCCGTCCAGAAGCGTCCCCCGCGCGCTGTGTACTGTGGAGAAGAGCAGGTGAGCCGGGTACCGTCCGGCGGGCCGGCGCGCGGGCACAGCCGTGGCGGCCCTCCCGGGACATCGGAGAACGCCCCCTCGAAGAACCCCGGCCCCTCGTCGCGGGGGAGACATGCGTGGACGCGAGCCTGAATGGCAGATCGTCAGCCGTCTACTGCGGACGGCCGAGGACGGCGGCGGCGGAACGCTGCTCATCGAGGGCGAGCCGGGCACGGGCAAGAGCCTGCTGCTCGCCGAAGCGGCCACCCAGGCGTCACGGCGGGGCTTCGCGCTCGCCACAGGACGCGCCGAGCGGCTCGACCCGTTCATCCCCCTGACCTCGCCGTTCCTGGCTTTGGACAAGCCCTCCGCTCCGCCGCCCGGAGCCGGGGAGGCGCTCGCGGGAGGCTGGGAGCCGCGGATCCGCATACTGGAGCGGCTGCGGATCCGGCTCACCCAGGGCAGGGCCGGCCGGCCGGTGCTGATCAGCCTGGACGATCTCCAGTGGGCCGACACGGCCACGCTCGCGGCGCTGTGCGGCCTGCACCATGAGCTCGGTTCGCGGCGGGTGGTGTGGCTGCTGTCCCGGTCCGTCACCGGCCGCGGGTACCGCCGCCCGGAGGCGGCGTCCGTACGGACCGGCGGGCCGGCGTCCGGCCCCCCGCCGCATGAGGCGCCCCAGGAGGGCGGGGAGGAGACCGAGCTCCTGTTCGGCGTCCTGGAACAGCACGGGGCGACCCGGCTGGCGCTGCGCCCCCTCCCCGAGGACGTGGTCGCCGTGGTGGCCGCCGACGTGCTCGGAGCGGTGCCCCAGCCCGACCTGCTCGCCTTGGCCGCCGGCGCGCGAGGCAACCCCTACCTGCTGGTCGAGCTCCTGCAGGGGCTACGCGAGGAAGGCGCCGTCGAGATCTCCGGCGGCCGCGCACGCCTGCTGTGCCCCGAGCCGCCCGAGCGGGTCCGGTCCGTCGTACGGCACCGCCTCGGCGCGCTTGGCCGGGAGGCACGGCAGCTGATCGAGGTCGCCGCCGTGCTGGGCCGCCGCTTCTCACCCGAGGACGTGGCCGAGCTGGTCGGGACGACCCCGGCGGCGCTGCTCCCCGCCGTGGAGGAGGCGCTGGACGCCGGGATCCTCCTCGCCACCGACGAGACGCTCGAATTCCGCCAGGAACTGGCCTGGCGGGCCGTCCTCGCCGACCTCCCTCCCCCGATGCGGCACGCGCTGCACCACCAGATCGGGCAGAACCTGCTGAACCGGGGCGGTTCGGCGGAGGAGGCCGCCGGTCACCTGATCGAGGGCACCCGGCCGGGCGACCCGCGCACCCTCGCCGGCCTGGACCAGGCGGTGACGGAGGTCCTCGCGACCTCGCCGTGCGCCGCCGCCGACCTCGCCGTCCAGGCGGTCGAGCTGAGCGACCTCACCGACCCCGGCAGGCCGGCCCGCGTGGTCACCGCCATCGAGGCGACCACCGAGGCCGGACGGCTCGCCGACGCGGGAAGGCTGGTGCGCGCGGCGCTGACCCGGCCGGTCTCGGCCCCGGCCGCCGCCGAGCTGCACTGCGCGCTCTCGGGCATCCTGTTCATGGGCGGGCGTGCCGACGAGGCCGTCACGGAGGCCGAGGCCGCGCTGCGCGAGCCCACCTTGCCGGTCCACCTGCGCGACCGCGCCACGCTCGCCCTGCTGTACGCCCTCGCGGGCCTGCCCGACAGCCGGCGGGCCGTCCAGGAGGCCGAGAAGGTCCTCATGGCGGCCGAGCACCACGGGGAGGCGGTCGCCGTCGGCGCGACGGTCGTCCTGGCGATGATCAGATGGGAGGCCGGGCACCTCGCCGACGGGCTGAGCCTCGCCCGGGAGGCCGTCCGCCGGGCGCGGGGCGGCCCGGTGCCGGTACGCCGCACCCACCCGCGCCTCGCGCTGGCCTCGATGCTGGCCGACATCCGCCGCCTGGACGAGGCGCGCGCCGTGCTGCGGGAGGCCGGCGAGGAGGTCGAGGCGCTCGGGCACAGCGCCTGGGAGGCCGGCCCGGCCGTGCTGCGCGCGCGGATCGAGCTGATCGCCGGGCGGCTGGACGACGCGGTGGCGGAGGCGCGGGCCGGGCTCGACCTCACCGAGGCCCTCGGCAGCCACCTGTTCGGCCCGCTCGCCGCCCGCGTGCTCGGCGAGGTCGCCCTGCGCCAGGGCGACCTGCGCGCGGCGGCCCAGCACCTGGACGCCGGCCAGGGCCTCCCCTCCCGCCACGCCGGGCCGGCGCCCGCGCCCCACGTGGTGGCGGCGGCCCGGATCACCGAGGCGCGGGACGGGCCTGCCGCCGCGATGAGGCGGCTCGCCCCCCTCTGTGCAGGGCTGGGCAGGCAGCCTGGCGTCCTCGTGGGCGAACCGGCCTGCGCACCGTGGCTGGCCCGCGTCGCCCTCGCCGCGGGCGACCGCGAAAGCGCCCGGCTCGCGGTCGCGGCGGCGGAGCGCCTCGCGGACGGCAACCCCGGGTTCCTGACCATGCGCACGGCCGCCACGCACGCCCGTGGCCTGCTGGAAGGCGACGCCGAGGCGCTGGGCCTCGCCGCGAAGGAAGGCGCCGACCCCTGGGCCCGTGCCTCCGCCGCCGAGGATCTGGGCGTGACGCTGGCGGCGGGAGGCGACCGGCAGGGGGCCGTACGCAGCCTGGACCAGGCGCTGGCCTGCTACGAGGAGAGCGGATCGACCAGGGACGCGGCCCGCCTGCGCCGCAGGCTGCGCAGGATGGGCGTGCGGCACCGGCACTGGGCCACGGCCGACCGGCCGGTCACCGGGTGGGCGAGTCTGACCGAGACCGAGCGCGCGGTCTCCCTGCTGGTCACCCAGGGGTGGACCAACCGGCAGGTCGCCGACCAGATGTTCATCAGCGTCCACACGGTGGCCTTCCACCTGCGCCAGATCTTCCGCAAGCTCGGGATCGGCTCCCGGGTCGAGCTGACCCGTTTCGTACTCGAGCAGGACCACGACGCGGGCCCGGAGCGTCACTGACCCGGGGATCTCACCTGTCCCCGGTGAGCGTGGTGTCGGGACGGCCGGCGCGCCGCCGAGATCAGCTCGCTGAGACCGACCGGCGGGCGCCGGTCGGCGCGGCCGAGCATCGAAAACTTCGATGCTGAGGATCGCAAGCGTTCACGACTGTTGGGCCTGTGACCCACCGTCGCAAGCATATGTCCAGGCCCCAGCAAATAGGAGATTCCATGACAAAGCGCCTATACGTCGCTATCGCCACTGCGCTGGCCATCTCGGCGCTCGCCGGCGGCTGCGGGCGTTCGTCGTCAGGAGCCGAGAGCGGCAAGAGCACGGCCGCCGCCCAGGCGAAGACCGCCAAGGACCTCGTGCCCGACGCTCTGCGCACCACCGGGGAACTCCGCGTGGCGACCTCCGAGGGCTACCCGCCGATGGAGATGTACAAGAAGGGCACCCAGGAGCTGACCGGCGTCGACCCCGACCTCGCCGCCGCGATCGCCGCCAAGCTCGGGCTCAAGGTCACGATCACCAACGCGGCCTTCGACGGCCTGATCCCCGGCCTCCAGGGCCGCCGATGGGACCTGGTGCTGTCCTCCCTCAGCGACACCGAGGAGCGCCGCGCCGCGGTGAACTTCGTCGACTACTTCAACGCCGGCGGCGCCATCATGGTCAAGAAGGGCAACCCCGAGGCCATCAAGACCCTCGACGACCTCTGCGGCAGGACCGTGGTGCTCGCCAAGGGCAGCTCCAACCTCGCGATCGGCGAGAAGCAGAACGAGAAGTGCGCCGAGAAGATGAAGATCATGCAGAGCGAGGACGCCCCCACCGGGCTGCTCAGCATCGACTCAGGTCGCGCGGTCGCCACCATCGTCGACTCCCCCGTCGCCGCGATGTACGCGAAGGAGACCGGCAAGTACGACGTGCTCTCCGAGCAGTACGACGCGGGACCGTGGGGCATCGCGATCGACAAGCGCGACACGGGCCTGCGCGACGCCGTGGCCAAGGCCATGGAGGAGCTGATGGCCGACGGCGGCTACCAGGGGATCCTTCGCAAGTACGGGGTGAGCGCCAACGCCGTCCCGAAGGTGCTCGTCAACACCCGGCCATGGCAGTGAGCCGTACCGGCGACCCCACCCCGGCCGACCGCACCCGAGCCCCGGAGGCCCGGCTCTCCGGCCCGGCGAGCCGGGCCGGAGGGCCCGAGGCGGAGACCCGGGCCGGAGAGCCCGAACTCGCGATCAAGGCGGTACGGCCGCCGCGGCCCGGACGGTGGCTCACCGCCGGGCTGGCCACCCTCTTCCTGGTCTGGCTCGCCTACACGATCATCGTCAACGAGAACCTCCACTGGGACGTCATCGCCGCGTTCCTCCTCGACGGCAGGATCCTCGGCGGACTGTGGGTGACGATCCAGCTCACTGTGCTGTCCATGGCCATCGGCCTGGTGCTCGGCGTGCTCGCCGCCGTCATGCAGCTGTCCGGCAACCCGGTGCTGCGCTACGCCTCGGCCCTCTACACGTGGTTCTTCCGGGGAACACCGCTGCTCGTCCAGCTGATCTTCTGGTTCAACATCGGCCTGGTCTTCCCGACGTTCGGCGTGGGCGTGCCGTTCGGCGGCCCCAAGCTGATCGAATTGCAGGCCAACGAGCTCATCACGCCGTTCACCGCGGCGCTGCTGGGGCTGGCGATCAACGAGGGCGCGTACATGGCCGAGATCGTGCGGGCGGGCATCCGCTCGGTCGACCCCGGCCAGCGCGAGGCCGCCGAATCGCTCGGCATGTCCCACCGGCAGGTGCTCCGCCGCGTCGTCCTCCCCCAGGCCATGCGCGTCATCATCCCGCCGACCGGCAACCAGTTCATCTCCATGCTGAAGACCACCTCGATGGTGTCGGTCATCGCGGGCGCCGAGCTGCTGACCGTCTCCCAGCGCATCTACCTCGGCAACTTCGAGGTCATCGCGCTGCTCATCGTGGCCTCGGTCTGGTACGTCGTGCTCACCACCCTGGCCACCATCGGCCAGCACTACGTCGAGAAGCGGTTCGAGCGCGGCCACCACGCGCTGCCCGCCCGGATCCGCCGCAACCTGCGGCCGTTCGCGAGAGGCGGCGCATGATGGCCGAACCCATGGTGAAGATCCGCTCGGTGCGCAAGCGGTTCGGGCCGCTGGAAGTGCTCAAGGGCATCAGCCTGGACGTGCTGGCCGGCGGCGTGGTCTGCGTCGTCGGCCCCTCGGGCTCGGGCAAGTCCACGCTGCTGCGGTGCGTCAACCGGCTGGAGACCCTCGACTCGGGCCGCATCTGGGTGGACGGTGACCTCATCGGCTACCGCGAACAGGACGAGAAGCTCCACATGCTCCGCCCGGCCGAGCTGTCCCGGCAGCGGCAGGACATCGGCATGGTGTTCCAGCGCTTCCACCTCTTCCCGCACCGCACCGCGCTGGAGAACGTCATGGAGGGCCCGGTCACCGTCAAGCGCGCCTCCAAGGCGGAAGCGCGGCAGCGGGCCGCCGAGCTACTGGAACGGGTCGGGCTGGCCGACCGGGCCCACCACTACCCCGCCCAGCTGTCCGGAGGGCAGCAGCAGCGCGTGGCGATCGCGCGCAGCCTCGCCATGAGCCCCAAACTGATGCTGTTCGACGAGCCGACCAGCGCGCTCGACCCCGAACTCGTCCAGGAGGTGCTCGCGGTGATGCGCGATCTCGCCGGGAGCGGCATGACGATGATGGTGGTCACCCACGAGATGGGCTTCGCCCGCGAGGTCGGCGACCACCTCGTCTTCATCGACGGCGGCGTGATCGTCGAGCAGGGCCACCCGCGCGAGGTGCTCGCCGACCCCCGCCATGAGCGCTTCCGCACCTTCCTCGGGCAGGTCCGGTGAACGGCACCGCCGCAGGCGCGTACGGCGCGCGGGGCGGGGGTTCCGGGATCGGCGGCGAGGAGAAGGGGATGGGTCCGTGGTGAGCTTCGACCTGCTGGTCCGCGGCGGCCTGGTGGTCGACGGCACCGCCGCGGCGGCCCGCCTCGCCGACATCGGCGTGGCGAAGGGCCGCGTCACGGTCCTCCCGCCGGGACATCCGGCGGCGGCGCCGGAGGTGCTCGACGCCGAGGGGATGGCCGTCGCGCCCGGCTTCATCGACGTGCACACCCACTCCGACGCCGTCTCCCTCCTGCCCGGGCGGGAGTCCGGGGCGTCCATCGGCGGTCCGGGCGAAGCGGCGGCGCGAGACCCTGGCGAGGGCCCCTCCGGCGGGCCCGGGGCCGGGGCGCTGGTGTGGGCGTCGGTGGTCCAGGGGGTGACCACCGAGATCTGCGGGAACTGCGGCTCCAGCCTCTTCCCCGCCCTGCCGGAACGGCTCGCGGAGATGCGCAGGGAGACCCGGGTCACCTTCGGCGGCGAGGTCGGGATCTTCGAGGACTTCGCCGGGTTCGCCGCGCGGCACTCCGCCCTCCCCCGCGCCAACCACCTGACCTCCCTGGTCGGACACGGCACGCTGCGCGCGGGCGTCCTCGGCCACGCGGACCGGCCCGCGACCCCGGCCGAGCTGGACACCATGTGCTCCCTGCTCGACCTGGCGCTCTCCCAGGGCGCGGCGGGGCTCTCGACCGGCCTCATCTACACCCCGGGAACGTACGCGAGCACCGACGAGGTCGTCGCGCTCGCCGCCGTCGCGGCCCGCCACGGCAAGCCGTACGTCACCCACCTGCGCGACGAGATGTCCCGCGTCGAGGAGGCGCTGGAGGAGGCCGTCGAGATCGCCCGAAGGAGCGGCGCGGCGCTGCACGTCTCCCATCACAAGACCGCCGGCAAGTACGCCTGGGGCCGTACCGAGCGCACCCTGCCGCGGATCGCCGAGTTGCGCGACTCCGGCATGGACCTCACCTGCGACGTCTACCCGTACACGGCGGGCAGCACGTCCCTGGCCGCCATGCTGCCGCCCTGGGCCAACGACGGCGGGTTCGCGGCGCTGGCGGTCCGGCTCGCCGACCCCGCCGAGCGGGAACGGATGCGGCGGGCCATCGCCGAAGGCGTGCCGGGGTGGGAGAACACCGTCGGCAACGGCGGCTGGGACCGCATCTCCATCGCCTGCGCGCCGCGCCACCCCGAGCTCGAGGGGCGCACGGTCGCCGACCTGGCCGCGTCCGCGAACGCCGACCCGGTCGACGTCGCCGCCGACCTGCTGCTCGCCGAGGGCGGCGAGGTGACGATCATCAGTCACTCGATGGTGGAGGAGGACGTCCAGCGGGTGCTGGCCGCGCCGTACGCCATGATCGGCTCGGACGGGGTGCCGAAGCCGGGCGGGCGCCCGCACCCCCGCTGGGCGGGCACCTACCCGCGGGTCCTCGGCCGCTACCGCCGCGACCTCGGGCTGCTCTCCCTGGAGACGGCGGTGCACAAGATGACCGGAATGCCGGCCGCCCGTTTCGGGCTCACCGACCGCGGGGTGATACGTGACGGCGCCCACGCCGACCTCGTGGTGTTCGACCCCGCGACCGTGGCCGACCGCGCCACCTTCGGCGAGCCCCTCCTGCCGCCCGTCGGGATCCACGCGGTGATCGTCGCCGGCGAGATCGTCGTCCATGACGGCACCCCCCGCGCCGCCCGCCCGGGAACGGTCGTCCGAACGTGACCGGCCGTCCGAACCTCACCGGCCGTCCCAACGTCACCCGCGCTCCGGAGACGGGCACGGCCGACCGGCCGGCGGAAGCGGAAACGGTGAACCGCCACGCCGTGCGAGCGGGCACGGTGGTGCGATGGGAGACAGTGCCGTGATGGACCTCGAACCGGTCGCGGGCGGGTGTCCCGGCACGCTGGCGGTCTCGGTGCCGGGCCTGCTCGCCCTCAACGAGGACGTGGAGCTGCCGCTGGCCAGTGCCGGCAAGTTGCTCCTGCTCGCCGAGGTCGCCCGGAGCGTCTCCGCCGGCTCCCTGGACCCCGCGGAGACCGTGACGCTGCTGGACGACGACTACTGCGGCGGGTCCGGGCTGCTCGGCGGCCTGTCGGCCCGCCGCTGGACGATCGGCGACCTCGCGCTCCTCACGGCGGCCGTGAGCGACAACACGGCGACCAACGCGTTGATCCGGCGGCTCGGCCTCGACCGGGTCAACGAGCGGGCGGCCGATCTGGGATTCGTCCGCACCCGCGTCCTGGACCGGATCCGCGAGCCGCGCCTGCCCGAGCATCCGGCGACCTTCGCCGTCGGCACGGCCGCCGAGCTGGCCCGGTTCGCGGCCGACCTGGTCGACGCGGCCGATCCCGCGCCGTGGAAGCGGAAGCTGATCGGGTGGATGGCGCACAACACCGACCGCAGCCTGGTGCCCGCCCTGCTGCCGCACGAGCCGGAGGACCGCGACCTGCCGGCCGGGCCGGTGCCGTCCGGCACGGTGTGGGCGGCGAACAAGACCGGCACGGACACCGGGGTGCGGACCGACGTGGGCGTGCTGATCGGGGTCCGCCGGGTGGGGTACGCCGTGCTGACCCTCGGACTGGCAGGCCAGGAACCCGCGCTGGTCACGGCGGTGCGCCAGGCGGGCATCAGGATCGGCGCCCTGGCCCTGCGCCGCACCTGATCAGCGCAGGGCGTCGGGTGGCGCGGGTCCGGCAGGACGCGACCCGTCTCCGCCGCCCCGCCGCCCGGCCGGGGGTGATCAGCGCAGGGCGTTCCGGAGCTGGGCCGAGGCGTCGCGCAGGTAGTCGATGAAGGAGCGCAGGGCCGGATTGGGGTTGGTGGGCCGTACGGCGGCGCCGATGCGGCGGTAGAGCTTCGGGCCCTCCACCCGGCAGACGTGGATGCCCGCGGCGCCCTGCGCGCCGAGGCTCGGCACCAGCGCCACGCCCAGCCCGGCCCGTACGAGCCCGAGCGTGACCTCGTAGTGGTCGCTGCGGCAGCGGATCGTCGGGTTGAAGCCCTCCAGCGCGCTGGCCCGCTCCAGCACCGACACCGGGGTTTCCGTGCCGTAGGTGGTGATCCATGGCTCGTCGGCGAGGTCGGCGAGCCGTACCCGGGAGCGCTGGCCGGCCGGGTGCCCGACCGGCACGACGAGCAGTTGCGGCTCGTCGAACAAGTGGATCACCTCGACCCCGTCCGGGGCCTTCCACGGGTCCAGCCCGTGCTCGAACACCACCAGGACGTCCAGCGCGCCGCGTTCGAGATCGGGCAGCAGCTCGTGGGGCTGGCCCAGCACCAGGTCGAGCTCCACGCCGGGGTGCCGGGCGCTGAACGTCGACAGCGCGAGCGGCAGCAGCCGGTAGCCGGCGGAGGCGAAGAAGCCGATGCTCAGCTGTCCCGCGTCGGCCCGCGCCTGGGCCAGCAGGTCCTTCTCGGCGGCCTCGATGATGTCGAGCACCTCCTGCGCCCGCGTGGCGAGCCGGCGTCCGGCGGCCGTGAGCCGCAGGCTGTGCGCTCCCCGCTCGACCAGCCCGACGCCCGCCTCCCCTTCCAGCCGGGAGAGCTGGTGGGACACGGCGGACGGCGAGAGCCGCAGGTTCCGCGCGGCTCCCGCGATGCTTCCGGTCCTGAAGATCTCAAGGAGCACGTTGAGGCGGTTACTGCTGAGCACCCCACCAGTATCCGGGCAGTCAGAACAGACAATGACAAATCACAACAGATGGGACCAGGAAGCCCGGCGCCGGATCACCAGTGGCACACCGGGCGGAGACAGGCGGGCACCTCGGCCCGCGCAGGGGCACGCTAAGCGGAGGCGCGGTTCCGGCCGTAGGCGGCGGGGGTGACGTAGGGGGCGGCGAAGGCGGCCCACACCAGCTTCCCGTGGCCCTCCATGATCCTCCAGCCCCAGGAGCAGCTCAGGCTCTCGACCAGGTGCAGCCCCCGGCCGGTCTCGGCGAAGTAGTCGGCCTCGGTCACGACGGGCGGCCGGTCCTGGGAGTCGAAGACGGCGCACACGAGGTGGGACGCGCGGTGGAGCAGGCGGAGCCGGGTCGGCTCACCCGCGTGCCGCACGGCGTTGGTGACGAGCTCGGAGACCACGAGGCGCGTGTCGTAGGCCAGCTCGGACAGACCCCAGTTGTTCAGAGTCGCCACGGTGAAGTCCCGCGCGATCTTGATCGATGCTCCCGTGCGGCCAAGGCCGCCCAGCTCGGCGCCCACAGGCTCCCAGGCGTCGCCCTCCATCGCCGGCAGCAGCCACCATGGAGCCTCACCCCGTACCACCGATCGCCGGCGTGCCTGGTGTGCGGTCATCAAGGTCCTCACTACGCTTGGGCCGTTTCACGCGGTCCGGACATGACGGAGACAGTCAATCTTTCTTCACAACTCGTACGTATGCAAGTACGGATGCACGTGCAGAACCCCCCTTTTTCCCTAGATAGATGAGATATAGCCCCTAATGCCGGATTTATCGTAAAAGTCCGCACAAATGGGTGTGCAACGGAGACCTGGTGTACGAGGCATGGCCGGGGATGAGACACTGTCGGCTCATTCATCCGTGGCTCCAGGGAGCTCGCATGATCTCGGCGCTCGGGCAAGACGACACGCCAGGCGGACACATCCTGGCCTACGCGCGCGGCGGACCGACCGCCCTGCGCATCCTGCTGGGCGCCCACCTGCGCCGGCTCCGCACCGCCAAGGGCATCACCCGCGAGGACGCGGGCGAGGCCATCCGCGCCTCACACGCCAAGATCAGCCGCCTGGAGCTCGGCCGGGTGGGCTTCAAGACCCGCGACGTCAGCGACCTGCTCACGCTCTACGGGGTGACCGAGCCGGAGGAGCGCGGGACCTTCCTCCTACTCGCGCAGCAGGCCAACACCCCCGGCTGGTGGCACAAGTACAGCGACCTCCTGCCGACGTGGTTCGAGCTCTACGTCGGCCTGGAGGAGGCCGCCTCGATCATCCGCACGTACGAGATCCAGTTCGTCCCCGGCCTCATCCAGACCGAGGACTACGCGCGCGCCGTGATCATGCTCGGTCACTCCGAGGCGTCCGCCGAGGAGATCGACCGCCGCATCGCGCTGCGGATGACCCGGCAGCGCCGCATCACCTCGCCCGACGGGCCGCGGCTCTGGGCCCTGGTGGACGAGGCGGCGCTGCGGCGCCCGCTCGGCGGCACGAAGGTCATGCGTGCCCAGGTCGACCGTCTCCTGGAGCTGACCGAGTCGCCCGACATCACCCTCCAGGTCGTCCCGTTCGGCCAGGGCGGCCACGCGGCGGCGGGCGGCCCGTTCACGATCCTGCGCTTCACCGAGCGCGACCTGCCGGACGTCGTGTACATGGAGCAGCTCACCAGCGCCCTCTACCTCGACAAGCGCGAGGAGACCGACCCTTACATGAAGGTCATGGACCGCCTGTGCGTGGAGGCCGCCACCGTGGTCGAGTCCCGCCGCTTCCTGGACGCGCTCCGCAAGGAGATGTAAGACACTTCACATCCTTTCGCGTATATATGGCGAAATGTCGGGCACGAGCTAGCGAGGAAGGAAAACGCAGCTCAGAGGAGGCATCATGCTTCAGGGCAAGACGATCGCCTTTCTGGTCGCTCCCGAGGGCATCGAGCAGGTCGAGCTGACCGAGCCGTGGAAGGCCGTGCAACAGGCCGGCGGCACGCCCCGCCTGATCTCCACCCGGCACGGCAAGGCCCAGGCCTTCAACCACCTGGACAAGGCCGACAGGTTCGACATCGACGCCACCGTCGATGAGGTCAGCGTCGACGACTTCGACGGCCTCGTGCTCCCGGGCGGCGTCGCCAACCCCGACAACCTCCGGCTCCACGACAACGCCGTGCGGTTCGCGCGCGGATTCTTCGACGCCCGCAAGCCGGTCGCGGCGATCTGCCACGCGCCGTGGACGCTCATCGAGGCACGCGTCGTCGGCGACCGCGCGCTCACCTCCTGGCCCAGCCTGAAGACCGACCTGCAGAACGCGGGCGCGTCCTGGGTCGACCAGGAAGTGATGATCTGCACGAACGGCCCGAACAAGCTCATCACCAGCCGCAAGCCCGACGACCTCAAGGCCTTCTGCCAGGCCGCCATCGACGCCTTCGGCGATTAGCCGGAAACGGGAAGGCGCCCCCCAAGGACACGGTCGCGCGTCGTCGCGCCCGGGAAGCCGCCATCTCGTTGTGGGGGCCATCGGTCTCTGCCATGCTTTCCGCCATCAGCGGCAGAAGGGCATGTCGCCTGGCACGAAAGATCCTGACATGACCGAGGTCTTCACGCTCGGCGAGGCACTGGGCGTCGTCTCCGCCGACCGTCTCCGCCATGACACGGACGTGCGCCTCGACGTCGCCGGTGCCGAACTGACCGCCGCCGTGGGCCTCGCCCGGCTGGGCCACTCCGTGACCTGGCTGGGCCGGGTCGGCGCCGACGAGCTCGGCGCGCGCATCGTCACCGTGCTACGCGGCGAGGGGGTCGACGTCTCCCACGTGCAGTCCGACCCCGGGGCGCACACCGGCCTGGCGATCAGGCAGCGGCGCATCGGCCGGGTCGGCCACGTCGTCCACTACCGCGGCGGGTCGGCCGGCTCCCGGCTCGGCCCCGGCGACATCCCCGCGCGGGCCCTGCAGGCGGCCAAGGTCCTGCACCTCACCGGGATCACCCCGGCGCTCAGCGGCACCGCGTGGAGCGCCGCCCACCACGCGATCAAGCTCGCCCGCGAGGCCGGCGTCACGGTCTCCGTCGACGTGAACCACCGGCCGCAGCTCTGGGTCGACCGCCAGGAGGCCGTCGAGGCGCTGACCGAGCTCGCGACCGGCGCGGATGTGCTGTTCACGAACCAGGACGAGCTGCAGCTCATCGAGCCGGCGATTGGAACGGTCCGCGAGCTGGTGGTCACCCGGGCCGGCAAAGGGGCGAGCGCCACGATCAACGGCATGCGGTACGACGCGCAGGCCGCACCGGTGACCGTGGTCGACCCGGCGGGCGCGGGCGGCGCCTTCGCCGCCGGCTACCTCAGCGGCCTGCTGGAAGAACTCCACCCGACCGACCGGCTCCGCCGCGGCTCCGCGCTCGCCGCCTTCACCATCGCCAGCACCAGCCACTGGCAAGGCCTCCCCACCCGCTCCGAACTCCCGCCCCTCACCTTCTAGCCCGACACTCCCTCGCCCCTGGCCGCCGGATCGCTCCCCGGCCGGCCGAGGACGGGTCAGGCCGGCCGAGGACGGGTCAGGCCGGCCGAGGACGGGTCAGGCCGCGGGAACAGACCGGTCGAGGACAGACCGGTCGAGGGCGAGTCAGAAGGAGTACGGACCAAAGCGGCCCCAGGCCACCACGGCGAACAGCACCAGGAGCACCAGGTTGACGACGATCACCGGGTACTCCTTGCGGCGGGCGTGGGTGACGGTGGCGCCCACCATGACCAGCGCCAGTCCGAGTGCGGCCAGCGGCACCAGCACGGGTGCGATGTCCAGGACCGCGGGCAGGATCAGGCCGAGCGCGCCCAGGATCTCCAGCGCCCCGATGGCCTTGACCACACCGGGCGAGAAGTCCTCGGCCCAGGCCATACCGGAGGCGGCCAGCTTCTCCTTCGGCTGACTGATCTTCATCAGTCCGGCGGCGAGGAACGCGAGGGCGAGCAGGGCGGCGACGATCCACAGAACGATGTTCATCGGGGGTCCGATCCGAGAGGAGGCAACTTGAAGCTTCAAGCGACTGTAGGGCGCATCAACTTGCAGCGTCGACACGTGGAGGCGGTCCGCGGCTTCGTCTTCGCCCCCCTCACCAACACGCAGACCCGGCAGCTACACGAAATCGGACGCCGCATAGCGATTCGCCCGCGCTTACCATCCAGGTACATAGGAGAGGGCGTTAGCCCTGGTCGGCAGGCCATTCTTTGTGCCGATTCCGCGCCGACGGTTCTCCGATGCTCCGCTATGGCCACCTGCCGCAAAGAAAGTCCTGGTGGAAGCTGTCACGCAGATGGACTGCCGGTATCAGTGCCGAGTTCGGCAGCTTTCTGAACCCCGCCGAACCGACGACTTTCAAGGCGCTGCTGGCCCACGCCGAGCGAAACGGCGCAGGTCCCCCGCCGTACGCCGGCGCCGACACCGCCGCACCACTCCTCGCCGACCCGGCGCCGAAGAAGACACCACACCTGGCGAGGAGGAAGAGGCCACCCGCACGCCAGGTGGGGAAACGGCTGCGCTCTGATGTTCGAGGTGAAGGGGAAACGGCTGCGTTCTGGTGTTCGAGGTGAAGGGGAAACGGCTGCGTTCTGGTGTTAGAGGTGGAGGGGGAGGTGGGCTAGGCGCCAGGAGCCGGGCATGGGTTGGCGGTCGAGGTCCTCGGGAGCGACGGCCAGAGCCAGGGCGGGGAAGCGCCTGAGCAGCGCCTCGAACGCGACCTCCCCCTCCTGGCGCGCCAGCGCGGCCCCGAGGCAGTAGTGCATGCCGTGCCCGAACCCCACGTGGTTCTCCTTGCGGCCGTCCGGCTCGCGGGTGATGTCGAGCCGTTCGGGCTCGTCGAACTCGCGGGGATCGTAGTTGGCGCCGACCAGCACCGCCATCACGGCCTCGCCCTTGCGCACCGGCATGCCGCCGATCTCGAGGTCCTGCGCGGCGTACCGCAGCCGGGTGGCCTGGACGGGCCCGCACCAGCGCATCAGCTCGTGGACGGCGCGGGGCATCAGCGCGGGGTCCTCGCGGAGAAGGGCCAGCTGGTCGGGATGGGTGAGCAGGGCGGCGACCCCGTTGCCGATCAGGTGGGCGGTGGTCTCATGGCCCGCCAGGACCAGGGTCAGGACGAGCGTGACCATCTCGGTGTCGCTGAGCCGGTCGCCGTCCTCGTCGTGGGTGCGGATGAGGCCGGTCAGCAGGTCGGCGGTGGGCGCGGCCCGTCGGCGTTCGATGAGCTCGTGGATGTGCCGCACCATGTCGCGCAGGGCGGTGGCCATGCCGCCCGATTCGAGCGTCACCAGGGCCTTGCCCCATTCGCGCCACTGCGCGCGGTCCTCTTCCGGGATGCCCACCAGCTCGCAGATCACCGTGATCGGCAGCGGGTAGGCGAAGTGTTCCATCAGGTCCACGACGCCGTCCTGCCCCAGGACGGCCAGCCGGTCGAGGAGCCCTTCGGTGATCTCTTCCACGCGGGGGCGCAGCTCCGCGACGCGGCGCGCGGTGAAGGTGCGCGACACGAGCTTGCGCAGCCGCAGGTGGTCGGCGCCGTCGGCGTCCAGGATGCTGTCGAGCACGTACTGCGCGTACTCCTTGGGGACGCCGCGCGCCTCGATCTCCCTCTCGCGGATGTTCTTCAGGTCCATGCCCGTGACGTTCGCCGGGTCGTTCACGAAGCGCGGGTCGCCCAGGACCATCTTGACGTCCTCGTAGCGGGTGACGAGCCAGATCGGCGTGCCGCGCCCGAAGAAGGAGCCTCGTACCAGGGGCGCCTGCTCGCGCAGCCGCGAGTATCCGCCGAACGGGTCCCGCATGAGCTCGAAGTCCATCATGTTGACCATGCCGGCCGCGTCCGCCGGGGCAGCCGTCGCGCTGGCCATGTCCGTCGCGCTGGCCATGTCCGTCGCGCTCGTCATGTCGGTCGCGCTCGTCATGTCCGTCATGTTCGTCGCGCTCACGCTGGTCGTGTCGCCCACGCTGGTCGCGTCCCTCACGCTGGTCGCGTGGCTCATGCTGGTCGCGTCGGTCACGCGTGTCGCGTCCGTGGTGGTCGTGGCGTCCGTGGTGGTGGTGCTCGTGGTGCCGGTGGTGCCTGGGTCGGCCGAAGTGCCCATGCTTGCCCTCCTCGAGCGTCGGGTGAGGTCGCGCCTGGTGATCTCCTCCTTGCCGCCGTCTCCGCGATGCTCGACTACCCCGGAACGGGGGCGCCGCGGAGTAAGGAGGACCGCGTAGATCTATGCGCGCTCCGGACGTTCCTCAACCCTGCCGCACCGCAACTGTGGCACTGGCGTGAACCCGTCTTCACGATCCGGGGAGGCGGCGGACCCGCTTGTTGCTCGGGTCGTAGAGCGGCTCTGCCACGATCTCGGCCGGGACCCAGGTGCCGTTGACGCCGATCTCGACCTGGCCGGTAGGCGCGCCGCCGTCCGCGCCCTGCTCTCCCGCCGGCAGGTAGGCGTAGGCGATCGAGCGGTCGACCCGGTGGCCGTACCCGCCGCTGGTCACCCGGGACGCCGGGACGCCGTCGACCCGCACCGGCTCCCCGCCGAGGCAGACCTGCCTGGGGTCGGCGAGCACCAGGCAGCGCAGCGAACGCCGGGGGGCGGCCAGCGCGTCGCGGCCGATGAAGTCCTTGCCGGCCGCGACGGCGAAGCCCAGACCTGCCTCCAGGGGCGTGGTCTCGGGTGTGATGTCCAGCCCCCAGATGCGGTAGCCCTTCTCCAGGCGCAGGCAGTCCAGGGCGCGGTAGCCGGCCGGGCGCATCCCGTGCGGCGATCCAGCTTCCATGAGGACGTCCCACAAGGTCAGGCCGTATTCGGACGGGCAGTACAGTTCCCAGCCGAACTCCCCGGCGAAGGTGACCCGCTGGGCCAGCACGGGCACGTTCCCGACGCTGATCTCACGGGCCCGCATGTATCCGAACGTGAGGTCGTCGTCGCTCAGCTCGCCGAGGATGTCGAGCGCCTTCGGCCCCCACAGGCAGTAGCAGGCGTACGCCGAGGTGACGTCCCGCACGTCGAGCCCGTGACCGCGCACCCAGGCCGCGTCGTGCACGCCGAACGCCGTCCCGGTGACCATGCGGAAGCGGTCCTCGGCGAGCCGGGTGACGGTCACGTCCGCCTCGATGCCGCCGCGCTCGTTGAGCATTTGGGTGTAGATCACCGAGCCGACGGGCCGGTCGAGGTCGTTGGCGCAGAGGCGCTGGAGGCCGGCGAGCCCGGTGATGTCCAGCTTGGAGAAGGAGGTCTGGTCGAACAGCGCGGCGGTGTCGCGGGTGGCGAGGCACTCGGCCCTGATCGCGGGTGACCAGAACTTTCCGGCCCACCCAGCGGGCCGGAACGCCTCCGCCTCCTCCGGTTCCGGGGTGCCCGCGAACCCCTCCGGTGCCTGGGTGACCGCGAACCCCTCCGGTGCCTGGGTGACTGCGGACTCCTCCCACGCCGGAGCGGCCGCGAGCTTCTGTGGTGCCGGGGTGACCGCGAACCAGTTCACCCGTTCCCAGCCGGCCTTTTCGCCGAACGCGGCGCCGAGGTCGACGTGCCGTGCCCAGGCCGGGGATCGGCGCAGCGGCCGTGCGGCCGTTCGCTCCTCGCCCGGGTACACCACGTCGTAGTACTTGCTGTAGGAGTCGAGCGCCTTGGCGCGAGCCCAGCGGGAGCCGCGTGCGTGAGAGCCGAACCGGCGGATGTCCATGCCGAAGACGTCGTACTCCGGCGAGCCGTCGACGATCCATTCGGCCATGACCTTGCCGACGCCGCCGGCCGCCGCGAGTCCGTGGACGCAGAACCCGGCCGCGACCCACAGCCCGGCCACGGAGGTCTCGCCGAGCAGGAACTCCCCGTCGGGGGTGAACGCCTCCGGGCCGTGCACGACCTTGGCGAACGCCGCCGCGTCCTCCCCGCCATCGGTCATCCCGGCTGTACCGCCGCCGGTCGCCCCCGCCATACCGCCGCCGGTCGCCCCGGCCGTACCGCCGCCGGTCGCCCCAGGCGTGTCGCCGCCGGTGCCGGAACCGGCGGCCGGCCGGGGGAGGTCGCCGAGTGCGGGCAGCCGGCGCCGCGCCGACTCCCACGATTCACGAAATTTCGGCATATTCGGCTCGAACAGCGTCCGGGGCTCCGCCAGCGGCGCGGAGACGTCCCAGACCTCCGGTGTCCGGATGTACCCGCCGACGAGGATGCCGCCGTCCTCCTCGCGGAAGTAAACGATGTTGTCCGGGTCGCGAACGGTGGGCGTCGACGCCGGCACGCCGAACGGCCGGGTCACGACGTACTGGTGCTTGATCGGCACGATCGGGATGTCGGCCCCGGCCAGCCGCCCGACCTTCCCTGCCGCCGCGCCCGCCGCGTTCACGACGGTTTCGGTCCTGATGACCTGCTCACCGGCCCGCACCGCGCGCACCCGGCCGTCCTGGACGTCCAGCCCGGTCACCGTGACGCCGGTCACGATGCGCACGCCGAGCTTCTCGGCTCCGGCCGCGAGGGCCCGGGCGAGGCTCGCCGGGTCCAGCCAGCCGTCCCCGGGCAGCCACAGGGCGGCGCGCACGTCGCCGACCTCCATCAGCGGCAGCATGGCCTGGGCCCGCTCCGCCGAGACGATCTCCATGTCGAGCCCGTAGGTCTCGGCGGCGCCCGCTTGGCGCAGCAGTTCCTCGTGCCGTTCGGCTGTGGTGGCCAGGCGCAGGCCGCCCACGCCGTGCCAGCCGGGATCGAGCCCGGTCAGCTCGCGGAGCTCGGGGTACAGCCCGGCCGAGTACATGATCATGCGGGTCTGGGTGACCGTGGACCTGAGCTGGCCGACGAATCCGGCCGAATGCCAGGTGGTGCCTTCCGTCAGGCCGTGCTGTTCGAGCAGGATGACATCGGTCCAGCCGAGCCGTGCCAGGTGGTAGGCGACACTGCACCCGGCGACGCCGCCGCCGATGACGACGGCCTGCGCCTCGGCGGGAAGTTTCACCATCGGTACCCCCGTGTAACAACCGGCCCACAGAATCGGATCAATGGTCTGAAGGTAGACCAAAGGAGGCCCGCGTGCCAGACCTTGGCTCGGCGCTCGAACTCGTCACGGCCTGGGCGGGCCGGCCCGTCACCCATACCCAGATCAAGGGCGGGTTGAGCCACCGCATCGTCCGGGTCGACACCGAGGCGGGAGATCGCTGGCTGCTGCGCATCCTCGACCCGCGCGTCTCCGCCGCCGGTCTCGGCATCCCGCTGGACATGGAGATCGTCAACACGGTCAGGGCCGCCCAGGCGGGGGTCGGCGCGGACGTGCTGCTGCGCCTCCCGGGCGCGGTCCTGCTGGAGTACATCGACGGCGTCACGCTCGACGCCGCGGCCGTCCGCGATCCGGCGATGACGGACGGCATCGCCCAGGCCTGCCGGCGCCTGCACGCCGGGCCGCGCTTCGCCACCGACTTCTCGATCTTCCGCAAGCTCGACGAGCTGCTCGCGCTGTGCCACGCCCACGGCCTGCGGATTCCCGACGGGTACGAGGACCGGCTGCCCACCGTCGCCGAGATCGAGGCGGCGATGGACGTACGGCGGCCGCCGACCGTCCCGTGCCACAACGACCTGCTGCCGGAGAACTTCATCTTCGACGGCTCGGCGGTCCGCATCGTGGACTACCAGCTGTCCGGAAACAACGATCCGGCCTTCGAGCTGGGCGACATCGCGGCCGAGGCCGATTACGACCCCGAAATGGTCAGACGGTTGACGCGGGCCTACTTCGGGGACGAGGATCCCGCGGCAAGGGTTCAGCTTTATCTGATCATGTCCAACTTCACCTGGACGTTGTGGTTCAGCGTCCATCACGGTCTGCTCACCGAGCAGGCCGCGGCGGCCGACTTCGACTACGAGGCCGAGGGGGCCGACAAGTTCGCCCAGGCCGTACGCGATCTCGACGATCCCGGATTCGGCCTGATCATCGACGACGTCCGAGGCCGGCGACGCCCGGCCGGAGGCGCACCACCCCTACCCACTCCCACGGCACCCCCACCTCTGGCACCCTGACGGGTTCCCCGCGACACCCCCCACCTGGCCCGTAGCACCGCACCACCGCATCACCCGCGCCACGCAAGGAGGCCTGATGGCCCAGCCCCAGATCGACGACGACGCCGAGCGCCTGGCCGAACTCGGATACAAGCAAGAACTCTCGCGAACCTGGAGCGGCTTCTCCAACTTCGCGATCTCCTTCTCGATCATCTCCATCCTGGCCGGCTGCTTCACGACGTTCGGCCAGGCATGGAACAACGGCGGGCCGATCGCCATCTCCATCGGCTGGCCGCTGATCTCGGTGTTCATCCTCATCATCGGCTTTTGCATGTCGGAGCTGGTCTCGGCCTACCCGACGGCGGGCGGCATCTACTGGTGGGCCGCCAAGCTGGGCCGGCCGATCCACGGCTGGTTCACCGGCTGGCTGAACCTGATCGGGCTCATCGCCGTCACCGCGTCGGTGGACTACGGCTGCGCGACGTTCCTCAACATCACCATCGGCCGGTTCAGCGACAGCTGGGCGAGCGGCGACCCGCTGCGCCAGACGTTCCTGCTGTTCGCGGTGGTGCTGGTGTTGCACGCGCTGATCAACATCTTCAGCCACCGCCTGATCTCGGTGCTGCAGAACATCTCGGTGTGGTGGCACGTGTTCGGCGCGGCCGTGGTCGTGCTCATCCTCATCTTCGGCCCGTCCAAGCACCAGAACGTGGGCTTCCTGTTCGAGCAGTTCAACAACTCGGGCTTCGGATCCGGCAACTCGGGGGCGACGTTCTGGCTGTACGTGCTCCCGCTGGGCTTCCTGCTCACCCAGTACACGATCACCGGCTTCGACGCCTGTGCCCACGTCTCGGAGGAGACGCACGGCGCGGCCATGAGCGCGGCGAAGGGGCTGTGGAAGTCGATCTTCTACTCGGCCATCGGCGGCTGGATCCTGCTGCTCGCCTTCCTGTTCGCCGCCACCGATGTGGACGCCGTCAACAAGGAGGCCGGCTTCGTCGGCGCGATCTTCACCTCGTCGCTGACCCCGAGCCTCGCCACGGTGATCTTCGGCATCTCGACGATCGGGCAGTTCTTCTGCGGCATGAGCTGCGTGACGTCGATGTCCCGGATGACCTACGCGTTCTCCCGTGACGGCGCCATCCCCGGCTGGCGGCTGTGGTCGCGCGTCGACCGCAACAGGACGCCGGTCAACGCGATCATCGCCGGCTGCATCGTCGCCCTTCTGATCACGGTCCCCGCCCTGTACGCGCCCGAGGGCACCACTACCCCCGTGGCGTTCCTGGCCGTGGTCTCGATCGCGGTGATCGGGCTCTACCTGGCCTTCCTCATCCCGATCTGGCTCCGCCTGCGCATGGGCGACGGCTTCAAGCCCGGGCCGTGGACGCTGGGCCGCAAGTACAAGGTGTTCGGCTGGATCGCGGTGATCGAGATCGCCATCATCTCGATCTACTTCATCCTGCCGATCAGCCCCGCCGGTGTGCCCGGCGCGGCGGACTTCACCTGGACCTCGGTGAACTACGCGCCGATCGCGGTCGGAGCCGTCCTGCTCGGCATCGCCCTGTGGTGGGCGTTGTCGGCCCGGCACTGGTTCACCGGCCCTCGCCGCAACATCGACGAGGTGCCGCTGGACGAGCCGGTCGCCTGACCTGCCCGCTCCGCCTGGGCGTCCGTACGACGCCCAGGCGGGGAGGCTCGCGGCCGCGCCTTCAGGAGGCGGAGGACGCCTCGAAGGCCTCGGCGACCACCCTGCGGACGTGCTCGGAGACCAGCGGCTCGGGCAGCTCGCGCGCGAGCGAGGTCATGTCCACGTCGGGCATGCCGCACGGTACTGCGTAGTGCCACGGATCGAGGTCACCGTCGACGTTGAGCGCGAAGCCGTGACTGGTGACGCCCCGGCCGGCGCGCATGCCGATCGAGACTATCTTCCGGCCGGTCTCGCGGGTCCAGACGCCGGTGAGCAGCTCCGACCCGGGCGGGGTCTCACGACGCTCCGCCGGGAGGCCGAGCTTCTCCAGCGCCTCGACCAGCCGCAGCTCCACCTCACGGACGTAGTCGACGACGCCCTCGTCCGGGCGGAGCTTGACGATCAGATAGCCCACGAGCTGCCCCGGCCCGTGGTAGGTCAGCTGGCCGCCGCGGCCCGTGGGGATGACCGGGATGCCGTGTGAGGGGTCGGGCAGGTGCTCGGCCGCGGTCCGCTTCCCGACGGTGAACACCTGCGGGTGGCTGAGCAGCCACAGCGTGTCCGGAATCTCATCGCCCTGCCGCGCGGCGACCAGCTCGGTCATGCGGTCCATGGCCTGCTCGTAGTCGACCAGATCGTCCTGGACCAAGGCGAGTGGCCGCGCACGTACGATTCGTTCGCTCACGCGTCCGAGCATACGTCCTACGAAAGGACGTCATCCTGCCCTGTCCCGCGGCCCGTCAACCCCTCACCCGCCGCCCGTCACCTGCCGTCTGGGGCCGCCGTCACCACTGGCCGTGGGCCGAGCGTGCCGGAGCCTTCGGGATGAAGGCCCACATGATCAGGTAGATGATGAACTGCGGTCCCGGCAGGACGCAGGACAGGACGAACAGCAGGCGCACCATGGTGGGCGCCCAGCCCCACTTCTCCGCGATGCCGCCACAGACACCCGCGATCATCTTGTGCTCTCTTGACCGGTACATGATGACTCCCCCCGTGTCGATTCATTCTGTTCAACGATCGTTTCCCCTGCCCCGTTCCTGGAAGGTCATTCGTCTTCTCCGCGCCAAGCGCGCGCGTTGAACGACCGGGGAAAGCCTTAGGGTGGCAATCCCCTGACTATGGAGTGCAACGTGGACCTCCCGACCTTGCAGGCCCAGCGCCGCCTGCTCGTCCGCCAGAAGATCACCATGATGGTGAACCGCTACGTGGTCCACATAGAACTGCCCGACGGCTCGGAAGGGCCGATGGTCGCCTTCGCCGAGCAGAAGCGCATGGCGTTCAAGGAGCAGGTCACGCTTTACACCGACGAGTCACGCCAGTACGTGCTCGCGGGCTTCAAGGCCCGCAAGGTGCTCGACCTTGGCAGCGGGTACGACGTCCTGGACCACGCCGGCCAGCCGATCGGCTACTTCCGCAAGGAGTTCGGCGCGTCGCTGATCCGTTCCACGTGGCACTTCCAGCAGCCCGGCCTGCCGACCTTCACCGGCCAGGAGCGCAACGTGCTGGTGAGCATCCTGCGCCGGTTCGTCGACTCGCTGTCGTGGCTGCCCTACCACTTCGACTTCGGGGCGGGCGCGCAGATCGCGTTCTCGGTCGACCGCAAGTTCGGCCTGCGCGACCGGTACATCGTCGACATCCAGGACCCGCGGGTCGACCGGCGGCTGATCATCGCGATGGCTGTCGCCCTCGACGCCCTCCAGGCACGCTGAGGCCTAGCAGCGCCCAGGCCGTCCATCCCAGGATCAGCACGGCCCAGTACGAGATCAGGAGGTAGATCGCCACCACGGCCGCCGCGGCCACCGCCGTCATCCCTGCGCTGACGAAGGTCGCGGCCATGCCGACCTCCGGCGAGGGCTCCCGCGCGGCCGCCGCGCGGTCTCCACGATCGAGGAGATTAGATGACCGTCGACGAGTCACGCGCCGGTGACCTTCCCGTCCGCCACGCGCTGCCTGAACTGCGTGCCGCGCTGGAGGAGGCCGGCGGCGCCGTCCTCACCGCGCCGCCCGGCACGGGCAAGACGACCCTGGTCCCGCTGGCGCTGGCCGGCCTCGACGGCGGCGGCCCGCCACGGCGGGTGATCGTGGCCGAGCCCAGGCGCATTGCGACCCGCGCGGCGGCCAGGCGCATGGCGTGGCTGCTGCGCTCCGAGGTCGGCCAGGAAGTCGGGTTCACCGTACGCGGCGAGCACCGGCCCGGCCGGCGGGTCCAGGTCATGACGACCGGCGTGCTGCTCCAGCGGCTCCAGCGCGATCCCGAACTCGACGGCGTCGACGCCGTGCTCGTCGACGAGTGCCACGAGCGTCACCTGGACGCCGACACCGCGCTGGCGTTCCTGCTCGACGTCCGGGCGACCCTCCGGCCCGACCTGCGGCTCCTCGCCGCCTCCGCCACCGCCGACGCCGCTCCCTGGGCCCGGCTCCTCGGCGGCGCGCCCGTGGTGCACGCCTCCGGCACGGCGCACGAGGTCGAGGTCGTGTGGGCGCCGCCACCGCGCCCGGTCGCCCCGCCGCACGGCATGCGCGTCGATCCCGCCCTGCTCGCCCACGTCGCCGGAGTCGTCCATCGCGCCCTGGCGGAGCGGGCCGGTGACGTGCTGTGCTTCCTGCCGGGCGTCGGGGAGATCGGCCGGGTCGCCGCCGCGCTCGCCGGCCTGGCACCGCGGATCGACGTCCTGCAGGTCCACGGCAGGGCGGAGACGCTGGACGCGGTGCTGTCGCCCGGCCCGCGCAGGCGGGTGATCCTCGCGACCTCGGTGGCCGAGTCGAGCCTGACCGTTCCGGGGGTCCGGATGGTGGTGGACGCCGGCCTGGCGCGCGAGCCGCGTACCGACCAGGGCCGCGGCCTCGGCTCGCTCACGACCGTGCGGGTGTCGAAGGCGTCCGCCGAGCAGCGTGCGGGACGGGCCGGACGCGAGGCGCCGGGCACCGTCTACCGATGCTGGACCGAGGCGGAGCACGCGCGGCTGCCCGACCACGCCCAGCCGGAGATCGCGCTGGCCGACCTGACGGCGTTCGCGCTCCAGGCCGCCTGCTGGGGCACGCCGGACGCCTCCGCGCTCGCGCTGCTCGACCCGCCGCCCGCCGCCTCCATGGCCGTGGCCGGCCGTACGCTGCACGCGCTCGGCGCGCTCACGGACGGGCGGGTCACCGAGCGGGGGCGCAGCATGGCGGGAATCGGCGTCCACCCCCGGCTGGCCCGGGCGCTCCTCGACGGCCCGCCGGAGGCCGCCGAGGTGGTGGCCCTGCTGTCCGGCGAGCTTCCCCGCTCCGCCCCGGACGACCTCGTGGCCGTCTGGCGCGAGGCCCGGCGCGGCGGCTCCCGCGACTGGCGGAAGGAGACCCGCCGCCTCACCCAGGCCGTACGGGACGCCGGACGCCCGGCGCGGTCCGCACCGGACTCCGGTGGCCCCGCGCCGGACTCCGGTGGCCCCGCCCGGACGCCGGCGCGGTCCGGCTCGGCCGCCGCGACCCCGTACGGCGGCGGCGCGGGCGACGACGCGGTGGCGGGGCTGGTCGTGGCGCTCGCCTACCCCGAGCGCGTGGCGCGCCGCCGCTCCGGCGGGTACCTCATGGTGTCGGGCACGGCCGCGACGCTCCCCCGCGACTCGCGGCTCGCCTCGGCGGAGTGGCTGGCCATCGCGGTCGCCGACCGGCCCGCGGGCTCCGCCTCGGCGCGGGTACGGCAGGCCGTGGTGATCGACGAGGACGTCGCCAAGGAGGCGGCCAAGCCGTTCCACCAGGTGGAGGAGGAGATCGGCTGGGACGGGGACGTCGTGGCGAGGCGGGTCGAGCGCCTCGGGGCGATCGAGCTGTCCTCGGTCCCGCTCCCGGACGCCGATGTGGGCGAGGCGATCCTGGCCGGCCTGCGCGCCGAAGGGCTGTCGCTGCTGCGCTGGACGCCGGACGCCGTGGCGCTGCGCGAGCGCATGGCGTTCTGCCGGCGCGTGCTGGGCGACCCCTGGCCGGACGTCTCGGACGCGGGGCTCATCGAGGGGGCCTGGAACTGGCTCGACCTGCCCAAGCTGCGCCGCCGTGCCGACCTGCGGCGGGTCGACGTGGCATCCTCGCTCAGGCGGCTGCTGCCCTGGCGGTTGCGGCTGGACGAGGTCGCCCCGGAACGGATCACCGTCCCCAGCGGGTCACGTGTGCGGGTCGACTACTCCGGCGAGCAGCCGGTGCTGGCCGCCAAGCTCCAGGAGCTGTTCGGGTGGGACGCCGCTCCCCAGGTCGCCGGAGTTCCCTTGGTGGTCCATCTGCTGTCCCCCGCCGGCAGGCCCGCCGCCGTCACCGCGGACCTGGCGTCGTTCTGGCGCGAGGGGTACCGCGCGGTCCGCGCCGAGCTGCGCGGCCGCTATCCCAAGCATCCCTGGCCGGAGGATCCTCTCGCCGCCGTCCCCACCCGGGGCACCAACCGCCGAGGATCGGGCTGAGCCGATCAAGGCCGAGAACCGGCCGCTTCGCAAACCAGTCAATTAATCGCTAAACAGCCTCAAGGTCGATCTTTTCCTTAGATCGACGTTTTTCATAATATAGCCGCACGAACATTATTTCACGGGTCTCGGTTCCATCAAGAAAGCCGGCCCGGCTTCTCCGCGCGTCAACCGTCGATGCGGGTCGAGCGATTTCTCTGTGTCAGGTACCACCCGCACCGCACGCACAGAGCCGGAGGAGTTCGGATCCCGTCAATGAAATGGTCCAACATCTGCTTCGTCACACTCGGAACCGCCAGCGCGGTGTCCGGCTGGCTGGCATTCCTGCCGCTCCCCGGAGATCGGAGCATGAACGCCTCCCAGCCCGGGATGCTCATCCATTTGCGACCATGGATGGCCGTCGCGTGCCTCGGCTTCGCCGTCGCGCTCGTCGTGCTGCGCAATGGCCGGTACAAGAGACACGCCAAGCCCGTGACGCCCTCTCCCTGGGACGGCGTCACGATGTCCACGATGCAGAAGGTCATGGCGCTCCGCGACGAAGCCGTCCGCTCCGACAAGCTCACATCCGTGCCGATCTTCCTGTCGATGCTCCTCCAGCCGGAGAAGTCACGGACGCGGACGGTGGAGACCATCTCCCTGGAGGGCCGCGTCGTCGTCCAGGACGTCAGGGTCGAGATGTCGCTCTCGGCCCTGGAGGGTCCCTGGAGCATGGGCACGCCGGCCTCCGGCGTACGCGGCCGCCTGCGAGGCGCCACCGCGGGCCCGCAACAGCCGAGCGGGGAGGTCTACGCGCCCATCCTCACCTGTCTCAAACGGGAAATGGTCGACAACTTCGAGGTCAGGGACCGTGACGGAGGGTCGCTCGACATCCTGTGCTACGAGGAGACGATCCAGCTCATCTCGTCGTCACTGCACTTCCTGATCAAGTTGGCGTTACGGGAGACCCACGGGGGCTCGTCCGTCACCGCCGACAGGATCGACCGGGCGGTGGTCTCCTTCCTCATGCCGATCTGCGGCCGCATGTCCCCCAAGGCGTCGGCCACCGCCATCCACAAGGGGCTCGCCTACATCGGCATCGGGGACGATGACCTCTCCGACAACGTCATGTGGCTGAAGGAGTTCCTGGCGACCCTCGACCAGGCATTCCCGATCGTGGTCGTCATCCCGCACACGATGGACTCCCAGCGCCTGCAGATCTCCTACCGCCGGACGATGGTCCCCCCGAACAAGTCGCGGCAGGCCCGGCACCGGCTTCGGCTGACCCTCGGGCTCCGGCCGGTGACCATGCAGATGGCGCCCGGCATGGCGCACAACTCCAAGGTGTACCACCTGCAGATCAAGGCGCCCGAGTCGCAGTACCTGATGGAGCAGACCCTGCGCTGCACCGACTGCGGCAGCAAGCTCAGCAACTCGGAGATCGAGACGGACGGCTCGCAGACCTGCTCCCACGTGAAGCTGTCCCAGGAGGCCGAGCCGTACTTCCAGCTCCTGTCCAAGCGCGGCCAGAACTACGCGCACCTGTACATGCGCGGCTTCACCGGCATGGACTGGAAGAAGATCAGGTTCACCTCGTCGTTCGGTGAGGTGCCGCCCGGCACGCTCGCCAGCGCGGTGGTCACGGCGGCGACGTCCCTGTTCCTGATCGGCGCCGTCGCCCTGGCAGAGGCACGAGGGCTTCCCCGCACCAGTGACGTGCCGGCCCTGCTGCTGGCGCTCCCGGCCGTCGCCGCCTCGTGGTTCGGCTTCTCGTCGGACAACGAGGCCGTGCTCCGGTCCTCGCTCGCGGCCCGATGTTCCCTGCTTTTGGGCGGTTTAACATCATTAGCCGCATGCGCCCTTTTTATCCTGACGCGAACCGTCGATCATACGCAATCGATCGATTCGGTGACCCTGATGGACAACGAGATGCGATGGTGGGGATGGGTGGGGCTGGCCTACCTGGCCGGCGTCAACTTCGGCTATGTGCTGATCCAGCTCATAATCCGCTCGGGCGCTTACCGTCGCCTCTTGCGAAAGGAGTCCGTGGTAAATGACAATACGGTTATCTGAGAAGGTGGTGCCGCCTATGCCCGATGACCGACCCGACGGCGTCTACGTCGTAGAGCCCATCGAGTACATCCGGTCGCGCGCGCTGCCCGACATCCCGACGCTGCAGAACCCCGAGCAGGTCCAGAGCCTGCTGCGAGACACCCGGGACTCCATCCGGTCATGCTCTCCCGACAACCTGACCCGGCTGATCAACGAGGTGTTCCAGGACCAGGAAGAGACCGGCCGCGTCCATCACTGAGCCCCCACGCCGCAGCGGGACGACCCCGGCGAACCGGGGCCGTCCACGCCAGGCGAGAGCGCGGGGCTCACACCCCGATCGGGTGCCAGACGGTCTTGGTCTCCAGGAAGGCCGTCATCCGCTCGATGCCCGGCTCGGCCAGCCAGTCGACCTTTCCGGACGGGCGGAGGACGCGCTTGAGGTTCTCGGCCGCGTCCTGCTCGCAGGACACCGCCAGCTCCTCCGGGCAGCCCGTCAGGTCCACCGCGTTGACGTCCATGTGGGACGCCAGCCACGGCGCGAGCTCGGCGAGCCTTCCGGTCAGCAGGTTGACCACGCCACCCGGCAGGTCGGAGGTGGCCAGCACCTCCGCCAGGGTGATCGCCGGGAGCGGCGCGCGCTCGGAGGCCACCACCACGCAGGTGTTGCCCGTGACGATCACCGGCGCGATCACCGAGATCAGCCCGAGCAGCGGCCCCTCCTGCGGCGCCACGACGGCGACGACGCCGGTCGGCTCGGAGGTGGACAGGTTGAAGTAGGGCCCGGCGACCGGGTTCGCCGCCCCCTGGATCACCCCGATCTTGTCCGACCAGCCCGCGTACCAGACCAGCCGGTCGACGGCCGCGTCCACCAGCTCGCCGGCCTTGCGCGCCGACACCCCGTCCGCGGCGACCACCTCGTCGACGAACTGCGCGCGGCGGCCCTCCATCATCTCGGCGATGCGGTAGAGGATCTGCCCGCGGTTGTAGGCGGTCGCCCCCGACCAGCCGGGGAACGCCTTGCGGGCCGCCGACACCGCGTCGCGGGCGTCCTTGCGCGAGGCGCGGGAGGCGTTGGCGAGGAAGTCGCCCTTGGAGGAGGTCACGGCGTAGGACCTTCCGCTCTCCGAACGCGGGAACGCCCCGCCGATGTACAGCTTGTACGTCTTGCGCACGGCGAGCCTGCCTGGCTCAGTCATCGCCTCTCCAGGTCATCTCTTCCGGGGAGAGCCGTGCGAGCAGGAACACCTGCCGGCAGCGGCTCACCCCGCAGCGGTGGGCGAACCAGCCCTGGCGGGCGGTCGTGTTCCTACGCCCGGACCGGGCGTAGGCCTGTCCGTGGGTCATCTGCGCGCGCCGGGCGCGGCGGGGCGCCCGGCGGTGCTCGCAGGGGTCAGACATCGAGATACGCCTCCAGTCCATGCCGGCCGCCCTCGCGGCCGTATCCGGACTCCTTGTAGCCGCCGAACGGCGACGTAGGGTCGAAGCGGTTGAAGGTGTTGGCCCAGACGACGCCGGCGCGGAGCTTGTCCGCCATCCACAGGATGCGCGAGCCCTTCTCGGTCCAAACCCCGGCGGACAGGCCGAAGGGGCTGTTGTTCGCCTTCTCGACGGCCTCGGCCGGGGTGCGGAAGGTGAGGACCGACAGCACCGGGCCGAAGATCTCCTCCCGGGCGATCCTGTGGGACTGGGCGACGCCGGTGAACAGGGTCGGCGGGAACCAGAAGCCCTTCTCGGGGATCGGGCACGACGGCGACCAGCGTTCGGCGCCCTCCTGCTCTCCCGCCTCGCTCAGCGAGGTGATCTTCGCAAGCTGGGCGGCCGAGTTGATCGCGCCGATGTCGGTGTTCTTGTCCAGCGGGTCGCCGAGCCGAAGCGTGGCCAGACGCCGCTTGAGGGCGTCCAGTAGCTCGGTCTCGATGGACTCCTGGACCAGCAGCCGGGAGCCCGCGCAGCAGACGTGGCCCTGGTTGAAGAAGATGCCGTTGACGATGCCCTCGACGGCCTGGTCCAGTGCGGCGTCCTCGAAGACGATGTTGGCGGCCTTCCCGCCGAGCTCCAGCGTCAGCTTCTTGCCCGACCCCGCGACCGTACGCGCGATCATGCGGCCGACCTCGGTGGACCCGGTGAAGGCGACCTTGTTCACGTCGGGGTGGCCGACGAGCGCCTGCCCGGTGGCCCCGGCTCCGGTCACGATATTGACCACGCCGGGAGGCAGGTCGGCCTGGCGGCAGATCTCGGCGAACGCCAGCGCGGTGAGCGGCGTCGTCTCGGCGGGCTTGAGGACCACGGTGTTGCCGCAGGCCAGCGCCGGCGCGATCTTCCAGGCGAGCATCAGCAGGGGGAAGTTCCACGGGATGACCTGGGCGGCGACTCCGAGCGGCCTGGGGTCCGCGCCGCTCTGCCCGTCGGCCGTCCTGCGGCCGAATCCGGCGTAGCCCAGCTTGTCGGCCCAGCCGGCGTAGTAGAAGAAGTGCGCCGCGACCAGGGGAAGGTCGACGTCGCGCGACTCGCGGATCGGCTTGCCGTTGTCCAGGGACTCCAGCACGGCCAGTTCGCGCGCCCGCTCCTGGATCAGGCGGGCGATCCGGAACAGGTACTTGGCGCGCTCGCGGCCGGGGAGCCGGCCCCAGACCGACTCGTACGCCTTGCGCGCCGCCGAGACGGCCCGGTCGACGTCGGCGTCGCTCGCGATGGCGAACTCCGAGAGCACCTCTTCGGTCGCCGGGTTGATGGTCTTCTCCCGCTCGTCGCCCAGGGAGTCGACCCACTCGCCGTTGATGAACAGGCCGTAGGACGGGCGGATGTCGACGATGTCGCGCGACTCGGGCGCCGGTGCGTATTCGAACATGGGGCCGCCTCAGTCGAGGGTGAAGTAGTCGGGACCGGCGTAGCGACCGGTGGCCATCTTCTGGCGCTGCATCAGCAGGTCGTTCAGCAGGCTGGACGCGCCGAACCTGAACAGGTCAGGGGTCAGCCAGTCCTCCCCGGCGGTCTCGTTGACCAGCACGAGGTATTTGATCGCGTCCTTGGTGGTGCGGATGCCGCCGGCCGGCTTGACGCCGATCACGCGCCCGGTCTGGGCTCGGAAGTCGCGCACGGCCTCCAGCATCACCAGCGTGACGGGGAGGGTCGCCGCCGGGGAGACCTTGCCGGTCGAGGTCTTGATGAAGTCCGCCCCGGCCAGCATGGCGAGCCATGAGGCGCGGCGCACGTTGTCGTAGGTCGCGAGCTCCCCGGTCTCCAGGATGACCTTCAGGTGGGCGTCACCCTTGCCGGGCGTGCCCGCCTCGCGGGCGCAGGCGGCCTTGATGGCGACGATCTCCTCGTACACCTTGCGGTAGTCGCCGGAGAGGAACGCGCCGCGGTCGATCACCATGTCGATCTCGCCGGCGCCCGCCGCTACGGCCAGCCGGGTCTCCTCCACCTTGACGCCGAGGGAGGATCTGCCGCTGGGGAACGCGGTGGCCACGCTCGCCACCCGGACACCGGACCGTCCGAGCGCGTCCACGGCCTGCTCGACGAGGTCGGGATACACGCAGACGGCGGCCGCCTTCGGAACGGAGGGGTCGCCGGGATCGGGCCGGACGGCCTTGGCGCACATCGCGCGCACCTTGCCGGGGGTGTCCGCCCCTTCCAGGGTGGTCAGGTCGACCATGGAGATGGCCAGGTCGATGGCTTGCGCCTTGGCGGTCGTCTTGATGGATCGGGTGCTCAGCATCGCGGCGCGCTGATCGGCACCCACACGATCGACACCGGGCAGGCCCTGCAGGAATGCCCGCAGGGCCGCGTTCGATGACGCGATCTCCGCGAGCGAGGTCGTCAGTGTTGACACCTCACCAGCATCGCCGACCAGCGTGATTGTTCCAAACCGGGCCATCAGCCGAGAGCGCCTACGACATTTCATCAAATGTCGCCCAGAGCCGCCGGCCGGAGCCGATATGCGGCCGGCGATCCACCCGTCAATAGAGGTCCCATGCCCGCCCGGCCGGTCGGCCGTCCCGCCTATAGGGAGGGTCCAAGGCCGCCGACCAGCCCGAACAGGAAGGCCTAAGGCCGCCTGACCGGCCCCGCGACCGTTCTCTAAGGCTCTGCCGGGGGGCTTAGACGGTCCTAGGCCGAAGGGCGCCCGGGAGATAAGGCATCCGCCCGATGTGAGGAGGGGGGCCTTAGCCCGACTCTTGAGATGTAAGAGAAGGACGACATCAAGGAGACGCCGAAATGGCTCCCGAGCTTCACTACCAGCTCATCATCAACCGCGTAGCCGAGCTTCACGAAGAGGCCAGCAACCACCGCCGCGCCAACGAGGCCATCGCCGGCAGGAAGGCGCAGGCACGCAGCTCCCAGCAGCGCCTGCGCGCCGCCTTCGGCAAGCTCCGCACCTCGTGATCACGCGGTACGACGCTCGCGCCACCCGCCTCCGTCACGGGGTGGGGCGAGCCGCTTCACCGGAGCCCGGGCGACCTCGGTCGCGATGGGGGGATCCCGCCATCAAGGGGCACCCTCGCCGGGAGAAACCCTCGACCGCGACGCCCGGCCGGAGCCTCCCTCCCGGCCGGGCCTCGCAGCCTCCGTAGCCGGCCGTCGCCCTCCTCCGGGGGGGCGTCGCCCTGTTCAGCCGGTGGATAAACAATGCGAAAACGTCGTAGGTGCGTGACATGCTTGCAGACATGGTGGGTCGGATGGTGAGTCCTGTCTTCGTGGGACGGGAAGCCGAGTTGAGAACACTGTCCGAGGCCTTCGAGCAGGCACGCAAGGAGGCCGCGTCGGCGGTGCTCCTCGGCGGTGAGGCAGGCGGCGGCAAGACCCGCCTGGTGACCCGATTCACCGAGGAGGCCGCCTGCACCGGAGCGCACGTCATCAGCGGCGGGTGCGTGGAGCTCTCCACCGAGGGCCTCGCCTACGCGCCCTTCACCGCGGCGCTGCGCCAGCTCGTCAAGGAGATGGGCGCCCCCGAGGTGACCTCCCTGCTCCCGGACGGCGCCTCGCGCGACCTGGCCAGGCTCCTGCCCGAGTTCGGCGAGCCGACCGGCGACCGCGAGACCGAGACCGGCCGGGCCCGGCTCTTCGAGCAGATCCTCACGCTCCTGCAACGTCTCGCCGAGCGGCGCTCGGTGATACTCGTCATCGAGGACATCCACTGGGCCGACCGGTCCAGCCGCGACCTGATCGCCTTCCTCAGCCGCAACCTCAGGACCTCACCGGTCCTCATGATCATGACGTACCGTTCGGACGAGCTGCACCGCCAGCACCCGCTCCGGCCGGTGCTCGCCGAGCTGAGCCGCGTCGAAGGCGTGGTCCGGCTCGACGTGCCCCGGCTCAGCGAGAGCGAGGTCGCCGCGCAGATCGCCGGCATCCGCGGTGACGTCCCCGAGTTCGCCCTGGTCAAGAGCATCTACCAGCGCAGCGAGGGCATCCCGCTGTTCGTCGAGGCGCTGATGGAGCGCGATGACGACTGCAGCGTCCCCGAGTCCCTCCAAGATCTGATCATCGGCTCGGTCGAGCGGCTGCCCGAGGAGACCCAGCGCCTGCTCCGCATCGCGGCGGCCGGCGGCAACCGCGTCGGCCACGAGCTGCTCGCCGCGGTCGCCGACCTGTCCGACGTGGACCTCGAGAACGCTTTGCGGCCCGCGATCGCCGGCAACGTCATCCAGGTGGACGGGCGGGCGTACGCCTTCCGGCACTCGCTGATCCGGGAGGCCGTGCACGAGGAGATGCTCCCCGGCGAGCACAACCGCATCCACGCCCGCTTCGCCGAGGAGATCGACCGCGACCGCAGGCTGGTCCCGCCGGGACGGGCGGCCATCGAGATCGCCCACCACTGGTATTCCGCGCGCGACCACCTCTGGGCGCTCATCTCGGCGTGGGAGGCCGCGGAGAAGGCCGCCCACGCCTTCGCCTACACCGAGCAGATCCAGCTGCTGGAACGCGTGCTCTCGCTCTGGGACCGCGTTCCGGACGCCGCCGAGCGCATCGGGGCCGACCACACCAAGGTCCTGGAGCTCGCCTCGGAGGCCGCCGTCATCTGTGGCGAGATCGAGCGCGGCCTGAAGTTCGTGAAGGGCGCCCTGGCCGAGCTGGACGAGACCACCGAGCCCGACCGGGTCGCCCACCTGCTCATCCGCCGGGCCCAGCTCAAGAGCGACAGGGGACGGCGAGGCGGTCTCGACGACCTCCGCTACGCCGAGCGGCTCGTGTCCGGCGCCAGCGCCGCCCGCACCCAGGTCCTCACGCGGCTCGGCTCGTGGCTCATGTTCACCAACCAGACGGTCGAGGGCACCGCGCTCACCCAGGAGGCGCTCGGCATCGCCCGGAACATCGGGGACGAGTGCCTTGAGGCCGAGCTGCTCACCAACCTCGCGCTCGGGCAGTCACTCGACGGCGACCTGGAGGCGACGCTCCGCACCAACGAGCGCGCCATGGAGATCGGCGCCAAAATCGACTCCGGACGCATCATCCTGCGCGCCCTGGCCAACAACGTGGACGCCCTGAACAACCTCGGCCGTTCGGAGGAGGCCGTGGCCCTCGCCCTGAAAGGCGAGAAGATGGCCAGGAAGTACGGCCGCAGCCGCGTGTCGGGGGCGTTCATCGCCAACAACCGCGCCGAGGCGCTGGAAGCGCTCGGCCGCTGGGACGAGACGGTCGACACGGTCGAGCAGGCCCTGGCCCTGGACCCGCCACCGAAGATCCGCGGGCATCTCCTGCGGATGCACGGCGAGATCGCGGCCGGCCGGGGGGAGGCCGAGCTGCTGGAGCACCTCCTCGTCAAGGTCGGCGCCTTCCACAACGAGCGAGACGAATACGCCCAGGAGTGGATAACCAACCTGCGCCTCCTCGTCAAGCTCCACCTGCTCCGCGGCAGGCCGGTCGAGGCCCTCGATGTGGTCGAGGAGATGCTGGAGGCCAGCGGGCAGCCCCACTCGAACAAGGCGATGCTCGGATGGCGGGCCATGGCGCAGGCCCGGATGGTCTGCGATCTGGCCGCCACGGTGGCCCCGGAACGCGCGTTGGCGGTGGCGGCACGAGCCGAGGCCAGCGAGGCGACCATGACCTCGGACGGCCCGGTCGCCGACGCCTTCCGGCTGATGTTCGTCCGCGACTACGACGCGGCCGCCGCGGCCTGGGAGCACCTCGGGCGCTCGTACTGGCGGGCCATGGCCCTCGCGCAGGCCGGCTCGGCCCGCGCCAAGGCAGGCGACCGCGACGGGGCGGCGGCACGGCTGCGCGGGGCCTACCCCATCGCGGTGGCGCTCGGCGCCCGCCCGCTGCTCGGCGAGATCGAGGCGCTCGCCCGCCGTGCCGGGGTCATGCTCACAACGGCGCCCGCCGAGAACGGCCATGGCGGCCAGAACGGCTCCGCCGTCGCCGAGCTGACCCCGCGCGAGCTGGAGGTGCTGCGGCTCGTGGCCCTCGGCCGCTCGAACCGGGACATCGCGGGTGAGCTCTTCATCTCGGCGAAGACCGTGAGCGTGCACGTCTCCAACATCCTCGGCAAGCTCGGCGCCTCCACCCGCGGCGAAGCCGCCGCGGCCGCCCACCGCCTCGCCCTCCTCACCTGACAGGCACCGCCGCCGAGTGAGCACCTCGTCACCGGTACTCCTCAAAGCACCTCCTTCATGAGGCGGCCGGCACAGGTCAGGATCACGGAGACCGAGGCATCACGGGGGCCGACGCAGGTCAGGATCACGAGGACCGAGGCATCACACGGGCCGACGCAGGTCAGGGCTTCGGATATGGTTGGGGCGAAACACCGAAGGGGAGTAGTCCCGAATCGCGTGATCGACATGCTGGCGTAAGCCCGGTCGCGCGAGCCTCGGCCCCACCGAGGCGGACGAGACCTTCGGCCCAGTTGCTGTGCACGCGCACGCGACCGGGCCGAAGCTCATGCCCGGACCTCCCCGTGGTGCCGCTTCCGGCCCGGTCGCGCGATATGGAAGGGCGACCCCCCTGTGGAAGCGTTCTGGATCAGTCTCGGCGTCATCTTCGTGGCCGAGCTGGGTGACAAGAGCCAGCTCATGGCCATGACCTTCGCGACCCGGTTCAAGCCGTGGCCGGTACTGGCCGGCATCACCCTGGCGACCGCCGTCGTCCACCTGTTCAGCGTGGGACTCGGCGGCCTCATCGGGGACGCGCTCCCGACGACGGCCATCTCCATCGTGGCGGGCCTGGCGTTCCTCGCCTTCGCCCTGTGGACGCTGCGCGGTGACGAGCTGAGCGACGAGGAGTCGCGCAAGGCCGAACAGACCACGCGCAGCGCCCTGATCGCCGTGACCGTGGCGTTCTTCCTCGCCGAACTGGGCGACAAGACCATGCTCGCCACGATCACGCTGGCCACCCAGCACGGATGGTTCGGCACCTGGGTCGGCTCCACGATCGGCATGGTGGCCGCCGACGCACTCGCCATCGCCGTCGGGCGGATGCTCGGCAAGCACCTCCCCGAGAAGGTCATCCGCTACGGCGCCGCAGCCGCCTTCGCCATCTTCGGCATCCTCCTCCTCGCCGAAGCCCTCCTCTAACAGAGCGCCCGCGAACGTCCCCCAACCCGGCCGGCGTACGACGGCGCCGGCATCCCCGTACCACTCCCCACCGCCCCGGCGCCGTTGTGCGGCGGGCCGTCTGGTGGGTCGCGACGTTCAGAGCGGGCTCGTCCCAGGGCGGGCTACCCGGTGGCGAGGTCCGGGACAGGGCCGCCCGTGGACCGGGGCGGTTCAGAGGTGGAGGGCTACGAGGATGGGCTCGTTGATGAGGGTTATGCCGAATTTGGCCTCGACGCCCTGCCTGACCTCTCTGGCCAGCTCCAGCAGGTCGGCCGCCGTCGCGGCGGTGTCGACGGGCTTGGTGGGGGTGGTGCCGGGCGCGGCGGTGGGGTTGTGGAGGGCCGGTTGCTCTGGGTCGGTCGGGAAGCCGGTGACTCGGTGGCCGCCGGGGTTGGTGAGGGCGAGCGTGTGCTTGGTGGAGATGCGGGCGGGGCCGCGGCGGTACCCCTTGGTGAAGCCCGCGTGCTCGATGAGCCACGCCGCGGGCACCTTCACGGCGCCATCGGGCATGTCCCAGCGGGGGAACCCCGGGGCACGCCGCTCCAGCTCGGCCGCCTCCTGGGCGCTCAGGATGGGGTTGGTGAAGAACGAGCCGGCGCTGCAGGTGTCGGGGTCGGCGGCGTCGAGCACCATACCCTTGCCCCGGCGGAGCTCCAGCACGGCGTGCCGGGCCTCGTGCAGGGTGACCCGCTCGCCGAGCTCGACCCCCAGCTTCGCCGCGAGCTCTTTGTAAGCGACCGGCCCGGACTTGTCGGACTTGTCGAACGCGTAGGTCACCGAGATGACGACATAGCGCGCCAGGTCAGCCTTGAAGGCGCTGTGCCGGTAGGCGAACCCGCACTGGGCGGCGTCGAGATCGAGCAGCTCACCCGCCCGGCGGTCGTAGACGCGGACCCCGGTGACGGTCTGCGAGACATCCTGCCCGTACGCGCCGACGTTCTGGATCGGGGTCGACCCGACCAGCCCCGGGATCCCGGACAGGCACTCGATGCCCGACCAGCCTTCCGCGACGGCTCGGGTCACCAGCGCGTCCCAGTCCTCACCGGCCTGCGCGGTCAGCACGACCCGGTCGCCCTTGTCCCGGACGTCGACGCCGCGCGAGCAGACCCGTACCGCGAGCCCCTCGAAGCCCTCGTCGGAGATGACCAGGTTGCTGCCGCCGCCGAGGATGAGCACGGGCTCACCGGCGCGGTCCGCCTCCGCCACCAGCTCGACGAGCTCCTCGCCCGTGGACACCTCGGCGAAGGCGCGGGCGGGCCCGCCCACTCTCAACGTGGTGAACGGCGCGAGCCGTACACCTGCCACTCGGTCAGCCATGCGCCTTCCCCAGCACGTACGAACCGGCGCGCGAAGGCCGCGCACCGGCCATCAGCCTAGACCGGCCCACCACCGCCTCCCGCCCCGTACTCCCGGCCCGCCCGCCGGCCATCCCCGTCCGAGGGCGGCGCGTACGAGCGGACCGGCGGCACGCGGGTCAGGGGGTGGCTGCCGAGCGGAGGAGGCGCAGGACGCGGTCGTAGGTGCGGCGCGACTCGCGGTCGCGGTACTCCGGGTCCACGTCGTGGTAGCCGCGGTGCCGCTCCTGGTGGACGGGCAGCCGCTCGTGCGGCACGACCAGCGTGCCGGGCAGTGCGAGCGAGAACTCCAGGTCGGCGTTGCGGTAGTAGCGGGCCTTCTCCGGGAAGCCGCCCGCGGCGAGGGCCTGTTCGCGCCGGACGGCGAGCAGGTATCCGAGGAGCCCTCTCACCTGGCCCGGTCCCGCCTCGTGCCAGTCGCGGCCGTCGGTGTCGGGGTCGACGCCCTTCCACCCGGCCGCCACGACGTCGCCGTCGATGGCCGCGACGAGCGGGGCGATCGCGTCGCCGTCCAGGATGGTCGAGGTCTCCATCACGACATGCACGTCGCCGGAGTCCAGCGCGAGGAGCTTGTTGCGGCTCGCGCCCCAGCCGGCCGCGCCGCCGCGCCAGTGCGGGGTCTCGGCGACGTGCCAGGCCTCGATCCGCTCGGGATGGCGTTCGGCCAGCTCGTGCAGGACGACACCGGCTCCCTCGACGTTCCCGAGATCCAGCGCGATGATCTTCGCATCGCTGTGGGCGAGCAGCGCGTCGAGGCATTTGCGCAGGTCGGACGGAGCACCGTCGACCAGCAGGGCCACGGTCACCGTGCTCGAGGGGACCTCCGCGTGGTCCTGGGCGGTGGGGGCGACGCTGATCGCCTCGACCAGCCGGGACGTCGCCAGCGTCGCGTCCCACAGGACCTGGGAGGCGACCATGTTCTCCGTGCCGGTCTCCGCCTCGGCGCGGTCCTCCGCACGACGGTCCCCGTCGGCCGGGTGCTGCTCATGAGCGCCGTCCGCGTGGCGGTCCTGGCCGGGCCCGGACGGCACGGGAATCGACGCGACCGTGGGCCACACCTTGAACGGCGGCTTCACGGTCAGCACGAATCCCTCGGCCGCGTCACGGATCAGCCAGCCCTCGTCCTCGATCGCCTGGCGCAGGATGTCGGCCGTCGTGAAGTCGCGCTCCGCCCGGGCCTTCGCCCGCTGCTCGGCGAGTCCATGTACGTGGTTCGGTGCCTCTGTCACGCTCGCCCAGTACCCACCTGGCATCGAAGCATTCAAGACCGGCCCAGGTCGACCATGGATTCCGGCCCTCAGGCGAGCCGCATGGCAGGACGACCGTACCGCCGGGCCGGCCGTCCCGTCAGGTGAGCCGCGCTGTCAGGCGAGCCGTACCGTCGCGCGGGCCCTGGAGAGCACCCGGGCGTCGCCGGATCTGGCCGTGAGCGCGACCACAACGCGGTTGTCGTCCAGCTTCTCCTCGACGACACCGCTCACCGTGATCACGGCGCCCTCGTCGTTGTCCGGGACGACCACCATGGAGGAGAAGCGGACGCCGTAGTCGACCATCGCTCCGGGGTCGCCGGCCCAGTCGGTCACGAAACGGCCGGCCTCGGCCATCGTGAACATGCCGTGCGCGATCACGTCGGGCAGGCCCACCGCCTTGGCGTGCCGCTCGTTCCAGTGGATGGGGTTGAAGTCCCCCGAGGCTCCGGCGTACATCACGAGGTTGACGCGGCGGACGGGGTAGTCGACGGCCGGGATCTGCTGCCCGACTTCGATCTCGTCGTACTTCACGGTCGCGGTCATCGGTTACGCCGCCCCTCCGCGCTCGATAAGGGTGTTGTAGGTCCTGCAGACCGGCTCGCCCTGCGCGGTCGTCACCTCGCTCGTGACCGTGAGCAGCTCGTTACGGCCGACGCTGCGGATCTCGGAGATGGTCGAGGCGCACAGCAGCTCGTCACCGGCGTAGATCGGGCGGGTGTACTCGAAGCGCTGCTCGCCGTGGACGACCATGGAGAAGTCGAGTCCGAGCTCGGGGTCGGCGAGGGCCTCCGCGGCGCCCGTCAGGCTGAACACGATGGGGAAGGTCGGCGGGGCGACGACGTCGGGATGGCCTGCGGCCTTCGCCACCTCGGGGTCGCGGTAGATCGGGTTGTCGTCGCCGATCGCGGCGGCGAACTCCCTGATCTTGACGCGGCCGACTTCGTAGGAGCTGGACGCCGGATATGTCCGTCCGACGAAATCACGGTTCAAAGCCATCGTGCCGGTGCCCTTTCGGAACGCGCGAGCTGACGAGCCCGACGGTAACAGAACAAGCTTCGGCCTTCATGGACCCGTTCGACTGACCGGGACGACCGACGGGGGACGACGTCAGCCGGGACGACGCCAACCGACCGGGACGACGGCGGCCGACCTGGCGCCTGTGGAGCCGGACCCGCACCCGCACCCGCCGGAAGCGTGAGCGATGGGCTGTTTCCGGACGCGACAAACCGGCGCCCTCGTGGAGAACGCCGGTCGTGCGTGATGATGCCGAGTGTCGCCGAAGGCGCCCCGCCTCCGAACTCACCGTGCTCTGCCGCCGTTCACAGGGGAACGGCGGCACCCACCCCGGCCTGCCGGCCTGGCGGGTGGTGATGCCCTAGCGCGTCTCGCGGTGCGGGCGGTGGCACTTGCAGTTGGGGCAGTACTTCTTCAGCTCAAGCCGGTCCGGGTCGTTACGCCGGTTCTTCCGCGTGATGTAGTTGCGGTGCTTGCACTCCTGGCAGGCCAGCGTGATCTTCGGCCTAACGTCGGTGGCAGCCACGTGGGAGTGCCTTTCTACGTTTGGGACACATGGACAACCCGAACCTGGTCACCCCTTACAGGGGACCCGGCAGGGTAGTAGCGGAGGCCGGACTTGAACCGGCGACACAGCGATTATGAGCCGCTTGCTCTGCCTGACTGAGCTACTCCGCCTCAGGACCGGCGAACTCGCCAGCCTCGATGAGGATACCCGACCTGTACGACGATCGCGCACGCCCATCGCGTGCCCGATCTGGGGCAGGCGCTCCCAGTATGCCTGATCACTGGGCCCCTACACTTCCCCTATTTCGAGCGACCGGTGAGCTCGGCCTGGTATCCACAAGCGAAAAGCCCCACCCGGAATTCCGGGAGAGGGCGTTTACGCTGTCGAGCCCCTTTACGGAATCGAACCGTAGACCTTCTCCTTACCATGGAGACGCTCTGCCGACTGAGCTAAAGGGGCCGGTCGCGCTCGCGTTTCGCGTCACCGCGCCGCGCTGCGGACAGGTGTAACCATACACGGACCCCGCGGCCGATGCGAATCAGAACGCCCACTCGGGCCGCCCGCACAGCCCCCGCCACGGGGAGCACAGACCCGGCCACGCCGGGCATCCAAGCTCCCTCCTCCGAAGGGTCACCCGAAGCGTCCGGACCGCCACCCCGCAAGGTCACCGGAAGCATCCGGGCCCTCTCTTCCCGAGGCCCCCAAAGGCGCCGGCCGGCCGCTCAGAGGCCCCGAAAGGGGCGACGACGGCAGGCCGGGCATTCCCCCAGGCAAACGGCACCCTCGGGGCCCAGACGGCCTCTCCGCCGGTCCAGCCCGAGGGCAGCGGCGCGGCTAGCGGAGGGCCTCCCGCCGGCCGCGCGAGGAGCGCTCGCCGAACGGCAGGGCGATCACTTCGCAGAGGTCGGCGAGGTCGACGAACCGGCGGAGCTCATCGACGCTGAAGCAGTCGGTGACGAACTCGCCGTGCCGCCGGAGGCGGAGCACCTGGCGGTCGCCGCGCGTCGCGGCAGAGATCTCATAGCCCTCGGGCCCGACCCAGCGCGTCTCCATAGCCGGACAGAGTATGCCTGATCACCATTGGTTTCTCGAAATGCCAGCAATCTCTATGCCACCAACCTCCACGCGGGACGCCCACCGCACCTTTGGACGCTTGGTGAGCTGGAGCGTCGAGCCCAAGTCGGTACCAAGAGAGCGCTAAGTGCCCTCGAGCACGCTGGTCGGCGACAGGCACCATTCTGGCAAGGAGAACCGACAATGACCCCCACCACCGGCACACCCGACGTCCTCGGGATCCGCATCGCCCACCGTGCCATGCGAGGGGACGTCCGCCGCCTGGCCGTGACCATGGCGGAGGTCGCCGGCGGAAGGCAGCCCTGCGACCAGGCCAGGGCCGCCGCGATCGCCGGGTTCGTCACCAAGCTCTGCGAGAGCATCCACCATCACCACACCACCGAGGACACGGTCATGTGGCCCGTCCTGGAACGCTCGGCCGGCGCCGAGGTAGACCTCTCCGATCTCACCGACGACCACGCCGAGCTGGATCCGCTGCTGAACGAGGTGCACACGGCCGCCGTCGCGTTCATGACCGACCGCTCGCAGGCGCACCGACTGGCCGCCGTACTCGCCACCCTCGCCGACCTCCTCGACGGGCACATCGAGGAGGAGGAGCGGACCCTCTTCCCGATCATCGAGAAGTACGTCTCCACGGCCGATTGGCTCACCGTCGAGACCGCGGCCCGCAAGGGGAGCAGCATCGGATTCGAGCTACCGCGCATCGGCCAGTACGCGACGCCGGAAGAACTGGCCGAGCTTCGCAAGCTCGCGAGCCCGATCCTCTACCTGATGCTGACGCTGATGCGCGGGCCGCACCGGCGCCGTCAGCGTCTCATCTTCGGGTCGCCCGCGGACGTCCCGGCCTCCTCGTCCCAGGCCTGACCTGCACCAGGATCCTCGCCGCCCGGTCCGCTCCCCCGCCCCTCCCCCAAGGCATCACCGTCTACGCCCCCGGCAACCCCGGCGGCGTGGCCCTCCCCACCAAGTGAGGATCAGGCGGAGCCGGGCTCGCCGGCGGTGGCCGTGAGGTCGTTGAAGCGGGCGAGCATCGCGGCCAGCAGGCGCACGTCGTCCTGCGGCCAGGTGCCGAGCAGCGCGTAGAAGCGCTTCTGGCGGGCCGAGCGCGCCCGGTCGAGCCTGCGCATCCCCTCGTCGGTGAGTTCCAGCAGGTGGGCGCGGCCGTCCACCGGATCGGGCTCGCGCTTGATCAGGCCGAGCTCCTCCAGCACCTTCAGCTGGCGGCTGATCGTCGCCTTGCCGACGCCGAAGTAGGCGGCGAGGTCGGTCGAGCGTGCCGGCGCGACCTCTCCGACCCGGACGAGAATGCTGTACGCGCCCGGCTCCAGCTCGGGGTGCACCTCCCGCCCCATGTCGGCGGACAGCGCCCGGGACCTCCGGAAGAGGACGCCGAGCTGGCGCTCGAGCGCGCAGTACGCCTCGTATTCGTCGACGGGCACCGCCTCCTGGTCCGGTGCCGTCGCCTGGACGGGTGCCCGCCTCGGGCCGGGCCCCCTCGCTGCGACCGCCTGCCCGGCAGGTGCCGCCTCTTCGATGGTGACCGGCTCCTGGACGGGTGCCGCCGCTCGTGTGTCGGGCATCGTGCCGCCTCCTCCTCCCCTGCTGTGGACTACGTACAACGATCAGGACTGCGGGGTGGGTTCCCCCCGCACCGCCTGGACGTCCAGCTCCACCTTCAGTGTCGCTCCTATCAGCGAGATCCCCGCCTGCACCACCTGGTTGTAGTTCATCGCGAAGTCCTCGCGGCGCAGCTCCGTGACCGCGTGGAACGCCGCCCGAAGGCCGCCCCACGGATCGGGGCTCGTACCGAGGTAGGACAGGTCCAGGTCCACCAGGCGGGTGACGCCCGCGAGCGTCAGCACGCCGCGCACGGTCCACCGGTCCGGGCCGGCGGCGGACACCCCGGTGCTCCGGTAGGAGATCACCGGGTTCAGGTCCACGTGCATGAAGTCGGCCGAGCGCAGGTGGTCGTCGCGCGTCCGGTTGCCGGTGCCGATCGACGCCGCCTCGATCTCGGCCACGACGGAAGAGGTCTCGGCGGTGGGGCCGATGTCGATGCGGCCGGTGAACTCCGAGAACCTCCCCTGGACGCTGGACAGCCCCAGGTGCTGCGCGGTCGCGGAGACCTTGGAGTGGGCCGGGTCGATCGTCCACACGCCGGGCGGCGGCAGGTCGACGCCTCCCTGCCGCGCCAGTTCGAGTACGCCCAGCTCGGCGGTGCCCGACGCGGTGGCGATCGCGGTCACGGCGACCGGCATGTAGCCGACGGCGGTCACCACGACGGTGTGGACGCCGGGGGGCAGGGGCGCGGTCATGACCTCGCCCTCGGCGTCCACCTCGGCGCGCACGACCTGGTGGCCGGACATGTCGGTCACGGTGACGACCGCGTGCCGCACCGCCCAGCCGTCCTTGGTGCGCACCACGGCATGCAGGCCGTGCCGCGCGGTGCTCGGGTAGGCGGTGTGAAGTCCGATGTCCATGCTCTCGCTCCCACCGCGCGTCCCTGTCGTACCGGGAGACGCGGTCAGTCCTCGCTCGCCGGTCCTTCCGAAAGACGCGGTCACACGTCGCTCGCGGCTCATTCGGGGTGACCGAGCCACACGTCGTGCGCGTCGTCGCCCTGCCCGGAGAGGTTCACCGTGCTCGCCACGGGCGGGTACCCGGTGGCGATGACGGTGTACTGGCCACCGGTCAGGTCCGCGAAGGCGTACTCGCCGTCCTCGCCGGTGGTCGCGGTACCGACCACGTTCCCGGCGGCGTCCAGCAGCGTGATCCTGGCGTCGGCCAGCGGCCGGTCGCCGTTCCTGACCCGGACGGTGCCCCTGACCCGGACGCCGCGCAGCAGCACCACGTCCTGCCTGGTCTGGCCGGTGCCGACCTCGACGGGCACCGCGGCCGGGCGGTACCCCTCCGCGCTCACCGCGAGCGTGTAGCCGCCCGCGACGACCCCGGCGAAGCCGAAACCGCCGTCGTCGCCGGTCACGCCCGTGGTGACGACCTCGCCGCGAACGTCCGCCACGACGACCATCGCCTGGGCGACGGCGACGCCCTCCGGGTCGCGGACCGTCCCGATGAGCCGGCCGGAGCCGGTGAGCACCAGGTCGAAGTCCAGCGGACGGTCCCCGACGACCAGCGTCGCGACCTGCGGATCATGCTCGCCGGCGGAGGCGATGAGGACGTAGGTGCCGCCACCGGGCGTCCACAGGCTGTAGCTGCCGTCGTCCTGCGTGACCGCCCGGCCGAGCTGGTGGCCGCGCAGGTCGATGAGGGTGAGCGTCGCCTGGCCCACCGGCGAGCCGTCACCGCCCCGGATCACTCCGCGGATCCCGCTGTCGCCCTGCGGCTCGGCGGTGTAGGACGTCTCGTCCTGTCCCTGGGAGGCGTAGACCGTCTCCCGGGTCTGTCCATATACACCGGCCGTCTGTCCCGGGACGGGAGCGTTCGCCTCGAAGGCGGCGTAGGCCGCCTGTCCCGCGCGCGCCGGCGGAGCGGCGAACCCGTTGAAGCCGGACGAGGCGCCGGCGCCCACGGACACCAGTTGCTCGGCCTTCCGCTGGGCGTGGCGGCCGGGTCCGGTGTTGTCGGGCACCGGTGCGTCGGCGTCGGTGTCCGACCGCATCTGCTCGGCGTTCGTCGTACGCAGCGGGACCTCCTTGATGAACAGCACGGCGATGAGCGCCAGCAGGCCGAACGGCGCCGCGTACAGGAACAGGTCGCCGACGCCGTGCCCGTACGCGCTCTCGACCACCGTCCGGACGGGGGCGGGGAGCGCGGATATCTGGGGGATCGAACCGTCGCTCACGGCGTTGTTGACACCCAGCTTGGCCAGGCCCTCCTGCATGTATTCGATGACCCTTTGGCCGAGGAGGGCTCCGAGGGCCCCGACGCCGACCGCGCCGCCGAGCGTGCGGAAGAAGGCGACGACCGAGCTGGCCGCGCCGAGCTCCTGCGGCTTGACCTGGTTCTGGACCGACAGCACGAGGTTCTGCATCGTCATGCCGACGCCCGCGCCGATGAGGAACATGTAGACGGCGACGAGCCAGTATTCGGTGTCGAAGCGCAGCGAGCTCATCAGCCCGAAGCCGGCGGTGAGGGACACGCCGCCGATGACGAGGAAGACCTTCCAGCGGCCGGTGCGGGTGATGATCTGACCACTGACGGTCGAGGACAGCACCAGGCCGAGGATCATCGGCAGGGTCATGATGCCCGCCATCGTCGGCGTCTCGCCGCGTGCGAGCTGGAAGTACTGGGCGAGGAACGTGGTCCCGCCGAACATGGCCACGCCGACCAACATGCTGGCCACCACGGCGAGCGAGATGGCGCTGTTGCGGAACAGGTGCAGGGGGATGATCGGCTCGGCGGCCCGGGACTCCACGAGGATGAAGAACAGCGCCAGAACCAGCGCACCGCCCACCATCGCGCCGGTCTGCCACGAGAGCCAGTCGTAGTTGTGCCCGGCGAACGAGATCCACACCAGCAGCAGCGAGACCGCCGCCGTGATCAGCGTGGCGCCGAACCAGTCGATCTTGACCTCGCGCTTGTACACGGGGATGTGCAGCGTCTTCTGCAGGACGATCAGCGCCGCGACGGCGAACGGCACCCCGACGTAGAAGCACCACCGCCAGCCGAGCCAGGAGGTGTCCACGATCACGCCGCCGATGAGCGGCCCGCCGATGGTGCCGAGGGCCATGACCGCGCCGAGATAGCCGGAGTAACGGCCGCGCTCACGCGGCGAGATGATCGCCGCCATGATCACCTGCGCCAGGGCGGTGAGGCCGCCGGCGCCGAGTCCCTGGATCACCCGGGCGGCGATCAGCATGCCGGGGTTCTGGGAGAGACCGGCGATGGCCGAGCCGATGACGAAGACGACCAGCCCGAGCTGCACGAGGATCTTCTTGCTCACCAGGTCGGCGAGCTTGCCCCACAGGGGCGTGGACACCGTGGTCGCGAGCAGGGTGGCGGTGATCACCCAGGTGTAGGTGGTCTCGTCCGCGTGCAGATCGGCGATGATCGTGGGCAGTGCGTTCGACACGACCGTGGACGACAGGATCGCCACGAACATGCCGAGCAATAGTCCCGACAGCGCTTCGAGGATCTGCCTGTGCGACATAGGTGCCCCCGGATCGGGTGCCGCCTCCCGCGTCCCCGTCGGTACTGCGGTTGTCATCAATGTCCTTTCACTGTCTGAGCCGTGCGGGGAAGGTGCTCGGCCCGAGCCCTATGCGCGTGGAAACTCGTCCGGAGGCGGCCGAGGAGGCCGGAGAGTTCGGCGACCTCCTCGTCGGTCCAGTCGTCCAGGGTGCTCGCGAACATCCGCCGGACGTAGGCGATGGTCTCGTCCGTCACCCGCTCGCCCTCTGGCGCGAGCCGGACGTGCCATGAGCGCCCGTCATGAGGGTTGGGGACGCGCTCGACCCACCCTCGCTCCTCGAGCTCCGCGACGTGCCTGCTGATCACCGACTGGTCGACCTCGGACCACTCGGCCAGTTGCCCCATGCGCAGCTGACCGCATCGGCGCAGCGCGAAGAGCAGGCCTATGCCGGCCCGGGGACCGGTGAAGGGCAGATCGCGCTTGATCGCCTTCACGATCGGTACCACCTCGCCCAGCCGGGCGAGGAGTTCCTCGCAGCCGACCTCCGATGCCATGACCGCCTCCATCTGGTTGCCTTAGGCAAACATATATGATTGCTTAAGGCAACTTTTGGAGGGGTACAAACATTCCCCCCGCCACGCGGAACGGCGCCGCCCCCGCCCTGATGGGCGAAGACGGCGCCGTGCGCTCGTAGCGTGCTTGCCGGCCATCCTCAGCGGATGGCGGTGAAGGTCAGTGCTGGCCGCCCCCGTCGCCCGGACGGCGCCACGGGCCGGTGATGGCGAACACGTAACCGGGCGTCTGGATGTTGGCGAACAGGATCTTCCCGTCCGCGCTGAACGTCGGACCCGTGAACTCGCTCTCGTTGAGCTCGTTGCGGGCCATCGGGTAGGGAGTGCCCTGCTGGGTGACGCCCACCAGGTGCGAGACGCCCTCTCCGTCCTCGGCCAGGATGACCCCGCCGTACGGCGAGACGGTGATGTTGTCCGGCCCGTCATAGTTGGTGTCCTGCGCGGGGTCGGGGTTGACCCCGAAGATGGTCTTCAGCGTGACCGTCTCGGACCTTGGGTCGTAGAACCAGACCTGGCCGTCGTGCTCGTTGACGCTGCCGTCGGCGGTGCGGGCGTAGCTGGCCACGAAGTAGGCGCCGCCGTCACTCCACCAGGCGCCCTCCAGCTTCCTGCTGTGCGTCACCTGGTCGGCGGTGAACTGCTTGCGCACCGAGGTCGTGGCGGCGTCGCGGTCGGGGACGTCGACCCACTCGACCTTGTACCGGGTGCCCGGCTGGGTGGCCTCGGACAGGTCGGCGATGTGCTTGCTGCCCTTGTAGCAGCTCATGGCCTGCAGCTTGCCGGCGGTGTCGCCGCCCTCGGAGAGCGCGAGCGCCCGCAGCGCGCCCTTGCGGCCACGGAAGTTCCGCGGCGGCACCCAGCGGAAGTACAGCCCGTTCGGCCCGCTCGCGTCCTCGGTCTCGTAGATGACGGAGGTCTCCGGGTCGACCGCGACCGCCTCGTGCGCGAACCTGCCGAGGAACTTCAGCGCGACGGGGTCACGGTTGGCGGCCCGGTCGAACGGGTCCACCTCGAAGACGTACCCGTGGTCCTTCTGGAACGCCCCGCCCTTGCGCTGCTCGGTCTCCTCGCAGGTCAGCCAGGTCTTCCACGGCGTGATCCCGCCCGCGCAGTTGTTGTGGGTGCCGGCCACGCTGACGTACTCGCGGACGCGGTCGCCGTTCCGGTCGACCTCGATGTTGGTCGTGCCGCCGTGCGCGCCCGGGTCGTAGGTCAGCCCCTCCAGCGTCGGCACGCCATAGGGCTCCCCACCGCCGATCTCGTGGTTGTTGACCAGGACGAACCCGTTGGGGCCACGGAAGCATCCGGTGCCGTCGGCGTCGCTGGGGGTCGGCTCACCGGTCTCCAGCAGCGTCTTTCCGGCCTGAGCGACGATCTTGTACGAGAAGCCGGGGGGAAGCGCGAGCAGCCCCGCCGGGTCCGCGACGACGGCGCCATAGCCGACCGCTCCACGCGCGCCGGACTGGGCGAAGGCGGCCGGACCGATGATCGACTCAAGGCTGCCGGCGATGGCGATGCCCAGGCCGCCTACCGCGCCGGCACGGAACAGGTCGCGGCGGGAGACGCCACGAGAAGGCGTGTCACCGTCGGACACTTCGCCGCGTGACATCTCGGGACGAGACATCGAGGAGGTCATGAGAGCACCTTTTCCATTCGCATGATCACAGACATGTTCGACCCAAGTCCTCGGAAATGAACGGTTCCTCCCTTGATGCGGACCTTTTGGTTAATGAAGGGCTAACGTCCCCTACTTCCTGATGACGATGGTTCTGCGTGCATCGGCGCACGACTTCCCCCAACCGAACCAGCGACACGGCATCTGAATCAAGCGCCGGGCGACAACTCGTCTCATCCCTTCCGCGCCCTTCCGTGCCGCCCAGAGCGCACGGCCGAGTCCGTCGTCACGGGTTCCGTGACGGCCCGAGGACGTACAGACGTGGTGACCTGCGGGGATCGGGAGTTCTGCCAATCCGACGCGATTAGTTAGGAAAATTTACACCTTTCCTAACTCACCCTAGGAAGGATATCTACTTACTCAAATCCGATCATATGCGGCCGAAAGGAGGCCTTCCCGCTCTCCTCGCCCCACGCGGCCGCCGCGGCCCCGGCGCCCACGGAACCTTCCGCAGCCTTCCGCCCCCGCGGCCGTTCTTCCGGCACCCCCCTCGGAGGATCACGTGGCATCACGCAATCACCCGTCCCGGACAGCGTTCACCCCACGACTCAAGGCGCTCACATCCCGGCTCGAGGCGCTCCCATCCCTGTTCAGAGCGCTCCCACCCCTGGTCAAGGCGCTCGGCTCCGCGCGCAAGGCACTCACCGTCGCGGCCGCCGCCTGCCTCACGGTCACCCTCGGCGCCCCGGCCGCCACCGCCGCTCCGATGGCTCCCCCGGCGCCCGGCGATCCGGTCACCCATCCCGAACGGGACTGGATGGGCTCACAGGTCGCCAAGCACGAGCCGGCGAACGGCGAAGTGGTCATCAGGCCGGCCGTCGCCCAGACCCCCGGCCTGGACGTCAGCGGCTGGCAGGGCAACGTCAACTGGTCGGCGGTCGCCGCCAACGGCGCCAAGTTCGCCTACGTCAAGGCGACCGAGTCCACCACCTACACCAATCCCTATTTCAGCCAGCAGTACACCGGCGCGTACTACGCGGGCATCATCCACGGCGCGTACCACTTCGCCACGCCGAACACCTCCTCCGGCGCCACCCAGGCCGACTACTTCCTGGCGCACGGCGGCGGCTGGTCGCGGGACGGCATGACGCTGCCCGGCCTGCTGGACATGGAGTGGAACCCCTATGGCGCGGCCTGCTACGGGCTCTCGGCCTCCGGCATGGTCAACTGGATCCTCTCGTTCAGCAACCGCTACCACGCCAGAACCGGCCGCTGGCCGGTGATCTACACGGCGACCAGCTGGTGGAGCCAGTGCACCGGCAACATCGGCGACTTCTCCTCCACCAACCCGCTGATGCTCGCGAACTACAACGGCTCCCCCGGGCCCATGCCGTACAACTGGGGCTACCAGACCATCTGGCAGTACGCCGACCACGGCACCTTCCCCGGTGACCAGGACCTCTTCAACGGCGACTACTCCCGCGTCCAGGCCCTCGCGAACGGCTGACCCCGTTCACCGCATGGCATGACGGCAAGCGCTGCTGCAGGTGCGGCCGGCCGGCCCGGACCTGCGGGCGGCCCTGGCCCGGGGCGAGGCGCCGCTGGTAGCGGCGGTGCCCACCGACACGACGATCCGGACTACGTCGACTCCTGGTACACGCTGTCGACCTCCAGCGGCGGCCGCCTCAACGGCGCCCGCGCGAACGGCTGGATGGACGTGTCCCCGTACTGGGTGTCCCAGCTCTGAACCGGACGAAAGGCAGTGTGGTGTGGCGGTCACTCGGATCCGCCACATCACACGATCTCGCTGTCAATACGCCCATTCCGGCACGTCAGTGCACACGGCTCTGATCGCAGTTCACCCTGTCGCTCCCGCTCCAGGCGTCGGCGGACCTCCCACTCAAGCCGGCCAGGTGGCCGCATGGTCGGCGAGGAAGGCGGCCAAGGAGCGGGGGCGGTGGCCGGTGACGTCCTCCACGGTCGATGTGGTCGTCGACCAGCGGCCGTCCCCCGTGTCCGCCATCAACCGGGCGAGGTCGCGGGCGAACGGTTCGGGGATGCCTTGGCCTGCCAGATGGGCGGCCATCTCCGGCACCGGGAGGTCCACGTAGCGGACCTCGCGGCCGAGGGCGCCGCTCACCGCGGCGGCGATCTCGTCCTGCGTCGGAGCGTCGGGACCGGTGAGGACGTAGGTACCGTCCGGACCGACCGGGCGGGTCAGGAGAGCCGCCGCGACGTCCGCTATGTCCCTGGTGTCGATGTAGCCCACCCGGCCCTGGCCGTAGGAGCCGTAGATCCGGCCGTCGCGGACGTCGGTCAGGAGGTTCTGCATAAAGCCGACCGGCCGCAGGATCGACCACGGCACCCCGGAGGCCCTGAGATGGTCGTCGACCTCGCCGTGCATGCCCCCGGCCAGCGGCGCACCTGGCGCCGCGCCCCGTACCGAGACCGAGACCACCTGGGCCACCCCCGCCTCCCTGGCCAGGTCGATCACCGCGCGATGCCCCCGCACGAAGCCCGGCCACGGCGAGGTGTTCAAGAACAGCCGATCTCCGGCCGACAGCGCCTCGCCGACCGTCTCCGGCCGATCGAAGTCGCCGAGCACGTACTCGCAGCCCAGGTCGGCGGGACGGCGGAGTACGGCCAGGACCTCCTCACCCTCGCCGTCCAGCCGCTCGATGAGCGCCCTGCCGATGGAACCGGTGGCACCCGTCACCACGATCATTACGACCCCCTAAGCGGAAGGCTAGATTCCGGTTGTCCGGACGGTACACTAACCGGAATCACATCGTCCACTTCGAGCGCGTCTTGCCCACCCCGAGATCGCCTCGGTCACTTTGGAGTCGTACGTGCGCGCGGATGCCCGGAGAAACCTCGACAAGATCGTCACGGCGGCTGCCGCCGTGGTCGCCGAACGCGGCATCGAAGCCCCCATGGAGGTCATCGCCCGACGTGCCGGCGTCGGCGTCGGCACGCTCTACCGCCGCTTCCCCGACCGCAATGCCCTCATCGCGGCGCTAGGGGACCACTACGTCCACTCGCTGGCCGACGCCCTGCGCAGGTCGGAGGAGAACGTCCCCGACGCGTGGACCGCGCTACGCGAGCACCTCACCTGGACCGTCGATCCGGGCCGCGGCGCCCTCGCCAGCGCGATGGCCGAACTGCCCGACGAGGTGTTCCTGGACAGGCCCGACTTCGCCAGAGCGCGCGGGCACTGGCTCGAGATGCTCGACGCGCTCGTACACCGAGCCCAGGCCGAGGGAGCGATGCGCCCCGACGTGACCACCGAGGAAGTGCTGGCGCTCCTCAACCTCTTCGCCTGCCACCCGGCCGACCTCCCCGCCGCCGTGGCCGCCCGGCCGGCCAGGTTCCTCCGCCTGATCCTCGACGGCCTCCAGGCCACGGCCGCCACCGAGCCACCTACCGCCCCGGCCTGACCAGGCCGGCCGGCCGCGATAGTCCAATAGCGAGTCCGGAGCACCGGATGTCTCGTGCGGAATGGCCGCGGAAGGCGTCAGTCACCTGCGACGGTCCGCAGCCATCTGCCGGCTTCCCCCGGAGTGCCGAAACGAATGACCCGCAACGCACCGAAACGAGGATCCAGGGAACGCCGGCCGATTTCGGCGCGACGGGCCGCGTGCTGGGACCATGCCCACCACGCGGGGTGATCTCGGCGGAACCAGTTCGCCAATGTCTCCCGGTTGCCGCCGAAGACGCGCTCGCGCAGCAGCGTCCTGCGCAGCGATCGTCGCAGGACCCGGGGCATGATGACCCGCTTGGGATAGTCCAGCCACACCACCGTGTCGGCGTGTTCCCACAGCAGGTCGCGGACTTCGGGGTAGCCCAACGAGTCGAATATCCAGCTCGGCGAGGAGACGACCCGCGCCACCTTGACGGAGAAATCCTCATCCACGGCCCAGCCGGGTCCGGTGAAGTAGAACGCGTCCATCTCGTGATAGGGCAGCGCGAGTCTCTTGCTCAACGTCCGCGCCATCGTGGATTTCCCCGCTCCGGTGATACCGACGACGAGGATGCGCTGCATGCGCGCAGGATACGCGGACATCCCACCACGACCGGTACTGCCCGCGAACCGGTGGAAGCCCTTTGGGCGCATTCACACGGACCGTAGCGTCGGCACCTCGCCGCACTCGGCCCACTCGACACCGGTGCCGCGCAGGCCCGCGGCCCATGGTCCGACGGTCTCGGCGAGCCGGGCCGCGTCCGGCGGCGTACGACCGAGCCCTACCGCGAACCGCGCCGAATCCGGCCCGATCTCGAACGGCCGGGGCCACGCGTGCGCACCCCGCGTCCCCGCGCGTTCCAGGGCGGTGAGCAGCGCGCGCATCCGGCCGCGGACGCGGCCCAGCGTCACACCGAACTCCTCGCCCCGCCCCGCTCGCACGGTCACGACGGCCCACGCCGCATGACGCCGGTGCAACGGGGGCGCCGACAGCAGCTCGGGCCGGGGATCCCGGCCGGTCTCCGCCGCGGCCTCCACGATCTCCCAGGCGCGATAAAGCTCCTGCGTCAGGAGATCTCGCCCGCTGATGCCGACCTGCTCGCTGCACAGGCGGATCGGAGCCGTAGGGGTCATGATCTGCACCACCGCGTCCGAGGTCCCGCCCGGCAGGCCCTCCTGTCCGGGTAGGGCGACATCCGGGCGCAGCGCGATCGGCTCACGCCAGTCCCATGCGGCCCACCCGCCGAAGAAGTGCCGGAGCAGGTCGACGAGCGGGAGGTCCCCGGCATCGCGCACCGTCCGTGCCACGAGGACGGTCCAGGCCAGACCCGGCAACCCGCCGAACGGAGCCGAGTCCAGCCCCCGCGCCTTCGCCCACGCCTTCACTTCCCGGGCCAGCCCGGCGAAGCCGACACGGCTCTCGCCGACCGCCTCGAGCAGCGCGTCCGCGTCGCTGACCGCGCTCAGTGCGATCGCCGACGACTCTCCAAGCTCGGTACGGCGGGACACGGCCTCGGTGGGCGCGACGCTCCCGGTCGCCACGACGACCAGGTCGACGTCGAGATCGTCGACGCGCAGCCGCAGCCCGGGCACCCGGGCGCCGACCACACGCCTCACCCCGGTGGCCTCCGGCAGCACCGTCTTGACCCGCGCCTCGACGTCCGCGATGTCGGCCGCCCCCGGCAGCGCCACCACCAGGTCCAGGTCCGTACCGTGCAGCGCGCAGCCGAGGCGTCGCGACCCGGCCACGTGGACCACACCCTGCGCCATCGAACCGCGCAGCCGCTCCACGACCCGTTGCGCCCACGCGACCCTGGACCGCTCCCCCGCCTCAGGATCGCGCCAGGAGCGCCGCTCCGCTCCCGGCGCGTTTCCAGGACGTGTTTCCGCGACGTTCCCGTGGCCCGTGCCGGGGGTGACCCCTGGGCGTCCCAGGTCCGGCACCTGGTCGTCGGGTGCGCCGGTCTCGTCGTCGAGCCGGCGCACCTCCCCGGTCCCCAAGGCGACGGTCAGCCGAGGCCGCATGGGCTCCGCACCCCTGCGTGACAGCACGACGAGCTCGCCGACACGCGCGGACATGCCGCCGAGCCGTGCCGCGCAGTCGGCGACGAGGCGGCGCGGATCGCGCGTCCTTCCCAGACTCAGATGCGGGACGTAGCCCGCGGCGCCGCCCCGGCAGCGGGGGAATCCGCGCTCCAGCGCGCCGCGTAGCCCCGCCCACGGTTCCGACCCGGCCGCGGCCGGGTCGAGCCAGACCACGGCGCCCTCACGATGAGGGAAAGCGTGGACGCCCTCAAGTCGCGCGGTGAACGGGACGGTCGCGGCCCCGGCGGCGGCCAGGATGGGCACCGCCTCCTCGAAGTCGGATTCCGGCACGAAACCGAACATCAGCGTGACGTGCGGCGGCCATCTGCGGGCCTTGGGGTCGTGCTCCTGGCGGATCTCCTGGATCCTCGGCCATAGCTCTCCAGGAGGGATCCAGACCACTGCCGTCCGTGCCGTGGGTCGCGCGTCGAGGGTGCCGGCGGCCCCGCGCCCGCTCCGGCTCTCACCCTCGCCCTCGCCCGTGAACTGGCCCGTACCTTCGCCCTGGCCTGCGCCACCGCCCTCGCCCTCGCCCTCGCCGATGGCGACGTCCACCATCACGCCGTAATGGTCCGATATGAACAGGCCGTCGGGGGTCGCCGGAGAGTCACCCCGCAGGACCGCGGTGGCCGCTCGCAGGCCGGGGCCGCGCAGCAGCACGCGATCGAGCCGGGAGGCGCGGCCGGAGAGCGAGGACAGCGCCGCCAGCGGATTGACCCGCGGGTCGAAGGTCACGGTCGGGTCCGAAGGGCCGTGCACCTCCGTCCAAGCGTCCCGCAGGCCGAGCACCCCGGCGGGCCCGCTACCGCCGTCGTTCAGGTCACCCAGCAGGATCACGTCCCCGTCCAGCCCGGTGAGCACCTCGGCGAGCCGGGTGAGCTCGGCTTCACGCCTGGCCTTACCGTTCTCGGAGTGATCACTGGTGAGATGCGTGACGGCCACCACGATCGGCCCGGCGGCGGACTCCACGGTGACGGCGGCGACGGATTTGTGCGGACCGAGGACATGCACGCCCGCCTCCCGCACGGGCAGGCGGCTGAGCAGCAGGAGCCCGCCGTCGTCGACATCCCGGCCCGCCGGGTCGGTGCTCAACGTGTATCCGGAGCGGACCCACCGGGACAACAGCAGCATGCTCAGCAGCTCGGCCTCGACCTCCTGCAGCGCGATGACGTCCGCGTCCGCCTGTTCAAGGGCGTCCAGCAGCAGCGGCCTGCGCCGGGCGGTGTCGATTCGGTCGCTGTCGTAGCGATCCCACAGGGTGTTCCAGGTCAGCACGCGCAGACGGGCCGCCGTCGGCGCCACGCGCAGGCGGGCCGCCGTCGGCGCCCGCCCGGTCGGTACGTCTTCCGCGGGCTGCCAGCCCACGGCGGGATCCCACGCGAACGGTGTTCTGGCCGTGAAGAACGGCGCCCGGAGTCTGCGCGGACTTCGCACCCGGCTGGCCTGCGAGGAGTCGATGCGGTCCACGCCCGCCGACCGGTCCCAGACCACCTCGCCGTCCGCCTCCACGAACAGGATCCGATGCCAGGGGATGTCCCCTCCGGGTACGAAGGCGGGCAGCGGCACGCGCTTGGCCGCGGACTCGCGCACGTTGATCCCCAGGACGAACCGCGCGGGATCGAAGCGCGGGTCCCAGCGGACCCGGTGGTAGACCTCTTCACTCGTCCGCATGCTCAGCCTTCCTCGCCGTCCAGAGACCCGGCGACGTCACGGACGTCCCCCTCCGATCCGATGTACCACGTGCGGTGCGCCTCTCCCGGATAGGGCGGGGAGAAGCGGCGGAGCTGGGCCGAGAGCACCTCCGCCGGCACCGGGTGCGCGCGGCCGCCGTTACGCCTGGCCAGCACGTCACCGGGGACCAGCATCACCGCGTGCGTCGTCAGCGCGTCACGGCGGCCGGCCACGGCGTGCACCAGCGAACGCTGGTGCCGGTTCAGGGCCGTGGCGTCCCAGACGACCGTCCCGCCACCGGCCAAGAGCGCGTCGAGCCGGTGCAGGCCCTCGCGGAGTACCGCCGGATTGGCCCGCTGGTCCGACCGCGATCCACGGGTCTGGCGCAGGTCGTCGAGCGACACGACGGCGTCGACGCCCGGAAGGGCACGGGCGAAGGTGCTCTTCCCGCTGCCGGACGGCCCGACCATGATGACGAGCCGGGGAAACCGGCCCGATCGCCACCGCCGGCTCAGCGCCAGAGCCTCCTCGACCGTGGCGATCCGGCCCAGCGCGTACGCCTCCCGGGCCTCGGCCCAGCACCGATCCGCCACCTGGGGATCGCACCCGCCGAGCGCCCGGCACAGGCCTGCGCGCAGCGGCTCCAGTGGCGCCTCGCCGAGCAGGCAGGCCTCCTCGGCGTGGAGTTCAGACCAGTCGACCTGCTCGCCCGCCTCGGCGGCGGCTCCGGCATCGCCGTCGGCGCTTCCGCCCCTGGCCAGGACCGCGGCGGCGACCGCATGCAGGACGCCCACGTCGGTCGCTGCGGCGAGCCGTACCAGACCGGCCCTGCGCGCCTCGTCAGGGAACGGGCGGTGCAGGCGGGCGGACAATTCGGCCAGATCGGCGACCCGCCGCGCCAGGGGCATGCCGAGGGGCGCCACCAATCGGGGCGCCAGCCAGGAGCGGTGCGTACCGTGGAACAAGGCCCCCAGCACCCCCGCCAGCCGGGCATCCCCGGACCGGCCCAGCAGATCGAGCCGAGCGGAGACCTCGGCCACGGCCGCTTCGACCCGTTCGACGACCGCGGGCTCCGGTACGGCGGGCCCGCGCAAGCGCTCGGGCGCGGCGGCCCCGCGCAGACTCTCCAGTACGGCGGGCCAGCGCAGGTCGCCACTGGCCAGGCCTACCGCGGCGAGGAGCGATGGCACGTCTGCGCCGCCGCCCGAACGCACCTGCCACAGGGCGGCGGCAGGGCTCAGTTCGTTCTCGACGACGCGTGCGAGCATCCAGTGCTCATCGGTTCGCACGTGCCCAGGCCGTACCCATTTGGCCACGCGGTGAGCGAACTCCTCGTGCTGGAACCCCTCGACGGTCCGCACGACGTAGCCCTCGTGCCGAGCGGTGTCCAGGCGCAGCGCCCTGAGCACCCGCTCGTCGAAGGTGCCGCGCCACAGCACCCGCGGGACCGGGATTCCCAGCCGCCGGGTGAAGCGCACGGTCTGGTCCCAGTCCAGGCAGAAGTCGCCGTTCCAGACAGAGAAGGCGTAGAACCAGCCCTCCAGGTCCCGGTAGGCGATCGAGTGCCGGGCGTAGAGGTTCTCCCCGCACACCCGCCCGCCCGGCGGAATCGCCTTGGCGATCCTGCCGTGCAGGGCCTTGACCCATGCGCGGGACGGATGATGCGCCGAGTCCAGCGAACGGGCGTGCAACCCGTCCGGGTACATGGTCGTGTTCTCCCCGTCCAGCTTCTCGGTGATGACGACCTCCCGGCCCGCCAGCCCCGACAGGCCGCGGGCACGCACATCGTCCGAGGCCGCCCCCGGCGACCAGGGCAGGTGGGGAGTGCGAGGGTAGTGGACTCGCATGATCTGCTCCCGGTGACGATGTGCGTCCGGCGACTGTATGAGACACGGAAGGAGCGAATCCACCGAATAACCCCGGCCCCGCGCCGCCTGTTCACCCGAGGTTGGCGTACTGGTGCCGATGAAAGACACCCCCACCGCGACGAAGGACGACGACAAACGTCGCCCAACCCGCCCAGCACCACGAGGTCATCACCACGACGACATCAGCACCACCGAGGGCGCCGGCACCACGAGGACGTCAGTGCCGTCGAAGCACAGGGCGAGTGCGTAACGCGAGTGACCGATTCCCGCAGGTGAAGGGGACCGGTGACCGGTGCCCCGTACATGAGACGGGGCTCGCCACGGCACTCACCGCCGAGACAAGCCCCTTGACCGGACGTAGAAGGTCCGATCCGATGCAAAACCCTAGTTGAGCGAGCCGTCCCCGTAAGGGATTCCGCGCTATTCGCAAGGCGACCGCCACTGAAGCGGGCAGGCCCTTCAGGGCATGATTCTTCCAAAATGCTCATTCCCCCGGCACAAGGCGGCTGCCCCGCGACGGGTTCGAACCCGAGGAGAACGCGCTTCTCGTAGCACAGCGGGACCGTCGCGAAATCCGGTTGCTCCATCACCTCGTCGCTGGTTCGGTGGGCGGATGGATCGTGATGCGGTGCTGGCGACGTTCGACCATCAGATGCGGCAGAACGCCCAGTCTGACGGCCCCGAAGCCCGGGTCGAGCGAGTGGGCGGCGTGGTGCGGCAGCTCGGCGCCGACCATGGCTGGAATGGTGTCATCTGGTCGGACCTGGACGAGACGACCGCGGATACCGCGATCGCGGAGCAGGTGCGTTATTTCACTGCGATGGGCCGCGAGTTCGAGTGGAAGCTGTACGCCCACGACCGGCCCGCCGACCTCGCGGCCCGGCTGCGGACGGCCGGTTTCGCGCCCGAACCGGAGGAGACACTGATGGTCGCCCAGGTCAGCGACCTGCCCACCAACGTCGAACTTCCCGAGGGCGTGCACTTGCGCCCGGTGACCGACCCGGCCGGGGTGGAGCTGATGGCGGACGTCCATGAGCAGGCATTCGGCACCGACGGCTCCAAGCTCAGACGTCAGCTGCTCGCCCAACTCGCCAAGGAGCCGGAGACGCTCGCCGCGGTCGTCGCCATGGCAGGTGACCTGCCGGTGAGCTCGGCCCGCATGGAGTTGCCGCCAGGCGTTCAGTTCGCCGGCCTGTGGGGCGGCGGCACCGTGGAAGCCTGGCGCGGACAGGGCATCTACCGAGCACTGGTCGCATTTCGCGCCCGCATCGCGGCCGAACGCGGCTACCGCTACTTGCAGGTCGACGCCTCCAGCCAGAGCCGCCCCATCCTGCGACGCCTCGGGTTCGTGCCCTTGAGCACCACCACCCCGCACGTCCACCAGCCCTAGCGGCTCCACCTGGAGAGGCGTCCCGGTTGAGCTGTTGACCACACGTTAAGGTCGTGGACGCATCCTGCCTTCGTCGAGTCGAACGGAGGTCGGGTGGAACGCATCGCGGTGGTCGTCCATGCGCACGACCCCATTTCCCGCGCCGGGGTGGTGAGCCGGCTCCGGCCGCGTCCCGAGGTCCGCGTCCTCGAACAGACCCGGCTCGACGAGGCACGGGTCGCGCTCGTCGTCACCGACAGGCGTGTGTTCCGACACTCTGCGCGTCCTGCGGGCCCTGCGCTGTCGCAGCGAACTTCGGCTGGTCGTCGTCGCGGGAAAGGTCGACGACACCGGGCTGCTCGCGGTGGTGGAGATCGGCGTCGCGGGTGTGGTGCGGCGCGCCGAAGCCACCCCGGAACGCCTCATCTCGGTGATCGAGTCCGCTGCCGCCGGTGACGGCAGCATCCCACCGGACCTCCTCGGCAGGCTCCTGTCCCAGGTCAGCATGATCCAGCGCGATGTGCTCGGCCCGCGCGGGCTGAACTTCACCGGTCTCGCCGATCGGGAGATCGAGGTGCTGCGCCTGATCGCGGAGGGGTACGACACCGCCGAGATAGCGGCCGCCCTGTCGTACTCGCAGCGCACGGTGAAGACCGTCCTGCACGATGTCACGACCAGGCTCAACCTGCGCAATCGGTCGCATGCGGTCGCGTACGAACCCGGCAGGGGCGATCACCATGGTCAGGCAGGACGGCGGAGCGTCCGCGAACTCCACGAGCAGCCGGCTCCTCACCAGCCCGGTCCGCCCCCCGTCCGCTCCCCGCCCGGACATGCGCCGCCACCCCCTTCCCGCCAAGACACGCACCGGCCCCGTTCCGGGGTGCCCGCGCGGGTGCCGGCAACCAGAAGGACCTCGCGACGGCCGGTCACGCATGAGTGCCCTTGTCCACACATCCCCGAAGAAACAGCCCGGATCAAGCACCGACGGGCAGGCGATACTTCTTGTTTAGTGGCACACTTCCGACTTTTGCCCGGTCTATCGCCTTCTCGGACCCCAAGCGCCCGCCGAGCACAGCACCCCCGGCCGGCGACCTTCGGCCAGCTCAACGAGGACGACGGGTTCTTCGACACCTACATCGACGAGCTGTACGGCCACATCGACCTGGCCATCCCCAACGGCCAGACGCGCGGCTTCAACTCCGCCGTCATCACCGGCTACTACTGATCGGAAGACCGAGGCCTTCAGAAGGCGGTCGCGCCGACCCGCTCCGCCAGTGCTCTCAGCCCCTTCTCCGTCGCCGACCCTTTCGGTGCCGTGTACGTGCACAGGCGCTGGCCCGGATCGGTCGGCAACGCGAACGCCTCATACGTCAGCACCAGCTCGCCCACTTCCGGGTGCAGCATGCGCTTCGTGCCGCGGCTCCGTTCCCACACCGCCTGCGCCTCCCAGTAGTGCCGGAACTCCTCGCTCGCCTCCCGTAGATCACAGACGACACGCTGCACCCGGGACTGGTCGTGACGGCGCCCGATCTCCGCGCGGAGGCTCGCCACCGTCTCTTCCGCGTCCTGCTCCCATTCGGGAAGCAGCGCCTTGGCGTCGGGATTCAGGAAGATCAGCCGGGCGCCGTTGAGGTCCGCCTCGGGGAGGGCGTCGAAGTCGAACGAGATCCGGCCGGCGATCCGGTTCCAGGCCAGAATGTCCGTGCCCGGGCCGTAGACGATGGCGGGGACGGTGTCGTCCATCGCGTCCAGCAGCTCCTGGATCTGCGGCCGCACTCGCGGCCGGGGGCCTCTGCCCGCGTCGCAGACGCCGGCATCGGCACTGGCCCGCCGCCGAGCCTGCGTGATGTTGCGCAGGTACGTGTGCTCGTCGAGGGTCAGCCGCAACGCCCGCGCGACCGCGTCGACCACCGCGTCGGAGACGGCGTGCGCGCGGCCCTGCTCGATGCGGGTGTAGTAGTCGACGCTGACCCCGGCGAGCTGGGCGACCTCCTCGCGGCGCAGGCCGCGTACCCGCCGCCGGGCGAACCCGTCCGGCAGGCCGAGCGTGGCGGCGTCCAGCGCGGCCCGCCGCGCCTTCAGGAACGGCCCGATCTCGTCCTCAGCATGGCCCATACCTGCCATTATGCGACGGCGTGCGGTTTGGGGGGGTCTGTCAGACCCAGGTTAGGCCGGGCCTGGTACCGGGCCCGGCGCGGGTTGAGGCTGGATCCGTATCCACGAAACGATCCGCAGGAGGCATTACCTCATGAAGCGCAGGATCCTCGGCGGCACGGGCATCTCGGTCAGCCAGTACGCGCTCGGCGCGATGATGTTCGGCGCCCTCGCCAACGAGGACCACGACGAGTGCGTGCGCATCATCCACCGCGCCCTCGACGCTGGAATCAACTTCGTCGACACCGCCGACATCTATTCGCGGGGAGAGTCGGAGGAGATCGTCGGCAAGGCGCTCAAGGGCCGTCGCGACGACGTCGTCCTGGCGACCAAGGCCCACGGTTCGATGGGCCCGGACGCCAACCACGGCGGGAACTCCCGGCGCTGGCTCGTCCGCGAGGTCGAGAACAGCCTGCGGCGCCTGGGCACCGACTACATCGACCTGTATCAGATCCACCGCCCCGACCCGGCCACGGACATCGACGAGACGCTCTCCGCCCTCACCGACCTGGTCCGGGCGGGCAAGGTCCGGGCCGTGGGCAGCTCCACCTTCCCGGCGGAGCAGATCGTCGAGGCGCAGTGGGCATCCGAGCGGCGCGGCCACGTCCGCTTCCGCACCGAGCAGCCCCCGTACTCGATCCTGGCGCGCGGTGTGGAGGCGGCGGTGCTGCCGACCACGCAGAAGTACGGGATGGGCGTGCTGACCTGGGGCCCGCTGTCGGCGGGCTGGCTGTCCGGCCGCTACACCCAGGCGGCCGACATCGACCTGACGGGCACCGGCCGCGCGGCCTTCGAGCGCCACAAGTTCGACCCGTCGCTGCCCGAGAACGCGCTCAAACTCCAGGCCGTCGGTGAGCTGACGAAACTCGCGGCGGAGGCCGGTCTGTCGCTGCCGCACCTGGCCGTCGGATTCGTCCTGGCCCACCCGGCCGTCACCTCGGTGATCATCGGGCCGCGCACCATGGAGCACCTCGACGACCTGCTGGCCGGGGCCGACACGGTGCTGAGCGAGGACGTGCTGGACCGGATCGACGAGATCGTGCCGCCGGGCACCGACCTCAACCGGGCGGACAGCTACTACGTGCCGCCGGCCCTGGCGGACAAGACGCTACGCCGGCGGGCCGGGGCAGATCTCGCAGGCAGGTAGCCCGCGGCGGCGGTTCGCGGCACATGTGCGATGTCGGTTCAGCGGATGCCTGAAGTGCTCGTCCGGCTGAGCCTGACGGAGCCGCGAACCGTCGCCCCCTCCGACCGGCTGAACCCTTCAGGCATCCCGCGAGTAGAACAGGGCGAACGCCATGGCCAGCAGCACGGCCGTGAAGGCGGCCATCAGCCCCAACCCCGCCCAGGGGGTCAGCCGGTCGGCGTTCTGAACGGTGGTGGCGACCTGGAGACCGGCCGAGATGGGCCAGTACGTCATCAGCACCTCACCAGCCGACTCGGGCAGGAGCCTGGGTCCGATGATGGGGATGAGGAAGTTGACCGCCACCAGCACGGTGACAGCCATCATGGTGCTCCGCAGCAGGCAGCCCAGTGCCACGCCCACCAGGCCCACCAGCCCCCAGATCAGCCCCATCCCGGCGACCGCCCGCAGCACTCCGGGCTGCCCGAGCGTCGCGGTGGGGGCACCGGCGGCGCCGATCGCCGCTTGCCCGAGCAAGAACGAGGCGAAGCTCGCGACCTCTCCCGCGACCAGGGCGATTCCCCCGAACAATCCGACCTTGGCGGCCAGCAGCCGTCCTCGCCGCGGCACCACGGTCAGGCTCGTCCGGATCATCCCGGTGACGTATTCCGAGGTCATCACCAGCACGCCCAACGCACCCACGGCGATCTCGGCGAACAGGAACCCGCCGTACATGCTGATGTACGTGGCGTCGAACGCCCGGCTCGCCGCCGCCTGGTAACCCTCGCCCGCGCGGTAGGCGGTGACAGTGCCGAGACCCACCATGAGCACCACGGCGGTCAGCATGGTGGAGATGTTCGACGGGATCGTGCGGAACTTGGTCCACTCCGACCGGAACGTGTCCGCGATGGTGGCCCTCATGCCACGACCGCCTGGAACTCGAGGCTGTCACGGGTCAGGTTCATGTACGCCTCCTCCAGGGAGAGCCGCTGGGGTGTCAGCTCCGACAGCACCACCCTGGCCTCCGTTGCCAGCCTGCCGATCTCCTTGGCCTCCAGCCCTGTGACGACGAGAGCGCCCTCGGCGCCCGGCTCCACACAGGCGCCCGCCTCGGTCAGGCGGCGGGTGAGAAGTCCCTGGTCCTCCGCGCGGACCAGCACGCCGGAGCTGTGCCGGACGAACTCCCGCATTTCGACGTCCGCGATCAGCTTCCCCTTGCCGATGACGACGAGGTGGTCGGCGGTCAGCGCCATCTCGCTCATCAGATGGCTGGAGACCAGGACGGTGCGGCCGTCGTCGGCCAGTCCGCGCATCAACTCGCGGATCCACTTGATGCCTTCGGGATCGAGGCCGTTGACCGGCTCGTCGAACAGCAGCACCTTCGAATCGCCGAGGAGCGCCGCCGCGATGCCGAGCCGCTGGCTCATGCCCAGGGAGAACGTGCCGGACCGCTTGCGCGTCACCGATCCCAGCCCGACCAGGTGCAGTACCTCGTCCACCCGTTTGCCGGGGATCGCGTTGCTGTGGGCGAGCCAGAGCAGGTGGTTACGCGCCGTACGCCTGCCGTGCACGGCGCGGGCGTCCAGGAGGGCGCCCACCTCGCGCATCGGCAGGGGCGCATCCACGTAGTCGCGGCCGTTGACCCGCACTCTTCCCTCATCCGGCCGGTCAAGACCGAGGATCATCCTCATGGTCGTCGATTTGCCCGCTCCGTTGGGCCCGAGAAATCCGGTGACCCGGCCCGGCTCGACGGTGAACGTCAACCCATCCACGGCCGTCCTGTCGCCATAGCGCTTGGTCAATCCCTCGAGCTGGATCATCTTCCAGGCCTGCCGTCGATCTCCATGACTGTCATGTCCCGAGCATCACCGGTGCACATCCCTTCCGAAATCCACCGAACGGTTGATACGTGGCCCCACCGCGGGGAAGGCTCGAGTGCTGAACCATCACGCAGGCGGTGCCTCCGACAAGAAAACTTATCTTGACGGGAAGAGTTGTCGGTGAGTAGGTTGGGGCACACAAGGACAAGAGAGGCAGGGGTCAGTGATGAGGAAGATAGTTGCGGGGCTGTTCATCTCGCTGGACGGCGTGGTCGAGTCGCCGGAGAAGTGGCACTTCCCGTACTTCAGCGACGACATGGGCGCGGTGGTCGGCGGCCAGATGGCGGAGACGGACACGATGCTGCTGGGGCGCCGCACGTACCAGGCCTTCGCCGAGCACTGGCCGCACCAGAGCAGCGACGAGCCGCCGGCCGACTTCATGAACGGGGTGCAGAAGGTCGTCGTCTCCACCACCCTCGACAAGGCGGAGTGGGAGCCGGCCACGATCATCAGTGAGGACGTGAACGATCAGCTCACCGCGCTCAAGGCGCAGCCCGGCAAGGACATCTCCATCACCGGCAGCCCGACCCTGGTGCGCACGCTGCTGCGCGACGGCATGCTCGACGAGCTGCGGCTGCTGGTGCACCCCATCGTGGTCGGCCATGGTCAGCGGCTGTTCGACGGAGCGGCCGAATCGATCGGCCTCACCCTGGTGAGTTCGCGGACCATCGGCAACGGCGTGCTGTACCTGGTGTACGCACCGGCGCCGATCCCGGCCCAGTAGCCACCCGAGACCTGGCACGAAGGGCGCCCGGAGCAGTCGCACCAAGGGCTCAGCCCCGCTCGCGGTAGATGGTCCAGGGCGCCCTGCCGGGCCGGGTACGCGGGCCCTCGGCAGTACGCGGCGCGACTTGACCTGAAGTGGACTCCAGCTACCAGGCTGATCCACATGACACACATCCCCCTCGCCCTGGGCACCATCCCATTCGGCACCGTCCTCGACGACAGGGACACGTTCGCGATCCTCGACCGGTTCGCCGAGGCCGGAGGTGCCCTGCTGGACACCGCGAACAACTATCCGTTCTGGAACGAGGGCGCCACCGGGGACGAGAGCGAGCTGGCCATCGGCCGCTGGCTGACCGCCCGGGGCAACCGCGACCGGATCGTACTGAGCACCAAATGCGGCGCCCGGCCGACCGTTCCCGGCGACCGGACCCTGGACTCCGCCGAAGGCCTGTCCGCCGCGGCGATCGCCGCGGCCGCCGAGGGCAGCCTGCGGCGGCTGGGCACCGACCACATCGACGTTTACTGGGCTCACATCGAGGATCGCTCCGTCCCCCTGGAGGAGACCCTGGGCGCCTTCGCCGAACTGGCGCAGGCGGGCAAGGTCCGCGAGATCGGCGCGAGCAACATGCCGGCCTGGCGCCTGGAGCGTGCCCGTGCCGCCTCGAGGGCAGGCGGCTGGCCGCTCTACACCAACGTGCAGCTCCGCCACACCTACCTGCGGCCCCGGCCCGGAGTGCGGCTGCCCGAGTCGGGCCACGTCCTGGCCCAGGACGACATGCTCGACTACCTGCGCTCGGAGCCCGGCCTCACCCTGTGGGCGTACAACACGCTCATGTTCGGCGCGTACACCCGCGAGGACCGGCCGATCCCGGAGGCCTACGACCACCCCGGCACCGTGCGCGGGCTCATCGTCCTGCGGGAGATCGCGCGCGAACTGGGCGCGACCGTCAACCAGGTAGTACTGGCCTGGCTGATCGGCGGAGACGTCACGACGATCCCCATCGTCGGCGTGAGCTCACTCGCCCAGTTGGAGGAGGCCTTGGGCGCCCTGGACATCAAGCTCGACAGCGAACACCGCACCCGCCTGGACGCCGCCCGCTAACGCCGCCCGGCGGACGGTTGCTGTTGGCCTGCAGGCAGCCGGCCCGTCGCTCAGAACAGCCAGCCGAGCAGGCCGCCGTCCTGGGTCTTCGTCGGGCTCGGGGCCGGCTTTGGCGCCTGCGTGGTCGGCGGGGGCGTCGGGGATGGCTGGGGGTTGGGGGTCTCCGGCTGCTGCGGGAGGCTGCTGGACGTTGGTGACGGCTGGGGCGGGTGGGCGCGGGTGCGCGTGGGAGTCGGCCGGGACGTGGGCTGGCGGGTGTGCCGTACCTGGGAGGCCGTCGGCGTGGGGGTCTCGCTGGGGGGCGCCGTCGTCTCGTCAGTCCCGGCGGTGGACTCGGTGGCCGGGTCGGTGAGGCTGGGGCCGACGGTTGGGCCATCGGTCAGCGCGGGGTCCTGCTGGACCGAGGCGCAGTGGCCGGGGGTCGAGCACGCCGCGTCCGGCTTGGAGCCGACCGAGGTGGACACGATCCAGCCGCCCGCGACCGCGAGCACGACGATCGCGACCATGGCGAGGATGAGCTGCTTGTTCTTGCCGCCCTTCTTCTCCTCCTCCAGGTCGTTCTCGCCGGTCCAGCCCGAACCGAGATAGCCGCGGTCCTCTTCCCCGTCGGGGTCCCAGTTCTCGCCGTCCGGCCGCTCGTGGTCGTGGGACGCCTCGTCGCCCTCGGAGCGGTAGAGATACTCGAAGCCTTCGAGGCTTTCGGATTGTTCGTGGTCCTCGACCCGCTCTTGGTCCACCCAGACGAGGTCCGATGAGTCGTCGCCATCGACGCGAGCCGGTTCGTGTCCGGGCGTCCAACCGTCGGACAGCACGTCGCCGCGCGGGCGCTCGGGTTCGTTGTTCTGGTCGATGCCCCAAGGATCGATCTGCTGGAGAGGATCCTCTTCGTGGGATCTCGGGTGGCCGTCGCGGTCCATGCCGAACCTCTCTGCTGTGAATCCTTGCCGCGCAACTTCTTAGCAGTTCCGACAGCGCCTTGTCGGGAAACTTCACATATTTCCCAGAGGTCGCAAGCCTCCCACCGGTCACGCCGGTCGCAAGCTAATGCTTGATGGCGAAGCCGCAACGATTGAGTGGCCGGCCGAGCCGAACCCGGGCCCCGATGAGGGCCCGATGCGGTCGACAAGGATCGGCCCGCGCTCGTGCCGGCCAGGGATCGATGAGGCCCTGGTGGCGCGACCGGGACGAAGCAGCAGCGAACCACCTGGAAGGGGTGGCCCAGTGAACCCGACCGCGACGGCGCTGCGCGCAGGCTGGTCCCGCGGCCTGATCGAACTTCGCCGGTCCTTCACGGGCGCCGGGCTGATCGGCCACCTCTTCTGGCCCGTCCTGACGCTGGTGGCCATCTTCCTTCACCGCGTTCGGCATGCGGGCAGCGCCTCAACAGCCTTGTGAGACAGCGTGTGCCTGCCACCGTACGGCCCGGTTGATGCCTGAACATCACGAAAGTGGTCGACCGTCGCGAGACTGTGGACTTAGTTCACACAAGGGATGTATGTTACCCAAGTGCCAATCACGATTAGGCCCCCCGACGACAGAGAAGGCGGATGACCATGGGTAGCGGCTATGGGACCTGCACCTACTGCAACAACGGACGATGCGACCTGTGCAGCGGCGACCGCTGCTCATGCGCGGACAGGCATCACCTTTAGTCCCTATCCGGGCCCCAGCCCCCAATTGCACGACGACGACTCCAGGCCCATAACTCAGCGATGAGGGACCGACGCGCTCGCCCGGCGCGAGCCGTACAACGACAGCGCCTACCCCGCAACCCACACGCGGTCTCCTCACTTCAAGGACACGCTCGGCCGGCTGCACGACATCAACGCCGGCTCCCTGGGGCTGTGGTGTTCTGGCTGTTCTGCGCCACGGTCATCGGCATCGGCATCGCCACGACGCCGTCCTTCGCGCCGTAGCCCAACGGGACAGGCCCCCCGCACACACGTTCCGCTCGAGAGGCGGCGGTGCGGGGGGCGGTCACTAAGTTTCCGCATCCATCCGGTTCCGTCCCGACTTCTTCGACGACTTGGAGGACCAATGCACTCCCTCGATCGGGACATTTGGGACGTCCTCACTCGGACGGTCATGCGAATCGACCTCGGCGAACGAGTGGCGGAGGTAGGTCCCGCGCGGCTCGGGACTCAGGAGGGCGAGTTTCCTGATGCCGGGGGTCGCACCATCCATATCTTCCCCACCGGTCGGGCGAACATCGATGGCTGGGGCCGGAGGTCGCGTTACGCGCCCGCCACGAGGAGCGGCGGACATACCTGGTGGAAGGTGGAGTGCGAAGATCCAGACGGAGAATCGACGACCTCCGGCCTGGCAGTGGCGGGTCTGACCGACAACGAAGCTCGCGATCTGGGCGTCGAGAGGTGGCGGAGCCCTGTGGTGATCGCCTGGAGTCCGCAGGAGTGGCGCGTGCTGACATCCGATGGCCTCTCCACCATGACGACAGGCTGGCGCCTGCGTACGGCCCCGGCGGTCGCACGCCGTGCCGCGCGGCGCGTCCTGACGCCCATTGCCACCCCGGAACCGATGGCCGCCCCGGAACCGGTGGAGGATGTGGCGCCATCGCCCGTGATCTGGCCGAAGCCTCCCAAGCTGCGGGCCGCGCGCGCCCGGCGTCTCGTGCTGGACAGCCTGGATCGCACCCAGGTCCCGGTGGATGACGAGGTGCGGGACCGACTGGCCGAGATCGATGACCGGCTGCGTGACGGCAGCCTTCTGATCTTCTGCCGTACTTTGACCGGCGGTGGCCGCGTCCAGATCGAGATTGACACATGGCCCCCCACTGAGATTACTGAGGTTGCCGAGTATTTCGGGGAGGAACTGCTGGCCGTCTACCAGGGCAGGCCGCTATTCCAGGGGTCCTGGGAGCGCCGGGTGTCCGGTATCCCTTACGGCTCTGTGATGTCTATGAAGGTCTGGCAGATTCTCGGCGGCGAGAGGCGGGTCCACGTGCTTCGCCGACGCGGTGTCGTCGAGGTCCATGTTGAGCACGGCGAGACCGTCGAGGTGCGTGACCTCGGCCCGGGAGCGGACGCGATCTCCCATGCGGCCGGGCATCGTCCGGAGTTGTTCTCCCTGCCGTCCCACGCGGCCGTCGACATCGCCTGTGATGACCCGGATGGCGTCGCCGATCTCCTGTCGCTGAGCGACAAGGGCCAGGTGGACGCACCCCTCGACGAGGAGGAGGAAGAAGAAGAAGAGTTCAACCGGACGTGGTACGACGGCACCGTGGGGGTCCGTCTGAACATCAACGGCGTGCCGTACACCGCCGGCCAGTGCGATAACACCTGGGTGTTCTTCCCCCTCGAGCAGCCCGACGGACGGTCGGGACCGCCCGAGCCGCTCGTGGACGCAATCCATAGCGAAGATTCCTACGGCTGGGAGGGGGGGTCTCCCGGCTCGGCCAGCCATTTCTGGGAAGGCATCGGACGGGTTCGCCCAGGCCTGAACATCGCCTGGTGCGCCTACGACGAAGGCGGATTCATCCTCCTCGGCCGTGGCGATCTGGACGCCTTCGCCGTCAAGGCGATGGCGCAGGGTTTTCTTGCCGGCCAGGACGATGACGAAGACTCACAGGGAGCGTCGAATGACTGACTGGTGGCTTGAGGCCGACACGAACGAGCTGGTCCAGGCCGTAGCCCTGTGCCCCAGCGTGTCACCGAGCGGGGAAACACAGCGGGCAGAAAGTTGGGGACTCGCCTTCTACCTGGTCAGGCTCGCCGATCACGACCATGTCGAGCTCCGTACCTACGGTGACGCCGGCGCCGACTTCGAATCAGCGTTCCCGCCTCCGTACACGCTGAGCACCGTGCACGGAGTCGTGCTCAGCCTGGTCGCGGCCTTCCGAGATGAGGAGGTCTCCCGGCCCCGGCCCTTGATCTGGCCTGTCGTGCCGCAGACGGAGTCCGACGCTCCGGAGGGAGACGATGATCCGGATCCGACACCGGACCCTGACGGCAACTATCCCGAAGGGACCATTGTCGCGGGCGAGTGGGCCGGAGTCTTCTGCATCGAGGATTACCGCGTGTTCCAGGAGCACATCGGGTACATCGAAGCGGTGCACGCCGCCACTACCTATGGCGAGGCCCGGGCGGCCGGGGCGGAGGTGGACGACCGGCGGTACCTGGACTACTACGCCGACACCTACCTCGAAGCCCATCCAGATGAAGACGAGAACATCTGGCAACTCGACGACGACGAGTGTTGGCAGGTTGTCTGCCCTCCCGACGACGCGCCTTTCAAGCTGGATAGGCACCCGATGTGGAGTGAAGGCGACTGGGGTCCGCGGCCCAGCAACTTCGGATACTGGACGGACGAACACTTCAAGACGTTCATCTACGGCGACAACGGCGGCCGTGTCTCGTCCATCGAGGGGTTCCATCCAGAAGAAGGCGAAGAGATCGTGCGCCACCTCCGTTCCCAAGGCTGGACAGTGCTCACTGGTTACCGCATGCACCACTACTGGGGCTGACTTCCCTCCAAGCCACCGGCGACTCCGGGCCGCTGTGGCAGCGGCGACCTACTGAAGCTGCACGAGCACGCCAGCACTTCCGTTATGCGGCCACTGAGCGTGGAGCTCTGCCTGCTGGGGCACAACCGCATCGGGCACATCGAAGAAGTAGCACCCTTCGGCGCTGGTCCCTGGCTGTAGCGATTTATCCAGCTCATCGCGGCAGTCAGCTCCCATGAGGTCGATTCCCGCGTAACGCGTACCGTCCTGAATCAGGTACTGAAGCTCGGAGGTGGCGGGAGTGTTGGGTGTCTTACCTACGTTCTTCACCTTGACGTGCAGTACGACGAACTGACCGTTGGCGGGTTTGGCGTCCTCAACGACCTCAGTGTTGCTCTTGATCAGCTCTACGCCTGTTTCTACCTTCGTTACCGTGAACTCGCTGCTCCAGTCGTAAGGGGTCCCCTCGAGATCTGGAGCAGGTCCGTCCGGATCCTGATCAACGACCGGATCTCCCATCTTGGCCGTAGGCATGGGGGTAGGGGCCGGCTGCTCGGACTGAGCTGCCGACTGTTCCATAGGCGGCGCGGAATCGCTGCCGGGATCGCTGCATCCGGTCAACGCCGGCATGGCCAACACTGCTCCGAGCACAAGGCTCGGGATAGAGAGGGACTTCACAGGAGGCTCCTGACGAGGGTCAATCATGGGCTGCGGCAGGATACTGTCCCGCGTTTGACCTGCTGTGATGAGGGTGCGCCTCCGGCGGGGCCCCGGCTCCGGGATGATCGCCACGCGTAAGAGCCAGGGTTCGCAGGATGCCCCCAATGTCTGTCAAGAGGCCTGTCTGTCAAGGGGCCCTAATTGCTCGTTCCTCAGGGCTGTCTTGCCTGGTCAGGGCCTTATAGATCTCGCGGGCGATGTAGCGCTTGAGCCAACGGATGATCTCTTTCTGGAGAGACCTTCGGCGCTCGGCGTCGGCCCTGCCTGAACGTGGCCTGTAGGTATCGGCTGGGCATCAATGGGCATGACCGAGATTCACAGCCTCCAGACAAGAGCATCAGTCTCTGCCAGTTGTCCCCCTGAGCACGGTGGCGTCCGAAGGGCGGCGTCTCTCTCACTCGCTGCCGTTCCATCCTCTCAACCTCGGCGAAGAGGCTCTTCAGGTGTTGTTCGGCTTCTCCCTAGAGGGAGAAGCCGGCGACGTTGACCCGGACGACCTCCAGCTGCACGGTTTCCGCACTGGCAAAGGGCCGGCTCAGCAGGTGCTTTCCCTGAGGACGCCAGAAAGGCCGAGGGCGGCTCTTCGCCCAGGTCACATCGGGCTAGTCGTGCCCGCCGCGGTCGTCCTTCCCACCGTGGTCGTCACGCCCCCCGCGGTCATCGAAGCCCCCGTGCCCGCCGCGGTCGTCACGCCCTCCACGGTCATCGAAGCCCCCGTGCCCGCCGTGGTCATCGCGGACGCCGTGGTCATCGCGGACGCCGTGGTCATCGACCCCGCCGCGATCATCCTTCCCACCGTCGTCATCGCGACCGCGATCGTCGAGCCCGCCGCGGTCGTCGCGTGGGCTCTCGGTCGGCGTGGGGGTAGCGCGATCGTCGAGCCCGCCGCGGTCGTCGCGTGGGCTCTCGGTCGGCGTGGGGGTAGCGCGGTCATCGACCCCGCCGCGGTCGTCGCGTGGGCTCTCGATGGGCGTGGGGGTCGCGGTGATCGTGGACGTGACGCTTGTGGTCTCCGCCGCCGCCGGTGTGGCCTGCGGGCTCGCGACGGCGGTGCCCGTGGCCGCCAAGGCGAGGAGTGCGGCCGATCCGGCCGCCGCGAGGGTCAGTTTCTTCACCTTGCTGATGCGTGGTGTGTTTGCCATGTGCCCAGAGTCGGCGTCAGCACCATAAGCCCGCGCTCAGGCGTCGTTAAGGGACTCCTAATTCAACGACTCGAGCCCTTCCCCGCGGCGACACCCTGCTGGCGCGGCGAACCCTGACCCCTTCGTTTGGCCTCATGGACGCGTTTTCCGGCATAGCCGAGAGGGTCGTACCAGCGCTGGGTCCGGCTAAGGAAGAACTGATGCTTCAGCCCGCATGATCATCTATTTGGCGTCACTGGGTCGAGCCGCCGGCAGGGAACACGTTTGGGGCGCTCAGCGCGCCGAATCCGGTGACCACGCCGAGCGCGGAGGGCGCGGCCGTGCCGGCGATCGCGTTGAGGTGCAGGACGAGCAGCAATTGCGGGGGGTGGACAAAGCGGCGTAGAAGCCGAGTTGTGTGAGCATCATCGCCGGGATGAACCGGCGCGTGGGGGTGACCTGGTCGCTGCGGTTTTCCCGAACGCGGAGTTCGACCCCCTCTCCATTCGGAGATGGGCAGTGAGCAAGCCCGCGCGTTCAATGGGGCCAGCCTCGCATCCGGTTTACCGGAAGCCCTGATCTGGGAGATTGAGATGACCATCAACCGCACCGCGATGATCGACTACGTCGATGCCCGCATCGCGCAGACCAGCAACTCGAAGCACGTTGAGCAGCTGAAGGTGCTGCGCGCGCACATGGTGGGCGAGGTCAGCGAGGACGTGGACGCGCTCCTCGCGACGATCTCCCCTCTGCGCCAGCAGTATCGCACGTGGGGTGCCCCGGAGGACCTGCAGCCGGCCTCGCTCGAAGCGATCCGGGCGTTCTACTTCCAGCGTCAGGCTCTGGGGCAGCTGTACTTCCAGTTCGACATCGACCGGCTCACGGTCGCCGACGACATCATCATCACCGACGGGGTGATGACGTCTTTCGTCCCTGGCGCGTTCGTGGTGGGAATGGGCCTGCAGACCAGCCAGCCCGAGGCAGTCCACGAGATCACGATGCAGATGCTCATTTCCTGGCCGTTCGACGAGACCGGCCTGCTTATCGGCGAGGAGACCTATTCCGCGGTCATCGCCGTCCGCCCGCTAGCCGACTCGGAGATCCCCGCGGACCTCCCCGCTGCCCTGGTCGGCTGACGTGCGCGTTTTGGATCCCGCAGACATGATCGGTGCCGCCGCGGCGCGGCACGGCGACCGGACCGCGCTCATCTGCCGGGACCGGACCCTCACCTACGCCGAGCTCGACGCCGCCGTCAGCCAGGTCGCGGCCGGCCTGAGCCGGCACGGCGTGCGGCCCGGCGAGCGGGTGACCCTGTTCTCGGAGAACCGCTGGGAGTGGGTCGCGGCCTACCACGGCATCCTGCGGGCCGGCTGCGTGGTCAACCCTGTCAACGCGATGCTCACCGCACCGGAACTGACGGTCATCGTCGAGGACTGTGGCTCGGCGGCGCTGCTCGCCTCGGGGATCTGCACCGAGCGGGTCGGCTCCATGCTGCCGGGCGGCGTCCGGCTCCGGGTGTCATTTGACGATGCCCCGGCAGGCGTCGTGCGGCTCGCCGATCTGCTCAGCGACGGCCCGGCCGACTGGGACTCGTCCTCCGCCCGGCCCCGGGACCTGTGCGGCATCTCCTACACGTCGGGCACGACGGGCCGTCCGAAGGGCGCTATGCAGGCCCGGGAGGCGCTCCTGCTGAACTGGGCTTACACCGCCGCGATGCATGCCCGGTCCGCTGTGGACGTGGTCCTGACCGCGCTGCCCCTGCCGCATGTCTACGGCAACTGTGCGGTCAACTCGGCGCTGCTGACGGGAGCGACGGTGGTCCTCGAGCCGCGCTTCGACGCCACGCGGATGCTGGGCCTGGTAGCGGAGCACGGTGTCACCATGATCGAGGGCGTGCCCGCCATGTACTCGATGATGCTGGACGCGCTCGCCACGACGGTCGCCGACTTCACGACGGTGACCCGCTGCACGGTCGGCGGCCAGACCATCTCCGATGCTGTCGTCGAGGCATGGGAGAAGGTTGCCGGCGCTTCGCTTCTTGAACTGTGGGGAATGACGGAACTTTCTGGCCTGGCGACGACGCATGCCGCGTACGCGCCGCCGGCCAGGGGCTCGATCGGGGTGGCCTTCCCCGGGACGGAGGTCCGGGTGGCGTCCCTCGATGAGGTCACCGTGGACGCGCCCGAGGGCGAGGATGGCGAGCTGATGGTACGCGGGCCGCTGGTCACCCTCGGGTACTACGGCAACGAGACGGCAACCCGCGAAACCATCGAGCGAGACGGCTGGATGCACACCGGCGACATCTCGCGCCGGCAGGGCACGCATTTCTACATCGTCGACCGGCTCAAGGACATGATCCTCAGCGGCGGGTACAACGTGTACCCGGCAGAGATCGAGCGGGTGCTCGCCGGGCACCCGGATGTCGCCCTGGTCGGGGTGGGCCGGGTGCCCGACCCCAGACTCGGAGAGGTCGCACACGCCTACGTCGTGCCGGCGCAGGGGCATGCGCCGGATCCGGATGCGATCCTCGCGTTCGCCCGCACCCAGCTCGCCCCGTACAAGCTCCCCAAGGCGGTGCATGTCGTGGCGTCCCTGCCCACCACACCGAGCGGCAAGATCAGGCGCCGCGACCTCACGCCGCCGCCCGGCACACCGGGGACGCCGCCGATGTGACCGCCAGTTCATATCAGCCCGGCCTCGCGCGCCCGGCTGATGGCCTCGACCCGGTTGCGGGCGCCGAGCTCGGCCAGGGCCTGCTGCCAGTAGGTCTTCACGGTGTTCTTCGCAAGGCCCAGGGCACGCCCGATCTCCTGGTTCGTGCGCCCCTGGGTCACCAGCTCAAGGATCTGCCGCTGACGAAGGGTCAGCGAGAACGGCGGCTGCCGGTCGCCGCAGGCCGGGCTGGCCGCGCAGGGATCCTGGACGGCACGCTGAATGCCGACGGGGCCGCGCACCACGCGGCTCAGGCCCGTCGTGCTCCGCTCTAGCCGAGCCAGGACCTCGGCCACCGCCGGATCGTCCCCGGCCAGGCTGCGCAGCTCACCCAGGGCCGTACTGACCTCATGGACACGGGAGGCCACCTGCTCATGCAACCAGGCAGTGGTGTCGTCGCGCTGGCGGGCAAGCGCGAGCTCTAGCCGCTGGTCGTGCTCGTCGATCAACCGCAGGGCCTGCTCAAGGTCGCGGGCCCGTGCGGTGACCGCGTCAATCCGGCGGTCGCTGAACTGCCCGGGCGAGCGCGCGCCGACGGTGACCACGCCGAGGATCCGGTGGCCGCGACGCACCGGGACCGCGAGCATACGGGCAATCGACTCACCGGCGACGACGCGATCGAAGTCGTGCGTGATGGTGTCCGCCGCGAAGTAGTCGTCAACGAACTCAGGCCGCGCGTTCGCCGCGGCCTTGCCCGTCAGCCCGCGCCCCGCCGCGACCATCAGCCCCGGCAAGGCCCGGGTGCGCGCCCCATGGACCTGGCCGAGCACCAGCCGACCATCGGCCGGCGCAGCGAACCAGGCCACCTCGCCCGGCTCGGCCGCCGCAGCCAGCACCCGGGCCGCAGCAGCCCGCCGAACCGAATCACCGTGCCGAGCGCGCCGACGTCCCCGACCCCCGCGCACTGGAAGCCCATCATCAGACATCACTGCACCAGGCACCGCTGATCACTGGAGGGCAGCGGCCTCGGCTCCGTCGAGACCATCGGGCCTCGCTCCGGTCGGCCACCAGGACCCGCCTTCCCCAGCGTAGGTCGGACACGCGGCTCGGCCGCTGCCGGTCGTCTCGTCCGGGGCCTGCCCGCCGCCGACCACGATCGCGACCCGTGCCGTGCATGTCCATGCCCCTTCCCGGGACACATCACGAAACGTACGTAACGAGGGACGAGCGAGGGGTACCTGCCCCAGGCACGACCACGGGCAAGCCTCGACAACCGGGGCGGCCGCGGGGCTGGCCACGTAGCGCCGACACGGAGCGGGTGATCTTGACGGCGGCCGGTGAGCCGCCACTGGCCCAGGGCTACGGTCGACTGCCGATGGAGGCCGTCGCGGCACGCAGCACCACGTCTTATCCAGCCGCCACGGCTAGGTGGGCCACTGTGGAGCCGATTTGCCCGCTGCCGATGCGAGCCGTCATGGACACGGCAATGTGGAGTGATCAATGGCCCCTTTGCCGGATGGGTCGTCGTCGAACGCGCCCGTAGCGCCAAGCGCGCCACTATAGTTGCGCCGTCCAGTCAGCGGTTTCCACGATTTGCTTGATACGGTTGATGAATCCGGCCGCGTAGGCGCCATCGAAGGCGCGATGGTCGAACGACAGCGCGAGGTTGCCGACCGGATGGGCCGTGATCACCTCTTGCGCTCCGGGGGCGTCGAGTACGATCGGCCGCTTCTTCACGCCGTCGGTAGCCAGGATGGCCACCTGCGGCTGATTGATGATGGGTGCGCTGATCAGCGTGCCGAAAGGTCCGGGGTTGGTGATCGTGAACGTGCCATCCTCGACGTCTGATCCGCCCTACGCTTTCCGGACAGCTGCTTAACGGCTAATTCACGCTGCGAGCTGCTGGTTCAGGTACTCGTCGTGGACCTGTTGCGGGGTCCGGTAATCGAGTCCTGAGTGGCGGCGCCTCGAATTGTATCGGAATTCGATGTAACGAGCAACGTCGCGGCGGGCTCGTTCGCGAGTCGGATATT
>NZ_JALLPO010000043.1 GCF_023276435.1 Sphaerisporangium perillae
GCCCCCACCAGCCTGGTCGCCATGGCGCTGGCCCCCGCGGTCACCTACATGCTGACCTGGACCGGCTGGTTCGCCACCGCCTACGGCTACGGCCGCAACTGGGCACAAGCCACCTCCAGCGGCTGGGTCTACTTCATCTTCGACTCCCTGCGCTCGTGGTGGAACTACCAGTGGATGGTCCTGAGCTTCCACACCGGCCTGGACTCGTCCCACCCGTACCAGTCGCAGCCCTGGCAGTGGCCGCTGCTGCTGCGTCCCGTCGCCTTCTTCTACGAGAGCCCGACCGGCTGCGGGGCGGCCAAGTGCTCCCAGGCGGTGCTCGGGGTCGGCACACCGGTCATCTGGTACGGCGGAGTGGCCGCGCTGGTCGCCCTCATCGCCTGGTACGTCGCGACGCGCGACTGGCGGGCCGGAGCGGTGCTGCTGGCCTACGCCGTCGGCTGGCTGCCGTGGTTCTACTACGCGGTGGCCGACCACCGCACGATGTTCCTGTTCTACGCCGCGCCGATGCTGCCGTTCATGATCCTCGCGCTCACCCTCGCCGCCGGGCTGCTCATCGGGCCCGCCCACGCACAGCCCGGGCGGCGGATCCTCGGAGCCGCCCTTTCGGGTGCCTTCGTGCTCGTAACACTGATTAACTTCTGGTGGCTGTACCCCGTTATCGCCGCCGAGATCATCCCCTACGACGATTGGCATCGGCGCATGCTGCTTGATCGCTGGATATGACCCCCCAACCGGTACACCCCAGCCCTTCTGCTCTTACTGGTCTTACAGGTAGGTGACGTGGAAATCGTCCGTGGTGGTGGTCGTCGTCAGGGCCCGGCCCTATACGGCAGACTTCGAGGCATGCCCGCACCCGACGTCGCCGCGCTCCTGACCGAGCTCGAGCGCTCCGATCCGGAGGTCGCCGACGACGCCAGGATCGCCGTCGAATGGCTGACCGGTGGCGAGCCACTCGAAACGATCACCCAGCTGGACGTGTGCGAGTTCCTCTGGTACACGCTGCCGCTCAAGGTCACCGGCGACCACGGCGACCTCGCCCTGGCCCTCGGGCGGCTGCTGCGGCTCGGCGGCATGGAACGCTACGCCGCGCTCTGCACCTCCCCTTCCACCGCGCGCATCCTGCGCACCTACACGCGCGAGGGCGAGGAGGCCGGGACCGCGGCCTACCAGCGCGCCCTCGGCGCCACCGGCGTCCTGCCTCCGGACGTGCCCGAGCTCCACTGGAGTTCGATCATGGGGCCGGAGGAGCTCGGCGCCCACCTCGCCTGCTCCGCCGCGCTGGAGCTCGCCGTCGTCTCCGGGGAGCTCGAGCCGGCCGCGAGCGACTGGAGGTCCCGGGCCGAGGCCCTGACCCGCCGCTGGCTGACCGCGCCGCGCACCGAGCTGGGCGGCGACAACTGGCTCAACCGGGTGCACGGCGAGCGGCTGAACCGCTGGGTCCTCGGCCGGGGCGCGGCCCGCCGCGAGCTGGCCCAGCCCTTCGAGGTACGCCTCCACGCGCCCATCACCGTCCCCGAGGGCTCGCACGTCCCGGCCCTGCGCTGGCTGCTGGAGCTGGCCGCGCGGCCCGGCGGCGTGCCGCTCACTCAGCGCCACAACATCGCCCGGGCGGTCGTCGTCGAGGCGGCCGAGAGGTTCGGCTGGCCGATGGCCGGCACGCGCAACGAGAGCGGCGTGAGCGCCCTGCGCGCTCTGCGCCACATCGCCGAGCACGAGATGCGCGCGATCAGCCGCACCGGCAGGACGCTGCGGATCACTCCGGCGGGCAGGCGCCTCCTCGACGAGCCCGCCGAGCTGTGGCAGGCGGCGGCGTCGGCACTGCTGACGCCCGCGACGGGCGAGCGCGAGATGCAGATGTCGGTGCGCGAGGTCGGGCTGATGCTGCTGGTCGACGGCAAGGCGCTCCCGTGCGACTCGCTGGCCGAGCGCGTCACCGAGGTGGTGGTCGGCGAGGGCTGGCGCACCACCACTCCAGCCGACGTCGTCGCGCCGCTGGTCGAATTACGCCACCGCCTGGAGGCGCTCGGCCTGTGCGTCCCCGGCGACCGGCCGTCCGCCACGCAGGTCGCCCCGGCCGCGCTGACCCCGGCCGGGCGGGCCGCCGCGCTCACCGCGCTGCGCAGGCAGGCCCTCCGCCCCCGGAAGTACGTCACGCTGGCCTGACCTTCGGCAGCGCGGACGGCGCCTCACTCCGTCGCGGCGTTCACACCGTCGCGGCGCTCCGGCCGGGGGCCGCTATGGCGGCCATGATGTTCTCCTCGGTCACCTCGAGCCCGGTGAGCTCCCGATCCACGCTGCCGTCCCGCAGGACGACGACCCGATCGCAGTTCTGCGCGAGCTCGTCCACGTCGGAGGAGATCAGCAGGACGGCGAGCCCGTCCACGGCCAGCTCGTCGATGAGCGCCCGCATCTCCGCCCTGGTCGGGACGTCGACCCCGTGGCTGGGCTCGTCCAGGAGGAGCACCTTGGGGTTCATCGCGAGCCACCGGGCCAGCAGCACCTTCTGCTGGTTGCCGCCCGACAGCTCTCCGGCCCGCTGGCCCGGTGACACCGCCTTGATCCGGAGCCGCCGCATGAACGTGGCGACGACCCGGTCGATGCGCGCGTCGGACACGATGCCGGCCCGCGAGAGGCGTGGCAGCGCCGCCAGCGCGATGTTGTCCCGGACGGACAGGGTGGGCACGATGCCCTCGGTCTTGCGGTTCTCCGGGACGAGGCCGACGCCGGCTCTGATCGCGCTCCTGATGGACCACCTGCGGAGCGGGGTGCCCGCCACGGTCACCTGTCCGGCGTCCACGGGCTCCACTCCCGCGATGGCCCGGACGGTCTCGCTGCGCCCGGCGCCGATCAGGCCGCCCAGGCCCACCACCTCTCCTGGGCGCACGGCGATGGAGATGCCGGCCAGGACGTGGCGGCGGCTGAGCCCGGTGGCCTCCAGGACCGGCAGGTCGCCGGGCTCGTCGGCGGGGCCGCCGGCGGCGCCCACCGGTTCGCGGGGCGGGTGGAACGGCCGGCCCAGCATGAGCGACAGGAGCCGGAGCCGATCGAGATCGGCCATCGGGCCGGTGTGCACCACCTTGCCGTCCCGCAGGACCGTGGCCCGGTCACAGACGCGGTAGAGCTCCTCCAGGCGGTGGCTTACGTAGATCACCGACCTGCCGCTCGCGCGGAGCGCGCCGATGACGCCGAACAGCGTCTCGATCTCGCCGGGCTCCATCGACGACGTGGGCTCATCCATGATCACGACCCGGGCTCCGGCCGAGACGGCACGCGCCACGGCGACCATCTGCCTGGTCCCGGCGGCCAGCGAGGTCACCGGACGGCGGACGTCCACCCGCACGCCGTACCCGGCGAGCACCTCTTCGGCGTCCGCGTGCATGCGGGTGAAGTCGATCAGCCCGAGACGCCCGCGCGGCTCCCTGCCGAGGAAGATGTTGCGCGCCACGCTCATCTGGGGAGCGAGGTTGCCCTTCTGGTACACCGTCGCGATGCCCGCGCGCAGGGCCTGGGCCGGGCCTTCGAACCGGACGGGCCTGCCGAGGTGGCGAAGCTCCCCTCCGTCGGGCCGGTACACGCCGGAGAACAGCTTGACCAGCGTGGACTTGCCCGCGCCATTGCCACCGACGAGCGCGTGGACCTCCCCTTCGGAGACCGACATGGAGACGTGATCGAGCGCGCGAACACCGGTGAAGCCCTTCAGGACGCCGGCGGCCTGGAGGATCGTGCGGCTACCTGTCACAAGCTTCCTCCCCGGGCAAGATTGCTGGGCGAGAGGAGACGCCTCGTCGAGACCGATGGTGATCGGAGAAGGAAACAATCCTGTAACAGGAGGAGACTTATCCAATCACAGCCGATCAAAACCAGTCAGAGAACCGGACCCGCTCCCGCACCGGCAACCGGACGGGACTGAGCACAAGCCCGGGGACGCACCGCCGGACGGCGCTCACCACGAGCCCGGGAACGCGCCGCCGGACGGCGCTCACCACGAGCCCGGGAACGCGCCGCCGGACGGCGCTCACCACGAGCCCGGGGAGACCCAGCAGGCACTCAGCCCGGGCGGGCGACGTGCAGCCGCACGCCCTTGCCGCTCAGCTCGTCCAGCACGTCGCGGGGTGCCGCGTCGTCGGTGACCAGGTGGTCGATGTGCTCGGTCGCGACCGTCTGGACCATCGTGTCGATGCCGATCTTGGTGTGGTCGGCCAGCACCACGACCTCCTCCGCCGCCGCCGCCAGCGCACGGTCGACGCTGGCCACCTGCAGGTTCGGAGTCGACAGGCCACGCTCGGCGGACAGGCCGTTGCCCGATATGAACGCCCGCCGCACGCGCAGGCCGGCGAGCGACTGCTCGGCGGCGCTGCCGACGAGCGCGAGGATGGAGCCGCGCAGGGTGCCTCCGGTGAGGACGACTTCGATGCGCGGGGAGCCGGCGAGCGCCTGCGCGACGAGCAGGGAGTTCGTCACGACGGCCAGCTCGGTGTTCCTGCTGAGCCTGCGGGCGAACTCCTGGGTGGTCGTGCCCGGCCCCACCACGATGGCGTCGCCGTCCTCCACCAGGGAGGCGGCCAGATCGGCGATCATGTTCTTCTCGGCCGAGGCGACCTGGGCCTTCTGCGAGTGCGTGGGCTCGCGTGACAGCTCGCCGGGCAGTGTCGCGCCGCCGTGATGGCGGTTCAGCAGGCCCTCGGCCTCCAGCGCCCGCAGGTCGCGGCGGACCGTCACCTCAGACGAGCGGACGGCCTGCGCCAGCTCCCTGAGCGAGACCGCGCCGTTGGCGCGCACCAGCTCGATGATGCGCTGCCTGCGCTCGGCGGCGAACACGGGCCGACGGACTTCGCCCGGTCCCTCGGCGTCGCCCACGGCCGCCCCCACCTTGTCATCCGTGCTGTGCGTACAGAACTTGCCCGATTCTGATCATAGTCGGACAGCGGACGACGTCGCGAGCGGTCGGCCGACCTCGGGCTCCAGGTACGAGGATGACCGAATCGGAGCGTTTACGATCGCATCTCTTGACTGTTTTGGTCCATCAGTGCTTATTTGAGGTCTGCGACAGTCCGAACTTGTTCGGTTCCGTGATAGCCCTGCGCCGCTCATCCCGTGCGGAAAGGACCCCCCGGATGAAAGCCACGAGACGAAGTCCCCTCCTCTTACTGGCCGTACTCCTCTGCCTCACCTTCCAGGCCGCCTGCGTGACCGGCGCCACCGCCGGCACCGGCGCGACCACTCCTGCCGCCGCGGCCGACGACGCCGGCGCGCGGCACGGCCTGCGTGGCGACTACCACCTCAGCACCGCGCCCGGAGCCTTCGACTTCGGGCAGCTCAAGGCCGGCGTCGTGGACCCGTCCATCGACTTCGCCGACCTCGAGCCGATCTTCAAGGACCTCACCGGACGCGTGGACGACATCACCGTCCGGTGGACCGGCCGGATCCGGCCCGGGTTCTCCGAGCCCTACACCTTCTCGATGATCGGCGACAACGGCTTCCGGCTGTGGGTCGACGGTCAGGTGATCATCGACCACTGGGTGGACGACTGGGACAAGGAGCAGACCGGCACCCCCATCACCCTGGAGGCCGGCCGGACCTACGACATCAAGATCGAGTACTTCGAGCACTACGGCGGCTCCAACCTGCGCCTGCGCTGGCAGAGCGCGAGCCAGGCCAGGGAGATCGTCCCCGCTGAGGCGCTCTTCCTCCCCGAGGGATACGACCCGCCCGGCCCCGAGTCGGCGGCCGTCGACGCGGCCGGCGACACCGTGACCCTGGACTTCGGCGCCGACCTCGCCGCCCTCCCCGCGACCACCCGGGACCACCTCGTCTTCACCGTGGCGGGCACCGCATGGCCGATCACCTCCGCCGAGCAGGACGGCACGGACCGGTCGGTCGTACGGCTGAAGCTCGGCTTCCCCGTTCCCAGCAAGGCGGGCGCTTCCCTGCGGCTCTCCTACGACGGCGCAGGCGGCCTGACCAACGCCGACGGCACCGCGCTCGAGGCCTTCGCCCACGTCGTCGTGGCGAACGGCTCGACGTACACCATCAAGACGAAGTGGGCCGCCGACGTCGACCCCGCCAACCCCCTTCCCGAGTACCCCCGGCCGCAGATGGTCCGGGACCAGTGGCGCAGCCTCAACGGCACCTGGCAGTTCGCCACGGCCCAGCAGGACGAGGCGCCTCCCGTCGGACGCGACCTCGCCGAGAAGATCGTGGTGCCGTACCCGGTGGAGTCGGTCCTGTCCGGCATCGGGCGGCACGAGGAGCGGATGTGGTACCGCCGCGCCTTCACCGTGCCGAAGAACTGGAACGTCCGCAGCGGCGGCACCCGGCTGGTCCTCCACCTCGACGGGGTCGACTGGCAGTCCACGGTCTACGTCAACGGCAAGCGGGTCGGCGCGCACAAGGGCGGCTACGACCGGCACAGCATCGACGTCACCGACGCCCTCGTGCGCACGGACCGGCAGGAGCTCATCGTCGGCGTGTACGACCCGACCGACAAGGGACTCCAGCCCACCGGCAAGCAGCGGCTGGGCGGCGGCGTCATCTGGTACACCCCCGCGTCCGGCATCTGGCAGACCGTGTGGATGGAGCCCACCCCGGCCATCCGCGTCAACGGCCTGCGCCTCACCCCCGACGTGCCCGGCAAGGCGCTCGACGTCGTCGTGGACGCCACCGCGCCCGCCGGCACGGTCGCCGAGGTGACCGCCCGTGACGGGAAGCGCGTCGTCGGCACGGTCGCCGGACCGGCGAACGACGAGCTCCGGCTGCCGGTGGCCGCCCCCCGGCTGTGGTCGCCGGACGACCCCTTCCTGTACGACCTGACCGTGGTCCTGAAGGACGGGGACAAGCGGACGACCGACTCCGTCCGCGGCTACTTCGGGATGCGGTCCATCACGCGCGAGCAGGTGAACGGCACCAGCCGCCTGCTGCTCAACGGCAAGCCGGTGTTCCAGTTCGGCCCGCTCGACCAGGGATTCTGGCCCGACGGCATCTACACCGCGCCCACCGACGCGGCGCTGAAGTACGACCTGGACCAGACCAAGGCGCTGGGCTTCAACACCGTGCGCAAGCACGTCAAGGTGGAGCCCGACCGCTGGTACTACTGGGCGGACAAGCTGGGCCTGCTCGTCTGGCAGGACATGCCCTCGATGGCGGGCAATCCGAACTTGGCCGACAGGACGCAGTACGAGGCCGAGCTGAAGGAGATGGTCGACCAGCATCGCAACAACCCCTCCGTGGTGATGTACGTGACCTTCAACGAGAGCTGGGGGCAGTACGACCAGGCCAGGATCGCCCACACGGTGCAGACCTGGGACCCGTCCCGGTTGGTCGACAACATGAGCGGCGTCAACTGCTGCGGCGCGGTCGACGGCGGCAACGGCGACGTGATCGACTGGCACATGTACCCCGGCCCCGGCCCCACGGCTCAGCCCTCCGCCACGCGGGCCTCGGTCCTCGGGGAGTACGGCGGGCTCGGCATGCCGGTCATCGGGCACACCTGGTCCGGCGGCGGATGGGGCTACGTCGTGGAACCCGACTCGGTGGCCCTGACCAACCGGTACGTGGACATGGCCAAGCAGCTCCAGCGGCTGCAGACGTGCAACGGGCTCAGCGCGGCGATCTACACCCAGACGACCGACGTGGAGACCGAGCTGAACGGCCTGATGACCTACGACCGTGCGGTGACCAAGTTCGACGTCCAGCGGGTCCACGACGCCGGTAAGGCCGTCACCAGCGGGACACCCGTCGCCTGCGGGTGACCATCACGGGCGACGCGTCCGGGAGGGGCTCCCCGCCCCTCCCGGACGGTCACCCTGAGCCTTCTCACCCTTCGACCCTTCGACCCTTCGCCCCTTCGACCCTTCGACCCTTCGACCCTTCGACCCTTCGACCCTTCGACCTTTTCACCCCCCAGGGAAGGAACCTCCATGTCCATGGACCCCGGCCGCCACCTCCGTATGGCGGCCCTCACCCTCGCCGTGGTCCTCGCGGCCGCCGGTTGCGCCAAGTCGGAGCAGACCGCCGCCGCACCCGCCGCGAGCGACACCCAGGGCCGGCAGGTCGTACAGACACCGACCGGCGAGGCCGGCTCGACCTGCACGCTCGACCAGTTCGGCGGCACGAAGTTCGACCTGAAGGCGGCCACGGTCGGCTTCTCCCAGTCGGAGAAGGAGGCCAACCCGTTCCGCATCGCGGAGACGAAGTCGATCAAGGATGAGGCCGCCAAGCTGGGCATCCGCAAGCTGCGGGTCACCAACGCCCAGTCGCAGTTCTCCAAGCAGATCACCGACGTGCAGCAGTTGATCGCGCAGGGCGCGCAGCTGCTCGTGATCGCTCCGCTCAACTCCGACGGCTGGGAGCCGGTGCTCCAGCAGGCGTCGGCCAAGAAGATCCCGATCATCACGGTCGACCGGAAGATCAACGCCAAGCCGTGCGGCGACTACCTGACGTTCATCGGGTCGAACTTCTACGAGCAGGGCAAGCGCGCCGCCGACCAGATGATCAAGGCGCTGGACGGCAAGGGCAAGGTCGCGATCCTGCTGGGCGCTCCGGGCAACAACGTGACCACCGAGCGCACCGACGGCTTCAAGGAGCAGATCCAGAAGCAGGCGCCGGGCATCGAGATCTCCTTCGAGCAGACCGGGGAGTTCGCACGGGAGAAGGGACAGCAGGTCACCGAGCAGCTCATCCAGTCGAACCCGGACATCAACGGGATCTACGCGGAGAACGACGAGATGGCGCTCGGCGCGGTGACCGCCCTCAAGGGCGCGGGCAAGGAGCCCGGCGACATCAAGATCGTCTCAGTGGACGGCACCCGCAGCGCGGTTCAGGGCATCGTCGACGGCTGGCTGTACTCCGTGATCGAATCCAACCCGAGGTTCGGTCCGCTGGCCTTCGAGACCGCCCAGAAGTTCCTGGACGGCGGGCCGATCCCCGACAAGGTCATCATCTCCGACCGCGAGTACGGCAAGGACACGGCCAAGGCCGGCCTGGACGAGGCCTACTGATCGCCGCCACGCGCGGAACGGACCTGGAGGGGGAAGCCATTGGGCACATCCGAGGAGCCCGTGCTGGAGGCCGGGAAGATCTCGAAGCGATTCCCCGGCGTCGTGGCGCTCGACAGCGTGTCGTTCGCCGTACGGCCGGGCGAGGTCCACGCGCTGGTCGGCGAGAACGGCGCAGGGAAGTCCACGCTCATCAAGATCTTCACCGGCGTCCACCGGCCCGACGGCGGGGAGCTGCGGTACCGGGGAGACCCGGTCACCTTCGCCTCCCCGCTGGAGGCCCAGCGGTCCGGAATCTCGACGATCTACCAGGAGGTCAACCTCGTCCCGATGATGAGCGTGGCCCGCAACCTGCTGCTCGGGCGCGAGCCGCGCAACCGGCTCGGCGTCATCGACGCCGCCCGGATGTACGACGAGGCGGGTCGCGTCCTGGCCGGATACGGGGTACGGACCGACGTGCGGCGCCCCCTCCGCACGCTCGGCATGGGCGCCCAGCAGATGGTGGCCCTGGCCAGGGCCATCTCCGTCGACGCCCGGGTCGTCATCATGGACGAGCCGACCTCCTCGCTGGAGCCGCGCGAGGTGGAGACGCTGTTCGGGGTGATCAGGCGGCTCCGGGACGACGGCATCGCCGTCGTCTACGTCAGCCACCGCCTCGACGAGCTCTACCAGGTCTGCGACCGGGTGACCGTGCTGCGGGACGGGCGGCTCGCGCACACCGGGCCGATGGCCGGCCTCGAGCGGCTCCGGCTCATCTCCCTCATGCTCGGCCGCGACCTCACCGACGTGCGGGCGCGCGGCACGACCCGGTTCTCCCGCGACCACGACACCGTGGCCGCCGGCGAGCCGATCGTCGAAGCCCGCGAGCTCACCCGGCGGCACGTGCTCAAAAACGTCTCGGTCGGCGTCCGGCCGGGCGAGGTGGTCGGGCTCGGCGGGCTGCTCGGCGCCGGACGCAGCGAGACGGCGAAGGCCATCATGGGGGCGCTGCCGCTCGACTCCGGCGAGGTGATCGTGGCCGGGCTGCCGTTGCGGCGCCGGTCCACCGCCATGGCGATCCGCGCCGGGATCAGCCTGCTGCCCGAGGACCGCAAGGCCGAGGGCATCATTCCCGACCTGTCCGTGCGCGAGAACATCGCGCTGGCCGCACTTCCCCTCCTCGCGCGAGGAGGGGTGGTGTCGGACGCGCGGATCGACGAGGTGGTCGACACCTTCATCCGGCGGCTCCGGATCAAGGCCTCCTCACCGCACCAGAAGGTCTCGGAGCTGTCCGGCGGCAACCAGCAGAAGGTGCTCCTGGCCCGCTGGCTCGCGATGCGGCCAAAGGCACTGCTCCTCGACGAGCCGACCCGGGGCATCGACGTGGGGGCCAAGGCGGAGGTCCAGGCCCTGATCGACGAGCTGGCCGAGGAGGGCCTCGGCGTGCTGCTCATCTCCTCAGACCTCGAGGAGCTCGCCGAGGGCTCCGACCGGATCCTCATCCTGCGCGAGGGGGCCGTCGTGGGCGAGCTGTCCGGCCCGCAGGTCACCGAGCAGGCCATCATGTCCGCCATCGCCGGCCACTCCCCGGCCGGCCCTCCCGCACCAGTCCCTGCCGCACACCACTCCCCTTCGTCACCGGACCCGGCCACGCTCTCCGGCGGCCCCGCGCCGGACCCGGCCGCACGCACGGATCACTCCCGAGGGCGGGATCCCATGACTGACACGACCACCACCGCGCTCCCCCGGGTCGACCGGGCGCGCCTGTTCACCTGGCTCCAGGAGTACGGCGTCTACGCCGCCGTGCTGACCCTGCTGCTGCTCAACATCCTGTTCACCCCGCGGTTCCTGGAGGTCGCCAACTTCCGTACCCAGCTCGTCCAGGTCACGCCGATCGTGATCGTGTCACTGGGCATGGCCCTGGTGATCGGCACGCAGGGCATCGACCTGTCGGTCGGGTCGGTGATGGCCCTGTCGGCCGCCATGGTGGTGCTCTACCTCGGGTACGGCGTACTGCCCGCGATCCTGGTGGCGCTCGTCGCGGGCGCGGCCGTCGGGGCCGCGGGGGGATCCCTGGTCGCCTACGTGGGGGTGCAGCCCATCGTGGCCACGCTGGCCCTGCTCGTCGGCGTGCGCGGCCTGGCCAACGTGCTCGTGCCGCAGCTCATGGAGTTCCGCAACCCCGACCTCATCGCCCTGGGCAGCAGCTCCGTGGCGGGCGTGCCCATCATCGTGGTGATCGCGGCGGCGCTGACCCTGATCATGGCGTTCCTGGTCCGCCGCACGACGTTCGGCAGGCAGGTCGTCGCGATCGGCGGCAACCGCACCGCGAGCGAGCTGTCCGGGCTGCCGGTGAAGCGCGTGCTCCTGACCGTGTACATGATCTCCGGCGTGCTGGCGGCGCTCGCGGGAGTGCTGGCCACGGCGCGCCTGCAGGCCAGCGATCCCACCTCGCTCGGCCTGTTCATCGAGCTGTCCGCGATCACCGCCGTCGTGGTCGGCGGCACCCCCCTCGCGGGTGGCCGTATCAGGGTCCTCAGCACCGTCATGGGGGCCTTGCTGATGCAGTTGCTCTCGGCCACCCTCATCAAGCACAACCTGCCCCAATCGTGGACCCAGATGGTCCAGGCGGTCATCATCCTCGCCGCCGTGTACGTCACCCGGGAGCGTGGAGCGCGATGACCGACTCCAAGGTGTCCCCCGCGAACGAGACCCCCGAGACGCCCGGCACCGGCGAGGGCGGGGAGGTGCGGACCTCGCACGCGGGCAACCCGGCCGAGGATGCCACCAGGCCGGACCAGGTGGACGAGTCCCCGGCCGCGCGAGCGGCGGGCGCGGCACGGCGCGAGGCGCTGGGCCGCGTCCTTCAGCAACACGGGGCGCTCATCGTGCTGGCGGTGCTCGTCGCCGTCGGCAGCGTCGCCTTCGACTTCTTCGCCACCGCCGAGAACGCGGCCAGCGTCGTGGTCTCGTCGTCCTTCCTGGCCGTCATCGCCATCGGCATGACCTTCGTGATCATCAGCGGCGGGATCGACCTGTCGGTCGGCTCGCTGTTCGTGCTCGGCGGCGTGCTGGCGGCCTATGGCTCGCAGGCGGGAGCCGTGGTGGCGCTGCTGCTCCCTCTCGTGGTGTGCGGGACGGTCGGGCTGGTCCAGGGGCTGATCATCGCGCGGACCGGCATGGCGCCGTTCATCGTGACGCTGGCCGGCCTGCTCGGCGTGCGCGGGCTGATGCTGGCCATCTCCGACGAGGGGGCGACCACGTACCTGGTGAAGGATGCGGCGTTCGCCCGCCTCGGACAGGGCGAACTGCTCGGTCTCACCTACCCCGTGTACATCGCCGGCGTGCTGGCGCTGCTCGGCATGCTCCTGCTCCAGCGGACGGGGTTCGGCCAGAACGTCTTCGCGATCGGCGGCAACGAGCACGCCGCCACCCTGATGGGTGTTCCCGTCGCGCGCACCAAGGTCTTGGTGTACCTCATGTCGGGGCTGCTCGCCGGGCTCGCGGGGGCGCTCAACGCGGCCCGGCTGTCCTCCGGCGTGACCATCCTCGGCATCGGGCTGGAGCTGGACGTGATCGCCGCGGTGGTCATCGGCGGCACCCTGCTCACCGGCGGCGCGGGCAGCGTGACCGGCACGGTGTCCGGCGTGCTCCTGCTCGGGGTGATCCAGAGCCTCATCAACCAGGTCGGCGACCTCACCTCCTCCTTCCAGCAGGTGGTCAGCGGAGGCTTCCTCGCCCTGGTGGTGATCGCGCAGCGCCTGCTCAGCAAGGCACAGCGGCTCACCTGACACCACGCGGGCCGGCCGCATGCCCTACGGCGCGCGGCCGGCCTCTGCCATGCGGGGGCAGGACGGTGCTTCGACGTCGCTAGACTCCAGCGGGCATGCGGCGGCCACCGAGGCGGCGGCCCATGCGCTCCTCCTGGCGCCGCTCCTCCTCGGGACGCCCGGAGAGGATCTCCTGGCGTGCCTCCTCGATCCTGAGGGCGACGCCCATGGCGAAGAAGGTCGGCGCCCACTCGCCGACGAACAGGCCCCAGCGGTCGGCGCGGGCGATGTCCTGCTCGTACTCCTTGGACAGCACCCATGAGACGAAGGACGCGCCGACGGACACGATGCCGGCCGTGTACATCATGCCGGACCGGACGCCCATTCTGTGGAGTGACCTGATCATATGCCCCCCTTGATAGCGGCGTGTTGACGCTACGTTCCTACCCTTCGTCATGGCTCATAACGATGGGGGGTGGATAAGGAGATATGAAGCACTTTCCATGGCTCCCGAAATTTGCCCAGACATCTTAGACGTCGGCGGGATTCATTGGGATAAGGCCTATTATGTCGTCACGGTAAAATCGGCGAGCACTTCCAGCGTCTTGAAGACGCCGTCCTCTACTTGGTCGCGCGCCGACACCGACATGACGGTGAAGTCCGCCGGAACCAAGACCAGGTAGATATGCCAGAGAAGCCCTTCGGACCCGGTGTACGCCGGACTGAGCGAGAGCGCCGTCCAGCAGTGCGCCACCTCGTCCAGCTGAAGATCCCGCTCGTAGTAGTAGCGGCCGTCGCCGGGATGGCGCCCGGGCGAGGAGTCGTGGGAGCCGGGGTCCGCCCGCACGATCACCGCGACGCGTTTCCCCTCCTCGATGGCACCCTGGTAGCTGCCGGCCAGGTCGATGCGCGGCCTGTCCCCCGAGTGGTCGATCGCGTACGACACCTCCGGGAACACGATCGTGCCGCTGCCCTGGCGCACGGGCACCCGGGACGGCGGCTGGTCACAGGTCGGCGCGGAAGCGGACGGAGCCGGGGAAAGGGAACCGGTCCGGGTCGTGGCGGAATATCCGATAGCGGAGGCGATGAGCAGCACGGCGGCACCGACGAGAGCCGGCACGATGATCCGTGGCCATCCGGATCTCCTCCGGTCCCCGTTGTCGACTGCCCCCACTTGAAAACCTCCGGCAGGCTGGACGCGCGACGGCGTGAACGACTCCACGGATATCCGGCGCCCACGAGGGGGCCGCGCTCCACTGTGGCACGCCGCACGCGCCCATTCCCCGGTTATCGGAAAAGCCGCCTTACCGATCGCGGAACCGCGCGATGGCGGCATGTCCGCGAATTGCCTTTCCGAGGAGTTTCACAAGCTCTTGAGATAGGCGAGGGAGGGCATGAAGAAGTACTCGCCGCCCTTCAACGTGACGGTCTGCGGGACCTGAGGCTGCGGCGAGCCGAACTCGTCACCGCCCCACACCTTGGGGAAGACCACCTTGACGTCCCGCTTGCCCTGACCGGTCACCGGGTCGTGGCCGGAGCCCTCCGCGGGGAAGTCGGGGTTGTCGGCCCACGTCTGCTGCGTGAACTCGAACTGCGCCTGAAGGCTCGCGTTGAACGCCATGAAGAGCAGGCCCACGCCGCCGGTGGGCCGGGTCTGCGGGGGCGCGTCGTCCCACGGCGTGTCCGTGCGCGTCCCGTACGTCTGCCCGCGCCTGGCCATCATCACGCCGAGGATGCGTTCGAGGCCGCCGTCCTTGGAGTCACGGGGGTTGGCCTTGCGGATGTGCGCGCTGACCGGGCACTTGGAGCCGAGGTCGTCGCGGTAGCTGAAGTCGTTCTGCACCGGGTGCCCGTCCGAGCTCGGCTTGCCGTGCAGCCTCAGCGGCGTGCCGTTGCGGAACCTGCCGACCAGCATGGCCCCCGCCAGCGCGCGGTCGGCGCCGGCGAGCCCGAGGCCGTCGGCCAGGTCCTCCTCGGCCTGCCGGAAGGCGCGGACGTTCTGCTCCAGCTTCCGGAAGACCAGGTAACTGCCCATGTGCCGAGACGGCTTGGGAGCCAGCGGGTCGGCGGCCAGGACGTGGCTGAGCGGGAAGAAGGGGGTCCAGTTGTGCCCGGACTCCTCGGCCACCTGGTCGGCGAGGAACAGCGGCTGGCTGCGGCCGTCGATGTAGCCGAAATGCTCGATGCCCCGCCCCTGCGCGTTGCGGAGCCCTTGCCCGGTCTCCTCGCCGACGATCGTCGCGCTCGCGGGCAGCAGCGCGAGCACGCGCTCACGGGTGGCGGTGACCGGCGCCTCGGTCGCGTCGCCGATGAGCACGACCGCGTGGATCTCCTTCTGGTACGGCGCCTCCCAGCTGCTCACGGGCGGGTCGCTCAGAGTGTCCTTGCGCCGCTTGAGCCCCGACTTGAAGGCGTTGTCGGTGAACCCGGTGGTGGAGTGGCCGAGCTTGAGATAGCCGAGCTTGCTGATCCCCACCCCGACGTACGGCGTGCCGGGCGCCTGGGTCTTGTTGAAAGCGCGGACCTCCTCCAGGTGCTTCCTGGCCGACTTCATCAGCGCGACCAGGCCGCGCAGGAAGCGCTTGCCGTCGGGCCCGTCATCGAAGTGGACGAACAGCACCGACAGGTGCTCCCGTACGTGCGCCTGCAGGATGTTCGGCTGCAGGTTGTCGAGCATCGCCTTGGTGTCGGCATCCAGCCCCGGCGAATCCCACGCGAGCGGCTTGCCGTTGGAGAGGTTCACAGGCATGTCGGTCCTTCCCCCATTGTCCATGTCATCCCGGGCCCACCCATATGAGTCTTGTCTCATGACAAAGGTTCGCTGGATAGAGCAAAAGCCACGAAAGACACCGCGGACCGGGAGACACGAAGCCCGGCCGGCACCGGTCCCGCACGCCCGCTTGGGCTCACGCAGGTGATGATCGGCTAACAGTGAGCGATCTTTCGGCGCGGAGTGTTCTGAATCGCCCCGTCATGCGATAGAAGAACACTTGCACCTACTGTCCCCCCTTGAGGTACATGTGAAGAAGCTTCTTCAGGTTCTCGCGGCCCAGCTGTTCGCCGCGGCCTTCGTCCTCACCGCCTTCTCCAGCGGTGCCCGCGCGGACACCACGCAGACCGACGCCGAACTGGCCGCCGAGTGGCAGACCGCCTGGGACACCTACAAGTTCTACGACTCCTCGCCGCCCCCGCTCCCCGGCTCAGGGCGCACCCGGCAGACGAGCACGATCTCCGTCACGATCAACGCGCCCGTGGAGCACGTCTTCACGGCGTACTCGAACATCAACAACCACATCGGCAAGGCCGCGTTCCTCAAGCGCGTCGTCACCTACAAGGACTGGTGCCAGTCCGGCATCCGCTACATCAACTTCACCGCGATCGAGGACATCCCGTACCAGGGGACGATCGTCACCTCCAACACCCACGCGCAGCAGCGCATCAACAAGGACGGGCTCTTCTACGAGACCGACACCTGGTCGCAGCCCAACGTGGCCACTCACCAGCGGATCAGCTTCAACCAGCTCAGCGACGGCAGCACCAAGGTCACCGAGCGCCTGGCCTTCGACGCCGACACCTCGCTGATCGACTTCGTCGTCACGAACGGCACCGCCTCCCACCAGCAGACGCAGACGGCCCTCAAGCAGGCGATCGAGAGCGGCGAGCTCTGATCGACGACGGGGCGAGGCCGCCCTTCCGGCCCCGCCTCGCCCCGTCCACCGTCCACCGCCGCCGCCCCACCGTCCGTTCATCGCCGATCGCCCGCCGTCCATCGCCCGCCGTCCGCCGTCCATCGCCCGCGGAGGCGCGGGTGCGTCAGCCCCCGCCGGCCTCGTGTACCAAGATGGCGGCCTGGACGCGGTTCGCCAGTCCGAGCTTGGCCAGCACCCGGCTGACATGGGCCTTGACGGTCGCCTCGCTCATCACCAGCTCACGCCCGATCTCGGCGTTCGACAGGCCCCTCGCCAGCGCCACGATCACGTCGTGTTCGCGCGTCGTGAGCACCGCCAGCCGGTCGCGGGCCGCCCGCGCCTTCGACGGCGCTCTGTCGACGAACGAGCCGATCAGCCGCTTGGTCACCGTGGGCGAGAGCATCGCGTGCCCGGCCGCCACCGTGCGGACCGCCGCGGCCAGCTCGCGCGGCGGGGTGTCCTTGAGCAGGAAACCGACGGCGCCGATCCGCAGCGCCTTGTGCACGTGCTCGTCGAGGTCGAAGGTCGTCAACATGATCAACTTGGGCGCGTCGGGCTGCACCGCGATCTGAGCGGCAGCGGCGAGACCGTCGGTTCCGGGCATGCGGATGTCCATCAGCACGACGTGCGGGCGCAGCCGGGCCGCGGCGCTGACGGCCTCCGCCCCGTCACGAGCCTCGCCGACCACCACGATGTCACCGGCCGCCTCCAAGATCATGCGCAGCCCGGAACGCACGAGCGCCTCATCATCGACCACGAGCACCCGGATCACGCGCACGCCTCCGCGGGGATCCTGGCAAGCACGTGGAAGCCTCCGCCGGCCAGTCGCCCGGCCTCCAGGTGGCCACCGACCAACTCGACCCGCTCCCGCAGCCCGATCAGCCCCCACCCGGCGCTCGGGAAACGGCCGGACTCCTCACCCGGCCGCTCGTCGCGGGCCCTCGGATGTTCCTCGCGGACCCTTGGGTGATCGTCGCCGGCCCTCGGGTGATCGTCAGTCCTTGGCGGTTCGTCGTGGACCCTCGGATGCCGGCCGTGGGGCCTCGGGTGCTGGGCGCGCACCACCGGCCGCTGGTTGCGCACCACGACTTCCAGAGCATCGGGCAGATAACGCACACGAACGTCGATATGCGCGTCTCCCGCATGCTTGTGCACGTTCGTGAGCGCCTCCTGCACCACACGGTACGCCGTACGCTCCACGGTCGAGCCAAGTGGACGCTTGTCGCCCTCGTCCCGCCTGGCCACGCGCATGCCCAGCGAGCGGGACTGGTCGAGCAGCCGGTCGAGGTCGGCCAGCGTGGGCTGCGGGCTGAGCACGGCCTCCCTCTGCGACGAGCGCAACACACCCAGCACGTCACGCAGATCGGCCAGCGCCTCCCTGCCGATCTCGCCGATCAGGGCCGCGGCCTCCGCCGTGCGCTCGTCGGCCGTACCGACCTCCAAGGCGCCGGCGTGCAGGACCATCAGCGAGACCCGATGCGCGACGACGTCATGCATCTCCCGTGCGATGCGCGCGCGCTCCTGCGTACGCGCCTGCTCGGCCCGCAGCGCCTGCTCGCGCTCCAGCCGCTCGGCCCGCTCGTACGCCGCGGCCAGAACCTGCCGCCGCGCGCGCACCCACAGCCCGGCGACCAGAGGCAGTGCGACCACCACCGCGACCATGAGGATCATGTTGAGCGGCGTGCCCGTCACCAGCTGGCGCCGGCCGCCGGCGGCGGCCGCCACGACGGTCGAGAGCCCGAAGGTCCCGGCGACCACCCCCGCGTAGGCCGAGAAATCGAGCCGCCGCCGCAGCAGGGTGCCCGCGTAGTAGGAGGCGACGACAAGGGCGGGCCACATCGCCAGCCAGACGTAGGTCACCGCCGCCACGGCCGCCAGCGGCCAGTACGACCGTCGCGCGCGTGCCGCGGCGAGACCTGCCACAGCGGAGACGCTCGCCAGCAGGGCCGGATGGAGCGTGGAGGCGACGCCCAACTGGCCGGACACCACCGCCATGGACAGGAAGCACACCACGCCACCCAGCGCCCACGGCGTGATCGACCAGAGGATCCGCGCCGTCCTGCCATCCCGGGCCGCCTCGCCAGACACCATGGGCAGAGCCTACGGCGCGCCACCGGCGACCTATCGAGACGATCGTCGAGGCCACCACCTACGAAAGTCGTAGAAGCCGGTCGACCTTGGCCCGGAGGCACCCGGACCACCGGGCGACAGGGTGATCCTCATGAACCCGCAGATGCCCCTTACGCTCACCATCGGCCTGCTCTCACTGTCGACCCTGACCGCGATGGCCGCCGCTCCGGGCCCCGCCGCCGCGCGAACACCCGATTCCACCAGGGCCACGGCGGGCTCCGCCGCGAACGCTCCGGGGTCCGCCGCGAACGCACCAGGCTCCGCCACCACGGCAGCCCGCGAGATCACAGCCCCCGCCGCCCCCCGGCTGGCCTTGCCGGAGCCGACGGGAAGGCGACCGGTGGGTGCCGCCTCCCTCCATCTGGTCGACTCCTCCCGTCGCGACCCCTGGGTGCCAGCGTCCGCTTCACGCGAGCTCATGGTCTCGCTGTGGTACCCGGCGAAGAAGCCCGCGGGCCCACGCGCCCGATATGTCACCCCCGAGGAGTCGGCCCTGATCCTCAAGGGCGTGCCAGGCGTCGAGGGCACGCCGCCTGACACGGTCTCCAAGACCAGGACCCACGCCCGGGTGGACGCGCCACCGCTTCCCAGCGAGAAGGGCCTCCCGCTCGTCGTCATGTCACCTGGGTTCTCGTTCCCCCGTGCGACGTTGACCTCCCTAGGCGAGGACCTCGCCAGCAGGGGGTATCTCGTCGCCGCGGTCGAGCACACCTACGAGTCGGTGGGCACCACCTTCCCCGACGGCCGTACCACGACCTGCGTGGCGTGCGAAGGCCCGATGACCAAGGAGAAGGGCGAGAAGGTCGCCGGGATCCGGGTGGCCGACCTCTCGTTCGTCCTCGACCGGCTCACCGCGGACGGGCGCTGGAGCCGGCTGATCGACCAGTCGAAGATCGCCATGGTGGGACATTCGATGGGCGGCAACAGCGCCGCGCAGGTCATGCTCGCGGACGGGCGGGTGAAAGCGGGCGTCAACCTCGACGGCACGTTCCTGCCGACGGTGGGCGAGCTCACCAGGCCCTTCCTCATGATCGGGACGGAATCCGGGCACAGCCCCGGCGGCAAGGACACCTCCTGGGACGAGTCATGGCGTCGGCTGGGCGGCCCGAAGCAGTGGCTGACCGTCGCGGGAACCGACCACTCGTCGTTCACCGACTACGCCGTGCTCAGAGAGCAGCTGGGCATCTCGCCGACCGTCATCAAGGGGACCCGCGCGGTGGAGATCACCCGGGCGTACGTCGCCGCCTTCCTCGACCGGCGGCTCCGCCACCAGCCAGTACGGGAACTCCACTACACCGAGGTGAAGTCCTGGAAGTAGGCGCGAACCGAGAGCGGGGGTACGGCTCGCGGCCGTACCCCCGCCTGATGCGGTGTCGTGTCAGCGGCCGTGTCAGCACGGCGACGGCCCGGTATCAGAGCGGTCGGCGATGGTGGCTGCCATGAACGGTTCAGCGATCGCGGCCTCGGGGCTGCGAAAGGCATACAAAGACAAGATCGTGCTCGACGGCATCGACCTGAACGTCCGGACCGGCACGATCTTCGCCCTGCTCGGGCCCAACGGCGCCGGGAAGACCACGACGGTGAACGTGCTGACCACGCTGCTGACCCCCGACGCCGGGAAGGCGGTCGTCGCCGGGCACGACGTGGCCACGGAGACCAAGGCGGTGCGCGCGGCGATCGGGGTCACCGGGCAGTTCGCTTCGGTGGACGACCTGCTCACCGGCGAGGAAAACCTGCTGCTGATGGCGGATCTCCTGCACCTGCCCAGGGCAGAGGGCAAACGAATCGCCGACCGGTTGCTCGACCGGTTCGATCTCGTCGAAGCGGCGGGCAAACTGGCGGCGTCCTACTCCGGCGGCATGCGCCGCAAGCTGGACCTTGCCATGACGCTGGTCGGCAAGCCGCAGATCATTTTCCTGGACGAGCCCACGACGGGACTCGATCCGCGCAGCCGCCGCACCATGTGGGAGATCATCCGGGAACTGGTGGCCGACGGTACGACCATCTTCCTCACCACTCAGTATCTCGAGGAGGCCGACCAACTCGCCGACCGGATCGCCGTACTCGATCAGGGCCGGCTGGTCGCCGAGGGCACCGCCGATGAGCTCAAGCGCCGGATTCCCGGCAGCCATGTCCGGCTACGGTTCACCGATCAGTACGCACTCGACGCCGCGGCACGGGTCCTGCACGAGTCCACAAGGGACGCCGAAGAGCTGACCTTGCGTGTACCCGGCGACGGCGGGGTGCGGTCGCTACGCGCGCTGCTCGATCGGCTCGATGCGCATTCCATCGAAGCCGAGGAACTGTCGGTGCATACACCGGACCTGGATGACGTCTTCCTCGCCCTTACCGGTCACGCGCGCAAGGAGATCAACGCACAATGAATGGCATCTCAGCTTCCCTGGCGGATTCCGCGACCATGCTGCGGCGCAACTTCCGGCACACGATGCGAAATCCGCTGGCACTGTTCAACGGCATCATCATGCCGCTCGTTCTGATGTTCCTGATGGTCTACATACTCGGCGACGCGTTCAACGTCGGCGTCAACTATGCCGATTACGCGACGCCAGGGTTGATCATTACCACCATCTGTTACGGGATCAGCCCCACCGCGATCGCGGTGAATTCCGACATGACGACCGGATTCATCAACCGGCTTCGCGTCATGCAAGTGTCCCGGGGCGCGGTGCTGAACGCGCACGTGATCGCGTCCATGCTACGGAGCCTGGTGGCCATCGCGCTCATCATCGGAGTCTCGTTTCTGATGGGATTCCGGCCGTCGGCGAGTTTCACGGAGTGGCTCGGAGTGATCGGTATCGTCGCGTTGGCGGTACTGGCGATGGGCTGGCTGACCGTCGCGTTCGGCCTCGCGGCGAAGTCGGTGGAAAGCGCGGGCCTCATCGGTGTCCCGCTGATGCTCCTTCCCTTCCTGAGCAGCGCGTTCGTGCCGGCCGACAAGATGGGGGCGGGTGCGCGGCAGTTCGCCGAGTACCAACCGTTCACCTCGATCATCGAAACCCTGCGCGGGCTGCTGACCGGCGCGCCATCGGCGGGCTCGGCCATCACGGCGACCGCCTGGTGTATGGGGATCGCGTTGATCGGCTACCTGTGGGCGCGCGCGACGTTCACGAAGCGAGGGTGATCTCGGCCAGCTCACGCCAATCCCGCCGCTGTCCGTCACGAGTCGCCTCGGTGAACACGGTTTCACCGAGGCGATTCCGCGTGTCCGCGGCGATCCTAGAAACGTCCGGCTGCGAACGATCCGGCGTACCGCGCACGCCGTCGCTTGCCGCGAGCAATCGCACGGCCTGCTCGTACTGTCCCTGGCGCAGTGCGAGATCCGCGATCCCGATCAACATCTCGGCGATCAGCGGCGGATACGTCGTCTCCACAGCCGCGCGGAACGCCTCGCTCCGATGCGCGCGGGCCTTGTCGAGATCCTCGGTGAGGTAGCCGTACAGGTCCATGGCCTTGGCGCGGGCCATGTCGCTCAGTTCCTCGTTGCCCAGCATCGCCTGCACCGTGGCCAGGTGCTGGTGTGCCTTGTCCGGCTCGCCGCGCCAGAGCGCCAGCCGCGCCTCCGAAAGCGCCAGCTCGGCAAGCGTGTCCGGCCAGGCGATCCCGTCCGCGCACCGCTGCGCTTCGGCCATGGCGGACGCGCTGGATCGCTCATCGCCGAGCAGCCAGTACAGCTGAGCCTGCCGCGCCCGCAGGCCGATGACGTCCTCGGTCGCGCCTACCTCGGTCAGCGCCACAGCCGCCTCTTCGTAGTGCTCACACGCGCGTGCGAACTCGCCGCGCATGGCGAGCCGATCGGCCACGAAGGTCAGCGCCCACGAGGTCCCCCACCGGTCACCCAGCGTGCGGAACTCGGCAAGGGCGATTTCGGCGTCGATGTCCACGTCAGTCTCGTCGCCGCCGAGCGTGAGCCGCAGCCGGCCACGAGTGAGCCTGGCCTGCGCGCGCACCCATGGATCGTCGTCGGCGATGAGCGGCTCGAACGCGGGCAGGAAATCCGTCGGCTCCTGCAGCATCCGCTCCAGCGGCGCGACGAACCCGAGCATAGGGTGGCGATACTCGCTGCGCTGGGTCAACCGGTGCGCCTCGTGGATCCACTCCTGCGCCTGATACTGATCGCGGCCGGGCCCGGAGGTCACGAACACTGTCACGATGGCGTACGCCATCGCCCGCACCTCATCGGACACCTCACCGTGCAGCGAGGCCGCCGCGATGCTCAACTCGGTGCCCTCGGCCCTGTGCCCGCTGAGGAACCAGTACCAGCCCACGGCCGCGACCAGCCGCATCGCCTCCTGGGCCCATCCCTCGGCGATCGCCTCGCGCAGGGCCGTACTGATGTTGTCGTGCTCGGCCTCGAGCGTGGACAGCCATTCCAACTGCTCGGCTCGACGCAGGTGCGGCTCGGCCGTCTCGGCCAACTCGGTGACGTAGGCAAGGTGCGCCCGGCGCGCCGGCTCGCTTTCCCCGGCTTCGGCGAGCCGGTGCGCCGCGTATTCCCTGATGGTGTTGAGCATCCGGTAGCGCGGCGTGCCCTCGCCGTCGGCGAGCAGCAGCGACTTCTCGATCAACGCGGTCAGCAGGTCGAGCACCTGCTCCCCGGCGAACGCCTCGTCCCCGCACACCCGTTCGGCCGCATCCAGGCTCACCCCGCCGGAGAACACCGAGAGCCGCCGCAGCACGCTGCGTTCGGCCTCGGACAAAAGATCCCAGCTCCAGTCCACCACCGCGCGCAGCGTCTTGTGCCGGGAAAGCGCCGTACGGCTGCCACTGGTCAACAGCCGGAATCGGTCATCGAGCCGATGTGCCAGCTGATCGACAGACATGGTGCGCAGCCGTGCCGCGGCCAGTTCGATCGCCAGCGGCACCCCGTCGAGCGCCCGGCAGATCCGCGCCATGGCCGACAAGGTGTGCGCGTCGGAGCCGATGTCCTTGCGCACCAAACCCGCGCGGTCCCGCAGCAGCCGCACCGCGGGCGAGGATCCGACCTCGGAGGGGTCAGCTCCCTTCGCGGGCAGCGCGAGTGGCTCGACCTGCCACAGCACCTCTCCGGTGATACCGAGCGGTTCCCTGCTCGTGGCCAGAATCCGCAGCCTCCGGCACTCTCCCAGAAGCCGATCCGCGAAAGCCGCGGCCGCCTCGATCACGTGCTCGCAGTTGTCCAGGATCAGCAGGGCCGCGCGCTCCCGGAGCGCGGCGATGAGCCGATCCATCGGTTCCCCACCCCGCGCATCACCGAGCAATGGCTGGTCACGCAGGCCGATCGCGGTAAGGGCGGCCTGCGCCAGCTCACCGCCCGCCCGCACCGAGGCCAGTTCGACCAGCCACGCCCCATCCGGCAGCTCGGCGAGCATCGTCCGCGCGGTCTCCGTGGCCAGCCTTGTCTTGCCGGAGCCACCCGCGCCCGTCAAGGTGACCAGTCGGTGCCCGATGGCCAAAACGGCGACCGCGGCGATGTCATTGTCCTTGCCGACGAAACTCGTCAGCTCGGCGCGCAGGTTCGTCCTGCGGTTCTCCGCCCGCTCGCCCAGCTCGCCCCGCAGCAACGCGGTGTGCAGCGCGGAGAGCTCGGCCGACGGATCGGTGCCCAACTCCTCAGCGAGCCGCTCGCGCGTCCGCTGGTACACGGTCAACGCTTCATTCCCACGCCCAGCCTCGGCGAGCGCTCGCATCAAGGCCGCCACGAACCCCTCCCGCAGCGGATACGCGGCAACCAGCCCGGTCAGCTCGGAGACCAACGCCGAGCCACGGCCGAGGCGGATATCCGCATCCACCCGATCCCCGAGCGCGGCAACGTAGAGCTCGTCCAGACGCGCGACCGCGGCGTCGAACACATCGCTGTCCCGCTGTGCGATGTCCGCCATGGCCGTACCGCGCCACAATGCCAAGGCCGAGCGCAGCAGATCCGCCCGCGCCGCGGGCTCGGCGGCACGGGCCTGACCGACCAACTGCTCGAACCGGTACACGTCCACGGCATCAGGAGCCACGGCCAGCCGGTACCCGCCGGAATCCGCCTCGATCACTCCGTCCGGCAACACCCTGCGCAGTCTGGACACCAACGCCTGCAGGGCGTTCACTTCGTCCGCGGGCGGCCGTTGCCCCCAAATCCAGTCCACCAGCCTCGCGCGCGAGACGATCCGGCCAGGTTCGAGGGCGAGCGCAGCCAGCAGCGCGCGCAGCCGAATGCCAGGAACCTCCACCACGGCCCCATCGCGGTTCCGGACCTCGAACGGTCCAAGCAATTCAACTCGCACATCAGTCATTGTGCCGAACCATGGCGACGTCCCGAGCCGTTGCTGGGCTGGTCGGCTTCGGCCTCGGCGCGGTCGAGCTCTCCTTGGCGATCACGACGCTGACCATGGGGGTGTCGATGGTGCCGGGGCAGACGGCGTTGATGCGGATGTCGCGCGGGGCGTATTCGAGGACGGCGCTGCTGGTCAGGCCGATGACTCCGTGTTTGGAGGCGGGGTAGGAGGCACGGCCGGGGGATGCCGAAACGTGATGCCCGCGTTGTTGTAGGGGTCGCCGTAGCATCCGCCGAATATCCAACACGTTTGCCTGACCCGCGAGATGCGGTGTCGTGTCAGCGGCCGCGTCAGCACGGCAACAGCCCGGTATCAGAGCGGTCGGCGATGGTGGATGCCATGAACGGTTCAGCGATCGCGGCCCGACCACGCTGCCGACCCCCGACGGCGCTCGCGCTGCACGGTCGTTGCAACGCATCATTGCATTCGCGCGCAGCGTCATTGCCTCAATCAGTGCTCATCACCTGCCTGAATGCACTTCCTACGGTTGACAGGAATTCCGAATGCAACGCAGCTTTCGAGCTGGCGGAAAACACGTGCTATCGCGAGTAGAACCTAGGCCGATGAGAGGAATGACCATGGAACACACCATCACCACGCTGCCGACCGCGCGTCAGCCCGGCTGCCCCTTCGACCCGCCGGCAGAGCTGATCCAGGCACGCCGGCACAGCCCCATGAGCCGCTTCCCCTTCCCCGACGGACACGAGGGCTGGCTGATCACCGGCTACGACGAGGTCCGGTCGGTCCTGGCCGACCCGCGGTTCAGCTCACGCAAGGAGCTCATGCGCCACCACCCGCTGATGGACCTCACCGGCGTGGAGATCCCCCCGGCGCCGCCCGGTGAGTTCCTCCTCATGGACGAGCCCCAGCACGGCCGCTACCGCAAACCGCTGGTGGGCAAGTTCACCGTCCGGCGGATGCGACAGCTCACCGAGCGCGTCGAGCAGATCACCGCCGACCACCTGGACGCCATGGAGAAAGCCGGGCCGCCGACGGACCTGGTGACCGCGTTCGCCAAGCCCATCCCCGCCATCGTGATCTGTGAGCTGCTGGGGGTGCCGTACGAGGACCGGGGCTCCTTCCAGGAGCAGATCGACTCGTTCCTCGGCGGGGAGACAAGCGACGAGGACATGATCGCGGCCTACACCGCGACCCAGCACTACCTCGCGGAGCTGGTGGCCGCCAAGCGCGCGAACCCCGCCGACGACGTGCTCAGCGACCTCATGGACAGCGATCTGACCGATGAGGAGCTGCGGGGGATGAGCCTGATTCTGCTGGCGGCCGGGTTCGACACCACCGCGAACATGCTGGCGCTGGGCACCTTCGCGCTGCTGCGCAACCCGGCGCAGCCGGCCGCGCTGCGCGCCGATCCCGCGCTCGCCGACCGGGCCGTGGAGGAGCTGCTGCGGTATCTGAGCGTCGCCAAGACGTTCATGAGGACGGCACTGGAGGACGTCGAGTTGGGCGGCCAGACCATCGAGGCCGGCACGATGGTCATCCTGTCGTACAACACCGCCAACCGCGACCCCGAGCGCTTCGCCGATCCCCACGTGCTCGACCTCCGCAGGCAGGAGGGCGGGCACCTGGCCTTCGGCCACGGCATCCATCAGTGCCTGGGTCAGCAGCTGGCCCGCGTCGAGATGCGGGTCGCCTTCCCCGCGCTGGTCAACCGCTTCCCCACACTGCGCCTGGCCATACCGGCTGAAGAGGTTGCTCTGCGCCCGGAGACCGCGGACATCTACGGGGTCAAGAGCCTCCCGGTCACCTGGGACGTGTGACCGCGAGCCGGCAGCACCTGTCCCATCCCGCACCCCGTTCCGCGACTTGGCACCCCGAACAAGATCGTTCTCATCGAAAACGGCTGTCCGCTGGTTCCTCAACCCCGGATCCCCTCGGGCGACCCGACCTGAGCAATCTCACAACTACGGGCACCCACAGGACCGCATTCCACCATCCGTCCGTTCAATCGAATTTCGTAACAGATTCAAAGGAGCACACCACCATGTCCGTCACCCTTAACGACCAGGACACGCTCACCCTGCGGACCGCCGCGTGGGGCGCCGTCTCGCTGATGTCCGCCGCTGCTGCCGCCGGCTCGCCCCACAAGGCCGCCACCGAAGGCTCCATCGCCCTGACCTCCGCGACCGGCCTGGTCGGACACGTGCTCACCAAGGCGCCCAAGGGCGTGAAGTACGGCAAGTCCACAGCCGACCTGGCCGACCAGGTGCTACCGGCCCTGACGGCAGCCATGAGCCTGCTCAACAAGCAGGCTCCGGCAGAAGCCGACAACTTCCGCCGCACCGTCATCGTCGCCATCGAAGCAGCCGCCCGGCCCCCGAAGGGCGAGCCCAGCCCCACCATGGCTGAGATGGCCCGCAAGATCACCGAGGCCCTCGACGCCGCTTGACGGATGCCGACCCGCGCAGAGAACTCGTCTCACGGTGTCACGGGGGCCTCGGTCAGGTGCCGACGTAGGCCGCGAGGTGCTCGCCGGTGAGGGTGGAGCGGGCGGCGACGAGGTCGGCGGGTGTGCCCTCGAAGACGATCAGGCCGCCGTCGTGGCCGGCGCCGGGGCCGAGGTCGATGATCCAGTCGGCGTGCGCCATGACCGCCTGGTGGTGCTCGATGACGATGACCGACTTGCCGGAGTCGACGAGCCGGTCGAGCAGGCCGAGCAGCTGCTCGACGTCGGCGAGGTGCAGGCCGGTGGTCGGCTCGTCGAGGACGTAGACGCCGCCCTTCTCGGTCAGGTGGGTGGCCAGCTTGAGCCGCTGCCGCTCGCCGCCGGACAGCGTAGTGAGCGGCTGGCCGAGGCTGAGGTAGCCGAGCCCGACGTCGGCGAGCCGCTCGAGGATGGCGTGCGCGGCCGGCGTGCGCGCCTCACCGGCGCCGAAGAACTCCTCGGCCTCGGTCACCGACATCGCGAGCACCTCGCTGATGTCGCGGCCGCCGAGGTGGTGGTCCAGCACCGATGCCTGGAACCGCTTCCCCTCGCACTCCTCGCAGGTGACGGCGACGCCGGCCATCATCGCCAGGTCGGTGTAGATGACGCCGGCGCCGTTGCAGTTGGGGCAGGCGCCCTCGGAGTTGGCGCTGAACAGGGCCGGCTTCACGCCGTTGGCCTTCGCGAACGCCTTGCGGATCGGGTCGAGCAGTCCGGTGTACGTCGCCGGGTTGCTCCGTCGCGAGCCGCGGATCGCGCTCTGGTCGATCGACACCACACCCGCGCCGGCGGGGATCGACCCGTGCACGAGCGAGCTCTTGCCGGAGCCGGCGACGCCGGTGACGACGACAAGCACCCCGAGCGGGACGTCGACGTCGACGTCGCGCAGGTTGTGCGCCGTCGCGTCGCGGATCTCCAGCGTGCCGGTGGGCGTCCGCACCGTCTCCTTGAGGGCGGCCTGGTCGTCGAGATGGCGGCCGGTGAGGGTGCCGCTGGCCCGCAGCCCCTCGACGGTGCCCTCGAAGCAGACGGTGCCGCCCGCCGTACCGGCGCCGGGGCCGAGGTCGACGACGTGGTCGGCGATCGCGATCGTCTCCGGCTCGTGCTCCACGACGAGCACCGTGTTGCCCTTGTCCCGCAGCCGCAGCAGCAGGTCGTTCATCCGCTGGATGTCATGGGGGTGCAGGCCCGTGGTGGGCTCGTCGAAGACGTAGGTGGTGTCGGTGAGCGAGGAGCCGAGGTGGCGGATCATCTTGGTGCGCTGTGCCTCGCCGCCCGACAGCGTGCCCGCCGGCCGGTCGAGCGAGAGGTAGCCCAGCCCGATCTCCACGAACGAGTCGAGGGTGTGCAGGAGCTTGGCGAGCAACGGCGCGACCGACGGCTCGTCGAGGCCGCGGATCCATTCGGCGAGGTCGCTGATCTGCATCGCGCAGGCGTCGGCGATGTTGATCGCGCCGATCCGCGAGGAGCGGGCCGCCTCGCTGAGCCGGGTGCCACCACATTCGGGACAGGCGGTGAAGGTGACCGCCCGGTCCACGAACGCCCGGATGTGCGGCTGCATCCCCTCCCGGTCCTTGGACAGGAACGACTTCTGGATCTTCGGGATCAGCCCCTCGTAGGTGAGGTTGACGCCGTCGACCTTCACCTTGGTCGGCTCCTTGTAGAGGAAGTCGTGGAGCTCCTTCTTGGTGTACGTGCGGATCGGCTTGTTCGGGTCGACGAAGCCCGACTCGGCGTAGACCCGCACCGTCCAGAAGCTGTCGGACTTCCAGCCGGGGATGGTGAACGCCCCCTCGGCGAGCGACTTGGAGTCGTCGTAGAGCTGGGTGAGGTCGAGATCGGAGACCGTGCCCCGGCCTTCGCAGCGCGTACACATGCCGCCGATGCGGGTGAAGGTCGCTCTCTCAGCCTTGCGGTCGCCGCGTTCGACCGTGATCGCACCGCTCGCTCGGACCGTGGGGACGTTGAAGGAGAAGGCTTGGGGCGAGCCGATGTGCGGCTGCCCGAGCCGGCTGAAGAGGATGCGCAGCATCGCGCTGGCGTCGGTGGCGGTGCCGACGGTGGAGCGGGGGTCGGCGCCCATCCGCTGCTGGTCGACGATGATCGCGGTCGTCAGCCCGTCGAGTACGTCGACCTCCGGCCGCGCCAGCGTCGGCATGAAGCCCTGCACGAAGGCGCTGTAGGTCTCGTTGATCATCCGCTGCGACTCCGCGGCGATCGTGCCGAACACCAGCGAGCTCTTGCCCGAGCCGGAGACGCCGGTGAACACCGTCAGCCGGCGCTTCGGGAGCTCGACGCTGACGTCCTTGAGGTTGTTCACGCGCGCGCCCAGCACGCGGATCAAATCGTGGCTGTCGGCAACGTGCGGCGCAGGCGACTGCGTGTCCGTCCTCGTGGCCATGCTCATCGTGTCTCCATCTGTTACGCGGGGCCGCCTTCGCGGTCTCCGTCGGCGTCGCCTGGCTCGATCTGACCGGCTTCGAGCGTACGTCTGGTTCTCCTTCGCTTCGGCCCGTGGAGCCTCTGGGCCCCGGCCACGCGGCGCGCCCGGCCGAGGCGTCAGACCGACCAGCGGCCGTCGCGATTCAGGGGACCAGAGCTCACTGCCCGTGAGGCTGGTTGAAGCGCAGCATGTTGCCGGAGGGATCGCGGAAGGCGCAGTCGCGGACACCGTACGGCTGGTCGATCGGCTCCTGCAGCACCTCGGCACCCGCGGCGCGGATGCGCTCGAAGGTGGCGTCGCAGTCGTCGGTCCTGAAGATGACACCGCGCAGCAGGCCCTTCGCCAGCAGTTCCGCCATGGCCTCCTTGTCGGCGGGCGAGGCGTTCGGGTTCGCGACGGGCGGTTCGAGGACGATGTCCACGTCGGGCTGCGACGGCGCCCCGACGGTCACCCAGCGCATCCCCTCGAACCCGACGTCGTTGCGCACCTCGAGGCCGAGAACGTCCCGGTAAAAGGCGAGCGCCTTGTCATGGTCGTCGACTGCGATGAAGCACTGTGAAAGCTTGATGCCCATGCGTTTCACGCTACGGGCCGGGGAGCAGGGTTCGCTTCTCCATTCCTGACCGGTCGCGTGTGGATCTTGGCGACGCATGCTGGGATGGCGGCGCCCTCGTCATGGCGGCGGGCCCGGTATGAACTCGGGCTCTCGCCCACCAGCTCGGTGAACCGCGAGCTGAACGACCCCAGCGATGTGCAGCCGACCGCGAAGCAGACGTCCGTCACCGTCAGGTCACCCCGCCGCAGCAGCGCCTTGGCCCGCTCGATCCGGCGCGTCATCAGGTAGCTGTACGGCGTCTCCCCGAAGGCGGCGCGGAAGCTGCGGGAGAAATGGCCCGGCGACATGAGGGCGGCGCGCGCCAGCGCCGGAACGTCGAGCGGCTTCGCGTAGTCGCGGTCCATCAGGTCACGGACCCGGCGCAGCCGGACAAGGTCCTCCAACGTCACGCGACCAGCATCCCACAGCGCTGCGCCGCCGGTGCCGACGCAGTAGAGGTCTGGCTGCTCGAAAGCGCGGAGCGCCGAGGACACGATCCGTCGACTGCTGCGGGCGACTCTTCGCGCGACTGCCGGACCTCGTCCTCGAACCGCTCGGGTCCCCCGGCGGTCTCGATCGCGCGCTCGAGGTGGATGCCAGCGTGTCTGCGCGCCGGCCTGGGCGATCATGCCGACGTTCGCCGATAAACCCCCCCACCTGTGCATATAACCGACAAAGGGGGACAATGAGGTTGGAGGGCCGAGCTGTGGATGGACGGATGTTCGAAGGGCAGCCGAGGGCGCTCGGCGGGGCCAGCACAACGCTGGTCGCCGGCGGCTCGTTTTGTGTCTCCACGCGGAGCGGGGACATCATTCCGGGAGGAGCGCACGGCATCTTCTACGCCGACACCCGTCTGCTGTCCCGGTGGGAGCTGCGCATCGACGACGCCCCGGTAGAGGAGCTGCAGGTCCTGGCGGCTGAGCCGTACCACGCGACCTTCATCGGCCGCGCCACCCCGCGCCCCGGTCAGGGCGAGAGCACGCTGCTCGTGATCAGGGACCGTTACGTCGGAGGCGGCCTGTGCGAGGACATCGTCTTGCGGAACATGTCCGACGAGCCGGCCGGATGCGTCGCGTCCCTGCTCCTCAGCTCTGATGTGTGCGACCTGTTCGAGGTCAAGACCAACCGCGTACACTACGCGGCCGACGTGGAGACGACCGCCGAAAAGCGGGCACTGCGCGTCTTCTCGGCCAGCCGTGGGCGGGGCGTCCGCGTGGTGGCCGGCGGAGAGGACACGCCCGTGATCGTCGTGTCCTCTCCCGGCCAGCTGATCTTCCGCGTGGTCGTGCCGGCCAGAGAAGACCTGAGGCTGGTCGTGCAGGTGAACCCCATCATCGAGGGGGTGGAGACAGAGCCCTGGTTCTCGGCCGAATGCCCGGCGGAGCACGACGAGGCTGGCTACTGTTCCGCCGCGCGACTGCTGTCCGAATGGGAGGTGCAAAGCCCTGTACTCCGCACCTCCAACGCGGTTCTCGCCGACATCATCGACCGGTCGCGGGCCGACCTGGGCTCGCTACGGCTGTTTGAGCCGGACCGCCCGGAGGAGCCGCCGAGCATCGCAGCGGGCGCGCCGTGGTTCATGACCCTCTTCGGGCGTGACTCCCTGCTCACCTCGTGGCTCGCCCTGGCGTTGGACCCGAACCTCGCCCTCGGCACGCTGTGGCGCCTGGCCCGGCTCCAGGGCGTCAAGGTGGACCCGCTCACCGAGGAGGAGCCGGGCAAGATCATGCATGAGCTGCGCTACGGCGTGCGGACCACCGCTTCGGGTTCCGCCGCGACGGCATACTACGGCTCGGTGGACGCCAGCCCGCTGTTCGTCGTCCTCCTCGGGGAGCTGCGCCGCTGGGGGCTGAACCGCAAGGCCGTGGAAGCGCTGATGCCGTACGCCGACGCGGCGCTCGACTGGATCGAGCGGTACGGCATGCGCGACGGCTTCCTGTGGTACCGGCGCAAGACCGACCAGGGGCTGCTCAACCAGGGCTGGAAGGACTCCTTCGACGGGATCAACTTCGCCGACGGCGCCCTCGCTCGGCCGCCCATCGCCCTGGCCGAGGTGCAGGGCTACGTCTACGCCGCCTACGTCGACCGCCAGTCCTTCGCGCAGGAGGCGGGCGACACCGAGACCGAGAGACGCTACGCGGCCAAGGCCGCGGCGCTGCGCGAGGCCTTCAACGAGAGGTTCTGGCTGCCCGACCAGGGCTACTACGCCATGGGCCTGGACCGCGACGGCCGGCTCATCGACGGCCTGGGCTCCAACATGGGACACTGCCTGTGGTCGGGCATCGTCGACCAGGACAAGGCCGGATCGGTGGCCGAGCACCTGATGTCGCCGCGGATGTTCACCGGCTTCGGCGTCCGGACGCTCGCCTCGGACATGGGCGCCTACAACCCCGTGAGCTACCACAACGGGTCGGTGTGGCCCCATGACAGCGCGCTGGCGGCCGCCGGGCTCATGCGCTACGGCTTCGTCGAGGAGGCCCAGCGCGTCGCCACCGGCCTGCTGGACGCGGCCCGGGCCTTCGGCGGGCGACTGCCGGAGCTGTTCTGCGGCTTCGACCGGGCGGAGTTCCCAGTGCCCGTGCTGTACCCGACCTCGTGCTCGCCGCAGGCGTGGGCGTCGGCGACCCCGATCCAGCTCCTCCGCACCCTGCTGCGCATGGACCCGTCGGTGCCGAGCGGAAAGCTCTGGATGTCCCCTGTCCTGCCCCAAGGTTTCGGGTGGCTGCAGATCTCCAGCTGCCCCTTCGGGGGGGACTGGATCACCGTGGAGGTGGAGGAGGGCAGCGAGACGCCGATCGTAACCGGGCTGCCCGAGACCATCAGCCTGGTCCCCGAGCCGCGCCCCCTGACCACCACGTCCCTCCACTCGGCGCGGCGAGGCGGTTAGAGCAGCAGCCGGTCCAGGTGCCGTAGGCCGGGCACAGCGCGATCGCATGGCCGGTGGCCGCGAGCAAGGCCTCGGCGGCGGTCAGCAGGTCCAGCAGTTCGGAGGCGGCTAGAAAGTACCGGGACGAGCGACCTTCGGCCGCGAGCAAAGTAGACGGTAAATTGCCACCAAAAACCGAGGTCACGCCTTGTAAGAGCGATCGCGGGCTTCCTAGCGTGAAAGCATGTCCCACTCATACTCTCGCCGGTCGTTCATGGGAGGGACACTGACCGCCGGGCTCCTCGGCGCGGCGGCCGGTCAGCCGGTGCGGGAGCGCTCGCGGGAGCGCTCTCCGATCGCCGGCGACATCGTGCCCTTCCATGGCGTGCACCAGTCCGGCATAACCCAGCCGCCGCGGGTCCCGCAGCAGCAGGGGGTCTTCGTCGCCTACGACGTGACCGCCGAGACCCGCGATCAGCTCACCGATCTGTTCCGCATTCTCACCGCGCGGGCCCGCTTCCTGACCAGCGGCGGGCCTGCGCGGCCCGCCTCGGGCTCGTCGGGTTCCGGTCTTCTCGGCACCACTCTGGTACCGGACGGCCTGACCGTGACCGTCGCCGTTGGGTCCTCGCTGTTCGACGACCGCTTCGGGCTGTCCGGCCGCAAACCCGTCGAGCTGGTGCCCATGACCGCCTTCGCCCATGACGAACTCAACCCGGCGGAGTGTCATGGGGACCTTCTCCTGCAGCTGTGCGCCAACCACTCCGACGCACTGGTGAACGCGTTGATCGACTTGCACACGCGCACCGCGGGCCTGATGCGGCAGCGGTGGCGCATCGACGGGTTCCGTAGCCCGCAGCGGCCCAGCGGAACTCCTCGTGACCTGCTCGGATTCCACGACGATGTGGCCAATCACTTCCTGACCGACGTCAAGGGGCGGATCGACAAGTTCGTCTGGGCGCATCCGCCGTCCCCCGAGCCGGCCTGGACGACCGGCGGCACCTACCAGGTAGTCCGAATCGTCCGGTTCGACCTGGAGAAGTGGAACCGGGTGCCGGTCGAGCGGCAGCAGAAGACCATCGGCCGGCACAAGGCCACCGGCGTCCCGTTGAACGGCGGTCATGACGAAAACTCGCCGGTGGTCTACGATCCGGCGGGCGCGGTGATGCCGTTCAACTGCCATGTCCGCCTGGCCAACCCGCAGACGGCCGACTCCCGCTTCGCCGCGCCCAACCCGTACGTGCCGGACAAGGTGCCGCCCGTGCACATCTGGCGCCGCAGCTACCAGTACATGCGCGCCCCGGACGTCGACGGGCGCATGGACGCCGGGCACGCCTTCTGCTGCTTCCAGCGCGAACTGCGCACCTACATCGAGATGCAGCGGCGACTGGAGAACGAGATGCTCGTCCCCTACATCACCCCGACCGGCGGAGGTTACTTCTTCGCCCTCCCGGGCGTGAAAGACGACCACGACTACTACGCCCGCACCCTGCTGACCTGACCGAACGGCACACGGCCAACGGATGCGGCGGTGTGACGGGCATCGGCTCGGCGTGGACATGATCGAGGTTAGGACTTCGGGACAGGCGGGGTATGGGGAGATATACGCCGATACTGCACTAATCGCCCGATTGGGGCATCGGGCAGTGGGGGGGTGCTCATAGTGGCGCACCATCGGGACCATGGCGAGGACGGCATCGATCGCCCTCAGGAGATCACATCAAAAGCGGAGTGCTCACGGCGGTGGTTCCTGGCGTGCTCGGTGGCGGGCGCCACGGCGCCGTTCCTCATCGGTGAAGCGCCCTCCGCTGCCGGCACGGCCGCGCCTCCCTCGACGGAGGCGACGAACTTCGTCGTCCAGCCGACGCCGTCTTGGTACTTCGTTCACCGAGAGAACGGCTCGGAGGAGATGAAATGGGGCCCGGTCGGCCGGGCGCCCCTCGCCGGCGAGCGCCAGCGATACGGCGAGGTGATACCCAACGACCGGCTGTACATCCACAACCGGGCCCGCCCTCCACAGATCGATCTCCGGACCTGGCGGCTCAAGCTCACCGGTGACGCGCTCACCCGCCCCCGGTCGTTCACCTACGACGAACTGCTGGCGATGCCGTCCGTGACGCTGAAGCGCGTAATCGACTGCGGCGCCAACTGCGCCGCCTTCTTCCCCAAGCTGCCGCCCGGCGGGGCCGACCATCGCTGGCTCCCGGTCGGCTACACCCAATGGCACTTCGGCGCGGTGGGAGCCGCCGAATGGACAGGGGTACGGGCCAAGGACGTGCTGGCGGCGGCCGGAGCCGAATCCCCGATGGACGTGAAGTTCACCGGCCTGGACGTCATCGTCAACCACAGCTTCCCCGGCGGGAAGATCCACTACTCCCAGGTCGCCCCCGCCGACAAGGTGCTCAAGGACGACACCCTGCTGGTCTACCGCATGAACGGACAAGACCTCCCGGTCGACCACGGCTACCCGCTCCGCCTGATCCTTTCGGGGTGGGCCGCCGTCACGTACATAAAGTGGCTCGGCGAGATCGAGGTATCCAAACGGCGCATTTCGCCGACAGGGCTGCAGACGAGGCACGTGCTGACCGGTCCCGCCTACCCCAAGCCCGTCGTCCTGAGCGTCGGCCCCGTCCGCAGCGCCATCGAGCACGACCCGGAGGTCACCCTGTATCCCGGCGACATCACCCTGCGCGGGCGGGCGTGGTCAGGGGCCGGCGCGATCGACCACGTCGACGTCTCGGTGGAGAAGCTGGTCTCACCCGGCCGATGGGTCACCGAAATGCCATGGCGTGCGGCAAGGCTGCTGAACACTTCCGAACCCTATATGTGGGTGCGCTTCGAGGTGCCGTGGCCGGGGGTCAAGCCAGGGCAGTACCGCGTGATGTCCCGGGCGAAGGACAAAGCAGGCAACGTCCAGCCTCGCCCGGAGAACGTCGTGTGGAACCAGCACGGGCTCGGCTACAACGGGCACTACCCGCTGAACCTCATCGTGGTTCCAGACTCCGACATGCCCTGACCAACAGACCTCCGTCGCCCATGGTCACTCCGCCGCACACCCGAGCGGAGAATCGTTGATGGCCGCGACCAGTACGGTCGCTTCGTAGCGGACGGCGAGCTTGTCGTACCTCGTGTCCACGGCACGGTGCCGTTTTAAGGCGATTCATCCCGCGCTCTGCCCCTGCTCGACCGCCAGATGCAGCTTGGTGGTCACCCCGCCGCGTGAGCGTCCGAATTCTCGATCCTTTCTCAACATGACTTCGAGGGTGATCACATCTACCGGGCGGTACTGATCGGTGGCCGATCGGCGGCCCATATCCGTTCCATATACGGGGCGTTACGATAAGCGGTCGCGCAATCTGCGCCTCTGAGCGCCCCGAAGTGTGCGGTCGTTGGCGTCTATGGTGTGGACAAAGCCTCCGTCGGGGACAGGCGAGAGGCGCGGATGGCCGGGTAGAGTCCGGCGATTGCGCCGATGAGGAGGGTCGCGGCGAGGCCGCCGATCGTGGCCCAGGCCGGGACGACCGAGGGCCAGCCGCTGTAGAGCGCGTATCCCATCGTCACCCCCGTCCCCAGCAGGACGCCGCCGGTGCCGCCCAGCGCCGACAGCAGCAGGGACTCGGCCAGGAACTGCGTCCTGATCTGCCCCCTGGTGGCCCCCAGCGAGCGGCGCAGGCCGATCTCCGCGCGGCGTTCCAGGACCGAGATGACCATCGTGTTGGCCACCCCGACCCCGCCCACGAGCAGTGCCACCGCGCCCACCCCCAGGAGGAGGCTGGTGAACGCCTGGCTGGTTGCCTGCTTGGCGGCTAGCGCGTCGGACGGGCGGGAGATGTCCACCTGCTGCCGTTCCCCGCCCGACAGCTCGTGCGGCTCGTGGTCCATGCGGTGCTCGAGGCCCACCCGCTTGAGCGCCACCGCCGCGCGGCGGTGGCGCTCGGCCCTGCTCAGGCCGGTGTAGATGAGGCCGTCGGCCACGTTGTCCAGCGCGGGGACCCTGGCGGCCAGGTGGAAGGACTGGAAGACGAACCCGATCGTGGTCGCGCGCAGCGCCGAGAGCTGGCTGTCGGACAGCTTCGAGACGTTGTAGCCGTCGATGTGGATGGTTCCGGACGACGGCCGGTCGAGGGTGCCGACGACGTTGAGCATGGTCGACTTGCCCGACCCGGACGGGCCAACGATGGCGACCAGCTCGCCGTGGTCGATCCGCAGCGAAACCGACTTCAGCGCCGTCACCCCGTCCGGATACGTCCTGGACAGGTCCGTCAGCGCGATCATGGGGTACGTCATTTCGGCATGCCCACGGTCATGCCCTCGGTGAGCCCGCCCTCCGAGACCTCGACCCGTCCCCCGGCGAACATCCCCGTCTCGACGGCGATGTAGCGCGACCTGCCGCGCTCGATGACCTCGAGGCCGAACCCGCCCTCCTGCAGCGCCACCAGCGCCGCCACCGGCACGGTCAGCACGTTCTTGCGCTGCGACGCCGTGAACGTCACGTCCACCGCCGCCTTGTCCAGCCCCTTGGCAGCCTTGGCGTTCCCGATCGAGACGAGCGCCTCCACCCGCGTCTCCGGCTCGGCGTTCTGGCCCTCCCCTGGCACGATGACCGTGGCCACCTCGGTGACCTTGCCCTTGACGGTCTTGTCGTCCGGCAGCGTGACATCGACCTTGGCGCCCTTCTTGGCCATCCGCTGGTCCTCGGCCTCGAGCTGCACCGTGATGACCTTGGACGTGCCCGTGTACGTCAGCACCTTCTGGCCGGGCTGCGCCGACTGGCCCTCCTCGGCCTCCAGACTCTCCACGCGGACCTTTCCGTGGGCGAAGACGACCCGGCCCAGCTCGACCACGCCGGTCTCGTCCAGGCCGCGGTCCTCCTGCCACTGGCTGACGGCCTCGTTGGTGTCGTAGGTGTACTCGTCGTCCACCGTGAAGCCGTCGTAGCCGAGCTTCTTGAGGTTGCGCTCCAGATTCTCGACGTCCTTGCCCTCCACACCGATCTTGAGATCCCGGTACGCGGGCACATCCCCGTACAGGAGCACGACCGGCTTGTTGTCCACCCGGTACAGCGACTTGCCGCGCGTGATCGTCGCGCCGCTGTCGGGCAGCCAGGTGATCGTGCCGGGCTGGCGGGTCAGGGCCGAGGTCACGGGGCCGTAGCCGAGCTCGCCGTCGGCGTCCCTGGTGTCGTTCAGGGTCTGCTTGGTCACCGTCGTGGTGGCGGGGGGCAGGGCCGCGGCCGACTGCGTGGGACCGGCACCGCCCTCGAGCAGGCTCGTGCTGTTGACCGCGACGAACCCGCCGCCCGCCGCCGCCACTGCGATCAGCAGCCCGGCCACCAGCTTGCCCCTGCCACGGCGGCGGCGCTGCCTGGGAGGCGTGGTCCCCGGCTCCGTCTTGCCGTCGATGGTGGCCATCGCCATCAGGAACCTCCCGGGCTGGCGTCAGCGGACTCCTTCTGGCACTTCTCTTCCGCGGCCTTGAAGTCGGGGTCCTCGCCGGCCTCCTGGGTGATGCGCATCATGCTGCCCTCGGGGTCGGGATAGGCCTCGACGCCGTTTGTCACGCATGCACTGCGCGAGCTTGCGCAGGTTCTCGGCCATCTTGGGGTCGTTGCGGACCTGCTGCTGGCCGCTGGGGGCGTACTGCCTGCACGCTTCCTGAGCCGCCTGTGCCGCCGCCGTCGTCGCCGGAGCCGCAGCCGGTCAGGAGCAGGGTGAGCGCGAACGGTGCCGTGACCAGCGCGCTGAGGACTCGTCGTCTCATGGGAACTCTCCTTGTCGAATGAACCGTCGGATGAACGTTGTTCGAGGTTGGGGCTGGATGCCCTCGGCATTTCCGCATCGCCGACCTGTCGCGGGGCTGCCAGGGGCTTTCGAAGCGCGTGCCTCTTCCGTCACACGCGGCTCTGTAAGCGAATGGGCCTGAGGTGCGCCCTATCACGGTTGGCCGATGACCCCCGGTTATTGGCCGGGGCAGAGCACGGCTTCGGCGGCCTTCTTCATGGCGTCACCGACGGCCATGGCCTTCTCGTTGTCGACCTTCAGGGTGGCGGCCATCGCGAACTGGGTCCGGCCGTCGACCGAGGAGAAGGTGACGGAACTGGTTCCGGGCATGCTGCCCGAGGCCGAGGAGACTGTTCCGCCACACAGCTCCGGGAAGGGCCGCGGCATCTGCTTCTGCAGGTCCGACGGCACCAGCTTGCCCTGGTTGAGGGCGCGGTAGAAGGCGCTGACGTCGTGCGGGGTGGAGATCACTCCTTGGCCGCCGATGGTGGCGTTGATCCGATCGACGTCGCGCGGTACGCCCTGGTCATCGGGGTAGTAGCCGTGCCCGTGCGGGCCCTTGATCCGGTCGGAGACCTTGGTGGCCAGATAGGTGTGCTTCATGCCGAGCGGGGCGAACAGGCGCCGCTTGAACTCGGTGGCCCGATCGTGGCCGGTCACCTTCTCGATCATCATGCCGAGGAGGACGTAGTTGGTGGTGGAGTAGCGGTACTGCCCCGGCTCGCCCTGCCGGGGAACGGTTCGCGCGGCCTTGACCAGGTCGATCGGCTTGTAGGAGGTGGTGAAGTCGAAGACGTCGAACTTCCCGCTTTCCATGAAGTCGGGGATGCCCGAGGTATGGCGGATCAACTGCTGCACGGTGATCTCGCCGGCCCGATCCACGTAGTCGTGTTCGGCCATCTCCGGCAGGACGTCGCTGAGCTTGTCCTCCAGGCCGAGCTTGCCTTCCCCGACCAGCTGCAGGATGATCGTGGCCTCCATCAGCTTGGTCTGGGAGGCGATGCGGTAGCGGGAATCCGCGGGAATGCGGCCGCCCTTGCCACCCAGCAGACGTGAGCCCGCCGTCCCCTTGCCCGCCCGCCTGCCGTCGACGTACACCTCGCCGATGGCGCCCACCACTCCATCCGTCTTCGCCAGATTCCTGATCGCTTGCTGGACGTCTCCCAGGCGGGCCTGGTCGGCCGCGGTTGCGGGTGCGGGGATGCTCAACGCCAGCATGGCGGAGGCCAGCCCGGTCAGGCCGACCGTTCGTGCACGGCTCATCTCGTCGTGATCCTTTCTGCGGAGACTTGAGGGTGATCACATTTACCGGCCGGCGCTTATCGGCGGGCGATCGGCGGACCATACGTGTTCCATATGCCGACGTTGCGACACTGCCCGGATGCGTGTGCTCCTGGTCGAAGACGAGCAGCCTCTCGCCGGCTACATCCAGGCGGGGCTGCGCAAGCACGGCTTCACCGTCGACGTCGCCCTGGACGGCCGAAGCGCGCTGGACAAGTGCGAGCTCACCCCGTACGAGGTGGTGGTCCTGGACCGGGACCTGCCCATCGTGCACGGCGACGCGGTCTGCCGCCGGCTCGCCCAGCAGGGCGAGTCGCGGGTGCTGATGCTGACCGCCTCCGACGCCGTGGATGACCGGGTGAGCGGGCTGATGCTGGGAGCGGATGACTATCTGGGCAAGCCGTTCGCGTTCTCCGAGCTGGTCGCCCGGGTGCACGCCCTGATACGGCGCAGCGCGCCGGCCCGCCCGCCGGTGCTGCGCGCCGGTGGGGTGAGTCTGGATCCGGCACGGCGCAGCGCCGAACGGGACGGCCGGCTGCTGCGCCTGACCCCCAAGGAGTTCGGCGTGTTGGAGCAACTACTGGCCGCCGGCGGTGACGTCATCAGCGCGGAAACGCTCCTGGAGAGGGTGTGGGACGAACACGCCGACCCGTTCACCAACGCGGTCCGGATCACCGTCGGCACGCTGCGCCGCAAGCTCGGCGACCCACCGCTGATCGAGACCGTCATCGGCGCCGGTTACCGGATCGGCCCGTGAAACTGACGGCCCGGGCCCGGCTCGCCCTGCTGCAGACCGCCCTGGTGCTCGCCGCCGGGGCCGCGCTGACCGGGCTGACCTACCTACTGATGAAGCGGCGCCCCGCCCTCGTCACCCATCTGGACCCGACCGGGCCCGACCCACAGGGCACGCTCCAGCTGATGCCACCCCAGACGCAGGACCTGCACGATCTCGCCGATCGGGTGCAGGCCGACACCCTGGCCGCACTGCTGCCCCAGGCCGGCCTGGCGCTCATCATGGTGACCGCCCTGGCCGCCGTACTGGCCTGGCTGGTGGCCGGACGAGTGCTGCGGCCCATCCGCATGATCTCCTTCACCGCCCGCCGGTTGTCGGCCGAGAACCTCACCGAACGGGTCCCGGTCACCACCCCCGCCGACGAGCTGTCGACGCTAGCGGGCACGGTCAACGACATGCTGGACCGCATTCAGCGCGGCATCGCTGAGCGGGACCGGGTCCTGGACAGCCAGCGGCTGTTCACCGCCAATGCCGCCCACGAACTGCGTACGCCGCTGACCACCGCGCGCACGGCGATCGACGTCACCCTGGACGGAAACCCCAGCCACGCCGAACTGCGCGCGATGGCCGCCGACGTCCGTAACGCCGTCGAGCACATGCAACGCGTCCTGAACGGTCTGCTGCTGCTGGCCCGCAGCCAGGCCGGGCTCACCGCACGTGAACCGGCCGACCTGGCCACTCTCGCGGCCACCGCCCTCGACACCGCCCAAACACGAGCGGCAGCCGCCGACGTCACGGTACGACCCCGGCTCCGGCCGGCACCGGTCAACGGCGAACCCGTCCTGCTGGAACGCATGATCGGCAACCTGGTCGACAACGCGATCCGCTACAACCAGACCGGCGGCCACCTGACCGTCGACACCCACACGGCGGACGGACGCGCAGTCCTGCGCATCTCCAACACCGGCAGGAAGATCCCGCCCGGCGAGGCGCAGATGCTGCTGGAACCGTTCGTGCACGGGCAAGGTACCCGCGTCCGCACCGACGGCCTGGGCCTGGGACTGACGATCGTCCGCGCGATCACCCTCGCTCACCGGGGACACATCGTGGTTACCGCCCATACCGGCGGTGGCCTCGACATCACCATCGACCTCCCGCACAACTCGAGCGACGGCAGAGCGGTCGGCACGATGACGCGATTGCGGTCGCCGCTCACACCTGGCGTCCACCATGCGCTCGGCAAACCAAGGAGCCGTCCCCCTGAATGAGCGCACCCAGCGCCTATGGGATGCTGAACGCCACCGGCGCCAGGTACCGCACCGTACCCGCTCACCGGTACCTTTGAGCGAGAAGGCTCGTTCATCTTCGCCGCCGACGCACGCTACCTTCTCGCCACCGATGCCTATGGGCGCCTCAACTTCGCAGCCTTGGGCCATGACGACAGCGGACGGGCAAAGAAGGCTACGTTCATCATCGACCAGATCGCCGCAGGCTGAACGTCAACTGGGCCTCAGAGGGATCGATAACCGCTGTCCGCCGGTTCCTCACGCCCGGATCTGGTCACTGGTGCCTCCGGGCACACCAGGCGCGCCTACCGTGGCGATCTGATCCGAGGCCAAACAGGGTGTTTAGCTAGCCAGGGGCGTTCACGAGTACGGCTGAGCTGTGCGAATCCGAGGGTTCGATGATCGCTTCCCGGACACACAATGATCGTTTCCCAGTGCTTACAGTCCGCCGAGGAACTGATGGACTACCGGCTCGCCAGGGGTCCCCGCTCCGGCGAGCCCGGCGTCGGAAGGGCTTCGGGCCGAAAACGTGGTGGCGCACGCACTGCAGCATCTGGCGCATCTTTGCACAGCGATCCCGTGGTGGCGGCGGCGTTCGCGGAGACACCGGCCGTCGTCCGAGGGCTACAGCGGCTGCCGTCCGAACTGGTCACAGCCGGGCTGTCGCCGTCAGGGTGACAGCGGTCAGCGCGGCGAGCAGGGCCCAGGCGGGCGCGAAACTGCCGGTCAGGTCCGTGAGTAGGCCAGCACGAATGCTCGGGGCGTTTTGGCTGTTCAGGTGATGTGGTCAGGGGCGGGTCGAACGCCGACGTTGCTGTCACCGCTGCTGTCACTGCGAGCCGCCGCCCTCGTTCCCTTTACTGCAAGATCTCGACAGCTTGGAGTACGTCCGTGACCACGTGGTCGGCCTGGTGCTCGACACCGGGCCAGGTGCCCCTGGTCGTTGAGGCCGTGCTTGGTCGGACGCCGGGAGCCGCGCCTGTGGGCCTTTCACTGTTGCTCTCCGGGCTCGGTGCCGGCCCCCGGAGAACCTGACGGTAGGAACCGACATCACGGCCGCGGTGCGGACCAAGCCCTTTGGCCGAGCCTCGTCCGTACCGCTCACTACCCCCGAACCCGCAGGTTCGTCCGGTAAAGATCCGCTTTAGGCAGCGGCCCCCTCCGGACGAACCCGCGTTTCGGTGCGTCCATATGTCTACACCAGTGTGTCGATATCGCCGAGGATATCCTTACTGTCCGAGTTGCATCACGCCGAGAGAACGAATCGTCAGACGACGGGTGTCATCTGGGATCGACGTTATGGCAACTCGTTCTCGATCACGCCGTCGGCGCCGGCCCCGAGTATTTGCTTCTGCATCTTCAGCCGATAGCGGCCGACCAGTCCCCCGATAGTCCGATTGACACCATTCCCGCCCGACGTCTGTCCTGACGCCACGGTAACCTTGGTGTCCTCGTCCACGACCTGGTACTTCACCGTGTTCGCGGTGTAAGAGGTGATGTGGATGTCGACCCAGTTGCCTCCCGGGTAGGCGTTGATGATGCCGCTCGTACAGCTGGTGTCGAAGGTTCCCAGATGGCACGTGTGCGACGCGGCGTCGGCCGGTGCCGCAGCGAGCAGCACAGCGCACGTGGTCGCCCCGATGAGCAGCGCTTTGGTTTGCTTTCGCATGTGTTTCCTCCATAGAGGGTCTTCTGGGGTGATAATGCGGTCTTTAGTCGCATCCCCGGACCACTGTTGGTCTGCGGCGCCCCCGTAAAACCGAAGATCGTGGCGCCGGGTTGAGTATTGGACACGTCGGTATATGCGAGGTATAGACCCTGGTAGCACGCGCTTCATCGCCCTAGGACCGATCCGGCGCGGATTCTTACATGACCGCAGGAGTTGACAACCAGGCAGCGGTCCACGAGTCTCATCCCGAAGTTCGAGGGGGCGGAGTTTGGGTGAAATTTCATGTTCTCGGGCCGCTCAGCGTCTCCCGCGACGGCCGGCTGGTTCCTGTCAGCGGAGCACCCAAACTGCAGCTCACCCTTGCCGCGCTGTTGTCCAGGGCCGGCCAGCCGGTGTCCACCGACTGGCTGATCGCCGCCGTCTGGGGTGATCAGCCGCCCGCTTCCGCGCGGCGCAACATCCACCTCTACGTCCATCAGCTACGGCGGTCGTTCGGCGGCCACGTCGTGGATGGACGGCCGGGCGGGTATGCGATCATCACCGATGATCTGGACGCGGCCCGTTTCCGCAGCCTTGCCACACAAGGGAGCGCGGCCTTGGACCGTGGTGACCTGCAACCGGCGCATGACCGGCTGCGTGCGGCGCTGGACCTGTGGCGAGGGCCGGCCTTCGCGGAGTTCGGTGACCACGCGCTCATCGCTGACGAGGCCCGGCGGCTGGAGGAGTCACGGCTCACCGCTCACGATCGGTTGGCGGAGGCCAAGCTGGCTCTGGGACGGCACATCGAGGTGGCCGCCGAGCTGGCCGATCTCACCCGGGAGCGTCCGTACCGGGAGAGCTTGCAGGGTCATCTCATGCTCGCGCTGTACCGGTCCGGCCGTCAGGTCGAGGCGCTGGAGGTCTTCCGCCGGACCCGCGACCTTCTGAACGCTCAGCTCGGCATCGAACCCGGCCCCGTGCTCCAACGTCTGCACGAGGCGATGCTCCGCGGCGACGAGGACCTCCTCCCGGCCCTGAGCCTGCCGCCGCGGATGCCGGCCACGCCGCAGGAGACGGAGGAATGGGCTCCGGAGGTCTGCCCGTACCGGGGTCTGATGCCATTTCAGCCGGAGGACGAGGCATGGTTCTTCGGCCGCTCTCATCTGGTCGACCGGCTCCGCGAGCTGGTCGACCGGCTTCCGATGGTCGCCGTGTTCGGGGCGTCCGGAAGCGGAAAGTCTTCCCTCCTGCGCGCCGGCCTGCTCGGGACGATCTCCAGCGCGCAGGGTACGGCCCAGCCGTGGCGAGACCTGATCATGACGCCGGGCGAGCACCCACTGGACACGTTGGTCGACCTGGTGGCGAAGACATCCGGCGTCGACCCTGAGGCGCTCCGCGACGACCTGGCCGGCGATCCGGATGCCTTGAGTGCCGCCCTGGACATCGCGCAGCGCAGCGCGTCAGCGAGCGACGCGCGCCAGAGCCGGCGGCTGCTGGTGGTGGACCAGTTCGAGGAGACCTTCACTCTCTGCGCGGACGACGGAGAACGACGCCGATTCGTGGAGGCCCTGCTGGGCATGACGCTCGGGGCCGACCGCCGCACCGTTGTCGTGCTCGGCGTACGAGCCGACTTCCTCGCCCACCTCACCCAGCATCCGGGCCTGGTCGAGGCTCTGGGCGGCGAGGCCCAACTGCTCGTCGGACCGGTGTCGTCGGCAGACCTCCAGGAGATCGTCGTCAGGCCCGCCGCCCAGGCGGAGCTCACCGTGGAACCCGACTTGCTCGCCACGGTGGTGGCCGACGCCGCCGAGGAGCCCGGGAGTCTGCCGCTGGTCTCGCACGCGATGCTGGAGACCTGGCGGAACCGAACCGGCCGGAGTCTCACGCTGTCGGCCTATCAGGCGGCCGGCGGTGTTCGCGGGGCCATCGCGCAGAGCGCGGAACGGGTCTTCGACGAGCTCGCCCCCGCGGAGCAGCGGGCCGCACGCAGGATCTTCCTGCGACTGACCGCGCTTGGAGACGGCACAGAGGACACCAGGCGTCCGATCTCCCGGGCGGAGCTCGTCGGCGTGGCCGACCCCGAAGTCACCTCCGGTGTGCTGGACCGCCTCGCGGCCGCACGGCTGGTCGTCCTCGCGGAGGAGACGGTGGACGTGGCGCACGAGGCGCTGATCCGGGCCTGGCCCCGGTTGCACCGCTGGCTCACCGCAGACCGCGAGAACCTGTTCGTCCACCGGCGGCTCACCGATGCCGCGCAGACGTGGCGGGAACTGCAGCGCGATTCCGGAGCCCTGTATCGAGGCACCCAGCTTCTCGCCGCCCGCACCTGGGGGGAGGACCACCCGCAAGAGCTGAACGACATCGAGAGCGCCTTTCTGCGGGCCAGCAGTGCGCTGGAGGAGAGTGAGCGCACCGCGACCAGACGCCGCACCCGACTTCTGCAACATCTCCTGGCGGGGATGGCCACGCTCTTCCTGCTCGCCATGCTCGGCGGAGGCGTGGCCGTACGGCAAGGGCAGGAGGCCGGCCGTCAGCAGGTGGTCGCCCTGTCCCGGCAGCTGTCCCTGAAGGCCAGATCTCTCGCCGGCACCGATCCCGATCTGGCCGGCCTGCTGGCGATCGCCGCGTTCCGTCTCAACCCGGAGACCGAGACGCGGGGCGGCCTCCTGAGCGTGTCCGCCACGGCGCAGCACCGCATCGAACTCAACGCCGAGGGGCCGACGATCTTCTGGGTGGCGTTAAGCTCGGACGGCTCGCGCCTGGCCTCGGCCGGCGCTGACGGAGCCGTCACCCTCTGGGATCCCCGCCGCCGCACCCGCGTCGCCACCTTCTCCGAGCACACGGAACTCGCCGGGACGGGAGACGTCTACGCCAGGTCGGTGGCGTTCAGCCGCGACGGCGCACTGCTGGCGTCCACCGCCAGAGCGCCCGGGCTGGCGGCCACCGAGGGCTCGATCGTCGTCCGGGACATAGCCTCCCGCAGGCCCGTGTTCCGACGGTCACCGGAGAAGCTCACCGACGCGATGGCGCTGAGCCCCGACGGGACGAAGATCGCCGTCGGAGCCGGCAACGGTGCGATCGAGCTGTGGGACCTGCCTCGCGGGAGCAGGCGCACTCTGAAAGTGCACCGGGAGGAGGTCGCCGCCCTCGCGTTCAGCGCCGACGCGGCATTCCTGGTGTCGGCCACGGGCGGGAGGGAGCACCCTGTGGTGTGGGACGTCGCCTCCGGGACCAAGGTCGCTGCGATTCCCATGGACAACGTCCACCGGCTGGGCTTCGATTCCACCGACGGCACCCTCGCCACGGGATCGTCGCACCACGGGGTGCGGTTCTGGCGAATCGCCGGCGACAAGGTCACCTTACTTTCCAAGCTGCCCGAGCGGTCGCCGTACACCTGGGACATGTCCGCTCCCGCCGCCGGCCGTATCGCCACCACCGACGAGGACGGGCTGATCACCGTCTGGGACCTCACGCGGCGGCAGCCCGTCGAGACCTACCAGGACAGAAGCCGCACAGAAGCGATGTCCCTCGCCTTCAGCAACGACGGCTCGATGCTCGCCTCGGCCGGAATCGGCCGCACCATCGTGGTCCGCGAGCGTGCCCGCACCCCGTTCAGCGGACACAGCGGAGCCGTGAACGACATCAAGATCAGCCCGGATGGCCGTATCGTCGCGTCGGCGAGCAGCGACGCCACCGTCCGGCTGTGGGACGTGCACGGGAACCTGATCGCCACGCTCGGCGACCATCCCGATCACGTCCGGGCCGTCGCCTTCAGCCCAGACGGCCACCGGCTCGCGACCATCACCCGAAGCCACGCGGTCACCATCTGGGACGTCGACAGCAGGCGGAAGCTCACCACGATCACGTACAAGGGAGTCGGTGCCTCCACCGATGTCGGCTTCGATCCGCGCGGGCGCTTTCTCGCCGCGACCGCGCTCGGCCGGATCCGCTGGGCCATCAGCAATGCGGAGAACCCAGTCGAGGTGCCGTTCCCGGGCGCTCAGTGGCTCGCCTCGTCACTGGCGTTCAGCCCCCGCGATCCGCTCCTCGCCACCGCCAGCCCCGCCGGAGACCTCAACGTCCTGGACCTGGCCCGGAACCGGGAGGTCCACGCCCTCAGGACCAGGCAAGGCTCGGTGCTCGACGTCGCCTTCAGTCACGACGGCAAACTGATCGCCACGGCGGGGGCCGACCGGACCGTCAAACTCTGGGACACGCGGACCGGAACTCTGTCTGCCACGCTGCAAGGCCACACCGCCCCCGTCCAGGCGCTGGCCTTCAGCCGGGACGGCCGTGCGCTCGCGTCCGCGGGCGACGATCGCACGATCACCGTCTGGGACCTCCCGTCCAGGCGGCCGACGGCGACGCTCACCGGCCACACGGCCCCGATCAGGGGCCTGGCTTTCAGCACGGACGGCGACCTGATCTCGGGAGGAGGGGACGGCAAAATCATCCGCTGGTCGCTCCAGCCCGATTCGATGGCCGGGAAGCTCTGCCGTGAGATCGGCCGCGACCTCACCCACAAAGAGTGGGCCACCTACCTCCCGTCCGTGGACTACCGCCCCTCGTGCTGAAGGCCCGTACACCAGGCCTCTCTGCATACGGCCGGCTTAAGGATGCCCATCCGATCGGGTAGGAGCGCGTCGCTCTCGGTTCCCGGCCCATGGTCAGCTCTGCGGGTGCCGACAGTTCGTCCGGCCCAAGACGCAGGACTCGGCGCGGACCGTCCCGCTTTCCCCGATCTGCGTCGAAGCACTCCGCGAACACCGTAGGCGCCAGTGCGCCGAACAGTCCGGCCGCTGGCAGTAAAACGGCCTTGTCTTCCCCTCACGCCGCGGAACCCCCATGGAGCCGGACAACCTCCGCCGAAGCTGGGGAGCGATCCGCACGGCCGCCGGCCTCGGCGACCTGCGCTTGCCACGACCTCCGACACACCTGCGTCACCCTGCTCCTCAACCTCGGCGGCGCTCACCGAGCTTTTCGACAAGCTGGGTCTACCATCACGCCTAGCCCCTTAGCAGAGGAAGGGCCGGCGACATTGCTGTCATTGGAGATCAAAAACGCCCCGTAGCACGGATGCTCGGGGCGTTTTGGCTGTTCAGGTGATGTGGTCAGGGGCGGGGTCGAACCGCCGACCTTCCGCTTTTCAGTCCTTGATGTGGCTGCGCGCACGCCCTGCGGGCGTGAAAATCGGGGGTGGTTGCCCGCCGACGTCGATTCCGCCTGGTGCCAGGTCGAGGCCGGTTTTCAGTCTGACGCCGGGAGCCGCCCCAGGGGCCCTGGAATGTCGCTTCGAGCACGAGAGCCCGGCTCTTGATTCCCCCTACCGGCTCCCCGGGCAACCACCTACCTGTCCGCCACGGGAGAAGACGAGGACAAAGGGTGCAGGAAACCAACGAACCACTGGAGCTGGTCGAGCGGGTCGCAGCCATCGACATCGGCAAGAGCGGCCTGGTCGTGTGCGTACGAGTCTCACACGACGACAAGCCCGGCCGGCGCTGTCAGGAGGTACGCGAGTACACCACGCTGACCGCGTCCCTGCTCGCCCTGGCCGACTGGCTGCGCTGCCAGAGCGTCACCCTGGTCGCCATGGAAGCGACGTCGGACTATTGGAAGCCCGTCTACTACCTGCTAGAAGCCGAGGGATTCACCTGCTGGCTGCTGAACGCCAAGCACGTCAAGAACGTCAAGAACGTCCCCGGACGACCCAAAACCGACAAACTCGATGCAGTCTGGCTGGCCAAGGTCGTCGAACGCGGCATGTGCCGGCCCAGCCTCGTGCACCCCAAGCCGATCCGCCAGCTCCGCGACCTGACCCGGTATCGGCGCAGCCTGGTACGCGAACGAACCCGCGAGAAGCAGCGGGTGGAGAAACTGCTGGAAGACGCACAGATCAAGCTGTCCAGCGTGATCAGCGACATCTTCGGCGTCTCCGGCCGCCAGATGCTGGCCGCGTTGATCGACGGGCAGCGCGACCCAAAGACGCTGGCCCAGATGGCCCGCGGTCCGATGCGCTCCAAGGTCCCTGTCCTGCAAGAGGCACTGACCGGGCACTTCACCGACGAGCACGGCTTCCGGCTGATGCTCAATCGAATCGACGACCTCACCGCCACGATCGAGGCTGTCTCCCGCCTTCGGGTGTCGGGCCTACGGTGCATGCATCACCTTGACGAGATCCCGATGCAGACGTCTGGCACAGCCAGATCGCGGCCACGATGGACATCTGCAGCGAGGTGTCTTCCGAGGCCGCCCGGACGGCGCTCAAGAAGCTGGGCGAGCAACTGGAATAGCCGTTGCTGTACAGCGCTGCTGTACGGAGATCAAAAAAAAGCCACCTCCCGTGATGGGAAGTGGCCTTTGACCTGGGTGGAGCTGAGGGGATTCGAACCCCTGACCCCTTCGATGCGAAGCATTCGTATCGATCGCTTGGCCTGGCGTTTGAGCTGGTCAACCGGGTCGCCAGTGTGCATCGACGTGCATGTTTGAGCGGCGTGATGTCAACGACGGCTGAATGCTGACCCCCTGGCGTCGTCTGAATTCTGACCCCCCTCCGTTGCGCTTGATCGTTACTGGTCGTTGCTGTGGTCGGCCGCGGGCACGCGGCCCAGGTCGCGGTTTTTGAGGCGGTAGCTGTCTCCCTTCAGACTGATGACCTCGGCGTGGTGGACGAGCCGGTCGATCATCGCTGCGGCTACGACGTCGTCGCCGAACACCTCTCCCCAGCGTCCGAACGGTTTGTTGCTGGTGACGATCAGACTGGCCCGCTCGTAACGGCTGGAGACCAGTTGGAAGAACAGGTTGGCGGCCTGGTGCTCGAAGGGGACGTAGCCGACCTCGTCCACGATCAGGACCGGGATCCGCGACAGTCTGGTCAGCTCGTCTTGGAGTGTCCCGCGGATGTGGGCGTCGGCGAGGCGGTCTACCCACTGGCCGGCGGTAGCGAAGGCGACCCGGTGGCCGGCCTGGCAGGCGCGGATACCCAAGCCGATTGACAGGTGGGTCTTTCCGGTGCCCGGCGGACCGAGGAACACCACGTTCTCACGGGCGGCGACGAAGTCCAACGTGCCCAGGTGCGCGATGACGTCGCGTTTGAGGCTGCGCTGGTGGTCGTAGTCGAAGTCCTCCAGTGCCTTGCGGGCGGGGAAGCGGGCCGAGCGGATCCGTGCTTCACCGCCGTGCGATTCCCGGGCGGCGACCTCTCGCTGCAGGCAGGCGGCCAGGAACTCCTCATGGCTCCAGGACTCGGCCCGGGCCCGCTCGGCGAGCCGTTCCACCGCTGCTGCCAGCGATGGCGCCTTCAGCACGCGGGTGAGATAAGCCAGTTCGGCATCCAGGTTGCGTGAGCCACCGGCGGCCGCCGTGCTGGTCGTGGCTGGCGCGCGTGCAGCCATCAGGCCACCCCCTCGGCCGTCAACAGGGCGTCGTAGTCGCTGAGCGGGCGCTGCTCGACCTCGACCTCGGCCGGGCCGGTGGTGGGAGCCCGCAACTGCACCCCGCCGCGCAACGCGGCGGCGGCGTTGGCGTGCGCTGGATCGGTGATGGTCTGATGGGAGGCCCAGCATCGCTGGTGCCGGGCCACCGGCCGGCCACCGCAGGTCACGCTGACCTGCTCCAGATCGGCGACGACCTCCACCAGCCGGCCGATCGCCGAGGGATGCACCGAGTAATCGTTGGAGGCGATCCGCACGTAATGATCGCGCGGGAGCCGGGTCGAGGTCCGCCACCCGACCGTCGGCGCGACCGGCGGCAACGCCACCATCGCCGCCAGATCGGCGTGCAGCCGGTCCACCGGCCGGCACTCCAGACGGCGATGACGGCGCGCGTTGGCCTTGCCCAGCCATTGCGCCAGCTGCGCGTTGAAGTCGTGCGGGGAGCCAAAACTACGCCCCGGCAGGAACGAGGTCTCCAGATAGCCGTTGGCCCGCTCCACCAGCCCCTTGGCCTCCGGATCACCCGGGCGGCATTGCCAGATCGCGATCCCCAGTACCCCGCGGAACGCCTGCGCCTGCGCGGTCAGCTGCGCACGGCCCGCCTTCCACTGACCGATCGCGCTCTCGTTGTCCCACACCAGCGTCTTGGGCACCGCGCCCAGCCCCGACAGCAGCGCCCAGTGGCCGGCGAACAGGTCCCCGGCCTTCCGCGAGGGCAGCATGCGAGCCATCAGCCACCGCGAATACCCCAAGACCATGACCAGCACCGGCGGGCTGCCCCGATGCCCCGCTCCCAGCGGCACCTTCACCGGCGGGAACCATAGATCGCATTGCGCCAGCTCACCGGGCTGGTACGTCGTCCGCGACGCCGGATCCACCGGCTGGTAAAACGGCCGCAGCAGCCGAATCCGATCCTTGAACACGGTCATCGAACGATCCCAGCCGATCCGTTCGGCGATCACCGTCGCCGGCATGCGCGGGAAGTCGGCCAACAGCGCCCGGATCTGCGGTTCCACCGCATCCACGATCGACCCCTTACCCGCACGCCGGTACGTGGGCACCTCATCGGCCGCCAGCGCCCGCTTGACGGTGTTCTTCGACATGCCCAGCCGCCGAGCTATCGCCTTGATCGGCATCTGCTCGGCCCGGTGCAACCGGCGGATCTCCGCCCAGTCCTCCACCTTGATCACCCTCCAGAGTGGACTGAAGGGGGTCAGTTTTCGGCCGTCGCCACAGGGTCAGTTTTCACCCGTCGTCGACACGAACGAGTACGCATCGGCGTTCACTTCTGCCGTGACATGACGTCTTCTGCTGCCGACAGGCATCGACATCAACGGAGCATGTTCATGCGGCCCGCCGGCAGCCTCCCCCCGAACCCTCAGGACCACCCCGGCCAAATCCTCAGTACGCGGACAGATCCCGGCGGGAAGCCGGCCAAAGAGAAAGTAGCGACATCCGCGTGCTGGTCCAGATCCTTCGACCCGGCTCAGCCTACGGCGCGCTCGCGCTGTGGTCCGGGAGGTGCTCCAGCAGGTCGGCCACAGCGAGGACGCAATCGCCGACGCCGAAGTCATCGTGGCGGAACTCGCCGCCAATGCCGAGAAGCACGCGAGCCAGCCATAGCAGCTGCGCATCTAAAGCCTGGGTACCATCCCGACCTGGTGCGAGGTCGTGGACGGCGATCCCGAACCTCATAAGGTCCTCGCTATGTTCCACCGCCTCGGCTCGCTGAAGGAGACCGATCTACCCCAGCTCACCGGAAGCGACCGCGGCCTATTGCTGGCCCATCAACTCTCCGACGGCCACCGCCAGGCGTACCCGGCCAGGGCTCTCACCGACACACCCGGCAAAGCCGTCGCGTTCGCGCTACCAACCCGATCAGGCAGCCGCCTTACCTTCCCGCCACTCCCTTTGCGGTTCACCAGCTGAACTGACTCGCCGGAAAGTCAAGGCTCGTGGCCGCAGTGGCGGGGCTGCCTCGCCATTAGGACCGAACTTGCACTGCCCCGCTGAAGGCAGCCCAGAGGTCATCCGCGTCCTCTAAAACTGGCTGCACCGCTGCCCCGAAATTGCTCAATATCTCGTGCTGTTGGGCCGGGTTCCACCGCGTGCTTTGAGCCACGAGTGACTGCAAATATTCAGGAGCAAAGGGTGTTACCTGCCTGACAATAGGCCGCCATAGGGCTATAGCTTCACTAGGCCCAACCGGGTCAGCCAACTCAACACGAAATAAATTTTTAGGGAGCTCATCCAAATAAGATACTAAGCAGTCTGCGATCGCCGCGATTAAGAGCCATGTCGCACCTTGACACTGGAGATAGTCAAGCTGCTTACGCTTGCCGCCCTGCAGACGAGGGAGATTTCGTAACTCTAGCCGCCGTTCTTCTACAGCCTTTCCAGCCCCCCAACACAGCAGGAAATGGCGTGCCGTTGTGTCTTCATTGAAATATCGGCGATAAAGTGAATTGGAATCCCAGATTGAGGCAGGGTTTCTGTGGGCGGTCACAGGATCACCATGGAACGACACTAAAGCGCGGGCAGCATACGTCGCGCGCACAGCCCCGATGTCTACCCGACGAACTGCGTCCTGACTTCCTCCCCGGCGCGGGCGTACATAGTTCGAGACACCCAAATCTGAAAATTCTTTTGCGAGTCGCCGCTGCGTACGATCATTGCTGCGAAAGTCCTCGATCGCGACACTATTCTGGCGATTGTTACGCTTTATAATCTTTTCAACGATGGACTGGTCCTGGCATTTGATGAAACGAATGCCAACATGCGCTTGCTCAAGATCAATCCCCTCATTACCAGTGAGCACCCCGGTGGTCTGGGCACCATTTACAATGGAAAGACCCTTAATGAGTAGCCTACCCTCATCGTCGATTTCAAAATGCTCGACCAGGGCAGTAATGCCGTTATTGTAGACAAAAAAGTTTTCGGGTTCTTGTTGCAAGGTCATGCGGATGCCGTTGTTTATGTTGCTCGCGCGGTTCACTCGGCCCAGGTAGTCTCGCACATTCGCCGAAAAGAGAGTCTCTCCGTATGACCAATACTGTCCTGCCAGCCAACTCATTGGCACACTGGTTTGGAGTGCCTCCCATCCGGGACCGGAAATTCTTTGACCGCCATTCCATGGAAGTCGCATTATCTCCTTGACCGCGATGGGGGATTCGTAGCTCTGATACCATGCAGCAAGCTGGGGTGAAGATACTTCCAAGCTCTCCACTCTGACCTCTGATGCAACTTCCGGATAGCGCGAGTCCAGAGCATTCTGCGCGGCGTCCCGAGCTCCAGTCAGTGCATCGTGGACTTGTGGCTGATCATCCAGGTTATGCACAAACCAAATTTTCAGGTGCCTGATTTCCCCATCTTTGAGGGCCTCACGGGCTGATGAGATCGCCGACTCCAGCCGGGCCGGCAGCCCTTTGAGCTCCTTCGTCAGCAGCCAGTCAACTGCTTGGTGAAGGCTCTGTACCTTCGCCTCGGCGACCACGCGACGCCGCGTAGCTTCGTACGCCTGGGCGAGCACAACGATGCCAGCGTCCCGGTCCACATATACGAAGTCACATGAACGATCCCCTGAACCATCAGTGAGAGCATCCGCAGCAACGGCGTGAATATCCTCGATTCCCAAAAGGACTTGCGCAGCGAACAAGAGCCGCTTGCTGTGCTTATATTGATCCAGATCAACTCTGGCGTCCAAAGCCGCATTCAGCGCTAAATCAGGGGTCACGCCATTCATTACCGGCTCTCTCCAGATGAAGTCGAGCCCCGGAGGAGGGCAAGCCAAGACTCTGTAGAAACTAAGGAATTCATGTGAGCGCCGTATACTATAGGTAATATCCCGATTTTACGGAAATGATACGCATGCTAGAGAGAACGTGCAGGATGACGAGGACCCTGGCCGGGGGGCGGGTCGAGCCGGGTCTGGTACGGCTTATGCCCGTCGATGGCGTCCTGCATGGCGTCGTAGATCTCCAGAATCAGCCGCTTGGTCCGGTACTCGCCACCGTACTTAGCCTCGTCCTTCCGGCGCACGATCGGGAACGTGTCCATGATGTAGTCCACGTCATCCCGGTCGATCCCGTACAGATGGAAGAACGCCGCATCCAACTCCGCCCGAAGCAACGTCCGCCGCGCCTCATTCCACACAAAGGGTTCGCCCCCATCGTGCAGATCCCATGCGTATTCCTTCATGTCTCTTCCGGTGTACGCGAGTTCAATTACCCGTAGAATAATCCACGCCCCGATAGTTCTCTCGTCCCAAGCACAACGTGCCTCGAAGACCTCAGGTGCAGGGAACGGCAGCTGTTCGAATTGAAAGAAATTAAGATTCGTTCCGCCGAGCTTCTGACGTAGCACGTAATCAAGCGCTAACGATACGGCGAGAGACGATACAATTTGCGGCGCCCCACGACTTGAAAGCAACAGATTGCCGGAATCGCCCATACCGCCCTTAGGGAAGGAAAAAGCAATTATCGTGCGCTCGTCGGTTGATCGACATATTTTTCTAAACCCGACAAGCCAATCATGTTTCCAACCTTTTTCCCGCAACTTCTTATCAACTTCCGATTCGGGAACCCAGTAGCGAGGGAGGGCAACAGCATCAGCGCTTCTCTTCTCGATAAGGGTGACGTCCCGGGTGGAGCCATCGGACTCGTACGTGGCCCAGCGGTGGTCGTAGTGGTGGAGCATTTTGGCCTCGTACAGCGGAAGCAGGCGTTCCTCGCCGTTGACAAGGATGTTGCCGTCGAGCTGCCAGCCCTCGCTCTCCATGAATTCCAACGTCTCTCCGTCTGCCGCGCTCGGGCGGAAGAGATCGGAATCAGAAGTCATATTGAACAGACCCTGCATGAACGAGATGCCCCAGGGGTTACCGTTTCTGTCTCCCTCGCGGAGGAGGACGGGTACCCGACGATAGATGCCGAGAGTGATCTCAGCGTCTCGACGTGTGCGGAAGATCGGGCAGGTGCCAGTATTCGGGTTAAGGAGCTTGATCTCCTCAGGCGTCAAGGTGAATCGCTTGCCCTCGTCGAGGAGCTGACTGGCGCCATGCACGAAGAATGCGAAGTCCGCACGATCCACGTTCCGATTTGACCCCGCGATGGTCAATAGACAGAACTTGATGCGGCTATCAATCTCCAAGAATATTTTTTCCCGATTCTCGAAGTCGTATAGCGAAACAAGTGCTCCTTTTTCCACGAGATCGTTAAAGAAGAACTGTGTAGTGGCGTCTGTCGCAATTCCAGTCGGAACGATGATGCCTATCCGACCACGCGGATCAATACGCTCGCGACTCCCCTCAACAAACAGAGGGTCGGTCTTCACGCGACCCCGTCCGGTAAGAGGATATACACCCGAATTAGCAGCGAAGTGACGAACACCGTCAATCCATCGCTTCTCGGTCACATAGTCGTCGAAGATAGGTTTGGTGGCTACCCTTTCGGCGAGATTAGCGATGAGCTTTTTGCGCTTTGCTCCAGCCGCCTCCGCAATTTCGGGTGCCCGACTGGCAAAGAATTCTTGCTCCTTCAGTTCGATATGCTCCCATGGCGGATTGCCAAGGATGCAGGTGAAGCCGCCTTCCCAGCCCGTGGCAAGGTTGATGTTGTGACCGGAGCGGCCGACACGGAAGATCTCCGGGAACTCCAGGTGCCAGTGGAAGAAGCGGTACTGTTCGGTCAGCCGCCGCAATTCCTCAGCCCGTTCCGGTGCAAGCGAGGCACCGCCTTCCAGGCTGCGGATGGTGGCGCTGGTGATGGCTTCGGGAGCCTCGGCATGCTTGCGCCAGACGAACGCGGCACACCACGCGTGGGCAACCCGGCGAGCTCGGGTGAGCTCCTCAGAGCTCTCCAGTTCGTGGAAACGCCGCTGCTGTTCGCGGACGTCGGCGACACTGGAGACCGGGAGCGTGGCCAGAGCGCGAGCCTGTTCAGCGAGCTTCTGATTATCAGGCAGCTCAGCTTCGTCGAACAGCGACTCCTGCTCTCCTCGCAGTGCGCTACCGGGCTCCCGTGAACCGAACTGGACTTCCCGCGCGTTCTGCTTCTTCAGAGCACTCGTGACACTCTTGTCGTCGCCTTCGATGGGCTTGAACGCGCCGTCGGGAATGCCAGCAGCGATGAGCCTCGGGGTCGTACCGAGCAGTGCGTTGCCGACCTTGATGTGGGCGTCGAGGAAGGCCAGTGGCTTGCCGGGTTCCAGGGACTCAATCCAGAGGGAGACTTTGGCCAACTCGGCTGCGAGCGGGTTGAGGTCTACGCCGTAGATGCATTTCCCAACGACCTTGCGCATAGCCTCGCGTACGGCCGAGGGCACCGGTTCATCCTCGCCGGTGACCATGGCCGCGTACCGCTTGGCGATGCGCCGAGCAGCGGCGACAAGGAAGTGCCCGGAGCCACAGGCAGGATCACAGACTGTCATGTTGAGCAGATCGTCGGCGATCCCGGACTTGGCGTGCTCGTCGATGACCGGGTCGAGTGCGGTGTCGAGCAGCGACTCGATCAGTGACGAAGGCGTGTAGTACGAACCGGTGGTCTTGCGGTCGTTGCCCGCGACGGTCTTCAGCTCGTACTGCGGCACCGCGAGGTCAGGGTACGGGTCCAGTTCCAGCAGCGACTCGTAGACGCTTCCCAACTCCTCCGCGCCGAGGTGCTGGAAGTCGACGTCGCGCGGCCGGCCATCCTTGCCGCGTATGGTTGACATCCAGCGGACGGCGGTGAGCAGCGCCTCGTTGGGCAGGTCACAGACGAGGAACTGGTCGGGCTTAGGCGCATCGGTCAGCTCCGTCAAGGCTTCAGCCGTACGGAAGAAGATGCCACCGAGGCCGGGAAGGCCTAGCGCGGGCAGACCCTCCTCATCCCCGAGAGCACTGATGACCTTGACTATGGTGCGCCAGAGGTCGGGGTGGCGGTCGCCCGAACGGCGTATGGCCAGACGGCGCAGACGCCGGGTGGAGAAGTAGCCGTCGTAGCGGTCCTTGGCGACCTGCGTCGCGGCAGGGTCAAGAAGGGCACCGCGATCTTCAGCCACGAAGATGAAGATGAGCTGGTAGGCCAGGCGAAGCAGCTCGTGATGGAAGTCCTTGCGCGACAACTTGCCGGCGCTGAGCTGCTCGCGGAGCCTTGGATTCGCCACGAGGAAGCCGGTGCCGAGGGCTTCGAGTGCCTTCTCCACACCGTAGCGAAGCTGTTCGCGAGCCTGCACGCCCGTCTGGGCGGCGAACGCGCGCCACTTCTCCAGCCAGCAGTCCGCACAGGTCGGGACAGAGCCCTCGTCGGAGATCAGCTCGAATCGGGAGGCGTGCAGCAGCGTGTAGAGCAGCACGAACTCCGAGTAGAGCTCGCCGTCGAAGATGGCTTCGAGGTCGAACTCGACGTAAGCGGAGCCGACCAGAGCGGTGGAGTCGCGGAGGATGCGCAGCCGTCGTCCGTTGGAGAGCACGCCCCAGAGATGGTCGTCGGAGAGGTTGAGGAACTCCTGCAGCATCGACTGCGGGGCCCGCTTTGCGCCCGCCATGTCGGGGGTGGCCTTGTCGAGCTCGACGTTCCAGCCGAGCAGGTGCATGGGCACGCTGTGCCATAGGTGGGAGACGGGGAACTCCTTCCCCCCTGCCTGGAGTGCACCACGGTTGAACGGCACGTGCCCAAAGCCCAGTTCACCGAACAACACCTGCAGCCAGCGCTCCCGCGTGAGCGAGGTACCCGTGTCGCCGGCGGGAAGCCTCCCGGTCCGGTCGCGGTACGCGCGGTAGGCGCCGAGGAGGTACTCCCAGTGGCGGCTGGCGGCGTCACCGAGGCGTTCCGTCTCGGCAAGGCGGTAGTCTTCCGGGCGCATGCCAGGCAGCTCGCGGTCTGCGGCGCCGATCCGGGACAGCACGTCCTGCGGGATCAGGCCACCCGCGACGTCGACGGCCAGGTAGGTAGAGGCCTTCATCGGGCACCCCCGGCCGGAAGGTAGACGTAGACGCCGAGCACGTCGGCCGGACGGTTGGCGGTCACCTTTAGTCCTCTCACTCCCGCGCCGACCGCGCCGCGGACGCGCTGGTGGGATTCGGCGAACTTGGCGGCGAGGGCGTCACCGCGAGCATGCAGCTCATCGGTGAGGTCCGGGATCTCCGACACGGCACGCTGTGCCGCCCGCTCGACCAGCTCCCGCAGGGTGTTCTCCGGTCGCGAGAACAAGACGGCTGTCACTTCGGCATCGCTGAGCCATTCGCGCCCGCCCGCCCCGGCCCGGTAGCCGAGCACCTGGGCGTCCTCGGCGATGAGGGTACGCGTCTCGGTACGGCCGGGCAGCGTCACGTGGAAGCGGTAGCGGACGAGGAGCACTGTGGTCCGCGTGGTGACCGCGGCCGTGCGGACGACACCACAGCGTCTGGCGGGGCCCTCGGCGTCGAGCGCGGAGTCCAGGGTCGTCCGGGCGAGGTGCCGTACGAGAGGGTCGGTCCGTACCAGGGGATGGCTGCCTGGTGGCGCCGGGATATCGGGATGGAAGTCCAGGTTGGGGGTCTTGCCGTTGAAGCTGAGACCCAGGGCATGCCGTACGGGGATCGGCAGCTGCTTGGTGTCGGCGGTGAAGCCTTCGACCCGGTTGTCGATGATCGCGCCGAACCCGGACAGCGCTTCACGGGTGAACCGTGCGACGTCGTCGGAGCTGCCTAGAGCGGCACGGATCTCCGCGACCTCACGCTCCACCTCGTCGAGCTTGACACCCGAGTGGGCGTACTTGGTGAGCGCCTTGGACTCGCGGTCGGCGGCGCTCTCCCACGACCGGTGGATCTGGTCACGGGTCCTGGTCACGCCGAGGTCCAGGTCGAGCTGATCCTGGTTGTCGTCACCACGCAGCAGGAGTCCTTCGACCAGCGCCTTGATGACGTCGTCTCCGCCGCTGGGGACGGGGACGGCCACGCCGGTCTGTTTGGCGATCATTCGGTGCTTGCGGATCAGCACGTCCAGCACGACGCCGTCGATGCCGTTATCCAGGCCGTACATGGTGACCGCACGGACGATCTGCTTGCGCTGGCCGAACCGGTCGACGCGGCCTTCCCGCTGCTCGTGGCGGGTGGGGTTCCATGCCAGGTCGTAGTGGACGACGGCCTGGAAGTGCTCCTGCAGGTTGACGCCCTCGGAGAGGCAGTCGGTGGCGACCAGGACGTGCCGGCTGGGTTCCTTGCCGAGTTCGTCGATGGCGGCGAGGCGGGCCTCCGGCGGCAGCTGACCCGTCACGTGGCGGACGTGGGCCTTCTTTCCGAGGGCCTTGGCCAGATGCTCGGCGACGTACTCGGCGGTGGGGATGAAACGGCAGAAGACGATCGGATCGTATCCGTCCGCCAGCAGCGATTTGACCTCGTTGATGAGCGCCGCCAGCTTGGCGTCGTCCTGCGGCCCTTCGATCTTGGTGAAGGCATGGGCGAGCCGCTTGAGTCGCTCGCTGTCCGGCGAGGTCGTGTCATCCTCGTCGACAAGTCCTCCTGCCGCGGCGTCGATGCCTTCCAGAGCGTCCTCGTCGGTGAGGTCCAGAACGCTGGACCGCCCCAGCTCGTCGGCTTCCTTATCGGTCTCGGCGGCGACGGTGACCGAACGGGTCCTGAGCGTCGCGGAAGCCGCTCGCGGCGACGAGGCAACAGATCGCAGCAGCGCCAGAGCCGACCACCAGGACACGCGCTGGCGCAGACCAGTGCCCGGCTTGCGAACCGTCTCACGGGCATAGGCCAGGACCTGACGGGCGAGCTTGCCGTACTCGCCGGTGAGCGCGTACGAGACGTCGCGGACGTGACGGTCCTGCGGGAAGGGCGTTTCCTGGTGGTAGGGCGAGTCCTCCCTGAGGAACTTGCGGATGTCGCGGCGGCGGCGCTGCACGAAATATTTGGCCAGCTGCTCGCGCCCCTTCGCGCTCTCCAGGTCCACCGTGGCGAGAGAAGGGTCGAGCAGGGCGATGAGGTCGCGGAATGCGTCTTCCTTGCCGCTGTGCGGGGTCGCGGTAACCAGGATGAGGTGCCGCTGCGGGGCGGCGGCGATCTGCTGCAACAGCCGGTAGCGCAGCTGGCTCTGCTTGCTGGACGAACCAGCCGAGACGCACGTGTGGGCCTCGTCGACGATGACCAGGTCCGGGCAGGTGCGGACGAACTGCTGGTAACGGCGGTCTGCCTTGATGAAGTCGGTCGAGACCACCGTGTACTTGTGCCGGTCGAAGATTGACTCGTCGAGGCGGAGTTCGCGCTCCAGCCGGGTGGCCGTCGACGGCAGCACCAGTGTCGCCTCGATGGCGAACTTGTGGCGTAACTCGTCCTGCCACTGCTCGGCGAGAGCCGGCGAGCAGAGCACGGTGAGGCCCGAGGCTTCGCCGCGCTCCAGGAGCTCCTTGGCGATCAGGCCGGATTCGATGGTCTTGCCGATGCCGACGTCGTCGCCGATGAGCAGCCGTACGGTGTCCATGCGCAGCGCGAGCAGCAGGGGGACGAGCTGATACTGGCGTGGCTCCACGGCGATCGACGCCAGGGAGCGGAACGGACCGGCGCCCGAGGTGAATCCGATGCGCAGGGCCGTACGGAGCAGCCCCGCGGCGACGCTGTCGCCCACCTCATCAGGTGTAGGCGGCGGGAACGACGCGTCGGCGACCTCGTCGGCGAAGAGGCAGGCTTCGAAGTCGGTGTCGCCGTTGAGCGGGCGGGCGACGAGGAAGTCGCCATCGCCGCCCGGCTGGACGACCCATTCACGGCCTCGGGCGGTCACCAGCGACCCGGCGGTGTAGCTCATCGGGTGCCCCGTCCGGTGCCGAAGACACTCGGGTACCTGCGCACGATCTCGTCCCACTCCTCGTCGTATCGGAACCTGATGACCAGCCAGCCCAGGTCCATGAGCCGGTCTTCCGCCTCCATGTCGCGCTGATTGACATGCGCGGCGTCGTGATGGGGTCCATCAACAAAAATCGCGATATTTCCGGCTTGCGTGCGGTAGACGAAGTCCGGCTTCGCCCGGGCATCGCCAAGGAGTTCCTGGGCGCCGTCTGGAAGGCGGTAGTCGCCAGCCCGAAGGAAGTCGACGAAACGACGCTCCAGCTCGCTGCCTGAGGAACCGCGCAGACTATCCACATGATCTTCGGCGGACGTGTGGCCGCCGGTCGGCTTGGTGACCGCGGATGCCAGCTCACGCAGGATGTCCACGACCGTGAGCCGGTCGATCCGGTCGTGCCACATCTGGTTGGTGTAGGAGAGCAGGCAGTCGTAGCAGCCGCGCTCGCACCGCTCGCGAGCGCCGGGCGCGTGGCCCAGGTCCTCGCCCGTCTCGGGGTCGATGTGGATGATCTCCAACGCCCTCGTCGCGACCAGTCGCAGCGCGTCGTGTTCGTCGTGGAGCCTGCGCAGCACGCCGGCTCCGCCTTCGGCGCTCTCGATGAACAGCATCCGAGCCCGCCCGGCTGAGTCGGGCAACGCCTCGCTGGTCAGCTCGGCGTCCTCCAGCTGGAACTCGGCCTCGATCCCGCGTTCCAGGGCGTAGCGGAGGGTGGTAGCCACGGTCTCCGAGACCTGGTCGGAGAGCCGGATCACGCAGATGTTCTTGCTGTCTTCGACGAACGGGACGACTTTCAGCACGCGTTGCGCGTCCTCGGCCGAAGTCAGCCCCTCGTCCTCAGGGGTTCGCTCGGAGGCCTTGGACTCGCTGAGCCAACGGCCGCGGACGGGGTCCAGCCAGAAGCCGACGTCGTTGCGGTTGCGGCGTCCCTTGCCGCCTCGATTGATGACACGGACGGTGGCGGTATCGCCGTACACGAGCTCGGCCAGCAGGCCGCTGGTTCCCCGTACCTCGGCCTGCAGCCGACCGGAACGCGTGCCGTGGGTGCTGAACCGGTAGCTGGTTACCAGCTCGAACCCGGCGCGGCGCCGTTCCTCCTCGTCGGAGGAGATGCGCTCACGGCGGATGGTGTGCACGGTCTGCAGGTGCATGAGCCCTCCGAGGGAGCCGCCCAGCTCGGCGTCGCACTCCTGGCAGCGGTCGACGCCGGCCTCACGGGCGTGCCAGTAGCCGCACTCCCCGCAAATGCGCGCTTCGGCGGTGGCCACATCGCCGGACTCCCCCGCCGGCACCTGGATGCTGGCCACCTGATAACGCTGGCCCTCGTGGTAGATCAGCGCCCCCGGGCCGAACTCGCCGATCGCGATGAAACGGGGACGCTGCACGTAGCTGCCGCGCTTCTTACGGCCCGGGATGTAGGCAGCCAGCGGGAGCCGGGGGAAGGAGTAGCCGGGAAGGAAGCCCTCGGACGCGAAGTAGCGGTAGGTATAGAAGTCGCTGAACTGCTGCTCGGTGTCCTCGTTCTTGAGCAGCCGAAGCTGGTTCTCCGCCTGCAGGCGGCGTCCCTGTGCCCGCTGCCGCGCCTGCGGTGTGGAGGCGTGGTCGAGGACCCGGCGGTTCTGCTCCTCCTGCTCGGCCATCGCCGCGCGATACAGATCGCGCCACCGGCCACAGGCGGCGTCGAACCGATCGGCCGCTCCACGCACCTTGTCCTCGACCCAGCCCTCGTACCACCAGGTGGTCTTGTCCAAGCGATCCGTCTTCGAGATGGTCGCGAGCATCCGCTGGGCACGTGGTACGGCCCGGCGGCGCGCATTGTCATCGGCCAGCTGCAACCGGACGTGCTCGTGGATGGGCAGCTCGTCGAGGCGGGAGATGTCGATCACATCGGTCATCTGGCTGTGCAGGTGCACACCCGTCTCCGCCAGCCAGATGGCATGCACGTGGGACAGGACCAGGTCCTCATTGGTGAGGTCGAGCCGGGGCGGCTGGACGCTTCCGGCGACCATCAGGCGGCTGCGCCGGAAGTAGTACTGGTCGTGCGAGCTGCCGGTGGAGCAGTACGTGGTGATGAGGGCCGGCTGGCCGCTACGTCCCGCGCGGCCGGAACGCTGGGCGTAGTTCGCGGGCGTCGGCGGCACGTTACGCATCGCCACCGAGTTGAGGGTCGCGATGTCGACGCCGAGCTCCATCGTGGGCGAGCAGTAGAGCAGGGGAAGTTTCCCATCGCGGAACAGTTGCTCGCGCTCCTGCCGGTCTTCGGCCCGCACCTGAGCGGTGTGCTCGGCCGCGTGAATGCCCGCGAGCCCGGTGGCGACCTTTGCGTAGAGGTCGCGGAAGAACCTGCTGACGCGGGTGCCGACCTCGGGGTCCACTGTCTTCCGGAGTGGGTCGGAGGCGCCGGTGGTGCCATCGCCGGCCCGCCAGATTAGCTCGGAGGACCTGAGGCGGTACCCCTTCGCACCGTCGCGCCCCTCCTCGACCTCGGTGAGCAGGCCGTACTTCTCCAGCACCCACAGGAGATCGACGATGATCTCCTGTGCGTCGTCGATGGTCAGCTTGTGCCCGAAGTTGGGGAACGTTCCCGGGCGGCGCAGGTAGCTGCCGAGTGCGGAGCGGCCGGTGAAGTTGACCCTGTCGCGGCTCTCACCGGGACGCCCCGGCCGGGCGAATACGGTGCGGGCGTTGTCGCGATTCCCGCCTTCGGTGAGCGCCCACGCGCCGGTTAGGTTCTGCTCACTCTGCTTGTAGATCCGCTCGAACCCTTCCGGGGTGAGCGCGTCCACGTCCACGGCGAGTGCCCGCCGCATCTCGTCCAGCACGATTCGCGCAACCTCGGCCCGGTGAGCGGGTTCGTCGGTTCGCAGCGCGGGGTGAGTGTGTTCCCAGTGCTCGGTGTCGGCCGCGATCTCATCGAGCGCCACGTAGTCAAAGCGGAGCAGCCCGGTCTGCTCCAGGTTGGGCATGGTGATGCGCCAGCCGCGCTCCAGGTCGAGGTAGATGAGGTAGGAGAGGACCCCGCGGAACGCCTTGAGCACGGCCTCCTTCTGGCCGAACTTCACCTCCGGGTTCCGGGCGAAGGCCGTAAGAGGCAGGTCCAGGGCCCTGGCCACCCGCTGGGCGACCTCGTCGTGGCGCAGCCCATCCTCACCCGCTGCCTTCGCCGCACGGTACAGAGCTCCGCGGAGCTGGGTCACCTGGACGAAGTCGTTCAGGTGACCTGCCTGCAGGCTGGCATCCTGGCGGTTGTCGACGAAGGTGAGCAGCTTGCGAGCCTCGTCGTCGAGCTGTTGCTTCTCGTTCTGCTCCCGGAGGCTGCGCACGATGCTCGTACTGATGATCGACACCGCCGAGCTGCGCCCCTCGGTGGCGAAGGTGGCGAGCTTGGCGAAGTCGCGGCCCCGGCTCTGCTCGTAGGACACCCGGCAGCGCAGGCAGAACCGGAACGGTGATGGCACGTACCAGGCCTGAATACCTTCGCCGCGTGGAGCCTCGGAACCGCCGGGGCCGAGCCACACTTCGCGAGGGAGCCGGTCACTCAACGACGGGCGCACCTGCGTGCGGCCGTCGGCAGCCGACTCCAGCCAGGAGTCCGGCAACCTGCCGTCCTCCACCGGATCGACCGGCCAGGGGTGCTCGGTGCTGATGTAGAGGTACCCGTTGACCGTGTCACCGCCGACGACGTTCGCCTCCTGGCGGGCGCTGTAGCCTCCCCCCTTGGTCTTGGCGACGACCAGATAGTCCTGGCCGCACTCACGGCAGAAGGCGAGGGGCAGCAGGATCTTCTCCCGCTGGCCCGGGACGCTGACCTGGTACTGGCTGGTGATGTAACGCTGGTCCTCGGGCTCCAAGCTGACGTAGGTGGTGTCACCCTTCGAGAGGAACTGGTGCAAACGGAACGCGAACAGCGGTCGCCCGGTCTCAAGGTGCGGTGCGCGGGCACCCTCCTGGAGAAGTCGTTCGATCGCCCCCGCGCACTCCGCCTCTGGACGGCGCGTGGCGGTCGCCAGAGCCTCAGCCGTCGTGGCGACCTTCTCGGGGCGGCGGCGGACCAGCCGGCCGCTTTCCGGCTCGGCCTCGAGACCGAACTCCGACTCGATCCAGCTGGCCAGCGCGTCGTCGGCCAGCTCCGCGTAGGGGCGGTCACTGCCCGCCTTCGCCATGCTTCCGACGAGCTCGGCGGAGGTGGGTGCCTTGTCGCTCGTGGCTCGGATGAGAGTTTCACCGATGACCCGATCGGGGCTGACGTCGGTGCCGAAGAGGCGGGTGGCGACGTCGGCGACTACCTTCTGCGCCTCCGCGAAGGTCTTGGTTGTCGCCATCGTGGCCGAGGTGCCCACGCACTGCAGGTTCGGAGCGTCACAGGCGTCCCGCAAGCGCCGTACGAGCAGAGCCACGTCGGCGCCCTGGCGTCCCCGGTAAGTGTGCAGCTCGTCCAGCACGAGGAAGCGCAGGCCCTGTGCCGCGCCGATCAGATCTCTGCGCTCGTCCGGCCGGGTGAGCAGGTATTCCAACATCACGTAGTTGGTGAGCAGGATGTCAGGCTTTCGGGCAAGGACGCGATTGCGTTGTTCCTCGTTCTCCTGGCCGGTGTAACGGGCGAAGCTGACCGGGCGGGCGTCCTTGGGGAGACCCCATTCAAGGAAGCGCTCCAGCTCGTGCAACTGGCTGTTGGCCAGCGCGTTCATCGGGTAGACGACGATCGCCTTGACGTGACCGGGGTTGGGATCGCGAAGGACGGAGTCGACGATCGGGACCATGTAGGCGAGGCTCTTGCCGGACCCTGTTCCGGTGGTGAGCACATAACTGCCCCCGTCGCGAGCGGCCTCGACCGCCTCCCGCTGGTGACGGTGGAGCGTGAGAGACCGATCCCCTGGATCGTTCCCATCAGCTTTGATCCGGAAGAGGCGCTCGCACATCGGGTGCAGCAGATCCGCATGGACCAGCTCGGAGATCGTGCCGCCGGCGGCGAAGCTGGGGTTCAGCGAGACCCATGGGTGCGGCCACCGGACGCGAGCCTCCCGCTCATCTTCGAGGTGCTTCGCAATGCGACCGTCCCGAACGTGAACCAGCGAGGTTGTGAACTCGTCGTAGTCGGCGATGAGCCGCTCATGCACCTGAAAGACGTCCATCCCGAGCCCCCCGCTACCCTTCAGTAGATATGTCGGGAATGACCGTTTTGCTAGGCCATGCATGACCTATTTTTGCGGCTTCACCCGGTGATCCAACGTGTAAAGCTAGACCTAGGCGACCGTCTGGTACACGACTGGCGCGTTACATTGCGATATCAGTGCAAAGTTGGCGTGTTGTACCGGTACGATCACGCTCAGCAGCGGCGGGAACGCGAGGGAGATAGGGCATGGCGAGGCTCGGCGTCTACCGGGACTTCTTCCGCCACTACCTCAAACTCGAGAAGTCGGTCCAAGATCAGGTCATCGAGGTTTTCTCCAAGTTCGGAGAGGCCACATATGCCGGACTGCACCTGGAACCGGTTAAAAACGCCCACGACGGGCGAATGCACACCATCCGTATCACGGACTTCTGGCGCGGCGTGGTGCTCGCACCGGAGAAGGGCGACCTCTACGTCCTGCTCAACGTGCTGCAACATGACAAAGCGTACGAGTGGGCCAAACGGCGCCGGGTGACGGTGAACACGGCCACCGGCGTCATCGAGATGCGCGACCTGGTGACCCTGGAGGAGCAGGCGGCATCCATCACGCCTGAAGAGGTGTCCCCGCTCTTCGCCCAAGTCAAAGATGCCGACATGGAGCGTCTCGGCATCGACGCTCAGGTGCTCGCCTTCGCCCGCACCTTCAACAGCGAAGACCAGCTGGACAAGGCTCAGGCCTTCTTTCCCAAGCAACAGCACGACGTGCTTGTGGGTCTCGCCTCCGGCATGACGGTGGACGAGGTCTGGGCCAACCTGCCGGCGTCCGTAGAGGCCTCGGAGATCGACCCCGAAGACGTGGCCGCCGCCGTCGAACGCTCTCCCGAGCAGGTCCTCTTGGTCAGCGGACCTGACGAACTCATGGACGCCTTCGCCAAACCATTCGCCTTCTGGCGGATCTACCTGCACCCCTCGCAGCGAGATGCCGCCTACGGCTCCTTCAGCGGACCCGCGCGGGTGACGGGCGGACCCGGCACCGGAAAGACCGTCGTGGCTCTCCACCGCGCCAAGCACCTCGCGGAACAGTCCGATGAGGCCAAGTCCGTTCTCGTAACCACCTTCATCCGAACACTCCCATCCACCATGGAAGCCGCGCTGCGACAGCTGATCGATGACGACACGGCGCTGGATCGCATCGAGGTACGCCACATCGACGGGGTCGCCTACCGCGTGGTCACCGGCGGCACGGGGAACCTGGCCGTCCTACGGCATGAAGATGAGAAGCAGCGGTGGACCCGGGTGATCCGGACCCTGGGCCTGCCATCGCGATTCGACGAGGCGTTCCTCGCGCACGAGTGGCGCCAGGTGGTCCTCACCCAGGGCATCACCTCATTGGAGGAGTATCAGCAAGCGGCGCGGCCGGGCCGAGGAAGGGCACTGGGCCACCTCCAAAAGGCACAGATCTGGGACGCCATCACGGCCTTCACCGACGGCCTGCAGGCCGACAAGGTCTGGACGTACGAGACCATCTGCCAGGAGGCGACGCGCCTGCTCGAAGCCGGCGAGCGCACCCCGTACCGACATGTGATCGTTGATGAGGCGCAAGATCTGAGCCCGTGGCACTGGCGGCTGCTCCGTGCCGCGACCGGCCGGGGCCGGGACGACCTGTTCCTGGCAGGCGACACCCACCAGCGGGTCTACGACTATCGCGTCTCGCTGAAGAAGCTGGGCATCGACATCACGGGCCGGTCCACCCGATTGAAGATCAACTATCGGACGACGGCAGAGATCCTGCGCTGGAGCCTCGAACTTCTCCGCGGCGAGCGCATCGACGACATGAACGGCGGTCTGGACTCGCTGGCCGGGTATCGGTCAGAAGTCCACGGCGCGGCACCGCTGCTCGAGGGTTACCCGACCCAGTCCGGAGAGTTGGAGGGACTGGTGACAACCACCAGGCGATGGCTGGATCAAGGAGTCGCACCCGGCCAGATCGGCGTGGCCGCGCGCTCCAACATGCTCGCCGACCAGGCCGTCGCCAAGCTCAAGGCGTCCGGTATCCCCGCAGCGGCGCTCGCTAAGAAGCACACCGACGCCGAGGTAGGCGTGGGCACGATGCACCGGATGAAGGGGATGGAGTTCCGATGCGTTGCGATCATCGGCGTCGGCGAGCATGCCGTTCCCCCCTCGTCCGCGATCACGCCAGCCGACGAGGATCTGATCGCACACCACCAGGATCTTCAGCGGGAACGCTGCCTGCTGTTCGTGGCCGCTACCCGCGCGCGAGAAGAACTCAGTCTTTCCTGGCACGGCGCACCCAGCCGGTTCCTGCCTGCGTAAGCATGGTCGTCACACAGAGAACCTGGCGTGAGCCGCTCGATCAGGTGATGTCTCGCGGCCCCCAGCCTGGCGGAAGTTTAGGAAGGCCGATCAAGACGTCCAGGTGGAGATGTTCCAGGAGAAGCGATTTGAGCTCGCGGCCGCTGATCAGTTCCATGCGGCCGGTACGGGCAGCGAAGTCGTAGCTGGCCTTGCCGTACCAGGAGGTGCTGACCATGATTCCTTTAGCGGCGGCCTTGTCCGCCATGACGCCGGCCAGGGCGTGCACCGCCTCCAGGCCAACGATCTTGCTATAGCGCTTGGCCTGGATCACGCACAGCCCGCCGATGAGGGGATCCTCGTTGGTGGCGACTGCGTCGACGCCTTCGTCCTTGGAGGATTGGGTAACCCAGGCCTTCATGCCGATCGCCTCGAACAGGCGGCGGATCAGGTGCTCGAACTCTGTTGGCTTGAGGTCCAACAGGTTGGGGCGGCTGTCCAGTCCGGCTACCACGTCTATCTCCTCCAAATTTGTATTTGGACAGATCGAACTGGACCACGGGACGGACTGGTTCAAGGTCGTAGGGGTGCGGAGAGACGATCGCGTTGAGGCGGCGGAGGCAGACGACTGGGTCGAGTTCGGGTTCGTCGAGCACCAGCTCATCGAATAGCTCTCGGGTGGCCCGCACGCTGAGCAGACATGGGCGGATCGGCTGGCCGGTGGCTTTGTCCTTGGCGTCGACGTAGCCGCTGAACACGACGGCGTCCACCAGCGGGATGGGAGAGGCGTCGAAGGTCTCGGCGAGCGTGCGAAGGGCGACGCGGGCAATCGCGTCTGCGTACAGCTGCTTAGTCTCGGCGTCTTTGCGCGGTTCGGGCACGATGTCGTTCTTGGGCTTGGCATACCGGTAACCGACGGCGACAGGGACGATGTCTCGACGGGGTAGATCGAGATCGATAAGGAGCTCTCGCGCCTCAGGCTGGAAGACGACCTTGCACCTGCGTGGGAACCCGTTCGGGTAGGTCGAGGCCATCAGCAGATGCTCAATCTCACCGGTGAAGGCATCGATCCCGCCCGAGTTGAAGATCTGCTCAACCAGCCTGCTGTGGTCGCGCAGATCCCGGATTCGAGCCGTCAATAGACCCTCGAGCGCGGCGATGCGCGCGTAAACCTCTTCGGTCTGCGTCTTGGCGTCGGCCATCCGGCGCTCGATGGCCTGACGCTTTCGCTCGCTTTCGGCAGCACGTGCCGCTTGTGCGGCCTCACGGGTTTGACGCGCCTCCTGGCGGAGTCGAGCCGCTTCCGCCTGTTCTCGCTCGCGTTGCTCCGCTGCGGCTTTGCGCTCCCACTCCTGCTTTGCCTTGGCGGCCTGCCGCTGCCGTTGTTCTTCAGCGCGTTCTTCCTGGCGCATCCACTGTTCGAGTTCCCGCTGCGCTCGTCGTTCGGCCTGTTCTTTCTCTTTCTTCCGTTTCTTATACGCCGCGAAGATCTGAGCGGGAATCGACTTGCGCTTGGCCACCGACCCTCCCAAGGGAGACCGACTGTCCGACACGCTGCGTACTCACACGGCCGTCAAAACGTGAGGAGCGCCTCCTGAGCGTAAGCGAAAACCCCTGAAGAGTCCCTACTTGATTTTCCGTGAAAGCGGAATTAGCGCGGCGGCGTCTTCGACTGCCTGGGGCGCCCAGCCATGGGGCCCATGTCAGCTCGGGGCGATGTTGCTCCTGGCCAGCACATGCTCGATGGCGCGCTGGTAGGTGGGCCACCCCTGCTCAAGCCCGCCAGCCCAGTCCCAATCATGCCGATCAGCGCTGAACTCCTTCGGCTCAGGAACACGGCCGAGCGCCTCGGCGATCTGCAGGTAGGACACGCTTGCGGCGGCGAGCTTGGCCATCTGACGGCAGTTGTCCGCGAGCTTCGAACCGGACTCGGTTCGCATGACGTCTTCGTAGGGTGGCCCGCCGAGTGCGGCGTAGACCGCGTCGACGAAGTCATGCGCGGTCCCCGGGAGGAGATCGACGCGTCGTGACGTCGCTGGAGCCTTCTCGCCGATGGCCGCGTACAGGCTCGGCAGATCGCCGTTGAACCAGTGGTTGGCCGCTTTCGCAGCGAACCGCGCGAACTGCTTGAACGTCGGAAGCTTGCTGCTGGCGGCGACGAACTTGTTGAGTTCGTAGGCCACGTCGGTCAGCTCACTCTTCCACCGGTGCTGGAGGTACTCCGCCAGGTAGCGATTGGCCCATCCCTGCCTGTGGCGCGTGATGATGTCGCGGAGGATCTCAAATCCGGCGCGGCGCTCGCCGATGGCGGTGCTCATGGCGAGGTTGCCGCCGGGCACGTTGAGCGACTGCTGCTGGGAGTACACCGGCTGCCGCGGACCGAGGTAGCGCTCGGCCTGTTCGAGTTCGTCGAACAAGCCGAGGTAGACGGGGGTTCCGGCCTGTTCGAGTTCGGTGAGGTGCCGTTGGTAGTAGGCGCGCAGGCCTGGAAGGCTGGTTCGGGAAGTCGGACCTTCGCAGACGAACCATGCGGTCAGCGCGATGCCATGCCAGAACGCGACGGCGGGACCAAGGGCCTCGGCCATCTGCCTGTGCGGGTAGGGCTCACTGACGATGGTCTCCGGCCAGCGCGGCAATACGACGCCGTCCCAGAGCCGGTTCACCTCCTCCACCAGGTCCGGAGCTAAGAGCCAGCGGTACAGCTGCCGTGTCGGTCCGAAGCCGGCCTTGATCGCGTACGGGCCATCCTCGACCAGCCCCCACAGGGGATGCATCCCCGGCGCCTGGCGAGCGTGGACGACGTCGAACTGCCCCCACCACCGGGTCAGAACATCAACGCGTTGTTCGACGGGAGAGACAGAACTTTCCTGGCCCAGGAATGCCGCCACTATCGCGTGGACGTCCCCGATGTCGGTGCCCTGCTTGGCCGCGACGGAGTCGGCCTTGGCCGGTCCGCCGACGGACAACCTTGCCTCCGGCAGGGCAGTGACTATCTCTTCGCCAGGATTCGGCGGCATTTCCAGGTAGTCGAGGAAGGCCAACCAGTCGCCGCCGAAGTACGCGCTCAGCGTCGGCTGCAACGCTTTGGTGAGCACCCGGCGGGCGAGCGGAGTCTCCTGCCGTGCCTTCTTCACGGTTGCGCTGACGAGCGCCTGGATGCGTGCGGCGCGGAAACGCGCCGCAACTCGCAATGGGTCGGTACGGCCCAGCGCGTTCAGCAGGGCAAGCCGAGCCTGGATCTGTCCAGTGCGATCCAGGCGAGTCCAGCCGCGGCGATAGGCGAAGGCCTCCACCTCCGGCGTGACGGCAATTCCTAGAGACTGGTACATCTCCAGGACCGTCCGCCATGCGTCCTCCTGTTCGCGGGCCGGCTTCGATGATCCCGCCGCGCGGGAGATGATCGGGGCCATCAGATCGTCGAACAGCGGAATGAGCAGGGACCATGCCGCCAGAGCGTCCGGTGTGGAGCCCAGGTGCACGCGCGCCACGTCCTCGGCGGCGATGGTGGCGGCGTGCCAGGGGTACTGGCGGACGTAGGCGGGCATGTTGAGCGTTCCAGCCTTGAGCGAGGCCTGCTCAGTGAGATACCAGGCGCCTCGCGCCTGCTGCGTGGACAGGCTGAACGTTCCTTCAGTAAGGGAGCGCTCCTGCGGGGTCAGGGTGTTGAGCGTGAGGATGTCGCTGTTCTTCAAGTCTCGCCGGCCAGGCGTGATGGAGACGAGCGTGTGCCCTGCCAAGGCGGCTGCGATCATGTTCGCGGCCATCCGGTCAATCCCGGCGAACCGGCCGCTCTTGCCGGCTTCGTGTTCCATTCTCAGGAATTGATCGGGTTCTGCACCCGCGAGGGCGGATGCAAATGCGTATTCACCCATGAGTGCTCCTCACGACAGCGACGAAATGCTCGGACGGCTGCGGGTTCGGTGGGGAGCCATGGCGACGCTCAACACCCACTTGATGAAGGCGTTCTCCAGGAACGACTCGCCCCGGATCAGGTCGACCAGGCGGGTGGTGGAGCTCACCGTGCCTCCGCATCGAGAGCGGCGACTTTCGCCTCCAGCTCTTCATGTCGGTGGTCGTCCCCGAACCGCTGTGCCCGTTGGCTCACCGCGAGCGCCTCGCGCAGGGCTCCCTCCGCCTCCAGCAGTTTCATCCAGGTCTGCACGCTGGCGATCTTGAAGAAGCCCTGCGAGGGTTTGGCGCTGTTCACCATCACAGCTTGCGGGACCGCCTCGATCAAGTTGAGGTCCAGCTGAGCAAAGATCTCGACGAACTGTAGTCCAGCCGGGGTGGAACGACGCCGGGACCACAACTGCTCGACCGCGCCCTGCAGCAGGAAGTGGTAGTCGGACGCGATGCCCGGCAACTCCAGCCCCTCCCACACCCAGCGGGCGAGCGTGTTCATGTCCATGCCCTTGGTGTCGGCGAATGCCCGGTGATGCGCAGGAGAGGACGAGGTGGTGCCGCCACCACCTGGGCTGGGCCAGGAAAGATACTGCGAGCCGCGTTCCTGACGAGGGCGCACATGAGCCTCGGGCAGGCGCGCACGATCGACGTCCGGGCTGCCAGCGAACCTGATGCCAGGGATATCGGCCATTCGGGCATACCACTGTGCCGCCAAAGGACACCCCTTCCACGCATCTGTGCCAGATGGGCGAGAAACTCACACAGCAAGACGATCATCGGCCAGCATGCCGTGATCGTTACGGTAACCGGTGATTCGTCTCCCTGATCGGCTTTCTCCGCCGACAGTGCCCCAGAGCTATCGAGTTCCTGGCGTCGGCGGTGATGAGCAGGGCGAAGACCGCGCTCGGCGGTGGCAGTAAGGACAGTTGTGCATCGCCTCCGCCGGTGAGGCGAGCAGTACGCGGTCCTCATGGTCCTCGCGGTCGGCGGGGTTCTACTGGCCGTTCTGGCCGAATTGTCCGGCCCGCTCGGCTGCTTGGCGCAGGCGGCGAAGCTCACGGCGGCAGACGTTCTTGGACTCGCGACACCAGGCGGCCTTGCAGCGGGGGTCGCAGAAGCGGCGGGCGGGGTAGCTGCTGCACCAGGTGAACGGCTGGCAGTGGGCGCACGGGCGGGTCTCGGTGGTGCTCGTGGCGCGCCTGCCTGTCCCGGGCCGGTGCTGGTGGTGCGCCGGAGTGCTTCGGCGCGGGCCTGGTGGGTGCGCATCCGGTAGGACGGGCCGTTGCAGCGCAGCCGGTGCTGGACAGCGACCTATTCAACAACTACACGCACGGCCGGTCGATGCGCGGGCTGGACACCGACAAGGTGGTGGCCTCGGGCCGGGATCTGCTCGACGAGCAGCCCTGCACCCCGGGCGAGCTCGGCAGACTGTTGGCCCAGCGGTGGCCGGACCGCAACCCGGCGAGCCTCGCCTACGCGGTGCGCAACCTGCTGCCGGTCGTACAGACCCCGCTGCGCGGCGTGTGGGGCGCCAGCGGCCGGCCCGTCCACGCGCCGATCGAGTCGTGGGTGGGCGTGCCGCTGCGCACCGACTAGACGATCGACGGGATGGTCCTGCCTTGATTTCTATCGGCGGTTGCGAACACTCCAGAAGGAGATGTTCGGATGCCTCGTTGGGCCCGGCGACCGTACGCGACGTGCAGCGCTGGTGCGGTCTTACCCGGCTGGCGGAGGTGCTCGACCGGCTCCGGCCCCGCTTGGCGACGTTCCGCGATTAGAACGGCGCAGAACTGTTCGACCTCTCCGACCCGACCCGCAGGTCAGCGCGCCCGCCCGGTACCTGTACGACTTCGACAACCTTCTGCTGTCACACCACGACAGCTCCATAGTGGTCACTGACGGCCTTCGCCAAGAGAACTTCGATCCGCACGGACCGGTTCCCCGTCTGATGCTCCTCGACGGCTTCACCGCGGCGACCTGGACATTCGCCACGGCACAGGGCGCGGCGACACTCACCGTGCACCCGTTCGCACCGCTGTCCACATCCGACCGCGAGGCGTTGACCGTCGAGGGCGGCGGCCTGCTGGACTTGCTCGCCCCCAAAGCGTCACACGAGATCCGCTTCACCGCCCCGGCCTGAGAACCGTGTCTGGACACTGAAGGACACGCTGCCGCGAATGTGGCAACCCGGCCATCCGGACACCGCGGGTGTTGAGCAGGATCGGTCCGCTCATCCAATCACCGATGGCACGTTCGAGGGCCCGGCCTACAGCTGGAGGCAGTGGTACCAGGACGACGCGGTTGCCCTTGCCGACGACCCGCAGGACACGATGGCCGCGCTCCTCGCCGAGGTCTGGATGTCGGCTCCGGTGGCTTCGAAGATCCGGGGCCCGAGGAGACCGAGCATGGCGACCAAGGCAAAGTCGTTGGGGTTGGCGGATTCGCGAGCCGCCGACAGCAGGGCTTCGAACTGCAGGTGCGAGAGCCCGAGGGTGGGTGATTCGGGTGGGACGTTCGGACGGCGGACGTGGTCGGCGGGTGAATGCTCCAGGATGCCGTCGATGACGCAGGTGCGGTAGAGCTACCACCGACAACCGCAGGGACACCGTCGACGGACGGAACCCGCGGACCTCCTGGAGCCAGCGGACGTACAACTCGACCTGATACCGCTTGGCAGTCAACGGCTTCACGTCTCTGTCGGTGCACCAGGTCAGGTAGATGCGCAGATCGGACTCGGTATGCATCCGCGTGGTGCCCCTGTACCGGGCGAGATAGGCGGCTGTTGCTGCCCGCAACGGATCGGCGTCCAACGGAGCGGACCGTGCCGGGATCAACTCATCGTATGAAGCCATGCCTTGACGCTGTGCCCACCTGCGGACTTCGACCAGACGCCACCGGCCACGACGTGCCCAGCATGCGGCAATAGCGGGTGATCTGTTCAGGCCAGGGCTCGGAGTGTAAATGACCGCTGCGTGTATGGCGTGGATTGGTCGAGGTGGCTAACGTGATCGGCGTGGCGTCGGAGCCCGTGTAGGAGCCCCTCATGGCCAAGTACGAGTCGTTGCAGAATTATCTGGCCGCACGACCCGAGCAGATGAGCCGCGTAACGATGAGTTTCGATGAGGTCGAGGCGCTCGTCGGATCGCTTCCCCCTTCTGCGCGTGACCACCGTGCATGGTGGGCGAACGACTCCAAGGTCCAAGCTCAGGCGTGGCGGGCCGCAGGTTGGCGCGTCGAGTCGGTCGACCAACGCGCCGGGCGAGTGGTATTTACACGAAGCATCGTTGGCGATTCCCATCCCATAGCGCGGAACCCCAGGCCAAGTCGGGCCGTACCGGCGCCCCAGTCGATCATGGTTTCAACATCGTCAGTCGAAGACGGCATGCCTGAAGCGCGGGCCCAGGCAATGCTCGTGACATACCTCGTCGGTCAGGGTTGGCGGATCCAGCGCGTCGCGGATACGACCACGAAGGAACAAGGGATCGACGTTCTTGCGACTCGTGGTGACCGGACCCTCGCCGTCGAGGTGAAGGGCTACCCAGGGCGACGGTATTCCGATCCGCGCCGCGCCGGCGAGACCAAGCCGACGGCACCGGCGACACAAGCGCGGCATTGGTACGCGCAGGCGATTCTCAAGGCGATGCTGAT
>NZ_JALLPO010000044.1 GCF_023276435.1 Sphaerisporangium perillae
GCCCGAGGCCACCATCGCCACCCCGCGCCGCGTGCTCGGCACCGGGCAGGGCCCGCGGCGCGTCCCGCCACGGGGCCGTCCCGGGGAGGCCGCCGGCGGGCCCGCGCGGCGCCCGGGGCCGCGCCTGTCTTGGACGCCGCGCCCGGCCGCCCCGCTGCGCCTGGGCAACCCCTCCCGCCGGATCAACGTCGGCCTGTTGGGCATGGCCGTCGTGCTGTCGCTGTTCGCCGGGCGGCTGGTCCAGCTCCAGGGGCTCGACTCCAAGGTGTTCGAGGCCAAGGCCGCGACGCTGCGGGTCCACGAGGAGGCGCTGCCCGCCCGCCGGGGGTCCATCACCGACGTCAACGGCCACGAGCTGGCCATCACGGTCGAGGCGCGCCAGATCTCCGCCGATCCGACCAAGGTGCCGCCGGCGAAGCGTGACCAGGTCGCCGCCTCCCTGGCCGCGCTGCTCAAGGTCGACAAGAACGAGATCGTCGCCAAGCTGGCGCAGACGAAGACGCAGTACACGCTGCTGGCGGGCAACGTGCCCATGGGCACCGCCACGAGCGTGCTCAAGCTCAAGATCGACGGAGTGGCGGCCACGCCGCACTACCAGCGGCTCTACCCGGGCGGGAACCTCGCCGGCGGGCTGCTGGGCTTCGTCGGCGTCGAGGGCCACGGCCTGACGGGCTTCGAGCAGGTCTACGACAAGCTGCTCGCCGGCAAGGACGGCAGCCAGACCATCGAGACCGGCGGCACCGGGCAGCGCATCCCCATGACGCGGAGCATCCGGCAGGAGCCGGTCGCGGGGCAGGGCATCCGGCTCACCATCGACCGCGACGTCCAGTGGGCCGCGCAGGAGGCGATCGCGCGGCAGGTCAAGGACACCGGCGCCCGCAGCGGCAGCGTGATCGTCATGGACGTCCGCACGGGCCAGGTGGTCGCCATGGCCAACGCCCCCGAGGTCGACCTCAACAACTGGCGCAAGGCCCCATCGGCCGACCTCGGCAACCGCGCGGTGTCGGAGGTCTTCGAGCCGGGGAGCACGAACAAGGTCATCACGGCCGCCGCGGCGCTGGAGGCCGGAGCGGTCAGGCCCGAGACGGTGTTCGAGGTCAAGGACAAGTACCAGTGCGCGGACCGGCTGCTCAGCGACGCCCACCCGCACGCCCCCGAGCACCTGACCTTCACCGGGATCATCGCCGAGTCCAGCAACGTGGGCACGATCATGGTCGCCGACAAGGTGGGCGACCAGCCGCTGTACAACATGCTGAAGGCCTTCGGCTTCGGCGCCAAGACCGGCGCGGGGTTCTACGGCGAGGAGGCCGGGCTGCTGCCCCGGCGGGAGTCGTGGTCGGGGAGCCAGCGCTGCACGATCGCCTTCGGCCAAGGGGTCTCGGTCACGGCCCTGCAGATGGCGAGCGTCTACCAGACCATCGCCAACGGAGGCGTGCGGATCACCCCGCAGATCGTCGCGGGCACGATCGACCAGCACCACAAGCTGATCCCCGCCAAGCCGGCCAAGCAGAGCCGGGTCATCACCGCCCGCACCGCCAAGGACATCACCGGGATGCTGGAGGCGGCGGTGAGCGCCGAGGGCAGCACCGGCTCGCTCGCGGCCATCAAGGGTTACCGGGTGGCGGGTAAAACCGGCACGGCAATGCGATACGACGAGAACTGCAGAGGGTATTGCGGATATACCGCTACGTTTGTGGGGTTCACTCCCGCCGACGCGCCTCGTCTGGTGGCGCTGGCAGTCCTCCAGGCCCCGGAGAACGGCCACTTCGGCGGGGAGATCGCCGCGCCCGTGTTCAAGGATGTCATGACGTTCGCGTTGAAGAGCCGTAAGATCCCGCCGACCGGTACGACCGCTCCATCGGTGCGCATGAGCACCGACGGGTGACGGGGGAAGGTACGCTCTCGCCCGTGCGTCCCCCGTCCATGCGTCCCACGGCCTGCCCGGTCCGCCCGCTCTCCGGCCTGGCGGCCATGCTCGGCGCGCCCTCGGGCGGCCCCCGCGCGCCGCTCGCCGCCGTGACCGGAGTCACCATCGACTCCCGCCAGATCAAGCAGGGCGACCTGTACGTCGCGCTGCCGGGCAACACCGCCCACGGCGCCGCGTTCGCCGCCGCCGCCGTCTCGGGCGGGGCCGTGGCGATCCTGACCGACCCCACGGGACGCGAGGCCGCGGTCGCGACCGGGGTGCCGGTCCTGGTGGTGCCCGACCCGCGCTCGGTGCTCGGCCAGGTCGCCGCCTGGGTGTACGGGCACCCCTCCACCGGCCTGCTGCTTCTCGGCGTTACCGGCACCAGCGGCAAGTCGACCACCACGTTCCTGCTGGAGGCCGGCCTGCGGGCGGCGGGCCACCGCACCGGGCTGGTCGGCGGCGTGGAGATCCACGTCGGTGACATGACCTTCCCGCCCACGCTGACCACCCCGGAGGCCACCGACCTGCAGGGGCTGCTGGCGCTCATGCGCGAGGACGGCGTCACCGCCGCCGCCATGGAGGTCTCCAGCCACGCCCTGGCCCTCGGGCGGGTCGACGGGGTGTCCTACGACGTGGCGCTGTTCACGAACCTCTCCCAGGACCACCTGGACTTCCACAGCGATCTCGACGAGTACTTCCTGACCAAGGCCCGGCTGTTCACCCCCGAGATGTGCCGCGTGGGGGTCGTCAACCTCGACGACGGCCACGGCAGGGAGCTCGTGGGCATCGCCAAGGTGCCGGTCACGACGTTCTCGGCAGAAGGGGCCGCGGAGGCCGACTGGCGCGCCCAGGACGTGCGCCTGGGCTCCGACGGCAGCACCTTCAGGGTGATCGGGCCCGGCGGCATCGAGGCGGACGTGTCGGTGGCCCTGCCGGGCCCGTTCAACGTCGCCAACACCCTCGGCGCGCTCGTCACCCTCGTGGAGGCCGGGGTGCCGCTGCAGGCGGCCGTGCACGGAGTGGGGACGGTCACCGGCGTCCCGGGCCGCATGGAGCGGGTGCCGGGCGCCCAGGGCTTCCAGGCCATCGTCGACTACTCCCACAAGCCGGGCGCGGTCGAGTCGGTGCTGCGGGCGCTGCGCGAGGTGACCTCGGGCAACCTGATCATCGTCCTCGGGTGCGGCGGCGACCGCGACCGCGGCAAGCGCCCGATGATGGGGGAGGCGGCGGCACGCCTGGCCGACGTCGCGATCCTCACCAGCGACAACCCCCGCTCGGAGGACCCCCTGCGCATCCTTCTGGCCATGCTCGAGGGCGCGCTGAAGGTGCCCTGGCGCGAGCGGGCGCACGTGGTCGTGGAGCCCGACCGGGCCGCGGCGATCGACCTCGCCGTCGGGCGGGCCGGATCCGGCGACGTGGTGGTCGTCGCGGGCAAGGGTCACGAGCAGGGTCAGTACGTGGACGGTGAGGTGCTGCCGTTCGACGACAGGCAGGTGGTCGCGGAGGCGATCCGCAGACGTGACCGCATGTGACGGGTGGCGTTGTGCGAGGCTGATGCGATGCCGGGCCGGGTGCCCCCGTGCGAGGCGCCGGCCCCCCCGACACGCACGGACAGCTTTTGGAGAGTAGGGAAAACTGATGATCCCGTTGCCGCTGGCAAGGATCGCCGAGATCACCTCGGGTGCCCTCGCGGGCATGGCCGATCCCCGCGCCGTGGTCCGCGGGCCCGTCCTGATCGACTCGCGCGCCGCCGAGCCGGGTTCGCTGTTCGTGGCGATCAGGGGAGCGCGGGCCGACGGGCACGACTTCGCCGCGCAGGCCTGCCAGGCCGGCGCGGTCGCCGTGCTGGCGAGCAGGCCCGTCGAGGCGCCGTGCGTGATCGTGGGCGACGTCGTCGCCGCGCTGGCACGGCTCGCCACCGCCACGGCCGCCGAGCTGCCGGGCACCACCGTCGTCGGGGTCACCGGGTCGGCGGGGAAGACCACGACCAAGGACCTCCTCGCCGGGCTCACCACCCGCATCGGCGCCACCATCGCGCCGGCCGGCAGCTACAACAACGAGATCGGCCACCCCCTGACCGTGCTGCGGGCCGATCACGACACCCGCTTCCTGGTGCTGGAGCTCAGCGCCCGTGAGGAGGGCCACATCGCCTACCTCACCGGCATCGCCCGGCCGAAGATCGGCGTCGTGCTCAACGTCGGCACCGCCCACCTCGGCGTGTTCGGCGGGCGCGAGCAGATCGCCAAGGCCAAGGGAGAGCTGGTCGAGGCGCTGCCCGCCGACGGAGTCGCCGTGCTCAACGCCGACGACCCCTTCGTCCGGGCCATGGCCGACCGCACCCAGGCCCGCGTCAGCTGGTACGGGCGCTCCGCCGAGGCGGGCGTGCGCGCCGAGGAGGAGACCCTGGACGAGCGGGGCAGGGCGGCCTTCACCCTGCGCACGCCCTCGGGCTCCGCGCCGGTGCGGCTGCGCCTGTACGGCGCGCACGCCGTCGAGAACGCCCTCGCCGCCGCCGCCGCGGCCTACGAGCTCGGCCTGCCGGTGGCGACCATCGCCGAGGAGCTGTCGCGGGCCGAGCCGCGCAGTCGCTGGCGCATGGAGGTCAAGGACCGCCCCGACGGCGTCACCGTGATCAACGACGCGTACAACGCCAACCCCGACTCCATGCGCGCGGCGTTCCAGACGCTCGGCGTGCTCGGCAAGGACCGGCGCAAGTACGCCGTGATCGCCTCGATGCGCGAGCTCGGCGAAGAGAGCGACGCGCTCAACGAGGACGTCGGCCGGCTCGCCGCCCAGGCGGGCCTGTCAGGGCTCTGGGTCGTCGGCGACGACGCCTGGCCGGTCCTCGCGGGCGCCAAGGGCGCCCCGGCCGTCCACGCGCCCGACGCGGCGACCGCCGCCGCCGAGCTGTCCGCCCGGCTCGCCCCCGGCGACGTGGTGCTCGTCAAGGGCCCGCGCGCCGCCGGTCTAGAACGGGTGGCCGAGGCCCTCGCCGGTGGTGACGCCCGATGAGGGACATCCTCGTCGCCGCCGGGGTGGCGCTGCTGCTGTCGATGCTCGGCACCCCCCTCGCGATCAGGCTCTTCAGCCGCAGGGGGTATGGCCAGAACATCCGCGAGGAGGGGCCCTCAGGGCACCAGGAGAAGCGCGGCACGCCCACCATGGGCGGCACGGTGCTGGTCATCGCCTCGCTCATCGGCTTCGCCTGCTCCCACCTGGCCACCTGGTCGCCGCCGACGGCCTCGGCCGTGCTGGTGCTGTTCCTGATGACCGGCCTCGGCACGGTGGGCTTCCTCGACGACTTCATCAAGATCTACAAGCAGCGGAGCCTCGGCCTGCGCAGCGGCGCCAAGGCGCTCGGGCAGCTCATCGTCGGCGCGGTCTTCGCGGTGCTCGTGGTCCAGTTCAAGAACGCCTACTCGATCACGCCCGCCGAGACGCGCCTTTCGTTCCTGCGCGACTTCGGGCCCTCCGTCGGCATCGTGGTCTTCACGATCTGGGTCCTCATCATGATCGTGGGCTTCTCGAACGCCGTGAACCTCACCGACGGCCTCGACGGCCTGGCCAGCGGCGCCACCGGCGTCGTCCTCGCGGCGTACGTGCTCATCGGCAACTGGCAGCTCCGCAACAGCTGCCTGAACCAGCTCGGCCCCAACTGTTACTGGGTCCGCGACCCGCTCGACCTGGCGGTGGTCGCCGCGGCCGTCCTCGGCGCGCTCGTCGGCTTCCTGTGGTGGAACGCCCCGCCCGCGAAGATCTTCATGGGCGACACCGGCTCGCTGGCGCTCGGCGGGGTGCTCGCCGGCCTCGCCATCACCACCCGCACCCAGTTCCTGCTGTTCATCCTGGCCGGCCTGTGCGTCGTCATCACCGCCTCGGTGATCATCCAGGTCGGGTTCTTCAAGATGACCGGCAGACGGGTGTTCCGCATGGCACCCCTCCAGCACCACTTCGAGTTGAAGGGCTGGGCCGAGACGACGATCGTGGTGCGCTTCTGGCTGATCGCCGCCCTGTGCGCCGCCGCCGGCCTCGGCCTGTTCTACGTCGAGTGGATGCCCAAGCCATGATCCCGTCCACAATCTGCGTGGCGGGTCTCGGGGTCTCAGGGAGGGCGGCCGCGCGCAGTCTCCTGCGGGACGGCCATCACGTCGTGGTGGTCGAGGCCCGGGACGGCGATCGGCAGCGGGCCGCGGCGGCCGAGCTGGCCGGCCTCGGGGCCGAGGTCCGGTTCGGCGCCGAGCTGCCCTCCGAGGCGTCCCTCGTGGTCACCTCGCCCGGCTGGCGGCCCGACCAGCCCCTGCTCGTGGCGGCCGCGGCCAAGGGCGTCGAGGTGATCGGCGAGGTCGAGCTGGCCTGGCGGCGGCGGCCCGAGGGGGCCGCGCCCTGGCTGGCGCTGACCGGCACCAACGGCAAGACCACGGCCGTGCGCATGCTCACCGCCATGCTGCGGGCCGCCGGCCACGACGCCGTCGCGGTCGGCAACGTCGGCACGCCGATCGTGGAGGCCGTCGAGCAGCCCTACGACGTGCTGGCGGTGGAGCTGTCGAGCTTCCAGCTCCACTGGTCCTCTAGCCTGGCCCCAAGGGCCGCCGCGGTCCTGAACGTCGCCGACGACCACCTCGACTGGCACGGCTCCATGGAGGAGTACGCCCGCGTCAAGGGGCGCATCTACCAGCGGGCCGGGACGATCGTCTGCAACGCCGACGATCCCTGGTCCACCCGCCTGGCCGCGCCGTACGCGGGACAGGGGAGCGGGGCCGCGCCCGTGACGGGGTTCACGCTGCGGGTGCCCGCGCGGGGGCAGGTCGGCGTCGTGGAGGACCTGCTCGTCGACCGCGCCTTCGTCGCCGACCCCGACGGGGGCGCCGAGGAGCTCGCCACCCTGGCCGATGTCCGCCCGTTCGCGCCGCACAACGTGGCCAACGCGCTCGCCGCGGCGGCGCTCGCCCGCGCGTACGGCGTGCCCGCCGCCGCCGTGCGCCAGGGCCTGCTCGACTACGTACCGGACCCCCACCGCATCGCGCACGTCGCGCGGGTGGAGAAGGTCGACTACGTGGACGACTCCAAGGCGACCAACCCGCACGCCGCCTCGGCGTCCCTGGCCGCCTACCCGTCCATCGTGTGGGTCGCCGGCGGCCTGCTGAAGGGCGCGGAGGTCGACGACCTCGTCCGGCGGGCGGCGGCCCGGCTGCGCGGCGCCGTGCTCCTCGGGGCCGATCGGGCACGAATTCGCGAGGCTCTGGCGCGACACGCGTCGAATGTTCCGGTCGTGGAGGTCGAGGGGCAAGACACTGGGGTCATGGACCGTGTCGTCACCGAAGCCGCCCGGCTCGCCTCCCCCGGAGACACCGTGCTGCTCGCCCCCGCGGGCGCCTCGCTTGACATGTTCGCCGATTACGGTGCCCGTGGGGAGGCGTTCGCGCGAGCCGTCCACCGCCTGGCGTCCGGGTCGCCGCGATGAGCGAGGGCCCCCGATGAGCGACACGGCGATCGCCGCGGGCGGCGCGGAGGTCAAAGGATGGTGGCGCGAGCGGCTCACGGCGCTCGGCAAGCTGCTCGACCGGCCGCTGACGTCCTACTACCTGGTGCTCGGCTGCAGCGCCCTGCTGCTCGCCCTCGGCCTGATGATGGTCCTGTCCGCCTCCAGCATCATGGCGTTGCAGCTCAAGGGCGACCCGTTCTACTGGTTCCTCAAACAGTCGATCTCGGTCGCCATCGGCCTGCCGCTGATGTGGCTCTGCTCGCGGCTGCCGCCGAGGTTCTTCCGCCTCGCGGGCTACCCGCTGATGGCCATCGCGATCATCGGCCTGATCATGGTCATCTTCATCGGCGAGACCGAGCAGGGCGCCCAGCGGTGGATCTACATCGGCAGCCTGACCATCCAGCCCTCCGAGCCCGCGAAGCTCGGCCTGGTGCTGTGGGGGGCCGACCTGCTCGCGCGCAAGGCCAAGGGCGGCCTGATCGAGTGGCGGCATCTGCTGATCCCGCTCATGCCGGGCACCGCGATCCTCGCCCTTCTCGTCATGATCGGGCGCGACCTCGGCACCACGCTCGTCCTCATGCTGATCTTCCTGGCGTTGCTGTGGGTCGTCGGCGCGCCGCTGCGGCTGTTCGGCGGCATCCTCGCCGTCGCCACCCTGGCCACCACGATCATGATCAGCGTGGAAGGCTACCGCTCCGCCCGCATCCAGGGCTGGCTGGACGTCTGGGGCAACGTCCGGGGGACCGGCTACCAGGCCGCCATGGGCCAGATCGCGATGGGGTCGGGAGGCTGGTTCGGGCTCGGCCTCGGCAACGGCAGGCAGAAATGGGGCCGGGTGCCGCACGCCGAGAGCGACTTCATCTTCTCGATCATCGGCGAGGAGCTCGGCCTGATGGGCACCCTGGTGGTGGTCGCCCTGTTCGGCCTGCTCGGGTACGCCGGGCTGCGCGTGGCCTCCCGGGTGAAGGACCCGTTCATCCGGCTGACGGCCTCCGCGGCCGTCGCCTGGATCGCAGGTCAGGCGATCGTCAACATCGGCGCGGTGATCGGCGCGCTGCCGATCACCGGCATCCCGCTGCCCCTGGTGTCGTACGGGGGTTCGGCGCTGTTGCCCACGCTGGCGGCGCTCGGCATGCTGCTGTCGTTCGCCAAACTGGAGCCCGGCGCGGCCGACGCGCTGGCGGCGCGTGGACCCGGACCCGTGGCGAGGGCTCTAAGCTGGCTTGGCCTGGGTCGCCCGCCGGCGGGCATCCGCCGGCCGAAGCGGGCCAGGCCGACATCGAGGCACGTGGAGTGAAAGGACCGACATGAGGGTGGTCCTCGCGGGCGGCGGTACGGCCGGCCACATCGAACCCGCCCTGGCGCTGGCCGACGCGCTGCGCAGGCTGGACCCGGGCATCGGGATCACCTGCCTCGGCACCGAGCGCGGGCTGGAGACCAGGCTGGTTCCCGCGCGAGGGTATGAGCTGGCGCTGGTGCCCGCGGTCCCGCTGCCGCGCGCCATCACGCCGCAGCTGCTCACCGTCCCCGGCCGGCTGGCCGGGGCGATCAACGCCGCCGCGGGCATCATGGACCGCGTCCGGGCCGACGTGCTGGTCGGCTTCGGCGGCTACGTCGCCACCCCGGCCTACCTGGCCGCGCGGCGGCGCGGGGTGCCGATCGCGGTGCACGAGGCCAACCCGCGTCCCGGCCTCGCCAACCGGCTCGGCTCCCGGCTCACCGACCACGTCTACACCGGCCACCCCGACGCCGCGCTGCCGCACGCCGAGTACGTCGGCATCCCGCTGCGCAGCGAGATCGTCTCGCTCGACCGGCTGTCGACGGGCGACAAGGCCAGGTCCTACTTCGGCCTGGAGAACGACCGGCCGACGCTGCTGGTCTTCGGCGGCTCGCAGGGGGCGCGCGCGCTCAACGAGGCGGCTCTGGCCTCGGCGCCGGTGCTGCGCCACGCGGGAGTCCAGGTGCTCCACGTGATCGGCCCCAAGAACACCGTCAGCCAGGAGCCGCCGCCCGGCGACCCGCAGTACGTCGTGCTGCCCTACGTCGACCGCATGGACCTCGCCTACGCCGCCGCCGACTTCGTGCTGTGCCGCAGCGGGGCGATGACCTGCGCGGAGCTGACCGCCGTTGGGCTCCCGGCGGCCTACGTCCCGCTTCCGCACGGCAACGGCGAGCAGAAGCTCAACGCCGCGCCGATCGTCGAGGCCGGGGGAGGGATCATGGTGGACAACGCCGACCTGACCGCCGACTGGATCATCCAGCACGTGCTGCCCATCCTGCGCGACCCGGAGCGGGTGGTGCAGATGTCCGACGCCGCCTCCCGCATGGGCCGCAAGGACGCCGACATGGTGCTGGCGCGCAAGGTGATGCAGATCGCGTCCACTGGAGGCCGCCGATGAGCCTGGTGAAGCTGATCGACCCGGTGGCCGCCGGAGACCTCGGCCGCGTCCACTTCATCGGCATCGGCGGGTCCGGCATGTCCGGCATCGCGCGCATCCTGCTCAAGCGGGGGGTGGGGGTCTCCGGCAGCGACGCCCGCAGCTCCCAGATGGTCACCGAGCTTCGCGAGCTGGGCGCCACGGTGCACGTCGGCCACGCCGCCTCGCACATCAGGAACGTCGACACCGTCGTGGTCTCCACCGCGATCCGCGACTCCAACCCCGAGCTCGGGGAGGCGCTGCGCCAGGGGCTGCGCGTCATCCCCCGGGCGGCGGCGCTGGCCGCGGTCATGGTGGGGCGCACCGGCATCGCGGTCGCCGGCACCCACGGCAAGACCACCACGACCTCCATGCTCACCGTCGCCCTGCAGAAGTGCGGGCGCGACCCGTCCTACTGCGTGGGCGGCCAGCTCGTCACGACCGGCCTCGGCGCCGACGAGGGCGCGGGCGACGTGTTCGTGGCCGAAGCCGACGAGAGCGACGGCTCCTTCCTCATGCTCGCCCCCGGCGTGGCCGTGGTGACCAACGTGGAGGCCGACCACCTGGACAACTACGGCGACCCGCAGGCGGTGCACGACAGCTTCGCCCGCTTCGTCGAGCGCATCGGCTCGGTCCTCGTGGTCTGCGCCGACGACCCGGGCGCCGCCGCCCTCGTCCCCCTGGCCCGGGCAAGGGGCCTGCGGGTGCGCACGTACGGCGAGGCCGAGGGCGCGGACTTCCGCGTGACCGGCATCGCGCCCGACGGGTTCGGCGTCGCGTTCACCGTGGAGGGCAGGGGCGAGGTGCGGCTGGTCGTGCCCGGCAGGCACAACGCGCTGAACGCCACCGCCGCCCTCGCGGTCGCCGAGGAGCTCGGCGTGCCGTTCGACGAGTTCCGCGACGGGCTGGCGGCCTTCACCGGGGCCAAGCGCCGGTTCGAGGCCAAGGGCGAGGCCGCCGGGGTCGCCGTCTTCGACAGCTACGCCCACCACCCCACCGAGCTGGCCGCCGACCTGCGCGCCGCGCGTGACGTGGTGGCGTCGTTCTCCGGGCCCTCCGGCCGCGTGATCGCGGTCTTCCAGCCGCACCTGTACTCCCGCACCCGCTTCTTCGCCGACGAGTTCGGCGCCGCGCTCGGGCTCGCCGACGAGGCCATCGTGCTCGACGTCTACGGCGCGCGCGAGGACCCCGAGCCCGGCGTCTCCGGCGCGCTCGTGGCGGGCAAGGTGCCGCTGCCGGCCGCGCAGGTCGCCTACGTGCCCGACCGCGGCTCGGTCCCGGCGCTGGTGGCCGAGCGGGCGCGCGCCGGTGACATCGTGCTCACCATGGGGGCCGGAGACGTGACAGAGCTCGGCCCGCACATCGTCGCCGAGCTCGCCTCGCGGTGACCTCGCGGACGTGGCGCACGGCCTTCGTGGTCCTGCTGTCCTGCGGGGTGGTGGGGGCCGCCGCCTGGCTGGTGTTCTCCTCACCGGTCCTCGGGGTGCGCCGCGTCGCGGTCTCCGGCATCGCCGGCTCGTCGGGCCTCTCGCCCGACCAGGTCCGCCAGGCGGCCGGGGTGCCCGACCGGCAGCCGATGGCGACCGTGGACCTCGAGCTGGTCCGGCGCAGGGTCGCGGCGCTCAGGCAGGTGGAGTCGGTGAGCGTGGAGCGCGGCTGGCCGAGCACCCTCAAGGTCCGCGTCGTCGAGCGCAGGCCGGTGGCAGTGGTGCCCTCGGCCGGCAAGTCGGCGCTGGTCGACCGGCACGGCATCGTGGTCGAGGTCAGGGACGTGGCGCCCGCCGGGCTTCCCTCGCTCCACCTCGACCGCTTCGGGCAGGGCGACCCGGCGACCGTGGCCGCCCTCGCGGTCGCGGCAGGCCTCCCACGCGACCTGGCGCGCCAGGTCCAGACGCTGCGCGCCACGTCGGCGCAGGATGTCTCGCTACGGCTGGGCGATGGCCGTACGATCATGTGGGGCGGGGCCGAACGTACGCGGGACAAGGCCCGCATCGTCCGCACGCTGCTGGAACGTCCGGCCGACAGCTACGACGTCAGTTCGCCCGATGTCGTGACAGTCAAGTGATATGCCCCACAGCCGGACAGGTTCCGGCAGGAGCGAAAGGGACAGGCCGCGACACGCCGGGCGAGCTTGCGGCGCGGTGAGTTGACCCTGGGGGAGGGGCAACCCTACTGTCCGTATCATTCCTCAGGTTGACATAACTCTAAATCTCAACTTGAGGGTGAGAGTTAAACAAGAAGGTCCGGCACCGTTTCGGGCCTCACGTAATGCAAGTCAACGAGCGGAAAGGCCCCTCGTCGTGGCAGCACCGCAGAACTACCTCGCGGTCATCAAGGTCGTCGGCATCGGCGGCGGCGGAGTGAACGCCGTGAACCGGATGATCGAGGAGGGACTCAAGGGCGTCGAGTTCATCGCCATCAACACCGACGCCCAGGCGCTGCTGATGAGTGACGCCGACGTCAAGCTGGACGTGGGCCGCGAGCTCACGCGCGGCCTCGGCGCGGGAGCCAATCCCGAGGTCGGGCGCAAGGCCGCCGAGGATCATCGCGAGGAGATCGAGGAGGTCCTGAAGGGCGCCGACATGGTCTTCGTCACGGCGGGCGAGGGAGGCGGCACCGGCACCGGCGGCGCCCCCGTGGTGGCGAACATCGCCCGCTCGCTCGGCGCGCTGACCATAGGTGTGGTGACCCGGCCCTTCAGCTTCGAGGGCAGGCGCCGCGCGGCGCAGGCCGAGGCCGGCATCGAGACGCTGCGCGACGAGGTCGACACCCTCATCGTCATCCCGAACGACCGGCTGCTGTCGATCTCCGATCGGCAGGTCAGCGTGCTGGACGCCTTCAAGGCGGCCGACCAGGTCCTGCTGTCCGGTGTGCAGGGCATCACCGACCTCATCACCACGCCCGGTCTGATCAACCTGGACTTCGCCGACGTGAAGTCCGTCATGTCGGGCGCGGGCTCGGCGCTGATGGGCATCGGGCACGCGCGCGGGGACGACAGGTCCGTCGCCGCGGCCGAGATGGCGGTGTCCAGCCCGCTGCTGGAGGCCAGCATCGACGGCGCCCACGGGGTGCTGCTGTCCATCGCGGGCGGCTCCGATCTGGGCCTCTTCGAGATCAACGAGGCGGCCCAGCTGGTGTCCAGCGCCGCCGCCCTGGACGCCAACATCATCTTCGGGACGGTCATCGACGACGCGCTCGGCGACGAGGTGCGCGTGACGGTCATCGCCGCCGGCTTCGACGAACCCGTGCTGGAGAAGCAGTCCGCCCCGGCGCAGCCCGCGGCGCGCACCCAGGCTCCGGCTCGCTCCGCCCCGTCGGCGTCCGCCCCGGCCGGAGGGGCGAGCCAGCCGGCCCGTTCCGCCGCGCCCGCCTTCCCCACGCACAAGAGCGAGCCGTCGCGGGCCGAGCAGCGTCCCGCCCCCGTCCGTCCGCTGCCGTCGGCGCAGCCCGCGTCCGCCGTGCCGGCCGCGGTGCCCGACCCTGCCCCGGCCGCCGACTCGGCGCCCGCGGCCGTGAGCGCCTCCGCGTCCGGCCCTGCCGCCTTCACTCGTGAGGGCACCGCGGGGGAGGCCGGCCAGGGGTCGCAGGGTGCTCAGGGGTCGCACGGCGACCAGCAGCAGGCCACGGGGCCGGTGTCGATCCCAAGGCCGGCGCCCGAGCCCCCGACGCCGATCACCTCCCGCGTCTCCGAGCCCGCCCGGCGCCGCCCGGTGGTCTTCGAGGAGCAGGAAGAGGAGCTGGACGTCCCCGATTTCCTGAAGTGAGCACCGGCGCGTTCCCTGAGGTGAGCGCCGGCGCGTTCCATGAAGTGAGCACCGGCACGTGCCCGCCCTCCCCTGCCGGGGTGGCGGCACGTGTCTCGCGCCTTCCATAAGCTGTAGTGACCCGACTGTATGTTCCTGACTCCCTGAAGTGATCGAACCCCCACGTGAACGACCCGAACACCACCCGCCGCGACGAGATCGCGGCCGGCCTCGCCGAGGTCGAGCGCCGCATCGCGGCCGCCTGCGAGGCGGCCGGACGCGCTCGCCACGAGATCACCCTCGTCGCCGTGACCAAGACCTATCCCGCCTCCGACGTGCGGATCCTCGCGGCGCTCGGGATCGGGGACGTCGGGGAGAACCGTGACCAGGAGGCCGCGGTCAAGGCGAGCGAATGCGCCGACCTCCCGCTGACCTGGCACTTCGTCGGCCAGATCCAGACCAACAAGGCGAAGTCCGTGGTGTCCTACGCCGACGTGGTGCACTCGGTCGACCGTCCCCGGCTGGTCGAGGCGCTCGCCCGCGAGGCGGTCAGGGCGGGCAGGCAGGTGACCTGCCTGGTGCAGGTGGCGCTGGACGACGATCCCGGCCGCGGCGGCGTCGTGCCGGACGGCCTGCCGGCCCTGGCCGAGCTGATCGCGAAGTCGGAAGGACTGGTCCTCGGCGGGGTCATGGCCGTCGCCCCGCTCGGCGGCGACGCCGATCGGGCATTCGCTCGGCTTTGGCAACTTTCATCCGCTTTACAGGTCGAACATCCGAATGCGCGGGTCATTTCTGCGGGCATGAGTGGAGATCTGCGGCAGGCGATAGCCCATGGATCGACACACCTGCGTGTCGGTACGGCGTTGCTCGGTTGCCGGAAGCCCTTCGTCAGGTAATGTCCCCCCGAGTGGACCTTGATGTCCATGTATCCGAGCAGAGGTCGACAGCGGTGCCTTAGGTTGCTGGGTGCGGCGACCATGAGCAGGAGGACGACGTAGCGATGGCCGGCGCGATGCGCAAGATGGCGGTCTACCTCGGTCTCGTGGAGGACGACCGCTACCCCGATTATGGCAACTACGCCGACGACGACGATTACACCGACGACTACGTCGACCGGCGCCGCGGGGATGAGCGGGTCCTTGGAACGCCCCAAGACGGCCAGGAAGAGGTCGAAAGCCCTGTCCCCGCTCCTCGGTCGGGGGCGGCGGTCGTCGAGCGCCGTACGACGGATCTGGCGCGGATCACGACCCTTCACCCGCGCACGTACAACGAGGCGCGGACGATCGGCGAGCACTTCCGCGAGGGCACACCCGTCATCATGAATCTGACAGAAATGGTCGACAGCGACGCGAAGCGGCTTGTTGATTTCGCGGCAGGTCTGGTCTTTGGCCTACATGGCAGCATTGAACGTGTTACCAACAAGGTGTTCCTGTTGTCCCCTGCCAATGTCGAGGTGACCGCCGAGGACAAGGCCCGAATCGCGGAACGCGGGTTCTTCAACCAGAGCTAGAGTTCCACTATGAGCAGTGAACGGCCACACATGGCCCGCCCGGACCGAGGTCGGAAGATCGGGATGGAGGCAGGACGCGACCGTGGGGATCGTTAAGGACATCTTGGTCACCGTCCTGTACATCTATCTCGTGCTACTGATCGGCAGAATGATCTTTGATGCGGTGCAGGCGTTCGCCCGCTCCTGGCAGCCCCGAGGGGTGGTCCTGGTGCTGGCGGAGGTCACCTACACGGCGACCGATCCACCTCTCAAGTTCCTCCGCCGTTTCATTCCGCCCCTCCGGTTGGGTACGGTGGCCTTTGACCTAAGCTTCACAGTGCTGTTCATTGTGGTCTTGGTCATGATCCAAATCGTGTCCGCGCTTCGTTTTTGATCGGGGACCGTCCTCCGGACAGACTCCGAGCGCGCCAAGGAGACCGAAATGCCGCTGACGCCCGCTGATGTGCGGAACAAGCAGTTCAGTACGACCCGGCTCAGGCCGGGGTACGACGAGGAAGAAGTCGACGCCTTCCTTGATGAGGTGGAGGCCGAACTGGACCGCCTCATCCAGGAGAACGAGGAGCTTCGCGCGAAGCTCACCGAGTGCCTGCGTGGCAAGGTGCCAGGTGGCATGGGCATGAGCATGGCGCCGGCCCCGGTCGCCGAGCCCAGGCCCGAGATGATGGCCCCGCAGCCCGAGCCCATGAAGCCGCCGGAGCCCGTGCGGCCCGAGCCGGTGCCCGTCGGCATGGGGATGCCCCCCGCCGAGGACAACATGGACACCGCCGCCCGCGTGCTCGCCCTGGCGCAGCAGACCGCGGACCAGGCGATCGCCGACGCCCGCCGCGAGGCGGACGAGACGGTCACGCGTGCGCGACGCGAGGCCGACGAGATCCTCGGCAAGGCCCGCCGCCAGGCCGAGCAGATCATCGGTGACGCGCGCGCCCGTGCCGAGACGCTCGAGCGCGACGCGCAGGAGCGCCACCGTCAGGCGATGGGCTCGCTGGTGCAGACCCGCGACGAGCTCGAGCGCAAGGTGGAGGAGCTGCGGAGCTTCGAGCGCGAGTACCGCAGCAGGCTCAAGCTCTACCTCGAGAACCAGCTCGCCGAGCTGAACGTCTCGGCCGAGGGCAGCGGCGGCTTCCCCGTCGTGGGTGCTCAGATGGGCGGGGCTCCGGCCATGTCCCACGCTGTCGCCCCCGGTGGCCAGCAGCAGATGCAGGGCCAGAACAACCCGTTCGCCCCCGAGCCCTCGCAGCACTCCGGCGCCTTCCAGGGAGTTGACGGCCCTCACAACGATCGCCGTTAAGTTAACGGGTCAGGTCCCTCACCGACCCGCGACTGGGAGCTCCTGTGATCTACGTCAGCGCCATTCTGGTCGTCCTCGCCTTCGGCCTCTTGGTCGTGGGCGTAGTGACCGGAACAGCGGTTTTGGTCATGTGGTCGATCGTGGTCAGCGTGCTGTCCGCGCTCTTCCTGATGATCGGGGCGCTGCTGCGACGCCATGAGCTGTTCCCCTCCGGCGGCACGCCGGCGGGGACGATGTCTCCGGTGGGTGCCGGCGTCACGAGTGGTGTGATGGGGCAGCCCGGGGCGATGGTCTCGGGGGGATCAGGGATGGTGGCCTCCCCGGGGGGCCCGCCGCGCGGGCCTTCCTCACCGCTCGGCCGACCCATGGCCGCGCCGCACATGGCGCACCAGACGGCCACCCTGGCTCCGCCGCGGGGTTTCCCCGCGCCAGGGCAGGTCCGGGCCGGCGGCGGCGCGAGAGGCGGGCCGTCTCCCGACGAGATCGTCCTGGTCATTCCCGGGCGCAAGCGGTTCCACCTGCCCGGATGCCGCCAGCTCACCGGACGCGAGTTCGAGGAGCTCACCTACGAAGAGGCACGCGAGGAAGGCTTCACCGCCTGCACCACCTGCCTCCCCGACGGCTACAAGCCCGCCACACCCCCCACCCGAACTTCCGAGCCGGCCCGCTCCTCCGAGCCGAGGCGTACTCCCGAGTCGTCCCGCACCTCCGAGATCACCGGTGCCCCCGGATCGCCCGGCTCCGCCGAATCGCCCCGCACCTCCGGGTCCGCGTTCAGATCCGAGGCCGGTCGCACCTCCCTGTCCGGCCGCACGCCAGAGACGGCCCGCGATTCCGGGACCGAACGCGACTCGACGGGTGATCGCGCCTCTGAGAGAGGCGGCACCCCCGAATCAGGGCGCACTTCCACCCCGGGCCGTACCGCCGAGCCAGGTCGTTCCTCCGAATCCGGTCGCACCCCAGAGTCGGCTCTCAGGTCCGACGGCGGCCCTGCCTCCAAGGCGCAGGACCGCCCGGCCACGCAGGACCGCCCGGCTACCTCTGAGCGGGCCACGACCGGCTACCAATCCCAGGAGACGCGGCCGGTGACCCAGGTCCCCGGCGAGCAGGCGAAGGAATCGCCCGAGAGGACCCCCGGGCGCGCCGGGACTCCTCCATACCGGCCCGCTTCCGCCACGCCCGCAGACACCTCCAGAAGCGACCGTGAGGCCCCCTCACAGGCCTCCTCCCGGACAGACCGCGAGACCACCTCCCCGTCCCCGTCCCGGAGTGACCGTGAGGCCTCCTCTTCGGCCTCGTCCCCAAGTGACCGCGAGAGCGCCTCGTCCCGAAGTGACCGCGAGACCACCTCCCCGACCTCTCCGAGTTCCCGGAACGACCGTCGCGAGAGCACGTCCTCGACCTCCTCCAGGCCCGCCGAGGCCGCGGGGAGCGGTCGGGAGACCACCGCTTCCTCCCCGTCCCCGGCCTCCTCCAGGTCACCCTTCCCCTTCACGCCTCCGGTCGTCCCCGAGGCGGCCTCGCCCTTCCAGGCGTTCAAGCGGCCGGAGCCCGCCAAGCCCCCGGCCCCGCCCACCCCCGCCGGTCCGGCCAAGCCCTCCGGCGCCGAGAAGCCTTCCCCGGACGCGAGCAAGCCCCGCGATCCGGCGAACACCGCCGACCCCGAGCCGAGGCCGGAGCCGAAGAGCGCTGTGCAGAAGCCGGCGCAGTCCAAGGCAGCGGAGCAGAAGACCCCGGCGAAGAGCACGAGCACGCACGAGCCGGCCAAGAGCTCTCCGCAAGGCAGGAGCACCGCCTCCCCGCAGAGCGCCGACCCCCCCGATCGGGAGGTGGACGACACCGCGATGCTCCCCGTCATCGATGCCCGCAAGCCGACCGGCCGGCAGGGTGAGACGACCGGCAGCTCAGGCAAGGCGACGGGAGAGTCGGGCAAGGAGACGGACGGGTCCGGCAATGAGGCGGACGGGACCGGCGAGGGGACTGACAGGCCGGGCAAGACGGCCGACGCGCCCGGCCAGACGGGATCCACCGTCGAGGCCATGAGGCCCGGCATGGTCAAGATCATCCCCGGCACCCGGCGCTACCACAGCTCCGCCTGCCCCCTGATCAAGGGCTCGGAGCCCGGCACTTTGGAAACGATGTCCAAGGCCGACGCCGAAGCCGCCGGCCTCACCCACTGCTCTGTCTGTGAGAGCAGGTAACGGCGTCCTCCCTAGCCGGATTCAGGGGCCATCGTGACGGCGATCAGCAGGACGCAGACGGCTGCGATCGCCGCGACCACGGCGGCCACTCCGATCCGCGGCGCCGCGAGCGGCGGGAGCAGGATGACGGTGACGCGGCCCAGAACCAGAGCGGGATGGATGACCAGGCCGGCGAAGAACGGCAGCCGGATGGATGACGGCAAGGCACCCGTCTCTGAGAGGAAGAGGCGGAGTACCCAGCCGACCTGCACGACGGTGTTACCGCCGGCATAGCGCAGCGCGGTACGACGGCTCGCCGAGTCCTCGGCGCCGACCCGCAGCGCCGGGGATCCGCGATCCGGAGAATTTTCGCCGGAGCTGTCACAGACCGGAGGGCTGCCTTGTCTTAGCTGGCGACCGGATGGCAACGGATGCCCCGGTGGACAGGAAGGTTCGTCATGAAGATCGTGGTAATCGGCGGTACTGGTCTCATCGGGTCGAAACTCGTGACGAGACTTGGCGAGCACGGCCATGAGGCGGTGGCGGCATCACCGAACACCGGCGTCAACACCCTCACCGGTGAAGGACTCGCCGACGCCCTGGTCGGCGCGCAGGTGGTGATCGATGTGTCGAACTCCCCGTCGTTCGAGGACACCGCGGTGCTGGAGTTCTTCGAGACCTCCACCCGCAACCTGCTCGCCGCGGAGGCGGCTGCGGGCGTCGGCCACCACGTCGCGCTGTTGGTGGTGGGGACCGAGCGGTTGCCTGAGAGCGGCTACTTCCGGGCGAAGATCGTTCAGGAGAAGCTGATCGAGAACTCGTCGATCCCGTATTCGATCGTGCACGCGACGCAGTTCTTCGAGTTCGTCCGGAGCATCGCCGAGGCGGCCACGGACGGCGGCACGGTCCGGATGGCACCTGTGCTCTTCCAGCCCCTCGCGGGTGACGACGTCGCCCAGGCGGTCGGCAGGATCTCGGTGGGGTCGCCGTTGAACGGGAGGGTCGAGGTCGCCGGGCCCGAGCAGGTCCGGATGGACGAGTTCTTCCGGGACGCCCTGGCCGCCTGGAACGATCCGCGTGAGGTGGTCACGGACCCGCACGCGCCCTACTTCGGCGCCGAGCTGGGCGAGCGGACTCTGGTGCCGGGCGATGGCGCGATTCTCGGCGAGACCCGGTACAGCGACTGGCCGGGCCGGACCGCGGCCGGGAAGTAGCGCGTCCCCGCCGGGCACCGGCCCGGCTCCACCACCGATTCAGGATCCGGCGGACGTTCAGCGCGACGAAATCGGCCTTCGCGGCCTTCTCGGCGCGGTCGAGGCACTGGAAGGCGACTCCCGACCCGCCCATGGCTCCGCGGACGAAAGTGCGTCATGACCGGGGACAGACGATGTGGCTAGGTGCCGGTACGGGGATGAGTCTGCCCCTGCTTCGCGAACCGGTCCTGCGCGTCAAGTACGTCGTCCGCGTAACGCGCGGCCCACGCGCCCATCGCCCGCATTGGGCCGAGCAGCGCGCTACCCGCCTCCGTCAGCGCGTAGTCCACGCGAGGCGGTGCCTCTGCGTACGCCCGGCGCTCGACCAGGCCGTTGTACTCCAAGCGCCGCAGTGCCTCGTTGAGGACCTTGGGACTGATCCCGCCGATTCGGGTGACCAGCGCTCGCGGCCGCATAGGACCAGTCTTGCCGAGCGTGTACACCACGACGCTGTCCCAGCGGTTCGCAAGCACCTCGAACGCGACGCGCGCTTGACAGTCGGATGTGTACGCGAGCTCCGACAGGCCGGGGAGCTTCTCCATGTCCTCATCCTGCCCGATCTGATGGACACCGCGTGGTGTGCATCAGCCCGCCTAACGTCACGAACCGGTGTTCCATCTCGGATCACCTAGGAACACGCCGGATCGCTGACGATTCGGGGACAGGAGTTGCATCATGCGCATCGGCATCCTCGGCACGGGCACGATGGCCACGACGCTGGGCGGCGCGTGGGTTCGCGCGGGGCACGACGTCCTCGTCGGTGGACGCAACCGGGCAGCGGCTGCAGCGACCGCGGCCCGCATCGGTGCTGCCGGGCACGGAAGCCTCGCGGACGGGGCGACTCACGGCGATATCGTCCTCGCGGCGGTCCCGGCGGACGTGGCGCCGGAGTTGGTGAAGGGGCTCGCCGACATCCTCACCGGGCGGACGGTGATCGACTGCACGAACCCCATCGTGCCAACCGACGACGGCTTGGTGCTGGCGACAGGCGGCATGACGTCGATCGCCCAGCGGATGGCGAACGCTGCACCGGGCGCCCATGTGGCCAAGGCGTTCAACCTGTGCCACGAAAGCATCTGGACGCTGCCACTGCCGGTGTTCGAGGGTGCCCCGCTGGCCGTGCCGTTCTGCGGTGACGACCCAAGGAGCCTCGATCAGGTCGCTGCACTGATCACGTCGATGGGCTGCACGCCCGTGCCCTGCGGCGGGCTGTCTCGCGCGGTCTACGTCGAGGCGACGGCGGCGTTCGCGATCGGGGTGTGGTGGTCTGGAGCGGAGGCGCGGTTCGCCTTCCCGACACCGGCGCAGGCCCCGCAGAATCCCTAGCGCCGCAAAGATCCTTAAGGGGTTCAGTCGATCACTCGGCGTGATCGCTGGTTTCGGCCAGGTGGACGGTGCAGGCGCGTCGAGCGCCTCGCTGGGTGTGCGCTGCTCACCTGGGCACCACCGAGACGACCGTACGCAAGTGGCGTGACCGGTTCGCCACGCGCGGCATTAGGGGCCTGGTGGATCTGCCGCGCCCGGGCAGACCGGAGATCTACGGGCCCGAGGTGCGGTTGCGGGTGGTCGCCTGTGCCACCAGCGCACCCCCGGAGCCTGATCATGTGGCGAGCAGTCAGCGGTAGCCGGCTAGACCGTCCGCCAGTTCTACCTCGTCGCGGTCGCGGTACGCGGAGAGTGCCTGCTGCAGGGCGAACGTGCTGCGGATTGTGGCGATGCGGGTCGACATTTCGTTGCCCGACCAGCCGCCCAGCGCGAGTACCCGCCTCAAGAAATCCTTGCCGTAGCCGGCGCCGACGGCCGCGAGGTCCTCGGCGGGGTCGCCGATCGTGACCTCGTCCCAATCGACCACTCCGCTGAGCCACGGCAGCCCGTCGGTGCTCTCCCATAGGACGTTCTCGGCACCGAGGTCACCGTGCACCACTGCTCCGGCGACGTGGGGAAGGCTGTCGAGTGCCGCGAGCTCCCGTTCGGCCCGTTGACGCCCGCTGTGGGACATGAGCACGAACAGCTCTGCATGGACGCCCGCCGCGAACTGCCGCCACCGGCCTTCTGGTGTCCGTGGCAGCGCCGCTCGTACCTCCTCGTCGGCGCCGGCCCTGGCCAGTCCGGTCAGCAGCGTGGCGTACTGTGCCGCCACGGCCTCGGCCACCTCGGCATCTTCGAGCACGTCAGCCTCCAGCGGTGCTCCGGGAACACGGCTGAGGACCAGGAACGGCGGCTCGTCTGTGCCTGGGGCGCCGCCCTCCAACAGCGGCTCGGGAGTGTGGAAGCCGAGGTCGAGCCCGGCGACCACGCGTAGCACAGCCGCCCGTTCGGGCAGTCGGGCGGCCGCCGCCTCCGTGCGAGGCAGGCACACGACGCGGTCCGAGCCGATCACTACATGATGGAACTGACCTTGGCGGACGGTGAAACCGCTCGGTGTGACATCAGGCAGCAGCCGGCTCAGCAGAGCGCGATGCGTCTCAAGGATCTCCATGAGACGTGAACTCTCCATCTCTTCAAGGCGGCGGGAATGTTCACCGGGGCACCAGGCGGTGGCGTCGCGCCGATGCGAGCCTTCACACCATCGCACCCTACAGAGCGCCTCAGCTTGAGGGACCCCGACATCGCGTCAGAGAAGCGGCCGGGTGCGAGTGGAGCTGGTAGGCCGTCCGCCGGCACAGGTGAGGGCGACGGGATGGCGTGATGCCTCGCCGGCTCGGGGAAAAGTGTGGCAGGAAGCGGTCAGGGGCGTGCAGCTTGCTGCCGTCCATTTGTCTGGTTCGAGGGCTCGGAATACCGGAGAGTTGTTTGTGCAAGGACAAACACGAAGCCCTCCAGAAAAGAGAAAAAGAAATGTCGAACACCACTTTCTCCTCGGCCCGCTCCATCCGTTCCGCCGGCACCACCTGGGACTCGTTCTCCCGCTCGGCCGGGACCACCTGGGACGGTTACAGCCGCGCCGCCGGCACCACCTGGGACTAGGAAACAAAGAGACTCAAGAATCGGAACGACGAATCGAATATCAGCTCAACTGACCTTCCTCCTTCCTGATCAGGAAAAGCTCCACCCGGCAGTACGCGATAAATCATCATCCAGCCGATTCAGACCGTCGCCCTCCGGACATCGACCCCGACGGCATCGGCAGTGCATCGAAGCGGCGAAGCGCCGCACATTCGACACATTCGACACATTCCAGGCTTTCAGCCGCAGCGCTCCGGCATCTCCGCTCAGCTCGGCGGGCCGCATCGCTAACCGCGATCCTTCCGCGATCCTTCCGTGCCACGCCGGCTTCGGACCCCTGTGTCCTCCCGATGACCTCGCCGGCGTCGGTCGTCCGCCGTGCGCTTTCCGGTCAGGTGGTCACTGGCCGAGCAGGGCGAGGGTCAGGTCGTGGATCGAGTGGGTGAGGCGCGTCCGGCCGCCGTTGGCCGTCACGTGGCGGACGAGGTCGCCGTCGAAGCACGCCAGGAGGGTGTGGGCGACGAACTCGGCGTCCAGGTCAGGGCGGGCCTCTGCGATCAGCCCGGTGACGTGGGAGTGCCAGCGCAGATAGGTCGGGTCCTGGTACTTGTCATCCGCGCAGGCGCGGTCGTGGGCGGAGATGAGCGCGAGGTTGCGTAAGGCGAGATCGGCCAGCGCGTCCAGGAAGGCGATAAGGCGCTCCTTCGGCGGCACACCAGGTCCGAGAGGGGGCGGGCCGGTCGTGATGGCCTCCCCGATGAGCACGGCGCGATCGGCGAGCAGCTCTTGGAACAGGCCGGTGCGGCTGCCGAAGCGGCGGAACACGGTGCCCTTGCCGACACCCGCCGCGGCCGCCACCTGGTCGAGGGACACGTGGTCGGCGCCGTGCCGTTCCAGGAGCTCCTCGGTCGCGCGAAGGATGGCGAGCCGGTTGCGTGTGGCGTCGGCACGTTCTGGACGGTCGCCCATCGCGGCCCTCCTCGTTCCTGGTTGCAACCGGACTGTCGGTCCTCATAATATCGGCGCATCCAAGCGGACTGTTGGTCCGCTTAATTCCTTTGAGGAGTGCCGCATGAACGTCCGAGCGATCGTCGTCGATCCCGGGGCCCCCGCGTCGTTGCGGATCGGCGAGGTGCCGGAGCCGGAGCCCGAGGCCGGGCAGGCCGTGGTCGAGGTGCGGCACGCGTCCGTCAACTTCGGGGAGGTGCGGTACGCGGGCCACCAGCCGCCGGGAACCGTGCTCGGCTACGACGCGGCGGGCGTGGTGGTCCGTGCCGCCGCCGATGGGAGCGGACCGGCGCGGGGCAGCCGCGTCGTCGCGTTCGGCCCAGGCGCCTGGTCCCAGCGTGCGGCGTTCGCGACCGGCGATCTGGCGGAGGTGCCCGAGTCCGTCGCGCTCGCGGACGCGGCGTCGCTGCCGCTCGCCGGGATCACGGCTCTGCGCACGCTGCGCGCGGCCGGTTCCGTTCTCGGCAGGCGCGTGCTGATCACCGGTGCTTCCGGCGGCGTCGGCCGTACGGCGGTGCAGCTGGCCCGTCGCGCCGGCGCGTACGTCATCGCCTCGGTGGGATCGCCGGCTCGGGGAGAGGGGCTGGCCGCGCTCGGCGCCGACGAGGTGGTCATCGGGCTGGACTCCATCACGGACCCGGTCGACGTCGTGCTGGAGAACGTCGGCGGATCTCACCTCGTCAGGGCATGGGAGCTGCTGAAGCCGGGCGGGAACCTGCAGAGCATCGGGTGGGCCTCCGGCGAGCCCGCGGTCTTCCCGCCCAACTCGATCTTCACGCTGGGTGCGGCGAAGTCGCTGAACTCCTTCGGTGACGCCACGCGCGTGGGGCCGGACCTGGTGACGCTGATACGGCTGGTGGAGCGAGGTGAACTGTCTCCCGAGGTGGGCTGGCGGGGGCCGTGGGGGCGCGTCGCGGAGGCCGTGGAGGCGCTCTTCGGACGACGGGTGCCAGGCAAGATCGTGCTCGATGTCCCACCCCTCGAGGAGGCGTGACGCGGACTGCTCGTCCCCTCTGAAAGGTGACGTAGCGCGCGGACTCCTCATTCGGTACGCGGCGCGGTCGACTGTCACGTCAGGTCATTGCGGGTCTGGCAGGAAGTGGTCACCGGCGTGCAGCTTGCTGCCGTCCATTTGTCTGGTTCGAGGGCTTGAAATGCCGGAGAGTTGTTTGTGCAAGGACAAACACGAAGCCCTCCAGAAAAGAGACGAAGAAATGTCGAACACCACTTTCTCCCCGGCCCGCTCCATCCGTTCCGCCGGCACCACCTGGGACTCGTTCTCCCGCTCGGCCGGCACCACCTGGGACGGTTACAGCCGCGCCGCCGGCACCACCTGGGACTAGGAAACAAAAGAGACTCAAGAATCGGTACGACGAATCGAATATCAGCTCAACCGACTTCCCTCCCTTCCTGATCAGGAATAGCTCCAACGGCAGTACGCGATAAAGCATCATCCGGCCGATTGAGACCGTCGCCTCCGGACATCGACCCCGACGGCATCGGCAGTGCATGGAAGCGGCGAAGCGCCGCACATGACACGACACATTCCAGGCATCCAGGTCAACGCCCCGGTATCTCCCGGCGGGCCGCATCGCCATCCACAGCCCTTCCGCCGCCGGCTTCGGCCTCCTGTGGCCTCACGCTGTCCTGGGGCGTCCGCTATGGCCTTCGCTCGCGGGTTAGAGGGGAAGCGCGACCCCCAGCCGTCGGATCACCTCGGCATCGCCGGCATCGCTGGGGCGGCCTGACGGCATATGCTCCGTGATGGCTGCTCCGACCACGTTGGTCAGCCGCGAGACCAGATCGATCAGCCGTTGCGGCGGCACCCCGTCCGGTTCGGGATAGCCGATAGAGCCGAATTCCGTGGGGTCGAGTACGTCCAGATCGATGTGGACGTAAACCGGACCGGTGAGGCCGACGAGCACCTTTTCGAGATCCTCGACGCCGTACCGCCGGATGCCGGCCTTCCCGATGTACTCGTGTTCCGCCGCGGCGCCCGCCCGTTCTCCGGCGATTATCACCTGCTCGGGCATCAGCGGATTCTTCGGAACAAGCGGTGCCGGTCCTTCGCCGAGCAGCGTACGCAGCACCATCCCGTGGAACGAGCCCGACCGCAAGGTCTGCGGAGTGTAGAGGTCCGGGTGCGCATCGATCCACAAGACCGTCAGTCGGTCGCCGTACCGGTCGCGGGCGGCGGCGATCGGTGCCAGATCCACCCCGCAGTCACCACCGGTGGTCACCACCACATCATCGATGCCGGCCAGAGCATTCTCGGTCAGCCGCAGGTTCTCCACGAGCACGTCGAGCCCGCGTACTCCGGCATCGGGTTTGCCCCCCGTGTCGAGTACCGGCACCGTGACCCGGGCGTCGGCCGGCACCAACTCGGCGGTACGACGGGCGCCCGCCGCGAGCCGCGGCGAATCGCCTAAGCCGGATCCTTGCCACTGTGGCACGCAGAGCACTGTCGTCATGATCGGGGAGCATAGGTGCCGCGTGAGTCACACACAAACAGTTTCCGAGCGTCGAGGTTGGCAGGAAGTGGTCAGGGGTGTGCAGCTTGCTGCCGTTCATTTGTCTGGTTGGAGGGCTTGAAATGCCGGAGAGTTGTTTGTGCAAGGACAAACACGATGCCCTCCAGAAAAGAGACGAAGAAATGTCGAACACCACTTTCTCCCCGGCCCGCTCCATTCGTTCCGCCGGCACCACCTGGGACTCGTTCTCCCGCTCGGCCGGCACCACCTGGGACGGTTACACCCGCACCGCCGGCACCACCTGGGACTAGGAAACAAAAGAGACTCAAGAATCGGTACGACGAATCGAATATCAGCTCAACCGACTTCCCTCCCTTCCTGATCAGGAATAGCTCCAACGGCAGTACGCGATAAAGCATCATCCGGCCGATTGAGACCGTCGCCTCCGGACATCGACCCCCGACGGCATCGGCAGAACATCGAAAGCGACGAAGCGCCGCACATTCCAGGTGCTCGGCTCGCAGCCCGGCAACTTCGCCCGGCCCGGCGCACTACATCGCCACCCACGATCCTTCCCGGCTTCGGCCCTTCGTGGCCGTGTGCCGGTCGGTGAGCGTGGCGGCGTCAAATGACGTTCGAGATGGCCGGTCAGGACTTGTGGCCGACGCCGCCGTACAGCCATCTGGTGGCGGGTGGGGCGGGGTCGGCGGGGTCGGGGTGCCAGGTGTCGATGGTGACGAGGCCGGGGTCGACGAGGGGGAAGCGGTCGAAGAAGCGGGCGACTTCGGCGTGCTCGCGGAAGTAGATCGGGGTGGGGGTGGAGGCGTAGACGTTCTCGATCTTCTCGACCGCCTCGGTGGAGTGGCCGTCGCGGGTGACGTGGGTGGCGGTGATGTGGCTGCCGGGCGGCAAGGCGTCGTGCAGCGCGTTCATGACGCCGGCCTGCTCGTCCATCGTGAGGAAGTGGATCATGGCGATGAGCAGGACTCCGACCGGGGCGTCGAAGTCGATCAGTTCGACGGTGTCGGGGTGGCCGAGGACCTCCTCCGGGTGCCGCATGTCCGCGCCGGCCACCCGGGTGTTGCCGTCGGTGGCGAGCAGCGCGCGGCCGTGGGCGAGCACGATCGGGTCGCGGTCGACGTACACCACGCGCGCGCCCGGGATGATCGACTGGGCGATCTCGTGGGTGTTGCCGGCGGTCGGCAGGCCGGAGCCGATGTCGATGAACTGGCGGATTCCCTGCCGGGCCATGTAGCGCACGGCGCGGCGCAGGAAGGCGCGGTTCTCCTGGGCGAGCAGCCGGATCTCCGGCATGGCCTGCTCCACCTGGTCCACCGCCGCCCGGTCGACCGCGTAGTTGTCCTTGCCTCCGAGGTAGTAGTCGTACATCCGGGCGACGCTCGGCCGGGTCGTGTCGATGTCCGCGGGAATGGACGGGTCCAGTTCCGCCATGGGGGCCTCCGTCGGTGATCGTGCGGAGGCCGATGGGCGCGTGACGAGGCGAGCGCACCCATGCCGCAGGCATCCGCGTCGTGAATAGGTCGGTTCGTACTCTAGAACCTGCCTGATCTTGACGGAGCCCGTTCGGTGGCACGGCCCCCTCATGAGGGCGGGTTTCTTCCGCATGTGCCTTCGTGAACGCGGTCGCCCTCCCTCGCATCCCCTTCATGAACGTCGGCTCATTCCCTTTGGGGGTTTTCTTGACGCACGGCCGCAGGGCGTCGGACCGGTGAACCGGGCACGGGCGACGGAAGATCGGAACATGCGTGAAGTGAGGCTCGTCGCGGCGGGGATCGTGGCCGTGACCATGATCATGTCACTCCAGTGCCCGCCCGTGCCCGCCCAGGCGGGCGCCTCCGCGCAGAGCGGCCCGGTACGGCGGGCGTCCGTCTCGGAGGACGACCAGGCGTGCCAGGCGGGGGCGAGTTGTGGGGCTCTGCGGGTTCCGCTGGATTGGGATGATCCAGCGGCCGGCACCACGACGGTGGGCTACATGCTCGTGCACCGGCGCGACCGGTCCCGTCCCGCGGAGGGGACGATCGTGCCGAACCCCGGCGGACCAGGCGTCCCGGTCATCGGCCGCCGGAACTACGCGAGGGACTACAGCGCCCTGCTCGACACCCACGACCTGCTGCTGGTCGACCCCAGGGGTGTCGGCAGGTCGAGTCCGCTGACGTGCCGCTCCGCAGGGTGGGCCGACCTCACGGGCACGCGGGGGAGGGCCGTCGCGGCGGCCGCCGCGTGCGGCCGGGAGATCGGCGCGAGGCGCCGGTTCTACACCACGGCCGCCGCCGCGGACGACATCGACGCCGTCCGCGCGCACCTCGGCATCGGCCGCCTCGACCTGCTCGGCCAGTCCTACGGCACCTACCTCATGACGGTCTACGCCCGGCGGCACCCGCGCCACGTCCGCTCGATCGTCCTGTCCGCCGCCTACCCGCTCGACTTCGACACGCTGGGCCGGCCGACCGCCCGGGCCATGCGCAGGTCGGTGCGGCTGCTCTGCCACCGCTCGTACGGGGAGTGCGACGGGACGGAGGTGCTGGAGGATCTCGCAGTCATGGCCCGGCGGCTGGACCGCAGGCCGATCCGGTACGCGGGCGGCGCCGTCCTGGACGAGACCGCGCTGGCGAGCACCGTGTACAAGCTCGCCTCCGGCCACGTGGACCTGTTCGGCGGGCTGCCCGAGGCGCTGCGCGCGGCGGTCGACGGGGATCCGGGACCGCTGGTGGAGCTGGCCGAGCGGGTGCGGCCCCTCAGCGGGCTTTCCGCGGGGCTCTCCGCGGGACGCGCGGGAGTCTCCGCGAGCGACGTCACCGGGGTCTCCGGGAGGGGCGCCGCCTCCAGCATGCCGATGTTCGTCACGGTGGTGTGCAACGATTATCCGACCCTGTGGAACCGTCGCGCCTCGGTCCCGCGTCGGTTCGCGCAGTACGACGCGCGCGTGGCGCGGCTGGATCCCCACGACTACCGGCCCTTCAGCCCGAGCGCCTGGCTGGACGGGGTCGTCGACCTCGGGGATCTCTGCATCGGCTGGCCGGACCACCGGGCTCCGGTGCGGCAAGGCTCCGGTCGCATGCCCGATGTCCCGGTGCTCGTCCTGTCCGGTGAGCTGGACACCAGCACCCCGACCGAGGAGGGAGTCCAGGCCGCCGCGCAGTTCCGCGACGCGGAGGTCGTCGAGATGCCGAGCACCGGCCACGTCGCCGAGAAGGACGGCAGGGCCAAGGCCTGCGCGATCCACCTGGAGACCCAGTTCATCCGCCGATGGCACCTCACCGACACCAGATGCCTGCGCCGGATCCCTCCGGTCGAGGTCGGGCCGCCGGATCGTCCCATGCCCTGACCCGGCAGATGACGCAGCGCGGCGCCCCGCACACTACGGATCTACTTTGTAAAGGACGGGTCCCGTGGACGTCCACGGGACCCGTCGGGCGCTGGTTCAGCCTCCGGCGCGGGCCAGGTGGAAGGTGAGGCCGAGGTCGGGGTCGTGGTGGGTGGGAAGGTCGGCGGGCGGGGTGCCCTCGGCCATGCTCACCGCGAGGACCTCGTCGGCGACCTTGCCGCCGTCCGCGCGCAGGGCCTCGGCCAGATCGCCCGAGGCGGTCCACCACAGGGAGATCCGGTCGGTGATCGAAAGGCCCGTGGACTTGCGGGCGTCCTGGACCAGGCGGATCACCTCGCGGACGAGGCCGGCGCGCATCAGCTCCGGGGTGACGGTGAGGTCCAGGGCCACGGTCTCGCCGGTGCCCGAGCCGACCGCGCCGGTCTCCACCGCCCAGCCGGCGCGCGGCTGCTCGGTGATGATCACGTCGTCCGGCCCGAGGGCGACCTCCGCGCCGTCCACGACCACCGTCGCCGTCTCGCCGGCGCGGATGCGCGCGGCCAGCTCGGCGGGGTCGGCCGCGGTGACGGCCGCGGCGACGTCCTTGGTGCCGCTGCCGAACCGCTTGCCGAGCGAGCGGAAGTTCGGCTTGACGGTGAAGGACACCAGGTCGGCGGAGAACGCCGACAGGTCCTCCAGCGCCTGCACGTTCAGCTCGTCGGCGATCAGCTCGCGCAGCGAGCCGGGCAGGCCCGCCCAGCGGGGGGCGCCGATGAGGGCGCGGCCGAGCGGCTGGCGGGTCTTGACGCCGCTTCCGGCGCGCGCCGACCTGCCGAGCTCCACCAGGCGGCGGACCAGGGCCATCTGCTCCGACAGGCCCGGGTCGAGCAGTTCCTCCTTGACCTCCGGCCAGGTGGCCAGGTGCACCGACGCGGGCGCGTCGGGGGCGCGCAGCACGTCCCACAGGTAGTCGGTGAGGAACGGCACGAGCGGCGCCATGAGCCGGGTCACGGTCTCCAGGCACTCGTACAGCGTGGCGAACGCCGAGGCGTCGCCGGACCAGAACCGGCGGCGCGACCTGCGGACGTACCAGTTGGACAGATCGTCCAGGAACTCGGTCAGCCGCCGCCCGGTGCGGGTGGTGTCGAACGTCTCCAGCGCCTCGGTGACCTCGGCGACGGTGCGGTTGAGCTCCGCCAGCGCCCAGCGGTCGATCAGCGGCCGGTCGGCGTACGCGGGGGCCTCGGCGAGCCGGGACGGCGACCAGGACTCGGCGCCCGCGTAGAGGGTGAAGAAGGAGGTCGTGTTCCAGTAGGTCAGCAGGACCTTGCGGACGATCTCCTCGAGCGAGGCGTGGCCGACCCGGCGCGGCGACCACGGCGAGCCGGAGGTCGCCATGAACCAGCGCAGCGCGTCGGCGCCGTGCTGTTCCATCAGCGGGATGGGCTGCAGGACGTTGCCGAGGTGCTTGCTCATCTTGCGGCCGTCCTCGGCGAGGATCAGGCCGAGGCACAGCACGTTCTCATAGGACGACCTGTCGAACACCAGGGTGCCGACGGCCATCATCGAGTAGAACCAGCCGCGCGTCTGGTCGAGCGCCTCGCAGATGAACTGGCCCGGGTAGGAGCGTTCGAAGGCCTCCTTGTTGACGTGCGGGGCCCCCCACTGGGCGAACGGCATGGCGCCGGAGTCGTACCAGGCGTCGATGACGTCCGGGACGCGGCGGGCCTCGGCGCCGCACGTCGGGCAGGGGAAGGTGACGTCGTCGACGAACGGCCGGTGCGGGTCGAGCGCCGACAGGTCACTGCCGGCGTGCGCGCCGAGCTCCTTGAGCGAGCCGACGCAGGTCACATGGGACTCGTCGGCGGTGCACACCCACAGCGGCAGCGGCGTGCCCCAGTAACGCGACCGGGACAGCGCCCAGTCGACGTTGTTGCGGAGCCACTCGCCGTAGCGGCCCTCCTTGATCGTCGCCGGGAACCAGTTGGTCCGCTCGTTCTCGGCGAGCAGCCGGTCCTTGACGCGGGTGGTGCGGATGTACCAGGAGGGGAGCGCGTAGTACAGCAGCGGCGTGTGGCAGCGCCAGCAGTGCGGGTAGGCGTGCTCGAAGTGGCTGCCGCGCAGCAGCAGGCCGCGGGCCCGCAGGTCCTCGGTGAGGCCCTCGTCGGCGTCCTTGAAGAACCGCCCGCCGACCTGGGGCACGTCGGGCAGGAACCGGCCGTCCGGCCCGATCGGGTTGACCACGGGCAGGCCGTACCGCTTGCAGGTCGCCAGGTCGTCGGCGCCGAACGCCGGAGACTGGTGGACCAGGCCGGTGCCGTCCTCGACGGTGACGTAGTCGGCCAGCACCACGTAGTGGGCGCCGGGGATGTCGACGAGCTCGAACGGCCGGGAGTAGGTCGTGTGCTCCAGCTCGGCGCCGGGGAACCGCTCGCCGGCCGTCCAGCCCTCGCCGAGGGCGCTTTCGAACAGCGGCTCGGCGACGATCACCGGGCGCTCGCCGTCCTTGGCGGCGACCACGTAGGTCACGTCGGGGTGGACGGCGACGGCCGTGTTGGACACGAGGGTCCACGGCGTGGTCGTCCAGATCAGCAGGTCGGCGCCCTCGAAGCGCCCGGAGGTCACCGGCATCCGCACGTAGACCGACGGGCTGGAGACGTTCTCGTACCCGCCGGGCTGGCCCAGCTCGTGGTCGGACAGGCCGGTGCCGCAGCGCGGGCAGTACGGGGTGATGCGGAAGTCGCGGAACAGCAGGTCCTTTTCCCAGATGACCTTCAGCGACCACCAGACGGCCTCGACGTAGGAGGGGTCCATCGTGCGGTAGGCCTGGGACATGTCGACCCAGTAGCCCATGCGCTCGGTCATCTCCTCGAAGGCGTCCACATGGCGCCACACCGACTCGCGGCAGCGCTGGTTGAACTCGGCGATGCCGTACGCCTCGATCTCGGGCTTGCCCGAAAGGCCGAGCTCCTTCTCGACGGCCACCTCCACGGGCAGGCCGTGGCAGTCCCATCCGGCCCTGCGCGGCACGTTGAAGCCGCGCATGGACTTGTAGCGGGGGAAGACGTCCTTGAAGACGCGGGCCTCGACGTGGTGGACGCCCGGCATGCCGTTGGCGGTGGGCGGGCCCTCGTAGAACACCCAGGACGGGCCGCCGGCGTTCTGTTCGAGCGAGCGCTCGAAGACCTTGCCGTCACGCCAGCGGTCGAGCACCTCCGCCTCGAGGGCGGGCAGGTCGACCTGCGCGGGAAGCGAGCGGAAGAAGGGTGCGGACATCGTAGGGCGGACCTCCACGCGAGCGTTTCTCCATGGCGTGGAGGGACGAGGCCAGGGCCCCGCGGTACCACCCTCCTTGACCTCATTCGCAGAATTTCCCGAAATGAGGCCCACTCTTGTCACCGCTGCCGGTTCTACTGAGCCGCGCGACCCTCGGACAAGGGGTGCGGCCGTTCCTCCGGCGGCTCCGGGGTGATCTTCCCTCCGGGTCTCGCCCCGGGCTCGCACCGTCCCCGGGTCGCTCGTGCGAGGGGGCTCGGAGGTACTCGTCCCCATCAACGCCTTGCAAACTGAAACGATATCCCACGATGGGGAGAGGACCGACACATTTATGAGGCAGGCCATCAGGGTGCGCCCGGGCGCCGCGCGCGAAGCCGTCGGCGGAGCCTACGGCGATGAGGCGATCGTGGTGAAGGTCAACGCCCGCGCGGTGGACGGGAGGGCCACCGAGGCCGCGCTGCGCGCCGTGGCGGAGGCCTTCGGCGTGCGCCGGGGGGACGTACGGCTCGTCACCGGCGCGACAAGCAGGGACAAGGTCGTGGAGATAACCGGTAACGAGCAGGAATTGACCGAAAGGGCTGCGGCGTTACGGATGGCGTAAACGGTCGGCGCGTCGTTTGTTCTTCGGATATGGCCGACCTATGCTTCCCGCACTGCTCATCAGGTCGGATCGGCGAGGAGGCCTACATGGCCGGTATGACGCGGGCGGCGAAGACCGCCACGGAGACGAGTGGCGACGCCGGTTGGACCGAGGAGGAACTCTCCGGGGTCCGCGGCCGCCTCCAGGGCGAGATCGAGGAACTGAACGCGGAGGTGGCGCGGGCGGAGTCCCAGATCGCCTCGGGCGACATCAGCGACAGCGCCGGTGACGACCAGGCCGACGCGGGGGCCAAGACCTATGAGCGGGAACGCGAGATCGCCCTTACCCTGAATGCGCGAGACCTGGTCGCGCAGAACGAGCGGGCGATCGCCCGCATCGACGCAGGAACATATGGAGTGTGCGAATCGTGCCACAAGCCGATCGGCAAGGAACGCCTGCAGGCGTTCCCGAGGGCGACGCTGTGCGTGTCGTGCAAGCAGCGGGAGGAGCGCCGCTGAACACCTCGCCGGACCCCGGGGGCGAGCCCGCCGGCGAGCGGACGCCGTCGCGGCCCCGACGGATCGGTGCCCTCGCGGTGCTGGCGGTGGTCGTCTACGCGCTCGACCTCGCAACCAAGACCGTCGTGGTGAACGTGCTGGAGGGCAGGGAGCCGGTCCGCGTGATCGGCGACTTGCTGCAGCTACGGGTGATCCGCAACTCCGGCGCGGCGTTCAGCATCGGCACCGGCATGACGATCGTCTTCACCATCATCGCCGCCGGAGTGGTCATCGCGATCCTGCGCACGGCACGGCAGCTGCGCAGCTTCCCGTGGGCGATCACTCTGGGCCTGCTGCTCGGCGGCGCGATCGGCAACCTCACCGACCGGATCTTCCGCTACCCGGCGCCGTTCCAGGGGCACGTCGTCGACTGGATCGAGGTCTTCCCGATCACCCACTTCCCGGTGTTCAACGTCGCCGACTCGGCGATCGTGTGCGGCGGCATCCTCGCGGTCTTCCTCGCCTGGCGGGGCTACCAGATCGACGGGTCGCGCGCCGGTGACGAGCGGCAGGACGGCGATGCCGCCCGGCAGGACCAGGCGCAGGGACAGGAAGGGGAGTCCCGTGGCTGAGCAGCGCAGCCTGCCGGTTCCCGACGGCCTGGAGGGAGAGCGCCTGGACGCCGCGCTGGCGCGGCTGTTCGGCTTCTCCCGCACACGCGCGGCCGAGCTGATCTCCGCCGGCGACGTCCTGCTCGACGGGACGACCCCCGCGAAGTCCGACCGGGTGCACGCCGGCGCGTGGCTCGACGTCATGATCCCTCCGCCGCCCAGCCTTCCGGTGGCCGTGGCCGAGCCCGTCCCGGGCATGCGCGTCCTGTACGAGGACGACGACATCGTCGTGATCGACAAGCCGATCGGCGTGGCGGCGCACCCCACCGTGGGATGGACCGGCCCCACCGTTCTCGGCGGCCTGCTCGGCGCCGGTCACCGCGTGGCCACCAGCGGCGCGGCCGAGCGCCAGGGCATCGTCCACCGCCTGGACGCCAACACCACCGGCGTCATGGTCGTGGCCAAGAGCGAGGTGGCCTACTCACGGCTCAAGCGCGCCTTCAAGGAGCGCACGGTCGAAAAGCACTACCACGCGCTCGTCCAGGGCCATCCCGACCCGCTGCGCGGCACCGTGGACGCCCCCATCGACCGGCACCCGTCCGGTGACGGCCGGTTCGCCGTGGTGGCGGGTGGCAAGGAGTCGATCACCCACTACGACACGATCGAGGCGTTCCGGGCGGCGTCGCTGCTCGACATCAAGCTGGAGACCGGCCGCACCCACCAGATCCGCGTCCACATGGCGGCCACACGGCACCCCTGCGTGGGTGACCTCGCCTACGGCGCCGATCCCACGCTCGCGGCCCGGCTGGGCGTCACCCGCCAGTGGCTGCACGCCGTCTCGCTGGCGTTCGAGCACCCGACGGGCGGCGAACTGGTCACGTTCACCAGCGACTACCCCGACGACCTGGCCCGCTCCCTGGACACCGTCCGCGCCGAGTCCTGACCCGGGTCCCGCCGTCCGCGCCGAGTCCTGACCCGGGTCCCGCCCGCGGCCCACCGTCCGCGCCGGGTCCTGCCCGCGGCCCACCGTCCGCGCCGAGTCCTGACCCGGGTCCCGCCGCGGCCCGGCTTCCTTCCGGCGGATGGTGTTCGTGGTCCGGCGCCGCGACGGCGGGAAGGGGCTACGGCGAAGCCGGCGCCGTCGTACGTCGCGCGACCTGGTGAACGTTCCCGGACATCGCGCTAGACGCCTGGAAAGGGGACGCCTCCGTCCAGGACGGCCTGGCCGCCGTCCCGGCCCTGGTCGGGCTGCTCGCCCTGGCCGCCGTCGCTCTCCCCGGAGTCGCTCGGCTGGTCCTCGCCGCTCTCGGCCGGGGGCACGACGTTGTCCTCGGCCTTCTCCTTGGTCTTCGTCGGTTTGGCGGACGGCTCGGGCGATGTCCCCTTGTCCTTGGTCTTGTCCGGCGTCGGGTCGTCCTTGGTGGGCGTGGGCCGTGGGGCCGAGGAGGACGGCACGCCTGAGGACGGGACCTGGCCCTGGGACGGCTGGGAGGGGTCCTGGGTGGCCCGCCGGGTGACTGGCTCGGCCGTCGGGGTGACCGAGACCGTCACGCGGACCGTCGGGGAGGTCGCCGGCGCTCCACCGGAGCCGGCCGACCGCGCGGTCACCCACGCCAGGCCACCGGCCACCAGGCCGACCGACAGGATCAGGGCCGTGAGCCCGGCCAGCGCCATGCCGCGCCCGCCGCCCTGCCGCGTCTGCGGGGGCACCGCCCCGGGCGCCGTGACCGGCGATGCGGGCAGCCGCTCCCGGGTGGGCGGGGACGCCTGGGCGGGGACGGGGGCCGGCACGGGGGCGGCCGGCATCGTCGGCTCGGGCTGGATGCCCGCGGCCACCATGCGCAGGTAGCGTTCGGTCTCCCCGGCGGTGAGCCGCTCGGCCGGATCCTTCTGCAGCAACCCAATGAGGACCGGACCCAGCGGTCCCGCCAGCCGGATGGGCGCGGGCGGGTCGTGCATGACGGCTCCGAGCGTCGCCAGCGGGTTGCCGCGCTGGAACGGCGAGCGGCCCTCCACCGCGACGTACAGGGTGACGCCGAGGGACCACAGGTCGGAGGCGCGGGTCGCCTGGCCGCCGGCCGCCCGCTCCGGGGCGATGAACGCCGGGGTGCCGATGAGCGTTCCGGTGCGGGTCACGGAGGAGTCGTCGTCGAGCGTCGCGATGCCGAAGTCGGTCAGCACCGCCCGGCCGCCGTCCGTGGAGAGCAGGACGTTGTCGGGCTTGACGTCCCGGTGCAGCACTCCCGCCTGGTGGGCGGCCCGCAGCGCGGCCAGCACCTGCAGCCCGATCTCGGCCACGCGAGCCGGGGTGAGCGGCCCCTGGTCGCGCACCACGGCGCCCAGGGTGTCGGAGGGGACGTACTGCAGCACGATCCACGGGTGCCCGTTCTCCTCGAACACGTCGTACACCGTGGCGACGCCGGGGTGGCCCACCCGCCCGGCGGCGCGGGCCTCCCGGAAGGTCCGTAAAGTGAAGATCTCTCGCTCGGATCCGGTGAGCTCCGGTGGCGCGATCAGCTCCTTGACGGCGATCTCGCGGCCGAGAATCTCGTCATGGGCCCGCCAGACGGTGCCCATTCCACCTCGGCCGATTGGTTCCAGCAGGCGGTATCGGCCTGCCACGACTCGGTGCGTGACCTGGGGTGAATCCGGCATGTAGGGCTGGCTACCCTAAAATTTCGGTCACATGCCTCTTGCTGTCAGGATGGCCGAAAAGTCCTTGTAAACGTCTCAAAATAGGAATAATCGTCTTCCCAGTACTGGTCCGTGGTGTGCCAGTAGATCGCGAACTGGCGGCCGTCCGCCGTGGCGAGCGCGCGGTCGATCACGTGTGCCCGCTCCTTCTCCATCTCCCAGGTGAACTCCCAGTCGGCCGCCGCCTGGTCCCTGTAGGTGAGGGAACGCAAGGTGAGCAGCTCGTAGCCGGGCAGTTTCTTGTTCGCCAGGGACTGCTCTTCGACGTCACGCAGGGCGGTCAGCGGGTCCCCCGCCCGCCAGGGGGTCGTGTCGATCAGCAGGTAGCTGCGAGACCCCGGAAGGCGGAAGTTCACCCGGGTCTTGTCCCGCCCGAACTCCACCCAGCGCCGGGGGAGGGCGACGGTGAAGCCCAGGTCGTCGACATGGGTGCGCCAGCCCTTCGGCAGGGCCGGCGAAGGCGTGGCGGAGGGGGAGCCGGTGGGATCGGTGGAAGGGGTGGCCGGCGGGACGACGGCCGAGGACGTGGCCGTGGGGAAGGCGGAGGCGCCGGTCGGCGAGGCGGAGCCGGCCGGCGGATGTGACGCCACCGCGGCGGTGCCGGCGACCTCGCGGTAGCCGAACCAGCCGCCGGCCGCGATCGCGACCACCAGCAGCGGCAGGCCCGCCAGCAGGGCGACCCGGGAGCGGCCCCGCCCCTTGACCGTGGCCGCCGATCCCTCGACGGTGGACCACGCCGACTGACCGGCGTTCGACCACGCCGACTGACCCGCGTTCGGCATCGTGGACGACCGGACCGGCGGCCGGTCGGCCGAGGCCGGGCGGCGCGACGGCTTTCCGCGCGCCGCGCGCGTCAGCTCTCCGGCCGCCACGCGGCGCAGCGCCTCGGCGGCCTCGGCGGCGGACATGCGCTCAACGGGCTCCTTGCGGAGCAGCCCCTCGATCACCGGGCCCAGCGGGCCGGCCAGCCGCGTGGGCTCTGGCCGGTCGTTGAGCACGGCCGCCATCGTGGGCACCGGCGCGCCCCGGTCGAAGGGAGGCCTGCCCTCCACGGCCGCGTACAGCGTCGCGCCGAGGGACCACAGGTCGGACTCGGGCACGGCGGGGCGCCCCTTGAGCCGCTCGGGCGGCATGAACGCCGGGGTGCCCGACAGGTTGCCCGTCGTGGTCAGGGCCGTCTCCTCCGACATCGTCGCGATGCCGAAGTCGGTCAGCACCACCCTGCCGCCCTCGGTGAGCAGGACGTTCTCGGGTTTCACATCGCGGTGGAGCACCCCTGCGGCGTGCGCGGCGCGCAGCGCGTCCAGGACCTGCCCGCCGATCTCGGCGACCACCCTCGGCTCCAGGGGCCCGCCGGCTCTGAGCACCTCGCCCAGTGAGCGGGAACGGACCAGCTGCATGACGATCCAGGGACGGTCGTCCTCTTCGATGACGTCGTGGACGACGACCACCGACGGGTGGTCCAGACGCCCGGCGGCCCGCGCCTCGCGGATCGTCCGCCGGTTGAAGGCGGCGCGGTCCTCCTCGCTCATCGCGCGGTACAGGACCTCCTTGACCGCGACGAGGCGGTCGAGGAGCTCGTCATGGGCACGCCAGACCACGCCCATGCCACCACGGCCGATGGGCTCCAGCAGGAGATACCTGCCGGCGACCCGGCGCTGCGTCTCCGCGGTCACGTCGCCCAGTCCCTCCTTATCCGCTCCCGCATCGTCCCATAACCGGACGCCGCCCGGAACGTGACCGTTATTTGGCGGGCTTGAAGGTGGCGGCGAGGGTCTCGAAGAGCTTCTTCTTCTGCTTCCAGTCCTTGTCCTGGGTCTTGAAGAGCAGCGCGTAGCCGTTGTTCTTGTCGGTGACGAAGCCGCGGTCGATCACGCGCGACCGGTACCTGCTGTCGCCGAAGGTGAACTCCCAGTCGGCCGCGGTCTTCCAGTAGTCCTTGACCTCCCTGATCTCGATCAGGTTGTAGCCGGGGAAGTTCCCCCTCATGCCCGGCACGTCGCGCCGCCAGACCTTCAGGGCGTCGGACTCCGGAGTGGAGGTGTGGTGGACCTCCAGGTAGGTGTGCGCGTCCCCGCGGAAGCGAACCTCGCCGTTGCCCCTCCCGTCCACGCGCCATCCCTTCGGCAGCGCGAGGGAGAACCCACTGGAGTGCTTGTAGTTGTGCCAGCCGCCGGGGACGTCCCCCGGGCCGATGGCGGTCGGCTTGGGGGTGGACGACGGCTTGGCGGTCTCGCTGGGAGAGGCGGAGGACGGAGACGGCGCGGAGGAGGCGCCGGAGGACGGCGCGTCCGAGCCGCCGGTCCCGGAGGGGGCCGGCGCCGAGGCGTGCTTGGACGCCGACGCGTTCCCGGAGGGGGTGTCGGAGGCCTCCCTCGCGCCCAGCCACAGGGCGATGCCCGCCACGACGAGGATCGCCGGGATGGCCACCAGCACGATGCGCAGGACCGGCACGGGGCGCCGGGGCCCGTCGTCGTCCGGCGACATCGGGATCATCGGCGCCACCGAGGTCGCGCCGGTCTCGGGCATCCCTGCGAAGGTCGCCGGCGCCTCGGCGGCGGCCGAGGCGGGCTCGTCCGGCGCGGTGGGCGGCCTGCCGGGGACGCCCGCCGGCGCGCCCCCGTAGGGCCGCTTGCGAGTCTCGGGCCGGGTCTCCGCCTGCCCGCCCCTCACCTGCCGGGGAACGTGCGTCGGCCGCCGCTCGCCGAACTCGGACGCCGCCTGCCCCACCGGCTCGGCCGGCGGCCTGACGGGCTGGACGGGGGCCTTGACCGGCCGGCCGGCGGGTTTCCCAGTGCTGGGACGGGCGGCAGCGGGCGCGCCTTCCCCGGCTCCGGCCTCCTCGGATTCCTCGGCCGCGGCGGCCCGCGCCCCGGGCCGGCCCTCCGGCTCCGCCGCGCCTTCCGCATGGAACGCCACGTCGCGATCGGCGGGCTCGCCGGCCTCGTCCTCGCCGGGTTCGCCGGACGCCTGTGCCGCTGGGCCGGGCGTGACCTTCTTGACCGCTCCGGCCCTTCCGGCGGCCGGCGCCTTCCCGGCGGCGGGCGGCGTGGCGGGCCCGGCCTGCTCGGCAGCGGGAGCCGGATCGGCCGCCGCCTGACCGATGGCGGGGGCCGGCGCCGCTGCCTGTCCGGGCGCGGAGCCCTCCTTGGACGCCGGCGCCTGCTTCAGCGACTGGACCTTCTCCAGCGCCTCGGCCCGGCCGCGCGCGCCGGCCTCGGCGGCCGGAGCGGCCTCGGCGGCCGGGGCGGCCTCGGCGGCCGGGGCGGCCTCCGGTGGCGGGACTGCGGCGGGGGCCGGGACGGCGGCCTCGGGGCGGGCGCTCTTGGCGGGCTGCCGCGGCTGCTTGGGCTGTTTGCGCGGAGGGCTGGTGGCGGGCGCCGGGAGCGGGGTCGCCGGCAGCGTCCGCTGGCTCGTCGCGGGCGCCGAGGTGCGGTCCTCGGCGATGCTGCGCAGCATGCGCTCGGCCTGGTCGGGGCTGAGCCGGCGGTCGGGGTCCTTCTCCAGCAGGCCGGACAGGACGGCGCCGAGCCGCCCGGCCCGCAGCGCCGGCTCGGGCTCGTCGTTCAGCACGGCGTGCATGGTGGCCATCGCCATGCCCTTGTCGTGCGGCGGGCGGCCCTCGACGGCGGCGTACAGCGTCGCGCCGAGCGACCACAGGTCCGACTCGCGCTGGGCGGGGTAGCCCCGGAGGCGCTCAGGGGCGATGAAGGCGGGGGTGCCGACGAGTCCCGTGCGGGTCATCGTCGTGTCGGTCTCCATGCGGGCGATGCCGAAGTCGGTCAGCACCACCCGTCCGTCGTCGGTGAGCAGCACGTTCTCGGGCTTGACGTCGCGGTGCAGCACCCCGGCCGCGTGCGCGGTGCGCAGCGCCTCCAGCACCTGGAGCCCGATCTCCGCCACCATGCGCATCGGCAGCGGCCCATCGTCGCGCAGCACCTGGCCGAGCGAGCGGGAGTCGACCAGCTGCATGACGATCCAGGGGCGGCCGTTCTCCTCGATGACGTCGTGGACCACGACGACGTTCGGATGGGTCAGCCGGCCCGCCGCCCGCGCCTCGCGCAGCGTGCGCCTGTTGAGCTCGGCGATCTCGTCGTCCTGGGGGTCGCCGGGGTAGCGGACCTCCTTGACGGCGACCGCTCGGTCGAGCAACTCGTCGTGGGCTCGCCACACGATGCCCATGCCGCCGCGGCCGATCGGCTCCAGTAGCTGGTAGCGGTCGGCCACGCGGCGTCCCCGCCGCCGTCCATCCGGCCGTGCTTCCGACATCACCCGCCGCTACCCCCTTTCAGGCGAATGAATCGTCCCATAGCGGTGCGCACGTGCAAACGCGGCTTCTGGTGAACTGTCCGCTATGTGAGATCCGGTGTCCACCAGGTGGCGGATTCCTGATATTCTCAGCGCCATGACTTGCTATTTCGTGTTCATCGAGCCGGTTCCGGGAGAGCCGGTCGCCGTCACGATCTAGCGACCATCCGGAGCCGGCAGAGGGCGGAGACGAGAATGTCTTCGCCTTTTCGTCATTACAGACCCCCGCCGGCTCGCGGGCGACGCGGCCGGCGGCACCAAGGGAGCCGACATGTCATCGACCGGGCAGCCGGGCGCGCACTCCGTACGAATCGGGAGCCTCACCGTGGGAGAGGGCCCGGCGGTGCTGCTGGCGGGCGCCTTCGCGGGCGGTCAGGGCGCGGACGGGCGGTGGCTGAGCCTGCGCGACGACCACGCGCCGTCCGGGGTGACCGACGGCCCCGCTGGAACGGCCCGCGACGGCGGCGAGAGCGCCATCCTGGCCCGGGCGAGGGCCGGGTGGGACGGGCCGCTGCTCGTGGAACCGGCCTCGGCGGGCGTGCTGCCGGCGGTCGCCGCGCACGCCGACGCGGTGGTGCTCGGGCCGTCGTGGGCGGGCGACCCCGAGCTCCTGCGGGCGGCCTGCGCCCTCGGGCTGCCGGTCGTGTTGCGGCGGGGCGCGGCGACCTCCCTGGAGGAGTGGCTGCGGGCCGCGGACCGCTGCGCGGACGATGGCGCCGCGGGCGTGGTGCTGTGTGAGAGCGGGAGCCGCAAGGGCGCCCCCGGCCCCGCCGCGGACCTGGGTCTCGTACGGGCGGCCGGGCGGCGCTCGGGACGTCCGGTCCTCGCCTCCCCAGGCGACGACGCCGGGCTCGCGGGGGCGGTCGTGGCCGCGGGGGCGGACGGCCTGTGGCTCGGGCCGGAGGCGGGTCCCGAGGCGGTCGAGGCGGCGCGCGAGGCCGTCACCCTGATCGGCGCGCTCGTCCGCGACGAGCGGCCGGGCACGCTGACGGGGGCCCGGGAGGCCATCGACCGGGTCGACGCCGCGCTGGCCGTGCTGCTGGAACGCCGGGCGTTCCTGGCGGGCACCGTGCAGCGGCTCAAGCCCGTCGGCGGCTTCGCCGGGCGCGACATGGAACGCGAGCGACGCCTGGTCGCCGCGATGGCCCGCCGCGCCCCGGAGCTCGGGCAGGAGCGGCTCGCGCCCATCATGAACGCCGTCATCGAGGCGGGGCTGCACCTGGCGGAGGAACGCAAGGAGGCCGGGGCGCACCTGACGGAGGAACACGGGGGCGACACGCGGGAGAATGGGGCGAAGCCCACGTCCGACGGCGTCCCCCCAGGCTCCGTGGAGAGCGTTCCACGGGGTCAGGCGGGCATGGAGGCGCTCGCCGGCCGGGGGCCGGATCACGATTGAGACCGGCGGGCCCCGTGTGCCACGGGAGGCCGCCGGGACGGCGTAGGCTCTCATCCGCCGCACCGGATCGAGGGGAAAGGGACGGCCCCGCATGGCTGAATCGTTTGTGCATCTGCACGTTCACACCGAGTACTCCATGCTCGACGGAGCGGCGCGGTTGAAGCAGATGTTCAAACAGGTCGGCGATCTCGGGATGCCCGCCATCGCGATCACCGACCACGGCAACATGCACGGCGCCTACGACTTCTACAAGCAGGCGACCGGGGCCGGCATCAAGCCGATCATCGGCATCGAGGCCTACGTCGCCCCGGCCTCCCGCCACCAGAAGAAGCCCGTCCTGTGGGGCGAGCCGCACCAGAAGCGCGACGACGTGTCCGCCGGCGGCTACTACACCCACATGACGATCTGGGCGCGCGACTCCACAGGCCTGGGCAACCTGATGAAGCTCTCCTCGCGCGCCTACACCGAGGGCTTCGTGCGCAAGTGGGCCCGCATGGACGCCGAGCTGCTCGCCGAGCACGCCGATGGGCTGATGGCCACGACCGGCTGCCCCTCCGGCGAGGTGCAGACCCGCCTGCGGCTCGGGCAGTACGACGAGGCGCTGGCGGCGGCGGCCAGGTTCCAGGAGATCTTCGGCAAGGAGAACTACTACCTGGAGATCATGGACCACGGGCTCGACATCGAGCGCCGGGTCCGCGACGGGCTCACCCGCATCTCCAAAGAGCTCGAGATCCCGCCGCTGGTGACCAACGACTCCCACTACACCTACGAATCGGACGCCACCTCCCACGACGCGCTGCTGTGCATCCAGACCGGCAAGCAGCTCGCGGACCCCGACCGGTTCCGCTTCGACGGCAGCGGCTACTACATCAAGACCGCAGACGAGATGCGCGCGGTCGACTCCTCCGACCTGTGGGCCGAGGGCTGCCGCAACACCCTGCTGGTCGCCGAGAAGGTCGACCCGTCGGGCATGTTCGGCTTCAAGAACCTCATGCCGACCTTCCCGATCCCCGAGGGGCACACCGAGGAGAGCTGGTTCCGGGAGGAGATCGCCCGGGGCATGGCGCGGCGCTTCCCCGAAGGCGTGGACGAGGAGCACCAGCGCCAGATCGAGTTCGAGATGAACGTCGTCCTGCAGATGGGGTTCCCGTCGTACTTCCTCGTGGTCGCCGACTTCATCATGTGGGCCAAGAACAACGGCATCCGGGTCGGTCCCGGCCGTGGCTCGGCCGCCGGCTCGCTGGCGGCGTACGCGCTGGGCATCACCGACCTCGACCCGCTGCCGCACGGGCTGATCTTCGAGCGGTTCCTGAATCCCGACCGCGTCTCCATGCCCGACGTCGACATCGACTTCGACGAACGTCGGCGGGCCGACGTGATCCGGTACGTCACCGAGAAGTACGGCGCCGACAAGGTCGCGATGATCGCCACCTTCGGCACCATCAAGGCGAAAGCGGCCATCAAGGACGCCGCGCGCGTCCTCGGCTACCCCTACGCCCTCGGCGACAAGGTCTCCAAGGCGTTCCCGCCCGCGGTGATGGGCAAGGACATCCCGCTGTCGGGCATCTTCGACAAGGACCACCCGCGCTACAACGAGGCCGGCGAGCTGCGCAAGCTGTACGAGGAGGACGTCGACGTCAAGGCGGCGATGGACCTCGGCAGGGGCCTTGAGGGCCTGATCCGGCAGACCGGCGTGCACGCCGCGGGCGTCATCATGTCCTCGGAGGTGCTGACCGACTACATCCCGATCATGCGCCGCGACGCCGACGGCGCGATCATCACGCAGTTCGACTACCCGACCTGCGAGACGCTCGGCCTGCTGAAGATGGACTTCCTGGGCCTGCGCAACCTCACGATCATCGACGACTGCCTGAAGATGATCGAGGCCAACACCGGCAACCTGATCGACCTGCTCAAGCTGCCCCTGGACGATCCGAGGGCGTACGAGCTGCTCGGCCGGGGCGACACCCTCGGAGTGTTCCAGCTCGATGGCGGCGGCATGCGCTCGCTGCTGCGGCTGATGAAGCCCGACAACTTCGAGGACATCTCCGCCGTCGGCGCCCTGTACCGGCCGGGCCCGATGGGCGCGAACTCCCACACCAACTACGCGCTCCGCAAGAACGGCCAGCAGGAGATCACTCCGATCCACCCGGAGTTCTCCGAGTCGCTGGAGGAGATCCTCGGCACCACCCACGGCCTGATCGTGTACCAGGAGCAGGTCATGGCCATCGCGCAGAAGGTCGCCGGGTTCTCGCTCGGCAAGGCCGACCTGCTGCGCCGGGCGATGGGCAAGAAGAAGAAGGCCGAGCTGGACAAGCAGTTCGAGTCCTTCGAGCAGGGCATGAAGGACAACGGCTACTCCGCCGAGGCCATCAAGACCCTCTGGGACATCCTGCTCCCGTTCTCCGACTACGCCTTCAACAAGGCCCACAGCGCCGCCTACGGCCTGGTGTCCTACTGGACCGCCTACCTCAAGGCCAACTACCCGGCCGAGTACATGGCCGCGCTGCTCACCTCGGTCAAGGACGACAAGGACAAGTCGGCGCTCTACCTGAACGAGTGCCGGCGCATGGGCATCAAGGTGCTCCCGCCGGACGTCAACGACTCCGACTTCGACTTCACCCCGCGCGGCACCGACATCCGCTTCGGCCTGTCGGCGATCCGCAACGTCGGCGGCAACGTCGTCGACGGCATCATCTCCGCGCGCAAGGAGAAGAGCCGCTTCGCCGACTTCAAGGACTTCCTGCGCAAGGTGCCCGCGATCGTCTGCAACAAGCGCGTCATCGAGTCGCTGATCAAGGCGGGGGCGTTCGACTCGCTCGGCCACGTGCGCAAGGGCCTGGTCATGGTGCACGAGCAGGCCGTCGACGCGATCATCGACATCAAGAAGAACGAGGCCATCGGGCAGGACTCCCTGTTCGGGGCGATCGACGGGGCCGAGGACCAGACCTTCGACGTGCAGATCCCGCCGGGGGAGTGGGACAAGTCCACGCTGCTGGTCTTCGAGCGCGAGATGCTCGGCCTCTACGTCTCCGACCACCCGCTGTTCGGCGTCGAGCACATCCTGTCCGGCGGCGCCGACTGCTCGATCGCCGCGCTCCAGGCCGACGAGCGCCCCGACGGGCAGGTCGTCACCGTGGGCGGCATCCTGACCGGGCTCCAGCGGAAGGTCACCAAGAAGGGCGACACCTGGGTGCTGACCACCCTGGAGGACCTCGAAGGCGCCATCGAGGTCATGATCTTCCCGTCGGCCTACCAGCTCTGCTCAACCGTGCTCGCCGAGGACGCCATCGTCTTCGTCAAGGGCAGGCTGGACAAGCGGGAGGACGTCGCCAAGATCGTGGCGATGGAGGTGACCGCCCCCGACCTGTCCGTGGAATCGGGCGGGCCGCTGGTCGTGAGCATGCCGCTGACCCGCTGCACGCCCCCGGTGATCGGCCGGCTCAAGGAGGTGCTGACCACCCACCGCGGCACGACCGAGGTCCACCTCCAGCTGCACAACGGGCCCAAGACCACGATCATGCGCCTGGACGACCGCCTGCGGGTCGCCCCCTCACCCGCCCTGATGGGCGACCTCAAACAACTCCTCGGCCCCGCCTGCGTAGGAGCCTGACCGCGCCCCGGCGCGCTCGGTCCCCTCCCCGCGGAACCGCAGTTCACCATGCTGCACGAGGCGCTGCGTCGGTGGCGGCCGCCGGGCCGGCGGCCGCCCCCCGGTGCCGGGTACGGCTATTGGGGTCAACCGCAGTCCCCCTTGCGGCACGGGGCGCGGCGGGGGGGGCGCCCGCGGGGCGGGCGCCCGCCACCGGATCCCGCTAAGAGATCTTGCTGAAATCGATGATCACGATCTTGCCGTCTAGCGGGTAATCGAACAGCCGGCCATCGCCGCGCCGGACGTCGGGAGACATCATGCTGCTTCCACCGTCCCTGACCTCCGGCCGGATCCCGAGGTCGCCGGACCTGCCGGTGGCCAGGTCGTGCAGGACGACGCCGCGCACCCGGCCGCTCGCGATGAAGGTCGTGCTGTGGAAGCGCTCCGCCGCCAGGCCGGACATCGGGGCGAAGCCGGGCAGCCGCTTCTCCTGCGTGCCGTCGCGCAGCCGGTAGAAGCCCGTGCCATCGGCCGCCTTCTCACCGGTGCACAGGGTCAGGCCGCACCTCACCCGCCGCTCACCCGGGTTGACCGTGGCCGTCCGCCTCTCCCCGGTCTCCACGTTGACCACCTCGACGAAGGCGTCACCGTCACCGAAGGCTCCGCCCGAGCCCACCCACGGCCAGCTCAGGATGTGGTCCTTCTCCGACCCGGCGACCGGTTCCACCGTCCCGCCCCCGAGTGGGACGGTGAAAACGCCACCGCTCCTGAACGAAAAGGCGATCTTGTCGCCGGACACCGCCAGAACGGGATCGAGCGAACCGCTCTCGCCGTGCTCGTAGGAGGCCACCAGCCGTGCCTCACCACCGGAGAGCGGCACCGCCCAAAGGTCGGCCGTCTCCGTCCCGCCGGTCTTGCGCGCCGTCCACCAGACCACCTGATCCTCGCCGATGCTGAAATCGGCGGGGAACAGCACCGTCTTCGCCGGGATCGGCACATCGGCGATCTTCCGGGCCCCTCCGCCGTCCAGGTCATAGGCGTAGATGGCATCGGCCTTCTCAAAACCGGACTGGGTCTCGATGAGCAACGTGTGGTCGTCGATGAAGCGCAGTGCGTTGAACGCGCGGCCGTCGGGCAACGTGGCGGGAATGGTCCTGACCGCCTGCGGCCACACCTTCTCCACGCGGTCCGGCATCGGAAGTGACTCTTCCTCGGCGGGGGGCGGCGTCCCGGTCGCGATGCTCGGGGCGGTGGTCGGGTTCACCGCCACCGGGGCGGCCTCGCCGCCGGCCCCGCGTACGGTCACCGCGACCCCGCAGGTCACCGCCGCGACGGCGACCGCCGCGACGAGGGCCTGCGTTCGCATCTCACGCCGCCTGGAGCGGGCGGCGACGAACGCCGGCAGGCCGGTCGGCGCCTTCGGCGCCTGCTCCGAGGCGTGTCCGAGAGTCCTGCGAAGCGTGTCTTCCAAATCGTTCATCGGGCCCTCCCGTTGGTGGCTGCGGGGTCGGTCACGGCGGAGCGGAGCTTGCTCAGGCCGTGGGACGCGTTGCTGCGGACGGTCCCCCGGGAGACGCCGAGAACGCCGGCGATCTCCGCGTCGGTCAGCTCCTCGTAGTAGCGCAGGACCAGGACGGCCCGCTGCTTGCATGGCAGGCCTTCGAGTGCCTGCCACAGGCTCTGTTCGGTGTCGGACGGCAGCATGTCGAGATGGCGGACCTCCGGCAGGTCCCATGCCAGCAGTTCGCGCCGGCGCCGCCGCCAGACGCTGACGTGCAGCCGCGCCATGATGACCCTGGTGTAGCTCTCCGGATCCTGCTTACGGCGCACGCGCGACCACGCTCGGTGCAGCCGGATCAGCGCCTCCTGGGTGAGGTCGGCCGCGTCGTGAGGATTGCCGCTGAGCACGTAGCCGTAACGCAGTAACGCGTCGGCCCGCTCGGCGACGAAGTCCGCGAAGCGGGGGTCGTCGTCCAATTACCTTCGCCCTTCATCGAGTCCGTCACAGCCCAGACGCACCCAGGGGCGAAAGTGTTGAACGGCATGGCCGGTTCATCACGAAGGAGCGAATCTGCCGACCGTGGGAGGAGCCGGAGGAGCATTGACATGTGACCTATTGGTCACGTATTTTTGATTGCGACCGGTGGTGACCGCGTCCTCGAGGCGCCCACCCCACCCGGCCCACCGTTTCCGCTAGATCCGCTCGTTCCGCTCTTCGTCAGCGCTCGCCGATCCCGAAGCCGAGTTGGAGGGTCAGCAAATGACCGAAACCACGCAGCAAACGCGCACCGTCCAGGTCCACCGGGTCTACATCAAGGCCTCACCCGAGGCGATCTGGGACGCTATCACCAAGCCGGAGTGGACCGAGAGGTACGGCTACCGGTCACCCGCGCAGTTCGACCTGCGTCCCGGCGGGAGGTACGAGGCCTTCGGCAGCAAGGAGATGAGGGAGGCGGGCGCCCCGGACGTCGTCGTCGAAGGCGAGGTCCTCGAGGTGGACCCGCCGCGCAGGCTCGTGCAGACCTGGCATCCGGTCTGGGACGTCGACACGGCGGCCGAGCCGGTCACCCGCCTCACGTACGAGATCGAACCGGCCCGGGCCGGCGTCACCAGGCTGACCGTGACCCACGACGTGACCGACGCACCCCGGGTGGCCGCCATGGTCGGAGGCGAGGTCCCGAACGCCGGAGGCGGCTGGATCGAACTGCTCAGCGACCTCAAGACCCTACTGGAAACCGGCCGACCCCTCATCGGCTAACCCCGCCCCCCCGCAACCACTCACCGGCTGCCTGACCCCCGCAACCCACTCGTCGGCTGACCCTGAGCCCGGCAAGCCGCTCGCACGTCGCCCCGGCCGGCCCCGGCCGGGGCTGGCCACTGATCCGCACCGACGCGGTATCCGCCTACCTTCACCGGGTCGCCTTCCCTCTCCGTCCGTTGTGGTGCTCGGGTATTCGGCGCCGCGGCGGCGGGGGGTGGTGCGGCGATGGCGGCGCCGCCGTACGGCGGTCCACCTGGCGAACCTTCGTGGACACCGCACCGGCCAAGGGGCCCGGCGATGGGGCCGGTCGCCGGACACCGTGCAAGCCGGTCTGTCCAAGGAGAAGACGATGACCCACAACAAGCTCACCTCCCGCGAGACCCTCGCGGGCACTTCACCGGCTCCGTCCGAGGCAGTGACCCGCAGGCTCCTCACCTGCGGGCTCGTGGCGGGCCCGCTGTACGTGATCGTGGTAGGGGTCCAGATGCTCACCCGCGAGGGATTCGACATCAGCCGGCACCCGATCAGCCTGCTCAGCCTCGGATCCCTGGGGTGGATCCAGATCGCCGACTTCGTGGCCGGTGGTCTGCTCAGCGTCGCGTTCGCCGCAGGCCTGCGGCGAGCGTTACACCCGGGGCCGGCCGGGACGTGGGCCCCGCTCCTGGTCGGCCTGTACGGCGTGGGCCTGATCGCCGGCGGGATCTTCGTTCCCGACCCGGCCCTCGGTTTTCCGCCCGGAGCGCCGGGCGGAACCCCCGATCAGTTCAGCTGGCATGGCCTGCTGCACGCCTTCGCCCCGCCCGTCGCCTTCACGGCGCTGGTTCTGGCCTGCCTGGTGTTCGTCCGCCGATTCGTCGTCCTCCGGCGATGGGGATGGGCCCTCTACAGCGCCGCGACCGCGGTCACCGCTCTCGCGCTGGTGGCCTGGCCCGGCCAGGACGGGCTGAGCGTACGCCTCGCCGTCGCGGTGGTCCTGACCTTCGCCTGGACCACCGCGCTGGCGGCCCGGCTGATGGGCGAGCTCTCGTCGGCTGCCCGGCGACCGTGAATTCGAACTCCATTCTGTCCGCATACGGGTTCACCCCACTGGCATCTCGCTCAAGATGATCAAGGATGCACCTCGTCCTCACCCCGAAGAATGGCACCTGTTCCTCCGGGGCACGAAGACTGGAAGAGTCTGACGACTTGTGCGCGCGGGGCGGTGCAGGGCGGGATCAGCGTTCGGCGTGACCTCATCTGGTGTTCAGCGGGACGTCCGACGGCGCGTTTACCGTGAGGGGGCCGCGGCAATTGATCATCAAGACCCCTTCTAAGGAGGTCCGTCGATGCGACGCCGTACGTTCCTGCGTGCCTCGGTGCTCGGTGCGAGCACCATGGCGTTCACCGGAAGTCTCTGGCAGGGCGCCGCTCTGGCAGCGCCCGCCCAGAACGCCACCGGCCCCTACGGTCCCCTCGGAGCCGCCGACGCCAACGGCATCCAGCTTCCCAGCGGCTTCACCAGCCAGGTGATCGCCCGATCCACCCAGACCGTCCCAGGCACCTCCTACACCTGGCACAGCGCGCCGGATGGCGGCGCCTGCTTCGCGGACGGCAGCGGCTGGATCTACGTCTCCAACTCGGAGATCAACCCGAACGGCGGCGCCTCCGCCATCCGCTTCAACTCCGCGGGCGCGATCACCTCGGCCTCCTCCATCCTCGCCGGCACACGGCAGAACTGCGCGGGCGGCGCGACGCCGTGGAACACCTGGCTGTCCTGCGAGGAGGTCAGCCGCGGTTACGTCTACGAGACGTACCCGTTCGGCGGCGCCGCGGTGCGCCGCCCGGCGATGGGCCAGTTCAAGCACGAGGCCGCCGCCGCCGACCCGGTGCGAAGAGTCATCTATCTGACCGAGGACGAGACCGACGGCCGCTTCTACCGTTTCGTCCCCACCACCTGGGGCGACCTGTCGTCGGGCACTCTGCAGGTGCTGCGGGCGGGCACGGCCACGTCCGGCTCGTTCACCTGGGCGAACGTTCCCGACCCCGACGGGTCCCCGACCGTCACCCGCGGCCAGGTCTCCGGTTCCAAGTCCTTCAACGGCGGCGAAGGGTGCCACTACGCGAACGACACCGTGTGGTTCACCACGAAGGGCGACAACCGTGTGTGGCAGGTCAACCTGACGAACAGCACCTACGAACTCGCCTACGACGACAACCTGGTCAATCCCGGGCCCGCCCCTCTCACCGGCGTGGACAACATCACCGGCTCCGCCTTCGGGGACCTCTACGTCGCCGAGGACGGCGGCAACATGGAGATCTGCGTGATCACGCCGGACGACAAGGTCTCCCCGTTCCTTCGCATCACCGGGCAGAGCTCCTCCGAGATCACCGGCCCCGCCTTCAACCCCGCGGGCGACCGTCTGTACTTCTCCTCCCAGCGCGGCACCACCGGGTCCTCCTCCGGTGGCATCACCTACTGCGTGACCGGGCCGTTCCGCACCTGATGTGCGCCGCGCTCAGTGCCAGGGGTGTTCCCGGGCGTGCCTGTAGCGGTGCGGACGGGAGGGACGGTCGTCCGGCCAGGGGACCCAGGCGTCCTCCTCCGGGCTGGTCCAGAACCGGTCCCAGAGGCGCTGGTCCGCGGGGCGGTTCCAGTGGCGGCGCAGGCGCCGTCCCTCGCCGCGTCCCTCGGCTCCCTCCTCGTCCCGATCTCCGCGCCGGCCCTCGCGCCCGTCGGGCGCCGTCAGGGGGTCGGTGAGCTGGTCCTCGGGCTTCAGGCCGGGCGTCGAGCCGCCGCCGAAGCGGTTCATGTCGGGCGCGTGGAACGGCGTCGCGGGGCGGTGCCGCAGCGCCTCCTCCATGGACCGGACCCAGATCGGCCCCGGCAGCGAGGCGCCCTGGACGCTCCCGTAGTACTGGCCGCCGATCTCCACGTTCGTCAGCGGGTACTTGTAGGCGCCCCTGATGTCGCCGAGGCTGACGGCCGCCGCCAGGTCCGGGGTGTATCCGGCGAACCACGCCGAGGTGTACCCGTTGTTGGTGCCCGTCTTGCCGGCGGCCTCCCGGCCGATGCCCTGGCCCTTCATCGTCCCCTTGGTGAAGACGCCGCTCAGGATGTGGTTGACCGCGTCGGCGACCTCCTCCTCGACGGCCTGCGTGCAGCTCGGCGCGATGCCCGTCCGCCTGCCGTGCCGCTCGACGATCTCCAGGATGGCCATCGGCCGGCAGTAGCGCCCGCGCGCGCCGAAGGCCGCGAAGCCGGTGGCCACCGTCACCGGGTCCATCTCGTTGACCCCGAGGGTGAAGGTCGGCACCTCCTTGAGCGGCAGGCCGTCGGCCCGGGCGATGCCGACCGACCGGGCGGTGCGCACGACGTCGCACAGCCCGACCTCGCGCTCCAGCATCATGTAGAAGATGTTGACCGACTGCCAGGTGCCGGTGGACAGGCTGTAGGGCCCGCCCTTGCCCTCGCCGCCGGCGTTGTGGACGACGGTGCCCGGGGAGTTGACCTTGCTCCCCGAGCAGTCCTTGTACCCCGAGGACGGCTCGAAGCTTCCCGGCGTGTCGAAGCCCTGGTTGAACCGCCAGCCCTTCGCCAGCGCCGTGGCGAGCGTGAACAGCTTGAACGTCGACCCGGCCTGGAACCCCTGCCCGCCGCCGTGAGCGGTGTCGGCGGGCAGGTTGTAGGTGGTCCTCGGCCCGTCGTTCTTGTCGCCGGGGTTGACCCCGTACTGCTTGCTCGCGGCCAGCGCGCGGATGCGGCCGGTTCCCGGCTCGACCATCGCCTCGGCGGCCACCTGGTTGTCCTTGGCGTGCACGTGCGCGGCGATGGCCTGGTCAGCGGCCCGCTGGGCGGTGCGGTCGAGGGTCGTCCTGATCACCAGGCCGTCGCGGTACAGACGGCGTTCCCGCTCGGAGCGGGTCTGGCCGAAGGCCGGGTTGGTGACGATCTCCTTCTGCACGTAGAGGCAGAAGAAGGGGTGGTCGCTCTCGGAGCACCCGCCGGGCTCGGGGCGCAGGTTGAGCGCCAGCGGAGCCGCCTTGGCCGCGTCGGCGCGCACCTGCGGGACCATCTTGAGCTGGGCCATGCGGTCCAGGACGAGGTCGCGGCGTTCAAGCAGCCGGTTCTGGTGCTCCTCCCCGAGGGTGGGGTCGGTGTAGTAGGGCGTGCGCACGGCCCCGGCGAGGGTGGCGGCCTGGCCGAGGGTCAGCGCGGCGGCCGAGGTGCCGAAGAACCGCTGCGCGGCGGCCTGGACGCCGAAGGCGCCGCCGCCGAAGTAGGCGATGTTGAGGTAGCGCACCAGGATCTGGTCCTTGGTGTACTTCCGCTCCAGCCCCATGGCGTACCGAAGCTCCTGGAGCTTCCTGCGGATGCTCGGCGCCCGGGCGAAGTCGCGTTCGGACTCCGAGCGGGCGTTCTGCAGCAGGATGTTCTTGACGAGCTGCTGGGTGAGCGAGGACCCGCCCTGCCGGATGCTCCCCGCCCTGGTGTTGGCGATGATCGCCCGCAGGGTGCCCTTGATGTCGAGCCCGGCGTGATCGTAGAACCGCGCGTCCTCGATGGCGACGATGGCCTTCAGCATGACCGGCGCGATCTTGTCCATGTCCACGGACTGCCGGTTCTGGACGTAGAACTGCGCGAACTGCCTGCCGTCCTTGTCCAGCAGCCGGCTGCGCTCGGGCAGCGGCGCCTCGCGCAGCATCGCCGGCACCTCGAAGAAGTCGTGCGAGGCGGTCCGCGTGAGGATGCCCGCCCCGCCGACGGCGGGGAGGGCGAGCGCGGCGACGAGGAGCCCGCCGGCCACCCCGGCCACGCCCAGCACCGCGATGCCCACCACGACCGGGCGCTCCCGGCGCGGCGAGGACTCGCCGCCTGGCGTCCGGCGGCCGTCGGATCCCGAGGTCACGGGGATAGACCTGCGACGGAGAGAACGCCTGCAAACGCCCTCCCGCGGAATCTTTACGCTTCCCGGTTGATCTTCAGGCCAAGTGAGGTGAACTGGTCGAAAACGCGGTGATACCCGCGCTCGATGTGGTTGACGCCGCGCAGCGTCGAGGTGCCCTCGGCGACCGCCGCGGCGAGCACCGCGGAGAACCCGGCACGGATGTCGGGCAGCGTGACGTCCGCCCCCCGGAGCTTGGAGATGCCCCGCACGACCGCCGAGTGCTTGGCGTTGGTGTCGTGGTAGCGGCACGCGGGCCCGCCCAGGCACACGTCGAAGATCTCGATCTCGCAGCCCATCTTCTGCAGCGCGGGCACGTAGACCAGGCGGTTCTCGAAGACGGTCTCGTGCAGGACCGACATGCCCTCGGCCTGGGTGAACAGGACCATCAGCGGCGTCTGCCAGTCGGTCATGAAGCCGGGGTGGGTGTCGGTCTGCACGGCGGCGGCGCGCAGGCCGTTCGGGGCGGAGGCGGTCAGCCAGTCGTCGGTGATGTCGAACTGCGCGCCCATGCGCGCGAGGGTCGTGATGGCGGTGACGAGCCGGTCCTGCGGGCAGCCGTGCACCCGGACCTCGCCGCCGGTGATCAGCCCGGCCACCAGGTAGGAGAAGGCCTCGATGCGGTCGCCGGCCAGCCAGGTGGAGGCGCCCCGCAGGCGGTCGACGCCCTCGATGACGATGCGGCGGTCGGGGCTGAGCTCGATGCGGGCGCCCATGCGCTGCAGGAACAGCGCCAGCTCGACCACCTCGGGCTCGGTGGCCGCGCCTTTGATGACCGTCTTGCCCTCGGCGAGCACGGCCGACAGCAGGATCGTCTCGGTGGCGCCGACGCTCGGGTACGGCAGCTCGATGCGGGTGCCGCGCAGCCGGGTGGCCTTGGCGAAGATGCCCGTGTCGCCGACCTCGACCTCGGCGCCCATCGCCCGGAGCGCCTCGACGTGGAAGTTGACCGGCCGCCGCCCGATGGGGTCGCCGCCAACGAGCGGGACGAACGCCTCGCCGGCCAGGTGGAGCAGCGGGCCGAGCATCAGGATCGGGATGCGGTTGAGGCCGGTGAAGGCCGCGGGCACCCGGGGACGGATCTCCGGGCCGCGCTCAAGGGTGATCTCGCGCTGGGTGATGTCCACCTCGATGCCCAGGGCCTCGAGCATCGCCGCGGTGATCCCGACCTCGCCCACCTCGGGGGCGTTGTGCAGGGTGCTCGGGCCGCTGCCCAGCATCGCCGCGACCATGTGCTTGGACACCGCGTTCTTCGAGCCGCGTACCTCGACGTCCCCCCGTAGAGGCCCGGACGGTTCGATCAGCCATACCTCATCGCTCACGGGGGACAGCCTAACCGTGCGCCGGGCGTGGCCGAAGGCGCGGCGGGGCGGCTCGCCTCGGTACCATGAGCGGATCCGCACGATGGTGCAGGGACCGTGACAGGGCGAGGTGATCGGGTGCGGCATCTGCGGGATTTCGGGCTGACCGTCGTCGTGCTGGCCCTCATGGGGGTCGCGGCCGGCTTCCTGTGGTCGGCCCTCGCCCCACGCACGCCGTATTTGATCACCAAGTCGGGCCCGCAGCTCACCGACCCCACCACCCAGTCGCTGATCGCGGCCGACGGCTGGTTCGCCGTGATCACAGGAGTGGCCGGCCTGGCGTGCGGCATCGCCGCCTACCTGCTCGCCCGCGGGGGGCGCCCGCTCGCCCTGCTGGCGGGCCTCGCGGTCGGCGGCCTGCTGGCCGGCTTCCTGTCGCTCACCGTCGGCACCTCGGTGGGCGGCTCGATGGTCCAGGCGGCGGCGCCCGGCTCGGCCGGCGTCGGCGCGACGGTGAACGTCCTCGCGATCACCGCGCGCGGCGTGCTGCTGAGCTGGCCGCTGGTGGCGGTGGCGGTGTTCGGCATCATCGAGTCCGTCGACGGCTACCGCGAGTCCCCGCTGCGCAAGCCGTACGCCGGCGAGGGCGGGGACATCGGCGGGCACGAAGGAGCTCGTCCGTAGCCTCCGCCCCGGCGGGCGCGCTCGCTCCGCGGTTCCGCGGGCGTGGCCGGTGGGTCAGCGGCCGAACGCGGGGCGCCTGGCCCCGTGGCCGGTCGCCTGCTCGAAGGCGTAGGCCGTCCGCAGCACCGTGAGGTCCTCCCACGGCCGCCCGACGATCTGCACGCCGACCGGCAGGCCGCCGGGGGTGAAGCCGCACGGCACCGACGCCGCCGGCGCGTGCAGCACGCTGATCCAGTACGCCGAGCGCATCCACGCGAGGTAGTCGGGCATGGGCGTGCCCGCGACCTCGGTGACGTAGGGCTGGTCGACGGGGAAGGGCGGCACCTGGCTGACCGGGGCGATCAGGACGTCGAAGGTGTCGAAGAAGGCGTTCATGCGCTGGAACAGGCCGCTGCGCAGCCGCTCGGCGCGGGCGAGGTCGGCGCCGGTCACCTTGCGTCCCTGCTCGACGTTCCAGGCCACGTTAGGGCCGAGCCGGTCCTGCGGCAGGTCGCCGAAGGTGCTCGCGTAATGCCAGGCGCGGTAGGTGCGGAAGGCGTCCTCGGCGTCCGACAGGTCCAGCCGCACCTCCTCGACCTTGGCGCCGAGCCCCGCCAGCACGCCGGGCGCCCGCGCGGTCACGGCCGCCGTCTCGGGGTCCACCGGCAGGCCGCCGAGGTCGGGGCTCCAGGCCACCCGGAGGCCCTCGACGCGGGGGTCCAGCGGTCCGGCGAAGCGTGAGCCGTCCTCGCGGATCGCGAACGGCGAGGTGGGCGCGAAGCCGGAGATGACGCTCATCAGCAGCGCGGCGTCGCCGACCGTCCTGGCCATGGGCCCGGCCACGCTGAGGGTGAACCACGCCGAGGTCGGGGAGGCGTCCGGGACCCGCCCGGGCGTGGGCCGCAGCCCGACGACGTTGCAGAACGAGGCCGGGTTGCGCAGGGATCCGCCCATGTCGGATCCGTCGGCGAGCGCCACCATGCCGGAGGCGAGGGCGGCGGCGGCTCCGCCGCTGCTGCCGCCCGCGCTCCTGCTCGGGTCGTAGGGGTTGCGCGTGGCGCCGAAGATCTCGTTGACGGTGTGGGAGCCGGTGCCGAACTCGGGGGTGTTGGTCTTGCCGATCGTGATCGCGCCCGCGGCGCGGGCCCGTCGGACGACGAGCGCGTCGGCCTGCGGCACGTGCTCGGCGAACAGCGGCGAGCCGTACGTGGTGCGGATGCCCGCGGTGTCGGTGAGGTCCTTGAAGGCGATGGGCAGGCCGTGCAGCGGGCCCTGCCAGTGGCCGCGGGCCAGGCCCTCGTCGAGCCTTCGCGCCTCGTCGAGCGCCCGGTCGGCGACGAGCGTGACGATGGCGTTCACCTCGCCGCCGACCTCGCCGATCCGCCGGAGGTGTGCCTCGGTCAGCTCGGCCGCGCTGATCTGCCGGGCGCGCAGCAGTTCCAGCATCTCGACGGCGGACAGGTAGAACAGCTCGCTCACTCTCGCTCCTTAACGGCCGCGTACGGCCGGGCATACGGCGCCCCGGCACGCGGGGCTCGCCTCCGCGTGCCGGCGCGGTTTCGGCAGGTGACGCCAGTCTGGCCAGCCGGAACGCCGGAAGGCGACGGCAAGGGTTGCCAAGCCCGCTCAGGTGGCCTTGCCGACGGCGGCGGTGATCGCCCGGGTGAGCCGTACCAGCTCGGAGGGTGCGGTCTCGATCTGCAGTCCGCGCCGGCCCGCCGAGAAGAAGATCGTCTCGAAGTCGAGCGCCGTGGAGTCGACCACGGTGGGCAGGGCCTTGCGCTGGCCGAGCGGGCTGATGCCGCCGACGACGTACCCGGTGACCCGCTCGACCTTGGCGGCGTCGGCCATCGCGGCGCGCTTGCCGCCGAGGGCGGCGGCGAGGGCCTTCAGGTCCAGTTTGCCGGAGACGGGGACGACCGCGACGGCGAGCCCGGCCTCGACCTCGGCGACGAGGGTCTTGAAGATGCGCTCGTGCGGCACGCCGAGCGCGTCGGCGGCCTCCTCGCCGTAGGCCTGGGCGTTCGGGTCGTGGTCGTAGGGGTGGAGGGTGAAGGCGGCCCCGGCCTTGGTCAGGGCCATGGTGGCGGGAGTGCCCTGGGCTCCCTTGCTCTTGGTCTTGCTCACGGCCCCAGCCTAACGGCAAGTTAAAATCTACAATGTAAAGGCGTCGTCCGAATGGCGGACGCGCGCAGGAGCGGGCCGCCACCCTCCGTAGACTGGACCGGTGATATCCCGTATCGACCTGCGCGGGTCCCTTCCGGACGATCTGCGCGACGTGCTGCCCCGCGCCGAGCTCGACGTCGAGGCCGCCCTGTCGAAGGTGCGGCCCCTGTGCGACGACGTGCGCCATAGGGGAGTGGCGGCCGTGCGGGAGTGGACGGCTCGCTTCGACGGTGTCGAGCTCGAGTCCACGCGCGTGCCCGTGGCGGCCCTCGGCGCGGCGCTCGCCGAGCTGGCCCCGGCCGTCCGCGCAGCCCTGGAGGAGTCGATCCGCCGGGCGCGCCTGGTCCACCGCGACCAGCGCAGGAGCGACACGACCACTCAGGTGGTCCCCGGCGGCACGGTCACCGAGCGGTGGGTCCCGGTCGACCGGGTCGGCCTCTACGTCCCCGGCGGCCGCGCCGTGTACCCCTCCAGCGTCGTGATGAACGTCGTCCCCGCGCAGGAGGCCGGGGTGGCGTCCCTGGCGGTGACCTCCCCGCCGCAGGCGGAGTTCGGCGGCCTGCCCCACCCGACGATCCTCGCGGCGTGCGCCCTGCTGGGCGTCGAGGAGGTGTACGCCGTCGGCGGCGCGCAGGCCGTCGCGATGTTCGCCTACGGCACCGAGGAGTGCCCGCCCGTCCGCATGGTCACCGGGCCCGGCAACATCTGGGTGGCCGCCGCCAAGCGCCTGCTCAAGGGACGCATCGGCATCGACTCCGAGGCGGGCCCGACCGAGATCGCCGTGCTCGCCGACGACACCGCCGACCCCGTCCACGTGGCCGCCGACCTGATCAGCCAGGCCGAGCACGACGTGATCGCCGCCGCGGTGCTGGTGACCCCGAGCGAGAGGCTCGCCGAGGCGGTCGAGAAGGAGCTTCCCGGGCAGGTGGCCGCCACCAAGCATTCGCAGCGCATCTCCGAGGCGCTGGCGGGCCGGCAGTCGGGCATCGTGCTGGTGTCCGATCTCGACGACGGGCTCAAGGTCGTCGACGCCTACGCCGCCGAGCACCTGGAGATCCAGACGGCGGACGCCCACGCGGTCGCCGCCCGGGTGCGCAACGCCGGCGCGATCTTCATCGGCGCCTACGCCCCGGTGTCCCTGGGCGACTACCTCGCCGGCTCCAATCACGTGCTGCCGACCGGCGGCTGCGCCTGCCACTCCTCGGGCCTGTCGGTGCAGACGTTCCTGCGCGGCGTCCACGTCGTCGACTACACGCGCGAGGCGCTCTCCGATGCCGCCTCCCACGTGTACGCGCTGTCGGAGGCCGAGGACCTTCCCGCCCACGGCGCGGCGGTCCGGGCGCGGTTCGAGGGAGGTGCGCGATGACTCCCGTGCCCCCGGTGCCGCCGATGCGGCCGATCCTGCTGACCGACCTGCCGATCCGCGACGACCTGCGCGGGCGTTCGCCGTACGGCGCGCCCCAGATCGACGTGCCGGTCCGGCTGAACACCAACGAGAACCCCTACCCGCCCTCCGCCGGCTTGGTCGCCGACCTGGCCGAGGCGGTCCGCCGGGACGCCGGGGAGCTCAACCGCTATCCCGACCGCGACGCCATGGCCCTGCGCGAGGACCTCGCGGCCTACCTCGGCCACGGGCTCTCGGCCCGCCAGGTGTGGGCCGCCAACGGCTCCAACGAGGTGCTGCAGCAGATCCTGCAGGCGTTCGGCGGCCCCGGGAGGTCGGCCCTCGGCTTCGAGCCGTCGTACTCCATGCACCCGATCATCACGACCGGCGCCTCGACCCGGTGGATCTCCGGGGCGCGGGAGGACGACTTCGGCCTGGACCCCGGCAAGGCCGTGGCAGCGATCGAGGAGCACCGCCCCGACATCGTGTTCCTGACCAGCCCCAACAACCCGACCGGCACCGCCCTGACGATGGACGTCGTCCAGCGGGTGGTCGAGGCCGCCCCGGGCATGGTCGTCGTCGACGAGGCGTACTTCGAGTTCGCCCGCACCGGCACGCCGAGCGCGCTCCGCCTGCTGCCGGGCAACCCGCGGCTGATCGTCACGCGCACGATGTCCAAGGCGTTCGCCATGGCCGGCACCCGCCTCGGCTACCTGGCCGCCGATCCGGCCGTGATCGAGGCGCTGCTGCTGGTGCGCCTGCCGTACCACCTGTCCACGCTGACCCAGGCGGCGGCTCGCGTCGCGGTCGCCCACCGCGACGAGCTGCTCGGCACCGTCGACCGGCTGCGCGCCGAGCGCGACGACTGCGTGCGCCGGTTGCGGGAGCACGGCCTTTCGGTGGCCGACTCCGACGCAAATTTCGTGCTGTTCGGCCGGTTCCGCGACCGCCACGCGGTCTGGGAGGCGCTGCTGGAGCACGGCGTGCTGATCCGCGAGGTGGGGCCGCCCGAGTGGCTGCGCGTCTCCGTGGGCACGGCGCAGGAGATGGCGGCCTTCCATGAGGCCCTGTCGGCCGTGCTGGCCGTGTCAGACGTCATCCCCGCGTCCGGGCGGCCCGGACGCGACGAGCCGGAGGAGAGCGCGTGACCAGTCCCGCCGGAGGCGAGCGCAGGGCGAGGGTCGGCCGCGTCGAGCGGACGACCAAGGAGACCTCGGTGCTGGTGGAGGTCGACCTGGACGGCACCGGACGGGTCGAGGTGTCCACCGGCGTCGGCTTCTTCGACCACATGCTCGCCCAGTTGGGAAAGCACGGCCTGTTCGACCTGACCGTGAAGACCGACGGCGACCTGCACATCGACTCCCACCACTCCATCGAGGACACCGCCCTGGCCCTGGGCGCGGCCTTCCGCGAGGCACTGGGTGACAAGTCGGGCATCCGGCGGTTCGGCAACGCGTCCTGCCCGCTGGACGAGTCGCTCGCCGAGGTCACGGTCGACCTGTCCGGCCGCCCCTACCTCGTGCACGCCGAGCCCGAGGGCATGGCCCCGATGATCGGCCCCGACTACGACACGACGCTGACCAGGCACATCCTGGAGTCGTTCGTCGCCCAGGCCGCGATCTGCCTGCACGTGCGCGTGCCGTACGGGCGCAACGCCCATCACATCGTCGAGGCGCAGTTCAAGGCCCTCGCCCGCGCGCTGCGCGAGGCCAGCGAGCGCGACCCGCGTGCCACCGGCGTGCCGAGCACCAAGGGGGTCCTATGAGCTCCAACTGGACCGCCGTAGCCATGATCTTCGTCGGGCTGTTCATGATCGGTGGAGTCTTCTCGTTCGCGAAGCAGGGCATCAAGGCCGGGGCGGTCGTCCTCGGCGTCGGGGCCGCGCTCGCGATCACCGCGGGGGTGTTGTGGTGGTGAACGTCGTCGTCCTGGACTACGGTTCGGGCAACCTCCGGTCCGCCGAGCGGGCGCTCGCCCGTGCCGGCGCCGAGGTGAGCGTGACCGCCGACTTCAAGGCGGCCATGGAGGCCGACGGGCTCGTCGTCCCCGGTGTGGGCGCCTTCTCGGCCTGCATGCGAGGGCTGAAGGCCGTGCGCGGGGAGCAGGTCATCGGGCGCCGCCTGGCGGGCGGCCGGCCGGTCCTGGGCATCTGCGTCGGCATGCAGATCCTCTTCGCCGAGGGCGTCGAGCACGGCGAGCACACCGAGGGGTGCGGCGAGTGGCCCGGCGTGGTCGAACGGCTGGACGCGCCCATCCTGCCCCACATGGGGTGGAACACCGTCCAGGCGCCCGAGGGGTCGGTGCTGTTCGCCGGGCTGGACGCCGCGACGCGCTTCTACTTCGTCCACTCCTACGGTGTGCGCAAGTTCGACCTGGAGGCCGGCCCGGGGTTCGCCCAGCCGCTGGTCACCTGGGCCGAGCACGGCGTGCCGTTCGTCGCCGCGGTCGAGAACGGCCCGCTCATGGCCACCCAGTTCCACCCCGAGAAGTCCGGCGACGCCGGCGCCGTCCTGCTGAAGAACTGGCTGGGCACGCTGTGAGGCCCGGCAGGCCGGTCCCGCCGGCCGCGACCCGCTTACCGGGCTAGTGGTGCCGGCGTGAGCAAGGAACGCGCGCGTCGGCGCGCCGAGCGGGAGGCCGAGAAGGCACGGCAGGCCGCCCTGCGCGCCGCACGCGAGGCGCGGCGGGCCAGGCGGCGCGAGCTGCGCGGCCGGCTGGTCGCCGTGATGCCCCGGCCCGTGCGGGTCGCGCGTCAGGGCGGCCTGATCGCCCGGCGGCACCGCACGCAGAACGCCGTCGTCGCCGTGCTGTTCGTGCTCGTCCAGGCGGGCGCCTGGCTGCTGCTCGACGGATGGGCGGCCCGGGTGGGCGTGCTGGTGTTGTCCCTGTTACTGCTCCCGGTGCTCGTCACCGTCGTATTCGACCGGAGGTCCTAGAACATGTCGCTGGTGCTGTTGCCCGCAGTCGACGTCGCGGACGGCAAGGCCGTGCGCCTCGTGCAGGGTGAGGCGGGTACGGAGACCTCGTACGGCGACCCGCTCGCCGCGGCCCTCGCCTGGCAGCAGGCGGGCGCTGAATGGATCCATCTGGTCGACCTGGACGCCGCGTTCGGCCGGGGCTCCAACCGCGAGCTGCTGGCCTCGGTCGTGGACGCGCTGGACGTCCAGGTGGAGCTGTCCGGCGGCATCCGCGACGACGCGTCGCTGGCCGCCGCGCTGGCCACCGGGTGCAGGCGGGTGAACATCGGCACCGCCGCGCTCGAAGACCCGGCCTGGTGCTCGAAGATCATCGCCGAGCACGGCGATCGCATCGCCGTCGGCCTGGACGTGCGGGGCACCACGCTCGCCGCGCGCGGCTGGACCAAGGAGGGCGGCGACCTGTGGGAGGTGCTCGACCGGCTGGAGTCCGACGGCTGCCCCCGCTACGTCGTCACCGACGTCACCAAGGACGGCACGCTGCGCGGGCCCAACCTCGACCTGCTCCGCCAGGTGTGCTCCCGCACCGACAAGCCGGTGATCGCCAGCGGAGGCGTCTCCTCGCTGGACGACCTGCGGGCGCTGTCGACGCTGGTCCCGGACGGGGTGGAGGGCGCCATCGTGGGCAAGGCGCTGTACGCGCAGGCGTTCACCCTCGAGGAGGCCCTCGCGGCGGTGAGGTCATGACCGTCGCGGTTCGGGTCATCCCCTGCCTGGACGTCGATGCCGGGCGGGTCGTCAAGGGCGTCAACTTCGAGAACCTCAGGGACGCGGGCGACCCGGTCGAGCTGGCCCGCCGCTACGACGCCGAAGGCGCCGACGAGCTGACGTTCCTCGACATCACGGCCTCCTCCGGCGACCGGGAGACCATGGTCGACGTGGTCCGCCGCACGGCCGAGCAGGTGTTCATCCCGCTGACCGTCGGCGGGGGAGTGCGGGCCGTGGAGGACGTCGACCGCCTGCTGCGCGCCGGCGCCGACAAGGTGTCGCTCAACACCGCCGCCATCGCGCGCCCGGAGCTGCTGACCGAGGCGTCCCGCAGGTTCGGGGCGCAGTGCATCGTGCTGTCGGTGGACGCCCGGCGGGTCGTCGACGGCGTGCCCACGCGGTCGGGGTTCGAGGTCACGACCCACGGTGGCCGCCGGGGGACGGGCATCGACGCCGTGGAGTGGGCGCGGCGCGGCCAGGAGCTCGGCGTGGGGGAGATCCTGCTGAACTCCATGGACGGGGACGGCACCAAGGACGGCTACGACCTGGAGATGATCCGGGCCGTGCGCGAGGCCGTCACAGTGCCCGTCATCGCCAGCGGCGGCGCCGGCGCGCTCGCCGACTTCCCCCCTGCCGTGGAGGCGGGCGCCGACGCGGTCCTTGCCGCGAGCGTCTTCCACTTCGGCCAGCTCAAGATCTCCGACGTGAAGAACACCTTGCGTTCCGCAGGCCACCCCGTCCGCTAAGGAATTGCGGCGGCACCAACCGAAGGTGCCCGTGGGCATTCGGAGTGCCGGCGCGGGCTTCTCTGGTGGGTGAATCGGGCCACCCTCGACGCTGCAGGCCGCCCTGTCGCCTCATGCGGTTTCCGTCGCGTGTGCGATGGGGTGGTGCCGGGGTGGGTTTTCGCACTGTGGGGCTGGTTTCGGGGCGCCGGAGCGGTGGGGTGAGGTGCGGTGGTGATCGGCGCCGTTGGCGGCGGGAAACCGTGAAACATCGCACATTACCCATCTCGGAGCGGTCCAAACCGGCTCGAATGGTGGAATGTCGTCGCAAGTCGGGTGATGATCCGCTACGGTCATGCGGGTTCTTCGATGGTGCCGCGCCGACCACAAGGATCCTCCGTGACCACTCCCTCCGCGCCTCAGCAGCCGGGTTACCCCTACCAGCCCCACGAGGGCCACGCCTCGGGCGAGGGCCGCCCGCAGGAGTGGGACGCCTACCAGCAGGACCCGTCGTACCAGCAAGGGGCCCCCTACCAGCAGGGTGCGTCCTACCAGCAGGGGAATTCGTACCAGCAGGGTGCGGCCACCGGCCAGGGCCAGACGGCCCAGGCGTACCCCGGCCAGGCGGGCGGCCAGGGCTACTCGGCCCAGACCGGCGGGCAGGCGTATCCGGGTCAGACGGCCGGACAGGGCTACCCGGGTCAGACGGCCGGGCAGGGCTACCCGGGTCAGACGAGCGGGCAGGGCTACCCGGGTCAGGGCTATGCGGCACAGCAGCAGAACCCCTACCAGCAGCAGACTCCGTACGCGGGCGGCTCCTCTCAGGACGCCTTCCAGCAGAGCGCCTACGCCGGTCAGCAGGGCCAGCCGGGTTACACCGGTCAGCAGGGCCAGCCGGGTTACACCGGCCAGCACGGCTATGCCGGTCAGCAGGGCCCGCAAGGCCAGCAGGCTTATGCCGGTCAGCAGGGTCAGCCGGCGTACGCCGGGCAGCAGGGTGGCTACCAGCAGGCCGGGCAGGTGCAGGATCCCTACCAGCAGGGCGCGCAGCAGGCGCAGGATCCCTACCAGCAGCAGGGCTCCTTCGGTCAGGGGCAGGGCCAGGACCCCTTCGCCCAGCAGGCCGCCGGCGTTCAGTGGCAGCCCAGCGAGACCGCGGCCCCGGCCGGTAAGAAGATGGGCGGCCGGATCCTGAGCGCGCTCGGCGCCGTGGGCGTCGTCATCGTCTTCGCGGTCCTCAAATTCGGCGGGGTGTTCGCCGTACGCGAGGTCGGCGACCAGGTCACCGGCGCCCCTCGGATCGCTCACGTGGGCGACTGCATGTCCGGGCAGGACAAGAGCAGCCTGAAGGTCGTCGACTGCAAGGACGCGGCGGTCGAGTGGAAGATCTCGCAGAAGGTCGAAGGTAAGACCGAGGCGCAGTTCGACGCCGACGAGAATCTCAGCATGTGCCGGGACAAGAAGGTCACCTCGGCGTACTGGGAGGGCGGCAAGTCCGGCGGTACGGGCTACGTCCTCTGCCTGGTCCCCGTGAAGAGCTAAGAGCCAGCGGGTTCGCGGGGTTGCTGTACGTAGGGCGGCGCCGGTATCGCGGTATCGGGTTCCGCCCGTCGCGGCGCCGTGTGCAGGAGCACCATGCCAGACGGGAGAGGTGCCCGCCCGGCAGTGAAAGTTTGCGGTCACCGCACTGTCAGTGTGGTGACCGTCGCGGTCAGGGGTGGGGGAACTTGGTTCTGTCCTCTGTCTGGCACCGTGGAGAAGATGCAGCGGTGCGGTGACCGCCGTGGTCAGGGTCGCGGGGAACTGGGTTCCTCTGTCTGTCCTGTCGATGAGAAAGCGGTGTGGTGGCCGTTGTGGTCAGGGGTGAGGGACTGGGCGTTTTTGAGGGTCTCGATTAGGCGGGTGGCGAAGGCGCGGGGGCGTAGGACTCCTCCGTTGTGGCCGCCGGGGAACTCCACGTACGAAGTGCCGAGGGCTTCGGCGAGCAGGCGCCCGCAGTGGTGCGGCCAGACGTGCGCGGAGGTTTCGCCGACGGCGGGGACGATGCGGGTGGACGCCGCCTTGAGCGCGTCCATGTCGAGTTCGTGGCGGCCCACCGCGGGGGCGTCATGGGTCAGGAAGAACTCAAGGTTCGGCAGGCGGTCGGGGCCGGGCGCCATGATCCGCGCGTCGGGTTCGCGGTCGGCGAGATCGACGCCCGCGAGGATCACGAACTTGCGCAGGGCCGGTATGACCCCCTCCGTGGCGTGGATGTCCTCGATCTCTTTCTGCGCCTGCCTGGCCCGGTCGCGCTCGGTCTCCGGCAGCAACTGGGTCGCCGGCGGTTCGTGGGCGACCAGGACGCTCACCTGCTCGGGATGCCGGGACACGAGCTCCAGCGCGATCATGGCGCCGATGCTGCTGCCGTAGACCTGGACGGGCTCGGTGGTGAGCATGGCGAGCAGGTGGTGGACGTCGTCGGCGTGGGTGGTGACGGTCACCGGGTCGGCGGGATCCGTCGCGGTGCTGCCGGACAGGCCCCGGCGGTCGTAGGTGAGGACGGTGTAGCCGTCGGTGAGGTGGGAGGCCAGGCCGTCGCTCGCGGCGGCGTCGCCGTCCCCGCCGGCGATCAGGAGAAGCAGCGGGCCGGTGCCGCGCAGGACGTACCGCAAGCGGGCTCCGGGCACGTCAAGGGTCTTCGAGGTCGTCATGAGGGATCCCCTCCCGTCTGAATTGCATCAGAAATACGATACATCACATTACTGATGTATCTGGTGATTGGTCCATCATGGACTCATGAACGGCCTCGAACTCTTCCTCCTGGGACACAAGCTCATGACCATCGGCCAGGAGGCCATGCCCAGGTCGGGGTTCCAGACGCTTCCGGTCAGCGCCCGCACGATCCTCGTCGACGTCTTCCAGCACCCCGACAGCTCGATCGGCGAGATCACCGCTCGCACCGGATTCCCGCAGAGCCTGGTGTCCTCGTCGGTGGCGAGGTTCCGTGAACACGGTGTGATGGTCACCGAGCCGGACCCCGTCGACCGGCGCCGCACCCTGGTGCGGCCCGCGGCGGGTATGCGCGAGCGGGGTCAGCAGTATGCGGACACGACGGCCGTCGACGGCGCCCTCGCCAGGGCGCTGGACGTCGAGCCTCAGGAGGTCGGCGAGATCGTCGCGACGCTCGACTCACTGGCGAGACGCCTGTCCGAGGCCACCCCGAGCTGAGAGCGGCCCGGTTCAGCCGAGGAGGTTGGTGAAGAACAGGGCGAGCTGGCTGGCGCCGCTGGTGATGCCGTTCAGGGCGCCCTTCACCGCGGTCGCCGCTTCCGCGGGCCGCGAGTACAGATAGAAGACCACAAAGGCGATGGCAACGTACGTGAGCACCTTCTTGGTCTTCATCCGACTGCCTCCCGCGATTGCTGTGACCTTGGTCCTACCCGAGCGGCGAGACGCCCGATCTCCGGAATCGGTCATGTGCCGGCACCATCATGATCATAGCCAGGGCACGATCTTTCCATGGCACCCCGGCGATGACCCGATGGAATCGCCGTGTCCGTTCAACGAACGGCCGCCCCCCACCAGTTCCGCCCGAAGCCGGTCCTGGAAGCCCGGGCCCCGGAGTCTCGGTACGGGACGCTGGTGCGGGACATCCGGTACGCGGGCCAGGGGTCAGACGCCTAGTCTGGCGGCGCGGAGGCTGTCGATGGAGGTTTTCTCGCCCTCGTAGGTGACCCGGGCGTGGTCCTGTCTGCCGAAGGAGAACAGCAGCAGCTCGACCGGCTCGCCCGTCACGATGACGTGCGGCTCGGCCTTCTTACCGCCCGCCTTGCGTCCGTCGGGCCGCCGCAGCACCACGCCGACCGGTGACCGTCGGAGCATCAGCCGGGCGCCGCCGGCGACCCTCTTCCAGACCATCTCCTCCAGGCCGGCCGGCAGCTCGCGCGGCTCCCAGCGGTCCTGGGCCCGCCGGACGTCCTCGTGGTGGACGAGGAACTCCAGCGTGTTGACCATCGCGTCCATGCCGGGCAGGAAGCCGTACGGCGACCAGCGGGGCGGGCCTTCGCGGACCGCGTCGATGAGGTCGCGGTAGCTCCGCCCGGACTTGATGCCGTCCTGGACGCGCTCGGTGTAGCCGGCGAGCGGCTTGATGGCGATGCCGCCGGCGGCATCGAGCCGGCGCTCGCGGAGCACGAGGTGGGCGGCCAGGTCGGCGGTCGTCCATCCCGCGCACAGCGTCGGGGCGTCGGGCCCCAGACGGTCGAGAAGATCACAGAGTGCTTCGCGCTCAGCGCGTGCGTGCGTCACCCTGATCACCCTACAAGCCGGTCGTCTCCCCGCTCCGACGCGGTGGAGCGCATTCTGACGCCTCTGCGTGGGGTGTGTCCGCGTCCACGTCGTGGCTTGCGTCTTGATGCTTCCGCGGGCGGCCTGTGTGCCCTGTGCCCTGCTTCCGTGCTGTGGCCGGCGTCTTGATGCCTCTGTGGGCCGGCTGTGTGCTCGGCTCGGGGCTGTGGCGGGTGCTTTGATGCCTGCGTGGGTGGGCTGTGTGTCTGGTCCGCGGTAGTAGGGGTGGGAATAAATGAGTTGCCGCGGATGATAGGCATTGAGGCGGACCGGCCCCCCGGCGAGCCGTGAGCAAGGCGCCCCCCAGGCGTACGTCCCCCGTTGAGAGGATCCCCCGCGTGCCGAGCGAGCGCGATCACAGTCCGACCGTCATGCGCCAGGGACTTCGTGTCATCGGGCACGCCGTGCGAAGCGAGCCGCGGATCTTCACCGGCGCGGTGCTGTCGAGCGCGGTCTACGGGATCATGACGGTCGGCTCCTCCTGGGCGCTGGGCTGGGCCACCGAGAACGCCGTGCTGCCGGCGTTCAGGGCGGGGCACGCGACCACGGGCACGCTCATGACCGCGGCGCTGCTGATCGTGGGCGTCGCGGTGCTGAAGGCCGCGGGGGTGATCGGCCGCAGGGTGCTCGCGGGCATCATGCAGTACCGAATGCAGGCGCGGTCCAGGCGCGACGTCACCCGCCAGTACCTGCGGCTGCCGCTCGCCTGGCACCATCGCCACCCGACGGGACAGCTGCTGTCCAACGCCAGCTCCGACACCGAGGCCGCCTGGGCGCCGCTCGCCCCGCTGCCGATGGCCGTCGGCGTCGTGGTCATGCTGGTCACCGCGGCCGTCGCCATCCTGCTCGTCGACCCGGTGCTCGCCCTCGTCGGATTCCTGATCTTCCCGGCCATCGCCGTGCTGAACCTCGTCTACCAGCGCAGGCTCTCGCCTCTGGTGATGAAGGCGCAGCAGCTGCGCGCCGAGGTCAGCGAGATCGCGCATGAGAGCTTCGATGGGGCGCTGGTCGTCAAGACCCTCGGCAGGGAGGACACCGAGGCGGCCCGCTTCCAGGCCAAGGCCGACACGCTGCGGGACGCCAACATCGCCGTGGGCCGCATTCGCGGCATGTTCGATCCGCTGCTGGAGGCGCTTCCGACCCTCGGCGTGCTCGCGGTGCTGCTGTTCGGCTCGGTCCGCCTGGCCGGGGGCGACGTCTCCTCCGGCGAGCTGATCCAGGTGTCGTACCTGTTCACGCTGCTCGCCTTCCCGATCCGCGCGCTCGGCTGGGTGCTCGCCGAGCTGCCGCGCAGCGTCGTCGGCTGGACGCGGGTGCAGGACGTGCTGAACGCCTCGGGTTCGATGGAGTTCGGGGCCGCCCGCCTGGCCGGGCAGGGCCCCGCCCGGCTGGAGGTGCGCGGTGTGAGCTTCGGCTACCTGCCGGAGGCGTCCGTGCTGTCCGGGGTCGACTTCGAGGTCAGGCCCGGGCGTACCGTCGCGCTCGTCGGCCCCACGGGCTCGGGCAAGTCCACGCTGACCCAGCTGCTGGTGCGGCTGGTCGATCCCGACGGCGGCCAGGTGCTCCTCGACGGGGTCGACCTGCGCGAGGTCGCCAGGGGCGAGGTGAGCGACGCCGCGGCCCTGGTGCCGCAGCAGACGTTCCTGTTCGACGACACGGTGCGCGGCAACCTGACCCTCGGCACCGGCGGTGAGGGCGTGCCCGACGAGAAGGTGTGGGCGGCGCTGCGCCTGGCGCAGGCGGAGGGTTTCGTGAGCGCCCTGCCGAAGGGCCTGGACACGCGGGTCGGCGAGCGCGGCGCGACGCTGTCGGGCGGCCAGCGGCAGCGGCTGGCGCTGGCGCGGGCCCTGGTGAGGACTCCCCGGCTGCTCATCCTGGACGACGCCACCTCCAGCGTGGACGCGCAGGTCGAGAGCAGGATCCTGTTCGGGCTGCGGGACGGGTCCCCGGACTCCACGGTGATCGTGGTCGCCTACCGGATGGCGACGATCGCGCTGGCCGACGAGGTGGTCTACCTGGAGCAGGGGCGGGTCGCCGACCGTGGTACGCACGACGAGCTGCTCACCCGGTGCGAGGGCTACCGCAACCTGGTCACCGCCTACGAACGTGAAGAGGCCGAGCGCGCGGCGCTGGGCGCCGACGAGGAGATCTCCGCATGACGACGCAGGTGGAAGAGCGCGGCACGGACGCGGAGGCCGGCCGACCCGGCGGCTCCCTGCGGGTGGAGGAGCGCTCGGCGTTCGGGACGCTGCGGCACGGCCTCACCCTGTCGCCGGAGTTCCGCGTGGGGCTGCCGGTGACGCTGCTGCTGGCCGTGTTCGCCACGCTCGGCAAGGTGATCGTCCCCATCGCCGTTCAGCAGGTCATCGACCGGGGTCTGCGGAACGCCGCCACGCCCGACATGCCGTTCATCAGGAACGCCGTCCTTCTCTGCGCCGTCGCGGTGATGCTGACCGCGCTGTGCGGCTATCTCATGAACGTCCGCCTGTACCGCTCGACCGAGTCGGGGCTCGCCTCGCTGCGCGGCAAGGCCTTCCGGCACGTCCACGACCTGTCGGTGCTCACCCAGAACACCGAGCGGCGCGGTGCGCTGGTCTCCCGGGTCACCAGTGACGTGGACCAGATCAGCACGTTCATGCAGTGGGGTGGCCTCATGGTCATCATCTCGGTGGGCCAGCTCCTAATCGCCAGCGTGCTGATGGCCGTCTACTCCTGGCAGCTCGCGCTGGTCGTCTGGGGCTGTTTCCTGCCGCTGGTCATCGTGCTGCCGAGGTTCCAGCGCTGGGTGGCCCGCGCCTACACCCAGGTCCGCGAGCGCACCGGCGACATGCTGGCGGCGGTGAGCGAGTCGGTGGTCGGCAGCGCGGTGATCCGGGCGTACGGCTCCGAGGAGCGCACCGCGCGGCGGATCGACGAGGCCGTCGACTCCCACCAGAGGGCGCAGACGCGGGCACAGAAGATCATCGCCTTCACCTTCCCGATCACCGAGCTGGTGGGGGCGGTGGCGATCGCCGGCGTCGTCCTGCTGGGCGTCGAGCTCGGGATCGGCGGCACGATCTCCGCCGGGCGCCTGGTGGCGTTCCTCTTCCTGATCACGCTGTTCATCAGCCCGCTGCAGACCGCGACCGAGGTGCTGAACGACGCGCAGAACGCCGTCGCCGGCTGGCGGCGGGTCCTCGGCGTCCTGGACACCCCGGCGGACGTGGCCGACCCTGGCGAGGCGGGGGCGACGCTGCCGCGCGGGCCGATCACGGTGTCCTTCCAGGACGTCGGCTTCGCCTACCCCGGCGGCCCTCCGGTACTGCACGAGGTGTCGGTGGACATCGCGCCCCGCACGCGCGTCGCGGTCGTCGGGGAGACCGGCTCGGGCAAGACGACCTTCGCCAAGCTGCTCACCCGCCTGATGGACCCCACCAGCGGGCGGATCCTGGTCGACGGGGTGGACCTGCGCAAGGTGCGGTTCTCCTCGCTGCGGGAGCGCATCGTCATGGTGCCGCAGGACGGGTTCCTGTTCGACGGGTCGCTCGCCGACAACATCCGCTACGGCCGGCCCTCGGCCACCGATGACGACATCGCCCTGGCGATCACCGAACTGGGCCTGACCGACTGGCTGGAGGGCCTTCCCGCCGGCCTGTCCACTGCGGTGGGGCAGCGCGGGGAGTCGCTGTCGGCGGGGGAACGCCAGCTCGTGGCCCTGGCCCGCGCGTACCTGGCCGACCCGGACCTGCTGCTGCTGGACGAGGCCACCTCGGCGGTGGACCCGGCGACGGAGGTGCGGCTGGCGCGGGCGCTGGACGGCGTCACGCGCGGGCGCACCGCCGTCTCGATCGCCCACCGCCTGTCGACGGCGGAGGCGGCGGACGAGGTGCTGGTGTTCGAGCACGGCCGCATCGTCCAGCGTGGACCGCACGCCGAGCTGGCGCTGCGGGACGGCGTCTACGCCGACCTCTACGCCTCCTGGACCTCGGCGGCCCGCACGTCCTAGCGGAGCGTTCCCGCACTGGGACGGCGCGGGTGGGTGCTCGTGGGCCGGAGAGGGCGCGGGGGCGCGTCGCGGGGATCAGCGGTCGTGGCGCCGGGGGGAGGGGGTCAGCGCGTGGCAGATCCGCGCCGCGGTGGCATTCAGGTCTTCGACGGGGGCGATGCGCTCGGCCCAGGACCACCAGAACCACCAGCTCTCCCCGCGCCGCGCTGCGAAGATCACCTCCGACAGCGTGGGCACCGCCGTACTGATCACGATGAGCTGGGGAAGCCCGCCGGGGGTGGCTCCGACGCGCACGTGCAGGCCCCGCGTCCGCAGCAGTTCGCCGAGGCGGCGCAGGTGCGTCGCGGCCGTGGCCGCGCTCGCGACCTTGTCGGTGGTCGCCATGATCGTCTCCGTTCGCCGTGACGGCCGTGCGAGACGGGCCACGGCCCGCGTCGCCACGGAGTGCGTTGCCCGTGAGGCTAAGGGCCCGCCGATCACGGGATCAACGATGTTGCTTCAAGTTCCTCGGAGTCGCCGCGCGGAGGCCTGGATCAGGTCGCGTGCCGCCTGCCCGTAGACGGCCGCGGCGGAGAGCCGGGCGAAGGCCTTCTCGTACAGGGCGACGTCCGAGGGCGTCTTGATGCGGAACTGGCCGGGGATGGTGTCGACCCTGACCTGGCTGTCGTCATAAATCCAGAAGTTCTCGGGTGGCATGATCGGCGTCCGGGCCGTCGCGGGGATCACGCCCAGGCTGAGTTGCGGCGTGTTGGCCGTCAGCCCGGCCAGCCGCTCCAGTTGGGCCGCCATGCCGCCGGCCTCGCACACCGGAGTGCGCAGGGCCTGCTCGCCGAGGATGAACATGAACCGCTTCCCGCCCGCCGCCAGCACCTCCTGCTGCGCCAGGCGCGCCGCCACCGCCGCGTCCAGGTCGTCGGGGATCCCGCGGAAGTCGATGATCGCCCGCAGGTGCGCGCGGGCGTAGCCGGGGGTCTGGAGCAGGCCGGGGACGGCCGAGTGCTGGAAGACCCTGAACTGCTGGGTGTCGTGGTACAGCGGCTGGAACGACTCCTGCACGTGCCGCAGCCCGGTGGACAGAAGGCGCCGCCACTCGGTGTACATCGAGTCGATGTTGCGCACGGCCGCGATCAGGTCCACCACGTACTCCTCGGCGTCGCAGACTCGGCACCACACCCGGATGTCGTTCTCGTTCGGCGTCTGCGCCGCGTTCTCGATCTTGGACACCTTGGAGTAGTGCCAGCCGGCCTGGGAGGCGAGCCGGCGCCCGGTGAGGCTCGCCTCGTTGCGGATCTCGCGCAGGCGCGCGGCGAGGATCCCCTTGGCTTCGGTGATGCGCGGCGGAGGCATGGGGGGCCACCTCTCCCGGTGCGTTGGGCTGCGTGACGTCACCGCTCCGACCGTAGCCCGAAGGTTCCTCACGATTCCCGTATGTTGCGCGATGTTGCTCTCGCGCGGCCACGCCGGTGGTGCCGGCCCCGCCGCGCGGGGACGCTCCGCGAGGCCGGTCAGTGGGTGCCGGCGGTGCCCGAGAGGCGCTGGGCGAGGTAGATCGGAACCACCGAGAAGACGATGAGCGCCGCGGCCACGACGTTGACGACGGGCGCCTGGTTCGGGCGGAACAGGTTCTCGAAGATCCAGATCGGCAGCGTCTTGACCCCCGCCCCGGCGGTGAACGTCGTCACGATGATCTCGTCGAACGACAGCGCGAACGCCAGCAGGCCGCCCGCGAGCAGCGCCGAGCGCATCATCGGGAACGTCACCAGGCGGAAGGTCGTGAAGGTGTCCGCGCCGAGGTCCGCCGAGGCCTCCTCGGTGTTCAGGCCCATGCGGCGCAGCCGCGCCAGCACGTTGTTGTGCACGGTGACCACGCAGAACGTCGCGTGCCCCACGATCACGGTGAACATGCCGAGGCCGACGCCGAAGGGCTCGAGCATCGTGCGGAAGGCGTTGTTGAGCGCGATGCCGGTCACGATGCCGGGCAGCGCGATGGGCAGCACGATGAGCAGCGAGACGGCGTCGCGGCCGAAGAACCGGTAGCGCTGCACGGCGAAGGCGGCCATCGTGCCGAGGACCAGCGCGATCGCCGTCGCGCCGAGCCCGGCCTGCACCGAGGTCCACAGCGCGTCGCGCACGCCCGAGGAGTTCCACGCCGTGCTCCACCACCGGGTGGTGAACCCGGTCGGCGGCCAGGCGAAGGTCCGGTCGGCGTTGAAGGAGTTCAGCAGCACGATCGCCAGGGGGACGTAGATGACGCCGAGCCCGAGGGCCAGCGCCAGGCGCAGCGCCAGCCGTGCGGTGCGAGACAGGTTCACGAGAGCCTCCGGGCCGCAGGGGCCATCGGACAGGACGGAGCGGGAACGCGGGTCAAAGGTTCTCCAGCGCTCCGGTGCGGCGCACGGCCGCGAGGTACACCAGCATGATCACGACGGGGATCGTGGCGACGGCGGCCGCGAACGGCAGGTTGTTGGCGGCGCCGATGTTGTCGTAGACGACGTTGCCGATGAGCTGGCTCTTGCCGCCGACGATCTTCACGGCGATGTAGTCGCCGAGCGACAGCGAGAACGTGAAGACCGAGCCGGCCACCACGGCGGGGAACGTCAGCGGCCACACCACCGTGCGGAAGGTGCGGAACCCGCGCGCGCCGAGATCGCCCGCCGCGTCCAGCAGCGAGTTCGGCAGGCGCTCCAGCCCCGCGTAGATCGGCAGGATCATGTACGGCAGCCACAGGTACGACAGGGTCGCGATCGTGGCCGTCAGCCCGTAGCCCCAGCCGAGCAGGCCGTCGGAGGACAGCATCACCCGCCAGGCGTAGGCCTTCACCAGGTAGGACGCCCACAGCGGGGTCAGCACGGCGATCACCAGCCAGCGCTGGCTGCGCGGCGAGGCGATCTTGGCCATCGCGAACGCCATCGGGAAGGCGATCACCATGTCGATGAGCGTCACCGCCACCGCCACGCCCAGCGACCGCAGGGCGACCGTCCGGTACACCTCGACCGTCAGCACGTCGTGGAAGTTGGCCCAGGTGAACGTCCGGACCAGGTCGCCGGTGAAGGTGTCGGTGCTCCAGAACGCGGTGACGAACAGCGCGGCGAGCGCGCCCAGGTAGGCGATGCCCAGCCAGGCCAGCGGCGCCGACAGCAGCAGCGACAGCCGCACGCCGGCGTGCCGGTGGAGCGCGGCGGCGACCCGGCGGCGCGGGCCGGGGCGCGCCGCCCGCGGCCCGCCGGCCAGGCCGC
>NZ_JALLPO010000045.1 GCF_023276435.1 Sphaerisporangium perillae
GCCGGCGCGACCGGCGTCCCCGATGGCGAACCCATCAACCCTTGATCTCCGTCCATGCCCGGGTCCACTCCGAGTAGTCCTTGCACTTGACGTCGGTACGGCCGTCCAGGCACTGGACGATCGGGGTGGTCCAGTAGTGGACCTTCGCGAAGTAGGCCTCGTCGGTGGCGTGGTAGGTGTCGCAGAAGGTCTTGTCGGAGGTCTGCGCGCAGGCCTCGGAGTTCGAGGGCGCCTCACCGAACCACTCGGCCACCTGGGCGTTGGCCTTGGGGGAGATGATCCAGTCGAGCCACTTGTAGGCGCAGTTCGGGTGCTTGGCCTTGGCGGCGACCATCCAGGTGTCCGACCAGCCGGTGGCGCCCTCCTTGGGCAGGATGGCCTCGACGGGGGCCTTGTCGGCCTTGACGAGGTTGGCGATGACCTGCCAGGTCGTGCCGGCCACGGTGTCGCCGCTCTTGAAGGACTGCACGGCCTTGGTGTAGTCCGACCAGTACTCGCCGATGTTCTGCTTCTGCTGCTTGAGCAGGTCGACGGAGGCCTGGAACTGCTTGTCGTCGAGGGCGTAGGGGTCCTTGATGCCGAGCTCGGGCTTGGTGGCCATCAGGTAGAGCGCGGCGTCGGCGATGTAGATGGGGGAGTCGTAGGCCGTCAGCTTGCCCTTGTAGGGGGAGGCCGGGTCGAACACCACGCTCCAGGAGTCCGGCGCCGGGGTGACCTTGTCGGTGCGCCACATCAGCAGGTTGGCGCCCCGGCCGTGCGGGACGCCGTAGGCGACGCCGCCGACGGAGTTCCACGGCTTGAGCTTCAGCCCCTCGAACACGTTCTTGTAGTTGGGGACCAGGTCGGTGTTGACCGGGGCGACCGTTCCGGAGGCGATCAGGCGCAGCGAGGCGTCGCCGGAGGCGGACACGGCGTCGTACTCGCCGGTCTTCATCAGGTTGACCATCTCGTCGGAGGTGCCGGCGGTCTTGGTGTTGACCTTGCATCCGCTGGCCTGCTCGAAGGGGTGGACCCAGTCGACCTTGGGGTCGTTGGAGCCGTCCTCGGCGTACCCGGCCCAGGCGACCAGGTTGACCTGGCCTTCGCCGGCGCCGAGGCTCTTCTGCGCCTCCAGCTTGGGAGGGGTGAACCCGGTCTGGCCGGGGGCGGCGGTGCCGGCTCCGCCGCTGGTGGAGCCGCTGGTGGAGCCACCGCCGCAGGCGGCGGCGGCCAGCGCGAGCGCGGCGGTGGCGATCGCGAGTCGGGTGGACCGCATGGTGTCTCTCCTAGGGATGGAGCGGAGTGCCGAAATGAGGAGGGCTGGGATGGGGGGCCGAATGGACGGAGAAGGTCAGGAGGCGATGGCGAACTCGTGGCGGCGGTTCCACACGAGCCGGACACGGCCGCCACGCAGGCCGGTCACGTCCATGGAGGAGACCTCGAGGTTCTGCTGGAGGACGATCAGCCGGCCGCCGGCGTCGAGGTCGACGACGAACCGGGTCGCCGCCCCGGCGTACACCACCTCGGCGACCGTGCCGGTGGCGCTGTGCTCGTCGGCGCCGACGGCGGCGTCCGGGTCGAGCACCAGGCGCAGCTTCTCCGGGCGCACGCTGTAGGTGCCCTCCTTGCCGAGGACGGCCTTGGCCGCCTCGCCGGAGATCAGGTTGGAGGTGCCGACGAACCCGGCCACGAACGGCGTCGAGGGCCGCTCGTAGACCTCGGCGGGGGTGCCGACCTGCTCGATCCTGCCCTGGTCGAACACCGCGATGCGGTCGCTCATGGTCAGGGCCTCCTCCTGGTCGTGGGTGACGAACAGGAAGGTGATGCCGACCTGGCGCTGGATCTCCTTGAGCTCCAGCTGCATCTCCTCGCGGAGCTTGAGGTCGAGGGCGCCCAGGGGCTCGTCGAGCAGCAGGACGCGGGGCCGGTTGACCAGGGCCCGCGCCAGGGCGACCCGCTGGCGCTGCCCGCCGGACAGCTGGGAGGGCCGCCGCGCCTCGAAGCCCGACAGGCGCACCGAGCGCAGGGCTTCCAGAGCGCGGTCCCGCCGCTCGGCCTTGCCGACCTTCTTGACCCGCAGGCCGTACTCCACGTTCTGCATGACGCTCATGTGCGGGAAGAGCGCGTAGTCCTGGAAGACGGTGTTGACGTCCCGCTCGAAGGGGGCCAGGCGGGTGACGTCGCGCCCGCCGAGCTCGACCGTGCCGGAGGTGGGCGACTCGAAGCCGGCGATCATGCGCAGCACGGTGGTCTTGCCCGACCCGGATGGGCCGAGCATCGCGAAGAACTCGCCGTCGGCGATGTCGAGGTCGACGCCGGCGACCGCCTCCACCGGGCCGAAGCTCTTGCGGAGGCCGCGCAGCCGTACCGCCACGTTGTTCTCTGGCATGACTGCAAACATATGGGGTTAAATGTTTCATGGGAGTGCACGATCCGATATCTATGTGGTAACCCGGCGGCGGCAGAGGAGAGGCACGGCATGAACCCCACTCGCCTCGCCGTGTTCTCCCCGGTCGACAGCACGGCCCGGGTGGAGGCCGTCGTCCGCCGCCTCGCCGACGCGATCGCCCTCGGCCTGCTGGCCGACGGGGAGCAGCTCCCGAGCGAGGCCGAGCTGGCCGGCAGTCTCGGCGTCTCGACCGTGACCCTGCGCGAGGCGCTCATGGCGCTGCGGCAGCGCGACCTGGTCGAGACCCGGCGCGGCCGGGGCGGAGGGAGCTTCGTCCGCGTCCCGCCCGACCCCTCCGGCGCCGAGTTCGAGGTGCGCCTGCGCGCCTTCACCGTGGGGGAGCTGCGCGACCTCGGCGACCACTACGCCGCCATCGCCGGGGCGGCGGCACGCCTGGCGGCCCAGCGGTCCCTGCCCGGCGACGTCCAGCCCCTGTGGCGGTCCCTGGAGGAGATGGCCACGAGCTCCGACGCGCGCCGGGGGCGGGTCGAGGGGCGCTTCCACATCGAGGTGGCGGCCGCCTCCCAGTCGGCGCGGCTCACCCAGGAAGAGATCCGGTTACAGGCTGACATCGGACCGTTGCTCTGGCTTCCGCGCTCGGGCGCCACCCGGCACGATGAGGTGGTGGCAGAGCACCGTGCCATCGCCGAGGCCCTCCAGCGGGGTGAGGCCGACCAGGCGCGCGATCTGGCCGAGCGTCACGTGCTCGACGCCATCGAGCATCTCATCGAGCTCCGGCTCCTGGAAACATGAACGGGACCATGGCCACGAAGGTTGAGGACGAGGCCGGCGCGACCGTCACCCGGGCGTGCCGGGCCGTGAGCGACACCGCCGAGCAGGTCTTCCGCGCCCTGCGCGAGCTCAGGGTCGCCGCCGCCGAGCAGGTCCGCCTCGTCCGGCGCGCCGGCCGCGAGCCGGCGACCGCCGACCTCGCGGCGCTGCGGCCGATGCTGTTCGGGCATCTCGGCGCGCTGATCGCGGGCATCGGCTTCATCGCCGCCCCCGGCCTGCTCTCCGACGCCCCCTGGTATCTGGAATGGTGGCAGGACGGCCCCAGCGGGGCTCCGGTGCAGCTCCTGCGCGATCTCAACCCCGCGAGCAGCGCCTTCTACGACTACACGCACTGGGACTGGTTCGCCGGGCCGCACTCCGGGGCCGAGCGCACGGTCTGCGGCCCCTACGTCGACTACCTGTGCACCGACGAGTACAGCCTCACGCTGTCGGTCCCGGTGCTGGTGGAGGGCGCCTTCATCGGAGTGGCGGCGGCCGACGTGCTCGTACGGTCCTTCGAGGGCGCCGTCATCCCCTCTCTGAGGCGCATCCCGGCGCCGGCGCTGCTGGTCAACGCCTCGGGCCGGGTCGTGGCCTCCACGACGTCGCGGTGGCTGGCCGGATCGGTGTACCGGGGCGCGGCGGGTTTCACGGCACACCCCTGCGGTGACCTGCCCCTCCGGCTGGTTGCGGCAGAATTGCCTCATGCCTCTTGACCAGAAGATCGCGGATCGCCTGAAGCGCACTGCTGACGGGCTGGTGCCCGCGGTCGTCCAGCAGCACGACACCGGCGAGGTGCTGATGCTGGCATGGATGGACGACGAGGCGCTCCACCGCACGCTCACCACCGGCCGGGCGACCTACTGGTCGCGCAGCCGGCGCTCGTACTGGGTGAAGGGCGAGACCTCCGGCCACGTCCAGTGGGTCAGGCACGTCGCCCTCGACTGCGACGGCGACACGATCTTGCTGAAGGTCGACCAGGTCGGGGCGGCCTGCCACACCGGCGACCGCACATGCTTCGACGCCGACGTGCTCGAGGTGTCCTGATGACGGCGGCCGGCGCGCCGCCGCGTGCGGGCGCCACCCGGGACGGCGCGCGGCGCGCCCTGCCGGTGTGGGTGGCCGCCGGCGTGGCCGGAGCGGCGCTGGTCCTGTTCGCCTCCGGGCGCACCTGGGCGCAGGTCGCCTTCCCGGCGGCTCCGGGCGGCGGCGTCCACACCGCCCCGGTCGCGTTGTCCGGCGGCGATCTGGCCCCCGTCCTGAGCCCGCTGGCCCTGGCCTCGCTGGCCGCGGTGGTCGCCGTGCTGGCGACCCGCGGCCTGTGGCGCAGGGTGGTCGGCGTCCTGCTCGCGCTGCTCGGGGCGGCGGTCACCGTGGGCGCGTGGCAGGGAGCCTTCCAGGCGCACATGATCGCGGTCGCGGAGACGCGCGTCACGCTCACCAGCATGATCGACGTCGTGGTGTCGCCGGCGCGGCTCTGGCCGGTGCTCGCGATCACCGGAGGTCTGGTGCTCGTCGCGGCCGGCGCGCTGGCCGCGGTGCGCGGCGGCCGCTGGCCGGGCATGTCCGACCGGTACGAGCGGCAGGCGCCGCCGCTAGGCGCCGCGCGCGCGGAGCGCCCCGGCCGTGCCGAGCGGTCGCTGTGGGACGCCCTCGACCGCGGCGACGATCCGACCGACGCCGAGGGCCCCGGTCACCGCCCTGAATGACCCTCGCCAGGTGCTGTTTTCTATGACAAGTTGCCCACAAAGCGGAACATCGCCCCTGCACGGCACCGCTCATCGCTATGCTGCCGCAGCGCAAGAGGCGCATTGATCTCACAGGAGTCGTTCCATGAGCTACGGGAATCAGCCGGGCAATCCTGAGGGTTACGACCCTCAGCAGCCCGGCGGCCAGCCCTCCGGGGGGTACGGTCAGCAGGGCGGCGGCTACGGCCAGCAGCCTGGCGGCTACGGTCAGCAGGGCGGGGGGTACGGTCAGCAGGGCGGGTACCCGCCGCCCCAGGGCGGTCACGGCTACGGCCAGCAGGGGCCCTACGGCGGCGGGCCGGCCGCGCCGGACAATCACCTCGTCCCGGCGATCCTCACCACGCTGTTCTGCTGCCTTCCGTTCGGCATCGTGTCGATCGTGAAGTCGTCGCAGGTCAACTCCAAGTGGGCCGTCGGTGACTACCAGGGGGCCATCGCCGCGTCCGAAGAGGCGAAGACGTGGTGGAAGCGGGCGCTCATCTGGGGCATCGTGGTCGACGTGGTGGGGATCGTCCTCTACTTCGTCCTTCTGGCGGTGCTCTTCAGCGCGAGCACCGTGACCTACAGCAACTAACGATGGCGACGCACGCGGAGCCCACCGGGAGGCGGGGCGGGGGCCGGATGCGGCCGATGCTCGCGCCCCTCGGTGCGGCGGCACTGACGGGGGCGGTCTTCGCGTACGTCGGCGCGGTGGATCCGAGCGCGCCGGGTCACTATCCGACCTGCCCGTTCCTGTTCCTCACCGGGCTCTACTGCCCCGGTTGCGGGACATTGCGGACCATCCACGCGCTCGCGCACGGTGACGTGGTGGCGGCGCTCGGGCTCAACCCTCTCGCCGTGGCCACGATCCCGTTCCTGCTGTTCTGGTGGGGCCGGTGGACCCTGCGCACCTGGCAGCGGCGGCCGGTCCGCACGACGCTCGCCCATCCTGCCTACATCTGGGCGTTCCTCACGCTGGTGATCGTCTACTGGATCGTGCGGAACCTGCCCTTCGGCAGGTTCCTGGCGCCGTGAGGGTCCCGCATCCGGCCCCCTGTGGCGAGGCGACGGCGGTAAGCCCGATACCATCGGCAGGGCAAGGTCGGGAGAGGAAGCCGGCCTCCGAGCCGATCAGCCGGTCAGCCGATCACGGTCGGATGGCGAGGTGTCCTCGGCCCGCTGGCGCAGTCGACCGGAGGGACCCTGATCGGGTGAGCGAGCCAAGCGAGGAGATCAAGTGAGCGTGCTCGACGAGATCCTGGACGGCGTGCGAGCCGACCTCGCCGATCGGCAGCGGGCCGTGTCGCTGGCGGAGCTCAAGGACCGCGCCCAGCGGGCGCCGGCCACCAGGGACGCCTACGCCGCGCTGGGCGGGGACAAGGTCTCGGTCATCGCCGAGGTCAAGCGGTCCAGCCCTTCCAAGGGCGCCCTGGCGGCGATCGCCGACCCGGCGGCGCTGGCCGGCGACTACGAGGCGGGCGGCGCGCACGTCATCAGCGTGCTGACCGAGCGGCGCCGGTTCGGCGGCAGCCTCGACGACCTGGCCGCGGTGCGCGCGGCCGTCGACATCCCGGTCCTGCGCAAGGACTTCGTGGTCACCTCCTACCAGCTCTGGGAGGCGCGGGTCCACGGCGCCGACCTGGCGCTGCTCATCGTGGCCGCCCTTGACCAGAACGCCCTCGTCTCGTTGATCGAGAGGGCCGAGTCGATCGGCCTCGCGCCGCTGGTCGAGGTGCATACTGAAGAGGAGCTCGACCGGGCCCTCGAAGCGGGTGCGAAGATCATCGGCGTGAACGCGCGGAACCTCAAGACCCTGGAGGTCGACCGCGACGTCTTCGCGCGGATCGCGCCCAAGATCCCGGACGGCGTCATCAAGATCGCCGAGTCCGGCGTGCGCGGCCCGCACGACCTGCTGGCCTACGCCCGCGCCGGAGCCGACGCCGTGCTCGTCGGCGAGAGCCTGGTCACCGGCAAGGACCCGAGGGCCGCGGTGGTCGACCTGGTCACCGCGGGAGCACACCCCGCATCGCGACTCGACAACGGACCCGAGAGGCAGCAGTGACGATCGCAGAAGGCTCCCTCATCACCGCCGCCGACCTCGTGGGCGGCGGCGTCGCGGGCGACGACCCCGACGACCGGGGGCGCTTCGGCGTCTTCGGCGGCCGTTTCGTGCCCGAGGCGCTGATCCCGGCCCTCGACGAGGTCGCCAAGATCTACGCCGAGGCCAAGACCGACCCGGCGTTCATCAGCGAGTTCGACCACCTGCTGCGCACCTACGCCGGCCGGCCGACGACCATCACCGAGGTCCGCCGGTTCAGCGAGGTGGCGGGGGGCGCCCGCGTCCTGCTCAAGCGCGAGGACCTCACCCACACCGGCGCCCACAAGATCAACAATGTGCTGGGCCAGGCGCTGCTGACCAAGCGCCTCGGCAAGACCCGCGTCATCGCCGAGACCGGCGCAGGCCAGCACGGCGTCGCCACCGCGACCGCCTGCGCGCTGCTCGGCCTCGAATGCGTCATCTACATGGGCGAGGTCGACTGCGAGCGCCAGGCGCTCAACGTCGCCCGCATGAAGCTCCTCGGCGCGAGGGTCGTCCCGGTCGGCAACGGCAGCCGCACCCTCAAGGACGCCATCAACGAGGCCTTCCGCGACTGGGTGACCAACGTCGACACCACGCACTACCTGTTCGGCACGGTCGCCGGGCCTCACCCGTTCCCCGAGATCGTCCGCGACTTCGCGCGCATCATCGGCGTCGAGGCCCGCCGCCAGGTCCTGGAGCTCACAGGCGGCCTGCCCGACGCCGTGGCCGCGGCCGTCGGCGGCGGCTCCAACGCCATCGGCATCTTCCACGCCTTCATCGGCGACGAGGGCGTCGCGCTCCACGGCTACGAGGCCGCCGGGCACGGCGTGGAGACCGGCGAGCACGCCTGCACCCTCACCGAGGGCTCGATCGGCGTGCTGCACGGCTCCCGCACCTATGTCCTGCAGGACGACGAGGGCCAGACCATCGAGTCCCACTCGATCTCGGCGGGCCTGGACTACCCCGGCGTCGGCCCCGAGCACGCCTGGCTGAAGGACACCGGCCGCGCCACCTACCACGGCATCACCGACGCCGAGGCGATGGAGGCGTTCTCCATCCTGGCGCGCACCGAGGGCATCATCCCGGCCATCGAGTCGGCGCACGCCCTGGCGGGCACGATGAAGCTCGGCCGCGAGCTCGGCCCGGAGGCGACCATCCTGGTCAACCTCTCCGGGCGCGGCGACAAGGACATGGGCACCGCCATGAAGTACTTCAACCTGTAGGCCTCAGACCTCTAAAGCGGGACATCCTGACATGACGACTCTGCAGACGGTGTTCGAGAAGGCACGGGCCGACAGGCGCGCCGCGCTCGTCGGATACCTCCCGGCCGGCTTCCCCACCAAGGACGGCGCCATCGCCGCCGCGACCGCCATGGTGGAGGCCGGCTGTGACGTCATCGAGATCGGCCTGCCCTACTCCGACCCGCTGATGGACGGCCCCACCATCCAGGACGCCGTGCACCGCGCCCTGGTGAACGGCACCCGCATCGCCGACGTGATGCGCACCGTCGAGGGAGTGGCCAAGAGCGGCGCGGCCGTGCTGGTCATGACCTACTGGAACCCGATCGACCGCTACGGCGCCGAGCGGTTCGCCCGCGATCTGGCGAACGCGGGCGGCACCGGCACCATCACCCCCGACCTCACCCCTGAGGAGGCCGGGCCCTGGCGCGAGGTCAGCGCCGCCTCGGGCATCGACACCGTCTTCCTGGTCGCGCCGAGCTCCCCGGACGAGCGCATCCAGGCCGTGGCCGAGTGCTGCACCGGTTTCGTCTACGCCGCCTCGCTCATGGGCGTCACCGGCGCGCGCACGAGCGTGGGCGCGGCGGCCGAGGGCCTGGTGAAGCGGTGCCGCGCCCAGACCGACCTGCCCGTCTGCGTCGGGCTCGGCGTCGGCACGGGCGCGCAGGCCGCCGAGGTCGCGGGGTACGCCGACGGTGTCATCGTCGGCTCGGCGTTCATCCGCCGCCTCCTGGACGCCCCCGACGAGGCCTCCGGGCTGTCGGCGGTGCGCGAGCTCGCCTCCGAGCTGGCGGCGGGCGTCCGCGCCTGACCCCGGTCAAGGGGCCGTTGGTCCCGCCGGAAAGGTCCTCCTGTCGGTTTCCCGAGGTCACCACACTTTGGCAGTCTTCTTTCGAAGATTGTTTACCGGACGCTTATCGGCCTCATGGTGGGCTGTACTGCCGGTAGCCTTCGGCGGAAGGCCGAAGTCCGGAGTGAGGTCCGCCGCCCCGGTGACAGGGGCGTCGCGGCTCGACCCTTCCGCGGCACGTTTCGCGGGGACAAAGGAGACGCTGATGCTGGTGAGGTCGAGGAGGCCGCGCCGATGAGGTCGCTTTACGCGCATCCGGCGGTACCCTGGGTGACGACCGTCGCCCGGCTGGTGGTCGCGGGCGTGCTGATCGTGGCCGGCTGGCTGAAGATCGGCACACCGGCGCTGTCGGTCCAGGCAGTGCAGGCCTACGAGCTGCTGCCGGCGCAGGTCGCCACCGCGGTGGGCTACGGCCTGCCGATCGTCGAGATCGTCGTCGGGGTGTTGCTGGTTGTCGGGTTGCTCACGCGTGCGGCGGGTGTCGTCTCCGCGCTGCTCATGCTGGCCTTCGTGGTCGGCATCGCGTCGGCGTGGGCGCGCGGCCTGCGCATCGACTGCGGCTGCTTCGGCGGCGGAGGCAAGCTGGCCGCCGGGCAGAGTCCCAGCTATTTCTGGGAGATCCTCCGGGACGGCGGGCTGTTCCTGCTGGGCGCGTGGATCGTCCGGTTCGCCCCCGGCCGCCTCTCGCTCGACTCCGCTCTGGGCCTGGTCGCGGCCCCGGCGGCGCACGACGGCGAGGATGGCGGCATCGATGGTGAAGAGCCCGGCATGAGCCCGGCATGAGCCAGATATGAAGGAGAGTCTCTGATGGGAAAGGCCGCGCGGGAGGGTTCCGCCCGCGAGCGCATCAAGGCGCAGCGCGAGCAGGAGCGCCGGCAGCAGCAGCGCAAACGGGTCGTCACCATCGCCGCGGTGGTCATCGTGGCGATCGCGGTCATCGCGGGCGGCTGGTGGTATGTCCAGTCGGGCAAGTCCGAGACCGCCACCGCGCAGCTCGCCCCGATCAGCCACCAGGCCGACGGCACCACGGTCATGGCGAAGCCCGGCGTCGAGAAGCCCGTTCTCGACATCTACGAGGACTTCCAGTGCCCGGCGTGCAAGCTGTTCGAGCAGACCAGCACGCCGACGGTGAAGAACATGGCCGCGGCGGGCCAGGTCAAGGTCGTCTACCACCCGGTCAACATCTTCACCGAGGAGCCCGCCCACGGCAACACCGTGCGCGCCTCCGCGGCGGCCCGCTGCGTGACCGACGGCAAGCAGTGGATGGCCTTCCACGACCGGCTCTTCAAGGAGCAGCCCGCAGAGACGGCGCAGGGCTTCGCGCTCGATGACCTGGTGAAGTGGGGCAAGGAGGCCGGCGTCACTGATCCGGGCTTCGAGTCCTGCGTGCGGACCCAGAAGTACGCCCTGACCCAGGCCGACTTCAACAAGAAGGCCACAGACTCCGGGCAGTTCCCCAAGGGCACCCCGACGCTGCGGCTCAACGGCCAGGAGGTCGACAATGGCGTCGCGTTCAACCCCGCGTCCCTGCGCCAGGCCATCCTTGATGCCGCGAAGTAGGCCGGGAACCGGTAACGTCACCTGACATGCCCCTGGCCTCCATTCCCAGCCCGCCAGAAGGGGTCTGGTACCTCGGACCGATCCCTCTGCGGGCCTACGCTTTCTGCATCGTGCTCGGCGTCGTCGTCGCCGTCTGGATCGGCGAGCGCCGCTGGCGCGCCCGAGGCGGCGAGCCCGGCACGATCACCGATCTCGCCGTCTGGGCCGTTCCGTTCGGCCTGGTCGGCGGGCGGCTGTACCACGTCATCACCGACTGGCAGCTGTACTTCGCGCCTGACGCCCCGAACCGGCCGATCGACGCCCTGTTCATCTGGCACGGCGGTCTCGGCATCTGGGGAGCCGTGGCGCTCGGCGGCGTCGGAGTGTGGATCGCCTGCCGCAGGCGCGGCATCTCCCTGTCGGCGGTGGCCGACACCGTGGCACCCGGCATCGCGGTGGCGCAGGCCATCGGCCGCTGGGGCAACTACTTCAACCAGGAGTTGTTCGGCGGGCCGACCAGCCTGCCGTGGGGGCTGGAGATCGACCCGGGCCGTCCCGGCACGATCCCGGGCGAGGCGACCTACCACCCCACGTTCCTGTACGAGTCGCTGTGGGACCTCGCCTTGGCCGGCGTCCTGGTGTGGGCGGGCAGGCGTTACGGGCTGCGTCACGCCCGGCTGTTCGCGCTCTACGTCGCGGGCTACACGATCGGCCGCTTCTGGATCGAGGGCATGCGGGTCGATCCGGCCCACCACATCCTCGGCCTGCGGCTGAACCAGTGGACCTCCATCGTGATCCTCCTCGGCGCCCTGGCCTACTTCTGGCTGACCAGGAACAAGACCACCGAGGAGATCGTGGTCCCGGCGCGCGGTGACGCCCTCGACCCGGCGCACGACGCGGGCCAGGCCGACGAGCACGAACTCGCCGAGGCCGCGGCCGCGAACGCCTCCGCCGGGGATTCGCCCGAGCCGGGCGCCGCCGCGGAGGATTCACCGGGCGACGACGCGCCGGCCGCGAAGACCGGACCGGATGCCGGTGAGGCTGCTGTGGAGGCAGAGCCGGATGCCGGTGAGGCTGCCGTGAAGGCAGAGCCGGCCACCGCCTCGGCGGACGCGGACGACACCGCCGACCGGTCCCACCCGGCGAGCCAGGCCGACCCGCACGAGAGTGCCGGCGTCTCGGACGAGAAGGCCACTGCCCCCGGCGCGAGCGACGCGGCGGCTCCGGCGGCAGCGGACTCGGAGGCGAATTCGCGATGACCCAGGGCGGCTCCTCGGGGGGGCGCGCCGAGATCGGCTTCGGGCGCCATGAGCCGGTCGACGGGCTTCTGGGGTCCGGCGGCCTGTGAGCGCGCGCGGTGGCAGCAAGCGGCGACGGTCGTCGTTCGAAGTCGGGGCCCTGTCCGAGCGGGGCCTGTCCCAGCGGCAGCAGCGCGTCCTGTTCGGCGTGGGCACGGTGCTGGCGGTGCTGCTCGGCGGTTTCGGGCTGACCGCCATAGTGAGCACCCTCGGCGTCTCCGGCCCGCCCGCCGATCAGGGCACGCCCGCCGACGCGATCGGGCTGCCCCGTCCGGCCGACTACCAGGCGTGGCCGTCGCCCAAGCTCTTCGCCCCGATCGGCGACCGCAAGGCGGACAAGACCCCGTTGCGAGCCGAGGAGGTCTTCTCCGTGAAGAACCTCAAGAGCGGCAAGCTGACGCTCAGGCTGGCCGCCCGCCGCCTGGACGGCGCCTGCGCGCCCGCCGTGTGGGGCGGCAGCGTGCTGGCCAAGCTGGGGGAGACGGGCTGCACCCAGGCCGTGCGGGGCCTGTACCTCAGCGCCGACCGCCGGTACGTCGCCCAGTACACCCTGTTCAACATGGCGGACGCCGCCTCGGCCGAGGGGTTCGTGCAGCAGATGTCGACCCTCTACCGAGGGGGAGGGTGGGTGCGGGTGCTGGAGTCGAAGATCGCGGCGTTCCCCGCCGACGGCTACAGCGAGGCCAGTGGCCACGCCATGGGGCACTACGCGGGGTTCGTGTGGGTCGGGCGGCTCGACGGCCAGGAGGCGACGGCGAAGGACGACTTCGTCTCGCTCGCTCTGAGCGCCCGGGCCGCGGAGAAGCCGATCTACCGTCGTATCGTCGCGGTCACCGGGCCCGCGGCACCCCCGGCCGGGTAGGGTCGGTGGCCATGCCCAGCCGTACGTGGATCGCCGTCGCGGTCGCGGGCGCGCTCGCCGGGGTGGGGGCGATCGTGTTCCTGGTCACCCGCCCGCAGACCGGTCCGGCCCCGGCGAGGATCCGCGCCGAGCGCACCTCCGCGCTGTACGCGCCCATCGCCAGCCGGCGCGACGATCCCCGCCCGCTGAGCGAGCGCGAGGTGTTCGGCTCGGCCGCACCGGCCTCCTCAGGGGTGACCATGGAGCGCCGTCAGGTCTCGATGTCGGCCGACTGCTCCGAGGCGCTGTGGGGGAGCGGTCCCACGGCGGCCGCCGCGGGATGCGCCCAGGTGGTGCGGGCGAGCTTCGCCAGCGCGGACGGCGGTGTGTCGGGCCAGTACGCCGTCTTCGACATGCCCGACGGCGCCTCGGCGGACCGGCTCGTCGACGCGCTCGGCTCCGGGCACGGCGGCGGCTTCCTGCGGCTCGCGCCCGGCCAGCCCGGCTCGTTCGACGCCGGCCACAGCAGGGCGGAGGTGCGGGCCCTCGGCCATTTCGTGGTCGTGAACTGGGTCGGGCCGGTGGGCGACGAGGGCTCGGTCGACCTGACCTTCCCGCAGGTGGCCCTGGAGGGCCTCGGCCGGTTCGTCCAGCAGCGGGTGCTGAGCGCGACCGGTTGAAACTTGACCCTCTCCTGACCGGTTACAGAGCACCTACCGAGCCTGCCACCTGGAATAACATCTTTTTTACCGACGTTATGGAACTGCGGCCTGGGACGTACGACAACGGACATCGAGGTGTCCACCCATACGGTGAATGTTCGCGATTCCCACCTGGCGGGCACTATTCCGACAGGGTGAGGTAGTCTCTACACACCTAACAGCAGCAGGGCCAACGTCGTCCCTCTTGCCTGCACTCGCCAATCCAGACGAAGCAGACGAAGACGACGGGAGGGATTCAATGCCTGCTGCCCGCCTCGGGTTCCCCGAGCCCCAGGGCCTTTACCACCCTTCGCAGGAGCACGACGCCTGTGGTGTAGCGATGGTCGCCGATGTCGCCGGGCGCCGAAGCCACGACATCGTCGCGAAGGCCCTGACGGCGCTGTGCAACCTGGACCACCGAGGGGCAAAGGGTAGCGAACCGGATACCGGCGATGGCGCCGGCATCCTGACGCAGATGCCCGACGCGCTCCTCCGCGGATCAGTGGACTTCCCCCTTCCCTCGGCCGGCTCCTACGCCGCAGGCATCGCGTTCCTGCCGCTCGACGAGCAGGCCCGCGCCATCGGCATGGGGATGATCGAGGAGATCGCCGCCGAGGAGGGCCTGACCGTTCTCGGCTGGCGCGAGGTCCCCGTCGACACCGCCCACGCCGGGCCGAGCGCCCGCGCCGTGATGCCATCGTTCTGGCAGCTCTTCGTCGCCTCGCCCAACGGCGAGTCCGGGCTGGAGCTCGACCGCCTGGCCTTCTGCCTGCGCAAGCGGGCCGAGCACGAGGTGGACGTCTACTTCCCCTCGCTGTCCTCGCGGACCATCGTCTACAAGGGCATGCTGACCACCCCGCAGCTGGAGCCCTTCTTCCCCGACCTCTCCGACGAGCGGTTCGTGAGCGCGATCGCGCTGGTCCACTCGCGGTTCTCGACCAACACCTTCCCGTCGTGGCCCCTGGCGCACCCGTACCGGTACATCGCGCACAACGGCGAGATCAACACCGTCAAGGGCAACCGCAACTGGATGCGGGCCCGCGAGGCGATGCTGGCGACCGAACTGATCCCCGGCGACCTTTCGCGGCTCTTCCCGATCTGCGACCCCGACGCCTCCGACACGGCGTCCTTCGACGAGTGCCTCGAACTTCTCCACCTGGGCGGCAGGAGCCTCCCGCACGCCGTGCTGATGATGATCCCCGAGGCGTGGGAGAACCACACCGAGATGGATCCCGCGCGGCGGGCCTTCTATGAGTACCACTCCACCTCCATGGAGGCGTGGGACGGCCCCGCGTCGATCACCTTCAGCGACGGCACCCTGGTCGGCGCGGTCCTGGACCGCAACGGCCTGCGTCCCGGCCGGTTCTGGGTGACCGAGGACGGCCTGGTCGTCCTGGCCTCCGAGGCCGGCGTGCTGGACATCGAGCCGTCCAAGGTCGTCCGCAAGGGCCGCCTCCAGCCGGGCAAGATGTTCCTGGTCGACACCGAGCGCGGCAAGATCATCGAGGATGACGAGGTCAAGGCCGAGCTGGCGGCCGCCCACCCGTACGGCGAGTGGCTGCACGCCGGACTCGTCCGCTTCGAGGAGCTGCCCGAGCGGCAGCGCCCGATCGTCACCCACGAGGCCCTGGTCAAGCGCCAGCAGACCTTCGGTTACACCGAGGAGGAGCTGCGCGTCATCCTGGCCCCGATGGCCAAGGCGGGCGCCGAGCCGATCGGCTCCATGGGCACCGACTCCCCGGTGGCGGTGCTGAGCGAGAAGCCCCGGCTGCTGTTCGACTACTTCAGCCAGCTGTTCGCCCAGGTCACCAACCCGCCGCTGGACGCGATCCGCGAAGAGCTGGTCACCTCGCTGCAGACCACCATCGGGCCGGAGGGCAACCTGCTCTCGCCGGACCCGGCGTCCTGCCGCCGGCTGGTCCTGCCGTACCCGGTGATCGACAACGACGAGCTCGCCAAGATCATCCACATCAACGACGAGGGCGCGCTGCCCGGCTTCCAGCCGCACGTCGTCTCCGGACTCTTCGAGGTCGCAGGCGGCGGCGAGGGGCTGCTGCACCGCCTGGAGGAGATCTGCGCCGAGGTGTCGCAGGCCATCGCGGACGGCGCGCGCATCATCGTGCTGTCCGACCGCGGTTCCGACCGCAGCCTGGCCCCGATCCCGTCGCTGATGCTCACCGGCGCGGTGCACCACCACCTGATCCACGAGAAGTCGCGTACGCGCGTCGGCCTGGTCGTCGAGACCGGCGAGGCCCGCGAGGCCCACCACATGGCGCTGCTGATCGGCTACGGCGCCTCGGCCGTCAACCCCTACCTGGCGATCGAGACCGCCGAGGACATGGTGGCCTCCGGGGCGCTGGACCTCGACCCGCGCGCGGCCGTGCGCAACCTGATCAAGGCGTACGGCAAGGGCGTGCTGAAGATCATGTCCAAGATGGGCGTGTCCACGGTCGCCTCCTACACCGGCGCGCAGATCTTCGAGGCGCTGGGGCTGGGCGAGGAGGTCATCGACGCCTGCTTCGCCGGCACCACCTCCCGCCTGGGCGGCGTCGGTTTCGACGTCCTCGCCAAGGAGGTCGGCCTACGGCACCTGCGGGCCTACCCGCGCGCCGAGAACGCCCACCGGCGCCTGGACGTCGGCGGGGAGTACCAGTGGCGCCGCGAGGGCGAGCCGCACCTGTTCAACCCCGAGACGGTCTTCAGGCTGCAGCACGCCACCCGCACCCGCCGCTACGAGGTCTTCAAGCAGTACACCGAGCTGGTCGACACCCAGGCCGAGAAGCTCATGACCCTGCGCGGGCTGTTCAAGCTCCGCGAGGGCGTGCGCCCGCCCGTGCCGATCGAGGAGGTCGAGCCGGTCGAGAGCATCGTCAAGCGCTTCTCCACCGGCGCGATGTCCTACGGGTCGATCTCCAAGGAGGCGCACGAGACCATCGCGATCGCCATGAACCGGCTGGGCGCCAAGTCCAACACCGGTGAGGGCGGCGAGGACCCCGACCGGCTCTACGACCCGGCACGCCGCAGCGCCATCAAGCAGGTGGCCTCCGGCCGGTTCGGCGTCACCAGCGAGTACCTGGTCAACGCGGCCGACCTGCAGATCAAGATGGCGCAGGGCGCCAAGCCCGGCGAGGGCGGGCAGCTGCCCGGCCACAAGGTGTACCCGTGGATCGCCAAGACCCGGCACTCCACGCCCGGCGTCGGCCTCATCTCGCCGCCGCCGCACCACGACATCTACTCGATCGAGGACCTGGCCCAGCTGATCCACGACCTGAAGAACAGCAACCCCGAGGCGCGCGTCCACGTGAAGCTCGTCGCGGAGGTCGGGGTCGGCACCGTGGCGGCCGGGGTCAGCAAGGCGCACGCCGACGTGGTGCTCATCTCCGGCCACGACGGCGGCACCGGCGCCTCGCCGCTGACCTCCATCAAGCACGCGGGCGCCCCCTGGGAGCTCGGCCTGGCCGAGACCCAGCAGACGCTGCTGCTCAACGGCCTTCGCGACCGCATCGTCGTGCAGGCCGACGGCCAGCTCAAGACGGGCCGGGACGTCGTGGTCGCCGCGCTGCTCGGCGCCGAGGAGTTCGGCTTCGCCACCGCGCCGCTGGTGGTCTCCGGCTGCGTCATGATGCGCGTCTGCCACCTGGACACCTGCCCGGTCGGGGTCGCCACGCAGAACCCCGAGCTGCGCAAGCGGTTCACCGGCAAGCCGGAGTTCGTCGTGAACTTCTTCGAGTTCATCGCCGAGGAGGTCCGCGAGTACCTCGCCGCGCTCGGGTTCCGCTCGATCGACGAGGCCGTGGGCCACGCCGAGTTCCTGGACACCACGGCCGCGGAGGACCACTGGAAGGCGGCGGGTCTCGACCTGTCCCCGATCCTGCACGTGCCCTCCCTGCCGGAGGGAACGCCGCTGCACCGCACGGTCGCCCAGGACCACGGCCTGGACAAGGCGCTGGACAACACGCTCATCCAGCTCACCGAGGGCGCGCTGGAGTACGGCGACCGGGTGACGCTGGAGCTGCCCATCCGCAACGTCAACCGCACGGTCGGCACGATGCTCGGCCACCAGGTGACCAAGCGGCACGGCGGGGCGGGCCTGCCCGACAACACGATCGACGTGAGCTTCACGGGCTCGGCGGGCAACTCCTTCGGCGCGTTCGTGCCGAGGGGCCTCACCCTGCGGCTCACCGGCGACGCCAACGACTACCTCGCCAAGGGCCTGTCGGGCGGCCGGGTGACGGTCCGGCCGCACCCCGACGCGCCGTTCAGCGCCGAGGAGCAGGTCATCGCCGGCAACGTCGGCCTGTACGGGGCGACCTCGGGAGAGGTCTTCATCAGGGGAGTCGTGGGCGAGCGGTTCTGCGTCCGCAACTCCGGCGCCACCGCCGTCGTGGAGGGCGTGGGCGACCACGGCTGCGAGTACATGACCGGCGGCCGGGCGATCGTGCTCGGCCCGACCGGGCGCAACTTCGCGGCGGGCATGTCGGGCGGCATCGCCTACGTGCTCGACCTCAACCCGGTGCGGGTCAACCGCGAGATGGTCGCCATCGAGGAGCTCACCGAGGAGGACTCGGAGTTCCTGAGGGACATCGTCGAGCGCCACCTGGCGGAGACCGGCTCCACGGTCGCCAAGACGCTGCTCGACGACTGGGAGGACACGCTCACCCGCTTCGGCAAGGTCATGCCGATCGACTACAAGCGGGTGCTCAAGGCTCTGGAGGCCGCGCGTGCCGAGGGCCGGGACATCGACGAGGCGGTCATGGCCGCCGTACACGGTTAAGGGAGGTTTCACCGATGGCCGACCCCAAGGGGTTTCTGACGCACGCACGTGAGCTGCCGGCGCGCCGCCCGGTCGACGTCCGCATCCGCGACTGGCGGGAGGTCTACGAGGACTTCCCGAAGCCCGCGCTCACCAAGCAGGCCGCGCGCTGCATGGACTGCGGCATCCCGTTCTGCCACAACGGCTGCCCGCTCGGGAACCTCATCCCCGAGTGGAACGACCTCGTCTTCCGCGACGACTGGCACGAGGCGATCGAGCGGCTGCACGCCACGAACAACTTCCCGGAGTTCACCGGCCGCCTGTGCCCGGCTCCGTGTGAGGCGGCGTGCGTCCTCGGCATCAACTCCGACCCCGTGGCGATCAAGCGGGTCGAGGTGGAGATCATCGACCGGGCGTTCGCCGAGGGCTGGGTTCCTCCGCAGCCGCCCGCGGTCAAGACCGGCCGGCGGGTCGCGGTCGTCGGCTCGGGGCCGGCCGGCCTCGCCGCCGCCCAGCAGCTCACCCGGGCCGGGCACGACGTGGTGGTCTTCGAGCGCGCCGACCGCATTGGGGGCCTGCTGCGGTACGGCATCCCCGAGTTCAAGATGGAGAAGCGGCACGTCGACCGGCGCCTGGCGCAGATGCGCGCGGAGGGCACCGAGTTCCGCACGGGCGTCAACGTGGGCGTCGACGTCACGGCCGAGCGGCTGCGCGAGGAGTTCGACGCGATCGTCCTCGCCGGTGGCGCGACCGCCTGGCGCGACCTGCCGGTGGCCGGGCGCGAGCACGCGGGCATCTACCAGGCCATGGAGTACCTCCCGCTCTCCAACAAGGTGCAGGAGGGCGACCTCAAGGTCTCTCCGGTGTCGGCCGAGGGCAAGCACGTCGTGGTGATCGGCGGCGGTGACACCGGCGCCGACTGCGTCGGCACGGCGGTCCGCCAGGGCGCGGCCTCGGTCACCCAGCTGGAGATCATGCCGATGCCGCCGGACGCGCGGCCGCACTCCCAGCCGTGGCCGACCTACCCGATGCTGTTCAAGATGGAGAGCGCCCACGAGGAGCTCGAGGCCGAGGGCGGCGCGCGGGTGTACGCCGTGTCGACGACGGAGTTCGTCGCCGACGAGCAGGGACGGGTGAGGGCCCTGCGGCTGGTCGACGTGGAGGGCCCGGCGACGGGGTTCAAGCCGATCCCGGGCAGCGAGCGGGAGATCCCGGCGGAGCTGGTCACGCTGGCGATGGGCTTCCTCGGGCCGGAGAAGGGCGCCCTGCTCGGCGACCTCGCCGCGCTGGCCGCCGACCCGGAGTCGTTCTTCGACGCCCGGGGGAACGTCGTTCGGGACAAGTCGTACATGTCGGGTGTGGAGGGCGTGTTCGTGGCCGGTGACATGGGTCGCGGGCAGTCGCTCATCGTGTGGGCGATCGCGGAGGGCCGCTCGGCCGCGGCCGCCGCCGACCGCTACCTGACCGGTCACACGGCCCTGCCGGTGGCGATCCCGCCGACGGCCCGGCCCCTGGTCTGACACTCTGGAAGGACGGCGTCCCGTCGTTGGGACGCCGTCCTTTTTGTATTAGTTTCGGTAGTCTCTTACATTCTTTATAGCTATATATGTCTATAACGGATCGATTGCCAAGATTTTCGGAGACAACTTGCTTTGGCGCTCGATCCCCTGAAAGATGCTGCCTCGTTGTGTGACAGGCAGAGGGGAAGGTCGATGGTGCGGGGGTACAGAAGACTCGGGGGCGCCGCCGTCTCGCTGGCAGTGGCGGCCGCGCTCGCCGCGGGCTCGCTCGTGACGGGCGCGGGCCCGGTGGCGGCCGCGCCCATAGAGGCGAAGACGGGCGAGTACCTCGTCTTCTACGCCCAGGGCGCCCAGGCCCAGGCGCTGAGCGCGATCAAGGCGGGTGGCGGCACGGCCGACGCCGTGGACGGCAAGCTCGGCTACGTCCTCGCCCACGGCCCCGGCACGGCCTTCGCCGAGCGGCTCGGCGCCAGCCCGGCGGTCGTCGGCGTTACCGACAACCGCCGGATCGGCGCGACCACCGCCCTGCACGCCCAAGGTCCGGCCTCCGTGCCGGCCCTGGTCCCCGCGACCTCCTCCGCACCGGCCTCCGTGCCCGCGAGCGCCTCGGCGCCCGCGGTCCCCGCCGCCGCCTCGGCCTCCGGGGTCGCGGCCGGCGCGGCGTCCTCGCGCGGCGGAGACCCGCTGTCGGGCCGCCAGTGGGACATGAAGATGATCGGCGCCACGCCGAGCGGCTCGTACGCCAAGGAGCGCGGCAGCAAGAAGGTCCTGGTCGGCATCATCGACACCGGCGTGGACGGCAGGCACCCCGACATCGCCCCCAACTTCGACCGCAAGCTCAGCCGCAACTTCGTGACCGACCGCCCGAAGGACCCGAACGGCAAGACGCTGGACGGGCCCTGCGAGCACAAGAGCTGCAAGGACCCGGTCGACGAGGACGACGACGGCCACGGCACCCACGTCGCCAGCACCATCGGCTCGCCGCTCAACGGCATCGGCGTCGCGGGCGTCGCGCCGAACGTGTCGCTGGTCAACCTGCGCGCCGGCACCGACTCGGGCTTCTTCTTCCTCAAGCCGGTCCTCGACGCGCTCACCTACGCCGGCGACGCGGGCATCGACGTGGTCAACATGAGCTTCTTCGTCGACCCCTGGACGTTCAACTGCACGAACAACCCGGCCGACTCCAAGGCCGACCAGCTGCAGCAGGCCGGCATCATCACCGGCGTCCAGCGCGCGCTCGACTACGCCCGCAACCGCGGCGTCACGCTGATCACCGCGCTCGGCAACGGCGCGACCGACCTCGGCGCCCCGACGAGCGACGCCGAGAGCCCGGGCTATCCGCTCGGCAAGGAGCGCGAGCGCACGATCGACAACTCGTGCATCAACGTGCCGGCCGAGTCGCGCGGCGTCATCTCCGTCTCCGCCGTCGGCCCGAGCGAGCGCAAGGCCTGGTACTCCGACTACGGCATCGAGCAGACCGACCTGTCCGCCCCCGGCGGCGACCCCTCCGACACCGGCACCTCGATCAAGGGCACGGCGAGGGAGATCCTCGCCGCCGCTCCGGCGGGGGCGTTGCGCAAGCAGAAGCTGATCGACGCCAAGGGCAAGCCGACCAGCTCCTCGGTGGTGCGCGAGTGCCACCACGGCAACTGCTTCTACTACCAGTACCTCTCCGGCACCTCGATGGCCTCGCCGCACGCCACCGGCGTGGCCGCGATCCTGATCAGCCGCTTCGGCAAGCCCGGCAAGGGCGGGCTGACCATGTCCCCGGCCCAGGTGGAGAAGCTGCTGTACGCGACGGCGACCCCGGTGGCCTGCCCGTCCTCCGGCTCCACCACCTACACGGTGAGCGAGGAGACCCACACCTGCGCCGGTTCCAAGGCGAAGAACGGCTTCTACGGGCACGGCCTGGTCGACGCCTACCGCGCGGCCACGACCAAGGGCTGAGCCAGGGGTTTCCGGCCCCGGTCCGGCGGTTCGAATCTGCCCGACCGGGGCCGTCGCCGTCCATGTGGGCCCCTCGCACACCATGCGACAACTATTCTGAGGAGTACACGAAGACCAATACGGACCTCGCGCGCCCTGTCGCACCCCTTGCGGTCCCCCTCCGGGGCCGCACCTCCTACCTGCGGCGACGTGCCGGGGAGCCGTAGATGGCAGGCTCATGTCACCTGGATTTCGCCGGGTGCTGTGAACTTCGTCATCATCAAGTGGTCTGTACCAATTAGGGTAGGACTTGTGAGTCGTCGAGCGAAGATTGTCTGCACACTGGGGCCCGCCACCTCCTCTCCGGAGCGCCTGCGCGAGCTGATCGCCGCCGGGATGAACGTGGCGCGGTTCAACCTCAGCCACGGGAGCCACGAGCTGCACAAAGAGGTACACGCCAGGGTGAGGGAGGCGGCCGCCGAGCTCGGCAAGGCCGTCGGCGTCCTCGCCGACCTGCAGGGCCCCAAGATCCGTGTGGGCCGGTTCGCCGAGGGCCCGGTACGTCTCGGCTTCGGTGACGTCTTCACGATCACCACCGAGGACGTCCCCGGTGACCGCGCCATGGTCTCCACGACCTACGAGGGCCTGCCCACCGACGTCAAGCCCGGCGACACGATCCTCGTCGACGACGGCCGCCTCTGCCTGGAGGCCACCGCCGTCGAAGGGCCGCGAGTCGTCACCAAGGTCGTCGTCGGCGGCATGATCTCCGACAACAAGGGCCTCAACCTGCCGGGCGTCGCGGTCTCCGCCCCCGCCCTCACCGAGAAGGACGAGGAGGACCTGCGCTGGGCCCTCCGCACCGGCTTCGACATGATCGCGCTGTCCTTCGTGCGCAGCCCCGACGACGCGGCGATCGTCCGCACCATCATGGACGAGGAGGGCGTCCACCTGCCGCTCCTCGCCAAGATCGAAAAGCCGCAGGCGGTCGAGCGCCTCGAGGAGATCGTCGACGCCTTCGACGGCATCATGGTCGCGCGCGGCGACCTCGGCGTGGAGCTCCCGCTGGAGCAGGTGCCGATCGTGCAGCGGCGGGCCATCGCGCTGGCCAGGGAGAAGGCCCACCCGGTCATCGTGGCCACCCAGATGCTCGACTCCATGATGAGCGCTCCCCGGCCCACCCGGGCCGAGGTCTCCGACGTCGCCTACGCCGTCATGGACGGCGCCGACGCCGTCATGCTCTCCGGCGAGACCTCGGTCGGCAGTTACCCCATCGAGTCGGTCGCGACGATGGCGCGCATCGCCTCCGCGGCCGAGGCCGACTCGCTGGAGTCGACCCACACCTTCGAGCGGCTCCCCGAGACCACCGGCGGCGCCATCGCCCGCGCGGCGGCCGAGGTCGGCGCGATCGTCGGCGCCAAGGCGCTGTGCGCGTTCACGATGTCGGGGGAGACCGCGCGGCGGCTCGCCCGCTACCGGTCCCCGATCCCGCTGCTGGCCTTCACCTCCGCACCGGAGGTGCGCGGCCAGCTCGCCCTCACCTGGGGCGTCGAGACCTTCGAGGTGCCGTTCGTCCACCACACCGACGACATGGTGCGCCAGGTCGAGTCGGCCCTGCTGTCGACCGGCCGCTACGAGAAGGGCGACAAGGTCGTCATCGTCGCCGGCTCGCCCCCCGGCAACCACGGCTCCACCAACGCCCTGCGCGTCCACACCATCGGCTCCGCCGTCACCAGCGGCGGCTGACCACGGCTCGGCCGTCACGGGCGGCGGCCGACCACGGCTCCACCGATACCGTGCGCGTCCACACCATCGGCTCCGCCATGACGAGCAGCGGCTGACCGGCCGCTCGGCCGGTGGCCCTCGGGGCCGCCGGGTGGCTCTTCCCGCTCGTCGAGTCGTTCGTCCATTCGGCGCCGGGGCGGCGGGGAGTGGTGCGGCGGGGTCGGCGCCCCTGTGCCGCGGGTGACCCGGCGGATGTTCGCGGGTCCGGGGCAACTTTCGGTGGTGAGATCGCCAAGGGGCGCATGTGAGGCGGCCCGCCGGTAAGGCCCGCCGGTTGGATCGGCCGCATGACGGTAGCCGGGGAACAAGCTGACGAGGCCGGACGGTCCCGGGCCGGCCGCCCTGCCGCGTCCCGGCTGCTCCGCACGGCGTCCCGGGCGGTGCTCCAGCCGGTGTCTCGGGCGCTGCGCCGCCCGGCGGGCCCACTGGCGGCCGTGGCGGCGCTGTACGGGGTAACGCAGCTGTGGTTCGTCGGCCCGGGCCTGCGCTGGGGCTGGGACGAGCTGGTCTACCTCAGCCAGGTGAGCCCGAGTCTGCCCGACGCCGCGTTCACCGCGCCGCGCGCCCGTGGCATCACCTGGCTGGCCGCCCCCGCCGCGGCCTTCTCGCCCTCGCCGCAGGTCGTACGCCCTTGGATGACACTGCTGTCGTCCGCCGGGCTGTTCCTGGCGTACCTGCCATGGCTGCGGGTGCTTCGCCACCGCGGCCGGTCGTGGACGGTGGCGCTGGCCGCACTGCTGCTCGCCGGGCTGTGGGTCGCGCAGTACTACGGCGGCGCGGTCATGCCGAACCTGTACGTCGCCTACGGGTCGGTCGCGGCCACCGCCTTCCTGCTTCTTGCTCTCCGCGACCGGGCCCTGCCGGGTGCCGCCCTGGCGGGCGCGGCCCTCGCCGATCCGCCGAGGCGCGGCGTGCTCGCCGGGCTCGCGTTCAGCGTCGCGGCGGTCGCGGTGCTGCGGCCCGGCGACGCCGCGTGGCTGGTGCTCGGGTTCGTCGTGGCCGTGCTCGTGCTCCGCGAGGGACGGCGCGGCGCCGTGGCGGGCCCGGACCCGCAGGCCCTGAGCGGGCGGCGGCGTGCCTTCGCCGCCACCGGCCTGGCCATGGCCGGTGGGCTCGGCGCCGGGCTCGCGCCGTGGGTCGTCGAGGCGTTCCTGTGGCACGGCGGGCCGCTGCACCGCCTGCAGGAGGCCGCCAGGATCCAGGGACGGCTGCGGCCCACCTGGGGCGTGGTCCATGAGTTCGCCGCGCTCAACGGGCCGCTGCTGTGCCGGCCGTGCACGACCCCCATCAGGTACCCGCACCTGGGGATATGGTGGCTCGCTCTGCCTTTCGCGGTCGCCGGTGGGCTGCTCGCGGCACGCCGGCTCGGCGTGGCCCGGCCGTATGGGGTGGCCTGCGCCGCCGGTGCGGCCCTGGCGGCGCAGTACCTGTTCCTGGTGGGATACGGGGCGCCGCGCTTCCTGCTGCCCGCCTACGCCCTGCTGGCCCTGCCCGTCGCCCTGCTCCTGGTGCGGCTCGCGTCGTCCGGGCGGGTGGCCGCCGCGCTCGTCGTCCTGGCGGTGACCGGCCAGCTCGTCACCCAGCATCTGGTGCTCGGGCGCCGCGTGGAGCGGTCGGTGGCCTACCGGGCGGGGGAGCGGGTGGTGGCCGAGACGCTGCGGAAGGCGGGGCTACGCCCCCCGTGCGTCGTCGGCGGCCCGGCGGGGACGCTGCCCATCGCCTACGAGGCGGGATGCGCGTACCGCACCGTGCGCGCGACCTCCCCGGCCAGGCTCGGCGGGGCGGTGGCGGCCTACGTCACCCACGAGCAGGAGACGCGGGCCGCGGGCCGGGTGCCCCGGCGCCTGCTCACGCCCGAGGGACGCGTGTGGTACCTGTGGCTGCCCGCGGCGGGCGCGGGGGAGGAGATGAGAACCGCGCGGCCTCGGCCACGCGGTTTCGCCGGTGCAGTGCCCCGAGTGGGATTCGAACCCACACTGTATGGATTTTGAGGCCATCGACTCTGCCGTTGGTCTATCGGGGCGCCGTGGTGCTCGTGTCCCTAATCTAGCGGACATCGGTACTCTCTTGGTCGTGAGTACGCAGCGACGAGTGGTGATCGCGGAAGACGAGGCCCTGATCCGCCTCGACCTGAAGGAGATGCTGGAAGAAGAGGGCTATGCCGTCGTCGGCGAGGCCGGGGACGGCGAGACGGCGATCAAGCTGGCTCTGGAGCAGCGCCCCGATCTGGTGATCCTCGACGTCAAGATGCCCATCCTCGACGGCATCTCGGCCGCCGAGCGCATCGTGTCGGAGCGGGTGGCACCCTGCCTGATCCTGACGGCGTTCTCCCAGCGCGACCTCGTGGAGCGGGCGAGGGACGCGGGGGCCATGGCCTACCTGGTCAAGCCGTTCACCAAGTCCGACCTCGTTCCGGCGATCGAGATGGCCGTCAGCCGGCACGAGGAGATCACGGCGCTGGAGCGGGAGGTCACCACCCTCGGGGAGCGGCTGGAGACCCGCAAGCTCGTCGAACGGGCCAAGGGCCTGCTGATGGCCCAGCACGGCTGGAGCGAGCCGCAGGCGTTCCGCTGGATCCAGAAGGCCTCGATGGACCGCCGGATGAGCATGCGCCAGGTAGCCCAGGCCGTGGTGAGCGAGGCGCAGGAGCCCGAGGAGTCATGATCGTGACGACCCTGTCAATACGGGGCCTGTCACGCTGTCAACGTGTGGCCCCGCCGCGCGGCCGGGTCCTGCCCGTCACGGGGCCGTGCCCGCTTCCGAAACCCGCCCGGTCGATCTTTCACATCTCGCCACCTGCTATGTGACCTTTACTTTTCACGCTGATCGCCGAAGAGGACCGGTGTGATAACGAAGCGGTAACGTGATGTGACTCTGTACCGACCTGTGACTTGAGCTGGGTGTAATGCCGTCATCGACCCCTGGCCAGACTGCCAGGGTGGTTCTGTGGACCCGATCCCGACGTGCGGGATCAGGCGAAAGGAAGGCAACCTTGCGGCCCAAGATTGCTCGCCTCGGGGGCGTGCTCGCCGTCGGTGTGGCACTTACCGTTGGTCTCGCCGCCTGTGGTGGCGGTGACTCGGGCTCGACCGGTGGGGGCGACTCCGCCGCGCCGACCACGCTGAAGATCGGCTTTATGGGCGACCTGTCGGGTGAGAACTCCGGCATCGTCATCCCGCCGAGCAACGGCGCTCAGCTTGCCGTGGACGAGTACAACGCGACCAACCCCAAGGTCAAGTTGGAAATGATCAAGTACGACAGCCGCGCGGACCCGACGACGGCCGTCAACCTGGCCCAGCAGGCCATCAAGAGCGACAAGGTCGTCGCGATGGTCGGTCCCGCCTTCTCCGGTGAGTCCAAGCAGGCCGTCCCGGTGCTGGAGGAGGCGAAGATCCCGAACATCTCCGCCTCGGCCACCAACGTGGACCTCGCCAAGAACGGCTGGAAGTACTGGCACCGCGTCGTGCCGAACGACGGCGTGCAGGGGCCGGCCATCGCCGACTTCATCGCCGGCGCCGCCGCCGCCAAGAACGTCTTCGTGGTCGACGACAAGTCCGAGTACGGCAAGGGCCTCGGCGACGCGGTGCGCGCCCAGCTGAAGACCAAGGGCGCCACGGTCACCGACGACGCTCTGGACCCGGCCGCCACGGACTACTCCTCGACGGTCAACAAGGTCGCGGCGGCCAAGCCGGACGCGATCTTCTTCGGCGGTTACTACGCCGCGGCCGGCAAGCTGATCAAGCAGCTCCGGGACAAGGGCGTGGACGCGAAGTTCTTCTCCGCCGACGGCTCCCTGGACAAGGGCATCATCGAGAGCGCCGGCGCCGCACAGGCCGAGGGCGTGCTCATCGGCTGCCCCTGCCGCATCCCGACCTCGGCCGAGACCGACGAGAAGGTCAAGAAGTTCGCCACCGACTACAAGGCGAAGTTCGGCGCCGACCCGCTGATCTACGCGACCGAGGGCTACGACGCCATGACCGCGTTCACCAAGGCCATCGCCGGCGGCGCCACCACGGCGGACGCGATCAACGAGGCGGTCGGCAAGTCGGACTTCGATGGCATCTCCAAGCACATCAAGTTCGACCCGACCGGTGAGCCTTCGGCGAAGTCGATCTACATGTACCAGGTCAAGGACGGCCAGATCGGCCTGCTCGGCGACACGACGACGGCCAAGCTCGGCTGACGGAAGGTAGTCACCGGCCAAGCCAGTGAGGGGCGGGAAACGCAGCTGCGCTCCCGCCCCTGTCCGTGCCCGTCCTCGCGTGAAGGCTTCCTCGAAAGCGAAACCCCGTGTTCGATAACCTCCTCGGCTCCTTCTGGCCGTACACGATCGACGGCCTCATCCTGGGCGCGATCTACGGCCTCGTCGCCCTCGGCTACACGATGGTCTACGGCGTGCTGCGTCTCATCAACTTCGCGCACTCCGAGATCTTCATGATCGGCACCATGGCGTCGGCGTTCGTCGTGATGACGCTCGGCATCACCACACCGCTCACCGGGTTCGCCCTGGTCGGTGGGCTGCTGTTGATGGTGCTCGTTGGAGGCTTCGCCTCCGCGGGCTCGGCCATGCTGCTGGAGCGCATCGCCTATCGCCCGCTCCGCAAACGCGGAGCCTCACGCCTGGCCGCGCTCATCTCGGCCATCGGCGCCTCGCTCTTCCTCCAGGAGCTCTTCGCCCTGGTGCTCATCCCGCACGTGTTCAACCGTCCGCAGCAGGGCCGCAACCAGATGGGTGTGGCCCGCATCATGGAGAAGGACACCCTCTTCACGTTCGGCGGCGCGCAGATCCGGGTCGACCAGGTCCTGATCTTCGTGGCGGCGATCGGCATGATGGTCCTGCTGGACCTGCTGGTGAACCGCACCAAGATCGGCCGCGGCATCCGCGCCACCTCCCAGGATCCCGAGACCGCGGTGCTGATGGGCGTGGACATCGACAAGATCGTGCGGATGACGTTCCTGATCGGTGGCCTGATGGCCGGCGTCGCCGGCGCGCTGTTCGTGCTCCAGTTCGAGGTCACCAAGTTCTCCATCGGCTTCCTCCTCGGCATCAAGGCCTTCACGGCCGCGGTGCTCGGGGGCATCGGCAACCTACGTGGAGCGTTGCTCGGCGGCCTGTTCCTCGGTCTGATCGAGAACTACGGTGCCGCCGTCTTCGGCTCGGGATGGAAGGATGTCATCGCGTTCACGGTTCTCGTCCTGGTCCTGATGTTCCGGCCCACCGGCATCCTCGGTGAATCACTCCAGCAGGCGCGCGCATGAGCACCAACACCACGATCACCAACGGTAAGAACGCCTTCTCGGCGTTCATCGACGGCGTCCGCGACAGGTGGGCGTCCGCTCCCGGCTGGCAGCGCTGGACGGTCTACGTCCTGCTGTTCATCGCGGCGCTGCTGCTGCCTTCCGAGTCCCTCGGCCCGATCATGTCGCCGTACAGCGACTGGGCCAGCGTCCTGTTCTTCCCCATCGGCACCTACGTGGTGCTCGCGATCGGCCTCAACGTGGTCGTCGGCCAGGCGGGCCTGCTCGACCTCGGGTACGTCGCGTTCTTCGCCATCGGCGGCTACTCGATGGCGCTGCTCGGCACCAGGATGGGGCTGAACTTCTGGGAGATCCTCGTCGCCGGCGTGATCCTGTCGGCGATCTCCGGGATCGTGCTGGGCGGGCCGACGCTCCGCCTGCGGGGTGACTACCTCGCCATCGTCACCCTCGGCTTCGGTGAGATCGTCCGCCAGACGGCGGAGAACACCGACGCCATCGGCGGCCCGCGCGGCATCGCCGGCATCCCGCACCCGCCGAGCATCGACGGTGTGACGGTCTTCGGCGTCGACATCTTTCACTACGGCGTGCTCGACCCCCGGCCGTACTACTACCTCCTGGTGGTGGTGGCCACCGCGATCATCATCTTCGTGAAGCGGTGGGAGAAGAGCCGGGTCGGCCGCGCCTGGGCCGCCATCCGCGAGGACGAGGACGCCGCCGAGGTCATGGGCGTGCCGACGTTCAAGTTCAAGCTGCTGGCCTTCGCCATCGGCGCCTCGATCGGTGGAGCCATGGGTGTCGTCTGGGCCTCCAAGACGATCTCGATCAACCCGAACGACTTCCTGTTCATGCTGTCCGCGACCATCCTGGCGGCGGTCGTGATGGGCGGCTCCGGCAACATCCCCGGCGTCATCCTGGGCGCGTTCCTCGTAGCCTGGCTGCCGGAGCGGTTCCGTGGCCTGTCGGAATACCGCATCATGGTGTTCGGCGCCGCGCTGGTCGCCCTGATGATCTTCCGTCCCGAGGGCCTGTTGCCCTCGCGCCGCCGCAAGGCGGAGCTGGCGGAGGGAACGGGTGGCATGGGCGCCATGGGCGCGGAGGTCCCCGATCCGGAGACCCACGCCGCAGCAGCCGAAGGGGCAGCGAAATGAGCGATCCGCGTCCGCTTCTGCAGCTGCAGAAGGTCAAGATGCAGTTCGGCGGCGTCACCGCGCTGCGCGATGTGGAGCTGACGATCAACGAGGGCGAGATCTTCGCGCTCATCGGGCCGAACGGCGCCGGCAAGACGACGGTGTTCAACGTCGTCACCGGCGTCTACCGCCCGACGTCGGGCCAGGTGGTGTTCGACGGCGACCGCATCGACGGCATGAAGCGGTTCAAGGTCACCAAGCGCGGCGTCGCCCGCACGTTCCAGAACATCCGGCTGTTCCACAACATGTCGGCGCTGGAGAACGTCATGGTGGGCGCCGACGCGCACCACCGGGCGGGCATGTTCAGCGTCGCGCTCGGCCTGCCGTGGCACCGCCACGAGGAGCGTGACGGCAAGGCGCTGGCCCGCGAGCTGCTGGAGTTCGTGGGCATCGGCCACCGCGCCGAGGAGACGGCCAAGAACCTCCCCTACGGCGACCAGCGGCGGCTGGAGATCGCGCGTGCGCTGGCCACCAAGCCCAAGCTCCTGCTCCTGGACGAGCCGGCGGCGGGCATGAACCCGGCCGAGAAGGAGTCCCTGCAGGGCCTGATCCGCAGGATCCGCGACGCCGGGCGCACCGTCCTGCTGATCGAGCACGACATGGCGCTGGTCATGGGCATCAGCGACCGCATCGCGGTGCTGGACTTCGGGCAGAAGATCGCCGATGGTCTCCCCGCCGAGGTGCAGAACGACCCGCGGGTCATCGAGGCGTACTTGGGGGCTCCCGCAGATGCTTCTTGAAGTCAAGGACATCCACGTCCACTACGGCAAGATCGAGGCGATCAAGGGCATCTCCCTCGAGGTGGCCGAGGGGGAGATCGTCACCCTCATCGGCGCGAACGGCGCGGGCAAGACGACCACCCTGAAGACCATCTCGGGCCTTCGGTCGCTGACGTCGGGCGCCGTCACCTTCGACGGCAAGGACATCAGCAAGCTGCCCGGTCACAAGCGGGTGCAGGCCGGCATCGGCCAGTCCCCGGAGGGCCGGGGCGTGTTCCCGGGCATGACCGTGACCGAGAACCTGCTGATGGGCGCCTACACCCGCACCGGTGACCTGTCCAAGGACCTCGACGAGGTGTTCGAGCTGTTCCCGAGGCTCGCCGAGCGCAAGAACCAGGCGGGCGGCACCATGTCGGGCGGCGAGCAGCAGATGGTGGCCATCGGCCGCGCGCTGATGAGCAAGCCGAAGGTCCTGCTGCTGGACGAGCCGTCGATGGGCCTGGCCCCGATGCTGGTGGCCCAGATCTTCGCGATCATCAAGGAGATCAACAACCGGGGGACCACCGTCCTGCTGGTCGAGCAGAACGCCCAGCAGGCGCTCCAGCTCGCCCACCGGGCGTACGTCCTGGAGACCGGCCGGGTGGTGAAGTCGGCCCCCGCCGCCGATCTGCTCAACGACCCGCAGGTGCGCGAGGCGTACCTCGGAGGCGAGCTCGGCGCCCACTGAGGCGCCGCGGTGTGACGAGCCTGGCCGGGACGGGCGTTCCGGCCGGGTCACCGCCGCCCGGCGTGGAGGCGCGCGGCTAGCGCAGCGCCACGTCGATGCCCTTGGAGGGGCCGATGGCGCCCAGCGGCGGGTCGCCGAAGAACCTGATCTTGGTGATCTTCGCGTCCTTGGGGACGTCGTACCACAGGTCGAACTCCATGCGCACGAAGCTGCCGACGGGCAGTTCGTCGGGTTGCCGCTTGATGGCCTGGCCGAAGCTGTCGATGTGGAACGTGCGCCCGTCGGCCGCCACCAGCAGCTGCTGCTTGGCGTCGAACTTCTGGTTGGTCCGGTCGGTGCTCTCGATCAAAACCCGCACCCGGACGTACTGGCCCTTGGCGTTCCACTCGGCGTGGCTGCCGAACATGCTCGGCATGCCGTCCCGGAAGGCGAGGACGCGGAAGCGCATCTGCCCGTCGACCACCGGCGCCGCCTTGATCACCGACTCGTCGGGACGCGCCGTCTCGGCGGGGATCTCGTAGGTGGGGGACGGGGTCGCGGCCGGCTTGGCCGGGCCACCGGAGCAGCCGGTCAAGAATAAGGACGCGATGGCAGCGAAGCTCAGGAGGAGGAGAGGCGCCCGCACGATCGCACCTTAACCTTCGGCCCAGCCGGGAGTGCCAGGGTGTTACAGGTGTTGTGCGATCGTTTCTTTCCGGTAATACCCCTGGTGACCAGGTGCGGGACCATGGCCAGGGTTACGGTAACTTAACTTAACTCCGACATACAGCTGAACAGGAGGACGTTGTGGTCTTTTGGTCCAGGCGTCGCCGTTTGACTTCCATCGGGGCGCTCGCCGTGGGCGCCGCGTGCCTTCTCTCCGCCTGTGGTGGCGGATCCGACACCAGCGCCACGAGCTCGAGCGCGCCCGCCGGCAGTGCCGCGGCCGCCTCCGGGATCAAGTTGATCAATCCCGGCAAACTCACCACCTGCACGAACCTGCCTTATGAGCCGTTCCAGTTCAAGGAAGGCAGCAAGGTCGTCGGCTTCGACGTCGACATCGTGGACCTCGCGGCCAAGAAGCTCGGTGTGCCGCAGGACATCGTGGACATCGACTTCGCGGTGATCAAGAGTGGTGCGGCGCTGAACGCCGGCAAGTGCGACGTCGCCGCCGCCGGCATGACGATCACTCCGGAACGCCAGAAGAACCTGCTGTTCTCCGACCCCTACTTCGACGCGACGCAGGCGCTGCTCGCCAAGAAGGGCACCGGCGCCAAGTCGCTCGACGACGTCAAGGCCAAGGGCCTCAAGCTCGGCGCCCAGGCCTCGACGACCGGCCTGGACTACGTCAAGGGCAAGGGCTTCAACCCGACCGAGTTCGCCGACTCCCCCAAGGAGCTGCTGGGCCTGCAGTCCGGCCAGGCGGACGTGATCGTCCAGGACCTCCCCGTGGTCCTCACCTGGCTGAAGAAGCCCGAGATCGCCGACAAGTTCGAGGTGATCGCGAGCCTCGACACCGGCGAGCAGTACGGCATCGGCCTGAAGCTGGGCAACGACGCGCTGGTCAAGGTGATCAACGAGGAGATCGCCAAGGCCAAGTCCGACGGCACCTACGAGCAGATCTACGTCAAGTGGTTCGGCAAGAAGCCTGGCGAGCTTGGGATCTCCTGATCCATGGCCGACCAGTCCATGACGGCCGAGCCGGCCGGGCCCGCCGGGCGAGCGCCCGGCGGGTCCAGGCTCAGCCCTCGTAAGAAGCAGCGGATCAGCCGCGGCGTCCAGTACGTCATCCTGATCGCCGCGGTCGTCGCGGTCGCCTTCCTGACCAACTGGCAGGGGCTCGCCCAGAACTTCGCCAAGATGGACGTGGCGAGGCAGGCGTTCCCCGACGTGTTCACGGTCGCGCTCCGGAACACCATCATCTACACCGTCGGCGGCTTCGTCTTCGGTTCCCTCGGCGGGCTGCTGCTCGCCCTCATGCGGCTGTCCTCCGTGCGGCCGTACCGCTGGATCGCCATCGTCTACATCGAGATCTTCCGTGGCCTTCCCGCACTGCTGATCTTCCTGCTCATCCTGTTCCTGCCGCTGGCACTGCCGGGCTTCGAGGTCCCCGGAGGGACCTACGGCCAGGGCGTCCTCGGCCTGACGATCGTGAGCTCGGCCTACATGGCCGAAACCCTGCGAGCGGGCCTGCAGGCCGTCCCGAAGGGGCAGACCGAGGCGGCGCGCTCGCTCGGCATGTCCCACTCGCGGGCCATGATCTCGGTGGTCATCCCGCAGGCGATCCGCATCGTGATCCCGCCGACGACCAACCAGTTCGTCTCACTGCTGAAGGACTCCTCGCTGGTGCTGTTCCTCGGCGTGAGCGGTGAGTACGTCGAGCTGACCAAGTTCGGCAACGACCTCGCGTCGACGACGAGCAACGCCACGCCCATCCTGGTGGTCGGCCTGACGTACCTGCTCGTCACCATCCCGCTGGGCTACCTGGCGGGCCGCCTCGAAACGCGTCAGGCGAAGGGACGGTGACCCCGATGGCGCACGCGGTCGAGATCAGGGACCTGCACAAGTCCTTCGGCGACCTGGAGGTGCTGAAGGGCGTCGACTTCACCGTCGACGAGGGCCAGGTCGTCTGCGTGATCGGCCCGTCCGGCTCGGGCAAGTCGACGCTGCTGCGGTGCGTCAACCTGCTCGAACAGCCCACCAAGGGCAAGGTGACCGTCGGCGGCGTCGAGCTGACCGATCCGGACGTCGACATCGACGCGGCCCGGCGCAGGCTCGGCATGGTGTTCCAGTCGTTCAACCTCTTCCCGCACCTGACGGTCCTGCAGAACGTCATGATCGCTCAGCGGCGGGTGCTCAAGCGGGGCAAGAACGAGGCCGAGCGCATCGCCCGCGACAACCTGGACAAGGTCGGCGTCGGCGCCAAGTGCGACGCCTTCCCGCCCCAGCTCTCCGGAGGCCAGCAGCAGCGCGTGGCGATCGCGCGGGCCCTCGCGATGGACCCCGAGCTCATGCTCTTCGACGAGCCGACCTCCGCGCTCGACCCCGAGCTGGTGGGCGACGTGCTGTCGGTCATGCGCGACCTCGCGCGCGACGGCATGACGATGCTGGTGGTCACGCACGAGATGAGCTTCGCGCGGGAGGTCGCCGACCGCGTGGTGTTCATGGACGGCGGCGTGATCGTCGAGGAGGGCCCGCCGGACCAGGTGATCGGCGCCCCTCAGCACGCCCGCACCCGCACCTTCCTCAAGAGGGTGCTCGACCCGACGCACGCGGAAGATGACGTGTCCGCGGGGCAGGATGGCGCCGCGGCGGACTCACCGCCGGCGCGCTGAAGACCTGTCACGACCCTCGCCGGAGCGTTCGCCGGCCCCCGCGCCCGGCGGGGGCCGGCCGCAAGGAGCCCGCGGGTGATCTTTGGGGCCATGTAGGGCTTCCCCGGCCGCACACGTTGTCTACTCAATCACCCACGGGCTCTGGCGTCACAACGCTAGCGAGCCATGGGGCTCCTGTGCAAAGAGAGTGGTAAATCGTAGCCCGATACGGACCAAATATCACTGGGCGTCACGAAGCATGCAGGTGAGTCGCGAAGTGCACACGCGGCGGCCCCGCTCGTCGGTGATCTCGATGTCGTACGTCGCGATGGTTCGGCCGCCGTGGATGCGGGTCGCGACGCCGGTGACGTGACCGGAGGTCGCCGCCCGGTGGTGCGTCGCGTTGATCTCCACGCCGACGGCCTGGCGGCCCGGCCCGGCGTGCAGGGCGGCGCCGGTGGAGCCGAGGGTCTCCGCCAGGACGCAGGAGGCGCCCCCGTGGAGCAGCCCATAGGGCTGGGTGTTGCCCTCGACTGGCATGCGCGCGACCACGCGCTCGGCCCTGGCCTCCAGGAACTCGATGCCCATGGTCGCGACCAGAGTGCCCTTGAAGTCGCCGTACACCGCTTCGAGACGGGCGAGATCGCCGGGATCCAGCATGGTCAAAGGGAGGCCTCCAGTTGCACAGCCAGGGGTGTTCTGTCGTACATGGAGACTAGGCTGCGGGTGTGCCGAAGAAGGAACCGACCCCCTCCCGCCCCTGCCTGCTCCTGCTGGACGGGCACTCGCTCGCGTACCGCGCGTTCTACGCGCTGAAGGACGCGAACCTCATGACGACCGAGGGCCAGCACACCGAGGCGGTGTACGGCTTCACCTCGATGCTCATCAACGTCCTGCGCGACGAGCAGCCGAGCCATGTGGTCGTCTGCTTCGACCGGTCGGAACCCACCTTCCGGCACGAGGCGTACGAGCACTACAAGGCCAACCGCCAGGAGACCCCCGAGGACTTCCGCGGCCAGGTCAGCCTGATCTTCGAGGTGCTGGACGCGCTGCGGCTGCCCTACCTGTCGCTCGCCGGCTACGAGGCCGACGACCTGATCGCGACGCTCGCCCACCGGGCCGCCGAGCGCGACATGGACGTCCTGATCGTCACCGGCGACCGTGACGCCCTCCAGCTGGTGAACGACCGCATCACGCTGCTGATGACCCGGCGCGGCATCAGCGACATGACGCGGTTCGACCCCGCAGCCGTCGTCGAGAAGTACGGCCTGACCCCGACGCAGTATCCCGACTTCGCGGCGCTGCGCGGCGACCCGAGCGACAACCTGCCCAACATCCCGGGCGTGGGCGAGAAGACCGCCGCCAAGTGGATCAAGGAGTTCGGCTCGCTGAGCGAGCTGGTCGACCGGGTCGACGAGGTCAAGGGCAAGGTCGGCGAGAAGCTCCGCGAGCACCTCGGCCAGGTCATCCACAACCGCCAGCTCACCGAGCTGCGCCGTGACGTGCCGCTGGACGTCGACGTCGCCGACCTCAAGATGGGCCAGTGGGACCGCGACGAGATCCACAAGCTCTTCGACACGCTCCAGTTCCGCGTGCTGCGCGACCGGCTCTACCAGAGCATCGGCACGGCCGAGCCCGAGGCCGAGGCCGGCTTCGAGGTCGAGGTCGACACGCTCGGCCCCGACGAGGTCGAGGCGTGGCTCGCCGCGATGCCCGAGGGCCGCGCGGGGCTCGCGATCAAGGGCGCCTACGGCAGCGGAACGGGCACGATCGACGGCCTGGCCATCGCCGTCCCCACCGACGGCGAGGGGCGGCAGCGCGCGGCCTACCTCGACCTCACAGGCCTCACCCAGGCCGACGAGATCGCGCTGAGGGGCTGGCTGGCCGACGAGTCCCGTCCGAAGGCCCTGCACGACGCCAAGGGCCCCCTGCTGGCCCTGTGGGCCCATGGGCTCGACCTGCGCGGGCTGACGTGCGACACGGCCCTTGCCGCCTACCTCGCGATGCCGGGCCAGTCGTCCTTCCCGCTCGACGACCTCGTGCTGCGCTACCTCCACCGCGAGCTGCGCGCCGAGGCCGACACCGGCGGCCAGGCTGCGCTGTTCGACGACCCCGAGGAGAACGCCGGCGAGGAGCTCGCCGTCCGGGCGCAGGCCGTGCGCGACCTGGCCGACGCGCTGGAGGCCCATCTGGAGCCCAGGGGCGGCATCCGCCTGATGCGAGAGGTCGAGCTGCCGCTGGTGCGGGTGCTGGCCGAGCTCGAGCGTGACGGCATCGCCGCCGACCGCGACTACTTCACCGGGCTGGAGGCCGAGTTCGGCGCCGCCGTCAAGCAGGCGGTCGAGGAGGCCCACCGGGTCGTCGGCGAGCAGTTCAACCTCGGCTCGCCCAAGCAGCTCCAGGAGATCCTGTTCGTCAAGCTCGGGCTGCCGAAGACCAAGAAGATCAAGACCGGGTACACCACGGACGCCGACGCGCTGGCGACGCTCGCCACCCAGACCGACAACGAGCTGCCGACGATCCTGCTGCGCCACCGTGACCAGACCAAGCTGCGCACCACCGTCGAGGGCCTGATCAAGGAGGTCGGCGACGACGGGCGCATCCACACCACCTACAACCAGATCAGGGCGGCCACCGGGCGGCTGTCGTCGGAGAAGCCCAACCTGCAGAACATCCCGATCCGCACCGCCGAGGGCCGCCGCATCCGGCAGGGCTTCGTCGTCGGCGAGGGGTACGAAAGCCTGCTGACGGCCGACTACAGCCAGATCGAGCTGCGCATCATGGCCCATCTCTCGCAGGACGCCGCGCTGATCGCGTCCTTCGAGTCCGGGCACGACTTCCACAAGGCGACCGCCGCCCGGGTGTTCGACATCCCGCCGGAGCAGGTCGACGGCGAGCTGCGCGCCCGCATCAAGGCGATGAACTACGGCCTGGCCTACGGCCTGTCCGATTTCGGTCTCTCCGGCCAGCTCAGCATCCCCGTCGCCGAGGCGCGCGCGCTCAAGGACGAGTACTTCGAGGAGTTCGGCGGCGTCCGCGACTACCTCGGGGCGATCGTCGCGCAGGCCCGCCACGACGGCTACACCGAGACCATCCTCGGCCGTCGCCGCTACCTGCCCGACCTGACCAGCGACAACCGGCAGCGGCGCGAGATGGCCGAGCGCATGGCGCTCAACGCCCCCATCCAGGGTTCGGCCGCCGACATCATCAAGGTCGCGATGCTCAACGTGGGCGAGGCCCTGCGCGAGCACGATCTGCGCTCTCGCATGCTGCTGCAGGTCCACGACGAGCTCGTGTTCGAGGTCGCCCCGGGCGAGCTCGACCGGCTGCGCGAGCTGGTGGTCGCCCAGATGTGCGCCGCCTACTCGCTGCGGGTGCCCCTGGAGGTCTCCGTCGGCATCGGCCGCACCTGGCAGGACGCCGGCCACTGACAGATCGCCGCGCCCCGCCACCCGCGGGGCCGCCTCCGGCAGGCCCGGCCACCCTGGCGGGCCGGGCCACCCCGGCAGGCCGGAGCACCCGGATGACGGGACCACCCGCGGACGGTGGGGCCGCCTCTGAGCGGCCGGGGGAGCTCAGGAGGGCTCTGGCCCGGCCGGGCGGGTGCCGCTTGCGGGTCAGTCGGTCGTGGCGGTGGCGGGATGGTGGCGGTGGCCTGAGAGGGACTCCTCGACGGCGGCCGCCTCCACCTCCAGCAGGCTCGTCTCGTGGCGCTCGGCCTCGTGGGCCGCGCGCCCGCCCCGCAGGCCGAACAGCCGTTTGGACAGCAGGATGTACAGCACGGCCGCGAGGTTGATCAGCAGGATGACGATCCTGAGCCAGGTGACCTTCTCGACGATCTCGTAGATCTCGATCGGGACGAAGAGCGACGTCGCGACGACGGCGAAGTACTCACCCCAGCGCCGCAGCAGCCACAGGCCGACGCCCTCGGTCATGAGCAGCGCCCCGAAGACGAGCAGGCCGAGGACGATCCATGTCAGCGTCCTGCTCTCCGCGCTGAGCACCGTGCGCAGCGTGTGCACCACGCCCGACTCCTCGAGGTTCCAGCCGAGCTTGTCGGCCAGCGGCTGGAGCAGCGGCAGGTCCTCGTTGAAGGCCATGCTGATGGCGTCCTGGTGGGCGCGGAACCGCCAGATGCCGAACGCCGCCCCGAGCACCAGCAGGCCCTTGCCCCAGCGGAACACCGCCAGCAGACGCAGGATCGTGGCGTCGCGCAGCGCCTTGCCCCGAAGCACGATGGGCGCCTCCTCGGCCGGGCCGGAGCCGTGCGGCGCGCCGAGGGTGTAGTCACCGCACCGCAGGCAGCGCCAGGCCTCGCCCAGGGCCGTGTCGGCACGCAGGCGCCGGCGGAGCGCCTCCTCGGTAGGGGCGTAGGTGACATGGCCGTGACGGCCGCAGGCACGCAGACTCCAGTTCACGAGCAAATTTCAGCACATGCCAGGCGTGTACGTTGGATCGCCACGGCGCCGAATGGGTTGTCCTAGGGTGAAAACCGACCCGCAGCCGATCCAGGAGAGCACTTGTGCGGAGCACGCCCGGCCTGACGTCCGTCATCGGCATCGTGAACGTCGGTGTCATGATCGTCGCCGTCGTGGCGCTGATCATCCTGCCGTTCGGCGACGACAAGGCCACCACCCGGCCGGCGGCCGTGCCCGCTCACAAGAGCCCGGTCCCCGCGGCGAGCCCGACGGCTCCGTCGGCGGCGACCGAGCGGTCAGCGAAGGAGGCCCGGGCCAACGAGCTCGGAGCGGTGCCGGTGCTGATGTACCACCGCATCCTGAAGAAGCGGCTCGCCTCCATCGACCGCACGCCCGCGCAGCTGCGCAAGGAGCTGGAGTGGCTGGCCGACCGCGGCTACGTGCCGATCACCGCGGCGGAGTTCACGGCCCGCGCCATCGACATCCCGGCCGGCGCGCACCCGGTCGTGCTCACCTTCGACGACGGCCACCCCTCGCACTTCGCCCTGGACGCCGACGGCCAGCCGAAGAAGGACACCGCGGTCGGCGTCATCTACGACGTCGCCTCCAGGCACCCGGGCTTCCGGCCGGTGGCGACCTTCTGGGTGAACAAGAACCCCTTCGGCCTGGTCGACCGCGACCGCCAGTCGGCGGCCGTGCGGTGGCTGGTCGACCGCGGGTTCGAGGTGGCCAACCACACCCTCGGCCATCCCGATCTGCACCGCCTGAGCAAGAAGAAGGTGAGCGAGGCGATCGTGCGGGAGGAGCGGCTGCTGAAGAAACTCGGCGCCCCGCCGTCGACCACGTTCGCCCTGCCGTACGGCAGCAAGCCGAAGAAACGCTCGCTGGCGCACGAGGGAAAGTGGGACGGCACCTCCTACCACTTCCAGGCCGTCTTCCTCGCGGGAGCCGAGCCGGCGGTTTCGCCCTACGCGAAGGACTTCGACCCCTACGACATCCCGAGAATCCAGTCCAACGGTAAAAGGGGGGAGTGCCGCAGATGGTGCTCCCAGTACTGGCTGGGATGGCTCGACAAGCACCCTGATAAGCGATACACGTCGGACGGAGATCCTGTACACGTCTCCATGCCGCGTCGATTTCAGGGTAAGATCCAGGCCAAGTTCGATGGGCTGAAGATCGCCTACTAGGGGCTTGCGGGGTTGTGCGTGGGGACGCCGGATTGACCACGCCCGCGTACTCTCATATGCTGATCGCTGCGCTGTGGGCTCGCGTGCGCCTCGGACGGAGCGGGCTCGCGCTCGGTCATGTCGACCACGGGTCATCTCGACCATCTTCGGCTTGAGCGATAAAGAGGGCCTGCCGCGCGTCCGCCACATCGACATCTGTCCGCGTTCGGAGCAATTCCACACATGACGAGCAGCACTGAGGCCACCTCGAGCACCCCGCAGGTAGCGGTCAACGACATCGGTTCCGAGGAGGCCTTCCTCGCCGCGATCGACGAGACCATCAAGTACTTCAACGACGGCGACATCGTCGAAGGCACCGTCGTCAAGGTCGATCGAGACGAGGTCTTGCTCGACATCGGCTACAAGACCGAGGGGGTCATCCCCTCGCGCGAGCTCTCGATCAAGCACGATGTCGACCCGGCCGAGGTCGTCGAGGTCGGCGAGCACGTCGAGGCCCTGGTTCTCCAGAAGGAGGACAAGGAAGGCCGACTGATCCTGTCCAAGAAGCGCGCGCAGTACGAGCGCGCCTGGGGCACGATCGAGAAGATCAAGGACGAGGACGGCATCGTCACCGGCACGGTGATCGAGGTCGTCAAGGGCGGTCTGATCCTCGACATCGGCCTGCGCGGCTTCCTTCCCGCGTCGCTGGTCGAGATGCGCCGTGTCCGCGACCTGCAGCCGTACGTCGGCCGCGAGCTCGAGGCGAAGATCATAGAGCTGGACAAGAACCGCAACAACGTGGTTCTCTCCCGCCGCGCCTGGCTCGAGCAGACCCAGTCGGAGGTTCGCCAGACCTTCCTCAACACCCTTCAGAAGGGCCAGGTCCGCAAGGGCGTCGTGTCCTCGATCGTCAACTTCGGTGCGTTCGTGGATCTCGGCGGCGTCGACGGCCTGGTGCACGTCTCCGAGCTGTCCTGGAAGCACATCGACCACCCCTCCGAGGTCGTCGAAGTGGGCCAGGAGGTCACCGTCGAGGTTCTCGACGTGGACATGGAGCGCGAGCGGGTGTCCCTGTCGCTCAAGGCGACGCAGGAAGACCCCTGGCAGCAGTTCGCCCGCACCCACCAGATCGGCCAGGTCGTCCCCGGGCGCGTCACCAAGCTGGTGCCGTTCGGTGCGTTCGTCCGGGTCGAGGAGGGCATCGAGGGCCTGGTCCACATCTCCGAGCTGGCCGAGCGCCACGTGGAGATTCCCGAGCAGGTCGTCCAGGTCGGCGACGAGATCTTCGTGAAGATCATCGACATCGACCTCGACCGCCGTCGCATCTCGCTGTCGCTGAAGCAGGCGAACGAGGGCGCGATCGGTGCCGACGTCGAGTTCGACCCCACGCTGTACGGCATGGCGGCGACCTACGACGAGCAGGGCAACTACATCTACCCCGACGGGTTCGACCCCGAGACCGGCGAGTGGCTCGAGGGCTTCGAGAAGCAGCGCGAGGAGTGGGAGCGGCAGTACGCCGAGGCCCAGACCCGCTTCGAGGCTCACAAGTCGCAGGTCGAGAAGGCTCGCGCCGAGGAGGCGGAGGCCGCTGGGCCGTCCACCTACTCCGGTGAGACGCCTCCCTCGTCCACCAGCCCGGCTCCGGCCGCGGGCGCCCTGGCCTCCGACGAGGCCCTGGCCGCTCTTCGCGAGAAGCTGGCGGGTGGCCAGAGCTGACGCTCTGAGTTTCCGTTCACGAAAGGACCCCACCGCGGTGGGGTCCTTTTCGTATCTCGCCGGATCACCGCCCCGATGGGCGGTCGGCGGCTTCCCGCCGCGTCCCTTGACGGCCCACCGTGCCCCCTGGCGGCGCTGTACGGGCCCAGGGAGGTCCCGGAACGGCATACCTGGCAATTCCCCCCATCCCATCTGTCCGGTCCGCACACGGGCCCAGGAGGGCGCGCCCTACAGTGGGCGGGTGACGCGCATCGAGCGGGCCCAGACGAAGGACGCGGGGGAGATCCTGACCCTCCAGCGCGCGGCCTACGTGACCGAGGCCCAGCTGTACGGCGACCCCTTCATCGCGCCCCTGGTGGAGTCGCTGGAGCAGATCCGCGCGGTGATCGAGTCCGCGACGGTGCTCAAGACCGTCGCCGGCGGGCGCATCGTCGGGTCGGTGCGCGGCCGGCGCGCCGACCGCACGTGCCTGGTCGGACGGCTCGTGGTGGCGCCCGACCAGCGGGGCCGGGGGCTCGGCACCGCGCTGATGAAGGCCCTCGAGGCCGAACTCGGCCCGGAGGTCGACGCGTTCGGCCTGTTCACCGGGCACCTGTCCGAGGGGAACCTGCGGCTGTACCGGCGGCTCGGCTATCGCGAGACCGGGCGTGAGCGCGTCCACGAGCACCTGACCATGGTCCATATGCGCAAGCCCGTGTAGCGCCGGTTACGCTTCCGTGCATGGTGAAGGTCGGGCTGACGGGTGGCATCGGATCGGGCAAGAGCGAGGTGTCGCGGCGGCTCTCCGACCGGGGCGCGGTGGTCATCGACGCCGACAAGATCGCCCGTGAGGTAGTGGAGCCGGGCACGAGCGGCCTCGCGCTCATCGTGGAGGCGTTCGGCCCGGGAGTGCTGCGCGAGGACGGCACGCTGAACCGCGAGAAGCTCGGGCAGATCGTGTTCGCCGATCAGGAGAAGCTCGCGCGCCTCAACGCGATCGTGCACCCCCGGGTCGGGGAGCGCGTCGGTGAGCTGCAGCGCGCGGCCCCCGACGACGCCATCGTCGTGTACGACGTGCCGCTGCTCGCCGAGAACGGGCTGGCCTCGATGTACGACCTGGTCATCGTGGTCGACGCCTCCGACGGGACGCGCCTTGACCGCCTCACCCGGCTGCGCGGCATGGCCGAGGAGGACGCCGTCGCCCGCATCAAGGCCCAGGCGACCAGGGAGGACCGGCTGAAGATCGCCGACATCGTCATCGAGAACGAGGGCGCCCTCGACGATCTCGACGCGCGGGTCCCCGAGGTCTGGGCGGAGATCCAGAAGCGACGCGACACCGCGGTCGCCTGACCCTGGGTCGGCCGACCCCGTGCCGACCCCGTGCCGACCGGCCGACCCCGTGCCGACCCCGTGCCGACCGGCCGACCCCGTGCCGACCGGCCGACCCCGTGCCGACCGGCCGACCCCGTGCCGACCGGCCGACCCCGTGCCGACCGGCCGACCCCGTGCCGACCGGCCGACCCCGTGCCGACCGGCCGGCCGCGGTGACGGCCGGCCGCCGCGCGTGAGCCGGGGACGGCCAGGCCCGCCTGGCCGGGATGGCCGGGTCAGAACGGTGCGTCCAGTGCGATCTGCCGCACCCCGGGCAGGTACGGGTCCAACTCGCCCGGGTCGAACCGGCACATCCCGATGACGTACCAGAACTGCCCCGTGACGTCCCCCTCCGTCTTGTACCGGCCGTCCGGGCTGAGCGCCGCCCAGCCCTCGGCCAGCCCGAGCAGCGTGGCCCGCTGGAGCGGAACGTCTCCGGTGAGGTCCCAGAGGATCACCACGCCGTCGTCCCCCGCGCTGGCGAGCAGGTCGCCCGAGGGAGAGAACGCCACCGACCAGACGCGGCGGGTGTGACCGACGAGCGTGTGCAGGTGGCGCCCCGACGCGGTGTCCCACAGCCGCACGACCAGGTCGTCCCCGCCTGTGGCGAGCCGGGTGCCGTCCGGGCTGAAGTCCACCGTCCAGAGCCGCCCGGTGTGCCGTCTCAGCGTGTGCAGCGGGCCGGCCGACCAGGGCGCGCCGCCGGCGTCGAGCCGCCAGACGCGGGCGGTGCCGTCGTTGCCCGCGCTGGCCAGCAGCTTTCCGGTGGGATCGAACCGTACGGCGTAGACCCGGTCGGAATGGCCTTCGAGAGCGGCCAGCCGCCTGCCGGAGTGCACGTCCCATAGTCTCACCACGCGGTCGTCGCATCCGGTGGCGACGGTGGCGCCGTCCGGGCTGAACGCGATCGAGCGCACGCGCCCGCGGTGCTCGGCGAGGTTGCCGACCTCCCTGCCCGAGGTGCGGTACCACAGGCGGACGCTGTCGTCGTCGTTGGCCGTCGCGAGGATCTCGCCGTCCGGGCTGAACGCCTCGGCCCAGACGTGGTCGGTCTCGACGTTGAGCTCGCGCTCGAAGGTGCCCGCCGCGATGTTCCACAGGTAGACGCCGCCGTCGTTGCTCGCGGTGGCGAGCACGGGCCCGGCAGGGCTGAAGATCGCGGAGATGAGCCGGTCGGCGGCGCCGGTCAGCTCGCGCAGCCGCCGCCCCGTGCGCGGGTCCCACAGCCGGACGTATCCGTCGTTGCCGCAGGTGGCCAGCATGGTGCCGTCCGCGCTGAACCGCACGGCGGTGATGCGGCGCCCGTGGCCGCGCAGCGTCTGGCGGCACTGGCCGCTCTCGGGGTCCCACAGCCGGGCGGTGCCGTCGTTGCTGGCGGTCGCGAGCTGCCGGCCGTCCGGGCGGAAGGCGAAGGGCCACACTGACCCGCGGTGGCCGGCCAGCTCGGCGCGCTGGCGGCCGGTGTCCGGCTCCCACATGCGCACCACGCCGTCGCTGTCTCCGGTGGCGAGCGTGTCGCCGCCGGGACTGAAGAGCACCTGGTACACCGCGCCGGAGTGGCCCTGGAGCGCGCCCAGCGGCCCTCCGGTGCGCGGGTCCCACAGCCGGACGGCACCGGAGGTGTCACCGGAGGCCAGGAGCCCTCCGGACGGATGGAAGTCCAGGGCGTAGACCCGGCCGGTGTGGCCTCGCAGGTCGTGGAGCCGCGCGCCGGTGGCGGGGTCCCAGATCTTGACGGCCCCGGTGTGGTCGCCGGCGGCGAGCATGCGGCCGTCCGGGCTGAGCGCCAGGCGGTAGACCGTGCCCTGGTGACCGGTCAGCGAGTGGCTGAGCCGGCCGGTGGCGAGGTCCCACACGCGGATGGCGCCCCCCGCGTCGCCGGTCACCAGCCTGCCGGGCAGGAAGACGGCGGTGTAGATCGGGGAGGTGTGACCGGGCAGCGAGGCCACCGGCTCGCCGGTGGCGGCCGACCAGACGTGCATCACGCCGTCGGCGCCGCCCGCGGCCACCAGGTCGCCGGACGGGCTCAGTACGACCGGCCAGACCCCGTCGGCGTGCCCGGTGAGGACGTGGCGCGCGGCGCCCGTGGAGGGGTCCCAGATGCGCACGGTGCCGTCCGCGGCGCCGGTGACGAGCACCCCCGGCCCGTAGGCCACCTTGTACACCCGCCCGCGGTGGCCGTGCAGGGTGCGCAGCGGTGATCCGCTGACGCTGTCGCACACCAGCACCCCGCCGTCCTCGCTGCCCAGGGCGAGCAGGCCGCCGTCGGGACTGTAGGCGACCGGTTCCGGCAGGCGGCTGCTCTGGAAGTGGTAGCCGTACGGCACGCCGACGAGCGGGGGAGCCAGCTCGGGCGTCACGGGATGGCCCGGCGCGATGGCGGCGCCGCGCAGGGCGGGATCGGCCGCCAGCGACGCGGAGGCGGTGACGTCGATCAGCGCCGCGCGGTCCCAGCGGCTCTCCTCGGTGGCGATGTCGCGCAGATCGGCTCGGGGGAGCCGGGCGCGGGTCAGGTCGGCGCCGCGCAGGTCGGCCCCCGCGAGGACGGCCTGGTCCAGCCGGGCGCCGTTGAGGCGGGCGTCACGCAGGATCGCGCGGGTCAGGTTCGTGCCGACGAGCTGGGCGTCGGTCAGGTCGGCGCCGGTGAGGTCGACGCCCGCGAAGTCGCGGTACGAGAGGTCCTCGCCGTGCAGCCGGGCGCCGCGCAGGTCGGTCCTGGCGGGTGTGCGCAGCCTCGTTGTGATCTTTATGGCGTTAGCGCGGGCGGTGTCGTCGGCCGCGGGGTCGGCGAGCGTCCGGCCCGCCCACGCCTGGAGCCGGCCGGTGTCGGCCAGGTCGCACAGGAAGTCGACGATCAGCGCCGACAGCGGGCGCTGCGCGAGCTGCTCGCCGAGGGTCCGCGCGATGTGGCAGGCGACCAGCCACTCCATCACCGAGGAATGGATGAAGCCGAAGAGCCCCTCGTCGGTGCGGACGAGCAGGCTGCCGGTGCCCATCGCGTGAGCGGTCTGGCCGACCGACAGGCGGCTGTCGGCCAGCTCGGCGAGCGTCTCGGCCGCCTCGGTCAGCTCGGCCGGCTGGAGGTAGGATTCGCCGTTCTCCCACAGGCGCAGCGCCAGCGTCGTCGCCGCCCGCCGCAGCTCCTCGGCGGTCAGCTCTCCGGGCGCTCCGGGCACGTGCGTGCGCCGCTCCTCGAACAGCAGCCAGTTGTCGAGGATCTCGGAGTACAGGCCGGCCGCGCTGATGGCGTCACCCGCGCGCGCCACCGCGCGCAGCCGCTCGTCGGGCAGGTCGGCGATGAAGCTCAGCATGCGGGGGTTCTGCGCGAGGCCGAGCAGGTCGGAGATGCCGGTGAGCAGGCTCATCCGGTCGTCGGCGGCCCGCGCGTCCCCGCCGTAGCGGTTCGCGAGGTACGCGCGCACCTGGGCGGGGGTGAACTCCTCCACGCTCAGCACCCGCCGGTGCGGCAGCGTGCCGACCCGCTCGCCGAGCGCGGTCAGCACCTGGGCGTGCGACTTGAAGTGCTGGGTGCGGCTGGCCACCACGACCTTGGCCTTGTCCTCGGCGGCCTGCAGGAGCGTGTCGAGGTGGTCGGCCGCGCGCTCGTAGGTGACCCGGGTGACCAGCTCGTCGAACCCGTCGAACAGCAGGACGATGCGGCCCTGCCGGAGCATGTAGTGGAAGGCCTTGAGGTCGATCAGCTCCTCACCGTGGTTGGCCAGATGCGCCGCCACCAGCCCGTCGACCGAATGCGCCTTGTCCAGGGCCCGCAGCTCGATGAGGATCGGGGTCAGATGGGGTAGCTCGGCCGGGATCCTGCGCGCGATCTCCCGCAGGGCGAACGTCTTGCCGCGGCCGAAGTCGCCGAGCAGCAGCACGAACCGGCCGTGGTCCGCGGCCAGCAGCCGCATCAGCTCGCCGGTGAGGTCGTCGCGCACGCCCTGGCCGGCGCGGTCCACCTCGCGGTAGCGCTGCGGGACGTACAGGTCGGGCGGGTAGCGCCGGTCGCTCAGGAGCCGCGCCGTCTGGTCGGCGACGTGGTCGGACAGGTCGAGCAGCCCCTGGAACTCGGTGAAGCTGCGCAGCCGCACGCCGCGCCGCAGGGCGTCGTCGCGGACGAGCCGTGACGGGGTGGGCCCCTGGTACACCAGCTCCGAGCCGTGTTCCAGACCGGCCGCGTGGACCTGCCGCAGGAAGGCCGACACGTCGTCGGTGGTGAGCGGGCCCGAGTGCGCGCCGATGAGCTGCTGGCGGACGAACCCGTCTTCGGCGAGGGTCACCAGCAGGTGCGGCGGATCGCCCGGCACCTTGCGGATCTTGGCCCGGTCGCTGCGGGTCTCGCACACCTCGGCGACGCGGTCGAGCAGCAGGCTCGACGGGCTCGCCTGCCGTTCGGGCTCGCCGCCGGTGTCCGGCGGGGCCTCCAGGGGGTTGCGCTCGGCCTGCTCGACGGCGCTCGCCGGGGGGAACGTGCCGTGCACGGAGCGCCGGTCGTACGGGATCTCCTCGGGCGGGAGGATCTCCTCGCGGTCGCGCGCCCAGCGGCGGATGCCGGCGGGGGTGATCTCGATGATCTGGTGGCGCCCGGGCGCGAGGGACGGCACGCAGGGCAGGTCGCCGATCCAGCCGATCTCGTCGGGGCCGCCGCCGTGCAGCAGCAGGTTGAGCCGCGTGCCGAGCAGCCTTTCGAGCGCGCCCCGGTCGCGCAGGGCCGAGGGGGGATGGCCGACGGCCCCGACGCGCAGCCACCCCGTCTCCTCGAAGGGCCGCAGGCGCTCGGCGAACCAGGCGGCCTGGGCCTGCCCGATCTGGCCGTAGGCGTCCTCCTCGCGGTGGCTGATGGCCATGGTCGAGTTGAGCCCGGCCATGACGACCTTCAGCTCGGGCTCGGCGAACAGGCTCCAGGGCTGCGCGCTGTCGAACTCCGGGTCGCTCAGCCCCTGGTAGACGTCCTTGAACAGGCCCGAGAAGTGCCGCCATTTCGGCCAGTAGGGCGGCTCCGGGGCCACGTCGTCGGCCTCGCAGGTGGCGAAGTAGGCGCGGCTGGCGGCCTTGGTGACGTCGCGGGGGCCGGGCACGATCACGAGCCTGCGCTGCTCGAGGCCGAGGAGCACGCGGAGCCCGGTCAGGAACGCGAGCGCCTCGCCGTACTCGCGGATGCTGCCGGACTCGGTGATGTCGCCGGTGACCAGCAGCAGGTCGGGGCGGGGCGCCCCGGCGTCGGCCAGGCGGGTCAGGTCGGCCCACACGCTCGACTGGAGCTCGCCGGCGCCGAGCGGCTCGTCCGCCTCGGCGAGCCCGCGCCCGAAGCGGGGCCCGGAGACGTGCAGCACGGTGACCGAGGAGCGTTCCCCCTGCAGGGAGCCGGTCGCGGGGAACGCGGGCGGCGCCACGGGCGTCCTGCGCCGGGGCGCGACGCGCGGCGACTCGGCGCCCAGAGACGGGACTCGCGCGTCCGCGTCCGGGTAAGAGAAGCGCTCCGGAGTGCCCTGCCCCGGGAACGAGGTGATCTCGTGCGGGCCGCCGGGGTGGCCCGGACGCGTGCCGCCCGCCTCCCGGACCAGGGTGCCGGGGATGGTCTTGGCGGGGGCGGTCGGGAAGCCCGGCTGCTCGGCGGGCTTGGCCCGGCCCGACAGCGTGTGCTGGATGCGGCCGAGCAGCAGGGACCTGGCCTCCTTCGGGTCGCTCACGCCGACCAGGTCCACCCACGTGATCGTCGAGAGCAGCCCTTCGAGCGGGCACTCCTCGATGCGGATCGTCACCAGCCGGTTGCCGGGATTGTCGGGGTCGGCGCGGAAAGCGGTCAGCCACTCCTGCCGCCCGAAGCGGGACCCGAGGTAGTTCCTGGACAGGATCGCGACGATCAGCTTGGCCTCGCTGACCCCTCGGTCCATGAAGTCGATGAAGTTGGTGCCCGGCACGAAGTCCCAGGCCTGGAGCATGGTGCGGTATCCGGCGGCCTCGAGCTGCCAGGCGATCCAGCCGGCCCAGCGCTCGTCCGCGGGGGAGTAGCTGACGAAGATGTCCACGCGCGCGCCGTTGCCACCGTCCATGCGGACTCCCATCCCTCGCCTGCCCCAACCCGGCGTGACCGTCCTGCCCGGCCCCTCCTTCGCCCTCTGCCCGTGCTCCTCCGCGAGCGCGACGCCGCGCCGTGCCGCCCGGCCGGAGGGCCATTATCACCCGTGGCGCCGGGGCTTTCGAGGGATTTCGATCTCGCGCGGGTGTGCGATCATGACGTACGTGATACGGCGGCTGGCGGTGCTGGACTGGGTCCGGCTCGGGGTGCTCGCCGTGGGGCTGGCGTGTGTGGCGACCGGGTTGCTCCCGGCCGCGGAGGCCGTCGCCAACGTCCGCCGCATCGGGCCGCTGCTGCTCTTCCTCGCGGCGGTGATCGTGCTGGCCGAGCTGACCAAGGAGGCGGACGTCTTCGACGTCCTCGCCGGCCGGTTGGCGATCATCGGGCGCGGCAACTACGCCGCACTTTTCGTGCTCTGTACGGCTTTCGCGTCATTTGTCACGATATTTCTGAACCTGGATACCACCGCGGTGCTGCTGACGCCGGTCATGCTGGCCCTGGCGCCCCGCGCGCGCATCGCGTCCCTGCCCCTCGCGATGACCACGATCTGGCTCGCCAACACCGCGAGCCTCCTGCTGCCGGTCTCCAACCTGACCAACCTGCTGGCCATGGACCGGGTCGGGCTGTCCACGCACGACTTCGCCGCCCGCATGTGGGCCCCCCAGGTCGCCTCGATCGCCGTGACCATGCTGTTCCTGTGGATCTTCTACTGGCGGCGTGGAGAGCGGGGAGAGGACAGATACCAGCCGCCACCGCCGGTGCCCGTGGGCGACCGCGTGCTGTTCACCGTCGCGGGGAGCGCCTGCCTGCTGTTCATCGCCGCCATCCTCGCGGGCGCCCAGATCGGCGTCGCGGCCGCCGTCGCCGCCGTCCTGGTGATCGCGGCCTTCGCCTGGCGCGACCGGTCGAAGCTCACCTGGGGGCTGTTCCCCTGGCAGCTCCTGGTCTTCGTCACCGGGCTGTTCCTCGTGGTGCCGACCCTCAGCCGGTACGGGCTCGACGACCTGATGCGCGCGCTCGTCGGCGTCGCGGGCGACACCGCCGGCGACTACCGTGCCGCCGCGGCCGGGGCCGGGCTGTCCAACATCGTCAACAACCTGCCCGCCTACTACGCCGGGGAGCGGGTGATCCCCCCGGCCGGCCACGACCAGCTGCTCTCGCTGCTCATCGGCACGAACGTCGGCCCGGTGATCACGCCGTGGGGCTCGCTGGCCACCCTGCTGTGGTTCGAGTGGTGCCGCCGCCGCGCCGTGAAGGTGCCGATGGTGAAGTTCGTGCTCACCGGGGTCTGCCTGTGCGTCGTCGGCATCGCCGCCACGGTCACCGCGCTGCTGCTCACCAGGTAGCGGCGGCCACCAGGCCGAGCAGGTCCTCGACCACCTCCGGGCGCGCGGCGACGAAGCTCCGGCGGTGCGCCGGCAGGCCGGTGTGCCCGTCGTAGGGCCTCCCGTCGAACCCCCGCACGCACAGGCCGGTCTCCTGGGCGATCAGCAGCCCGCCGGGAAGGTCGACGGCCTCGGCCCGGTAGCCCACCACGGCGTCGATGTCGCCCCGCGCGAGCATCACCCAGCCCAGCAGGGGCGCCCAGAGCTGCAGCACCCTTCGCGCCCGGACGTCGAGTGCGGCCTTCAGCGCCCGTACGGCCCGGTCGTCCCGGGCGACCGCGTGCCCCTGCGTCCAGGCGAGCACCGGCCCGTGCGTGCTGAACCGGCGCGGCGGGCACGGCACCGGCCCGCGGGGCCCGAGCGCGCCCCGGCCCCGCACAGCCGACCAGGTCTGCCCGCCGACGGGGTCGTGGACGACTCCGAGCTGCGGCAGCCCGTCGTGGCACAGCGCGAGCCCGACCACGTACAGCGGCAGGCCGATGGCGAGGTTGTTGGTCCCATCCAGCGGGTCGACGAACCACGTCCACTCGCCATCGGAGCCGCCGGACACGCCGGACTCCTCGGCCACCACGCGATGGCGGGGGAAGGCCGCCTGGATGCGGTCCAGCAGGAGCTTCTCGGCCGCGAGATCGAGGTCGGTGACCAGGTCGCCGCCCTCCTTGGCCCGGATCCCGAACACGCCCGAGGCGCGCTCCCTGAGCAGCGTCCCCGCCGCCTCCGCGGCCTCCACGGCCACCCGGCGGGCGTGATCGAGATCCATGGGATCCTCCTAGATTCGCGCCAGGTGCTCCGCGGCCAGCCGGGCGGCCCGCGCGGTCTCCTCATCGTCGCAGTGCCTGCGGACCACGCGGTGGGAGCGCGTGCCGACCGGGCCCAGGGAGAGATCGGCCGTGCCCTTCCGCCCGCTGCCCAGCGCGATGGTGGCCGTGTCGGTGCCTTCGGGGATCACGCTGCGGTGGAACACCCCGGCGCGCAGCGTGTACACCTGGCCGGCGCCGTAGACCGCCGACGCGCCCGGGGTGTAGGTGACGATGCGGCCCGTGGGCCTGATGCTGTCCACATCGCCCTCGCTGACCACCTCGAACACCTGGTGCGTCGCTCGAGCGCCGCTGTCGGCCACGGCGGCGAGCTCGTTGCGCACCTGGCCGTAGAGGACGTAGCTGATCAGGTCCCAGCTGTGGCAGTGGATCTCGGAGGTGGTGGTGGCGACGCTCGGCAGGTCGGCCGACCACAGGTGCACGCAGACGCCGTGCTCGCCGCTGCGTTCCACCGGCAGGCAGACGAAGCCGAGCGGGTGGCGGACCGCCGTGATCGCGAATGCGCCCGCGGCGATGTCCCGGAGCAGCCGCAGCGCCCGGCGGGGGAGCGCGCGCGAGACCGGGCCCGATGTCAGCTCGTCGTACAGCTCCTGGTACTTCATGCCGAGTAAGGGTTCTTGGCGCGGATGGCCTTGCGGATGATCTCGACCACGTCGCGGTCGCCGTAGGACTTCGGCAGGCCGAGCCCGAGCGTCTCGAACAGCTTGCGGACCTCGTCGACCGTGGGCTCGTCGCCGACCTGTGTCGCCTTGGACGCCTCGATGGGCACCCGCCGCGCCTGGTCCAGGCTGGAGATCAGCTCGGTGGCGCAGTGGTCGTAGTAGAAGCTGCCGCGCCGGGTCATCAGGGCGCGGTTGGGGTCCTCGACCGTGATGATCACGTGCTGGGCCGACAGGTCCCAGCGGAACGTCGTCATCGTCGACGACAGCCCGAGGTGGATGTCGAGCAGGCTGAACCGCTGGCGGTACCAGCAGGCCGCGAGGATCGTGGCGTAGGACTCCTTGCGGGTGCGGTCGACCGTCCAGTACTCCCCGGTGCCGTCGGGGGCGTCGGACACCGAGCGGCGGAAGCGCACGTACGCCTCGCAGACGCCGATGTGGGTCGGGTCGATGATCTCCAGCCGCATGAGCATTGCCTTGCGCTCCCGGCGGGCGGCGACGACCAGCTCCGGCAGCGTCACCGCGCGCACGTAGGTGCCCGTGCCGCCCTTGAAGTACCAGCGGTCGGTGGACCGCCGCGCCTCGGTGAGGGCCTCCGCGATCTCGTCCGCCCCGTTCAGCACCTGGACGACCTGCAGGTCGTCGAGCACGCGCCGGGCGCTCTCGACGACCGACTCCAGACGGGTGAGGCGGTCGAGGCGCAGGGGGAGGTCGGCCAGCGCTCCGGAGGTGGTGCGGAAGTTCTCCTTGATCGTCTCCTCCATGGGCTCCTGCCGCCACCGGTCGCGCAGGATCGCCGCGGTCAGGAGGCCGAGCACCAGGAGGGTCACCCCGCTGATCAGCTCGCTCTTCGGCTGGCCCATGATCTGGTCGCTCGCGGTCAGGCCGAGGAAGGCGATGAAGACGGCCAGCACGAGGGCGATGACGCCGTCGGCGTTCTTGCCGACCCAAGCAACGAACTTGCCCATGCGCTCCATGGCGCCCGCCCCGCCTCGACGATCAGTAAGCCCCGTGGTCATGGTAACGACAGGGTCAAGTACCGGCCAGTGGCGGCTCACGGAGCCCGGATCGCGACCGGCCGGCCTCCGGCACCGGAAATGTCGGTGGCTCCGCGTAGGTTATGGAGACGTGAGGCCGGTAACAGATTTGCAGCGCAGGGTGGCCCCCTTCCAGGTCGTCACCGACATGACCCCTTCCGGCGACCAGCCGACGGCGATCGCCGAGCTGGAGCGGCGCATCAAGGCCGGTGAGAAGGACAACGTCCTGCTGGGCGCCACGGGCACCGGCAAGACCGCGAGCGTGGCATGGCTCATCGAGCGGTTGCAGCGCCCGACCCTGGTGATGCAGCCCAACAAGACGCTCGCCGCGCAGTTCGCCAACGAGCTTCGCGAGATGCTTCCCGGCAACGCCGTCGAATACTTCGTCTCCTACTACGACTACTACCAGCCCGAGGCGTACGTCCCGCAGACAGACACCTACATCGAGAAGGACTCCTCGATCAACGACGAGGTCGACCGCCTGCGTCACTCGGCGACCAACTCGCTGCTCACCCGCCGCGACACCGTCGTGGTGGCCTCGGTGTCGTGCATCTACGGCCTCGGCACCCCGCAGGAGTACGTCGACCGCATGGTGCGGCTCAAGGTCGGCCAGGAGATCGAGCGCGACCAGCTCCTGCGCCGCCTCGTCGACATGCAGTACGCCCGCAACGACCTCTCGTTCACGCGGGGCACCTTCCGGGTGCGCGGCGACACCATCGAGGTCATCCCGCAGTACGAAGAGCTCGCCGTGCGCATCGAGATGTTCGGCGACGAGATCGAGAAGCTCGCGACGCTCCACCCGCTCACCGGTGAGGTGATCACCGAGGACGAGGAGCTCTACATCTTCCCCGCCTCCCACTACGTCGCCGGTCCCGAGCGCATGGAGCGGGCGATCCGCGACATCGAGACCGAGCTGGCGGCGACGCTGGCGACCATGGAGAAGCAGGGCAAGCTGCTGGAGGCCCAGCGGCTGCGCATGCGCACGACCTACGACATCGAGATGATGCGCCAGGTCGGCACCTGCTCCGGCATCGAGAACTACTCCCGCCACATCGACGGCCGCGAGTCCGGCTCGGCGCCCAACACGCTCATCGACTACTTCCCCGAGGACTTCCTGCTGGTCCTGGACGAGTCCCACCAGACCGTGCCGCAGATCGGCGCCATGTACGAAGGCGACGCCTCGCGCAAGCGCACCCTGGTCGACCACGGCTTCCGCCTGCCGTCCGCGATGGACAACCGGCCGCTGAAGTGGGAGGAGTTCCTCGAGCGCATCGGGCAGACCGTCTACCTGTCGGCGACCCCGGGGCCGTACGAGCTCGGCCGCAGCAAGGGCGAGGTGGTCGAGCAGGTCATCCGCCCGACCGGCCTGGTCGACCCCGAGGTGCTCGTCAAGCCCACCAAGGGGCAGATCGACGACCTGGTCCACGAGATCCGCGAGCGCACCGACAAGGACGAGCGGGTCCTGGTCACCACGCTGACCAAGAAGATGTCGGAGGATCTCACCGACTACCTGCTGGAGCTCGGCATCCGCGTGCGCTACCTCCACAGCGAGGTCGACACGCTGCGCCGCATCGAGCTGCTCCGCGAGCTGCGCATGGGCGAGTTCGACGTGCTCGTCGGCATCAACCTGCTCCGCGAGGGCCTCGACCTGCCCGAGGTGTCCCTGGTGGCCATCCTGGACGCCGACAAGGAGGGGTTCCTGCGCAGCGAGACCTCGCTGATCCAGACGATCGGCCGTGCCGCGCGTAACGTCTCCGGCCAGGTCCACATGTACGCCGACCGCGTGACGCCCTCGATGGAGCGCGCGATCGAGGAGACCAACCGGCGCCGGGCCAAGCAGGTCGCCTACAACCAGGCGAACGGCGTCGACCCGCAGCCGCTCCGCAAGAAGATCGCCGACATCCTCGACTCCATGGTCAGGGAGGACGCCGACACCGAGAAGCTCCTCGGCGGCGGCCGGCAGCAGAGCCGCGGCAAGGCGCCGGTCCCCGGCCTGAGCAGCCGCCAGACGGGGCAGCACGCGAAGGCCATCGCGGGGGAGATGCCCCGGGCCCAGATCGAGTCGCTGGTCCAGTCGCTCACCGAGCAGATGCACACGGCCGCGGCCGACCTGCAGTTCGAGGTGGCCGCCCGCCTCCGAGACGAGATCAAGGAGCTCAAACGCGAAGTCCGCGACATGCGCGAGGCCGGCGTCCACTGACTGACCCACCGCCACCCAGCGGGGCCGCGGTCAGGAGGGTTGGGAGGCCTGGCGGAGGCGGTCGGCTTTGCGGGCGCGGCGCCTCCGCAGGCGGCGGAAGACCCACCAGGCCGGGACCGCCAGCACGACCAGTGCCACGATGACCAGCACGGGGAAGAAGACGGCGATCAGGCTCATGCCGAGCGATCCGGCGTCCTCCACAGTGCTCACGACCGGGGCGCCGACCCCGGCCGTCGAGACGTTGACGACCGGCCGGGCCGAGGCCTTCATGACGTGCACCGCGAGGGCGACGCCGATGCCGAGCACCCAGCTCACCCACGGGTTCTGGCTCACCCAGGTGGAGTGGTCGAGCTGCGAGGCCGCCTGGGTGGCGCTGAAGACGACCCCGCCGGCGGCGGGCCGCACCGCCGTCTGGATCATGTCGTTGACGTGGTCGACGACGGGCACCTTGTCGAGCACCATCTCGGCGAGCAGCAGCACGCCGACGATCGCCAGCACCCAGCCGTTGGTCAGCCACGCGTAGTCAGGCGGCAGCCGTACGGCGTCGGTGAAGTTGGCCAGCAGCCCGACCACGAGCAGCGGAATGTAGGCGTTGAGTCCCGCCGCCGTGGACAGCCCGAGGCCGGTCAGCGCCGCGAGCATCGCAACCCACCCTTCCCGTTCTCCCGATGGAGAAGACGAATGAGGAGCTGCCCAGCGTTCCCGATGTCAGGCGCGGACCGGCTGATCTCGTGTGCCTGTTCGACTCCCGGGCACGGGTCAGATGGCGCCGAGGTCTTCGTGGACGCCTCGCCGTCGTCCTCAGGGGCGGGTGATGTCGTCGAGCCGCTCGATGGCCGAGGTGAGCTCCTCGATGATCTCGTAGACGACCTGGCGGGCCGGCTTGACCTGGTCGAGCTGGCCGACCACCTGCCCGACGAAGTAGTTCGCCAGCTCCCGCGCACCCTCCTCGCCGTTCTCGGCGGCGTGCGAGATGCGGGCCAGCGCGCCCTCGGCGAGCAGGATCTGCAGGGGCATCGGCAGCGGGCCTGGGCTCTCGGGAGCCTCGTCCCACTCCTTGGTCCAGGCGGACACCAGCTGCCGCGCCGGCTTGCCCGTGCGGGAGCGGGACCGGACGGTGTCCAGGGAGGTGGCGGCGAGCATCTTGCGCTTGACGACCATGGGCGTCTCGGCCTCCTCGGTGGTGAGCCAGACCGAGCCGCACCACACGCCTTCGGCGCCGAGGGCCAGGGCCGCGGCCATCTGCCGCCCGCTCGCGATGCCGCCGGCCGCTAGCACGGGGATGGGCGCCACGGCGTCGACGACCTGCGGGACGAGCACCATCGTGGAGACCTCGCCGGTGTGGCCGCCGGCCTCGGTGCCCTGCGCGACGATCAGGTCGGCGCCGGCGGCGACCTGGCGGCGGGCGTGCTCCACCGTGCCGACCAGCGCGGCGACGGGCACGCCGGCGGTCCGCGCCTTCTCGACCATCTCCGGCGGGGGCGTGCCGAGAGCGCTGGCGATCAGGCCGATGGGATGCCGGAGGGCGACGTCGATGAGCCCGGTGGCGCCCGAGTGCGTGACCCGGCGGCCGATCTCGTCGGCCCGCCCGATCGAGCCGGGCGTGAACGGCTTGCCGTTGCCCACGCCGTACTTGGTGAACAGGTGCGTCACGAAGTCGCGGTGGACCTCGGGGATGAAGTCCAGGAGCCGGGCGCCGGGGTCGTCGGCCGACCTGTCGATCTTCCCGGGCACCAGCACGTCCACCCCGTACGGCCGGCCGCTCACCTGCCTGTCGATCCAGGAGAGCTCGCGGTCGAGCTGCTCGGGGGAGTAGGCGACCGCGCCCAGGACGCCGAACCCGCCGGCGTTGGTGACGGCCGCGACCACGTCACGGCAGTGGCTGAACGCGAACAGAGGGAACTCGACGCCGAACCTGTCACAGATCTCCGTCCGCATGCCGTGACGGTAACCCGTGCCCCCTGGCCTGGTCCAGGGCGGCGTTCAGGCGCCGGGGAGCAGCGCTCTGAGCGTGCCGGGCTCGGCGGGCGCCGAGGGGGGCTGCCAGCCGGTCTCCGGGGAGTACCGGCGGACGATCTTGGCTGGTACGCCGGCGATCACGCAGTGGTCGGGGAACTCTCCGCGCACCACGGCGCCGCCGGCGACGACCGACTGCCTGCCGATGCGCGTGCCGGGCAGGATGATGGCGCCGGCGCCCAGCCAGCAGCCCGCCCCGATGGCGACGGGGTTGTTGCGCGGCCACTGGCGGCCGATGGGCATCTCCGGGTCGTCGTACACGTGGTTCTGGTCGGTGATGTAGACGTAGGGCCCGGTGAAGACGTCATCGCCGATGTCGATCGACTGGTGTCCCACGATGTGGCTGCCCCGCCCGATCGAGCAGCTTCTTCCGATGCGGACGATGGAGTCGGGGCCGAGGTCGACGCCCGGGCCCATCCCCGCGGAGATGGAGACGCGTTCTCCGACGAGGGTGTGCTCGCCGATCTCGATCCACGCCTCCCCGAAGATCGCTCCTTGGGGGAAGGACAGGCAGGCACCCTCGCCGAGGTGGCGGAACCGGTACCCGGCCGGGGTCTTGGGGGTGACCGCTCCGGTCGCGCGGATCGCGGCCCAGACACGGTGGATGAGGCCGCCGCAGATCCGGCGTAGTGCATCACGGGGTGACATAACCGGAAAAGTTACCGCTTGGTTAGCATGCTGGGAACGGACGCCCGGGGCCGTTCGGGCACTTCGCAAGCGTCCTTTGATATTCTGAGAGCCCGTGGACACGCGGTCGCCCGTCGGACGGCCACGATGACAACGGACCACGGGAGACCCTCCTTGCGCAGCGCCGCAAACACCAAGCATCTGTTCGTCACCGGAGGCGTCGCCTCCAGTCTCGGCAAGGGGCTCACAGCCTCGAGTCTGGGGCGTCTGCTGAAGCTTCGCGGCCTGCGGGTCACCATGCAGAAGCTGGACCCCTACCTCAACGTCGACCCCGGAACGATGAACCCCTTCCAGCACGGTGAGGTGTTCGTCACCGACGACGGCGCCGAGACCGACCTCGACGTCGGGCACTACGAGCGATTCCTCGACACCGAGTTGCACGGCTCGGCCAACGTCACCACCGGCCAGGTCTACTCCAACGTGATCGCCAAAGAGCGGCGCGGCGAGTACCTCGGCGACACCGTCCAGGTGATCCCCCACATCACCAACGAGATCAAGGACCGCATCCGCGGCATGGCCGGCCCCGACGTGGACGTGGTCATCACCGAGGTCGGCGGCACGGTCGGCGACATCGAGTCCCTGCCGTTCCTGGAGGCGGTCCGCCAGGTCCGCCACGAGGTCGGGCGGGACAACGTCTTCTTCCTGCACGTCTCGCTCCTGCCGTACATCGGCCCGAGCGGCGAGCTGAAGACCAAGCCGACCCAGCACTCGGTCGCCGCTCTGCGCAGCATCGGCATCCAGCCGGACGCCATCGTCTGCCGCTCCGACCGCCCCATCACCACATCACTCAAGCGTAAGATCAGCCTGATGTGCGACGTCGACGAGGACGCCGTCGTGTCGGCCATCGACGCCCCGAGCATCTACGACATCCCGAAGGTCCTGCACTCCGAGGGCCTGGACGCCTACGTCATCCGCCGCCTCGGACTGCCGTTCCGCGACGTCGACTGGCACGAGTGGGACCAGCTCCTGCGCCGGGTGCACCGCCCGGCCAAGGAGGTCACGATCGCGCTGGTCGGCAAGTACATCGACCTGCCCGACGCCTACCTGTCGGTGACCGAGGCGCTGCGCGCCGGAGGCTTCGCCTGTGACGCCCGGGTCAACATCCGCTGGGTCAAGAGCGACGACTGCGAGACCCCCGAGGGCGCCGAGCGCGAGCTCGACGGCGTGGACGGCGTGCTCATCCCCGGCGGGTTCGGCGTCCGGGGCATCGAGGGCAAGCTCGGCGCGATCCGCCACGCGCGCGAGCGGCTGATCCCGCTGCTCGGCATCTGTCTCGGCATGCAGTGCATGGTCATCGAGGCCGCGCGCGACCTGGCCGGCATCGAGGGCGCCAACAGCACCGAGTTCGACCCCGACACCGTCGACGCCGTGATCTCCACCATGGCCGACCAGGAGGACGTGGTGGCCGGGGAGCGCGACATGGGCGGCACGATGCGGCTCGGCCTGTACCCGGCCAAGCTCGCCGAGGGGACGATCGTCCGGCGGCTGTACGGCACGGCGAGCGCGGACGAGCGCCACCGCCACCGCTACGAGGTCGGCAACGCCTACCGCGAGCGGCTGGAGCAGGTCGGCATGGTCTTCTCCGGGCTGTCCCCCGACGGCAGGCTCGTCGAGTACGCCGAGCTGGACGCCGATGTGCACCCGTTCTTCGTCGGCACCCAGGCCCACCCTGAGTTCCGTTCCCGCCCGACCCGGCCGCACCCGCTCTTCAGCGGCCTCATCGAGGCGGCCCTGACGTACGCCGACGTTCGCGAGAGCGTCACGAAGGCAGGGCGGGGCGCGTGAGCGCCGTACACGGTCCCGCACACGGCCCCGCCGGTCAGGGGCTCGCGGGGGGAAGGACGGCCGTCGAGGACGTCCGCGACGTGCCGGCGTCCTGGCAGGTCGTCGACTCCCGCACGCGGTTCGACGCCCGGGTGATCTCCGTGCGCACCGAGACCGTCCGCATGCCCGGGGACGAGGTCGCCGACCGCGACTACGTCGTCCACCCCGGCTCGGTCGCCGTCGTCGCGCTCGACGAGGACGACCGGGTGCTGCTGCTGCGGCAGTACCGCCACCCGGTGCGCAGGCTGCTCTGGGAGCTGCCAGCGGGGATCCGCGACGTGAAGGACGAGCCGCTGGTCGAGTGCGCGGCCCGCGAGCTGGCCGAGGAGGCGTCCTACCGGGCGAAGACCTGGCACACCCTGCTCGACATCTACACCTCTCCGGGCATGACCGACGAGCGCATCCGCATCTTCCTCGCCCGGGACGTGTCGGAGATCCCCGAGAGCGAGAACACGTTCGTGCGCCGGCACGAGGAAGTGGACATGCCGGTCGTGTGGGTGCCTCTGGCAGAAGCGGCACAGAAAGCGCTGACCGGAATGATCCACAATGCACCGGCCGTCGCGGGTATTCTCGCCGCGTACGCCGCTTTGTCGGACGGCTTCGCCGCTCTGCGTCCCGCCGACGCCGAGGAGGCCTGACAGGAGGTTTCCGTCCTGAGCCCCTACGCCGACGCCGAGGCCGTGTTCGCCGCCTACCTCGCCCATCTCACGGTGGAACGAGGGCTCGCGGCCAACACGCTCGCCTCCTACCGGCGTGACCTCAGGCGCTACCTCGACCACCTGCGGCCGCGCGGGCGCCGGTCCCTGGCCGAGGTGACGGAGGCGGACGTCGTGGCGTTCCTGGCGGCGCTGCGCGAGGGCGACGAGCGCCATCCCGCCCTGGTGGCCAGCTCGGCCGCCAGGGCCGTGTCCGCCGTACGCGGGTTCCATCGGTTCGCGCAGCGCGAAGGGCTCGCGGCGCACGACCCGGCGCACGGGGTGCATCCGCCGAGCAGGTCACGCAGCCTGCCGAAGGCCATGGGCGTGGCCGAGGTCGAGCGGCTCATCGCCGCGGCCGGCCCCAAGGACGCGCCGCTCACCCACCGCAACCGGGCGCTGCTGGAGGTGCTGTACGGCACGGGCGCGCGGATCTCCGAGGCCGTGGGGCTGACCGTGGACGACGTCGAGGCGGGGCGGGTACGGCTGCGCGGCAAGGGCGGGCGCACCCGGGTGGTCCCCCTCGGCAGGTTCGCAGGCGAGGCCGTGCGCGCGTACCTCACCCGGGCCCGTCCCGTCATCTGGGCGCAAGGGCGCGGCACCGCGGCCCTGTTCCTCAACGCCAGGGGCGGGCGGCTCACCCGCCAGGGGGCCTGGGAGGTCCTGCGGTCGGCCGCCGAGCGGGCCGGCCTGGCCGGGGTTTCCCCGCATATGTTGCGCCATTCGTTCGCAACTCACCTCCTCGACGGAGGAGCGGACGTTAGGGTTGTCAAGGAACTGCTCGGCCATGCCTCGGTGGCGACCACCCAGGTCTACACGCTGGTAGGTGTCGACAGGCTCCGTGAGGCATATGCGGCGGCTCATTACCGGGCTGAACGCCCAACTTCATAGCTCTCGGGCGCGTCGCCTTGCCGCATACGTGCCCACCCCATAGTGTCCGTCCGGACGGTCCGGTTCGGGGCCGTCAGGGAGGTTCAACTGGTGACTGCGACCACAGACGCTTCTATCCGGGAGGTTCCCGGTACCCCCGATGGTGCCTGGGGCGACACCAGGAACGAAGGGATTCTCGGTCCCACCGGGCGGCCGCGTCCCGTCTTCCCTGATCCGGTGCCACCCACCACGCACGGTCCCGCGCGGGTCGTGGCGATGGTCAACCAGAAGGGCGGCGTCGGCAAGACCACCACGACGATCAACCTCGGCGCCTCGCTCGCCGAGTGCGGCCAGAAGGTGCTGCTCGTCGACTTCGACCCGCAGGGCGCCCTCTCCGTCGGCCTGGGCATCGACCCGCGCCCGCTCGAGGCGACGGTCTACGACCTGATCATGGAAGAGCCCGACGTCACGGCCGAGGATGTCCTGCTCAGCACCAGCGTCGAGAACATGGATCTCCTGCCCAGCAACATCTTCCTGTCCGGCGCGGAGATCCGGCTCGTCAACGAGGTCGCCAGGGAGTACGCCCTCGGGCGTTCACTCGAGCCGTTGCTCCCGCACTACGACATCTGCCTCATCGACTGCCAGCCGTCGCTCGGCCTGCTGGCGGTCAACGCGCTGACCTGCGCCCACAGCGTCATGGTCCCGCTCGAGTGCGAGTTCTTCGCGCTGCGCGGCGTCGCCCTGCTCATGGAGTCGATCACCAAGGTCCAGGAGCGCCTCAACAAGAACCTCGAGATCGACGGCATCCTGGCCACCATGTACGACCCGCGCACCCTCCACGCGCGGGAGGTGCTCCAGACGATCATGCAGGGGTTCGGCGACAAGGTCTTCCACACGGTGATCAACCGCACCGTCCGGTTCCCCGACGCCACCCTCGCCGGCGAGCCGATCACCCAGTTCGACTCGGCCTCCATGGGCGCCACCGCCTACCGCGAGCTGGCCCGCGAGGTCCTCGCCCGCTGGTCGCAGGGCGGCTGACCGCCGATCACGGCGGGCCGGCGCTCACCGGCGCGCCCCGCCGCCGGCTTCACGCGGGCGATGTCCGGGTCCGGGTGAGCGTGCCCCCGCCCGGTGACGGCCGCCGTGCGGGACAATAGGGCGGTGACCCCAGAGCCCGAGACCGCCCAGGCCAGGCCTGACGCCTTCCAGGTGCACCTGGAGGTCTTCGAGGGCCCGTTCGACCTGCTGCTCGCGCTGATCTCCAAGCACAAGCTCGACATCACCGAGGTGTCCCTGCACCAGGTGACCGACGAGTTCATCGCCCATATCCGCTCGCGCGGGCCCGAGTGGGACCTCGACCTGGCCAGCCACTTCCTGCTCGTCGCGGCCACGCTGCTCGATCTGAAGGCGGCGCGGCTCCTGCCCACCGGCGAGGTCGAGGACGAGGAGGACCTCGCGCTGCTGGAGGCCCGCGACCTGCTGTTCGCCCGGCTCCTGCAATATCGCGCCTACAAGGAGGTGGCGAAGGTCTTCGCGGGCAAGATGGCCGAGGAGGCGCTGCGTTTCCCCCGCGTGGTCCCGATGGAGCCGCAGTTCGCCGGCCTGCTGCCCGAGCTGGTGCTCGGCATCGGCCCCGAACGCCTGGCGAAGATCGCCGCCAGGGCCTTCACGCCCAAGCTGCCGCCGTCGGTCTCCACCGCCCACATCTACCAACCCGTCGCCAACGTCCGCGAGCAAGCGGCTATCCTTGTCCGACGGCTCCGGCGCATGCGCACGGCCACGTTCCGGGCCCTGACCGCAGACTGTGCGGGCACCTTCGAGGTCATCGCACGCTTCCTCGCCGTCCTGGAGCTCTTCCGGGAGGCCGCGGTCTCCTTCGAGCAGATAGAACCGCTCGGCGATCTGCACGTGACCTGGACCGGCGCCGACGACGGAGACGTCGCGGTGGCCGACGACTACGACGAAGGCCCTCCGGGCGACCAGAGCCGGGAGGGCGACGACATCCATGACGACCGGCAAGGCCGACCGGGCGCCGGAGGCCGGGAGAGCGAAGATGCATCCGATGAGTCCTGAGGACGCGGAGCACGGCCCTGAGCCGGGCCCGCGGGCACAGGAGGCCCAGGAGATCTCCGCGCCGGGCCTCGCGGCCACGGGAGGGATCTCCGAGCCGAGTCCGGAGGCGGCGGAGGGCACGGGGGAGATCCCGGCGTCCGAGCCCGGCCTGCGGGCGGCTCTGGAGGCGATCCTGCTGGTGGTGGACGAACCGGTCGCCGAGGTGACCCTGGCGCAGGTGCTCGAGCGCCCCTCGCGAGAGGTCGCCGAGGCGCTGCGGGCCCTGGCGGCGGAATACACGGCCGCGGGGCGGGGTTTTGACCTGCGAGAGGTCGCGGGCGGCTGGCGTTTCTACACGCGGGCCGACTGCGCGGCCGTGGTGGAGCGTTTCGTCCGTGACGGGCAGCAGGCCCGGCTGACGCAGGCCGCTCTGGAGACGCTCGCGGTCGTGGCCTACCGCCAGCCGGTGAGCAGGGCCAGAGTTGCCGCCGTCCGGGGCGTCAACAGTGACGGCGTCATGCGCACGCTGGCGGCGCGAGGGCTGGTCGAGGAGGCCGGCACCGACCCGGACAGCCAGGCGGTGCTTTACCGCACAAGTTCGTATTTCCTGGAGAGGCTGGGGCTGCGGAGTCTCGATGAGCTTCCCGCGCTCGCCCCATTCCTCCCCGACGATGTGGAAACCCTAGAGGAGCAACAGAAGTGATCAACAGGCGTAGTACCCCGTCCGGTGATGGACGCGGTCGAGGGCGCGGCGGCGCCCCGGGCGGTGCCTCCGGCTCCCGAGGAGGTGCCGGGTTCCGAGGCGGTTCCGGCGGCCCGCGGGGCGGCTCCAGAGGAGGCGCCCAGGGCGGCTCCGGCGGAGGGTTCCGAGGCGGCGAGCGCCGCGACGGGATCTTCCCGGAGGGACGGCGCGGTGGCGCCGACGGCGGCCGGGGCAGAAGCGACGACCGCGACCAGCGCCCGCGCGACGATTCCCGCGCCCGCGAGGGCTTCCGCGGCGGATACCGGGACTCCGGCCCCGCGCAGGGTCCTTCCCGCGCGCGGTACGGCCGGCCCGGCGACGACCGCGGCTCCTATGGCAACGACCGGCGCGCTCCGGCCGGCGACGACCGGCGCGCCCCGGCCCGCGACGACCGAGGCTCCTTCGGCGATGACCGCCGGGCTCCGGCGCGCGGATCCTACGGTGACGACCGCCGGGCTCCAGCCCGCGGATCGTACGGCGACGACCGCCGGGCTCCGGCCCGTGGCTCCTTCGGCGACGACCGGCGCGCCCCGGCGCGTGGCGATCGCGGCGGCTCGTACGCCGACCGCCGCGGCCAGCACGGCGACGACCGCCGTGGCGGCTCCTACCGCGATGACCGGGGGGACCGAGGCTCCTACGGCGGCGACCGGCGAGGGCCGGCCCGCGACGACCGCGGCGGCTCCTCCACCCGAGACGACCGCGGGGGCTCCTACGCCCGCGGCGACCGCGGAGGCTCTTACGGCGGCGAGCGCCGCCCGTCCTTCCGTGACGACGACCGGGGCGGCTTCCGCGCCGGCCGGACCGGCTCGCGCGAGCCGTACGGCAGGGACGAGACCGGACGCGACCGCCCGGTGCGCGGCGGCCGGCCCGCGGACGACCCGAGGAGCGGCTCCCGTGGCGGCTACGGGCGCGACGACCGGCGTGACGAGGTGCAGACCATCGGAGACCTGGGCGGTGGCTCCCGTGGCCGGTACGGCCGCCCCGAGCAGGGCCGGCCGCAGGACCGGTTCGGCCGTGGCGGGTCCGCCGCCGGCCGGGGCAAGGCGACGCGCGACGGCACGCCCGCGGGCCGTGGCAAGCCGCCCCGTGGCGGCGCGCCGGCCGGGCGAGGCCCGGCCGCCCGCCCCGAGCGGGGCGCCGCAGCGTTCAAGACCGCGCGCCAGCCGCTGCGCGACCCCGAGCACTTCCCCGCCGGCTACACCGACGAGCGGGACACCACCGAGGTGCCCGACGGCGTCCGCCTGCAGAAGGTGCTCGCGCAGGCGGGCGTCGCGGCCCGCCGCACCTGCGAGGAGATGATCGGCGAGGGACGGGTGACCGTGGACGGCCAGGTCGTCCGCAGGTTCGGCGCCCGCGTCGACCCCGCCAAGCAGATCATCCACGTCGACGGCAAGCGCATCCCGACCGCTCCCGACCTGGTCTACTTCGCGATCAACAAGCCGATCGGCGTCGTCAGCACGATGTCCGACCCAGAGGGGCGCCCGTCGCTGTCGGACTACGTGGCCGAACGTACCGAGCGGCTGTTCCACGTCGGACGGCTCGACACCGAGACCGAGGGCCTGATCATCCTCACCAACGACGGCGAGCTGGCCCACCGGCTGACGCACCCGAGCTTCGGCGTGCAGAAGAAGTACTGGGCCAAGGTGCCGGGGCCGATCCCGCGCGACCTGCCGCGCCGCCTGAAGAAGGGCGTCGAGCTGGAGGACGGCCTGGTCAAGGCCGACGACTTCAAGATCGTCCAGGAGCACGGCCAGCAGGCGCTGGTCGAGATCGTGCTCCACGAGGGCCGCAAGCACGTCGTCCGGCGGATGCTGGAGCAGGAGGGTCACAACGTGATCGACCTCGCCCGCATCGAGTTCGGGCCGGTGAAGCTCGGGCGGCTCAAGCCGGGCACGATGCGCTCGCTCACGTTGAAGGAGGTCGGCGACCTGTACGCCGTCGTGGGAATGTAACCTGTCCGAAAGCACAGCACGACCGGGCGGCAGTGCGAGAAGGGAACGACATGGTGCGGGCCATCCGGGGGGCCACCCAGATCGACTCCAACGATCGGGAGGCGATCCTCGCCGGGGTGACCGAGTTGGTCTCCAAGGTCATGGAGCGTAATCGGCTGACCACCGACGAGGTGATCAGCGTGATCTTCACGAGCACGCCCGACCTCACCGCGGAGTTCCCCGCGCTCGCCGCCCGGAAGCTCGGCTTCCACGACGTGCCGCTGATCTGCGCCAGCGAGATCGACGTGCCCGGCGCGCTGCCCCGCGTGGTGCGGCTGATGGCCCACATCGCCACCGACCGCCCGCGACAGGAGATCCAGCACGTCTACCTGCGTGGCGCGGTCGCCCTGAGAGTGGACATCGCCCAGTGAGCGATCAGCCGCGCGGCATCGACAGCGTCCTGGTCGTCGGCACCGGCCTGATCGGCACGTCGGTCGCTCTCGCCCTGCGGGAGCGCGGGGTGACGGTCAAGCTGGCCGACCAGAACGCCGGGGCCGTGCGGCTGGCGCGCGAGCTCGGAGCGGGCGACGACTGGGAGCCCGGCGGCGAGCGCGTCGACCTCGCGGTGATCGCGGTGCCGCCCCAGTTCGTCGCCGAGTGGCTGCTCGACCTGCAGAAGACCGAGGCCGCCCGGTTCTACACCGACGTGGCCAGCGTCAAGGCGCTGCCCATCGAGCAGGCCGCCCGGCTCGGCTGCGACATGAGCGTGTACGTCGCCGGGCATCCGCTGGCGGGCCGCGAGCGGTCCGGCCCGGCGGCCGCGCGCGCCGACATCTTCGTCGGCCGTCCCTGGGCCTACTGCCCCGGGCCCGAGACCTCGCCGAAGGCCGTCCAGGCGGTGCGGTCGTTGATCGAGCTGTGCCAGGGCAACGCCGTCGAGGTCGACCCGGTGGCGCACGACGAGGCGGTCGCCCTGGTCTCCCACGCCCCGCACGTCGCGGCGTCGGCCATGGCGGCACGCCTCGCGAGCGCCTCCGACACCGCGCTCGGCCTCGCCGGGCCGGGCGTCCGGGACGTGACCCGGGTGGCCGGCGGCGACCCGGGCCTGTGGACGGTCATCCTGTCCGGCAACGCCCGTCCCGTCGCGGAGGTCCTGGAGGCCGTCGCCACCGACCTGGCGGCCGCCGCCGCGGCCCTGCGGGCCGTTTCGGTCGACGACGACGCGGCCATCGAACGGGTCACCGAGCTGCTGCGCCGCGGCAACGCCGGTCAGAGCCGCATCCCCGGCAAGCACGGCGGCCCGCCGAGGGAGTACGCCGTGGTCCAGGTGCTCGTCGGCGACCGTCCCGGCGAGCTGGCCCGGCTGTTCCAGGCGGCCAAGGACGCCGGGGTCAACATCGAGGACGTCCGCTTGGAGCACGCCCCGGGGCTGCTGCTTGGCGCCGCCGAGTTGTCGGTCCAGCCCGAAGCCGCGGGGACGCTCACAAAGGCGCTTCGCTCGCACGGATGGCACGTCCCCTAGGACCGCCGATGCCCGGGTGGTGGAGGATTCCCGGTACCCTCTTTGCGGACAACTCAATGGGGACGCAGAGGGAGATGCCGTGACCGCACTGGTCGTCGCCATGGACGGCCCTTCGGGGTCGGGCAAGTCGAGTGCGTCGCGCGGGGTGGCGCGCGCGCTCGGGCTCCGCTATCTCGACACCGGGGCGATGTACCGCGCGATCACGTGGTGGATGCTGGAGAGCGGCGTCGACGTCGCCGACCAGGCCGCCATCGCCGGTCGCGCCGCCGAGCCGGTGCTCGCCATCGCCACCGACCCCGACGCTCCGAGCGTCACCGTGGACGGCCGCGACGTCTCCGCCGAGATCCGCACCCGCGAGGTCACCTCCGCCGTCTCCGCGGTGAGCGCCGTTCCCGAGGTCCGCGGCCGGCTCGTCGCCGAGCAGCGCGCCATCATCGGCGACGGCGACATCGTGGTCGAGGGGCGTGACATCGGCACGGTGGTGGCGCCCGGCGCGCCGGTGAAGATCTACCTCACCGCGAGCCCCGAGGCTCGCGCCCGGCGCCGCACCGCCGAGCTGACCGGCACGACGGTGGAGGCGCAGCAGATCGAGATGGCCAGGCGTGACACCCTGGACTCGACGCGGAAGGCCGACCCGCTGGTGATGGCGGCCGACGCGGTCGAGGTGGACACCACGGAGCTCAACCTCGAAGAGGTCATCTCCGAGGTGCTGAGACTGGTGAAAGAGCGCACCTGATCCGGGTGCCGGTGATACTTCGCACGACAAGCGCACCCGCTCCGGGTGACGAGTGAGACTTTGAATGAGCGCACCCTGACCCGGTGACGCCGCGGGGGCCCGCGGGCCTGTGGGCCGGTGGGCCACAGCCCCGCCGAGCCGCTGGATGAAGGATGGGCATTGATGGAAACGGGACGTGACGTGACGGGGGAGTACGGCGACGAGGGCCGCTGGATCGAGGGCCATCTCGCGGAATTCGAGGAAGACGGCGCACCCGCCGAGGCCGAGCCGGACACCGGCCCGCTTCCGGTGGTGGCCGTCGTGGGCCGCCCCAACGTGGGCAAGTCCACGCTGGTCAACCGCATCATCGGCCGCCGTGAGGCGGTCGTGGAGGACGTGCCGGGCGTGACCCGCGACCGGGTGACCTACGAGGCCACCTGGCGGGGTCGCCGGTTCACGCTGGTGGACACCGGCGGGTGGGATCCCGACGCCACCGGCATGGCGCTGCGCATCGCCGAGCAGGCGCAGATCGCGGTCGAGCTGGCCGATGTGATCATGTTCGTGGTGGACGCCACGGTCGGGGTCACCGACGCCGACGAGACCGTGGCCGCGGTGCTGCGGCGCTCGGGCAAGCCCCTCGTGCTGGCCGCCAACAAGGTCGACGACCAGCGCATGGAGCTGGAGGCCACCTCGCTGTGGTCACTCGGCCTCGGCGAGCCGCAGCCGGTGTCGGCCCTGCACGGCCGGTCCAGCGGTGACCTGCTCGACATCCTGCTGAACGCCATGCCGGACGCGCCGCCGCAGCGGTTCGGCGTCGAACGCGGGCCCCGCAGGGTCGCCCTGGTCGGCAAGCCCAACGTCGGCAAGTCCTCGCTGCTCAACAAGCTCGCGGGCGAGGAGCGGGTGCTGGTCGACCCGATGGCGGGCACCACCCGCGACCCGGTCGACGAGCTGGTCGAGCTGGGCGGCAAGACCTGGCGCTTCGTCGACACGGCCGGCATCCGCCGCCGCGAGCGGCAGCTGCAGGGCGCCGACTTCTACGCCGGCATGCGCACCCAGGCCGCCCTCGAACGCTCCGAGGTCGCCGTGGTGCTCATCGACGCCTCCGACGTGCTCACCGAGCAGGATCTGCGCATCATCAGCATGGTGATCGAGTCGGGCCGCTGCATGGTCGTGGCGTTCAACAAGTGGGACCTCGTCGACGAGGACCGCCGCTACTACCTGGAGAAGGAGATCGACCGCCAGCTCGTCCGCGTCCCGTGGGCGCTGCGCGTCAACATCTCCGCCAAGACCGGACGGCACGTCGAACGGCTGGTCCCCGCGATCGAGCGCGCCCTGGAGTCCTGGGGCACCCGCGTGTCGACGGGCCGGCTCAACACCTTCCTGTCCGAGCTCGTCGCGGCCACCCCGCCACCGGTCCGCAGCGGCAAGCAGCCCAAGATCCTCTTCGCCACCCAGGCGTCGGTCGAGCCGCCCAAGTTCGTCCTCTTCACCTCGGGCTTCCTGGAGGAGACCTACCGCCGCTTCATCGAACGCCGCATCCGCGAGGAATTCGGCTTCGCCGGCTCCCCAGTCGAAGTGACCATGAGAATCCGCGAAAAGCGCGGCGCCCAGAAGAAGAAGTAACCCCCGATCCACGCACCTCCCGCCGGCTTGGGTCACGTACCTTCCAGGTCGGCGCGGGGTCGTACTTTCGCTCAAGGGTGTCTCTTCGGCCCGGGTGGACGTTGGTTGTTCGGCGCCGGGCCGGCGGGGTGGGTATGGCGATGCCGGAGCTCAGCGTAGAGCGGGTTCGAACAGTTCGATGAGGTTGCCGGCCGGGTCGGGGAGCAGGATCTGGCGTCCGCCGGGGCCGGCGATGACGTCGCTGCGGAAGGACAGCCCGGCGGTGCGCAGCCGGTCGATCTCGGTGTCGAGGTCGTTGACGATGAGATGGATGCGGTTGCGGCCTGGCGCGGTGGAGTCCTCGGGCGTGGCCCGGGCGCCGGAGCTCGCCGGCCCGGACAGCAGCAGCCGCAGCGGGCCGCGGACCACGTCGGCGAAGGCGGGCGCGGGGTTGGTGTGCACGGTGAAGCCGAGGTGGGTGGTGTAGAAGTGGACGGCGGCGGCCACGTCGTCGACGATGTAGCGGACGCTCGCGAGCTCGTCGGGTGCTGTCACGGGTGGACCTCCGGTTTGGTGGCGCGGGCAAGGATGGGCAGCAGGTAGCGGATACGGGTGTCGATCTCCGCCGCCATGTGCCTGAAGGCGGGGTAGCTTGCCTGGTCGGCGTCGGCGTCGGCGTCGGCGTCGGCGTCGGCGTCGGTGTCGTTGGCGGCAGCCGGGTCGGGGATGCTCCAATGGATCAGCCGCGGCTGATCGCTGAACTCGGGGCGGACCTCGCGGACCTTGTCGCACAGGCTGATCAGGTGATCGAAACGGTGGCGGGCCAGTGTGTCCAGATGCCGCGGCCGCTGGTCGGCGATGTCGATGCCGTAGTGCTCGCGAAGGACCCGCACGGCGTTGGGATGTATGCGCGGTTTGGGGCGGCTGCCGGCGCTGGTCACCTCCACGTGGCCGCCGGTGCGGCGGCGCAGCAGGGCCTCGGCGATGGGTGAGCGGGCGCTGTTGCCGGTGCACGCGAACAGCACGCTAGGCCGGGCCGAGGGTTCGGCGGTCGTGGCAGGCGGTGGGGTGGGATCGAGGCGCAGCGCCGGGTGCAGGGCGACACCGGCGGCGGTCAGCGCGTGCGCGCAGCGCTCCAGATCGAGGTGGTAGTAGCTGTCGCGGGCGTCGAAGCTGCTCCGATGGGCGGTGACGAGCCCGCTTCCGCGCAGCAGCCGCAGGTGGTAGGAGATCAGGTTCTGCGGTTGGCCGAGCAGTTCGACAAGCTCACGGACCCGGTAGTCGCTTGCGGCCAGCTCGGTCAGCAGCCGCCACCGCAGTGGGTGGGCGGCCATGCGCACGAACGCCGGGGCCGTTGGACCTGTGGACACCACGCTCAGCAGAATACATCAAATCTCTTTGATGGATTCCTTTGGGAGTGGATGGTGTCCGTACGGTTAGCTCTTACCTGCGAAGGCATTCCTTGGTCCGGCTGGTCGGGGCAGGTACCTCGCAGCGCCGCCTAGGGCCAGGCCTTCACTGAGGCGGCGTAGCCTCTTCGGTCTGGTGCCGTGGTGGTTGTTCGGCGCCGATGGCCGGGTGCCTGAGGGCTCGGCCGGGTAGGGCTAGGGCCGCGATCGCGCCGATGCCGCACAGGATGGCGGTCAGCAGGAAGATCTCGGTGTACTCCGTGTGCAGGGCCTCGCCGACCTTGGCGGTGTACTCCGCGAGGCGACGGGCGTACTCGGTGCGCTCCACGCCGAACGGCAGCGGCGTGTCCAGGTGGGCGGTCAGGGACTGGAAGCGGTGGAACCCCCAGGCGGACAGCGCGGCCACGCCGAGCAGCATGCCCATCATGCGGGCGACCACGACCGAGGCCGAGGCCACTCCGTGCCGTCCGGCCGGAGTGACACGCAGCACCGCCGAAGAGATCGGCGCGATGACCGCGCCCAGCCCGAGGCCCGCTATGACCAGGTCGACGTCGACCCGGGGGAGACCGAGAGGATACTCGGCGGTCGCCAGAGCCACCGGCCACCGTGAGATGAGCACGTAGCCGGCAGTGGCGACCAGCAACCCACCGACGGCCACGGCCCGCTCGCCGTACCGGCGGGCCAGCACGCCGCCGAGGAACGCCGCCACGGCCAGCGCGACCAGGAACCGCGACAGCACCAGTGCTCCGCCGACGGTGTCCTTCCCGAGCAGCGTCTGGGCGGTGAACTGCACGTCCACCAGGGTGACCAGCAGGGCGGCTCCGGCGAGGAAGCTCGTGACCAGTGAGGCGGAGAAGGGGCCGCGGCGTACGCCGCTCATGTCCAGCAGCCGCGTCGGCGAGCGTAGCTCCCAGACCACGAACACCGCGACGGCCACCACCCCGGCGCCGATGGCGGGCACGCCCCACGACGGCAGCACCGCCTTGTCCGGCTCGGGGTTGTACAGGCCGGCCACGAGCAGGCCCAGCGCCAGGGCCAGGAGCAGGCCGCCCACCACGTCGATGCGCGCCCGTGGTCCCTGCCCGCGCGCCGGCGGCGGCACCGTCCGGTGGACGGCGATCGCGGCGAGCAGTGCGAGGGGGATGTTGACCCAGAAGATGCCGCGCCATCCGACGAGAGCGGCCAGCCCGGCGCCGTACAGCGGGCCGAGGACGCTGCCCAGCTCCTGCGCCGCCCCCACCGCTCCGAGGGCCACCGGGCGGGTGTGCTCGTCCCACAGGTCGCCCACGAGGGCCATCGTGATCGGTAGCAGCGCGCCGCCCGCGATGCCCTGGATCGTACGGCCCGCCGTGAGCAAGGGGATCGAGGCGGCGATCGCCGTCAGCGCGGAGCCCGCCGCGAACCCGGCCAGGCAGGCGTGGATCAGCGGGCGGCGCCCGTACCGGTCGGAGAGCTGGCCGAGCAGCGGCATGGCGGCGATGTAGCCGAGCAGGAACCCGGTGACCACCGGAGTGGCCCGCTCGAGGTGGTTGAGCGGCACCCCGACGTCCTGGGCGATGTCGATCAGGACGGTGACCACGACGTAGGCGTCCAGCGCGGCCAGTAGTACGGCGGTGCCCCCGACACCCAGCGCCACCCGCCGCGTGGCACCCGGGCCAGGTGCGGGAGGGGGTGTGGGGGCGGGGGGATCGGCCGGG
>NZ_JALLPO010000046.1 GCF_023276435.1 Sphaerisporangium perillae
GGCGTGCCCGGCCGGATGAACGTCGGCCAGGTGCTGGAGACCCACCTCGGGTGGATCGCCGCCAGAGGGTGGGACATCACGGGGGTCCAGGAGGCATGGGCCGAGCGGCTGCGCGACAAGGGCTTCGGCCAGGTCGCCCCGCGAACCAACGTCGCCACTCCGGTGTTCGACGGCGCCCACGAGGAGGAGCTCACCGGCCTGCTCGACAACACCCTGGTCAACCGCGACGGCGAGCGAATGGTCGGCGTCAGCGGCAAGGCCCGCCTGTTCGACGGCCGTTCCGGGGAGCCTTTCCCGCACCCCATCTCGGTCGGCTACATCTACATCCTCAAGCTGCTCCACCTGGTCGACGACAAGATCCACGCTCGGTCGACCGGGCCGTACTCCATGATCACCCAGCAGCCGCTCGGCGGTAAGGCCCAGTTCGGTGGCCAGCGCTTCGGTGAGATGGAGGTGTGGGCTCTGGAGGCCTACGGAGCGGCGTACGCGCTGCAGGAGCTGCTGACCATCAAGTCCGACGACGTTCTCGGTCGCGTGAAGGTCTACGAGGCCATCGTCAAGGGCGAGAACATCCCCGAGCCGGGTATCCCTGAGTCCTTCAAGGTCCTCATCAAGGAAATGCAGTCGCTGTGCCTCAACGTCGAGGTGCTCTCCAGCGACGGCATGTCCATCGAGATGCGGGACACCGACGAGGATGTCTTCCGCGCGGCGGAGGAGCTCGGCATCGACCTGTCGCGGCGCGAGCCGAGCAGTGTCGAAGAGGTCTGATTTTCAAGCGAGGGGATAAGAAGTGCTCGACGTCAACTTCTTCGACGAGCTACGAATCGGTCTCGCCACGGCCGACGATATCCGTCAGTGGTCGCACGGCGAGGTGAAGAAGCCGGAGACCATCAACTACCGCACCCTGAAGCCGGAAAAGGACGGGCTCTTCTGCGAGAAGATCTTCGGTCCGACCCGGGACTGGGAGTGCTACTGCGGCAAGTACAAGCGCGTCCGCTTCAAGGGCATCATCTGTGAGCGCTGTGGCGTCGAGGTCACTCGCGCCAAGGTGCGTCGTGAGCGGATGGGCCACATCGAGCTGGCGGCTCCGGTCACCCACATCTGGTACTTCAAGGGCGTCCCGTCGCGCCTCGGGTACCTGCTCGACCTGGCCCCGAAGGACCTCGAGAAGGTCATCTACTTCGCGGCCTACATGATCACGTTTGTCGACACCGACATGCGTGCCCGTGACCTGCCCTCGCTGGAAGCGAAGATCTCCGTCGAGCGGCAGCACATCGAGCAGCGCCGTGACGCCGACATCGAGGCCCGCCAGAAGAAGCTCGAGGCCGACCTGGCCGAGCTGGAGGCCGCCGGCGCCAAGGGCGACCAGCGCCGCAAGGTCCGTGAGGGCGCCGACCGCGAGATGCGGCAGCTCCGCGACCGCACCCAGCGCGAGCTCGACCGCCTCGAGGAGGTCTGGAGCCGGTTCAAGAACCTCAAGGTCCAGGACCTCGAGGGCGACGAGCTGCTCTACCGCGAGATGCGCGACCGCTTCGGCCGCTACTTCCGCGGCGGCATGGGCGCGCAGGCGATCCAGGAGCGCCTGAACAACTTCGACCTGGCCGCCGAGGCCGAGTCGCTGCGGGAGACCATCCGCAGCGGCAAGGGTCAGAAGAAGGCCCGCGCGCTCAAGCGGCTGAAGGTCGTGTCCGCGTTCCTCACGACGCGCAACTCGCCCAACGGCATGGTCCTCGACTGCATCCCGGTCATCCCGCCGGACCTGCGCCCGATGGTGCAGCTCGACGGTGGCCGGTTCGCGACCTCGGACCTCAACGACCTGTACCGCAGGGTCATCAACCGCAACAACCGCCTCAAGCGGCTGCTGGACCTCGGCGCGCCCGAGATCATCGTCAACAACGAGAAGCGGATGCTGCAGGAGGCCGTCGACGCGCTGTTCGACAACGGCCGCCGCGGCCGTCCGGTCACCGGACCGGGCAACCGTCCGCTGAAGTCGCTGTCGGACATGCTCAAGGGCAAGCAGGGTCGTTTCCGGCAGAACCTCCTCGGCAAGCGTGTCGACTACTCCGGCCGTTCGGTCATCGTCGTCGGCCCGCAGCTGAAGCTGCACCAGTGCGGCCTGCCCAAGCAGATGGCGCTGGAGCTCTTCAAGCCGTTCGTGATGAAGCGCCTGGTGGACCTCAACCACGCGCAGAACATCAAGTCGGCCAAGCGCATGGTCGAGCGGGCCCGGCCCGTCGTGTGGGACGTGCTCGAAGAGGTCATCACCGAGCACCCGGTGCTGCTCAACCGCGCGCCGACCCTGCACCGCCTCGGCATCCAGGCCTTCGAGCCGCAGCTGGTCGAGGGCAAGGCCATCCAGATCCACCCGCTGGTCTGCACCGCCTTCAACGCCGACTTCGACGGCGACCAGATGGCGGTCCACCTGCCCCTGTCGGCGGAGGCCCAGGCCGAGGCACGCATCCTGATGCTCTCGACCAACAACATCCTCAAGCCGGCCGACGGCAAGCCGGTGACCATGCCCACCCAGGACATGATCATCGGTCTGTACTGGCTGACCACCCAGCTGGACGGCGCTGTGGGGGAGGGCCGGGTCTTCGGCTCGATCTCCGAGGCGCTCATGGCCTACGACCGGCGCGAGCTGAACATCCAGGCCAAGATCCAGGTCCGGGTCAAGGACGTCCCGCCGCCGCGGGGCTGGTCCGCGCCCGAGGGCTGGGAGGCCGGCGAGGCCTACCGCCTGGAGACCACGCTGGGCCGGTGCCTGTTCAACCAGACGCTGCCCGACAACTACCCGTTCGTGAACTCGCAGATCGGCAAGAAGCAGCTCTCGCTGATCGTCAACGAGCTGGCGGAGAAGTACCCGAAGGTCGAGGTCGCGGCCGCTCTGGACGCGCTCAAGGACGCGGGCTTCCACTGGGCGACCCGCTCCGGCGTCACGATCTCCATCGACGACGTCGTCGCGCCGCCCAACAAGCCGGAGATCATGGAGAAGTACGAGCGCAAGGCCGACAAGGTCCAGCGTGAGTACGAGCGTGGTCTGATCACCGACGAGGAGCGCCGTCAGGAGCTCATCGAGATCTGGACGCACGCCACGGCCGAGGTCGAGACGGACATGGTGAACGCCTTCCCGGCGACCAACTCCGTCTGGATGATGGTCAACTCCGGTGCCCGCGGTAACAAGATGCAGGTCCGTCAGATCGCGGGCATCCGCGGCCTGGTGTCCAACACCAAGGGTGAGACGATCCCGCGGCCGATCAAGTCCTCCTTCCGTGAGGGTCTGTCGGTGCTGGAGTACTTCATCTCCACCCACGGACAGCGGAAGGGCCTGGCCGACACCGCCCTGCGTACCGCCGACTCGGGTTACCTGACCCGTCGTCTGGTGGACGTCGCGCAGGACGTCATCGTCCGCGAGATCGACTGCGGCACCGACCGAGGCGTCCCGCTGCACGTCGGCGAGCGCGACTCGTCGGGCAACCTGGTCAAGGCCGAGAACGCCGAGAGCAACGTGCACGGCCGCATCCTGGCCGAGGACGTCGAGGTGGACGGCAAGGTCATCGCGTCGGCGGGTGTCGACATCAACGACATCACCGTCACCGCGCTGGTCGAGGCCGGCATCGAGACGGTCCGCACGCGCAGCGCGCTCGTCTGCGAGGCCAAGATCGGTGTCTGCGCCACCTGCTACGGCCGCTCTCTGGCGACCGGCAAGCTGGTGGACGTCGGCGAGGCCGTCGGCATCATCGCGGCCCAGTCGATCGGTGAGCCCGGCACGCAGCTGACGATGCGTACGTTCCACACCGGTGGTGTGGCGGGTGCGGACATCACCCACGGTCTGCCCCGTGTCCAGGAGCTGTTCGAGGCGCGCGTCCCCAAGGGCGTCGCCCCGATCAGCGAGGCGGACGGCCGCGCGCGCATCGACGAGACCGACAAGACCCGCAAGATCGTCATCACTCCGGACGACGGCTCCGAGGAGATCGCCTACCCGGTGTCGATGCGGTCGCGCCTGCTGGTGGGCGACGGTCAGCGCGTGACGGTGGGCCAGCAGCTCATCGCCGGTGCGGTCAACCCCAACGAGGTGCTGCGCATCCTCGGCCCCCGGGCCGTGCAGCTCCACCTGGTGGCCGAGGTCCAGCAGGTGTACCGCTCGCAGGGTGTGTCGATCCACGACAAGCACATCGAGATCATCGTGCGGCAGATGCTCAAGCGCGTGAACGTGCTCGAGTCGGGTGACACCGATCTGCTGCCCGGCGAGCTCGTCGAGCGGCCGCGCTTCGAGATGGTCAACCGCGAGGTCGTCGCCGAGGGCGGCACCCCCGCCTCCGGCCGTCCGGTCCTCATGGGCATCACCAAGGCCTCGCTCGCCACCGAGTCGTGGCTGTCGGCGGCGTCCTTCCAGGAGACCACCCGGGTGCTCACGGACGCGGCGATCCACGCCAAGTCCGACAGCCTGCTCGGCCTGAAGGAGAACGTCATCATCGGCAAGCTCATCCCGGCCGGTACGGGCATGCCCCAGTACCGCAACATCCGGGTCGAGCCCACCGAGGAGGCCAAGGCGGCGATGTACACCGTCGGCGGCTACGACGGCTCCGCGACGGACTACACCTTCGGCACGGGTAGCGGCGAGGCCGTCCCGCTGGAGGAGTACGACTTCGGTCAGTACAACCGCTGACGGCGCGGCCGGTCCGCCGGCCACGCGTCACCGAGGCGCACGAGGGGCGCCCGTTCCCGAGAGGGGGCGGGCGCCCCTCGCGGTTTCCCGGGCTCCCTGCGTGGTCGTGGGGGACGCCTGAGGGGCAACACGCGGAAATCGTCGAGACCGGTCGCTGATTGACGTAAACTTGCTGAGTGCCTACTAGCGGCCGGGGGGAAACCGGCCGCGGGACCACGACACGACCCGAAACCGCCCACACAAGCGGCTCGGCGCAGCCGTTTTGACGTGTTGCGATGGGCTGGGTAGTCTTGCCCTTCGTGCCCGTGGCTTCATGGGCTCACATGCGTGCGCTCCGAGGCCCCTGTGGGGGCCGGCAGGGCGTCGTGTGAACTCCTCCACCGGGTCCGGTCATCGCCGGGCGCACTGCGGCAAAGATCGCGACACGCCCGAACGCGTGGGTCGGAGCCAGGGGAATAACCGCAGGTCATGACACCGGCAGAGCCTGCAAATGCACGACTTTTCGAATTACCGGCCAAGCACGAACGGAGACGCGGTGCCCACGATTCAGCAGCTGGTCCGCAAGGGCCGCCAGGACAAGGTCAGTAAGACCAAGACCCCGGCGCTCAAGGGGAGCCCCCAGCGGCGCGGCGTTTGCACGCGCGTGTACACGACGACCCCGAAGAAGCCGAACTCCGCCCTTCGCAAGGTGGCGCGCGTGCGGCTCACGAACGGCATCGAGGTGACGGCCTACATCCCTGGTGTGGGTCACAACCTGCAGGAGCACTCCATCGTGCTCGTGCGTGGCGGTCGTGTGAAGGACCTGCCGGGTGTTCGCTACAAGATCATCCGTGGTTCGCTGGACACGCAGGGCGTCCGGAACCGCAAGCAGGGCCGCAGCCACTACGGGGCGAAGAAGGAGAAGGGCTGACATGCCGCGCAAGGGTCCCGCTGGGCGCCGACAGCTTGTCGCAGACCCGGTGTTCAACTCACCGCTGGTCACCGCGCTCATCAACAAGGTGCTTCTGAACGGTAAGCGGTCGCTCGCTCAGACGATCGTCTACGACGCCCTCGAGGGCTGCAGGGACAAGTCGGGCAACGACCCGGTCGTCACCCTGAAGCGTGCCCTCGACAACGTCAAGCCCACGCTTGAGGTGCGCAGCCGCCGTGTCGGTGGCGCCACCTACCAGGTGCCGGTCGAGGTGCGCGCCGCGCGCAGCACCACGCTGGCACTCCGTTGGCTGGTGCAGTACTCCCGCGCCCGCCGCGAGAAGACCATGACCGAGCGGCTGATGAACGAGCTGCTCGACGCCAGCAACGGCCTTGGCGCAAGCGTGAAGCGGCGCGAGGACACGCACAAGATGGCCGAGTCCAACAAGGCCTTCGCCCACTACCGCTGGTAATCCCAGCGGCGACGACGAGACGACGAGGACGCGAGAGAAGTGGCGACAGTGACCGCTCTTGACCTGGCCAAGGTCCGCAACATTGGGATCATGGCCCATATCGACGCGGGCAAAACCACCACGACCGAGCGCATCCTGTTCTACACCGGTATCAACTACAAGATCGGTGAAGTCCACGAGGGCGCTGCCACGATGGACTGGATGGAGCAGGAGCAGGAGCGCGGCATCACCATCACCTCCGCCGCGACCACCTGCATTTGGCTTGACCACACCATCAACATCATCGACACGCCCGGTCACGTCGACTTCACCGTCGAGGTGGAGCGCTCGCTGCGCGTGCTTGACGGTGCGGTCGCGGTCTTCGACGCCGTCGCCGGCGTCGAGCCCCAGTCGGAGACGGTTTGGCGGCAGGCGGACCGCTACGGCGTCCCCCGCATCTGCTTCGTCAACAAGATGGACCGGGTCGGCGCCGAGTTCCACCGCTGCGTCGACATGATGGTGTCGCGCCTCGGTGCGACTCCGCTGGTCATCCAGCTTCCGTGGGGCGTCGAGGCCGACTTCAAGGGCATCATCGACCTGGTGAAGATGAAGGGCCTCATCTGGAGCGCCGAGGCCGCCAAGGGCGAGATGTACGACACCGTCGACATCCCGGCCGACCACGCCGACGTGGCCCGCGAGTGGCGCGACAAGCTCATCGAGACGGCCGCCGAGAACGACGACCAGCTCATGGAGCTGTACCTCGAGGGCGTCGAGCCCACCGAGGAGCAGCTGATCGCCGGCATCCGCCGCGCGACGCTGGCCAGCTCGATCAACCCGGTCCTGTGCGGCACCGCGTTCAAGAACAAGGGCGTGCAGCCCCTGCTCGACGCGATCGTGGCCTACCTCCCGGCCCCGACCGACATCCCCGCTCTCAAGGGGCACGCGGTCGGTCACGAGGAGCAGGTCATCGAGCGTCACGCGGACCCGGAGGAGCCGTTCTCCGCTCTGGCGTTCAAGATCATGAGCGACCAGCACCTGGGCAAGCTCACCTTCATCCGGATCTACTCGGGCACGCTCGAGACCGGAACGTCGGTCGTGAACTCGGTGAAGGGCAAGAAGGAGCGGATCGGCAAGATCTACCAGATGCACGCCAACAAGCGCGAAGAGCGCCCGTCGGCTGTGGCTGGTCAGATCGTCGCCGTCATGGGGCTGAAGGACACCACCACCGGTGACACCCTCAGCGACCCGACGCACCAGGTCGTCCTCGAGTCGATGAACTTCCCGGCGCCGGTCATCAACGTCGCGATCGAGCCCAAGACCAAGGGCGACCAGGAGAAGCTGAGCACCGCGATCCAGCGCCTGGCCGAGGAGGACCCGTCCTTCCAGGTCCGGCGTGATGAGGAGACCGGGCAGACGGTCATCTGGGGTATGGGCGAGCTCCACCTGGAGATCCTCGTCGACCGGATGCGCCGCGAGTTCAAGGTCGAGGCCAACGTCGGCCGCCCGCAGGTCGCCTACCGCGAGACCATCCGCCGCAAGGTGGAGAAGATCGAGTACACGCACAAGAAGCAGACCGGTGGTTCCGGCCAGTTCGCGCGCGTGATCATCGACCTGGAGCCTCTCGGCGAGGGCAACGACGGATACGAGTTCTCCAACAAGGTCAGTGGTGGCCGCATCCCCCGGGAGTACATCCCGTCGGTGGACGCGGGCGCCCAGGAGGCCGCCGAGTTCGGCGTGCTGGCCGGCTACCCGATGGTGGGCGTCAAGGTCACCCTCCGGGACGGCGCCTACCACGAGGTCGACTCGTCCGAAATGGCTTTCAAGATCGCCGGTTCGATGGCCTTCAAGGAGGCCGCGCGCCGTGCGGACGCCGTAATCCTGGAGCCGATGATGGCCGTCGAGGTCACCACGCCCGAGGACTACATGGGTGACGTCATCGGTGACCTCAACGGTCGCCGCGGGCAGATCCAGGCGATGGAAGACAGGACCGGGGCAAAGGTCATCAATGCCCTCGTCCCGCTGTCAGAGATGTTCGGTTACGTGGGTGACCTGCGCAGCAAGACCCAGGGCCGGGCTGTCTACAGCATGCAGTTCGACTCCTACTCGGAGGTGCCCCCGGGCATCGCCAAGGAGATCGTCGCGAAGGCTCGGGGCGAATAGCCCAGAACCCAAGTGTCCGGTGGCGGGGTGTCCCCGCCTCCGGGCCACGGGCTTCGAGCCCGAGTGAGACTACGCAAGTAAAGTCAGAATCTCTAAGGAGACAGAGCAGTGGCCAAGGCCAAGTTCGAGCGGACCAAGCCGCACGTGAACATCGGCACCATTGGGCACATCGACCACGGCAAGACCACTCTGACCGCGGCGATCACCAAGGTGCTCCACGACCGTTTCCCTCACCTCAATGAGGCGACCCCGTTCGACAAGATCGACAAGGCGCCCGAGGAGAAGGCCCGCGGTATCACCATCTCCATCGCCCACGTCGAGTACCAGACCGAGAAGCGCCACTACGCCCACGTGGACTGCCCCGGTCACGCCGACTACGTGAAGAACATGATCACCGGTGCGGCCCAGATGGACGGCGCGATCCTCGTGGTCGCCGCCACTGACGGTCCGATGCCGCAGACCAAGGAGCACGTCCTCCTGGCCCGCCAGGTCGGCGTCCCCTACATCGTCGTCGCCCTGAACAAGGCCGACATGGTCGACGATGAGGAGATCCTGGAGCTCGTCGAGCTCGAGGTCCGCGAGCTCCTGTCCGCTCAGGAGTTCCCCGGCGACGACCTGCCGGTCGTCCGCGTCTCGGCGCTGAAGGCGCTCGAGGGCGACGAGAAGTGGGCCGACTCCATCATCGAGCTCATGAACGCCGTGGACGACAACGTCCCCGAGCCCGTTCGTGACACCGACAAGCCGTTCCTCATGCCGATCGAGGACGTCTTCTCGATCACCGGCCGCGGCACCGTCGTGACCGGCCGTATCGAGCGCGGCATCGTCAAGGTCAACGAGACCGTCGACATCATCGGCATCAAGGAGAAGAGCACCACGACCACCGTCACCGGTGTCGAGATGTTCCGCAAGCTCCTTGACGAGGGTCGGGCCGGTGACAACGTCGGTCTGCTCCTGCGCGGTATCAAGCGCGAGGACGTCGAGCGCGGCCAGTGCATCATCAAGCCGGGCACGACCACCCCGCACACCGAGTTCGAGGGCCAGGTCTACATCCTGTCGAAGGACGAGGGTGGCCGGCACACGCCGTTCTTCAACAACTACCGCCCGCAGTTCTACTTCCGTACCACGGACGTGACGGGCGTCGTGACCCTCCCCGAGGGCACTGAGATGGTCATGCCCGGTGACAACACCGAGATGACCGTCCAGCTCATCCAGCCCATCGCGATGGAGGACGGTCTCAAGTTCGCCATCCGCGAGGGTGGCCGCACCGTCGGTGCGGGTCGAGTCACGAAGATCATCAAGTAGTACGACCGCGGGTCGGCGGTCGGCCTCGGGGAACCGGGGCCGACCGCCGCACCACGAAGGGGCCGATCCGTCGGCCCCGGAGCCCACAGCGAGCTCCGTCCCGATCCAGGACCGTGATCTCGCAGCCGTCTCGGCCGATAGTGACCGAGATGACTGCAAGATCACGGAAGCACGAGGCGGGTCACGGGGCGCAAAGCCACGTGGGACACCCACAGCGGCAAAAGGCCGCACGAAACTTCTGCAGGACGACAGCGAAGGACACCGAGGCCACTATGGCGGGACAGAAGATCCGCATCCGGCTTAAGGCCTATGACCACGAGGTCATCGATAGCTCGGCCAAGAAGATCGTCGAGACGGTGACGCGGACTGGCGCGAAGGTCGCGGGCCCGGTGCCGTTGCCGACCGAGAAGAACGTGTACTGCGTCATCCGCTCGCCGCACAAGTACAAGGACAGCCGTGAGCACTTCGAAATGCGCACGCACAAGCGGCTGATTGACATCATCGATCCGACGCCGAAGACCGTCGACTCGCTCATGCGTCTCGACCTTCCGGCCGGCGTCGACATCTCGATCAAGCTCTGAGGGAACGCACTGACATGGCTAAGCAGATCAAGGGCGTCCTGGGCAAGAAGCTCGGCATGACCCAGGTCTTCGACGAGGGCAACCGGATCGTCCCGGTGACCGTCGTCGAGGCCGGTCCGTGCGTGGTGACCCGCGTCCGCACTGAGGACAAGGACGGCTACTCCGCTGTTCAGCTCGGCTACGGGCAGGTGGACCCGCGCAAGGTGAACAAGCCGCTGGGTGATTATCTGCGCAAGCACGACATCACCCCGCGCCGCTACTTCGTCGAGCTCCGGACCTCCGACGCTTCCGAGTACACGCTCGGCCAGGAAGTCCTGGCCGAGACCTTCGAGGCCGGCGAGTTCATCGACGTGACCGGCAAGAGCAAGGGCAAGGGCTTCGCGGGTGTCATGAAGCGTCACGGCTTCAAGGGCCTCAGCGCCTCGCACGGCACCCAGCGCAAGCACCGCTCGCCCGGCTCCATCGGTGGCTGTGCCACCCCGGGTCGCGTCTTCAAGGGTCTGCGCATGGCTGGCCGGATGGGCAACGTCCGGACCACCGTCCAGAACCTCAAGGTTCACGCCGTGGACGCCGAAAAGGGTCTCATCCTCGTCAAGGGTGCGATTCCCGGCGCCAACGGCAGCCTGGTCCTCATTCGCACCGCTGCCAAGAAGGGGGCTGCCAAGTGAGCACCACCGTTGACGTCCTCGACGCGGCCGGCGCGAAGACCGGTTCCGTGGAGCTGCCGGAGAACATCTTCGGCGCCAAGGTGAACATCCCGCTGATCCACCAGGTCGTCGTCGCCCAGCTGGCCGCTCGCCGGCAGGGCACTCACAAGACGAAGACCCGCGGTGAGGTCAGCGGCGGTGGCAAGAAGCCGTACCGCCAGAAGGGCACCGGCCGGGCCCGCCAGGGTTCGACCCGCGCGCCGCAGTTCGCCGGCGGTGGCACCGTCCACGGTCCCCAGCCGCGCGACTACGCCCAGAAGACGCCCAAGAAGATGAAGGCCGCCGCGCTCCGCGGCGCCCTCAGCGACCGGGCGGCGGGCGGCCGCGTGCACATCGTGGACAGCCTGGTCAGCGGGGACACCCCGAAGACCAAGGCGGCCCTCGAGGCGCTGCGCAACATCTCCAAGGCTCGCAGCGTCCTCGTCGTGGTCGACGCGGACGACGAGCTCACCTGGCTGAGCCTGCGGAACGCGCCGGAGGTTCACCTCCTGGACGCGGGCCAGCTCAACACGTACGACGTGCTCTGCTACGACGACGTGGTCTTCACGCGTGAGGCGTACGACCAGGTCGTGGCGCGGCTGGGCAACAGCGGGAAGGAAGACGCCTGATGCAGAAGATCGCCGACCCGCGCGACATCATCATCAAGCCGATCGTCTCCGAAAAGAGCTACGGCCTGATCGATGAGCACAACAAGTACACGTTCTTGGTACGCAAGACGGCCAACAAGACGCAGGTGAAGATCGCGGTTGAGCAGATCTTCGGCGTCAAGGTCACCAGCGTGAACACGATCAACCGCCAGGGCAAGCGTAAGCGGACGAAGTTCGGTTACGGCCAGCGCCCGAGCACCAAGCGGGCGATCGTGAGCCTGGTGGAAGGCGACCGGATCGACATCTTCGGTCAGATCAGCTGATCTCCGCCGCATTGCCAAGCAACATCGACAAGGGATGAACGAAAAAGATGGGCATCCGTAAATACAAGCCGACGACTCCGGGTCGTCGCGGCGCGAGCGTCTCGGACTTCGCCGAGATCACGCGCAGCACGCCGGAGAAGTCGCTGCTTGCTCCCCTGCACAGCAAGGGTGGTCGTAACGTCCACGGTCGGGTGACCGCGCGTCACCAGGGCGGCGGGCACAAGCGCGCGTACCGGATCATCGACTTCCGGCGCCACGACAAGGACGGCGTTCCGGCCAAGGTCGCTCACATCGAGTACGACCCGAACCGGACGTCACGCATCGCGCTCCTGCACTACGCGGACGGCGAGAAGCGCTACATCCTCGCTCCTACGGGCATCAAGCAGGGCGACCGCATCGAGAACGGTCCTGCGGCCGACATCAAGCCGGGCAACTGCCTGCCGCTGCGCAACATTCCGACCGGTACCTTCATCCACGCCGTGGAGCTGAAGCCCGGTGGCGGCGCGAAGCTGGGCCGGTCCGCCGGCGCTCAGATCCAGCTGCTGGCCAAGGAGGGGCAGTACGCCACTCTGCGCATGCCCTCCGGGGAAATGCGCCAGGTGGACGTGCGCTGCCGCGCTTCGGTCGGCCAGGTCGGCAACGCCGAGCAGGCCAACATCAACATCGGCAAGGCCGGCCGTAACCGCTGGAAGGGCAAGCGCCCGACCGTCCGCGGTGTCGCCATGAACCCGGTCGACCACCCGCATGGTGGTGGTGAGGGTAAGACCTCCGGCGGTCGCCACCCGGTGAACCCCAAGGGCAAGCCCGAGGGCCGTACCCGTCAGGCCAACAAGGCCAGCGACCGACTGATCATCCGTCGGCGGAGCAAGAGGAAGAAGCGGTAGGAGCAGCCTAAATGCCACGTAGCCTTAAGAAGGGTCCTTTCGTTGACGGCCACCTGATGAAGAAGGTGGACGTCCAGAACGAAAAGGGCACCAAGAACGTCATCAAGACGTGGTCGCGGCGCTCCATGATCGTGCCCGACATGCTCGGCCACACGATCGCCGTCCACGACGGGCGCAAGCACGTCCCGGTGTTCGTCACCGAGTCGATGATCGGTCACAAGCTGGGTGAGTTCGCGCCGACGCGGACCTTCCGCAGCCACGTCAAGGAAGACCGGCGTAGCCGGCGGTAAGCGCCTTAGAAACGAGGAGTAAGCGATGGAAGCCAGGGCTCAGGCGCGGTTCGTCCGCGTCACGCCCCAGAAGGCCCGCCGCGTGGTGGACCTCATTCGCGGGCTGCCCGCTTCGGAGGCGCAGGCCGTGCTGCAGTTCGCCCCCCAGGCGGCGAGCGAGCCGATCTTCAAGGTGCTCACGAGCGCGATGGCGAACGCCGAGCACAACTTCAAGCTCGACCGCGAGTCGCTGGTCGTGAGCCGGGCGTGGGTCGATGAGGGCCCGACGCTGAAGCGGTTCCGTCCGCGGGCCCAGGGCCGTGCCTATCGGATCAACAAGCGGACGAGCCACATCACTGTGATCGTCGAAGCCCGGCCGGAAGGTCAGGGCAGGCCGAAGGGAAGGACCCGCTAGTGGGCCAGAAGGTTAACCCGCACGGGTTCCGACTCGGCATCACGACCGACTTCAAGAGCCGGTGGTACGCCGACAAGCTGTACAAGTCCTACGTCGCCGAGGACGTGTCGATCCGCCGCATGCTGCAGAAGGGCATGGAGCGGGCCGGCATCTCCAAGGTCGAGATCGAGCGGACCACCGACCGAGTTCAGGTCGACATTCACACCGCCCGGCCGGGCATCGTCATCGGCCGCCGCGGCGCCGAGGCGGACCGCATCCGTGGCGACCTCGAGAAGCTGACCAAGAAGCAGGTCCAGCTGAACATTCTCGAGGTCAAGAACCCCGAGGTGGACGCTCAGCTCGTCGCCCAGGGCGTCGCCGAGCAGCTGTCGAGCCGGGTCTCTTTCCGGCGTGCGATGCGCAAGGCCATGCAGTCGGCGATGAAGAGCGGCGCCAAGGGCATCCGTGTCCAGTGCTCCGGTCGTCTCGGCGGCGCCGAGATGTCGCGGTCGGAGTTCTACCGTGAGGGTCGTGTGCCTCTGCACACCCTTCGCGCGGACATCGACTACGGCTTCTACGAGGCCCGCACCACCTTCGGCCGCATCGGCGTGAAGGTGTGGATCTACAAGGGCGAGGCCCCGACCAGCCGGGCCGAGCGCGAGGCGGCCGCGGCCGGCGCGCGTGCGGGCGGCCAGCGTCGTGACCGTACCGACCGGCCGCAGCGCGGCCGTGGTGCGGGCGGTGGCGGCGGTCGCGGTCGTGACGGCGGCGCCCCCCGTGGCGGCGGCCGTGGTCCTCGGACCGAATCCACTGCGCCCGCAGGGGCGCCCGAGACCGGCCCGGCGGAGCAGCCGGGTGCTGAAGGGAGCTGACCATGCTGATCCCTCGCAGGGTCAAGCACCGCAAGCAGCACCGGCCTGACCGCAGCGGAGCCGCCAAGGGCGGCACCAGGGTCGTGTTCGGCGAGTTCGGCATTCAGGCGCTTGAGCACCACTACGTGACCAACCGCCAGATCGAGGCCGCTCGTATCGCCATGACCCGGCACATCCGCCGTGGCGGCAAGGTGTGGATCAACATCTACCCGGACCGTCCTCTGACGAAGAAGCCCGCCGAGACCCGCATGGGTTCCGGTAAGGGTTCGCCCGAGTGGTGGATCGCCAACGTCAAGCCCGGCCGTGTCATGTTCGAGCTCTCGGGCGTCTCCGAGCCGGTGGCCCGTGAGGCCCTCCGGCGCGCGATGCACAAGCTCCCGATGAAGTGCCGGTTCGTCAAGCGCGAAGTAGGGGAGGCGTGATGCACCGTCAGATGCACAAGCTCCCGATGCTGTGCTCGTCGAAAAGCAGCCGGTTTGTTAAGCGTGAAGTGGGTGAGGCGTGATGGCTAAGGGCCTGACCGCCGGTGAGCTGCGGACTTCTGACCAGGATGAGCTGGTCCAGAAGCTGAAGGAAGCCAAGGAGGAGCTGTTCAACCTCCGCTTCCAGGCGGCGACCGGTCAGTTGGAAAGCCACGGGCGGCTCCGTGCCGTCCGCCGCGAGATCGCCCGTATCTACACCGTGATGCGCGAGCGGGAGCTCGGAATCATCACGGTCGAGAAGGAGCCGAGCGATGGCTGAGTCAACTGAGACCACCGACAAGAAGGCGCGGAACTACCGCAAGACCCGTGAGGGTCTCGTCGTCAGCGACAAGATGGACAAGACCGTCGTCGTCGTTGTCGAGGACCGCGTGAAGCACCCGCTGTACGGCAAGGTCATCCGCCGTACGACCAAGTACAAGGCCCACGACGAGGGCAACTCCTGCGGCGTCGGCGACCGCGTTCTCCTGATGGAGACCCGGCCGCTGTCCGCCACCAAGCGGTGGCGGGTCGTGGAGATCCTCGAGCGGGCCAAGTAAGTCGCTTTGCGGGAGACCCCTCGGAAGGGGGTCTCCCGCGCGGGCGTCCCCCCTCGGCGCAGGCACGGCCGGCACCGAGGGTGCATCAGACCAAATCTAGTTCCGCCAGGCTCAACGAATGAGAACCGGCGTGACACACGGGAGTTGACGTGATCCAGCAGGAGTCGCGGCTCAAGGTCGCCGACAACACGGGTGCCAAGGAGATCTTGTGCATCCGCGTGCTCGGTGGCTCGGGTCGGCGCTACGCGGGTATCGGCGACATCATCGTCGCGACGGTGAAGGACGCCCTTCCCGCCGCGGGTGTCAAAAAGGGTGATGTGGTCAAGGCTGTCGTGGTGCGCACCAGTAAGGAGCGCCGCCGCCCCGACGGCTCCTACATCCGCTTCGACGAGAACGCCGCGGTCATCATCAAGGACAGCGGTGACCCTCGGGGCACGCGTATCTTCGGTCCGGTGGGTCGCGAGCTGCGCGAGAAGAAGTTCATGCGCATCATCTCGCTCGCGCCGGAGGTGTTGTAAATGCCGAAGCTGCATGTGAAGAAGGGTGACCTCGTCCAGGTCATCGCCGGTAAGGACAAGGGTGCCAAGGGTCGGGTGATCGTCTCCCTGCCGCGCGAGGACCGCGTGGTGGTCGAGGGCGTGAACATGATCAAGAAGCACTCGAAGGTCACCCACCAAGGTCCTCGCGGCGCCAAGGAAGGCGGCGTGACGACCAAGGAGGCCCCCATCCACGTGAGCAACGTCAAGAAGCTCAAGGATGAGGCGAAGAAGGACGACAAGCCCGCCAAGAAGGCCGAGAAGGCCGACGAATCGGGTGAGGACAACTGATGACCGCCACCACAACTGAGACCGAGCGCTCGGTGCCGCGCCTCAAGGAGCGCTACCGCGCGGAGATCGCCGACAAGCTGCGCGAGCAGTTCGGCATCGAGAACGTCATGCAGATCCCCCGGCTCACCAAGATCAAGGTGAACATGGGCGTCGGCGAGGCGGCTCGTGACTCCAAGCTCATCGAGGGCGCGGTGCGCGATCTCACCGCCATCACCGGCCAGAAGCCGGCCGTCGCCCACGCTCGTAAGTCCATCGCCCAGTTCAAGCTGCGCGAGGGCATGCCGATCGGCGCGCACGTGACGCTCCGCGGCGACCGCATGTGGGAGTTCCTGGACCGGCTGCTCTCCCTGGCGCTTCCGCGCATCAGGGACTTCCGCGGCCTGTCGCCCAAGCAGTTCGACGGCAACGGGAACTACACCTTCGGCCTCACCGAGCAGGTCATGTTCCACGAGGTCGACCCCGACAAGGCCGACCGGCAGCGGGGCATGGACATCACGGTCGTGACCACGGCTACGACCGACGACCAGGGCCGGGCGCTGCTCAAGCTTCTCGGCTTCCCCTTTAAGGAGGCCTGATGGCTAAGAAGTCCTTGATCGCCAAGGCCGAGCGCAAGCCGAAGTTCGGTGTTCGTGCGTACACTCGGTGCACGCGCTGCGGCCGGCCTCGCGCCGTCTACCGCAAGTTCGGCCTCTGCCGCGTGTGCTTCCGTGAGATGGCGCACCGCGGCGAGCTGCCCGGCATCACGAAGTCCAGCTGGTAGTTCGCGTGCGGGCTCCTCTTCGAGGGGCTCCCCGAGGGACATCCCTCCGGGAGGGGCCCGCACGGCGCCAGCCGTACATATAAGTCATATCAACCGGGCGCTGATTCAAGCGCCCACGACCACACCGTAGGTCCCGTCAGGGAAACCGCGGTGAGGAGGGCCACCGGCCATGACGATGACCGACCCGATCGCAGACATGTTGACACGTCTGCGTAACGCGAACTCGGCATACCACGACACCGTGGCCATGCCGTACTCGAAGATCAAGGCGCACATCGCCGAGATCCTCCAGCAGGAGGGTTACATCCAGGCCTGGGCCGTCGAAGACGCCAAGGTCGGGAGGAACCTCGTGGTGGAGCTCAAGTTCGGGCCAACGCGTGAACGGTCTATCGCGGGCCTGCGCCGGGTTTCCAAGCCTGGTCTGCGGGTCTATGCAAAGAAGGACAACCTGCCCCGGGTCCTGGGCGGTCTGGGCGTCGCGATCATCTCGACGTCCGGCGGGCTCATGACCGACAAGCAGGCCGGCAAGCGTGGTGTGGGCGGGGAAGTCCTCGCCTACGTTTGGTAACGAGGGGAGGAACTACAGCATGTCGCGAATTGGACGGCTGCCCATCCCCGTACCGAATGGTGTTGACATCACCATCGACGGCCGGGATGTCACGGTCAAGGGCCCCAAGGGCACGCTTTCGCACACGATCGCTGAGCCGATCGTGGTCGCTCGGGAGGACGACGGCACCATCGCCGTCACCCGTCCCAACGACGAGCAGAAGGTCCGTGCGCTGCACGGGCTTTCCCGCACGCTGATCGCCAACATGGTGGACGGCGTGACAAAGGGATACAGCAAGACGCTGGAGATCGTCGGCGTTGGTTACCGCGTCCAGGCCAAGAGCCCGGCGCAGCTCGAGTTCGCTCTGGGCTTCAGCCACCCGGTGATCGTCGACGCCCCCGAGGGCGTCACCTTCCGTGTCGACCGGCCGACCCTGTTCCACGTGGACGGCATCGACAAGCAGAAGGTCGGCGAGGTCGCCGCGAACATCCGCAAGCTGCGCAAGCCTGACCCCTACAAGGGCAAGGGTGTGCGGTACCAGGGCGAAGTCATCCGCCGCAAGGTCGGAAAGGCTGGTAAGTAGTCATGGCCTTCACCAAGGTTGCCAAGCACACGGCCGCGCGTGCGCTGTCGCGCTCGCGTCGTCACCGTCGCGTCCGCAAGAAGGTCGTCGGCTCCCTGGCCCGCCCGCGCCTCGTCGTCAACCGCTCCGCGCGTCACCTGTTCGTGCAGATCGTGGACGACACCGCCGGCCACACGCTGGTGAGCGCGTCCACGCTGGACGCCTCGCTGCGCACCGCCGAGGGAACCAAGACGGACAAGGCGAAGAAGGTCGGCGAGCTCCTCGCTCAGCGGGCCAAGGCCGCCGGGATCACCGCTGTCGTGTTCGACCGCGGTGGCAACCGCTACGCGGGCCGCATCGCGGCCCTCGCGGACAGCGCCCGAGAAGGCGGGCTGGAGTTCTGATGTCTCCGGCCAGGATCGCAATCAAGAGCAACGAGGAGAGGAACCACTGATGGCTGCAGCTCCGCGTCGCGGTGCCGGCGGCGGTGGTGAGCGGCGTGACCGTCGCGACGATCGCCGCGGCGGCGCTGCCGAGAAGGGCGTCTCGTACATCGAGCGCGTCGTGAAGATCAATCGAGTGGCCAAGGTCGTCAAGGGTGGTCGGCGTTTCAGCTTCACCGCCCTGGTTGTCGTCGGTGACGGCAACGGCCTGGTCGGTGTCGGGTACGGCAAGGCCAAGGAGGTGCCCGCGGCGATCGCCAAGGGTGTCGAGGAGGCCAAGAAGCACTTCTTCAAGGTGCCGCGCATCCAGGGCACCATCCCGCACACCGTGCAGGGGGAGGACGCCGCCGGCGTCGTCCTGCTGCGTCCGGCCTCGCCCGGTACCGGTGTCATCGCGGGTGGCCCCGTGCGCGCCGTCCTGGAGTGCGCCGGGATCCACGACGTGCTGTCCAAGTCGCTCGGCTCGGACAACCCGATCAACATCGTCCACGCCACCGTGGCGGCGCTGAAGGGCCTCAGCCGGCCCGAGGAGATCGCCGCCCGCCGTGGACTGCCGATCGAGCACGTCGCCCCCGTGCGCATGCTCAAGGCTCGCGCCGAGGGCATCGCCGAGGCCGCCGCGGCGGCGAAGGCGGTGAGCTAGCCGATGGCTCGTCTCAAGATCACCCAGACCCGATCGAAGATCGGTGGCAAGCAGAACCAGCGTGACTCGCTTCGCTCGCTGGGCCTGAAGCGGATCGGCGACGTCGTCGTCAAGGAGGACCGCCCGGAGATCCGGGGCATGGTCGCCGTGGTGACGCACCTCGTCGAGGTGGAAGAGGTCGACTAGTCATGGCTAACGCTGAAAACAACGCCGGCGGCACGCCGCTGCGCATCCACCACCTGCGTCCTGCTCCCGGCGCCAACAAGTCCAAGGTCCGCAAGGGCCGCGGCGAGGCGTCCAAGGGCAAGACCTCCGGTCGTGGTACCAAGGGCACCAAGGCCCGGAACAGTGTCCCTCTCGGCTTCGAAGGTGGCCAGGTCCCGCTCCAGCGGCGGCTGCCGAAGCGGAAGGGCTTCTCGAACGCCATGTTCAAGGTGACCTATCAGGTCGTCAACCTGGACAAGCTCGGCGAGCTGTTCCCCGAGGGCGGCGACGTCACGGTGGACACGCTCGTCAGCCGTGGCGCGGCCCGTAAGAACCAGCCGGTGAAGATCCTGGGAACCGGTGACATCTCGGTGGCGTTGAACGTGCAGGCGCATGCTTTCTCCGCCTCCGCGAAGGAGAAGATCGCCGCGGCCGGTGGCGCCGTCACTGAGCTGTAGGCAGGCAGTACGAGGCGCGGGGGCTCCCTGGGAGCCGCCGCGCCCGTAGTGCGTTAGAGTGCGCTGGACAGAAGGCTGTCCAGGGCTCGTTGATCAGAGATGTGCCCATGGATCACTTCGAGACCTTCGCTGACCGATACCGCCTTTCAGGCGCGCAGGAGGGGCCGTGCTGACCGCGATTACCCGGGCGTTCCGTACGCCCGACCTGCGCAACAAGTTGCTGTTCACGCTGGCGATCATCGTGTTGTTCCGGCTGGGTTCGGTGCTGCCGACCCCGGGCGTCAACACGGTCAACGTCCAGCAGTGTTTGAAAGAGGCGCAGTCGGGCGACGCCGCCAACATCTATGGCATGGTGCAGCTGTTCAGTGGCGGCGCGCTGCTGAAACTTTCAGTTTTCGCGCTCGGCATCATGCCGTACATCACGTCGAGCATCATTCTTCAGCTCCTGACGGTGGTCATCCCCCGCCTCGAGGCACTGAAGAAGGAAGGCCAGTCCGGTAACGCGAAGATCACGCAGTACACGCGTTATCTGACCATCGGCCTGGCGGTCCTGCAGTCGACCGCGTTCGTCGCACTGGCGCGCACGGGGCAGCTCTTCCCGAACTGCCGCCAGCCGCTCCTGGTCAACAACGACGCCTTCACCATCGTGACCATGGTGGTCGTCATGACCGCCGGCACCTCGGTCATCATGTGGCTGGGCGAGCTCGTCACCGACCGTGGCGTCGGCAACGGCATGTCGATCCTGATCTTCACCCAGGTCATCGCCGTCTTCCCGTCGGAACTGCTGAACATCTTCCGTCAGAACGCCTTCACCTTCGTCGTCGTGATGATCGTCGGAGTGTTCATGATCGCGGCGGTGGTGTTCGTCGAGCAGGCCCAGCGGCGCATTCCGGTGCAGTACGCCAAGCGAATGGTCGGGCGCCGGATGTACGGCGGCACCTCGACCTACATTCCCTTGAAGGTGAACCAGGCCGGCATCATCCCGGTCATCTTCGCCTCCTCGCTGCTCTACCTGCCGCAGCTCGTGGTCTCTCTGTTCGGCAACAAGGAGAACCCCGGCGCGGTCGTCCAGTGGCTGGCGCAGAACTTCGTTCGCGGCGACCACCCGGTCTACATGGCCACGTTCTTCGTGCTGATCATCTTCTTCACGTACTTCTACGTGTCCATCACCTTCAACCCCGTTGAAGTGGCCGACAACATGAAGAAGTACGGTGGATTCATCCCGGGCATCCGCCCGGGACGGCCGACCGCCGAGTACCTCAACTACGTGCTTACGCGATTGACCGCCCCTGGTTCGCTGTATCTGGGGTTGATATCCATGGTGCCGATCATCGCGCTGGCGGTGGCAGGAGCGAGCCAGAACTTCCCGTTCGGAGGCACGAGCATTCTGATCATGGTTGGTGTTGGGCTGGACACCGTTAAGCAGATCGAGAGCCAGCTGCAGCAGCGGAACTACGAGGGCTTCCTCAAGTAGTGCGCGTCGTCCTGGTCGGGCCCCCCGGAGCGGGCAAGGGGACACAGGCCCAGTACATCGCATCGAACCTGTCCATCCCGAAGATCTCGACAGGTGACATTTTCCGTGCCAACGTGTCGGGCGGCACGGATCTCGGCAAGCTTGCCAAGGAGTACATGGACCGTGGCGACCTCGTACCCGACGAGGTGACCGTCGCCATGGTCCGCGACCGCCTCGGGGAGCCGGACGCGCAGGAGGGTTTCCTGCTCGACGGCTTCCCGCGTAACGTGCCGCAGGCGCAGATCTTGAACAAGATGCTGGCCGAATTCGGCACGTCACTCGACATCGTGCTGGAACTCGTCGTCGACGACGACGAGGTGGTGCGCCGCCTGGCCGGCCGCCGCACCTGCCGCTCCTGCGGCAAGGTCTGGCACGTGGTGTTCGACCCGCCTTCCCAGGTGGGTGTGTGCGACGCCTGTGGTGGCGAGCTGTTCCAGCGAGACGACGACCGGGAAGAGACCATCCGCCACCGGCTGGAGGTCTACCAGCAGCAGACCGCCCCGCTGATCTCGTTCTACGCGGACGAGGGCATCCTGCACGGGGTGGACGCGACCGGGCCTGTCGAAGAGATCACGGAGAGGGCGATGTCGGAGCTACGCCGCTTCGCCGACTGAGACACGCATCACCGACGCCACTTTCGGGGCCCCGCCCCGGGGGTGGCGTTCGGCTTGTTGGGGGACAATCGGGGGAATTGGGACGCCCCACCGTCCGTTCATCCACCCCAGGGGGTGCCAGTAAGTGTTCAAGAAGAACAAACACGGAATTCAGATCAAGTCAGCTGAGCAGCTGGACAAGATGAGGGCCGCCGGCCTGGTCGTCGGACGGACGCTCCAGTTGCTGCGCGAGTCGGTGCGTCCCGGAATGACGCCGCTCGACCTGGACGCGATCGCGGAGAAGGCCATCCGCGACGAGGGGGCCGTCCCCTCCTTCAAGGGCTATCAGGGGTTTCCCGCGACCATCTGCGCCTCGGTCAACGAGGAGGTCGTGCACGGCATCCCGAGCGACCGGCGGCCCCTGCGCGAGGGCGACGTCATCTCCATCGACTGCGGGGCCATCCTCGACGGCTGGCACGGCGACTCGGCGATCACGATGGCCGTCGGCGAGGTCGACCCCAAGCTGACCGAGCTGATGCGGGTGACCGAAGAGGCCATGTGGCGCGGTATCGCGGCGCTGACCGTCGGCAGGCACCTTTCCGACATCGGGTACGAGGTCGAGCGCTACGTGCGCTCTCAGGGCCGATACGGCATCCCTCAGGAGTACGGCGGCCACGGCATCGGCACCGAGATGCACATGGACCCGTGGGTGGCCAACCATGGCAAGCCGGGCCGGGGCCCGCGCTTCGAGCCGGGCATGTGCTTCGCCGTCGAGCCGATGGTCAACCTCGGCACCGACCGCACCCGGGTGCTCTCGGACGACTGGACCGTCGTGACGATCGACGGAAAGCCCTCCGCGCACTTCGAGCACAGCGTCGCCGTGACCGATAATGGTCCTTGGGTGCTCACCGCCCTTGACGGGGGGAAGGCACGCCTCAGTGAGCTTCTGGGAGAGAAAGCCGCCACCGACGGCAAGACGGAGTGATGAACTCCTTTGACCCGTTCGCGGGACGGCTCAATGGCGGACGTCTGCGCGGGAGTTGAGGATGATGGCGGCGACACCGGACATGAGGGCGTCCGACGGCGACAGGGACAAGGTCGCCGCCGCGCTGCGTGAGCACTGCGCACAGGGCAGGCTCACGATGGAGGAGTTCAACGAGCGCCTGGAGCAGGTCTACCAAGGCAGGACCTACGGCGACCTGCAGAAGCTCACCGCGGACCTGCCCGACATCGACATGCACGCCCTTCCCGCGGCCCAGCCGCCGGATCGGCGCCCCCAGCCGAGCAACGCCCAGAAGGGGATCAAGGCCGCGTGGGCGTCGTGGGCGTCCGCGGTGGCCGTCACCACGGTGATCTGGGCCCTGACCAGCTTCGGCGACTACTTCTGGCCGATGTGGGTGGCGGGCCCCTGGGGCGCGATCCTGCTGGTCGCCACCATCTTCGGCTCCGACCCGCACGGTCGCGACAGGAGGCGCTGAACGGCCCGCGAGCCTGTCCGTTCTGTGCAGTAATGCACGCTCGCGGGCGAGTGCGTATTCGTACGCAGAACGGAACGCCCGGCCTCCCTAACGTGAGCGGTGCCCGGAACGAGCAGCACACAGAAAGCTCGGCCGGCACGGGGAATCCGTCCTCACCCCGAGGACGCTGGCTCACAGGAGGAAACCGTGCGAAACATTCGCAACCTGCTCGTCGGCACCGCCCTCGCCGGTGCTCTGGCGGCCGGGCTCGCCGCCGCTCCCGCCGCCTCGGCGTCGACGGCCGGCACCACCGACGCGGACTCGGCCGCCCAGGCGCAGTCGGCGCGCCACCGCTTCGGCCCGTTCTTCTCCGACTTCGGTGGGGGAGAGGACCGCGGCGACCGCTCCTACGCCAAGGGCTACTGGTGGAGGTCGGGCGGACACTACTACGTCGACTTCGACCTGTTCGACCGTGACCACGACCGGCAGTACGCGTGGTTCGACGTCTACTACCACGACGACCGCGGCTGGCACAGCTTCAACCGGTACAAGACCTTCGGTCACTTCGGCAAGACGATCCGCTTCAGCGAGGACACCGACGGCTTCCGGTTCCGCGTCGGCGAGGGTTCCACCAGCGACTACGACTGGAGCGGCTGGCACCGGTACGGCAGCTTCTGATCGGGCCTCCTCTCGCACTGATCTGACCTTCCGGTCTCAGTGAGGGGGAGACCGGAGGCGGGGGACGAAGAGCGGGCGCTCCTTACGGGGGGCGTCCGCTCTTCTCGTGTTCACGGGCATTGGACGCAGCCTTTACCGCTGATGGCAGTTTCCCGGGGTGTCGCCGGGTAGGTGATCTTTTGCGAGCACCCCCGGGCACGCCACGAGCACGCGCCCACCCGGCCCGGTATCGGCGGTACCGGGGGCCGGGTGGGCGCGTCCATCCCCCTACTCCCGCGGTCCGCGGCGTCTCGCGGCGCATGGTGTCCCCGTCCCGCGACGCCCGGCGTCCCGTCCCGCGATGCCCCGCGGACCGTCTCGCGGTGCGCGGTTTACACGGTCCTGCGGCGCGGCAGTGTTCCGAGCCGGTGGTCTGGGGTACGCTGGTGGTCGGTTGTGTCCAGACAAGCGCCAGGCGTTTCGCAATTCCTCGCCGATTGTCGTACACTCCTTTGTCGGTTCACTATGACCATTGCGCGTCGGCGGTCAGCTATCGCCGCTCTCTCACGCGCTCTAGGTCGCGGCTGCGTAGTGTGCCGATACCTCAGACGACCGATCAGTGAAACGCGAGGGACATGGCCAAGAAGGACGGCGCCATCGAGATCGAGGGCACTGTGGTTGAGTCGCTCCCGAACGCGATGTTCCGGGTGCAACTCGACAACGGCCATAAGGTCCTGGCCCACATCAGCGGACGGATGCGGATGCACTACATCCGGATCCTCCCCGACGACAGGGTTGTCGTTGAACTGAGCCCCTACGACTTGAGTCGTGGGCGGATCGTCTACCGATACAAGTAAGCCTCCCGTCCTGGCAGCAAGGAAGATCCGCCACGGCCGTGCGACCACACGGCACGCGGGGGTTCGACCGGGCAGGGCCGGCGGGCGGGCCGTCTGAGGAAACGACAAGGACTATGAAGGTCAAGCCGAGCGTCAAGAAGATCTGCGACAAGTGCAAGGTGATTCGCCGGCACGGTCGCGTCATGGTGATCTGCGACAACCTGCGCCACAAGCAGCGCCAGGGCTGATCGCAGCCCAGGAGGGACGGCCACGCCCATAGCGGGCGAAGCCATCCGGCCTGGAACAAAGTAATCGCGCATCACACCCGCGCAGGCGGCCGCGAGGCCGAACCACGCGGGCGACCCCCGGTCGGAGGCCGGGGCCCTCACCCCGGGCATGGGGAGGGGTAGTGAAGCGCAGGACCTCCGCCATATCGAAGGAGAATGCCCGACCATGGCTCGCCTGGTTGGCGTCGACCTCCCCCGCGACAAGCGGCTGGAGATCGCTCTCACCTACATCTACGGAATCGGCCGCAGCCGCGCCCTCGAGATCCTGAACGCTACCGGGGTGAACGGGGACCTCCGGGTCCACCAGCTCTCCGACAGCGAACTGGTGCCGCTGCGCGACTACATCGAGGCCACCTTCAAAATCGAAGGTGACCTCCGCCGCGAGGTTCAGGCCGACATCCGTCGCAAGATCGAAATCGGCTGCTACCAGGGCATCCGACACCGCCGCGGCCTTCCCGTGCATGGTCAGCGTACGCAGACCAACGCGCGCACCCGTAAGGGCAAGAAGAAGACCGTGGCCGGCAAGAAGAAGCCCGGCAAGAAGTAGTCCGCGACGGGGAGCCGAGCCGGGCCCTAGGCAGAGCCCGAAGCCGCGCCCCGTCCACGCAGCAGGACCGACCACCTCAGGAGATAGCGCTACATGCCTCCGAAGAGCCGCCAGGGTGCACCGAAAAAGGTGCGCCGCAAGGAAAAGAAGAACATCGCTCACGGGCACGCCCACATCAAGAGCACGTTCAACAACACCATCGTTTCGATCACCGACCCGACCGGGAATGTGATCGCCTGGGCCAGCGCCGGCCACGTCGGCTTCAAGGGCTCCCGCAAGTCCACGCCGTTCGCCGCGCAGATGGCCGCCGAGAACGCCGCGCGTCGTGCCATGGAGCACGGCATGCGCAAGGTCGACGTCTTCGTGAAGGGCCCCGGGTCCGGTCGTGAGACCGCCATCCGGTCCCTCCAGGCCACCGGCCTGGAGGTGGGTTCCATCCAGGACGTCACCCCCGTTCCCCACAACGGCTGCCGTCCGCCCAAGCGCCGCCGCGTCTGAGGCCCAGGAGATATTGAGAAATGGCTCGTTACACCGGAGCGGACTGCAAGCTCTGCCGCCGAGAGAAGACCAAGCTCTTCCTCAAGGGCAGCAAGTGTGAGTCCCCCAAGTGCCCCATCGAGATCCGTCCTTACCCCCCGGGTGAGCACGGTCGCGGGCGTCCCAAGGAGTCGGAGTACCAGCTCCAGCTCCGCGAGAAGCAGAAGACCCGCCGCATCTACGGCATCCTCGAGAAGCAGTTCCGCAACTACTACGAGGAAGCCAACCGCAAGTCGGGTAAGACGGGTGAGAACCTCCTCCAGATCCTGGAGAGCCGTCTCGACAACGTCGTCTTCCGCGCCGGCCTCGCCGTGTCCCGTGACGCCGCCCGCCAGCAGGTGCGCCACGGCCACATCACGGTCAACGGCAAGAAGGTCGACATCCCGTCGTACCGCGTGCGCGAGCACGACATCATCGAGGTGCGCGAGAAGGCCCGGAACCTGATGCCGTACGAGGTGGCCCGCGCCACCACCGGCGACAGGACCATCCCGGCCTGGCTCGGCGTCGTCCCGGACAAGCTGCGCGTCCTCGTGCACCAGCTCCCGGTCCGCCAGCAGATCGACACCCAGGTCCAAGAGCAGCTGATCGTCGAGCTCTACTCCAAGTAAAGCTCGCATAGGCTGGTTGCAGAGCCTGCTTCAGGAGCTGTACGGCCTCCTCAGAGGAGGCCGTACAGCTTCGGCAGTGAAGAACACCGTCGCGGAGGTCAAATAGCGGGCCCCGCGGAACCAGGGGAGAACCCACATGCTCATCGCACAGCGCCCATCCCTCCTCGAGGAGTCGATCGAGGAGACCAGGTCCCGGTTCGTCATCGAGCCGCTGGAGCCGGGCTTCGGCTACACCATCGGCAACTCGCTGCGCCGCACGCTGCTGTCCTCCATCCCGGGGGCGGCGGTCACGAGCATCCGCATCGAGGGCGTGTTGCACGAGTTCTCGACCGTGCCCGGGGTCAAGGAAGACGTCACCGACATCATCCTGAACCTCAAGGCGCTGGTCGTCTCCTCCGAGCACGACGAGCCGGTCGTGATGTACCTGCGCAAGCAGGGCCCCGGTGAGGTCACCGCGGCCGACATCGCGCCGCCCGCCGGTGTCGAGGTGCACAACCCCGACCTGCACATCGCCACCCTGAACGGCAAGGCGAAGCTCGAGATGGAGCTGACCGTCGAGCGCGGTCGCGGCTACGTCTCCGCCGCCCAGAACAAGCAGCCCGGCCAGGAGATCGGTCGCGTTCCCGTCGACTCGATCTACTCCCCGGTCCTCAAGGTGACCTACAAGGTCGAGGCCACCCGAGTCGAGCAGCGCACCGACTTCGACCGTCTGATCCTGGACGTCGAGACCAAGCCGTCCATGAAGCCCCGCGACGCGGTGGCCTCCGCCGGCAAGACGCTGGTCGAGCTGTTCGGCCTGGCCCGTGAGCTCAACGTCGAGGCCGAGGGCATCGACATCGGCCCCTCGCCGACGGACGCGGCGCTCGCCGCCGACCTGGCGCTGCCGATCGAGGAGCTGAACCTCACGGTCCGCTCCTACAACTGCCTCAAGCGCGAGGGCATCCACACCGTGGGCGAGCTGGTCGCGCGCAGCGAGCAGGACCTTCTCGATATAAGGAATTTCGGCGCCAAGTCGATCGAAGAGGTCAAGCAGAAGCTGCACGAGATGACGCTCGCGCTCAAGGACTCGCCTCCCGGGTTCGACCCGACCGCGGTCGCCGGCGGCGACTACGACGACGACGACGCCCGTTACGTCGAGACCGAGCAGTACTGATCGGTTCCGGCCGGCGGCCTGAGCCTTTCATCGCATTTTCTGTCAACGGGAGCCTCGTCGAGCCTCGACCGGGGCTCCCGGCCTGACTCCGGTACCTGACACGGCCGGAGCGGGTTATCCCAAAGGAGAACGATCATGCCCAAGCCTGCCAAGGGCGCACGTCTTGGTGGTAGCCCGGCCCACGAGCGGCTGATCCTGGCGAACCTCGCCACTCAGCTGTTCCAGCACGGCCGCATCCGCACCACCGAGACCAAGGCCAAGCGCCTTCGGCCGCTGGCCGAGCGTCTCATCACGAAGGCGAAGAAGGGCGACATCCACAACCGCCGCCAGGTCCTGACCGTGGTCAAGGACAAGGGCGTCGTCCACCACCTGTTCACCGAGATCGCTCCGACCTTCGCCGAGCGTCCCGGTGGCTACACCCGGATCACCAAGCTCGGCCCGCGCAAGGGCGACAACGCCCCGATGGCGCTGATCGAGCTGGTCTCCGAGCCGCTGAACGCGGTCACCACGACCCGTACGGCGCCCGCCGCCGCACCGGCCGCCGCCCCCGCCGAGGAGATCGTCGAGCTCCCCGCGGACGACGCCACCGCGGCCTCTGCCGACGAGACCCCGGCCGACGCGGCGCCCTCGGACGCTGCTCCGGCCGACGAGGCTCCGTCGGACGCGGCTCCCGCGGACGAGAAGACCGAGTCCAAGAAGGACGAGGCCTGATCTCGTAGTGGTGACGGCCGGGGGCCTCGCCTCCCGGCCACTGATGATCGCGAACGGGCCCAGCGCACTGATCCGGTGTGCTGGGCCCGTCGTCGTCGGAGGGCGAACGTGATGCCAGAGGGGGCTTCGGTGCTGAGTTCGGACGCGGTGCCGCACACGGTGCCTGTGGTGCCGCCGGTGGGAACGGTGCGGCTCCGGCTTGATCTCGCCTACGAGGGCACCGAGTTCTCCGGCTGGGCACGCCAGCCCGGGCTGCGCACCGTCCAAGGGGAGCTCGAAGCGGCACTCGGCCGCATCTTGCGCCTCGACCCCGCCCCCTCCCTGACGGTCGCCGGCCGCACGGACGCGGGCGTGCACGCGCGCGGCCAGGTGGCCCACGTGGACCTCCCCGCCGAAGCCCTGCGGGCCGTCGAGGGACGCAGGAGCGGAGCAGTGGACATGAGCGCGGCTCAGCGCCGCTCCGCGCTCGTCCGCCGCCTGGCCGGGGTCCTGCCACCAGATGTACGGGTTCAAGCCGTCACAGAGGCTCCTGAGGGCTTCGACGCCCGTTTCTCCGCGCTCTCCCGGCGCTACGCCTACCGCGTCTGCGACGCCCCCGGCGGCGGCGACCCGCTCCGCAGGCGCGAAGTCCTCTGGTACCCCCGGCCACTCGACGTGGACCGGATGAACGCGGCGGCCGTGCACCTGCTCGGCGAGCACGACTTCGCCGCGTTCTGCAAGCGGAGAGACGGCGCCACCACCATCCGGGAACTCCAGCGCCTGGAGTGGACGCGCGACGCCGAGGGCCTGCTGGTCGCCACCGTCGTCGCGGACGCCTTCTGCCACTCCATGGTGCGTGCCCTGGTGGGATGCCTCCTGGCCGTCGGCGAAGGGCACAGGCCCGTCGAGTGGCCCGCAGACGTACTGCTCAACGCCGTGCGCGACTCCGGGGTGAACGTCGCGGCCGCCCACGGCCTGTGCCTGGAAGAGGTCCGCTACCCCGAGGACGGCGCCCTCACCCACCGCGCCCAGCAAACCCGCCGCATCCGCACCCTCGGCCCCTAACCACTCCAGCCAGGCGGCCCCGTCTCCCGATCGCCCGTGCGGGTGCTCAGTCGGTGTTGTGCTGTTCGATCACTTGTGCTGGTGCTCAGCCGGTGACTCGCTTCTCGATCACTCGTGCTGTGTAATCGCGGAAGGCACCGCTGACCGGTCCGAGGTCCTTCTCCTGGGTGGTCGGCGTGTGGCCGTCGGCGTAGGTCGCGAAGCTGAACACGATGTAACGGCCCCAGACCAGCCCAGCGGCGTATCCGCCGGAGATGTCGGCCTTGTCCGCGCCGCTTCCGGTGGCACCCGCCAGCCCGCGGAACCACACGGTCTTCGCCAGGTTCTTCTTCTTGTCCGCCGCGACCGCCGCCTCCTTGGTCGGGAACACGGCGATGCCCGTCGTCACCGCGTATTGCCGTTTGGCGTCGACGTACGTCGCCCGCAGGACGCGGCTGCACTTCTGCCGCTTCAGCGCCGTGGCGAAGGTGCCCACGGCGACCTTGTCGCACCGTGCGGTGATGTTCACCTTGGTCCACGTGTAGGTACGCCCCCCGATCGACACGCGCTTTCGGGGGAACGCCTCCTTCAGGGTGAGCTTCTTGGGGTCACTCTGCTCGGAGTCGAGCACGGTGGTAGCGGCAGGCGTCGGCTCCGGAGTAGGTGGCTCGATCGACTCCTCGGGTACCTCGACGTCCACGGACGGCAGCGGCTGGGGCAGCGCCACCGGAGTGTTGCCGGCGTTGTAGGCCTGGTAGCCGAAGTACGCGGCGGTGCCGATGGCGGCGATCGCCACGGCCACGCCTGCCGCCAGTACCACCCTCTTCCCGGAACGGGGAGGCGGCTGCGGGGAACCCCCTTCGGCGGGTGGCCCCGGCGGAGCGGCGCCCGGTGGGATGAACGGCGGCCGCTCCACCACTGCCCCTGAACCCGTCGGCTGCTCGCCGCTAGAACCTCCGGAGGGTGCCCCGAGACTCCCAAGACCTGCGGATACTCCGGAGCCTCCAGCAGCCGCGGAACCCCCCGAGCCTCCAGGACCCGCGGATGCTCCCGCGCTTCCCAGACCCGTGGACGCTCCCGCGCTTCCGGGACCGGCGGCTGCCCTCGAGCCTCCAAGACCCGTGGATGCCGCCGGGCCTCCAGGACCTGTGGTCGTTCCGAGGCTTCCAAGAGCCGTGGGTGCTCCTGGGCTTCCAGGGCCTGTGGATGTTCCCACGCCTCCAAGAGCCGTGGGTGCGCCCGAGCCCCCAGGCTCCGCGGACCGTTCGGCGTCTGGGCGCCCAAGCCCCGTAGATCGTTCGGCACCCGGGCCTGCAAGGCCTGCGGGACGTTCGGCGTCCCGGCCTCCAGAGCCGGCGGGACGCTCTCCCCGAGTGATGGCGGTGCTCGGCGTGGAGATGCCGATGGCGGGGCCGCCGCTCGGGGACGAGCCCTGAGCGGACGGGGCCGGGGGCGCGGGAAGCGCCAGCGAAGAAAGGCTCCGGGGCGCCGGCGGCAGCGGCGTCCCCGGGGGCGGCGCGGGCGGAAGACCGGACGCGGACACTGGCGACTGCGGGGCGCCGGGGGACGATCCGAGCCGGTGGTGCGCGCCGCCGGCCGACCCGGGCGAGTGCTGCGTGCCTGTGCCTGATCCGGGCTGATGTTGCGTTCCTGCGCCCGTGCCCGATCCGGGCTGTTGTTGCGTGCCTGTGCCTGATCCGAGCGGGTGTTGCGTGCTCGCGGACGAGCCCGGTGATTGCGATGTGCCCGTAGGCGCGATGGGCGAGAGCGCGTCACTAGTGAGGGGCGCGGGCGGGAGCGGCGTACCGGGCACCCGCCCTGGCTTCACCGGACGGGCATGGCCCGACCCGGCAGCCGCCGGCCCGGCAGTCCCGGGGTCGGCCGGCGACGGGCGGTCCAGGGACGGGCGGTCCAAGGGGGACAAGGTCATCGGCGCGGGCGGCAGCGGGGTGCCGGGTGGCGGCGCGGGAGGCAGGGCGGCCTTCGGCGGAGGCCCAGCCTGCGAACGCCCGATGACCGACGGCACCGCCCCCTTGAGCGCGGCCGACGGATCGGATGAGACAGGCGACGTGGACCTCGTCGATGGATCGGACGAGGCGGGCGGCTTGAGCGGCGTCGATGGATCCGAGGGGGCGAGTGGCTTGGACGGTGTCGACGCCGGAGACGCCCCGGTGTCCGTGGCCTCACCCGGTACCCCGGCGAGCGCCGGCGACCCCGGGGACTTGGAAGTACCGCTGGTCGGCTCTGTGCCGGCAGGCTCCGAGGTGCCGCTGGTCCTCCGTGATCCCGCAGGTTCGGAGGTGCCGTCGGTCATTGGCGATCCGGCAGGTTCGGAGCTGCTGCCGGTCGTCCGTGATCCGGCAGGTTCCGAGGTGTCGCTGGTCGTTCGTGTTCCGGCAGGTTCGGAGGTGCTGCTGGTCGTTCGTGGTCCCGCGGGCTCGAAGGAGCCGCTGGCCATCGGCGATCCGGCGGTCTCCGGCTGCGATGTCTCCGGAGGTGACGCGGGCGCCGGTGGGCGCGGAGCCGGTACGGAGGGTGCGGGGACCGGCGGCGGCGAGGGCGCGGGGATGGACGGAGAAGGCCGGGGGCCCGGCGCGGGCGGGGTCGGCGGCTGAGACGGCGGAGTGCCGCCCGAGGAAGTCTCGGACTTCTCACCCTGCACGACATCACCGGAGGCCGCCTCGGCCTGCGAGGGGGGAGGCCAGACCGGAACGTCGCCCGGGAGAGGCGGGTGCACCGGACGTGTACGCCCAGAAGGCGACCCCTGGGAGGCGGCCGCGCCTCCACGGGCGGCGTCGCCCGGCAGACCCGAACTGCCGGAGGTCACGGCGTTACCCGGAGGAACATCGGCGCCCGAGTGTACGGGGCCACCTGGCGTGGGGGCCGTCTCGGTGGGCGGGAGCCAGAGCGCGTCTCGCGCACCCATTGTGGCGTCTCGCGACCCGGCCGACGGCGCGTCTTGCGGTGTCACAGAGCCGGGTAGCGCAGGCGCTGCCCACTGTGCGCCCCCGGGGGCAGGTGGTGCCGCGTCCAGGGGTACCGGCGATGTGGACTGCGCGTCCTGCGGTATCGCTGGTGTCCAGCGTGCGCCGTGCGGTGCGGGCGAGGTGGATTGTGCGTCCTGTGTCGGCGACGGTCCCCATTGGGCGTCCTGGGGGACCGGTGGTGTGGCGTCCTGCGGCATGGGAGGCACCGCATCCTGGGGAGCCGGCCCGGTCCAGGGTGCGTTCGGTAGCGCGGTGGGTGCCCATTGGGCGTTCTGTGGCGCCGGCGGTGTCGGAGAAGCGTTGCCCGGAACCGGCGGCGCCCATGGCCTGCCCTGCGGAGCCGACGGCCCCCAAGACCCGGACTGTGGGGCCGAGGGTGCCCACGGATCGTTCGGCGAGGACGGTGGTGCCCACGGATCGTTCTGCGGAGGCGGCGGTGTCCACGGCCCGTCTTGCGCGGTCGGTGGCGTCCACGGCCCGTTCTGCGGGGCGGGTGGCGTCCACGGCCCGTTCTGCGCGGCGGGTGGCGTCGAGGGCTCATCTTGCGTGGTGGGTGGCGTCCAGGATCCGTGCTGGGGAGGCGGCGGAGTCCAGGGACCGTTCTGTTGCGGAGGCGGCGGAGTCCACGGGCCGTGCTGCGGGGCGGGTGGCGTCCACGGAGCGTCCTGCGGCGATGCCGCGTTCCAGGACGGGCCGTCTTGACCCTGCGGAGAGTGGCTCCCGGAAGCGCCTTGCGAGGGAGAGGGGGTCCAGGAAGGGGCGCCGTAGGAAGGTCGCGTCGCCTGAGAAGAGGACTGCGGTGGCTGGGGAGAGGAGTGCGGCGGCTGCGGCGCGTCCTGTGGGGGCGGGGGTGCGTCCTGCGGGATCGGCGTCACTACCCCTGGTGGAGGGAACCACGAGCTCGGAGGGGAGAGCGGCTCCTGAGGGGGAGCCTCCGGAGGGAGGACCACGGGCGCCGGCCAGAGTTGCATGTCACCGGGCGAGCGGTGCGCGGGTGGGGACTGCCAGGTCGAGGCGTTGGACCCGCCAGGGCCACCGGCCCCCGTGGACGTGCCAGGGCCGCCAGGAGCGCCGGTTCCGCTTGAAAGGCCTGAGCTGCCTGGGCCGCCAGTCCCGGTGGGAGTGCCCGGTGTGCCGGTCCCGGGGAGAATGCCGGAGCTGCTGCTCGATGTGCCGGTTCCGGTTGATATGCCCGGGCTGCCTGGACCGCTGGTTTCGGTTGGGAAGGTTGAGCTGCCCGGGGTGCCGGTTCCAGTGGGAACGTCTGGGCTGGGTGTGGGGGGAAGGCCTGGGCCGTCCAGGGTGCTCGGCCGGTTGTGCGCCTCTGGGGTGCCCGGGGTGTGCGAGGCGGCCGGGTGGCTCGGCTGGTCCGATGATGAGGTGGGTCGGATGGCGTGCTGGCCGGTGGTGGGGAAAGTGCCGGGCAGGTCCTCAGGGCGAGGTGCGGGGGGTCCGGTGGGTGCGCTCGCGGAACGCCCGTGCCGGTAGGTCTGCTGGGGCGGCTGGTCAGGATCGAACCACTCGTAGTCGAGCGGGAAGCGCCCGGCGGGATCCCAGGAGTGGGCGCCCGTGGGCCCGATGGGAGAAGGGCGGTCCGTGGGCCCGATGGCCGAGGGGCGGTCCGTTGGGGCGTCGCCAGAGGTAGGGACGGCCGTCTCCTTGGCCGAGGCGAGGCCCCTTGTGTCCGGGGCGGAGGCGAGGTCCCTGGTGTCGTTGGCGGCGGCGAGGCCCCTCGGGTCCTTGGTGGAAGTGAGGCCTCTCGCGTCGTTCGCGGTGGAGAGCCTCACCTCCTGGGTCGAGTCGGGGTCCGCCATGCTCTGGTCGGTCCGCGGCACGTGCGGGCGCGCCTGCCCGAAGCTCGGGGGTGGCATTGCCGGAGCCCCCGAGTTCTCGGTCTCGCGTTCGTGCTCGGATCCGGAATCCTGGCCACGCATACGCGGAAGCGTATCCACAGTCGAAGATCCGCATACCGCTATGGGCGTTTCCCGGTCTAGCTCGACAGTCGGTTTGTCCGGTTAATTGGGTTTGTGGGCGATTTAGGAGTCAATTGCTTCGGGCTCCGGTGAGTGCCCGGGTGTCCAGAGCGGAGAAGACGCTCGCCTCGGTGATGTCCGTCGCCGCTCGGTTGAGTCGCTTCAACTCCGTCTTGGACGGCTTGTGCCCGTCCTTGTACTGGAACCACAGCAAGATCAGGTAGTGGCCCTGCGGCCAGGCGGTGGCGAAGGACTCTCCGCCGCTGCCGAGGAGCTTGGTGACAGAGTCCTTACCGGGCAGTGGCGTGATGTAGTCCTCCAGCTCACCCCCGGTCCCGGTCTTGGCGGCCTTCTTCGCCGCGGCGGCGGTCCTCAGATTGGCCACGCCGACCGTGCCGATGAGCTTGCCCGGAGCGTCACGGAAGCTCGCGCGCAGGAGCTGCGTGCACCCTGCCGCGGTCAGCACCTTCTGCATCGCCGTGCCGTGGACGGCGTCCTTGCACTTCTTGTCCGCCCGGCGCACCGTCATCTGATAGCTACGGCCGTGCGCGGTTACCTTCTTGCGGCCGAAGAGCTCTTTGAGCGTGAGCGGCTGGGGGTCGGTCTTCCGTGACGCCGCGAAGCCGTACTTGTCGCTGACGCCGCCCGGGAGCGGCGCCTGTACCGTCGGGCGGGTCGTCGAAGGGCTGGCGGTGCTCACGGGGTCGTCGCTGCGGCTCATGACCACGATGACCGCGGCGATCGCGACGATCATGGCCATGACGCCGCCCGCGAGGAAGAGGGGTCCGCGGGAACGTCGTCCCGGATCCGGCTCGCTTCTCCTCGTCTCCATGGGAGCCCGTGGCAGAGACCTCTCGGCCTCCCGGGCACGCTCGTTGCCCTGCCGCTCGAACGGGCCGGTCTGCGCCCGTGTCGCCTCGGACGAGCCGGTCTGCGCTCGCGTGGCCTCGAACCCGCCGGTCTGTGTCTGCGCCCGTGTCGCCTCGGACGAGCCGGCCTGCGCTCGCGTGGCCTCGAACCCGCCGGTCTGTGTCTGCGCCCGTGTCGCCTCGAACGAGCCCGTCTGCGCCCGTGTGGTCTCGGAGGGGCCGGGCTGCGTCCATGGGTTCTCGGAGGAGCCGGCCCGCGGGGCGGGAGTCTCGAACGGGCGCGGCGGAGCGTTCTGGAAGGAGCCGCTCTGCGAGCCTGTAGCCGAGAACGGGTCGCTCTGCGTGCCCGGAGCTGAGAACGGGTCACCCTGCGCGCCCGGCGACGAGAACGGGCCGGTGTGCGACCGCGGGGTCTGGAACGGGTCGCTCTGCTGCGGCGGCGCCGGGAAGGAGCCGCTACGCGGCTGTGCGGGCCGGAACAGGTCGTTCTCCGGCTGCGAGGGTGGGAACGGATCGCTCTGCGGCTGCTGGGAGGGCTCGAACGAGCCTTGCCGCGCCTGCGGGGTCTCGAAGGGACGGGCCTCGCGCCCCTGCTGCGGGTATGCGGCGCTCCGGTCGGTGCCGAATGTGCGGCCGACGCCGAAGAGGGGATCGCCGGTTCCGAACGAGGGTGCGCCGCGGCCTGTGTCGGGGTTCGTGGCGTTGACCCCGCCTTGTCCGGCCGGGTCGCCGTACGGTTGCTCGAGGGGGTCGCCGTACGCCCGTCTCTGCCGCTCCTCCATGCGTGGGCGTGCCCGCCGAGCGGTGCCCGGCTCCTCCGCGGACGGCCATGACGCGGACTCGCGAGCCTGCTCCTGCGGCTCCGCCTCGGGCCGGAGGTCGCCGGTGGGCCGAGGCGTCTCGTACGGGTGGTAAGGCGGACGGCGTGGCGGTTGATCCCCGGGATAACCCATGCGCCGAGACTAGCCCGGCAGGGCGACATAACAGGTCAGGAATAGCCGAAGTCCTGCGTCCACCAGGTGTCGCCGGAACCGTAGGCGACCCCTACGCCGACCGTCTTGATCTGGCAGTTCAGGATGTTGCGGCGGTGTCCGCTGTTGGCCATCCAGCCGCGCACGGTCTCCTCCGCCGACTGGTAGCCGCGGGCGATGTTCTCGGCCGCGCTGTTGGAGTATCCGGCCCTCGCCATGCGGTCCCATGGCGTGAGGCCGCTCGGGGACTTGTGGCCGAAGTAGTCCTTCGCGGCCATGTCGCGGCTGTGGGCGCGCGCCGACTGGGTGAGGCGCGGGTCGACGCGCAGAGGCGCGCATCCTCTCTGCACCCGCTCCTGGTTGGTGAGGCGGACGGCGGCGGCTTCGAGCCGGCCGGCGGGGGGAGCGTCGTCGGGCGGCGCCGCCTGGTCCTGCCCCCCTGCCGTGCCGACGCTCGTGGCGGCGGGCAACTCGCCCCCGGAGCCGTCGATGGTGCTGCGTTGCCGGGTGGCCGTGGGTGTCGGCTGCGGCCGCGTCTCGGCCGTGGGCGACACGTACGGGCGGGCCACGTGGCCGAGGGGCGCCCGGCCTACGGACGACGTGGCGCTGGGCTGCGGAGCGGCGTGGAGCCGGCTCTGGGTGGGGGTCGGCGTGCCGGTGTGGAGGTAGAACTCGCCCGCGGTGGGGGAGGCATTCAGCCGCACCACGACGGCGCCGGCGAGCAGGGCCGCCGTCAGGCACGCCAAAAGCCCCACGTGGCTCCGTCGACGGGGGAACCGCTGGGGGTGCCGAAGGTGAGGAGGCTGACACATACCGCTGCCAAATATAGAGAGGTCAGCTCATGTTAAAGAAGAGACGCGAGGGACTGGTTTTCGTTGAGTCATTGGTCCGATCACGCAGTAGACTCGCGACGCGGCTCCGTTGTGATGATCCTGGCGTCGATGTCGTCGTTTTGACCCGTGCCTGTCACAACCGGTAGTCTGCTGATTCGTTGTGTGCGATTCGGTCCCTCGTGACCGTTGCGCGGCGCGTCCGGCGTCATCTCCCTGTTCGTGGAGACGGAAGGTCTGGGCCCTGTCGTGCGCCCGCCCATGACCTAACGCCAAAGATGCCAACCCGACAGAAGGCTTACCACCGTGCGCACGTTCACCCCTAAGTCCACCGACGTACAGCGTCAGTGGTACGTCATCGACGCCACCGACGTCGTGCTGGGTCGGCTGGCCACCCAGGTCGCGACGCTGCTCCGCGGTAAGCACAAGCCGATCTTCGCGCCGCACGTCGACACCGGTGACTTCGTCATCGTCATCAACGCCGACAAGGTGGCCCTGACCGGCAACAAGCTGGAGCAGAAGAAGGCGTACCGCCACTCCGGCTACCCGGGCGGTCTGCGCTCGGTCTCCTACAGCGAGCTGCTCGAGAAGCGTCCGGACCGCGCTGTCGAGAAGGCAGTGAAGGGCATGCTCCCCAAGAACTCCCTCGGCCGGAAGATGGCCAAGAAGCTCAAGGTCTACGCCGGTCCCGAGCACCCGCACCTGGCGCAGCAGCCGGTGCCGTTCGAGATCACCCAGGTAGCCCAGTAGTCGCACCGTTGGCCGACGGCTGACGCCAAGATCGAAAGTTAGAGGAGAACCGTGGCCGAGCCCACCGGTGTCGAGACGCCCCTCGAGGGCGAGCTGGACATTGCGGACAACTCCCCCGAGGAGTTCCCGTCCGAGTACACCAGCGAGTCCGCTCCCAGCAGCGAGGTCGCCGCACGTAAGCCCATCACCACGGGCAACTCTTACGGCACCGGCCGTCGCAAGGAAGCGATCGCCCGCGTGCGCATCATGCCGGGCAGCGGCAAGTGGACCATCGAGGGCCGCTCGCTGGAGAACTACTTCCCGAACAAGGTCCACCAGCAGATCGTCAAGGAGCCCTTCGTGGTCCTGGGCGCCGAGGACCAGTTCGACGTCTTCGTCCGCATCGACGGCGGCGGCGTGACCGGCCAGGCCGGTGCCGTGCGCATGGGCCTCGCCCGCGCGCTCACCGCGCTGGACACCGAGGTCAACCGCCCGCCGCTGAAGAAGGCCGGCTTCCTGACCCGCGACGCCCGTGAGACGGAGCGGAAGAAGGCCGGTCTCAAGAAGGCTCGTAAGGCTCCGCAGTACAGCAAGCGTTGACAGGTCGGCTCTTCGGCACCGACGGCGTTCGTGGGGTCGCGGGTCGCGACCTCACGGCGGAGCTCGCCATGGACCTTTCGGTCGCGGCGGCTCATGTCCTCGGGGATGCCGGCGCGTTCGAGTCGAGCGTCGGGCGGCGTGGCCGCCCGGTCGCCGTCGTGGGCCGGGACCCGCGTGCCTCGGGGGAGTTCCTCGAGGCCGCGGTGGTCGCCGGCCTCGCGTCGTCCGGAGTGGACGTGTTGCGCCTCGGCGTGCTGCCCACCCCGGCCGTCGCATATCTGACCTCGGCTCTCGGAGCCGACCTCGGGGTCATGATCTCGGCGTCCCACAACCCCGCTCTCGACAACGGGATCAAGTTCTTCGCCCGCGGCGGTTACAAGCTGCCCGACGCGGTCGAGAACGACATTGAGCAGCGGCTCGGTGAGAAGTGGAACCGCCCGGTGGGCGCGGCCGTCGGCCGCGTGCGCGACGCGTACGGCGAGGCCGACCGTTACGTCTCCCACCTGCTGACGACCCTCCCGGGACGCCTGGACGGCCTGCGCGTGATCGTCGACTGCGCGCACGGCGCCGCCCACATGGTGGCGCCGGAGGCGCTGCTGCGCGCGGGGGCCGTCGTCGAGACGATCGGGGCCGCGCCCGACGGTCTCAACATCAACGAGGGGGTCGGATCGACCCATCTCGACTCGTTGCGTGAAGCGGTCGTGGAGCGCGGGGCCGACGCGGGCATCGCCTACGACGGCGACGCCGACCGCTGCCTCGCCGTCACGGCGACGGGCGAGGTCGTGGACGGCGACCAGATCATGGCGGTCCTGGCCCTGGCCATGCACTCCGCCGGCAACCTGGTGAAGGACACCGTCGTCGCCACCATCATGTCCAACCTGGGCTTCAAGCACGCGCTGAACAAGGCCGGGCTGACCATGGTGGAGACGGCCGTCGGCGACCGGTACGTCCTGGAGGCCATGAAGGCCGGCGGGTACAACCTGGGCGGCGAGCAGTCGGGGCACGTCGTGATGCTCGACCACGCGACTACCGGTGACGGACTGCTCACCTCGCTGCACCTGCTCGCGGAGGTGACGCGTTCGGGCCGTCCTCTCGCCGATCTGGCGTCGGTCATGACGCGGCTTCCCCAGGTCCTGGTGAACGTCCGCGACGTCTCCAAGGCCAAGGCGGCCACCTCCGGGGAACTGGCCTCCGCCGTGGCGGCCGCGGAGAAGGCGCTCGGCGACAGCGGCCGGGTGCTCATCCGGCCGAGCGGCACCGAGCCGATGGTGCGGGTGATGGTCGAGGCCGAGTCCCAGGACGAGGCCGAGTCGATCGCCGGCAAGCTGGCCGAGGTCGTCCGCACGACCTGCTCCTGACCCGAGCGGCTCGAAAGCATCGACGTCAAGGCGGGTCCCCTTCAAGGGGGCCCGCCTTGACCGCTTCATACGCATTCATTACGCAGGAGTACACGTGCCTGGCCGTGAGCCGGCCGCCGTTCGGCTCAGTGGTGGGTGCGCAGGGCGGTGATGAACCACTCGAAGGCCGGGGTGCTGGAGGGGAAGGCCGCGCGGCCGTTGAGGACGCCCATCAGCTGCCAGTAGCGCTCCACCCGCCGGTCGGAGAAGGTCTCCATCTGGTCGGCCAGCCGGGCACGCTCGCCCGGTGGCACGTCCGGGGAGACGATCCTGTCCAGGATCTCCTTGCCCTGCGGCGACGCGGGGTCGACGCCCGCCTCGACCGCGGCACCGGCGTGCTCCAAGACCGGCTGCGGGTCGTACGGCGGCTGCTCGCCGCCTTCCGAGCCCCCCAGCGCCATCTGCCGTACGCGCTGCCGGAAGGCGTCATCGCCCACCAGCCGGCCGAGCTCGGTCCACGCATCGCGCAGCTCGGCGCTCGGCTCGTCCGGCAGGTCGGCGGGCAACCGGCGCATCGCCTGGGCGATGTGGGCTCCGGGTGCGTCGGTGCCGATGCCGGCGAACGCCTGGTCGACGAAGTCGTCGATGATCTGCTGCCGTTCCCGTGCGGACAGCTTGGCCATATCGTGCATGTTTTCTCGTCTCCTCAGTCATGGTGCGGAAGGACGGCACCGGGCGATCCTTCGAGAGCCAAGACTTCACCCTCCAGTTGGTGGAGACTCAACCGCTTTTCCTGTGGTGATTTAGGGTGGCTGCTCGTGGTCCATAGGCACAGGCACCAGTTGATCGCGGTCATGTCCTTTGTCGCAGGCGCGATCTCGACGTGGATGCTCTCGGCCACCGGCACCGACGGGGACTTCTTCCGCTCGCTGATGTACCCGTGGATGTTCGCGGCGGTGCTGCTGTGCGCGGTGATCCTCGGCGCCACCGTCTCCGTGCGAGGCGCTGTGGCCGCTCTCGTGCCCTTCTCGCTCCCGCAGCCGCTCGTCGCCTTGTGGGACGGCATGACGCCCCACCCCGACGGCGACGGCGGCATGTGGGTCCTCGGGTTCGTCACCTCGACGCTGCTGCTGGTCTTCTCGATCGGCTGCGTCGCCATCGGGGTATGCGTGCGCCTCATGTTCCGCCGCTGACGTCCCCGGCACCCCCGGTGCGAAGAGGGAAGGGCGTGCTATTCGTCGCCGGTGAGGGAGAGGGAGCGGAGGCGTTGGCCGGCCCACAGGACGGCGCCGATGGTGACGATCAGGACGGCGGGGATGGCGAAGCCGATGCTGACGGTGGGCTTGAAGAAGTCCGAGGTGCTGATCTGGCCGGCGAAGGTCTGTGCCCACTGCTGGATGGAGAAGTTGCGCGCTCCGGGCACCAGGCCCCCGACCAGGCTCTCCCAGACCACCGCGTAGATGATGCCGATCGTCACGGCGTGCCGGGTGATGACGCCGAGCAGCAGGAACACCGCCGCGTAGGCGATGCCGCCGATCAGGGCGCCGAGCGCGAAGCCGGACGCGATGCCCGCCTCGTTGCGGATGAGGAGGTAGGAGGCGGCGAACGTCGGGACCGCGGCGAACAGCGCGAGCAGCGAGGCGGCCACCGCGAACTTCGTGATGGCGATCATCGGGCGCGAGATGGGCTTGGACAGCAGGTGGATGATCGTGCCGTCGTCGATCTCGGGCGCGATCGTGCCGGTGCCGGCGATGAGGCCGAGCAGCGGCAGCATGGTGCCGATCGCGTACACCTGCATGAGCGTGACGGTGGCCTTCTCGTCCGTGCTGCCCACCGCGCGCAGGATCAGGGCGAGCCCGATCAGCACCAGGGGGAGCAGGATCAGCAGCAGGACCCGGCGGCGCCCGAGGACGGCGCGGTAGGTGATGCCGGCGACGACGGAGTTCATCGGGTGCTCCGGGAGATCAGGTAGGAGAAGACGCTTTCCAGGTCCTCGTCGGCGGGGGAGAGCTGCCAGACGGTGACCCCGGCGTCGCGGGCGACGCGGGGGAGCAGCCAGGTGAACCTGCGGAAGTCCACGGCCTGGACCTCCAGGCCCTCCTCTCCCAGGGACACCGCGCCGGAGGAGGCGTCGGCGATCAGGGCGGCGGCCAGGCGCCGGTCGTCGCTGGAGCGTACGTGGAACAGGTGGGGCCGGTCGGTCATGCGCCTGCGGATCTCGCGGAAGTCGCCGGAGGCGGCGTGCCGTCCGGCGACGAGCACCTCGATCTGCTGGGCGACCCGCTCGACCTCCTCCAGGATGTGGGAGCTGAACAGGATGGTGCGCCCGGCCGCCCCGAGCTCCCTGACGAGGTCCATCAGGTGGAGCCGCTGGCGCGGGTCCATGCCGTTGAACGGCTCGTCCAGGAGCAGCACCTGGGGGTCGTGGACCAGCGCGGCGGCGACCTTCACCCGCTGGCGCATGCCTTTGGAGTAGGTCTCGATGCGCCGGTCCTTGGCGTCCTCCATCTCGACCATGGCCAGGGCCTTGGCGGCGGCGTCCTCGGGGGAGGGCAGGCGGTGCAGCCGGGCGCTGGAGAGCACGAACTGCCAGCCGGTGAGGAACCCGTAGACGGCCTCGCGCTCGGGCACCAGCCCGATCGAGCGGTAGATCTGGTGGTTGCGCCAGATCGGCCTCCCATCGAGCGTCGCGGTGCCGGTGGAGGGGGCGAGGAACCCGGCCATCATGTGCAGCAGGGTCGACTTGCCCGCGCCGTTCGGGCCGAGCAGGCCGGTCACGCCGGGGCCGACGGTCATCGTGACGTCGTTGACGGCCACCACGTTGCCGTACCAGCGGGAGACCTGTGCCAGTTCGATGTTCACGATGAGGCCGCCTTGCGGTAGCGAAGGACGAGGGCGGTGACGCACAGGGCGACGACCGCGAGCACGGCGACGGCGGCGACGGGACCGCCCGCCCCCGGCGGGTACCCGCCGTCGTTGTTGGGGCTGGTGCCGAACAGCCACACCTGGACGGCGTCCACGAGGAAGAACGGGTTGATCAGCCACGCCCACGCGGCGGCGCTGTCGCGGCTGACCGAGAACAGCACGCCGACCAGCACGGCGGAGATCGCCGAGGAGAGCAGGTAGATGGCGATGACCGAGGCCACTCCGAGCCCGCGCCGGGGGGTGAACGAGGCCAGCGCGACCCCGACGGACGCCAGCAGCACCGCGTAGACGACCGAGGTGGCGAGCGCGGCGAAGTAGTCGTGGGTGTGCGGGGGGCCGGGCAGGTCGATGAGCAGCTCGCCGACGTACAGGGTGGTGAGCGGGACCGCCACCAGCAGGAACAGCGCGATGGCCATGGCCGCGAGCTTGGCCGCGACGTAGTCGCCGGTCTTGACCGGCCGCGACAGGTAGAGCGGCAGCACGCGGAAGCGCAGGTCGGGAGCCACCAGGTAGGGCGACTGGGCGGCGAGGAAGACGGCGAGCACGGCCTGCATCGTCACGGCGTAGGACGGGTACGACAGCCCCGGCCGCTTGATCATGGCCATCACGGCGATCGAGACGACGGCGGGCAGCATCATCACGCCGGCCAGCAGGAACGGCATGATCTTGGCGCGGGCGGTGCGGCCGAGGCCGAAGACACCCCGCAGGCTGTGCACGATGAGCGCGGCGAGCGCGCTGCCGCGGCCGAGCCGCGGGCCGTCGTAGTGGCGGTAGCCGATGTCGTGGATGACGCCGGTGGGGCCGGGAGCCGGCGCGGGGACGGTCTCAGACATGGGACGCCTCCTCCCTGAAGACGTCCTCGATGCGGTGGCGGCCCTGTTCGAGTCGGACCAGGCTCAGGTCCAGGTCGCACACGGCGTCCCGGACGATGTCGAAGGTGTCGGGTGAGCCGGCCTCGACCGTGAGCAGGCGGCCGTGCAGCGTGACCTGCCGGCCCGCCGCCGTGAGCAGTTCGGCCAGGCGCTCTGTGCCCTCCTCCACCTCGACGGTGATCGACGTGGTGGCCTGGGTGAACTCCCCGATGGAGGAGGAGCGCAGCAGGCGGCCCCCGTCGATGACGATGACGTGGTCGCAGACCCGTTCGAGCTCGCCGAGCAGGTGGGAGGTGACGACCACGCTGATGCCGAACTCGGTGCCGATGCGCCGGATCAGGGCGAGCATGTCGTCACGGCCCTGAGGGTCCAGGCCGTTGGTGGGCTCGTCCAGGAAGACGACCTGAGGGTCGTGCACGAGGGCCTGGGCGAGCTTGACGCGCTGCCGCATGCCAGTGGAGTAGCCGCCGATGGGACGGTAGCGCTCCTCGTACAGGCCGACGTGGCGCAGGGTGTCGGCGGCGCGCTCGCGGGCGGCGCTGCGCGGCAGGCCCGACATCTGGGCCATGTGGACGGTGAACTCGGTCGCGGACATGTCCGGTGGCAGGCAGTCGTGCTCGGGCATGTAGCCGACGGCTCGACGGATGTCCAGGGACCGCGTGGCCGGGTCCAGCCCGAGAACGGTGGCGCTTCCCTCCGTGGGAGGCAGCAGCCCGAGCAGGATCTTGATGAGGGTGGACTTCCCCGCGCCGTTCGCGCCGACCAGGCCGGTGACGCCGGACCCCGCGCTGACGGTGAGGCGGTCCAGCGCCGTCACGCGGGGAAAGCGTTTGGTGAGTCCCTCGGTGGCGAGGATGGTCATGACCGGACACTATCCAAGCCTGTGCCCGGGGTTCCTCCCTCACACGGACGAACCTCGACTCATCCGAGCGGCGGGCGAGGCGATACGCGTGCCGTACTTCGCCCAGAAGAACCGCTGGACCAGGAGTGTCGCGGTTCCGGCGATCACCATGCCGGCACGACGCCCCGTACGGCCTCGGCGCGGAAACGGGCTACGTGCGGCGCAGCCGTATCCGGCGTACCGCGTGGTCGCGGCCCTTGAGCAGCACCAGGCCCGCGCGCCCGCGCGTCGGGGCGATGTTCTCGATCAGGTTGCGTTCGTTGACGTCCCGCCAGACGTCCTTGGCGAACCGCGTCGCCTCCTCCTCCGACAGGTCGGCGATGTAGGTGAAGTACGACTTGGGGTCGGCGAAGGCCGTGCGGAGGAGCTTGTGGAACCGGTCGACGTACCAGGACCGGATGTCCTCCACCTTGGCGTCCACGTAGATCGAGAAGTCGAAGTAGTCGTTGACCGCGAGCGCCGCGGGGGGAGCGGGCTGGAGCACGTTGAGGCCCTCGACGATCAGGATGTCCGGCCGGCGCACGGTCTGGACGGCGCCCGGGACGATGTCGTACTCCAGGTGGCTGTAGACGGGGGCGCGCACCTCCGGCGTCCCGGCCTTGACCTCGGCGACGAACCGGACCAGCGCCCGCCGGTCGTAGCTCTCGGGGAACCCCTTGCGATGGGGGATCCCGCGCTCCTCCAGCACCTTGTTGGGGTACAGGAAGGAGTCGGTGGTGATCAGGTCGACCCGGGGGTGCTCGGGCCAGCGTGCCAGCAGGGTGTGCAGCAGCCGGGCCGTGGTGGACTTGCCGACCGCGACGCTGCCCGCGATGCCGAGAATGTACGGCGGCGGCTGCCGCCGGTCGCCGAGGAAGAGGTTCACGGCCGCGCTGCGCTGCCGCGCCCCGGTGAAGTGCAGATTGAGCAGGCGGGTCAGCGGGAGGTAGATGTCGGTGACCTCGGCCAGGTCGATGGGGTCGTCGACGCCGCGCAGCTCCTCCAGCTCCTCGGCCGTCAGCGTGAGAGGCGTGTTCTCTCGTAGGTCCCGCCACTGCTCGCGGCTGAGCTCGACGTACGGATTCGGTGCCTCCATGGGCGCAAACTCTACTGATGGCCTCACCTGCGGCCTCCGGCGGGCCGTCTGAGGCAAGATGGGGGCGTGATCGTGGGCATCGGTGTGGACATCGTGGACATCGCGCGTCTGGGCGCCGCCCTCGAACGGACGCCGAACCTGCTCGACCGTGTCTTCACCGATGTCGAGAAGGGGCTTCCCGTCGCCTCGCTGGCCGCCCGGTTCGCCGCGAAGGAGGCGGTGGCCAAGGCGCTGGGCGCGCCGCCGGGCCTCGGTCACCTGGACGCCGAGGTCACGACGGCCGAGTACGGCCGTCCGGTGCTCGGGGTGCGTGGCAGGGTCGCCGAGGTGGCGGCGGAGCTCGGGGTGAAGCGATGGCACATCTCCCTCAGCCACGACGGCGGGTTCGCCATCGCGTACGTGATCGCCGAAGGCTGACGGCCGCCGGCGGGTTCCGCACCCGCCATGCGATCTCCGCAGATCGGCGGCGCGCGGCGGGTGGCCCTCGCGGCGATGATCGGGGAGGGCTACATTCGGTGAGATGCTGACCGCGTACACCTCCGATGAGATCAGGGCCGCGGAGCGGGCGCTCATGGCCGTGCTCCCCGAGGGGACGCTCATGCGGCGGGCCGCCACCGCCCTGGCCGTGACCTGCGCGAAGGCCCTTCCCCGCGTGTACGGCTCGCGGGTGGTCCTGCTGATCGGCAGCGGGGACAACGGCGGGGACGCGCTGTACGCGGGCGCCATGCTGGCCCGCCGCGGCGCGCGGGTGGACGCCGTGCTCGCCGGGCAGAAGACGCACGAGGGCGGCCTCGCCGACCTGCGCCGCGCAGGCGGCCGTACCCGCGGCGGTGACGCGGACCAGGTGCTCACCGATCTGATCCAGCGGGCCGACGTCATCGTCGACGGCCTGGTGGGCATCGGCGGCGCCGGGGCGCTGCGCGAGCCGTACGCGACGCTGGCCGGGCTCACCGCGCGGGCGCCCGGCGTCGTCGTCGCGGTGGACGTCCCGAGCGGTGTGAACGCGAGCACCGGCGAGGTCGAGGGCGAGGCGATCCGCGCCCACCTGACGGTCACCTTCGGCGCGGTCAAGGCGGGTCTGCTGATCGATCCGGGGGCGAGCCACGTGGGCACCCTGCAGGTCGTGGACATCGGCCTCGGCTCGCACCTCCCCGACCCGGGCGTGGCCGCGCTCACCGGCCCGGACGTCGCCGACCGGCTGCCGCGGCCCTCGGCGGAGTCGAACAAGTACCGCAGGGGAGTGGTCGGCATCGTCGCGGGCAGCGACCGGTTCACCGGGGCCGCCGTGCTCTCGGCCGGCGGCGCCGTACGGGCGGGGGCCGGGCTGGTGCGCTTCGCGAGCGCCGAGGAGCCCGTCCGCCAGGTGCGCGCCAGGTGGCCGGAGGCCGTGACGAAGGTCATCACCCCCGAGGAGGGGGTGCGCGACGTCGGCCGTGTGCAGGCATGGGTGGTCGGGCCCGGCATGGGCACCGACGACGGGGCGCACGCGCTCGCCAGATCCGTGCTGGCCAGTGACGTCCCGGTGCTGGTCGACGCCGACGGGCTGACCATCGCGGCCCGCGACCGCTCGCTCCTGCGCCGCGCGGCGCCCACGCTGATCACGCCGCACACGGGCGAGCTGGGCCGCCTGCTGGACGTCCCTCCTGAGGAGATCGAGGCCCGCAGGCTCCACTACGCGCGGCGGGCGGCGCGGGAGCTCGGCGTGACCGTCCTGCTCAAGGGGTCGACTACCCTGGTCGCCGAGGAAGGCAGGCCGGTCCGGGTGAACCTCACGGGCACCCCCTGGCTGGCGACCGGCGGCACGGGCGACGTGCTCGCCGGCATCGCGGGAGCCTTCCTCGCCGGGGGTCTGAGCTGCTACGACGCCGCTTCGTGCGCGGCCTACCTGCATGGTCTCGCGGCTCGCCTCGCGGCCTGCGACCCGCAGGAGGGCGAGGCGCCGATCGCGGCCCTCGACGTGGCTGTGGAGCTCCCCGGCGCGATCCGGGCGCTCACGGCGAGCGCCTGGCAACTGTGACGACCGTTACCCCCGCCTCGGCGGCGAACCGGCTCCGGCGGGGCGCGCGGCTGCGAGACTGAGAGGGTGAGCTTGCACATTCACGGTTCCCTTGTCACCCCTGCCCAGGCCCGGGTGGATCTCTCGGCGATCAGGCACAACGTGGCCGTGCTGCGCCGGTACGCCCCGGCCGCCGAGATGATGGCCGTGGTCAAGGCCGACGCCTACGGCCACGGCCTGGTGCCCTGCGCGCGCGCCGCGCTCGACGCAGGCGCGTCCTGGCTCGGCACCGCCTACATCCAGGAGGCCCTGGACCTTCGTGCCGCGGGCGTGACCGCGCCCATCCTGTCGTGGATCGTCACTCCCGGTGAGCCCATCGACGACGCCGTCGCGGCGGCCGTCGACCTGTCCGCCGGGGCCCTCTGGCTGGTCGACGACATCGCGGCCTCCGCCCGCCGCGCGGGGCGTACGGCCCGCGTGCACCTCAAGATCGACACCGGCACAACGCGCGGCGGCGCCACGGCCGACCGGTGGCCGGCGCTGCTGGACCGGGCCCTCGCCGCCCAGGCCGAGGGCATGATCGAGATCGTGGGGCTCTGGTCCCACCTGGCCTGCGCGGACATCCCCGGGCATCCCTCGATCGGTCAGCAGCTCGCCGCGTTCGAGGACGCCCTCGCGATCGCCGAGAAGGCCGGCGTGGCCGGGCCGCGCGTCCTGCGCCACATCGCCAACTCGGCGGCCACGGTGACCCTTCCCGAGGCCCACTACGACATGGTCCGGCCCGGCATCGCGACGTACGGGCTCAGCCCCATCCCCGAGCTGGGCGACTTCGGCCTGCGTCCGGCGATGACGTTGAGCGCCCGCATGGCCGTGGTCAAGCGCGTGGCCGCCGGCACCGGTGTGTCCTACGGCCACCTGTACGTCACCGAGCGCGAGACCACGGTGGCGGTGGTCCCCCTCGGCTACGCCGACGGCGTGCTTCGGGGGGCGACCAACCGGGCGCAGGTCCTGGCGGCGGGTAAGCGGCGCACGGTGGCGGGCCGGGTCTGCATGGACCAGTTCATGATCGACCTCGGGGACGACCAGGCGAGCGAGGGCGACGAGGTCGTCCTGTTCGGGCCGGGAACCGGTGGTGAACCCACCGCTCAGGAGTGGGCGGATTCCCTCGGCACGATCACTCATGAGATCGTGACCAGGATTGGTTCACGCGTGCCGCGCGTTCACAGGTAAAGAGTTCCCCAAGTGGCGCGCGTACACCGGTATGAGGAGGTCGTTAATGTCCACACGGCGCAGGGTCGGGATCGCAGGGGCGGTCTTCGGAGCCGCGTCGGCGGGTCTGGCGGCGACGGCCCTTGCCAAGAGGTACGTCGTGGGGCGCATCCGCCTCCGGCCCGATCTCGAGGCGAGTGAGCCCTTCGGCGAGCTGCGCGGGCGCCAGGCCGGCGTGAAGACCTCCGATGGTGTCGAGCTGTACGCCGAGGTCGACGGGCCGGAGGACGCCCCGCTGACCATCGTCTTCTGCCATGGGTACACGCTGAACCTCGACGCCTGGCACTACCAGCGGCGCGGCCTGCGTGACACCTACCGCATGGTCTTCTGGGACCAGCGGTGCCACGGGCGCTCGGCCCGCACCCCCGCCGAAGACTGCACCATCGACCGGCTCGGAGACGACCTCGCGGAGGTCCTCAAGGTGCTGGTGCCAGGGCCGTGCGTGCTGGTCGGCCACTCCATGGGCGGCATGACCGTCATGGCGCTGGCCGACAGCCATCCCGAGCTGTTCGGCGACAAGGTGCGCGGCGTCGCGCTGATCTCCACCTCGGCGGGCAGGCTCGCGGAGCTGACCCTCGGACTACCCGCCCTGATCTCCAAGGTCGTCCACCGGGTGGCGCCGCCGGCGGTGTCGGTGCTCGGCCGCCGCGCCGCGCTGGTCGACCGGGGCAGGCAGGCCGGCAACGACGTGTCCTTTCTGGCGCTGCGCTACCTGGCGTTCGGCGATCCCTCGAGCGTCAGTCCCACGGTGGTCGACTTCGCCGAGTCGATGATCCGGTCCACCCCCACGGACGTCATCGCCGACTTCTATCCGGCGCTGATGTCGCACGACAAGCTGGCCGCTCTCGACGTGGTGGGCAAGGTGCCGGTCGAGGTCATCGTCGGTGAGAAGGACTGGCTGACCCCGCCGGAGCACAGCAGGGCCATCCACGCGACCGTGGCGTCCGCCCGGCTGACCGAGGTGCCGGGCACCTCCCATCTGGTACTCCTGGAGAAGCCGTCGGTGGTGAACAAGGCGATCGGCGAGCTGCTGGAAAGGGTCCAGGCGGTTGAGGCGAGCGGGTCGGCCGCGGGTGTCGAAGGCCTGGCGGAGGCCGGCGTACGGCCGATGCGCGCTGCCGGCGCGGACGACGACACGGAGCCGGAAGAGGAGGCCTCGTGACATCCGGGGCGGAGGGCTCAATACGGGGCAATCTTGGAGTACGGGGCGAAAGGCGCGATGGAGGGTTCGATGAGGCACGCGGTGGAGGGGGCCCGATGAGGCGTGCGGCCACGACCGAGGAGATGTGGGCGCTGGGCGAGGAGATCGCGCGCCTGCTGCGTCCCGGCGACCTCGTGGTGCTGTCCGGCCCGCTGGGGGCGGGCAAGACGACCCTGGTGCAGGGCGTCGCCGAGGGGTTGAAGGTCCGCGGTCCCATCACCTCGCCGACATTCGTGATCGCGCGGGTCCACCCGTCGCTGGCCGGCGGTCCCGCGCTCGTCCACGCGGACGCCTACCGCCTCGGCGGCGCGCTGGAGGTCGACGACCTCGACCTCGACGCGTCCCTCGACGACTCGGTGACCGTGGTGGAGTGGGGCGAGGGTCTGGTGGAAGGCCTGGCCGACGACCGGCTCGAGATCTCCATCGAGCGCGGCGACGCCGGAGACGAGCGCCTCGTACGGCTTCGCGGCATCGGCCGGCGATGGAGCGACATGCCGAACTCGCTCGATTGACCGCCTTTCCCTGATCTAGACCGGTAATCTAGCCAGCCTTGACTCATGCCCGCGTCGCTATGGATCATCGGATAGAAGATCTTTTCGATGGATTGACCAGTATTTTCTGGGTATGCAGGTGGGGTAACGCCTAGGTGTGGTCGTATTCGGGCGGGGTCGGATCGCGGGCGAAGTGGAGTGCGACGGTGCACAGGGTCGGGCAGTTCGCGGTTGCTGGAGCATTCCTTCTCTTAGGTGGCGTCGGATGTACGGCCGAGGCGCAGACCGGCGGTTCGGCACCCACGCCAACCCCGTCCATGAGCCGGCAGGACATCCGTGTCCAGCTGATACCCGACAAGGTGCAGGGCGGGGCGACGCGGTCGATCCGCGTCCGGGCGTACTGCCCCCTGCCGCAGGGCGGCACCGCGTATCGCGCCACCGCGCGCTCTGGTGCCTTCACCGGTCTGGTCACCCTGACCCAGCCGCCGGCCACCACCCCGGCCGCGTCCTCGACCCCGCTGACCACGGCGGCGCCGCCGCCCGAGGTCCACGGCTTCGCGCTCGTCGACGAGGACAGCGAGCCGGGGAGCTACCAGGTCGAGGTCAAGTGCGACGCCACCAACGACACCGGCAAGGCCACGCTCACCGTGACCGCCAAGCCCAAGCCGACCCCCACCCCCACCAGGACCCGCGTCGTGCCCACCAAGGCGCCGCGGGCGGGCGGCGGCGGCACGGCGGCGGGCGGGCCCGGCGACGAACCGTCGAGCATGCCGCCTGCCGTGGTGGCCGTGGCGCTCGGCGCGGCCCTCGCCGGCGGCATCGCCGTGGCACGCCGCAGGTCCAAGAGCCGCTGAGCCCGGAACCGGCGCTCCCCCGATGGCCGATTCCCCCAAGTGGCTGAAGATCGTGGTGGCCGGGTTCGTCACCGGGACGATCATGTTCGCGCTCACCGGCCGTGAGCGGGACGCCGCCGCGCCCCGGCAGGCCGCCGCCACCCCCAAGCGGCTCGACATCCCCTCGCTGGACCTCAAGGCCCCCCTCATGAAGCTCGGGCTCAGCGACGACGGGGAGGTCGAACTGCCGCCGTTCGAGAAGCCCGCGACGGCCGGGTGGTTCGACCAGAGCGTCGTGCCCGGCGACTCCGGAGCCTCGGTGATCATCGGTCACGTCGACACCAAGACGGCCCCCGCGGTGTTCTACCGGCTCCGCGACGTCAAGAAGGGCGCCGTCATCAAGGTCCTGCGCAGCGACGGCAAGGTCGCCTCCTACAAGGTCGACTCCATCGAGCAGGTCGCCAAGGACCGCTTCCCCGCCGAACGCGTGTACATCGACGACGGCCTGCGCCTCATCACCTGCGGCGGCACCTTCGACCGCAAGACCCACGAGTACGTGGACAACATCATCGTCTACGCCTCCCACCTCTCTACCTGAATTGCTCGCGTGTGCTCGGGCGCGCCGGTGTCCTGACCGAGGAAGGAGGAAGTGCGAGGAACGAGCGCTTCCGAGTGACGAGGGAAGGACACCGGCTCAAGGGCGCCCGAGCACACGCGAGCGGAGCGAGCGCCATCAAACACGGCTAGGCTTGATGTTCGTGCTGGTCTTGGCCTTCGATACCGCGACTCCGGCCGTCACCGCGGCGCTTCACGACGGCGAGCGCGTGCTCGCCGAATCGACGACGATCGACGCTCGCCGTCACGGTGAGCTGCTCGTTCCCTCCGTGCGCGAGGTCCTGCGCGAGGCGGGAGCGTCCCTGCGCGATGTGACCGCGATCGTCGCCGGCTCGGGCCCGGGCCCCTACACCGGCCTGCGGGTCGGGTTGATGACCGCCCAGGCGCTGTCGTCGACGAGCGGGGCGCCGGCGTACGGCGTGTGCACGCTGGACGTGCTCGCCTACGCGAGCGGCCTCGCCGAGCCCTTCATCGTGGCCACCGACGCCCGGCGCAAGGAGGTCTTCTGGGCGCGCTACGCCGACATGCGCACCCGGGTGGCCGGACCCTTCGTGGACCGTCCCGGCGACGTGCCCGGCGAGCTTCCCCTGGTGGGGGCCGGCGCTCGCATGTACGCCGAGATCGTGGGGGAGGGCCGATTGGTGGAGGACGCTCCCGACTACCCTCGGGCGGGCGCGCTGGCCGCGCTCGCCGCCGAGCACCTCGCGGCGGGCGTCTCCGGCGCCGCCGCGGACGCCGGTGCGGACGGCCGGGTCCTGACCTCGCCGAGCCCCATCTACCTTCGACGTCCGGACGCGCGGGTGCCCGGTCCGCCGAAGAAGGTCACCGCATGACGGCCGCGACGCTGCGCCAGATGACCGAGGGCGACCTGCCGGCGGTCCTCGCGATCGAGCGCTCGACGTTCCCGTTCGACGCCTGGAGTGAGGGCATGCTGCGGGGCGAGCTGGCCGACCAGCCGCGCACCCGCCACTACGTCGTCGCCGAGGCCGGCGGGCGCATCGTGGGGTACGCCGGGCTGGCGGCGGCGGGCGACCAGGCCGACGTGCAGACGATCGCGGTGAGCGCCGACCAGCAGCGCGCCGGCATCGGCAGCGCGATGTTGAAGGCCCTGCTCACCGAGGCCGTACGCCGGGGCGCGACGGCGGTGTTCCTGGAGGTCCGGGCGGACAACCCGCCGGCGCAGGCGATGTACGAGCGCTTCGGCTTCGAGCGCATCGGGCTGCGCCGCGACTACTACGACGACGGAACCGACGCGATCATGATGATGAGAAAGCTGGACGGCGTGGAGAGCGCGAATGGCTGACGAACCTCTGGTCCTGGGCATCGAGACCTCCTGCGACGAGACGGGGGTCGGCATCGTCCGCGGCCACACGCTGCTCGCCAACACCGTGGCCTCCAGCGTCGAGGAGCACGCGCGGTTCGGCGGGGTCGTGCCCGAGGTGGCGTCGCGCGCCCACCTGGAGGCGATGACCCCGACCGTCGAGCGTGCTCTGGAGCAGGCCGGCCTGCGCTTCTCCGACATCGACGCCGTGGCCGTCACCGCGGGTCCCGGGCTCGCGGGCGCGCTGCTGGTGGGCGTCGCCGCGGCCAAGGCCTACGCGCTGGGGCTCGGGGTGCCGCTGTACGGCGTCAACCACCTGGCCGCGCACGTCGCCGTGGACCAGCTGGAGCACGGGCCGCTGCCCAAGCCGTCGATCGCGATGCTCGTCTCCGGAGGCCACTCCTCGCTGCTGCTGGTGCCGGACGTCGCCAAGGACGTGATCTCCCTGGGTTCCACGGTGGACGACGCGGCCGGCGAGGCGTTCGACAAGGTGGCCAGGGTGCTGGGCCTGCCGTTCCCGGGCGGTCCCCATATCGACCGGGTCGCCGCCGAAGGGTCCGGCATGGCGGTCGCGTTCCCGCGCGGCAAGTACGACGACGGCACCCTGGACTTCTCGTTCTCGGGGCTGAAGACCGCGGTCGCACGCTGGGTGGAGGCCAAGGAGCGGTCGGGCGAGTCCGTGCCGGTCGCCGACGTCGCCGCGTCCTTCCAGGAGGCCGTCGTGGACGTGCTCACGCGCAAGGCGCTGCAGGCGTGCGGCCGGTACGACGTGAAGGACCTGCTGATCGGAGGTGGCGTGGCCGCCAACTCGCGGCTGCGCGCTCTGGCCCAGGAGCGGTGCGACGCCGCGGGAGTGCGTCTGCGGGTGCCACGGCCCGGCCTGTGCACCGACAACGGCGCGATGATCGCGGCCCTCGGCTCCGAGCTGGTGGCCGCCGGCGTCGGCCCCTCGGACCTGGACCTCCCCGCCGACTCCTCCCTGCCGATCACCACCATCCACGTGTGACCCGACGCACATAGCGCGTTGCCCGCGTGCCCTTTCACGCGGTGGGTCTTCTCCTGGTCCGGTGTGTTCGTCTGCTCGGCGCTGCGACGCAGGTAGCGCGTTGTCCGTGTGCCCTTCCCTGACGTTAGGGAAGGTTCGGATGAGATCCGTGCGCGAACTGCACGGTGATGGACAAGCCGCCTTGGGGGCGTGCGCTGGCGGTGAGGGTGGCGTGGTGAGCTTGCGTGACGGCATTGACGATGGCGAGGCCGAGGCCGTAGCCGTCATGGCGGCCGTGACGATCAGGCGCCAGTTTCTGGAAGGCTTGAAAGAGACGCTGGATCTGGTTGCCGGGGATGACCGGCCCGCTGTTGGTGACCGTAAGGGCCACCTGCGTGCCGGAGGTCCGCGTGGTGACCTTTACGTGCCCGTCTTCGTGGTTGTGGCGGATGGCGTTGTCGATGAGGTTGGCGACGAGGCTTTCGATCAGTCTCGGGTCCCCGGCCGTCACTGCGGGCGTCAGGTGTTCGGTTAGGTCGATGCGTCTCTCCGTTGCTTGGTCGCGGCGGGAGGCGATCACTCCTTCGACGACGTGGGCGAGGTTGAGGGTGTCCCAGCGGGTGACGCCGCGCTCGCTGGTGGCCAGAGCGAGCAGTGCTCGGACGAGCCGCTCCTGGTGTTCGCCAAGAGCGAGGGCGTCCTGGCAGGCCGAGCGCAGGGTGTCGGTGTCGGCATCGGGGTCGGCGAGAGCGACTTCAAGAAGGGTGCGCAGGCCGGCGAGAGGGGTGCGCAGCTCGTGGGAGGCGTTGGCGACGAAGTGGCGTTGGGCGTCGAAGGAGGCTTGCAGGCGGGCGAACAGGTCGTCGAGGGTGTGGCCGAGTTCGGTCAGCTCGTCCGTGGGCTCGCCGAGGTCAAGGCGCTGGTGGAGGTTTCCGGCGGAGATGATTTTGGCGGTGGCGGTGATGGCGCGCAGCGGGTGCAGGAACCGGCCGGCGACGTACCAGCCGAGAGCCAGGGCGATGGGAATCAGAAGGACCAGGGCGACGGCGGATCCCGTGAGGAGTTGGGGCAGGCTGATCCCGGGCCCGGTTTCGGTGATCGCGCTCGATGAGGGGTGGTCTTTGGGGGTGGCCGCGTTGATGCTGGCGAGCGGGACGGCGACGAATACGACCACGAAGACCCCGGCGGCGTAGATGCCCGCCGCGTAGGCGAGCGCGAGCCGCGTCTGCAGGGACCTGCCGGCGAGCGTCTGGGGGGTCATGACGGTCCGATGCGGTAGCCGCCTTCGCGGATGGTCTCGATCACGGGCGGGTCGCCGAGCTTGGCTCGTAACCGGTGCATGGTGTGCTTGACGGCGCTGCTGAAGGGGTCGGCGGCCTCGTCCCAGACGCGTTCGAGCAGTTCCTCGGCGGAGATGACCAGGCCGGGTACGGCGAGCAGGCATTCGAGCAGGGCGAACTCCCTGGGGCTCAGCTCAAGGCGCCGGCCGGCCCGGAACGCGATACGGCGGGCCGGATCGAGGGTGATGTCCCCGTATGCCAGGGTGGGCGGTAGCGGCGGGGTGGCGCGGCGGGCCAGGGCACGGACGCGGGCGACCAGTTCGGCGAACGCGAACGGCTTGGGCAGGTAGTCGTCGGCGCCGAGGCTGAGCCCGTCGACGCGGTCCTCGATCGTGCCGGAGGCGGTGAGCATCAGTACGCGGGTCTCATGGCGGCCGTGGGCGAGTCGCCGGCAGATCTCGTCCCCGTGGACGCCGGGCAGGTCGCGGTCGAGGATCACCACGTCGTAGCGGGTGGCGGCCAGGCGGTCGAGGGCGGCGGTTCCATCCAGGACGACGTCGACGGCCATGCCCTCGCGGCGCAGCCCGGTTCCGATGGAGCGGGCCAGGACCTCGAAATCCTCGACGACGAGGACCCTCACCGCCACTCACCGCCGGTCGTCGTGCGGGCGGGGCGGCCGAACCGGCCGCCGGGTCGAGGTGCCATGGGTTAAACGATGCCAGATCCCAGGTTCCAGCCGGGTCGCAGCGGCTGCGACCCGGCTGGAACCGGGTGCCGCGTACAACCGTCGGCATGAGTTCATTCACGCCTTACCGATCCAGCCAACGGGCCGGGCAGGACCGTTTCCCTCAGTTGCTGCGCGCGGAGTGGACCAAGTTCCGCTCCGCGCGGGGCTGGGTGCTCGCCATGGCGGCCTCCGTGCTGGTCACCGTGTCGCTCGGACTGCTGATCGCCGGAGGCGCCCGCAGCACCTGCGTGACCGGGAAGGGGGAGGGCCCCTGCCCCGCGCCATTGGTGGGACCCGATGGCACGGCGGTGAAGGACAAGTACTACTTCGTGCACCAGCCGCTCAAGGGGAACGGCAGCATCACCGCCCGCGTGTCGGACATGACCGGGCAGATCCGGCTGCCGGACGCCGTACCCGGGGTGCGCAACATCAAGGAGGGGGTGGTGCCGTGGGCGAAGGCCGGGCTCCTCGTCAGGCAGAGTCTCAAGCAGGGCACACCGTATGCCGCCGTCATGCTCACCGGAGATCACGGCGTGCGGATGCAGTACAACTTCACCCACGACGTGCCCGGTGGTCCTCACAATGGCCCGCAGTGGCTGCGGCTGACCAGGTCGGGCGACACCATCACCGGCTACGAGTCAGACGACGGCAAGACGTGGACCGAGGTCAGCACGGTCAAGCTGACCGGGCTGCCGGAGACGGTCGAGATCGGGCTGTTCGCCACCTCACCAGGCGCCTTGTGGGAGATGGCGAAAGCCTTCGCCCAGGCCACCGCCACCTTCGACCAGATCACGCTGCAGGGCGCGAACGGTTCGTGGCGCCGCGACGACGTCGGCGTCTCCATGGAGTCCGACGGCAAGACCCCGCATCACCCGGGCGGGGTCGTCGAGTCCGGCGACAAGCTCATGGTGACCGGGGGTGGTGACATCGGGCCCGCCACGGTGGAGGGCGGTCTGCGCGCTGACCTCATGCTGATCGGCGGGGCCGTGGGGCTGATCCCGGTGCTCGTGGTGGCGGTCATGTTCTTCACGGCGGAACACCGGCGCGGGCTGATCGGGACCGGCCTGCCGGCCGAGCCGCATCCAGCGCGGCTGCTGGCGGCCAAGGCCATGGTGGTCGGCGCGGTCGCGTTCGTGGCGGGGCTGGTGACCTCGGGGGTCGTGGTCCCTGTCGGCCTGGCGATGTCGCGTGCCAATCAGAACCCGATTCAGCCGCTCACCCTGGGTACCGAGCTGCGGGTGATCGTCGGCTACGCGGCGCTGACCGCGGCCGCCGCCGTGCTGGCTCTGGGCCTGGCCGCGCTGGTCAAGCGGGCCGTCGTCGCCATCGGGCTGGCCATCGCGCTGGTCGTCGTGCCCTACCTGCTGGCGACCGCGGGCCTGGTGCCATGGCTGCTGATGATCACCCCTGCCGCCGGGTTCGCGATCACGCAGAGCGTCCCCACGTTCGCGCATGTGGACGTGGTCCTGTCACTGCTCGGGGGCTATTACCCGCTCCCGCCATGGGCAGGTTTGACCGTGACCTGCGGATATGCCGCCCTCGCCCTCGGGGTGGCCATAGCCGTACACCGCAGGAAGGCGCCACGTTAGGTTCCGCCGCCTTGGCGCCGTCAGGCGCGGCTCGGTGCCGGCTCGGGCTCGGAGAGAAGGGCGGCCGGGCGGCGGGGGAGCAGCAGCGGGGTCGCCAGCAGGAGCACGCCGGCCAGGCCGATGGCCGTACGCGGGCCGAGCAGGCCGCCCAGCACGCCCCAGACGGCCGTCAGGAGCGCGGTCGAGGCCTTGGTCGTCACCGCCCAGGCGGACAGCGTGCGGGCGACCTGGTCGGTCGCGGTGCGCTCGAGGCGGTACGTGGCGCAGACGGGGTTGAAGACCCCGCAGCAGAAGATGAGCCCAAGCTCGACGCCCATCACCAGCAGCAGTCCTCCGGTGCCCGGCCCCAGGAAGGCCAGGCCGACGAGCCAGAGCGCGCGCAGCGCCCCGGCCACGATCAGGACCTGGTGCTGCCCGAACCGGGTGACGAGCGGTCGGGCCAGCCGCGAACCGAGCAGCCCGCCGATCGAGGGTGCGGCGAAGGCGAGGCCGTACTGCCACGGTGCGAACCCGAGTTGGCCGAGCATCAGGACGGCCAGCAGCGGCTGGGTGGCCATCACCAGGCCGTTGAACAAGGCGGTGTTGAAGAACAGCGGACGCAGCGTCGTGTCGGCGAGGATGTACCGCCAACCGTCGAGCAGGTCCCCGGCCTGCATGCGTGCGGCCTCCCGGCGCTGGGGCCGCGGCTCCTGGCCGCCCATCACGCCGATGCCCAGGGCCGAGAGCAGGTAGCTGACCGCGTCGGCCACCACCGTCGCCACCGGACCGAGGAGTCCGATCGCCGCGCCGCCCAGCGGCGGTCCGATGATCGTGGTCGTCCAGGCCGTGGACTCGAATCGGGCGTTGGCGACCAGCAGGTCCTCGGCCTGCAGCAGCGTCTTCAGGTACGCGCCGGAGGCGGCGCGGAAGGTGATGTCGGCCGCCGCGACGACGACCGAGACCAGCAGGAGCTGAAGGAAGGTGAGCACGCCGAGCGCGAACGCGGTGGGGATCGTCAGCAGCGCCGCGAACCGCACCAGGTCCATCGCGATCAGCACCGGCCGCTTGCGGCGGAACTCCACCCACGGGCCGAGCGGCACCGCCACGGCCGCGCCCACCGCAGCCCCCACGCAGGAGAGCGCGGCGACCTCGGCCGGTCCGGCGTGCAACACCTGAATGGCGATCAGCGGGAACGCGCCGAAGGCGAGCCACGTGCCGAGCGCGCTGGTCCCGTACGCTCCCCAGAGCCACCCGAACCGCCGCCCCAGCCGATGTCCGCGCAGATATCCCAGCCGGTGCCCGCTCCTCATGCCCGACGCTCCTCGCACTCACCCGCACAACCGATCCGCGATCGGAAGCATCAAAGCGCGCACCATAGCCGGGGATCAAACAACCGCAGGACCGCCTGGCCACAACCAACGGTTGTACTCATAGGGTGTCGGCATGGACCTCGACACCGTCCGGACCTTCGTCGCCGCCGCCGACGCGGGGCAGTTCCAGCAGGCCGCCGCCGAGCTGGCGGTCACCCAGCAGGCCGTCTCCAAGCGCATCGCCGCGCTGGAGCGCAACCTCGGCGTGCGGCTGTTCACCCGCACCCCGCGCGGCGCCGAGCTCACCATCGACGGGCAGGCGTTCCTGCCCCACGTCCGCGAACTGCTGCGCGTCGCCGAGCGCGCGGTCGCGTCCGTGCGCACCGGCCGCCGTCCGCTGCGCGTCGACATGATCGCCTCGCGCACCGCGGCGTCGGGCCTGATGCGCGGCTTCCACCGCGCGCACCCCGAGATCGAGCTCGACGTGGTGATGCTGTTCGACATCGAGACGGCCCTCGCCGCCATCCGATCCGGCGCGATCGACGCCTCCTTCCGCGCCGTCGCCGTGCCCGGCCGGCCCCTTCCCGAGGACATCGAATCCGTCCGGGTGCTCGACGAGCCGCTCCAGCTCCTCACCGGCCCCGCCCACGCGCTGGCATCCGCCCGGTCGGTGACCGTCGCTCAGCTCGCCGGGCACCGGATCTGGATGCCCGGCATCGTCCCCGGAACCGAGTGGGCCGCCTATTACGACGATCTCGTCGCCGAGTTCGGCCTCACCATCGAGGCGACCGGCCCCAACTTCGGCTCCGACGCGCTCCTCGACACCATCGCCGACACCCCGGCCCTGGCCACCTTCATGGGCGAGCAGACCCGCCTGGTCTGGCCCGCCGGCCACGGCCTGCGCCGCATCCCGGTGACCGACCCGACGCCCGTCTACCCGCACTCGCTCCTGTGGCATCGCGACAACCCTCACCCAGCGCTGGCCACCCTCCGCGCCCACCTCGCCGCCACAGCGGCCGGCCACGACGCCGTCGGGACCTGGGCGCCGGACTGGGTGATTCCGCGCTGAACGCCGCCGCGTCTGCGATCATCGTGGCCGGATCGACGGACGGTGGCTCGGGGCAGTGGCGTGTGCGGGAGGCGCGGAGGGCCGTTCGCGGCGGGTCAGTCCTTGGTGGTGCGGGCCGGGCGGAGGAGGGCCTCGGCGAGGGCGAGCATGGTCTCTTCCAGGGCGCCGAGCCTCCGGGTGAGATCGCTGTGGGTGGGCTGGATGATCTGGTCGACGGTCTCGGAGAGCTGATCGCGGTCGGGGCGGGCCCGTACCAGCTCGACCAGCTCGCCCAGGGGCGGCATGGCGGACGCCGCCTCGGTCAGCCGCTCGTCGAGCCGGTCGAACCGCTTGCCCTGATCGTCGGACTGGGCGCTGATCAGCTCGCCGACGCGCTTGGGGACCTCGCCGACCTCGAGCAGGGCGGGAAGCTGGCCGACGCGCTGGTTGACGGCCTCCACCCGGTCGTCGACCATCTCGAGCCGCTCGTTGACGTCCTCGAAGCTCGCGTCGATGGTGCCGAAGCGCTCATCTTGCTTGGCGAGGCGGTCGTCGACTCCGGTGAGGGAGGACTGGAGCGTCTCGATGCGGCCGTCGATGCTCTGCAGGCGGACGTCGACGGTATCCAGCCGTCCCTCGACCGCTCCGATGTGGCTGTCGAGACCCGTCTGCCGCCCGTCGAGCCCTTCCAGCCGTCCGTCGACCCCTCCGAGTCGTGTGTCGAGCCCTTCGAGACGCCCGTCGACCGCTTCGAGCCGTCCATCGAGCCCTTCCAGACGCTCGTCGACCGCTTCGAGGTGCCCGCCCAGCCCTTCGAGGTGCTTGCCGACGCCTTCGAGATGCCCGTCGACCCCTTCGAGTCGTCCGCTCATGCCCTCGAGCCGGCCGTCCACCGTCTCCAGGCGGCCGTCCACGCCGTCGAGCCGGGTGTCGAGGCGGGTCTCGGCCTCGGCGAGCTTGGCGGTCATGCCGTCGACCTTGCCGGCGAGCTGCTCGACGGAGCCGGTGAGGCGCTCGATGGCCGACGCGAGCGTCTCCTCCAGCCCTTCGGTGAGGTCGAGGACGCTGCCCTCGACCCGCTCGGTGCGCTGCGTGAGGTCGAGCAGCGCCTTGTCCACCCGGGTGAAGCGGCCGCCGGCGGCCTCCATGCTGGAGTTGAGCTGGCCGAGCCGCCTGGTCAGCTCGGCCAGCCGCTCGGGCATGCCCTGGCCGCCGTCCAGGACCGCCTGGATGCGTTTGAGGGACTCCGCGACCCCTTCCCGGACGGTCCCGAGGTCGGTCCACAGGCTGGGAAGCTCGGCGAGGGGTTTGACGCGGTCCCCGACGGCCTCGACGCGGTCGCCGAGCCCCGCGATGCGGTTGCCCACACCGTCGACGCGGTCGCGTACGACCTCGACGTGCTGGGCCAGGCCCTCGGCCCATGCCGGAGGACGGGTCGCGAGCTCGCCGAGCCGGCCGTTGACCCCCTCCAGGGCGCCGCTCAGGCCGCCGAGCTCGCGCTCGCGGACCTCACGGAGCAGCCACTCCATGCCTTCGAGCCGCTGCCGGATCTCGTCGAGCACGGCGCCCTGGGTGCGCTGCTCGTACACGTGGTCCTGTGCCGCCCTGGCGAGGAGCTCGCGCATCCGGTCGGAGATGGCGGTCTGGCTGCCCGCCTGGAGGAGGGCGTGGTTGGAGTGATCCACCGAAAGCTCCTTCACTCGCGGGCGGTCGGCCGCACAGCGGTGGGGTTGGTCCGGTCGTCTGGCGTGGCGAATAAGGCGGGTAAAACCATCGATCAGGCAGAATCCCGCGCGCTGGCCAACTGTAGTCGCTCGGCTGGAGACTTTCGGGGCCGACTTTAAAACATCGTGATTCTCGGTAGATTGCCCTGATTTGACATAAGCGCAGGTCAGGATGGTTGGCAGATGAATGCGAAAGGACGCTCGCCGATGCGGGTGAGTGTCACGACACACGACTTATCGCCGGAAAGGCGTAAATCGCGCCGCAGGCGTTCCAGGTCCAGCGCGGAACCGCGTTTCTTCAGCGTCACGGTGCCGATATGCCGTTCGCGCAGCGCCGCCCGCAGCCGTTTCAGCGAGAACGGCAGCGTCTCGAGGACCTCGTACCGGGAGGCCCACGGCGTGCGGCCGGGGCCGTCACCGGTGATGTAGGCGATGTGAGGATCGAGCAGGCGGCCCCCGACCAGGGCGGCGACCTCGGCCACGAGATGCGCCCGGATGGCGGCGCCGTCCGGCTCGTACAGGTATCTCGCGACCGGCCCGTGATCGGGAGCGCCGAGGGACACGTCAGGCGTCAGGGTCCGCCCCGACGGCAGCAGTGTGGCCCTGCGCCGGATCCCTTCCCCGGAGCCCACGTCCGGGGCCAGGGCGCCGGTCCAGATGACGGCCTCCTTGACCTCGCCGCGGTGGGACACCCACTCGGCCTCCGCGCCCGGCGGGATCAGCTCGTACGGGATGCCGGGCGCGACCTTCAGGCAGGCGGCGCGCGCCCGGGCCACCATGCCGAGGACGGCCGGCCACGGCGGTGAGTAGGCCATCGGGTCGAAGACGCGCTTGCCCGTCGAGCGCCTGGCGGGATCGGCGAACAGCACGTCGTAGGCCCCGGGATCGACCTCGGCCGCGTCGGCGATCCGGACGGTGACGCGGTCGCCGAGCTCCAGTGCCACGACGTTCGCCCGCGCCACCTCGACCGTGAGCGGGTCGAGGTCCACGGCGTCGACCTCGCATCCCGTGCGGGCCAGCGCGATCAGGTCGCCGCCGATGCCGCAGCAGGCGTCCGCGACCCGCATACCGGGCGAGAACCGGCGGGCGCGGTGGGCGGCGACCTCCGTGCGGGTCGCCTGCTCCAGCCCGTCCGGGGTGAAGTACATACGCGCGGCGTCCTCGCCGAACTTGACGGAGCCGCGCGCCCGGAGCCGGGCCTGCGTGAGCGCGGCGGCGGTGAGGGAGGCGTCGTAGGTCTTCCTCAGCCGGCTCGCGGCCATGACCGGGTCGGCGCCCTCCGCGACCGCGGCCACGGCCTCGCCGAGGGCCTTCTGGCCCCGTGGGGTCAGCAACTCGCGGAAGGCGTCCAGGTCCACGTCTCCCGACGCTATCGCGTCGCCGGTGGCCGCGTGGCAGGACTCCACCCCTGCCGGCGTCTCCCATACGCGAACAATTCGGGCGTGTCGTACGGTGGTCGGCACCCGTACTGACCTGGGACGGCCTGTCCGTGTTGACTGTGTCGGCGGCCTTGCATACTGTTCAGTGTTGGCACTCACCTAGTGAGAGTGCCAAGTCAAAATGCGACGAGGCAGGTCTGACACCCGCGACGGCAGGCCGCTGGTCGCCTCTTCAGCTCATCACCACAATCTGAAGGGGAGGTCCGATCGTGACGACCGCCACCAAGGTTCCCGTTAAGCCGCTCGGCGACCGCATCGTGGTCCAGCCGCTTGAGGCCGAGCAGACGACCGCTTCCGGTCTGGTTATCCCGGACACCGCCAAGGAGAAGCCGCAGGAGGGCAAGGTCCTCGCGGTGGGCCCGGGCAACTGGGACGAAGACGGCGAGAAGCGTATCCCGCTCGACGTCAAGGAAGGGGACGTCGTCCTCTACAGCAAGTACGGCGGTACCGAGGTCAAGTACGGCGGCGAGGAGTACCTCGTGCTCTCCGCCCGTGACGTTCTCGCGATCATCGAGAAGTAAAGCCCCGGGCGCGCAAGCGACCATCTGTACGGAGCCTTACAAAAAATGCGTATCAAGCCCCGGGCTCTTCCCCTGAAGGCCCGGGGCTCTGATGCTGGGAGGACTTAAATGCCCAAGATCCTGGAGTTCGAGGAGGACGCGCGGCGCGCTCTCGAGCGCGGCGTGAACGCCCTCGCGGACGCCGTCAAGGTCACCCTCGGGCCACGCGGCCGCAACGTCGTCATCGACAAGAAGTTCGGTGCTCCGACCATCACCAACGATGGCGTCACCATCGCTCGTGAGGTCGAGCTCGACAAGCCGTACGAGAACCTCGGCGCTCAGCTCGCCAAGGAAGTGGCGACCAAGACCAACGACGTCGCCGGTGACGGCACCACGACGGCGACCGTGCTGGCGCAGGCGATGGTCCGCGAGGGCCTGCGCAACGTCGCCGCCGGCGCCTCGCCGCTCTCGCTCAAGCGCGGCATCGACCTTGCCGCTCGCGCGGTCAGCGACCGCCTGCTCGAGCTGGCCCGGCCGGTCGAGGACAAGAAGGAGATCGCCAATGTCGCGACGATCTCCGCTCAGGACGCCAAGATCGGCGAGCTGATCGCCGAGGCGTTCGACAAGGTCGGCAAGGACGGTGTCATCACCGTCGAAGAGTCCAACACCATGGGCCTGGAGCTCGAGTTCACCGAGGGTCTCCAGTTCGACAAGGGGTACCTGTCGCCGTACATGGTGACCGACCCCGAGCGCATGGAGGCGGTCCTCGAGGACGCTTACGTCCTGCTCACCCAGGGCAAGGTCTCCTCGATCGCCGAGTTCCTGCCGCTGCTCGAGAAGGTCGCCCAGACCAAGAAGCCGCTCTTCGTGGTCGCCGAGGACGTCGAGGGCGAGGCCCTGGCCGTCCTGGTCACCAACAAGATCCGCGGCACGTTCACCTCGGTCGCCGTCAAGGCGCCCGGCTTCGGTGACCGCCGCAAGGCCATGCTGCAGGACATCGCGATCCTGACCGGTGGCCAGCTGATCTCCGAGGAGCTCGGCCTCAAGCTCGAGAACGCCGGTCCCGAGGTTCTCGGCACGGCCCGCCGCATCGTCGTCACCAAGGACACCACGACCATCGTCGACGGTGCCGGCGACCCGAAGGCGATCCAGGACCGCGTCCGCGAGATCCAGTACGCCATCGAGCAGACCGACTCCGACTGGGACCGCGAGAAGCTCCAGGAGCGTCTCGCCAAGCTGTCCGGAGGCATCTGCATCCTCCGCGTCGGTGCGGCGACCGAGGTGGAGCTCAAGGAGAAGAAACACCGCCTTGAGGACGCCATCTCCGCGACCCGTGCCGCGATCGAGGAGGGCATCGTCTCCGGCGGTGGCTCCGCGCTCGTGCACCTGTCCAAGGACCTGGACGACCTGGGCCTGAGCGGCGACGAGGCGACCGGTGTCTCCATCGTCCGCCGGGCGCTCGTCGAGCCGGCTCGCTGGATCGCCGAGAACGCCGGTCGCGAGGGGTACGTCGTCACCGCGAAGATCAGCGAGCTGCCGGTCGGTCACGGTCTCAACGCCGCGACCGGTGAGTATGGCGACCTGATCGCCCAGGGTGTCATCGACCCGGTCAAGGTCACCCGCTCGGCCGTGCAGAACGCCGCGTCCATCGCCGGCATGCTGCTGACGACCGAGGTCCTCGTGGTCGACAAGCCCGAGGAGGAGGCTCCGGCCGCCGGGGGCCAGGGCCACGGCCACGGCCACGGGCACTGAACCGATCATTCGATCGAAGTACGGCTCCCACCCCCACGGGTGGGAGCCGTACTTTTTTGTCGAAACGATTTCCTCACCCCGGATTTGGCCGGCGCGGTAAACCGACGGGCGAGGCGAAGCGTCGTGAAGATCGCCCTGAGCGGCCTCCGAGCTGGTGCGACATCTAACGAATATCCAGCGAATTCGGGCCCCGAGTGAAATATACAAACGCTACTGTGTTCGCTCGATTACCCACCGTTATCGTCGCGTCAATGTGACCAATCCGTATCCGTTCACTATGACGACATGCGCGATCGTGGCGGGCATCATGCCTAACGTGACCGAGGGATGCGTCGCCGACGCCAAAACTGGGGTAAGGCTTGCGACGAGATCGGACGAGTCCGACCTCAGGGATCTGACGAGCCTTGCCGTGCAGGGGGATCGCACAGCGATCGAATCACTGCTCGGGCAGTTGCGCCCGATGGTGGTCCGCTATTGCCGTGCTCGACTGGGCCGGGTGTCCGGCCACTACCACATAGCCGACGACGTGGCCCAAGAGGTGTGCATCGCGGTGCTGGCCGCGCTGCCGCGCTACCGCGACATGGGGCGTCCGTTCGCCTCGTTCGTCTTCGGCATCGCCTCGCACAAGGTCGCGGACGCGCTTCGCAGCTCGGTGCGCTCGGCCGTGCCGACCCAGGACCTGCCGGACGGCCCCGACCAGGGGCCAGGGCCGGAGGAGACGGTGGTGCGCTACATCGAGGCCGAACACGCCCGTGCGTTGCTCTCACGCCTGCCGGAGAACCAGCGCGAGCTGATCATTCTGCGGGTGGTGTCGGGACTCTCGGCCGAGGAGACGGGTAACGTACTCGGTATGTCACCAGGTGCGGTTCGCGTCGCCCAGCATCGCGCCCTGGCCAGGCTCCGGGCGATGGCCGACATGGAGTCGATAGCTTGACCGCTGTTCACCCGGCGCGTTCGCTACGGATACGCGGCTCCGACACGGAGCCGGAAGTGCTCAGGACGGACGCGATCATCGACGCGCTCAGCCGGCGGGAGCCCGTCGGCGAGCACGGCGACCCCGCGGTGAGCCTGCTGCGCGCGCTGACCGACGACGTCGATCAGTGGCTCTCCTCGGTGTCGATCACCCCGTCGACGTAGCCTCTGGCGTACTCCCAGCTGACATAGTCGGCGGGGTCGGGCTCGAAGGCCGGTTCGTGGACCTGCGGGCGCCCATGGTCGATCATCTGCCGCAGGTTGCCGCGGAGAAGATCCCAGTCGAAGTAATGCCGTTCGCCGCATTCGGGACAGTCGAGGACCAGCCCGAGCACCCCTTGGGGTTCCAGCAGCGAGCGGAAGACCTCCACGTCGGCGAGGTCGGTGAGCGCCTCGTCGCGCTCGGCCAAGGTCAGCGGCTCGGAGTCGTCGAGCTCGCCGAGCACCGAGGCAGGGTCGTTGGGGTCTTCCGCGAAGGGGTCGCGGGGGACGTCTTCCAGCACGCATTCCACCTTATGACCCCGACCTACCTTGATGAGGGCAAGTGGTGGTGATGCCCTGCCCTCCCGCCTGTCCCCGGAAGCCTCGCCCGTGGCCTCCCGGGCGGTGCCGAAGGCCCTGCCGGCCAAGGCGTGCCCGATTCCCTGGACAAGACCGGGAAGCACATCGCCCCGCGCCGTGTTGTCCACAGGAGCCGCAGAGCAGTGATGATTCCCGTCCCGTCGTCCACAGGCCGCCGAGCCGGTGATGGGCGGACCACTAAACTGACCGCAGGGGGCCGGCGCCTTTCCCCATCTTGAGAGCGCCATGGCAGGAGGGTTGCAGATGGCCAAGTTCACCGAACCTGGGCTCACGTTCGACGACGTGCTCCTGGTTCCCGCGTATTCGGACCTGCAACCGGGGGACGCCGACACCACCACTCGCCTGTCGCGCTCCATCCACCTGCGCATCCCCCTGGTGTCCGCCGCGATGGACACCGTCACCGAGGCGCGCATGGCCGTGGCGATGGCGCGCCAGGGCGGCATCGGCATCCTCCACCGCAATCTCTCCATCGACGACCAGGCCCAGCAGGCCGACCTGGTCAAGCGCTCCGAGGCCGGCATGGTCACCAACCCCGTGACCTGCTCGCCCGACGACACACTCGCCGATGTCGAGCAGCTCTGCGCGAGATACCGCATCTCCGGCGTGCCGGTGACCGACCGCGGCGGCGTCCTGCTGGGCATCGTCACCAACCGCGACATGCGGTTCGAGACCGACCAGACCCGCTTCGTACGCGAGGTCATGACCCCGATGCCCCTGGTCACCGCGCCGGTCGGCGTGTCCCGTGACGAGGCGTTCGACCTGCTGCGCCAGAACAAGGTGGAGAAGCTCCCCCTCGTCGACGCCGACGGCAGGCTGCGCGGCCTCATCACGGTCAAAGACTTCACCAAGAGCGAGCAATATCCTCTTGCCACCAAGGACACCAACGGCCGCCTGGTCGTCGGCGCGGCGGTGGGCGTCGCGGGGGACGCCGAGCAGCGGGCCATGGCCCTGATCGACGCCGGGGTCGACGTCATCATCGTCGACACCGCCCACGGTCACTCCCGCGGGGTCTGCGACATGGTGGCCAAGATCAAGGCGAACGGCCGGGTCGACGTCATCGGCGGCAACGTCGCCACCAGGGCCGGCGCCCAGGCGCTCATCGACGCCGGCGCCGACGCCGTCAAGGTCGGGGTGGGTCCCGGTTCCATCTGCACGACGCGCGTCGTGGCCGGGGTCGGCGCCCCGCAGGTCACGGCCATCCACGAGGCGTCGCTGGCCTGCGCCCCCGCCGGGGTGCCGGTGATCGGCGACGGCGGCCTGCAGTACTCCGGCGACATCGTGAAGGCCCTCGCCGCCGGCGCCAACACCGTCATGCTCGGTTCCCTGCTCGCCGGCTGCGAGGAGTCGCCCGGTGAGCTGATCTTCATCAACGGCAAGCAGTTCAAGTCCTACCGGGGCATGGGCTCGCTCGGCGCCGTGCGCAACCGCGAGCGCGGCGGCTCCTTCAGCAAGGACCGCTACTCTCAGGAGGGCGTCACCAGCGAGGACAAGTTCATCCCCGAGGGCATCGAGGGCCAGGTGCCCTATCGCGGCCCGGTGGCGGCCGTGGCCCACCAGCTCGTCGGCGGCCTGCGCCAGGGCATGTGGTACACCGGCTCCCGCACCATAGACGATCTCCACGAGAACGGCATGCTGATGCCGATCACCTCCGCCGGGCTCAGCGAGAGCCACCCGCACGACATCCAGATGACCGTCGAGGCGCCCAACTACCACGGCCGCTGACAGGCCGGCCGGTCGAGGCGCACGCGTCGAGACGATCATCGCGGCACCCCGGCCGCGGCGGCGCCCCGCGTACCGCCCCTCATCCAGGGCAGGCATCGTGGACGGGCGGAAGTGGTGGACGGCGCGGGCGCGGATGCGACTCGCGCCGGCGCCCGAGGGTATGGACGTATCAGTGCCCAAGGGTAAAGACGAACCAGTACAGCGGCTTCTCCGAGCGACAGGAACAACGACAGCATGAGTCAGGTAGAGATCGGGCGTGGCAAGAGCGGCCGCCGCGGCTACGCGCTGGACGAGATCGGCATCGTGCCGTCGCGGCGCACCCGTGACCCCGAAGAGGTCTCCATCGCCTGGCAGATCGACGCCTACCGCTTCGAGCTGCCCGTCGTGGTGAGCCCCATGGACAGCGTCGTCTCGCCCAAGACGGCCATCCAGATCGGGCGCCTCGGCGGCCTCGCCGTCCTCGACCTCGAAGGGCTCTGGACCCGCTACGAGGACCCCGCGTCGTTGCTGTCGGAGGTCGCCGAGCTGCGCGGGGAGGCCGCGACCAAGCGGCTGCAGGAGATCTACTCCGCTCCGATCAGCGACGAGCTCATCGGCCGCCGCATCGAGGAGATCAGGTCGGCCGGCGTGACCACCGCCGCACGGCTGTCGCCGCAGCGCACCGCGCAGCACTACAAGGCGGTGATCGACGCCGGGGCCGACATCTTCGTCATCCGGGGCACCACGGTCTCCGCCGAGCACGTCTCGGGCCGGGCCGAGCCGCTCAACCTCAAGCAGTTCATCTACGAGCTCGACGTGCCCGTCATCGTCGGCGGCTGCGCCACCTACACCGCGGCCCTGCACCTGATGCGCACCGGCGCCGCCGGGGTGCTCGTGGGCTTCGGCGGGGGCTCCGGCCACACCACGCGCACCGTGCTGGGCGTGGCGGTGCCGATGGCCACCGCGATCGGCGACGTCGCCGCCGCGCGCCGCGACTACCTCGACGAGTCGGGGGGCCGGTACGTCCACGTCATCGCCGACGGCGGCATGACGAGCTCCGGTGACATCGCCAAGGCCATCGCCTGCGGCTCCGACGCCGTCATGGTGGGCTCGCCGCTCGCCCGGGCCGCCGAGGCCCCCGGGCGCGGCCACCACTGGGGATCGGAGGCCCACCACGGCGAGCTGCCGCGTGGCGCCCGCGTCGAGGTCGGCACCATCGGCACCCTGGAGCAGATCCTGCACGGCCCCTCGACCGTCGCCGACGGCTCCATGAACCTCATGGGCGCGCTCCGACGCACGATGGCCACCGCCGGCTACTCCGACCTCAAAGAATTCCAACGCGTAGAGGTAGTAGTCGCCCCCCACGTCCCCTGACCACCCCGCCGCACCACCCCACACCCGCTACCCAGGCCACGGTTCGGCCGTCCCACATCCCAAGCACAGAGCGGACCCCCACCCAGCCCGTTCTGGGGGGCTTTGTTCGGCGCCGGGGCGGTGGGGAGGGGGACGGTGAAGTCGGCGCCGTTGTGTGGGGGCAACCGGGCGAAGCTTCGGGTCTGGCGGTGGTCAGGATGGCCTGGTGGTGGGAGTGCTCACTCGCCGATGGCTACTGGGCATCGAGTCTGCCAGCGGCCGACCCGATAGCTCCCATTGTCAGGCGGTGGTTAGGAGGGTCAGGAGGTGGGTCACTTCTCGGGTGACGGCGTCGCGGGCGGTGGTGAGGTACTTGCGGGAGTCCACGGTCGTGGGATGGGCGGACAGGTAGGTCCGTACGGCTCCGGTGAACGCCTTGTTGAGGTGCGTGGCGATGTTGATCTTCTTCATGCCGTGCCGTACGGCTTCGCCGAGGGTGTCGTCCGGCACGCCGGAGGAGCCGTGAAGTACCAGCGGCACCGGCACGGCGTTACGCAGTTCGGCGATGAGCTCCAGGTCGAGCACGGCGTCCTTCGTCGTCATGGCGTGTGAACTTCCCACCGCCACGGCCAGGGCGTCCACGCCGGTCGCCGCGACGTAGGAGACCGCCTCCAGCGGCTTGGTCCGCGCGCCGGGGGCGTGCACGCCGTCCTTGCCGCCGATCTCGCCCAGCTCCGCCTCCACCCAGACACCGTGTTCGTGGCACCAGGCCGCCACCTCGGCCGTCGCGGTCACGTTCGCGGAATCCGGAAGCGCGGAAGCGTCGAACATCACCGAGCCGATGCCCAGCCGTACGGCCTCCTCGACCAGGGCGCGGTCGGTGGCGTGGTCCAGGTGGACGGCCACGGGGACCGGCGCGGCCTTCGCGATGGCGAGGCAGGCGAGCGCGAGCGGCTTGAGCGCGCGGTGGTAGCGGACGCAGTTCTCGCTGATCTGGAGCACCACGGGCGCACCGGCCGCCTCGGCTCCCGAGACGATGGCCTCCGCATGCTCGAGTTGGATCACGTTGAAGGCGCCCACGCCCGCGGGGGCCTCGCGGACGATGTCGCCAGTGGTCACGAGGGGCATGGTTCGACTCCGATCTCGGTGCGGATGGTGCGGTAGACGTCGAAGTGGATCTCTCCTGCGACGGGGGTGGCCACGGCGGCGGCGCCGAGGGCCGCGGCCGTGCGCAGCCGCTCCGGCCACGGCGTGTTCCGGGCCAGGCCGAGCGCGAGGCCGGCGACCAGGGCGTCCCCGGCGCCGGTCGGGTTTCCCGGCACCTTGTAGGGCATGCGGGCGCGCCAGGATCCGTCCGGAGTGACGGCGACGAGGCCGTCCGCCCCCATCGACACGACGACCGACTCCGCGCCCGCTCTGCGGAGGGCTTCCGCACCGGCCAGATGACCGTCCAGACCCGAAGATCCAGCGGCCCGGTACGCCTCCGGCGAGGGGCGGTCAGAGGAGGAGGGATGGTCGTGAAACGCGGCAGGGAGGCCGGGTGCCGACAGACCGGGTGCCGACAGACCGGGTGCCGGGAGGTCGGGTGTCGGCAGGCTGGCGAGGGCGCGGGCGAGTTCCTCGGCGTTGGGTTTGAGGATGGACGGGCGTCCGGCGGGGGCGAGCCTGAGCGGATCGCCGTCCGCGTCGACGATCACCGGTACGTCACGGTCGCGGGCGTGACGGGTCAGCGTCGCGTAGAAGTCGGCGGGCACGCCCCGCGGCAGGCTGCCGGACAGGACGATGACCTTCGCGTCGTCCAGGAGATCCAGGTAGGTGGCGGTGAACCGCCTCAGCTCGACGGGCGTGACCTCTGGTCCAGGCTCGTTGAACAGAGCCGTACGGACGGCAGGGTGCCGGCCGAGCGTGTGGAGGTGATCCGGAGCCCGGCGGTCCTCGGGCGTGTGGAGGTGGTCCCGGCCGCAGTCGTGGCCGGGCATGCAGTGGTGATCGGGGGCGCGGTCGTGACCAGGCGTGCAGTGGTGGTCGTGGGTGCGGTCGTGATCGGGCGTGTGGGGGTCGGGGGCGGGGAGGGGAGGTGAGGCCGGGGACGGCGGG
>NZ_JALLPO010000047.1 GCF_023276435.1 Sphaerisporangium perillae
ACCCCGACGCCCCCGACCACCCCCAGCCCGCCTCCCAGCGGCGGCTGCTCGGCCACCTACAAGATCACCAACTTATGGCAGGGCGGCTTCGGCGCCGAGGTCGCGGTCAAGAACAACGGCACCTCGGCGATCAGCGGCTGGACGGTGAAGTGGACCTTCGCCAACGGCCAGACGATCACCCAGCTGTGGAACGGATCCGTCACGCAGAGCGGCAGCGCCGTGACCGTCAAGAACGCGAGCTACAACGGCAACCTGGGCGCGGGCGCCTCGACGACGTTCGGCTTCAACGGCAGCTGGAACGGCACGAATGCCGTCCCCTCCACCGTCACCTGCACCTCCCCGTAACCGGCCGGATGTGGGCGGCTCCCCCAGGAAGCCGCCCACATCCAACCCGCACCCAAAGGCACCACCGAGAACGACCCTCCAGTGCGCCGTCAAGTGCGGCTCCCCAGTGTCCCGCCCACCCACCCCGCCCCAATCAGCGCCCGCTCACCACGCTCCGTCCCAAACTTGTCCAGGAGCCAGCTAAAGTGAACAACTCCCCGTGCTCACATGGACGCCAACTTATGAGAGACTCCAGGCTTGCGGGGCGGTAGCTCAGCCGGTCAGAGCAGCGGACTCATAATCCGTAGGTCGTGGGTTCAAGTCCCACCCGCCCTACCACGCCACCAAGCAAAACACCCGTTGACCAGGCACTTTGCCTCAAGCGGCTTCCGCGATCATGCAGCCACCTGCCACCGGATGCAGCCGCAAGCCGGTGCTCACGGGATACATGCGGGATGAAAACGCCGCCGTTTGCCCAGGTCAGGCACGCAAAAACGAAGGGCCCCGGGATGACTGCGCCTTCAAGCCGGCGGCGCTCCGTGCCGCCGCACGGCCCGCCGCCCGCCCGCCGTCCGGGCGTGCGGCGTGGGCGCCGGTCCCGAACGGCGGCGAGACTCCGGGCCGCCCGCCGTACACTGCGCCCGCCGTACTAAACCTCATCCGCCGACCTGGGACGCGCCGCCGCCGGCCCCTGAATAGATGCCGCCCCGTTGAAGGGGGAGAGGTCCTGTTTCCGTATCGTGAGGTCTACCTTGTTCGCATGGTCGCCCGCGTCGACGAAGGCTGCCGAGCTGTCCTGCCTGACCTTTCCCCGCCAGCCGCACTCGCACGTCGCCACATACATATTCGGGGCAAGTTCCTCTACCCGACCATGGTGCCGTCGACCCCGTGTCTGCCCAAGCACAACATAGGTGCCCATGACCAGCACCGCCACAGCGCCCAAGACGACGATCGCAGCCAACAAGCCCACCAATTCGGCTTGTCCAGCGTTTCCCAGAGGAATGGGATCATGCCTCCGGCTGAACCCGCCTATTGCAGCGGTAGTTCCAAGCGCGGCCGCGACCAACAAGGCGAGCACGCCGAACGCCGTTCGGCGTATCTTCCGGACCAAGGCCAACGCTGCGGGAACAGCGACCACGCTCGTACCGATTGCGGCGCCTACCATGACTCGTGGCCAAAGCCACGGTTGATCAAACGCCTGCCCCAACAGGATCAGGGGAGCAACACTCAACATCAGGGCGGTTAACAGGAACGCAAGCCATCCGTGCCGATCGAAGAAGTCATCTAATCGATCTTCAACCTTCCCCATGCTGAGAGAACGGCCCGTGGTAGGAGCTGGTTCCCTGTTGCCGCCATTCGGCCTTGGCTGACTCTCAGGCGCAGCCCACCAGGTGCCTCCCCACACAACCGCTCACGATCACGGCCGCCGGCCACCATCGCCGACCAGGCCGCAGCCTTCTGATCACGAGCCGAACGGTCCTGATAAGGAAGCGGTCTCCGAGGTAGGGCCAGGGGGCCGCCGGGCCATTAGCGGGCCATTAAGGGAGGTCAGCAGCGGTTAATCACGGTCACCCGCGGAGAGCCCGCCACCCAGCTCACGGCCCGTACGGCCCAAGATCAGGCCGATTTGCAAGCAGGATGTCAGTGCAGAAGCGCTCGCTTGAACGTTGGCGCGTGGCTGCGTAGTGCTGGTTGCTTTTCGCCAGGTACATGGTGCCGTCCCATGGCCTCCGGCACGGGCCTCAGGCTCCGGGATGATCTCGGTAAGCCCCACGTAGTCGAAGGCTGAGGTCGGCCGGCTCTTCCCGCCACCATCGCCCCAGGACGAGCTGAGCAGACCAGGAGCGCGTGCGAAGCACGCTTTCGCCCGCTGCATGGAAGTGCAACCATGGTCATCGTGAAGCACGACATAGAGCCGAGATCCAAAACCAGCGAGTTACCTCCGTCCATGTTCAAAATGTCTCCGTGGCTACCGTGGGTGGCACTGGTCCTCGGGGTCTTGGTGATCCCTGATCAAGTCGGTGATTTAGTGACGGGCGAACCCCGTTCCCTGGCAGAGGGGCTTCATTGGGGGCCGGTCGGGATAGTGGCGGAAAACCTCATCGTATTGATCTCTTGGAGCCTGGTCTCATTCTTGGCGATCAAGGAACTGCTCCACCGACGACGCAACCGCTCGACATCCGCATTCTCGGATGGCACAACGAAGCCCAACGACTCGTAGCAGCAGTTGAGATCTACGATCGGACGCATACCCCGTAAGGCAAAGGGTTGAGCAACCTCGCCAAGATCCGGAATATGCTGGTGACGCCGAATACGACTTCCTTGCTGGCGCGGACCCCGTCCAGATCGCCGCGATAGCGGACAATGCGCAGTACCTGGGCGGCACCGGGAAAGTCGATTCCGTCGGCGGGAGCCGTACGCAAGACGCGCGTCTCGGTCCGTCCATGACCACGATCGTCGGTGGTGTCAGTTCGCGCGGCGAACATCGCATCGGTCCCGGTCAGCGCGTGTGCCGCGCTGGTCAGCAGGGTCGGCTGATTGTCCTTGACGATCAGGAGATAGTGGCTGTTCAGGTCCTCGACCAGATGGCGGGCGGTCTCGCGGACCGTGTGCAGGGCGTCCCCGGTCAGCACCATCCCGGCGCCCTTGGCATCATCGAGCAGCGGGGCCAGTTCGGGCACCTCGGTCGTCTTGGTTGCGGCCTGCCGCTGAGCCGGCACCGCACCACGCTCGTGCTCGAACAGCGACAATAGGTGAACCCGGCCCCCGCCCGGCAACCGAGCACCACGCATGGCCTTGCCGTCGAACGCCGCCGATGCCAGCATCCCGTTCAGCGGTGGTTGCCGGCGGGACCGCTGGACAGCGCGGCGGGCCTCGCGCTCTTTGGGAAGAGGCTGCGCATCGCAGTCCCCGGTACCGGCCCCGGCGCCGTCATCAGCACGCTCCAGATCGGTCGGGGCAGCCGATTCACCAAGGTAGGCGGCGGTTTGCCGGTCCACTTCGTTCCCATCGACATCAGCCAGTACCCGGCGAAGCGTGCACTCGCTGGGTGGGTGGTGAACGCCCGTGAGCGGGTCACCCCAACAGCCCAGGCGGGCCGGCAGATCCTGCGGCGCATCCTCGGCCCACTCGATGATCGCCGCGATCGAGTCACCACCGACCACGGTGGTGCCGAACGTCATCACCGCCAAGATGGCCTCCAAGGTGTGACGGACCTTGCTCGCTTGCCGAGGGTCGGCGATCGACCGGAATCGGGCCACAAGTCCGCACTTCTGACCCGGGATACTCTGAGCGTCGCTGTCGATCTGACCCACCTCGGGCACGCTGATCAGCGATGATGGAGCGACGGGCACGGTTCCTCCGAGGATCGAACGGCGTCAGACACCGCTGATCTTCAGGAACCGTGTCCTTCCTCATCTGGCACTTGGCCAGTTATTACCTGGTCTTCACTCCGTACGCGACCCGCGCCCCAGGCACAGCGGTACCGAAGAAATCAAACCCGGACGAATCCTCGATATGCCGGGGCCCTGCCCGAGTGGGGGCCTCCCCGGGGGCCTCTCGATACGCCAGGCGTACGATCAAGCGCTCCACATCGCAGGCGCTGAGCTTCACCATCCCCTACCGCTCGATCGGCGACCGGCCGGCCCCGAACTGGCAGGTCCTCGGCCCCGGCCACTTCCAGCAGTGAACGCCGACCACTGACCGAACTGGTCTTTGAGCTGGTACTCCTGCCCCGATCGCGCGATCAGACTGCGGGGCCACATCGGCGCAGCTCCCATCTCGGGCTCGCTGCGGTGTGCGGCCCGCCGGCCGCGCCGGCTCGCGTGGTTGGAAACAGCGGTCCGCCGTAGGCGGAGTCCCGGACGAGCGTACAGCTGGAATGGATCCAGGACGTGACCTGCGCGGTGGTCGATCCCGGCCAGCCGCCGGCGCCTCGGCCGAAGCGTGACAAGACGTAGTGGACCTGTCCCGACGCGACCAGGCCCGAGAACTGCGACAGCGTGGGAAAGGGAACCTGGCCGGTGTAGCCGCCCATCGGAAGGATCGAGACGCCGCTGTAAAGGATGTACGGTGAGGCGTCAGTCCAGCGTTCCACGGCGAACAGGTACCTCGCGCCCGCCCGGTGTGCTGTCACGTAGGCCAGCAGTCTCCGCTGCTGCGGCGTGAGCCCTTGAGGCCGTCCCTGGTGGCTGGTCGGGCCGACCCTGCCCATCCCTCCGGTCTCGCTGTAGCGCGCGTCAAGTGCCGAGACCGACCACGCCCCGGGCGCGACGAGAAGCGAGGCCACACCGGTCACTATGCCGATCACCATTGTGGCCGGGTGTGGCGCGGTCCGGCCCGGCCTGGGGACGCACAGGAGGGCCAGGGCCACGGCGCAAAGCCCGATGGTCATGGGGGCCAGCCACGGCAGGAACCGCGGGTAGCACAGTGCGAGCAGGGCACACCAGGCGGCGTTGACGGCGAGTGCCGCGGGCAGCACCCAGGCGCGCGTTCCGCCGGCCTTGTAGGCCCTCCAGCAAAGCGTGATCCCGGTGCCGCTCAAGGCGGCCAGCGGTACGGCGACGACGCCCATGTAGTACGTGTGCCCGGTGACGCTACCGAGGCTGAAGACGAGAAAGTACGTCGCCAGCCACACCCCCCACAGGAGCAGGTGGGCGAGGTGGGGGTCGGTACGAGCAGCACGCCTGCGGATGAGGCCGAGGACGCCGAGGCCGATCGCGAGCATACCGAGCGGGTAAAGCCACCCGGTCTGCGAGGCGATCCCCGGACTTGCCATCTTGGCTACGGTGTCGCCCGTATGGGGCGACGAAGAGGCGCTCACGGTAGGCGTCGCGCGCGATGCGGTCCCTGTCTCCGCCGGCCGGTTGAGCTCCGGAGGATCCGCGCGTTGCTGGTCCGCGATGACGCTTCCGGTGGCGGTCGCGTTGAACCCGAGGGATCCGAAGCGGCTCAGGAAGTTGTAGCCGACGACCATGCTGAGGGCCGAATTATTCGTGGTGCCGTCGATGTACGGCCGATCACTCGCCGGTATCAGCGCCGCGATCACGATCCAGGAGGCGGACAATGCTACCGTGACAACGCCGGCCAGCGCCACGTGCCCGACTCTGCGGCGCAGTGAGACGGGGGCGGCGACCAGGTAGGTGAGTCCCAGTGCCGGCAGTACGGCCCATGCCTCCAGCATCTTGGTCTGGAACGCCAGCCCGACGTAGGCCGCGGCCAGCAGCAGTATCCGCAGCCGGGCGTGCTCTACTGCCCGCTGCACGGCCTCGGCGGCCAGCAGGAGCAACAGCGTGAACAGGGAGTCCTCGACGATCGACCGGCCCAGGCCCACCGTCACCGGGGTCAGTGTGAGGACGGTTGCCGCCAGAAGCGCGGGCACAACGCCGGCCCAGCGACGCGCCACCTTGTACAGGAGCAGCACGCACAGTACGCCCTCGACCGCTTGGGGCAGGACCAACGCCCAAGGGTGAAAACCGAACAGCCACGCCGAGATCACCTGCGGCCACAGGAACCCCGGCAACTTGTCGAGCGTGATGGAGTTGGCGGGATCGTAGGAGCCGAACAGGAAGGCCAGCGGGCTCTGCGTCATGCTCCGCACCGCGGTCGCGTAGTACACGTGGTAATCGCTGCGGTCGAGGTCCCATGTGAACAGCACCGCGGCGACGGCTGCGATCAATAGCAGCACGGGGCGGGCGTAGGCCGGTTGGCCTGCGGGGGACCTCCATGGTGGTCGGCGTCCGTGAGATGGCAAGCCCGAGGCAAGCGCCACAGGAAGCGACACGTTTGCGCTCATGCTGACAAATATGCTTCTTTACCCATAAAAGCCCTATAACGCCCAGACAGCACGGTCGAAGCCTTCTGCCAGGCGCCGATGGCCGCCGCGAGGTCTCCGGCTTCACGACGCACGTCGCCCAGCGCACGCAGCGCCAGGCCCTGACGCCGGGGAGCGGGAATGCCCTGACAGATCGCGACGACCGTCTCCAGGACCGTGGCCGCCTCGTCCAACCGCCGCCGCGAGCGATGGAGCTCCGCCCAGACGAACAGGACGCGAGCCTCGCCCAGACGTTCGTCCACGCTCCGGTACGTGGCCAGAGCCTCGCCCAGGAGATGCTCGGCGTCCCCGAACAGCCGCAGAGCGAGTTTGGCGGAGGCGAGCCCCAGGGAGGCGTAGGCCGTGCCACGGGGGAAACCGAGATCGGCGAAGGATGTCAGGGCCTGGGCGAAGGACTGTTCGGCGGCGGCGGGTTCGTCCTGGGCGAGCTGGATCTCGCCCAGAAGGATCCGGGCGAACTGACGGGCACGGACGTCGCCCACAGACCCGGCCTGCTCGACGGCGCGTTCGATGTAGGGACGGGCAGCGGCATGCCTGCCCTGGTTGAAGTGGATCTGGCCGATCTCCCGCAGCACCGCGATCTCCGAACCCCGATCACCGGCCTCTGCCAGGCCGCCCGCCGCCTCGTCGTAGCAGGCCAGCGCCGCCGGGTATCTTCCTTATCCGCGCCAGCCGCGGCCTGCACCAGTGTGCGATCCGACAACGCCAGCGTCAGGTCTGCCAGCAGAAGCCGCTTCCAGAGCAGGTGGAACAGCACCGGCGCAGGTGCCTCTCACCGCCGCCGGACGCGCAGCACGCAGGTCAGCATCGGGAGGGTGAACTCGCCGTCCGCAGTCTCCGGTCTGCTCGCAAGGAAAGCGCGGATCCGGCCGAGCGTTGCCTCTTGTTCCTGTTCCGGCATGACCAGCATCCCCGCCCTCGTCGCAAGCGTCGCAACGAGAGAGTCAGCGGTGCGGCGCTGCCCGTGCGGGAACTCGGTCTGCTCCGGCGAGCCGAACCGGGCGGCCCCGCCAGTCTTGGGAAGGTGCATGTCTGCCGTCTCAGCGCGCCAATTGGTGGGCGTGTCACGAGGGCCAATGGCCGCGCTCCCGCTGACCCGCGCCAGCCCGGCAACCCAGTCGACCCGGTCGTCCATGACGTTCCACAGGCCGGCCAGGATGCCGCCGGGTGCGAGAACCCTGGCGATCTCGGGTCCCGCGACGGCCATGTCGAACCAGTGCATGGCGTTGCCGGCCAGCACGGCATCAACGGACGCGTCCGGCAGCGGTATCGCCTCGGCGCTACCCGGCAGGGCACGGACCTCCGGCAGTGCGCGGCGCAGCTCGGTCAGCATCGCCGGGTCAGGCTCGACCGCGGTGACGTCGGCGCCCACCGCAACCAGCGTGGCGGTGAGCTTGCCGGTTCCGGCGCCGAGGTCGAGCACCCGCAAGCCGGGCGCGGGCTCGAGCGCCCAGCGCACCGCGGCCTGCGCATAGTCCGGGCGGTGCTCGGCGTATGCGGTCGCCGCCGCGCCGAACGATGAGGCGTGACGGAGCCGTTCGTTTTGTTCCACACGATCACCCTATTGCGGCCACGCAAGACTTGATCGCCATGGGTTCGTGCCCGGCGCGGGCGGCGATTTGGCCGCCGTTCGTGCCAGCGCAGCCAAACCGGCCGAGACACCATCGCGACTTGAAGGCCACAGCGCGTTCCGCGCCGAGCTCATCCGCCAGATCTCGTGAGACTCCGCCACCCGTACCGACAGATCGCGTGAGACTCCGCCAGGTCAGCCGAGACCTGACAGCGGCGCTGAAGTGGGTAGGCGCCCCCCACCCCGTGCCGCCGGTCGGCCCGTGGTACTTCTACCTCGACGCCCTGGCCGCCGTACGACAGACCCAGCACCGGTACGAGGAGTCCGCCGTGCTGGCCACCACAGCCCGCGACAACCTGGCCGTCCACGGGTTCGGCAACCCAGCTTGCGTGCCGTGGCGTACCCGGGCCGCCCAGAACCTGCACGCCCTAGGCCGTAGCGCACAGGCGCAGGCGCTCGCCGCGGACTTCGCCCACGCCCTGGCCGCTGCGCCCAGCGCCGGTCCGGCTGAACGGGACCGAGCCCCCCACCAACGGTCTGTTCTGAGCTCAGGCGAGGCTGTGGCGCACGGCCAGGTACCGCGTGAGGTGATCGATCACCTCACGCGCGTCGTCCTCGATGCCGTGGATGAAAGTGGACTTACGTCGCCGCAGCACGGGCAGCCCCAGCGCGTACAGTCCCGGGCTATCGACCACACCGCCCTCGTGGCGCAGCCGGCCCTTCGCGTCGACCACAGGCACGTCGAGCCACCCGTAGTCCGGCCGAAGTCCCGTCGCCCAAACGATCGTGCGGATCTCGCCGCTTCGCAGGTCGAGCTGCCATCGCGCCGACTCGGGCACGTGTGTCGGCGCGAAGCGCTCGGGAGGATCGACCTCGGCGTCACACCCGTGAGCCCGGGCCCACTCGTCGAATGTGTCCAGCAGGCGCTGCATCTTGAGGTCCGCGAGCGAAAACACGTTACGCAGGCCACCGGAGAACAGCGCACGGCCGTCACGTACAGCCGCCCAGCGGCCCACCAGCTCGACACCCATCGCGGCGAGCGCGTTGAGATCGAGCGTTCTACGTTCAGGGGTCCCGACCAGCTGCGGCGAGGGTAACCGCCGGGCCCGCGTCAGATCATCGACCTCGTCGTGGCGCTGGTTCCATACGCCCGACGCGTCCATCCACCACAGCACATCGCGCCCGCGGTAAAGGCGCGGCAACCGCACGTGCTCCCCCACCGAGAGGATCACCGGCCGCCCCGACCGCTTCAGCTCCGCTGCCAGCTGCACGCCGGTCGCCGACGCTCCCACGACGAGTACGCCCCCGTCGGGGAGGTTGGTGGGGCCGTGGTAGTCGAACGGCGTCAGTTGCACGACGGACGCCGGCACCGCATCAGTGAACTGCGGCACCGTTGGCTGGTTGCAGGCGCCACTCGCGATGACCACTGCCCGGCAGCGGATTTCGCCGCGGCTCGTCGTCACGCGGTATCCGTCGTCGGTGCGTCGCACCGATCTGACGTTCGTGCCGGTCCGGACGGGAGTGCGCGAGACGGTGGCGAAGCGCTCGATGAACTCGATCACCTCGCCCATCGTCATGTAGCCGTCGGGGTCTGGGCCTTCGTAGCGATGGCCTGGCAGGCGGCTTTGCCAATTGGGAGTGAGCAGCCGCAGGGAGTCCCAGCGTTCGCGTCGCCAGGAGTTCGCCACCTCGCCGCGCTCGAGCACGACGTGGTCGATCGACCGGCCGCGAAGGAAGTGGCTCGCGGCGAGGCCCGCGTGCCCCGCGCCGATGACGACCGCGGTGGTGCGTTCGATGGCTCGGCCTCCCTCAGGCGACTTCGACGGTGACGTTCGTCGGGTTCGTGAGGGCGTCGAACACGGCAGAGCGCTTCTGGGACTGGGCCACCAGCGCTTCGATGTCCTGGGGCGAGGCGTCCGCGTCGATCGTGAACGTCACCTTGATGTCGTTGAAGCCGTTGCGCACGTCGCTGTCGGCACCGAGGATCCCGCGGATGTCGTGGTTGCCTTCGACCGTCGACTCGACCGACCGCAATTGGATGCCGCGATTCTGCGCGACGGACGCCACGCCTGCCGTCAGGCAGGCCGCCAGGCCGACGAGGAGGTACTCGATCGGCGTGATGCCGTTGTCCTCCGCGGCGAAGACCTCGGGGTGGTCGGCGGTGAACACCGTTTCGCTCTTGTGGCTCTGCTCCTGCCCGAGGCCGAAGAAGTTCTGGATCGTCGTCGTGCTGTGGACGCCGTTCTGCCACTTGGAGGATGCCCGCCAGGTGAACTGAGCCGCCTCGGGTGCGCCCTTCAGCGCCTCGCGTGCGTCGAGCAGAGCTTGAACGTTGACTCCGTTGTCGATCGTGGTCATGTCGCGTGATGCCCCTTTCACTCTTCCCTCTATTTCCCATCGGGATTATTGACAATACATTGGCCAGGAGGAATATGGCTATATGATTCCGCACATGGTGTCAGCCTCGACGCTCCCAGCCGGCTCGGTCGGCATTGTCGAAACGCAGTACCTCGACCTGCCGACACCGGTGCAGCTGGACTGCGGGCAGACGCTGCACCCGATCCGCGTGGCGTACGAGACCTACGGCACCCTCTCCCCCGGGCGGGACAACGTCATCCTGGTGTGCCATGCGCTCAGCGGCGACGCCCACGCGGCCGGCTTGTCGAAGACGCCGCCCCAGGGCAGCACGCGCGACGGGTTCGCGGCCGCGGACCGCGACGGTGCGGCCGGCAAGGGACTCGGCTGGTGGGACGGGATGATCGGCCCCGGCAAGGCCTTCGACACCGACCGTTTCTTCGTCATCTCCACGAACCTGCTCGGCGGCTGTCGCGGGACGACGGGGCCGTCGTCGATCAACCCGGCGACAGGCGAGCCGTACGGGTCCGACTTTCCCGTCATCACTGTGGCGGACATGGTGCGCACCGAGCGGGCGTTCCTGGACGCCTTAGGTATCGAGCGGCTCGCGGCGGTGGCCGGCGGCTCGCTCGGCGGGATGCAGGCGTTGGAGTGGGCGATCCTGTTCCCTGATCAGGTCGATGCGGTCGTGGCGATCGCCAGCACGCACGCCCTGCACCCGCAGGGCGTGGCCTGGAACGCGATCGCGCGTGACGCCATCATGGGCGACCCCGCCTGGCAAGGCGGCCACTACTACGGCACAGGCCGCATGCCCCATGCCGGCATGGGCGTGGCGCGGATGGTCGGCCACGTCACGTACCTGTCCGCACCGGCGCTGAGCGACAGGTTCGGCCGGCGACTGCAGTTCGCCGACGACATCCGCCATACGATCACCGAACCGGAGTTCGAGGTCGAAAGCTACCTGCGCCACCAGGCCGACTCGTTCGCCAAGCGCTTCGACGCCAACACCTATCTCTTCACGTCACGGGCGCTGACCTATTTCGATCTCGCGCGGCAGCACGGCGGCGGATCGCTCGCGCGGGCACTCGAACACGTCTCGGCGCGGACGCTGCTGATCGCGTTCACCTCCGACTGGCTGTACCCGCCGTCGGCGTCGAAGGAGATCGAGGACGCGCTTGGCGCTCTCGGCAAGCCGGTCGATCTCCAGGTGATCGATGCGCCGTACGGCCACGACTGTTTCCTACTTGAGGAAGCACGTCAGACGCCCATCATCCGCCGATTCCTGGCCGGCGGATGACGTCGAGGAAGAGGCATTGGTGACCGACAAGTTCCCCCGCGCAGAGGAAGCCCGCGCGTTCGGATTCGAGACACGACAACTACACGCCGGTCAACGGCCCGACCCGAACACGGGCGCACGTGCGGTGCCGATCTTCCAGACGACCAGCTACGTGTTCGAGGACCCGGAGTCGGCGGCGGCGTACTTCAACCTCCAGGAGTACGGGAACACGTACTCGCGCATCATGAATCCGACCGTCGCGGTGTTCGAGGAGCGAGCGGCGAACCTGGAGGGCGGCTCCGGTGCGGTGGCGTTCGCCAGCGGGATCGCCGCGCAGGGAGCCGCGCTCTTCACGCTGCTGGAGCCAGGCGACCACGTCGTCTCGTCCTCGGCGCTCTACGGCGGGACGGTGAACCAGTTCAAGCACCTGCTGCGCAAGATGAGCGTCGAACTGACGTGGGTCGATCCCGACGACCCGGACGCATGGCGCCAGGCGGTCCGCCCGAACACGAAGGCCTTCTTCGGCGAGACGATCGGCAACCCGGCCGGGAACGTGCTGGACATCGAGACCGTGGCATCCATCGCGCACGAGCACGAGCTGCCACTGATCGTGGACAACACGTTCGCGACGCCGTACCTGTGCCGCCCGATCGAATGGGGCGCCGACATCGTGATCCATTCGGCGACCAAGTTCATCGGCGGTCACGGTACGAGCATCGGCGGCGTCGTCGTCGAGGCCGGCACGTTCAACTGGTCCAACGGGCGGTTCCCCGTGATCGCGGATCCGTCGCCTGCCTACCACGGCCTCCAGTTCCACGAGACGTTCGGGAGCTACGGCTACCTGATGAAGCTGCGCGCCGAGACCCTGCGCGATCTCGGCGCGGCGCTCGCGCCGCTCAACGCGTTCTTGTTCCTGCAAGGGCTCGAGACGCTGTCGCTGCGGATGGAACGCCATGTGGAGAACGCACAGGCGGTCGCGGCGTTCCTCGAGTCGCACGAGCTGGCGGACAATGTCACCTACCCCGGCCTGCCGTCGAGCAGGTACCGGCCACTGGTGGAGAAGTACCTGCCGCGTGGTGCCGGCGCGGTGTTCTCGTTCGACTGCGCCGGTGGCCGAGCCGGTGGGCAGGACCTCATCCGCGGCGTGACACTCTGGTCCCACCTGGCGAACGTCGGCGACGCGAAGAGCCTGATCATCCACCCTGCCAGCACCACGCACCGTCAGCTGGGCGACGACGAACTCCGGGCCGCCGGGATCGCACCGGGGACGGTGCGGTTGTCGGTCGGCACCGAGTCCGTCGCGGATCTGATCTGGGACCTGGAGCAGAGTTTCGCGCACGTCACCGCGACAGCGGGAAAGAGGTAGCGAGAGCATGACCGATCTCGGGCAGTACCAGGACCCGTTGTTGATCCAACGCGTGCTCCACACCGCGAGGACCATCGCGATCGTGGGCTTGTCGAACAACGAGTTGCGAGCCAGCTACTTCGTTGGCTACTACCTCAAGCGGCACGGCTACCGCGTGATCCCCGTGAATCCTCGCGAGACGCAGATCCTCGGAGAGACGTGCTACGCGAGTCTGCTGGACGTGCCCGTGCCGGTGGACATCGTGAACGTCTTCCGTGCGCCGGATGCCCTGCCGGAGATCGCGCGGGAGACTGTGGCGATCCACGCCGGTGCCCTCTGGTGCCAGTTCGGCGTGATCAGCGAGGAGGGCGCGCGGATCGCGGAGGACGACGGCGTGACGGTGATCATGGACCGCTGTCTGAAGATCGAGCACGCGCGCTACGTGGGCCGGATGCACTGGCTCGGCTTCAACACCCAGCGCATCACGTCCATCCGCGCCGGGCTCCAGTAGATGACGCGGCGAACTCGCTCATCTCATACACCTCTCCTACCCGACTCGGCCCGATCTGCCATCGCCCATGCGGTCCGCTGCTTGGGGCCGCTGGCCGTAGCGGATTCGGGAGAACCCGGCGCGCTCGTTCCGTGAGCGCGCCGGGCAGCTCAGCAGGCCCCAACCTCGGGCACGGGGCATGGGAAGGCGGGCGCGCGCGTACGGCCTTCCTGGGCACGTCCTCATCCCGACCATCAATGACCTTCACCGGGGTCCCCGGCGGGGCGCAAGTCGTGTGGACCACAGCGATCATGGTCTGGCGACCGCTCATCGGCGCCATCGTGGAGGAAGAACTTCAAGAATGTCCTCTCAGTTGACGGCCGTCTCCTTGCCCGGCGCGTCGGCGCCCTTAACGGCGCAGCACGGTCCACCAACTTGCCGGAGGCGCGCGGGCTTAGCCCGGTGAACGGGGCTCCAGGACGGCTCCGACGCCGTGATCACTCAATGACGAAGCAGAGCTGAGACGGGTTTGCGCTTTCCGTTACGTCAACTCCTACGGTTATACGCGTGGCCGGAGAGACCGGACTGGCGATGGGAGACAACGGGATGGCCTGGTCGATCGCGGACGTGGCCCGGATGTCTGGGGTGACGTCCCGGACCCTGCGGCACTACGACGAGATCGGCCTGCTCCCGCCCGCTTGGATCGGCGGGAACGGCCACCGCCACTACGAAGAGGCCGAGCTGTTGCGGCTGCAGCAGATCCTGTTGATGCGGGAACTGGGCCTGGGCCTGCGCGAGATCGGGGATGTCCTGGACAACCAACTCGATCAAGTGGAGGCACTCCGGGCACACCATCAGCGACTGCTGACGGAGCGCGACCGGCTCGACACATTGGCCCGCACCGTGAGCCGCACCATCGCCGAACTACAGAAGGAGCAGGACGGCAGCGACATGACAAAGATCAACAGGCCGGAGAAGCTGTTCGAGGGATTCGACGCCTCCCGCCACGAGTCCAAGGCCCGCGACAAGTGGCCGCAGGAATGGGAGCAGTCCAAGCGGTACGCAGACACGCTCACGGCCGAGGACCACGAGCGGATGCAGCGTGAAACGACCGCGCAGATGGTCCGCATGGCCGAGTTCATGGCCGTCGACATCCCGGTCACCGACCCGGCTGTACAAGCCGAGGTGGACGCCCACTACCAGGGCATCTGCCGGTTCTGGACCCCGAACGCGGCGGCGTTCAAGGGCCTGGGCCAGACCTACGTCGACGACCAGCAGTGGCGATCAGCGTACGACCGGATCGCCGAAGGGCTCGCCGAGTACCAGCGCGACGCGATGGCCGCCTACGCCGACGCCCGGCTGAGCTGACCACCACCGCACCCGCCGGGAGGCTGCAGACTCCCGGCCCCTCCGCATCAGATCGATTCGGGCGCAGCCTACCCGCGGGCACGGCGCAACCGCCCGCGCACCACAGGAGCCCCCACCGTGATCCCTACCAACTGGATCAGCCACCGCCGGCCCGAGGACAACGAACTGCTCGGCTATCTCCGCCCTGGCGAGGACGGATCCGACCGGTTCACACCCGTCAACGTCTTCGGCTACCCGCTCGGCACCGCGACCACCGAGGACGAGGCCCGGCGCATCCTGGAGTCCGTAGGCCTGAGCTACCTGGCCGAGACTTGGCTGCTGACAATCCCCAACCGTGTGGAACCCGTGGCTGTTCAGATCGTCGAAGCCACACCACAGCACCTGCGGGTCAAGAACGTCGACTTCGGCTATGCCGCCGCGGACATCGGACAGATCTTCGTCCTCGACGTCCCCGAAACAGGAAAGCTCCGGCTCCCCTGACACCGGCTGGTACTCACAGGCGCCGAGTGACTGGGCCTGAGCGATGCTCCCACGCTCGCCTGATGCCGGCTGATCCATTTCTCCTCAGGAATGCCGCCCTTGAGGTGCTCGGGACGGTTGAGCCTGACGACCCGGATGGGGCCGTCCTCCTGCGCCTCGATCATGGAAGCCCCAGTATCCGGGTGGCGATGATGTTCTTCTGGATCTGCGAGGTGCCGCCCATGATGCTCTGGGCGCGGCTGTAGAGGTAGGTGTTCAGCAGGGTCTCGTCGCCGGTCCCGCCCACGGCCAGCGCGGCGTGGCCGACGGACTGTTCCGTCCAGGTCATCAGCAGCTTGTCGACCGAGCCCCCCGGCCCGTGGTCCACGCCGTCCAGCCGTTCCGACAGCCGCCGCCGCACGTGCAGCCGCAGCATCTCGGTCTGCACGTACGCCCAGGCCACCTCCGGCCCGGTGGACCGGGCGGCCAGCTCGCGGACCGTCTTGGCGTAACGCGCGACGAACCCGAGTTCGCCCGGCTCGCGTTCGTGAGCGACCAGCGTCATGGCGAGCGCCCATCCCTCGCCCGGCGCGCCGATCATGTTGGCGACGGGGACCCGGGCGTGGTCGAAGAGCACCTGGCCGAACTCGGTGGTGACCCCGTTGATCATCTTGATCGGCCGCTGGACGATGCCCGGCTGTTTCATGGGCACGGCGAAGCCCGAGAGGCTCTTGTGCTTGGGGCCGTCCGAGGTGCGGGCGAGCAGCAGGCACCAGTCGGCCACGTCCGAGTAGCTGGTCCAGATCTTGTGCCCGTCGATGACGTACTCGTCGCCGTCGAGGACGGCCGTGGTCCGCAGCGACGCCAGGTCGGAGCCGGCCTCCGGTTCGCTGAAGCCCTGGCACCAGCGGTCCTCGCCGCTGATCAGGCGGGGCAGGAACCGCCGCTTGATGTCCTCGCTGCCGTGCCGGCCGAGGCCCTGCACGAGGTAGCCGAGGCCGGGCCGGGGTGGCATGCCGGCGAGCGCCAGCTCCTCGTCGAGGATCACGTCGTAGACCGGCGGCAGCTCCTGCCCGCCGTACCCCCAGGACAGTCCGAAGAAGCCGGCCCTGTAGAGGGAGCGGTGCCAGGCGGCGTCGGAAGAGGTGTCCGGATCGTCGCTCGCGAGCCACTCCCGCAGCCGGGCGCGGAACGCGGCCTCCTCAGGCGAGTCGTGATAGTCCAACGCCGATTCCTTCCAGGTTCGCGGGGAACAGGTCGATGGAGCTCAGCGCCCGGCGCAGGTACAGGTGGGCGAGGCAGTCCCACGTCATGCCGATGCCGCCGTGCACCTGGATCGCCGTCTCGCACACCGTCAGGGCGGCGCGCGAGCAGTACACCTTGGCGATCTGGGCCGCGTGCCACGCCTCGCCGGGCGGGAGCGCGTGGACCGCCCAGGCCGCGTGCCGGGCGACGCTGGCCGAGCCCTCGGTGAGCGCGAGCGCCTCCGCCAGCAGGTGCTGGACGGCCTGGAAGGACCCGATGGCCCGGCCGTACTGCTTGCGGACCTTGACGTACCCGACCGCCAGGTTCAACGCCCCGCGCATCGCTCCCACGAGATCGGCACAGGTCAACGCGGTGCCGAGCGCCGCACAGTCCTCGCGGCAGGATTCCAGCACGGGTTCGAGGTACGGCACGTCGGCCAGGCCGCGCGCCAGCTCCTCGGCGACGATCGCCACCTCGACGGCGGTGGCTCCGTCGGTGAGCAGGTCACGCCATCCGGTCGCCGCCAGGGCCGCTTCGAGCTTCGCGGTGCGGGCGGGGTCGTCGAGGTCGAGTACGGAGCGCGGTCCGAGGTCGTCGACGAGACGGGCGGCCGCTTCGCGGAGCGCGTGCTGCTCATCCGTCAAGCGTGCGTCCATATTGCTCCTTCAGGGTCCGCCGGAGCAGCTTGCCCGACGGCAAGCGGGGGATCTCGTCCATTATCAGCAGATGTCGCATCCGTTTACAGGAGGCGAGCGACCCGGCGACCAGTGCCCGGAGCCGCGCGGGGCCCACGGGTCCCGATCGCTGGGCATTGAGAACCGCCACGCGGCCGACGCCCAGACCTGGGCCGACCGGGGGCTTGCCGTCTTTGAATGATCATGCTCGGGCCGGTCTTGACATGGCCGCCGGGTGCACGAGGTTCACCACGTGGTGCTTTGAACGCCTCCGCATGCGCGATCGCCCATTGCTCGAAGGAGCGCGGTGGCGCCGGCGCAGGACGTGCCGATCGCGCGCATTAGGCTGTTGAGACCGTTTGGGCCCAGGCCGTACCCGGTGGCCGTGGGCAGTTGCAGGAGCTGCGGCGTGATCAGCGACATCGCGTACATTGCGAAGCCGATGACGATGGAGGCGAGGTTCGTCACGAGCACCTGGCGGCGCACGCAGGTGCGCAGGTCGACTTTCCGGAGCCTGGACGGACGCGGCGTGTTCGCCGTGCGCCGGGCGGTCCCCCAGGTGGCGGCCCGCCTCGGCATCTCCCGCGCCTCCGCCTACAACCACCTCTCCCAGGCGCGCGCCTTCGACGGCGTCGGACCCGACACCCCACAGGAGACCCGAGCATGACGAACGCACTCCCGGTCACGCTGGACGACGTCCACGACGCGGCGGCCCGGCTCAAGGGCGTCGCCCACCGCACGCCCGTCCTGCGCTCACGGACGCTGGACGCCCTCGTCGGCGCCGAGGTCTTCCTCAAGTGCGAGAACTTCCAGCGCATCGGCGCGTTCAAGTTCCGCGGCGCCTACAACGCCGTCTCCCGGCTCTCCCCCGCCCAGCTCTCCAGGGGCATCGCGGCGTACTCCTCCGGCAACCACGCCCAGGCCGTGGCCCTCGCCGCCCGCGAGCTGGGCAGCACGGCGGTGATCCTCATGCCCGAGGACACTCCCCGCTCGAAGATGGACGCCACGGCCGGGTACGGCGCGGAGGTCGTCACCTACGACCGTTATTCGGGCGACCGGGTGGCGATCGGTGAGGCCCTCGCCGCCGAGCGCGGGCTGGCGCTGATCCCGCCGTACGAGCATCCGCACGTGATCGCCGGGCAGGGCACCGCGGCGCTGGAGCTGGTCGAGGAGGCCGGCGAGCTCGACGCGGTGCTGGTGCCGGTCGGCGGTGGCGGCCTGATCGCGGGCAGCGCGACGGCGGCCAAGGGCCTGCGGCCGGGCATGCGCGTGATCGGCGTGGAGCCCGAGGCCGGAGACGACACCAAGCGGTCGCTGGCCGCGGGCAAGCGGGTCTCCATCCCCGTCCCCCGGACCATCGCCGACGGCCAGGCCGCGGACATCCCCGGCGAGCTGACGTTCTCCATCAACGAGCGGCTGGTCGACGAGATCGTGCTGGTCTCCGACGACCAGATCCGCGAGGCGATGCGCCTGGCCTTCGAGCGGTTGAAGATCGTCATCGAGCCCAGCGGCGCGACCCCGCTGGCGGCGCTGCTGGCGGGCCGGCTGGAGCGGGTCCCGCCGCGCATCGGCCTGATCGTCTCCGGCGGCAACATCGGCGCGCGACGCTTCGCCGAGCTGTGCGCGGACACGCCCACGGGCCGCTGAAAGATTCGCGGCACTGAGCCGGCGGCGCAACGGGCGTCCGTTCGATCATCCGGCAGAACGCGCCGCTGACCCCGGCTGCCGGCGCGGCGGTACGGGACGGCCGTCAGCCTGCGCGTTCGATGGCGCTGCGCTCGACGCAGAACTCGTTGCCCTCGATGTCGGCGAGGGTCGCCCAGCCGAGGCCGTCGGCGCGCCGGTGGTCGGCCACCAGGGTGGCGCCCAGCGCCAGGAGCCGCTCGACCTCCTCGTCCCGGGTCCGGTCCTGCGGCTGCAGGTCGAGGTGAATCCGGTTCTTGACCGCCTTGGGCTCGGGAACGGTGATGAACAGCAGGTTGGTTCCCTGGGTCTCGACCAGCACCTCCGGATCTCCCGGCTCGTCCTCGTCGCCTACGGACCCGCCGAGCACCTCGGCCCAGAATGCGCCGAGCCGGTACGCGTCGGCGCAGTCGATCGTCACATGTCGCACATGGGAAGTCATGGCCGTCATTATGGTCTGTCCTGGCCGGCATTACGGTCTCGCTGCGGTCAGTGGGACTCGCGAGACACCTCCGAGCCCGAGGAGCCGACGAGGAAGTCCAGGTCGGCGCCCGTGTCGGCTTGCAGGACGTGGTCGATGTAGAGGCGTTCCCACCCGCGCCGGGGATTGGCGTAGCCGTTGACCGTCGCCTCGTTCGGCACGCGGGCGGCGAGTTCCTCCGCGCCGACCTCGACGTCGATGGTGCGGTTCTCGACGTCGAGGGCGATGATGTCCCCGGTCCGCACGACCGCGAGCGGCCCACCGGCGGCGGCCTCGGGCGTGACGTGCAGGATGACCGTGCCGTAGGCGGTGCCGCTCATCCGCCCGTCGCAGACGCGCACCATGTCGCGGACGCCCTGCTCCAGGAGCTTCTTCGGCAGCGGCATGTTCGCCACCTCGGGCATCCCGGGGTAGCCCTTCGGGCCGCAGCCGCGCAGTACCAGGACCGAGTCCGCCTCGACCGGGAGATCGGGGTCGTCGATGCGCGCGCGCATGTCCTCGACGCTGTCGAAGACGACGGCGGGGCCCCGGTGCGCGAGCAGGTGCGGCGAGGCGGCGGCCGGTTTGATCACGGCGCCGCCGGGCGCGAGGTTGCCCCGCAGGATCGCGATGCCCGCCTCGGGCTGCAGGGGCCGCGAACGGACCCGGATCACCTCGGGATCCCAGATGCGCGCCTCGTCGAGGTGGTCGACGAGCGGGAACCCGGTCACGGTCAGCGCCGCCGGGTCCAGGAGATCCCGCACCTCCCGCAGGACCGCGAGGAAGCCTCCCGCCCGGTGGAGGTCGTCCATGAGGTATCTGCCCGCGGGTTGCAGGTCGACCAGGAGCGGGACCCCGGCTCCGGTGCGGTCGAAGTCGTCGATCGTGAGCTCGACCCCCAGCCGCCCGGCGATCGCGAGGAGGTGGACCACGGCGTTGGTGGATCCGCCGATCGCCGCGAGGGCGACGATCGCGTTGAGGAAAGAGGCGCGGGTGAGGAGGGTGCGCGGGGTGCGGCCGGCGCCGACGAGTTCGACGGCGAGCCGCCCGGTCTCGTGAGCGCCTTCCAGGAGACGGCTGTCGATGGCCGGCGTGCCGGCGAGCCCCGGCAGGACGGTGCCGAGCGCCTCGGCGACCAGTGCCATCGTCGACGCCGTGCCCATCGTGTTGCAGTGGCCGCGGCTGCGGATCATCGAGGACTCCGACCTCAGGAACTCCTTGTTCGACATCTCGCCGCCGCGCACCTCCTCGCTCAGCCGCCAGACGTCGGTGCCGCAGCCGAGCGGGTGCCCGCGGAAGGTTCCGGTGGCCATGGGCCCGCCGGGCACGACGACGGCGGGGAGGTCGACCGACGCCGCCGCCATCAGCAGCGCCGGGATCGTCTTGTCGCAGCCGCCGAGCAGCACCACGCCGTCGATCGGGTTGGCGCGCAGCATCTCCTCGGTAGCCATCGCGGCCATGTTGCGCCACAGCATGGCGGTCGGCCGCACCTGCGTCTCACCGAGGGACACCACGGGGAGGTTGAGCGGCACCCCTCCGGCCTCCCAGATCCCCATCTTGACGTGCTCGGCGACCTCGTCCAGGTGCGCGTTGCACGGGGTCAGGTCGGACGCGGTGTTCGCGATCGCGATCTGGGGCCTGCCCTCGAAGGAGTCGGACGGCACGCCGCGGCGCATCCAGGCCCGGTGGATGTAGCTGTTGCGGTCGTTACCCGAGTACCACTGAGCGCTACGCTGCTCCCCCATGAGCCAACTCTTCCGTTAAACGAACCCGGCGTCCACTGCGTCACCGGCCTCGACGAGGACGGGGCGGCGGCGCGGCACGCACGCGCCGGCCGACGCCTACGACATTCACGCATCACGACCTGACGCACACACCCCCGTCTGGAGAGCCCGCTTGTACCTCATGCGCATCGGCGGCGCCGGCGCCGAGAAGACCGCCGGCCGGGTCGAGCGGAACAGCCGCGTCCCGCGCCGGAACGTCACCGGGCCGCGCTGAGCATGCGGGCGTTCATCCTCACCGCCCCCCGCACCGCGACGGTGTCGGAGGTGGACCCGCCGGTCGCCGGGCCCGGCCAGGTGGTCGTCGACGTCGCCTGCGTCGGCGTCTGCGGCACCGACATGGAGTTCTACTCCGGCGAGATGGCCTACCTCAAACAGGGCCACGCCGCCTACCCGCTCCGGCTCGGGCACGAGTGGTGCGGCACCATTTCGGCGGTCGGCGACGGTGTCGACGACGCGCTCCTCGGCACCAGGACCACCGGCGACACGATGCTCGGCTGCGGCGCCTGCCGCCGATGCCTCTCCGGCCGCCACCACGTGTGCGAGTCCCGGCATGAGATCGGCATACGGAACGGCTGGCCCGGCGCCCTCGCCGAGCGACTGCTCGTGCCGGTCACCGCGCTGCGCCCGCTGCCCGGCACCGTGGACGACACGGCGGGCGCCCTGGTCGAACCGGGCGGCAACGCCCTCCGCTCGGTGCGGGGCGCCGACCTTTCGCCCGGCGACCGCGCGCTCGTGCTCGGGCCGGGGACGATCGGCCTGCTCGCCGGGCTGTTCGCCAGGGCCGCCGGAGCCGAGGTCCACTTCCTGGGCAAGGAGAGGCACTCGCTCGAGTTCGCCCGGACCCTCGGATTCGACGGCGTCTGGATCGAGGACACGCTCCCGGGCCTTCCGTTCGACGCGGTCATCGACGCCTCGAACGCCCCGGCGCTCCCGGCCGCCGCGCTCGATCTCGTCGAGCCCGGCAAGCGGGTCGTCTACATCGGTCTCGCCGGGCGCCCGAGCCTGATCGACACCCGCACGCTGGCGCTCAAGGACGTCACCGCCGTCGGGATCCTCGGCGCGTCGGCGGCCCTCGACGGCACGATCGAGCAGTACGCGAGCGGTGCGGTGGATCCACGGCCGCTCGTCGCCGCGACGGTCGGCTTCGAGGAACTCGCCGAGGTCCTGGCCGGCGGCCGCCCTCCGGGCGCGGGGCCGGGACCGAAGATCCACGTCGATCCGCGCCGCTGAGGCCGGAGCGGGCCGCCCCGGACCTCGGCTTCGACGCCATCTCCCTCGCACTGCCGACCGCGCGGTTCCACCGTGACCTGCTGCCCGGCTGGATCGGCGCCCTGACCGTCACCTGCCGCGCCATCGAGGCCGCCGTCGCCACAGCGGAGTGGTCAGGGCGTCAGTGAGGCGTCGCCGAAGACGGCGCCTTCGGAACCGTTGCCGGTGCCGCCCGACGTCCGGGTGGCGGCGATGCGGAGCTTCACCAGGCCGCTGATGGGCACGGTGACCGGGACCGGTTTGGCGTATCGAACGCTGAGCTTCTTCAGCAGCTTGCCGTTTCCGTAGATCGCGAACTCGACGACCGAATCGGTGGCCAGTTCGTCGTTCAGTCCGAGGTCGCCCTTGAAGGTGGTGTACGAGCCGTCGATCGTGTACTCGACCCAGCGGGTGTAGCCGACGCTCCCCACTTCGAGGCCCACGCTATGGACGTAGTCGTGCCCGTTTATCGAATAGCTGCCATGGCCGTAACCGCCCTGGTAGGCGGTGACCTTGTCCGAAAGATCGCCGAGGTAGACGGCGGAGCCGACGGTTCCGGACGCGGGCTCGGTGGTCACCTCGGAATCCGGGGTGACGGTGATCGTGACGGCCGGGGTCGCGGTGACGGTGCTGGTCACCGTGTGCGTGACGGTCTCGGTGACCGCGGCGTTCGGGGCGATGGTACGGGCGATGCCGGTCGGCGCGAAGAAAAGGCCCGCGAGCGTGCCGACGAGCGTGATGAGCGCGGTGAGGACCGGCGCGCCGAAACTGATCCAGGCATTTCCGCGGGCATGCCGCCGTTGCGCCTCCCTTTCCGCGCGCTCGCCGTCGTTCTTGTTCTCCGGAGTCTCGGTGACCACGGACCGCCCCGTTCTCGCAGGTGTTCCGGCCGACAGACGCCCCCGAAAATAGCTCTTTTCCTCAGGTGCCGCGCGCCGATTATCAACCCGTTATGAAGTGGTCCCGCATATCAGGAAATATCAGCTTTTAGATTATTAGCGGGTTTTGTAATGTACGGAGTGACTTTCGAGCAGGAGCTCGGCGGCGGCCTCGCGATGGCTACTTGACGGCGTTTCAGGGGCAGCGTGTCGAGCCGTCCGCCGACGACGAAGAAGGCGTAGAAAGACGTCGTTCCACACGTACAGGCAGATCAGGATCGCCGCGGTGGCCCGCACCGGGGCGACGCCGGCCGCCGGGGAGCGTCCGGGACGCGGCAGGCCGGGAGCGCCTGTGCGCCGGACGCGGGGTCAGCTGGGCCGGCCGGTGGGCGTGACGGTGACCTGCTGCAGGTTCACCCACGGCGGCCGGGTGGCGATGAAGCCGCTACTCCCCCCGGTCCAGGTGCAGGCACAGCGCGTGGGCCGCCTCGACGATCGGGATCCGCGGCAACCGGGCGAAGGAGTCCCGGTAGCCATCCGGCATCTCGCGGCGGTCACCGCGCACGAGCGCGAGCAACTCCGCGAAGACGTCGGTGACCATGCACGCCAGCGAGTCCCCCATGCGCACGGCCAGCTCCCCCGCCGCCGAGGACCGCGAACGCGCCTCGTCGAAGCGTCCGGACAGCGCCGCACGCGCCGCCACCACCCGCAGGTGGTACCAGCGAGCCGCGGGCAGCCGCGTCGCCCACCAGCGCGCGGAGCCGCGCACCGCGGCGCGCAGCGTCTCGGTATCGGCGGTATCACCGGGGACGGCCTCGAGGATTCGCCGCACATCCGCCACAGTGAGCGGCACGAGCGCGATGGTGCGCGCGCCACGGCTGCGGACGATCTCCGCGAGGGTCCTGGCGAAGCCCGAGCGCCCCGGCGCGGGATCCCGGTGGGTGGCGACGACGAGCAACCGAGAGTTCGCCGCCTCCGCCGCGACCTGGCGGAGCAACGCCAGCGAGGTCTCGCGATCACGCCCGGCGAACCGGCCCCGGGAGCCGCGTCCGGTGTCCACCCCCCAAGTCTGACAGCACCGGCGCCGGCAGGGAGTGGCTCAGGGGCGGGGTCAGTGGCAGTGCTGATGTGCCGGGGGGTGGGGCGGTTCAGGATGGGTGACAGGTCGCGGCTCGCCCAGGAGGGGCGTACGGCATGCGGCCGATATCGGGATGACGAACGACGAGGGGAACGACGTGGAACTTCATGAGTATGCGAGCCATGACGGCGTCGGGTTGCGGGAGCTGATCGCCGCGGGAGAGGTGACCGCGGCGGAGGTGGAGAGCGTCGCCAGGCGGGCCGTCGAGATGGCGGACGCGGAGGTGAACGGGCTCGCACTGCCGCCGTTCACCCCGGCGCTCGACCATGCGCCCGACGGGCCGCTGGCCGGAGTGCCTTTCCTGATCAAGGACAACGGCCCGGTGGCCGAGGGGATGCCGTTCTTCTGCGGGAGCCGGAGCATCGATGGGGTCGTGGCGCGGCACGACAGTGACGTGATGACGCGGTTACGGGCGGCGGGCCTGGTCACGCTCGGCCTCACCTCCGTGCCGGAGATGCTGATCAGTTTCTCCACCGAGTCGGTGAGGTTCGGGCCGACGCGCAACCCCTGGGATCCGGAGCGAGGGGTGGGCGGGTCGAGCGGGGGATCGGCGGCGATGGTCGCGGCCGGGGCCGTGCCTCTCGCGCACGGTAGCGACGGGGCGGGCTCCATCCGCATCCCGGCGTCGTGCTGCGGCCTCGTCGGGCTCAAGCCGAGCCGGGGACGGGTACCGTGCGGGCCCGACCTGGGCGAGGTGCTGTTCGGGATCTCCATCGAGTCGGGGCTGAGCCGGACGGTCCGCGACACCGCGCACTATCTGGATGCGATCCAGGGTCCCGGCGTCGGCGACAAGTACACCGCCCCGCCGCCACGGCGCCCGTACGCCGAGGAGGTCGGGGCCGACCCGGGCCGGCTGAGGGTCGCGGTGACGACGCGGGCCTGGTCGGGTGTGACGGTGGATCGGGAGGTGGTGGCGGCGGCCGTCGAGGCGGGCCGGAAGTTGGAGAAGCTGGGCCATCACGTCAGCGAGGCCGGGCCGGCCGTCGACGGGGACGCCATCATGCGGGCCATGGTGCCGTGCGCGATCGTCGCCGTCGCGGCGCCCCTGCTCACGGCGCTGCGCCCGCCGGACCCGGCCAAGGTGGAGGCCGTCACCCTGCGGGCCTTCGAGGAGGCCGGGGAGATGAAGGCCCTGCGCCTGCTCGGCGCGTTCGACGCGCAGAACCAGGTGAGCCGGTCGGTGGGCGCGTTCTTCACGGAGTACGACCTGCTGGTGACCCCGACGCTCGGGCGGCTTCCCGCGCCGCACGGCACCCTCCGGTACAACGATCCCGAGCACACCATGACGAGCTGGCTGGAGTCGATCTTCGATTACGGCCCGTTCACGGCGGTGTTCAACATCTCCGGCCAGCCCGCGATCAGCCTGCCGCTGGGCTGGAGCGAGGGCGGGCTGCCGATCGGAGTCCAGGTCGTCGCCCCCTACGGGCGTGAGGACCTGCTGCTCCGGGTCGCCGCCCAGCTCGAGGAGGCCATGCCCTGGGCCGGCCGCACCCCGCCGTCCTTCGTGGGGAATCGCTGACGGCGCCCGGACCCGCCGATGGCGGCCGCGCCGGCGGCCGCCATCGGGTGGAAGGTCGGGGAAGGCTAGGAGTGCGGGCAGGTGTCGCGGTACTCCGAGATCGCGGCGCTCCTCGGCGCCGGGCACAGGAACTGCTCGTAGCGGGTGTCGTGGGGCGCGCGACGGCTGGGGACACGCCTTCCAGTGTTACGCCGAGATGTCGGTCGCTGGTAGGGGATGTGTCTCACCAGTTGCTGACTGCACCGTTGACGGGCCCGTAGCACGTATGTAACCTTTGGCCAACGGCCTGCAAGAATCTTGCAATTCTCTGTCCTGTTTCTTTCTATTCTCCGCAACTTCCGGCTGGAACGCACTGCGTCCGTGCATCCGCCCGCCCCCATCCAGGGAGGCCACAGTGATGTCGGCCACGGCATCGCGCGGTCGGTCGCCGCCCGGCGACCCCCGGTCGCAGCACTCGTTTACTGCCAATTCCTCTGCCTCGAGATCATCACCCCCCGGCGACGACGGCGGACCCGCGAAGGCTCCGCCGCACCCAGTCGTTCCAGACGAGAGATAGAGAACGCGATGAGAATGAAGCACCCGGTGTTACGGCTGGTCGCGGCGATGCTCGCGGCCTGCCTGCTCGTTCTGGCGGGACCGGTACTGCCGGCCTCCGCGGCCGGTCCCAACCTGGCGGCCGGCAAGACCGTCACGGCCAGCAGCTTCGCCGACGTCTACCAGGCCGGCAACGTCAACGACGGCAATCAGGCCACCTACTGGGAGAGCGCCAACAACGCCTTCCCGCAGTGGATCCAGGTGGACCTCGGATCCGCGCTCAGCGTGAACAGCGTCGTCCTCAAGCTCCCGACGTCAGGATGGGGCGCCCGCACCCAGACCCTCACCGTTCAGGGAAGCACCAACGGCTCGACCTTCTCCACCATCGTGGCGTCCGCCGGCTACGCCTTCGCCCCGGCGAGCAACAACACGGTGACGATCGACTTCGGCGCGACCACCACCCGGTACGTGCGGCTGAACATCACGGCCAACACCGGCTGGCCGGCCGGCCAGCTGTCGGAGTTCGAGGTCTACGGACCCACCACGGGCGACACCCAGGCGCCGAGCGCGCCGACCGGCCTCGCCTACACCCAGCCGGCCTCGGGGCAGATCAAGCTCACCTGGAACGCCTCCACCGACGACGTGGGCGTCACCGGCTACAACGTCTACGCCAACAACGCCCTGCGCGCCACCGTGGCGGGCAACGTCCTGACCTACACCGACGCCCAGCCCGACACCGCGACCGTGTCGTACCGCGTCACGGCCAAGGACGCGGCCGGCCACGAGTCGGCGAGCAGCAACACCGTCACCCGCACCGGCAGCGGGGGCGGCGGCGGTTCCAACCTGGCCGTCGGCAAGCCGATCTCCGCCTCGTCCACGGTCTACACGTTCGTGGCGGCCAACGCCAACGACGACAACGTGGCGACCTACTGGGAAGGCGCCGGCAACAGCTACCCGAACACGCTGACCGTGCAGCTCGGGGCGAACGCGAGCGTCAACCAGGTCGTGGTGAAGCTGAACCCCGACAGCTCGTGGGGCACGCGCACGCAGACCATCCAGGTGCTCGGCCGCGAGCAGAGCTCCTCGTCGTTCGCCAACGTGTCGTCGGCGACGGTGTACACCTTCAACCCGGCCTCCGGCAACACGGTGACGATCCCGGTGAGCGCCACGGTCGCCGACCTGCAGCTGAAGTTCACCTCCAACTCCGGCGCACCGGCCGGTCAGGTGGCCGAGCTGCAGGTCATCGGCACGCCGGCCCCGAACCCCGACCTGACGATCACCGGCCTGTCCTCGGCTCCCGCCGCCCCGGTGGAGACCGACGCGGTGACGCTGTCGGCCACGGTGAAGAACGCCGGGAACGCCGCCTCCGGCGCGACGGACGTCAACTTCTACCTCGGGAACACCAAGGTCGGCACCGCGAGCGTCGGCGGGCTGGCGGCCGGTGCGTCCGCGACCGTCTCGGCCGGCATCGGGCCCCGCGACGCGGGCACCTACCCGCTGAGCGCCAAGGTCGACGAGGCCAACGGCGTCATCGAGCAGAACGAGACCAACAACTCCTACACCAGTCCCTCCTCGCTCGTCGTCAAGCCGGTGGACAGCTCCGACCTGGTCGCCACGACCAGCTGGACGCCGAGCAACCCGGCGAACGGCAACAACGTCACGTTCTCGGTGGCGATCAAGAACCAGGGCACCGTCGCCTCCGCGTCCGGCGCCCACGGCATCACGCTGACCCTCGCCAACGACTCCGGCACGGTCGTCAAGACGCTGACCGGCTCCTACAGCGGGGCCATCGCCGCCGGCGCCACCACGAGCCCGGTGAACCTCGGATCGTGGACGGCCGCCAACGGCAAGTACACCGTCAAGACGGTCCTGGCCAACGACGCCAACGAGCTGCCGGTCAAGCAGCAGAACAACACCAGCACCCAGTCGTTCTTCGTCGGCCGCGGCGCGAACATGCCCTACGACATGTACGAGGCCGAGGACGGGGTCGTCGGCGGCGGCGCGCAGGTCGTCGGGCCGAACAGGACCGTCGGCGACCTCGCGGGCGAGGCGTCGGGCCGCAGGGCCGTGACGCTGAACTCGAACGGCAGCTACGTCGAGTTCACGGCCAAGGCGAGCACGAACACCCTGGTCACCCGCTTCTCCATCCCGGACGCGGCGGGCGGCGGCGGTACCAGCTCGACCCTCAACATCTACGTGGACGGCACCTTCCTCAAGTCGATCGACCTGACGTCCAAGTACGCCTGGCTGTACGGCGACGAGACCAGCCCCGGCAACTCCCCCGGGTCGGGCGGGCCGCGTCACATCTACGACGAGGCCAGCGTCATGCTCGGCCAGACCGTCCAGGCCGGCAGCAAGATCAGACTGCAGAAGGACCCCGCCAACGGCACGACGTACGCCATCGACTTCATCAACCTGGAGCAGGTGTCGCCCATCGCCAACCCCGACACCGCGAAGTACGCGGTGCCGGCCGGCTTCACCCACCAGGACGTGCAGAACGCGCTCGACAAGGTGCGGATGGACACCACGAACACCCTCGTGGGCGTCTACCTGCCGCCGGGCACCTACGACACCGCGCAGAAGTTCCAGGTGTACGGCAAGGCCGTCAAGGTGGTCGGCGCCGGCCCGTGGTACACCCAGTTCCGCGCGCCGACCACGCAGGAAAACACCGACGTCGGGTTCCGGGCGGAGGCGTCGGCGAACGGCTCCACGTTCTCCGGCTTCGCCTACTTCGGGAACTACACCTCGCGCATCGACGGTCCGGGCAAGGTGTTCGACTTCTCCAACGTGGCCGACATGGTGATCGACAACGTGTGGAACGAGCACACGGTCTGCCTGTACTGGGGCGCGAACACCGACCGCATCACGATCAAGAACTCCCGGATCCGTGACACGTTCGCCGACGGCATCAACATGACCAACGGCAGCACCGACAACCACGTCACCAACATCGAGGCCCGCTCGACGGGCGACGACAGCTTCGCGCTGTTCTCGGCCATCGACGCCGGCGGCGCCGACGAGAAGAACAACGTGTACGAGAACCTGACGTCCCTGCTGACCTGGCGCGCGGCGGGCGTCGCGGTCTACGGCGGGTACGCCAACACCTTCAGGAACATCTACATCGCCGACACGCTGGTCTACTCGGGCATCACGATCAGCTCGCTGGACTTCGGATACCCGATGAACGGCTTCGGCGCCGACCCGCCCACCCAGTTCCAGAACATCTCGATCGTCCGCGCGGGCGGGCACTTCTGGGGCGCGCAGACCTTCCCGGCCATCTGGGTGTTCTCGGCCTCGAAGGTGTTCCAGGGCATCCGCGTCAACGACGTGGACATCGTGGACCCGACCTACAGCGGCATCATGTTCCAGACGAACTACGTCGGGGGCCAGCCGCAGTTCCCGGTCAAGGACACGATCTTCACGAACGTCTCGATCAGCGGCGCGCACAAGAGCGGCGACGCCTACGACGCCAAGTCCGGCTTCGGCATCTGGGTGAACGAGATGCCCGAGGCGGGGCAGGGACCGGCGGTCGGCTCGGCCACGTTCAACAACCTCACGCTGAGCGACAACGCCGTCGACATCAAGAACACGACCTCCACCTTCACCATCGTCCGCAACTGACCCTGATCTCCGCACCGGCGCGCGGGGCATGACCGGCCCCGCCCGCCGCCCGATGACCGCAGTGCCGCCGGCGGGAGGACCCCCGCCGGCGGCACTGCCGCGTCCGCGCTCTCGCCCGGGCTGGGGTAGCTTCCCTTCCGCATCGACATGACGGAAAGGACCTCCATGACAGGCGTCGAGTTCGGCACTCCCCCGGCGTTGCCGGCGACCAACGGGTACAGCCACGTGGCCAGCGTGCCGCCGGGCAGCCGGCTCGTGTGGACCTCCGGTCAGGTGCCGATCGCCGCGGACGGCACCGTCGCGGCCCCCGGCGACTGGGAGGCCCAGACGCGCCAGGTGATGCGGAACGTCGGCGCCGCGCTGGAGGCGGGCGGCGCCACCTGGGACGACGTGTTCAAGCTCACGATCTTCGTCGTGGACACCTCGGCGCTGGCCACCGTCCGGGCCGTGCGGGACGAGTTCGTCAACGTGGAACGGCCTCCGGCGAGCTCGCTCGTGCAGGTCGCGGGGCTGTTCCGGCCGGACCTCCTCATCGAGATCGAGGCCGTGGCCGCGGTTCCCGAGCGCTGACGCCGGGCCACGGGGCGTTTCGCTTGGCGATGAGCACGCCCGCGGGTCAGGCTCGCACGGGCGTGGCCTCGGAGCCGGGGGTCGTCAGGTGAGCGCGGGCGGCGTCGGCTGAGAGGTCGTCGGGCTGGTGCTCGGCGGCCTGGTCGGCCTGGACGAGCGTCGCGTAGTCCTCCGTCTGGCGTCGAACGTCCACCTCGTCCCACCCGAGGACCGGAGCCATGAGCGCGGCCACCTCCGGCGCGGCGGCCAGGCCGCGGTCGCGTTCCTCGATCGCGATGCGGGTGCGGCGGGCCAGCACGTCCTCCAGGTTCCGTGCCCCTTCGTGCGAGGCCGCGTACACCGCCTCCGCCCGGAGGTAGTCCCCCGCGCCGGCGAGCGGCCGGCCGAGGGAGGGGTCGGCCTCGATCATCTGGAGGAGATCCTCGACGGCCGAGCCGTAGCGCCGGAGCAGGCGCTCGACGCGGGCGACGTCCAGGCCGGCCCGCGCGGCCAGGTGGACGCGGCGGTTCCACAGCGCCTCGTACCCCTCCGCGCCGAAGAGAGGCAGCCGGTCGGTGACCGACGCGGGAACGCCCCCGACGAGCTCCCGCGCGGCCACGTCGACCGCGTCCTTGGCCATGACCCGGTAGGTGGTGTACTTGCCGCCGGCGACGACGACGAGGCCCGGCGCCGGCCGCGCGACGGTGTGTTCCCGGGACAGTTTGGCGGTGTCGGACGCGTCGCCGGCCAGCAGCGGCCGCAGGCCCGCGTACACCCCTTCGATGTCGTCATGGGTGATCGGCGTGTTCAGCACCGCGTTGACGTGGTCGAGCAGGTAGTCGATGTCGGCCTGGCTGGCCACCGGGTGCGCCTTGCTGAGGGTCCAGTCGGTGTCGGTGGTCCCGATGATCCAGTGCCGGCCCCACGGGATGACGAAGAGCACGCTCTTCTCCGTACGGAGGATGAGGCCGGTGTTGAGGGTGATCCGGTCCCGCGGGACCGTGATGTGCACTCCCTTGGACGCCCGGACGCTGAGGCCGCCCTCGGCGCCCGTCATCCGGCGGGTCTCCTCGGTCCACACGCCGGTGGCGTTGATCACCTGGCGGGCGCGGACGACGATCTCCTGGTCGCTCTCCAGGTCGCGCACGCGGGCGCCGGTCACCCGTTCGCCGTCGCGGACCAGCCCGGTGACCTGGGCGCCGGTCGCGACGGCGGCGCCGTACTGCGCGGCGGTGCGGGCCAGGGTCATCGTGAAGCGCGCGTCGTCGACCCGCGCGTCGAAATACTGGACGGCGCCGATCAGCGCCTCGGGGCGCAGGGCCGGGGCGACGGCCAGGGCACGGCGCCGGCTCAGCTGGCGATGGCGCGGGAGGACGCGCTTGCCGTCGAGCACGTCGTACAGGGTCACGCCCGCGCCGACGTAGAACCGCTCCCACAGCCGGTGCCGGAGCGGGAACAGGAACGGCACGGGCCGCACCAGGTGGGGCGCGAGCCGGGTCAGCAGCAGGGCCCGCTCCTTGAGCGCCTCTCTGACCAGCTTGAAGTCGAGTTGTTCGAGGTAACGCAGGCCGCCGTGGATGAGCTTGCTGGACCGGCTGGACGTGCCCGCCGCCCAGTCCCGGGCCTCAACGAGCGCGACCGACAGGCCGCGCGACACCGCGTCGAGCGCCGCTCCGGCGCCGACCACTCCGCCGCCGATGACCAGCACGTCGAATTCGTCATCGGCCATCCGTCGCAGGCTCGTCGCGCGGTACGACGGTCCCATCGGTACAGGGTTCACAGTGAGGGCTCCTCATTCGCCGGAACGTGGGGAAGGCCGGAGCCGCGCTCGCCGCCGAGCGCGGCCCCGGTGAAGGGGGTGGTCAGTCGACGTCCACCCAGTCGAGGGTGCGGGTGACGGCCTTGCGCCAGCCGGCGTACCCCTTCTCGCGCTGCTCGTCGCTCCAGGACGGCTGCCAGCGCTTGTCCTCGTTCCAGTTCCGCCGGAGCTCCTCGGTCGACTTCCAGAAGCCGACCGCGAGGCCGGCGGCGTAGGCGGCGCCGAGTGCGGTGGTCTCGGCGACGACCGGCTTGGACACCGGCACGCCCAGGACGTCGGCCTGGATCTGCATGCACAGGTCGTTGGCGGTGATGCCGCCGTCCACGCGCAGCACGTCCAGATGGACGCCGGAGTCGTTCTCCATCGCCTCCACCACGTCGCGGCTCTGGTAGCAGATCGCCTCCAGCGTGGCCCGGGCGATGTGCGCGTTGGTGTTGTACCGCGACAGGCCGACGATCGCGCCGCGCGCGTCCGACCGCCAGTACGGGGCGAACAGCCCGGAGAAGGCGGGCACGAAGTACACCCCGCCGTTGTCGTCGACCTGCCGGGCCAGCGACTCGCTCTGGGAGGCCCCGGAGATGATGCCGAGCTGGTCGCGCAGCCACTGCACCGCCGACCCGGTCACCGCGATCGAGCCCTCCAGCGCGTACACCGGCTTGTCGTCACCGAACTGGTAGCAGACCGTGGTGAGCAGGCCGTGCTTGGAGCGCACCAGCTCGTTGCCGGTGTTGAGCAGCAGGAAGTTGCCGGTGCCGTAGGTGTTCTTGGCCTCGCCGGGCGAGAAGCAGACCTGCCCGACGGTGGCGGCCTGCTGGTCGCCCAGGTCGCCGGTCAGGAGCACCTCGCCGCCCAGGGGGCCGCCGGCGCGGGTGACACCGTAGGAGGCGGGGTTGGAGGAGGGGCGGATCTCGGGCAGCATCGCCCGGGGGATGTCGAAGAACGACAGCAGTTCGTCGTCCCAGTCGAGGGTCTCCAGGTTCATCAGCATGGTGCGGCTGGCGTTGGTGGGGTCGGTGACGTGCACGCCGCCGTCGGTGCCGCCGGTGAGGTTCCACAGCAGCCAGGTGTCGGTGTTGCCGAACACCGCCTCCCCCGCCTCGGCCGCCTCGCGCACCCCTTCGACGTTGTCGAGGATCCACTTGATCTTGCCGCCGGAGAAGTAGGTCGCCGGGGGCAGCCCGGCCTTGCGCCGGATGACCTCGCCCTTGCCCTCGCGCTCCAGCGCGCTGGCGATGCGGTCGGTCCGGGTGTCCTGCCAGACGATGGCGTTGTAGTAGGGCCGGCCGGTCCGGCGGTTCCAGACCACCGTCGTCTCGCGCTGGTTGGTGATGCCCAGCGCGGCGAGATCGGCGGCGGTGAGGTTCGCGTTGTTCATCGCGGTCTGGATGACCGCGCGGGTGCGCTCCCAGATCTCTGTGGGGTTGTGCTCGACCCAGCCGGCCTGCGGGAGGATCTGCTCGTGCTCGAGCTGGTGGCGGGCGATCTCGTTGCCGCCGTGATCGAAGATCATGAAGCGGGTGCTCGTGGTGCCCTGGTCGACGGCTCCGACGAATTCCGGCATGTGATTCCTTCTCCTTGAGCTGGTTCGGGGGATGTCAGGCGGCTTCGTACGCGGGCTTCGCGGGCAACTGGCCCGGCTCGGGCCCCTCCTCGGGCGGCAGGAACCGTCCCACGAGGGCCTGGTAGAGACCGGCGCCGATCAGGCCGCCGATGACGGGGGCCACGATGGGCACCCAGAAGTAGAGGTTGCCGTACTGATCCTTGAAGGCGGTCTCGTAACCGGTGAGGAAGGAGGCGAGGCGCGGGCCGAAGTCGCGCGCCGGGTTGATGGCGTACCCCGCGTCGGTCCCCCACGCCATGCCGATCGCCACGACCAGCAGGCCGATCACGAACGGCGCCAGGTTGGCGGCGGGCGGCGAGTTGCGCAGGTCGGTGATGGCGAGGATGAGGAACAGCAGGATGGCGGTGCCGATGATCTGGTCGCGGAAGGCGCCCCACTCGGTGACGGGCAGCGCCCCGTTGCCGGGCAGCGTCGAGAAGACGCCCTGAGTCTTGATCGTGAGACCGGGGTCGACCTTGGCCAGCACCTCGCTGTAGTTCCACCGGACGAGAAGCGCGGCCACGAAGGCGCCCGCGGTCTGAGCGAGGGAGTACGGCAGCACCTTGCGCCACTCGAAGCCCTTGAACACCGCGAGCGCGATCGTGACCGCCGGGTTCAGATGCGCGCCACTGATCCGGCCGGCCACGTAGACACCGAGCGTGACGCCGAGGCCCCACGCCCAGGCGATGCTGTCGTGGTCACCGATGCCGCCGCCGACGACCTGGGCGACCACGCCCACTCCGAACAGGATCAGGACCATGGTCCCCGCGAACTCGGCAGCCAACTCGCCGAGCATCCCTCGGGCCTTCAGTCGTTCCGCCATTGCTCCTCCTCACATGCCATGCCGCCTCGCCGGTCCGCGTACGGAGCGGATCGTTCACGCGGGGCGGGGTCGTCCGATATGGCGCGACGCACCTCACGGCTGCCGGGGACGCTAAGTGAGGGTTGAGGGCGGGTCAACGGCACAATGCCGACAATGTCGAACACTAGTCAGCGATGTCATACGGGATTATCGTTTCCCCCCTATGACCGAGATGTCACAACGCCAAGTGTGCAGCGGATTATCGCGATCTTCACGGCCAAGGCGCCGACATTGTCGAACGTTCGCCGACCGCACTAGCATCGACGGCGTGCCAGGTCCGGTCCAGTCCATCCAGCGTGGAGCCGCCATCCTGCGGCTTCTCGCCCGCAGCTCCGGCCGGCTCGGCGTCGGCGAGATCGCCACATCGCTCGGCCTGGCCCGGGGCACCGCCCACGGCCTGCTGCGCACCCTGCAGCTCGTCGGCTTCGTCGAGCAGGACGAGACCTCGGGCAAATACCAGCTCGGGGCGGCCCTGCTCCACCTCGGCACGAGCTACCTCGACGTCAACGAGCTCCGCTCGCGGGCGATCAACTGGGCCGACGCGCTCGCCGCGCGCAGCGGTGAGGCGGTGCGCATCGGCACCCTCCTCGACGGCCAGATCCTGGTCGTCCACCACGTGTTCCGTCCCGACGACACCCTGCAGACCCTCGACGTCGGCGCTCTGCTGCCCATGCACGCCACCGCGCTCGGCAAGGTGCTGCTGGCCTACGACGCCGCCACGACCGCCACACTCGCCGACGGCCCGTTGGAGGCCTACACCCGCCGCACCATCGTGGCGCCGAAGATGCTGGCGCGCAGCCTGTCCGCCATCCGCGAGGTCGGCTGGGCCGTCGAGGTCGAGGAGATGACCATCGGCGAGGCCGGCGTCGCGGCGCCCATCCGGGGCCACGGCGGCCTGGTCGTCGGCTCCATCGGCATCTCCGGCGCCGTCGAGCGCGTCTGCGACTCCAAGGGCCAGCCGAAAGCCCCCCTGGTGACGTTCGTGCGCGACGCGGCGCGCGCGGTGTCCCGGGACCTCGGCGCCTCCCGCTGGTAACCGACTACTTCACGTTTGTCGAGGTAAAATGCCATGGTCATGCGCTATGTGATGTCCATCGATCAGGGCACGACATCGACGCGGTGCATCATCTTCGACCACCGAGGTCGCCTGGTGTCGGTGACGCAGCGCGAACACCGCCAGCACTTCCCCCGGCCCGGATGGGTCGAGCACGACGCCGCCCAGATCTGGCGGAACCTGGAGCGCATCGCCCCCGAGGCCCTCACCCAGGCCGGGGTCGGCCTGGACCAGCTCGCGGCCATCGGCATCGCCAACCAGCGGGAGACCACCCTGATGTGGGACCGGCGGACCGGCGAACCCATCGGGCGGGCCATCGTCTGGCAGGACACCCGCACCGACACCCTGGTCGAGAAGTTCGCCGCCCGGCCCGAGGCCGCCATGGTGCAGGAACGCTGCGGGCTGCCGCTCGCCACGTACTTCTCCGCGCCGCGCATCCGCTGGCTGCTCGATCACCACCCCGGCCTGCGCGAGCGGGCCGAGCGGGGCGAGGTCCTGTTCGGGACCATGGAGAGCTGGCTCATCTGGAACCTCACCGGCGGCCCCGAGGGCGGCCTCCACCTCACCGACGTCACCAACGCCGGCCGCACCCTGCTGATGAACCTGGAGACCCTCGACTGGGACGACGATCTCCTGGACTTCTTCGGCGTCCCCCGCGCGATGCTGCCGCGGATCCGGCCCTCCGCCGAGACCTACGGCGTGGCGAGCCGGGTGCTGCCCGGCGTCCGCATCGCCGCCGCCCTCGGCGACCAGCAGGCCGCGCTGTTCGGGCAGACCTGCTTCGCGCCCGGCGAGGCCAAATGCACCTACGGCACCGGCAGCTTCCTCATGCTCAACACCGGCGCCGAGCCCGTCCGGTCCAGCCACGGGCTGCTCACCACCGTCGGTTACCAGGTCGGCGACGAACCCGCCGTGTACGCGCTGGAAGGGCCGATCGCCATCACCGGCGCCCTGGTGCAGTGGTTTCGCGACGGGCTCGGCCTGATCAGCAGCGCCCCGGAGATCGAGACCCTCGCCCGCACCGTGGAGGACAACGGCGGGTGCTACATCGTCCCCGCGTTCTCCGGGCTGTTCGCCCCCCACTGGCGCAGCGAGGCCCGCGGCATCATCGTCGGCCTCACCTCCTACATCACCAAGGGCCACCTCGCCCGCGCCGTGCTGGAGGCCACCGCGTGGCAGACCCGCGAGGTCGTCGACGCGATGAACGCCGACTCCGGGCTGGAGCTGCGCACCTTGAAGGTCGACGGGGGCATGACCTCCGACAACCTCCTCATGCAGGACATCGCCGACGTCCTCAACGTGCCGGTCGTGCGGCCCATGGTCGCCGAGACCGTGTCCCTCGGGGCCGCGTACGCCGCCGGGCTGGCCGTCGGCTACTGGCCGGACCTGGAAGGGCTGCGCCGCAACTGGCACCGCGCCGCCCAGTGGCTCCCGGCCATGGACCCCCGGCGCCGCGCCGAGGAGTACGACAACTGGCGCCGCGCCGTAGAACGGACCTTCGACTGGATCAAACCCCACCCCTGACCTCCGCGCCGTATGCCGCCCGCCACGTGCGGGCGGACGGCATACGAGGCGGGCGGTGGCCTGCGCCGCTCACCGTGTGACGGCGAGCGGCGTACGAGAGGCGTTCCCGCCGGTCAGGTGAGCTCGGCGCAGGTGCGGGCGTCGGGGTCCTTGGCCCCGTTCGGCACCCAGCGGACGTTGGCGAAGGACGCCGAGAAGGCTCCGTCGGTGTAGACGAGGAACGGCGTGTTGACGTTCTCGAAGTCCAGGCCGCCGGCGGCCAAGCAGGACACCGGGATCTTGACGGTGGCCTTGCTCCCGGCCGGCAGGTTCTGGAACAGCGACGTGGCCACCACCTCGGAGAAGCATGGGTACACGCAGTGCGCGCTGATCACGGTGCGGGCGGCCGGGGGCTGGTGGACGATGGTGTCGAACTCCAGGGCGGCGTCGGCGTTGAGGTAGCCGCGCAGGTCGCTGCCGCCCGCCGGGTCCTGCATGTAGATCTGCGCGGGCCCGGTGCCGGTCCAGGTCGCCTTGAGGCCGTCCTGCTGCACGTTGACGTCGGAGGGCACCACGTTGATCTCGGAGTGCGCCGCCTCGCCGTCGACCCCGATCTCGGTGCCGCCCCAGTTCTCGGCCGACCCGATGAAGCTCTTGTAGGGGGCGACGTCCGTCCGGTTGAAGATCTCCAGGTCCTCGGTCGCGGTGCCGCCGCCGCCCGTCGAGCCGCACCCGGTTTCGGGGGTGGTCTCGTCCAGCGTGCCGACCGATCCGGTCTGCCCGTAGCGCAGGCCGTAGCCGAGCGGGAAGAGCGGGTCGTAGCCCTCGTCGCCGGCGTTCAGCGGGGTCTGGCAGGCGCTCTTCGGCCAGGAGTACGACAGCTTGCCGGTGTACCCCTCACTCCTGTGCGAGCCGCGCACCAGCAGGTCGGCGACGCCGCCGCCCTCGGTGCCGGGCAGCCAGGCGGCGACGAAGGCGTCGGAGCGGTTGAGCTCCTTGTTGACCCACAGCGCGCGGCCGGCGACGTACACGGTCACCACGGGCGCGCCCTTGCCGCGGACCTTGTCCAGGACGGCGAGATCGGCCGGGTAGAGCTTGGCCGCCTCCAGGGAGCGACGTCCGAGGTCGCCGACGCCCTCGGCGTACGGAGTCTCGCCGATCACCGCGATGACCGCGTCGTAGGCGGAGGGGTCGACGCCGTCGGCCGTCTCGCTGAAGGTGACGTTGGCCGCGCCCAGGACCTCGCGCAGGCCGCCGAGGATGGTCGTGCCGTTCGGGAAGTCGGCGTTGGTGTTGCCGGTGCCCTGCCAGCTCAGGCTCCAGCCGCCGGTCTGGTTCTGCATGCTGTCGGCGCTCTTGCCGACGACGAGCACCTTGGAGCCGGTGGCGAGCGGCAGCACCTTGCCGTTGTTCTTGAGCAGGACCTGCGACTCGCGTACGGCCTTACGGGCGAGCGCCCTGGCCTGCAGCGCGTCGGCCGACCCCGCCTTGGCGCGCGCGGAAGGTTTCGGGGCGCTGAACACCCCGGCGCGCAGCTTCACGCGCAGGATGCGGGTCACCGCGTCGTCGATGCGCGCCATCGGGATCTCGCCGCTCTCGACCTGGGCGATGGTGTTGGCGATGAACGCCTTCCAGTCGTTCGGCACCATGACGATGTCGATGCCTGCGTTGACGGCCCGCGCGCAGCTGGAGTTGGTGCACCCCGTGACCTGGCCGATGCCGTTCCAGTCGGAGACGACGACGCCGTCGAAGCCGATCTTCTGCTTGAGGATGTCGGTGAGCGCGTGCTTGCTGCCGTGCATCTTGCCCTCGTTGATGCCGAGGTCGGCGTTCGTCCAGCTGTTGAACGACGCCATCACGGTCTGCGCCCCGGCCGCGAGCGCGCCGTAGTAGCCCTGCCCGTGAATGTTGATCATCTCGGCCTCGGAGGAGGGGTTGACCCCCTGGTCGGTGCCCTTCAGGGTGCCGCCGTCTCCGATGAAGTGCTTGGCGGTGGCGATGACGCCCTTCTCGCCGATGCCGCGCGGGTGGGTGCCCTGCAGGCCCCGGACCGCCTCGTAGCCGTAGGCGCGGGTGATGCGGGGATCCTCCGAGAAGCCTTCGTAGGTGCGGCCCCACCGGTCGTCGCGCACGACGGCCAGCGTGGGGGCGAAGGCCCAGTCCTGGCCGGTGGCGCGGATCTGCGTGGCCGTCGCCGCGCCGATGTCGCGGACCAGGCAGGGGTCGTGGGCGGCGCCGAGGCCGATGTTGTGCGGGAAGATCGTCGCACCGTAGACGTTGTTGTTGCCGTGCACGGCGTCGATGCCCCAGATGACCGGGATCTTGGTCCTGGTGCCGACGGAGGCCTGCCAGTACGCGTCGGCGAGATCGAGCCAGGCCTTCGGCGAGGCGTGCTTGTCACGGCCGGGCCAGGAGCCGCCGCCGTTGAGCACCGAGCCGATGCCGTACTGCGCGACCTCCTCGGGGGTGATGGCCGAGATCTCCGGCTGGGTCATCTGGCCGACCTTCTCGGCGAGGGTCATGCCGGCCAGGATCTCCGCCACCCGCTTCTCGTCCGCGGGGTTCTTCTTGATCCGGCTCTCGACCTTGGGCCAGTCGGCGAGCGTGGGCAGGGTCTTCTCGATGCGAGCGCAGCCGTGCTCGTCCATGGCGGGTTTCCCGATCACCGGCTGCCTGGCGCCCTTCGCGCTGTCGGCGCCCGCACTCGGAACGCCGGTGGCGCCGCCGGCCAGGAGTGCCAGGCCCGCCAGCAGCGCCGTAGCGCGGCGGCGAGCACCTGATCGGACAGGAGGTCTGGTCATGAGCGTCCGTTCTCGATGCACTGCGCGGGTCGTGCACGGCCCCCCGCAGCCGCACTGGCCAGATCCTGACCCTGTGAGCGCGCCTCCGTCAATAGGGCGCTAGAGCGCTCTCCCAGGGCGTTGCCGTACCGATGACCGGGGCACGAGCGGGCGGTCGGCGTCGATCACCCGTATGAACTGGAACGATGACCGCCGCCGACCGTGATCGCAGTCCGGGGCGACGGTTCGCCAAGAGAGCGCTTTCCTGTACGGATCCGCGAGCGGTCAGGCCGGCCGGAGCCGGAACAGCTCCTCTGCCACCTGCACACAGGAGACCCCGAGCTCGTGGGAGGAGAAGATGTGCAGGCTCTCGGCCGTCTCGATCTCCAGCAACTCCCAGCGCAGCCCGTACCGGGCGTTGCGGGCGACCCTGATGTGCGCCACGCGCGGCCAGGGCACCCGCTCGCGCCGTGCGAGCCCGGTCACCATCGTCAGACCCCCCTCGTCGGCGGTGAGTCGCACCGGGGCCACGACGTCACGAAGGGCGAACCCGGCCAGCAGGACGGCGGCGGCCGCGCACAGCAGCATGCCGCGCGGATCGCCGGAGACGGCGAAGGCGATGACGGCGAAGGCGGCCGCGGCGGCCCCCTTGAGGAGGATGAACTCGCGCCGCACCCGCCACTGCCGGAATGTGCCGGTCATACAAGAACGCTACCGCCCGATCGGGGAGCGGCGGCTCAGTCCACCAGGTCCAGGCAGGCCGCGACGATGGCGTCCGCGTCCAGCCCGTGGTGGCGGTACACGTCCTCGATGCTCCCCGACTGGCCGAACCGGGTGACGCCGAGATGGGTCGCCGGCACCTGGTGGACGCCCGCGAGGAAGGCGAGCGTGTGCGGATGGCCGTCCACGACGGTCACGAGCGGGGTGGCACGCCGCGTGGGGAAGACGCTGTCGAGGATCCAGGTGGGCGCGTCGCCGTGACCGCCCCGGCTCCGCAGGCCCTCGAACAGCAGCCCGGGACTGGTCGGGACGACGACGTCCGCGCCGATGCCGAGCCCCGCCAGGCGGTCGGCCGCTGCGAGCGCCTCTGTCACGACCGCGCCCATCGCGGCGATCGTGACGGCGGGGCGGTCGTGCCGCCTGAGCGGGTAGGCCCCGGCGACGACCTGCCGCCGGCGCAGCTCACGGGCCGCGGGGTCGGCGGGCACGCCGGCCAGTCCCTGGTCGACGGGACGGGTGGACAGCCGCAGGTAGGCCGACCGCCCGTCCGGCCTGCCGAGCCGCGCCAGCGCCGCCAGCAGGCACCACTCGAGGTCGATCGCGAACGCCGGCTCGTAACTCGTGCAGCCCGGCTGCTCGAGGCCGATGGACGGCGTCTTGATCGACTGGTGGGCTCCGCCCTCGGGACCGAGGCTGACCCCCGACGGCGTCCCGACCAGGATGGACTGCCCGCCGGCGTAGATGCCGAACGACCATGGTTCAAGGGCCCGCTCCACGAACGGGTCGTACAGCACCCCGATCGGCAGCAGGGGCCGCCCCCAGCGCGACCAGGTGGCGCCGAGCTCGCCGAGCAGCCCGACGAGGTTGGTCTCGGCGATCCCCAGTTCGATGTGCTGGCCGGTGGGCCCCTCGCGCCAGTGCAGGATGGTCTCGGCGTCGTCGTCGAACCAGTCGGGCCGCTCGGCGGTGGCCCAGACGCCCACCTTGTTGAGCCAGCCGCCGAGGTTGGTGCTGGAGGTGACGTCCGGGCTGACGGTGACGACGCGGCGGCCGACGCCCGGTGCCTGCCGGCTCAGGTCGAACAGGGTGCGCCCGAGAGCCGCCTGGGTGGTGGCGGTGCCGTGCGGGGTGCGGCCGAAGTCGGCGGGGACGTCGGGCACGCTCTCGGGCACCGGCGGCGTCCTGCGCAGCCGCCGTGCCGTGTCGGCGCAGCGCAGCGCGGCGCGGCCGCCCTCGGGGAACGGCGCCCACGGGTCGTCCGGGTCGGCCCCGACCCGGGCGGCGAGCGCGCGAAGCTGGTCGGCGGTCAGCAGCGAGGAGTGGTTCTGCGGGTGGCCCTCGGTCGCCAGGCCGTGGCCCTTGACGGTGTAGGCGAAGATCACGGTGGGGCGGGTGTCGTCGATCGCGTCGAACGCCTGCCGCAGGGCCGTCAGGTCGTGCCCGCCCAGGTTGCGGATGGCGGCGTGCAGCGTCGCGTCGTCCACGCCGTCCAGCAGCCGCGCGATGCTCTCCGCCTCTTGCTCGGCCGCCGCCGTGCCGGGGACCGACGGGGACGCGCCGGACAGGCGTGCGCGCAGCTCGGCGGGGCCGCAGCGCAGCAGCCGCTGGTACTCGGGGTTGGACATCCGGTCGATGCGCGCCCGCAGCGCCTCGCCTCCCGGCCTGTTGAAGAGCTCCTCCAGCAGCCGGCCGTACTTGACGGTGAGCACCTGCCAGCCGGCCGCGGCGAACATGCCCTGCAGCCGGGTGCCGCCCATGTTCGGGACCACCCGGTCCAGGGACTGGCGGTTGAAGTCGACGATCCAGACGACCTCGCCCAGCTCGGCGACCTGCGGGTCGAGGATCGCCTCCCAGCAGGCGCCCTCGTCCAGCTCGGCGTCGCCGACCAGGGAGTACTGCCGCCCGGTGCCGGCCCCGCCGAAATGGGCCTCGACGTATCGGCGGGCCAGCGCGCCCCAGATCGGCGCGGTCGCGCCGATGCCGACCGAACCGGTGGAATAGTCGGCCGGGTCGGGGTCCTTGGTGCGGCTGGGGTAGCTCTGCAGGCCGCCGAAGGCGCGCAGCGTGGTGAGGTACGACGCGTCCAGCTCGCCGAGCAGGTGGTTGATGGCGTGCAGCACGGGCGAGGCGTGCGGCTTGACCGACACCCGGTCGTCCGCGGTCAGGGATGAGAACCACAGCGCCGTCATGATCGATACCATGGACGCGCTGGAGGCCTGGTGGCCGCCTACCTTGAGTCCCGACGGGTTGGGGCGCACCCTGTTGGCATGATCGATCATGGCCGTGGACAGCCACAGCACCCGCTGCTCGATCTCGCGCAGGACCGCCAGGTCCGCGGGCTCCGAGAGCTCCGCGAGGCCGGCGGTCGGAGCCGGAAGGGCCGCGAGGTCCGCCCTGTGGTTCATCGGATACCCGCCTCCAGCAGACGTCGGCCGTCGCCCATTGAGCACATTGCTGAGCCATGCTGACCACGGGCGGCTCGTATGCGCAAGCGCATCTTGCTTAAGTAAGCTTCATGCACGGTTTTGTAGGGGTCACCCCAGGAAGGTGAGGCAGTATGCGCAGCTCGGGGACGCTCGACCGGGTCGACGCGCGCCTGCTGCTCGCACTGATCGACAGCCCGCGGGCCACCGTGCTCGCGCTGGCCGAGCAGGTGGGCCTGTCCCGCAACACCGTGCAGGCGAGGCTCGCCCGGCTGGAGGAACGCGGGGTGCTGGCGGCGTTCGAACGGTCCCTGGATCCGGAGATCCTCGGCTACCGGCTGACGGCGTACATCACGGTGCGAGTCGACCAGCACCTGCTCGGCGCGGTGTCGGACGGCCTGGCCGGCATCCCGGAGGTCATCGAGGTCCTCGGGATCAGCGGCGGGGACGCCGACCTGCTGGTGCGGGTCGCCGCGCGGGACGCGGACGACCTCTACCGGGTGGCCGGCCGCATCCTGGCCACGCCGGGGGTGGAGCGCACCACCACCGCGCTCGCCATGCGGACCCTGGTGGGCCACCGGGTCACTCCCCTCCTGCGGCGCGCCGCCTCCGCCGAGGACCGTCCGGCCGCGCGGCCCGGCACCCGGGACCGAGCGGCCCCGGACGCTACTCCTTGACGGCTACACGCTCAGCGGGCTGGGGGGCCTCGTGATATGTCATGTCATGCACCGTCTCTGGGTCGACGTCCTACCGCGCTCTCCGATCGCGGCTGCCCCGGCGCCGAGGCGGCAAACGCGATCCGAACCCTGGGAGGAAGCCGTGCGAACACGCCGAGAGACCGTCACCGTCGCCGTCGCCGACGGCGGTTTCGACATGGACCTCTGGACTCCCGAGCGAGGCGGCGGCCCCGGCCTGCTCCTCATCCAGGAGATCTACGGCGTCGGCACCTACATCCGCAAGGTCGCCGAGGACCTGGCCGGGCTCGGATACGTCGTGGGCGCGCCCGACCTGTTCTGGCGGCTGCAGCGCCACTGGCAGGCCGATCACGACGACGAGGGGCTGGCCGACTCACTGAAGATGGGCTCGCGGTTCGACTTCGAGCTCGGGGTGGCCGACTCCGAGGCGGCCCTGGGCGCGCTCTCCGCGCTGCCCGAGGTGACCGGCGGCACCGGCCTCATCGGCTTCTGCCTCGGCGGCTCCCTCGCGTACGCGCTGGCCGCCCGGACCCACCCGGCCGCCGTCGTCTCCTTCTACGGCTCCATGGTCCCCGACGCGGTCGGCCTCATGGACCGGATCGACGCCCCCGTCCAGTTCCACTTCGGCGGCCAGGACCCCTACATCCCGCGCGACAAGGTGGCCCAGGTGGAACGGGCCGTCGCGGGGCGGGACGGCATGGAGATCCACGTGCAGGAGGCGGCCGGCCACGCCTTCCACAACTTCGACGCGCCGCGGTTCTACCACGCGGAGGCGGCGGAGGCGGGCTGGCGGCTCGCCGCCGGCTTCCTGGCACGCCACCTGCCCGCCGACTGAACCGGCGCCGTGACAAGCCGCACCGGCCGCCGCGGGCTGACCGCGACGGCCGGTACGGGAGCGGTGGCAACCACCACGTGGCCGGTACCACGGGTGGCCGGGACGGCTATGGGATGAACCGCTCGTTGGGCACGCAGTGGGTCATCTTCAAGCCGGTCACGTCCCGGGGGCCGTTCTTGCCCAGGTTGGACAGGCGCTCCTTGTCCTCCTCGGTCAGATCCTGGCTCGCCAGCGGCTCCAGGTGCGCCACGTCCTCGGGGCCGATGCCGAGACCGGCGCCCACTCGCAGCCCGAGGTCGTCCTCGACCATGAGCAGATGCCAGACCATCCGCTCCTGGACGGGCCGGACGCACTGGGCGAGCAGCGTGGTGAAGTTGAGCACCAGGTCGTCCCGCTCCCACTGCTCCATGAGCAGGTAGCGCTGGCCGGCCTGCTTGTAGTCGTTGGTCCGCGGGATGCGCTTGCGGGTGAGCCGTCCGCTGATCGTCGGGCCCACCTCGTCGTGGGTCGGGTGCTCCGCCTCGCGGAGCCCGCCGGTGATCGAGGGCTCGTAGTTGACGTGCGGGCTCTCCCCCTGGCCGTCGACGTGGTAGGTCATGAAGCCGTCGCGCTGGTTGGTGCGCACCTCGGCGTTCTTGGCCTGGTTCACCGGCAGTTGCAGGTAGTTCGGCCCCACCCGGTGACGCTGGGTGTCGCTGTAGGAGAACGTCCGCCCCAGCAGCATCTTGTCCTCGGAGAAGTCCAGCCCGTCGATCAGCACACCCGTGCCGAACGAGATCTGCTCGTTCTCGGCGAAGACGTTGGCGACGTTGCTGTTGAGGACCATCCGCCCGACGGGCAGCGCGGGGAACTGATCCTCCGGCCACACCTTGGTGTCGTCCAGGGGGTCGAAGTCCAGCTCGGGGTGCTCGTCGTCGGTCATGATCTGCACCAGCAGCTCCCACTCGGGGTGGTCGCCGCGGTCGATCGCGTCCCGCAGGTCCTTGGTGGCGTGGCCGAGTTCCAGCGCCTGGACGGCTGCCGCGTCGGCGGCCGTCATGCTGCGGACCCCCTGCTTGGGCATCCAGTGGTACTTCACCAGGTGGGTCTCGCCCTGCTGGTTCACCCACCGGTAGGTGTTGACGCCGAACCCCTGCATGTGGCGGTAGTCCGACGGGATGCCGCGCGGGCTGAACAGGTTGATGATCATGTGCATGCTCTCGGGCGACTGCGACATGAAGTCGAAGATGCGGTTCGGCTCCTGCCGGAAGGTCACCGGATCGGGCTTCAGCGAGTGGATCACGTCGGGGAACTTGATGGCGTCCCTGATGAAGAACACCGCCAGGTCGTTGCCCACGAGGTCCCAGTTGCCGTGCTCGGTGTAGAACTTCACCGCGAAGCCTCGCGGGTCGCGGGCGGACTCGGAGGAGTCCCTGCCGCCGATCACGGTGGAGAACCGCACGGCCACGTCCGTCCGCTTGCCGGGCTCGCTGAACGGGACCGCGCGGGTGTAGCGGGAGATCGGCTCGTCCCCGAGGTAGCCGGTCGCCTCGAAGTACCCGTAGGACGTGGTGCCCCGCGCGTGGACGACGCGCTCGGGGATCCGCTCGCGGTCGAAGTGGCTGATCTTCTCCAGGAACTGGTAGTTCTCCAGCGTGACAGGGCCGCGCGCTCCCACCGTCCGCTGATCCTGGTTGTCATAGACCGGGTGGCCTTGCCGGTTGGTCAGCACAGGCCGCTCGTCATCCGGCTGCGGGCCCTTGCTCGACACGTCCGTCATGACGGCGGCTCCCTCCTATGGCGGTCGGTCGTCCTCCCCTATCCGGTTTGCGGGTAAGTAAAGCCCCCCTTCAGGTCAAGACCTGTTTGTGGGACGGACCACCGGCCGCGAGGGCCTTATGGCTTCCGGTCGTTGCTGCGGTCGGGTCGTCTCTGGTCGGAGGCACGGTCGCGATCGATGAAGGGCTTAGTCAGTCGTTCCACGCTGCTGTGATCATCGTGTCGTTCATCGGGACCGCCGTATCCGCAGGTGCTGTCGCATTGCGCGATCCAGAGCGCGAGGCAGCCGCGGCCCAGAAGCATGGCCAGCGCGCCGGGGGCCGACCCGCCCGAGGGGCGGCCCGTCTGGACCGTCCCCCGGAGGGATCATTGGCCGGTCGTGGCGTACGCGGGAGCGGACGTCGACGGCCTCCGCCTCCGGGCCGGGCGCCAGGTGGCGACCATCGCCAGCGCGAGCAGCAGTTCGGCGATGTCCCCGCCGTAGTACATGATCTCCGCCGCGCCCTGCCGCGACGCGACGGGCACCGGGACGTCGACGAGCAGACCGGCGTACATGAGCTGGGAGAGCGTCGCGTGCGCCGCGATCGCCACGCCGAGCACGACCAGCCGGTGCGGCACCGCCGGACGGCGCGGGGCGGGATCCGGCCCCGCGATGACCCAGGCGAACAGGCAACCGGCCAGAACGAAGTGCGCGTGGACCAGGTGATGGACCACCGGCTGACCGGCCGACAGCCGGTACAGCGGGGTGGCGTAGAGGGCCACCAGCCCGCCCACGTTGAGCGCGAGCGCCGTCCACGGGTTGGCGAGGACGTGCAGCGCCGGATTCCGCAGGACCGCCGCGACCACACGCCGGCCACGGGGCGTCGCCGACCGCAGCACGAGGGTCACCGGCGCGCCGAGGACCAGCCCGAGGGGGGCCAGCATGCCGATGAGGAGGTGCAGGAGCATGTGGCCGCGCAGGTCGTGCTCGGCGAGCGTGGCCACCGGAGGCAGGAACCCGGCCGCCAGCAGTGAGGCGCCCGCGAGGAAGGCCGCCGTCCGCCAGTGACTCCAACCTCGCACCTCCGAGCGGCGCCGCGCCGCCGCCACCGCGTAGCAGCCCGCGACCACGACCGCCGCCACCGCCGCCACGAACGGCAGCACGTCCAGTGCGCCACCATGGCCGTGCATGTCGTACATCGGAGGCATGTCGCGGGTCGGAGGCGACTCGTGGGCCCAGGGCGTCTCGTCCATCCACGTCCAGCGCGTGCCCCGCGCCCGCGGGATCTCCTGCGGGAACACGCTCACGGCTCCCGCGTGTGGCCCGGGGACTCCCGGCACACGTCGAGTACCGTCCCGCCGCGCTGCAGCAGCCACCCGCCCACCACAAGCACGGCACCGAGCAGGAGGAAGGCGACATCCCACCACATCTGATACGGGCCGCCGTGCACGTGGTGGATGCCCAGGATGTGGTGGTCGATGATGCCCTCGACGAGGTTGAAGATCCCCCACCCGACCAGGCCCCAGCCCCACAGCACCCGCGACCTCCAGATCCGGCCGCGCGAGTGGGTGACCCTCGAGTACAGCAGCCAGAGTCCCGCGAGCACCGCCAGCCAGGTGAACACGTGGAAGAAGCCGTCCCACAGCGTGTTCATCCGCAGGCCGGGCACGGTGTCCGGCGAGTAGTAGCGCACCCCGATGTTGTCGGTGTCCGTGCTGCTCAGCATGTGGTGCCACTGCAGGACCTGGTGCAGAAGGATGCCGTCGACGAACCCGCCCAGCCCCAAGCCCAGGACGATGCCCGGAAGGGCGATGCCCCGGTTCGTACCGGCCACCCGGGCCGGCCTGATCGCCGTCATGGCTCCCCTCTCAACCCGCTCCGGCGGCGGGCGAAAGTTCACCTGAGGTGCCCGGACCCACCAACGCCTCCCCTCCCCCGAAGCGGTCGCCATAAGCCCGACTTGATCATCTGCTTGCCCGGTCAGGTGTCCCGGCGGAAGATCAGGACCAGGACGCGCAGGGCCAGGACCGAGGCCACCACCAGCAGGTTGTAGGCGAACAGCTGGTACAGCGAGACCTCCGCGGTCACCTTCGGGCCCGCGTCGGTGCCCAGCAGCAGGACCGCCATGATCCCGGTGGTGGCGGCCAGCACCGTCAGCAGCACCTGGTGCAGCATGGCGGTGACATGCCTGCGGTCGCGCTCGTCGGCGAACAGCCGCACGTTCAGGCTCAGCCGCCCGTGCTCGGCCGCGCCGACGATGCGCTCCACCCGGCGCGGCAGCCGGCGCAGCATGGGCAGCAGCGCCGCCACCTCGTCGGTCACGATCCGCCGGACGGCCGCCGGGTCGCGCCGCTCGGCGAAGTGGCGGACGGCGAACGCGCGCGCCTCCGCCACCAGGTCGAAGCCGGGTTCGAGCGCGGTGAGCGTCCCCTCGACCGTCGCCAGCGTGCGGAACACGGCCGCCACCTCCGGCGGGACGGAGAGCCCATGCCCGGAGACGATCTTGAACAGGTCGGTGAACATCCGCGCGCCGGCCGCCGGGACGCCACCGCCGCTCATGTGGCGGGCCATGAACCGGCCAAGCTCGCGCTCCAGCCGCTGCTCGTCGATCTCGTCCGGGCGCGGCACGACCTCCAGCAGCGCGTCGGACACGCCGAGAGGGTCCCCGCGGTCCATCGCGAGCAGCAGCCGCTGGAGCGAGGCGCGCAGCGAGCCGTCCAACCGGCCCACCGAGCCGAAGTCCAGCAAGCCGAGACGCCCGTCCTCGAGCAGCATGATGTTCCCGGGGTGGGGGTCGGCGTGGAAGACGCCGTCCACCATGATCTGCCGTAGCAGCGTGTCGAGCAATGTACGAGCCAGCATCACCGGCTCAGCGCCTCGCTCCTCCCCCGGCCCCGCCACGCCCTCCCCGCCGGCGGTGCCGTCCCCGACCTCCGCGCCGTCTCCGATCTTCCCCTGACCGCCGGTCTCCCCGGCGTGCCCGGTCGCGCCCGCGCCCGGGGCGGCGGCGCCGAGCGGCGTACCGTCCAGGCGTTCCATGACCAGCACGCGCCGGCCGCACAAAGGCGCGTAGGGGTCAGGCACGTGCACCGCCGCGTCACGCGAGCCCGCGGCTACGGCGGCCATGTTGGCGGTCTCGACGCGGAAGTCCAGCTCCTCGTGCAGGGCCTCGGCGAACCCGCGCGCCAGGTCGCGGACGCCGATCGCGCGCCCCCACCGCGTACGCGCCTCCAGGGAGCGGGCGAGCCGCGCCACGATGTCGAGGTCGCGCTCGACCACCTCGGCGACCCCGGGGCGCTGGACCTTCACCACCACACGGGCCCCCGAGCGCAGCCGGGCGGCGTACACCTGCGCGATCGACGCCGAGGCGAGCGGCCGTCGCTCGAACTCCGCGAACACCTCCTCCACCGGCCCGGGCAGCTCGGCGGCCAGCACGCGCTCGATCTCCTCCCACGGTGCGGGCGCCGCCCTGTCCCGCAGCAGCGTCAGCTCGTCGATGAACTCCGCGGGCAGCAGGTCGGGACGGGTGGACAGGATCTGGCCGAGCTTGACGAACGTGACGCCCGCCTCGTCGAGGGCACGGCGCAGCGAGTGCGCGAGCCGTGCCCGCCCGGAGGCGCCGCCGAGGTCCGGCCGGCGCCCGCGCAGGTACGGCCCGAGCCCGTGGCGGGCGAGGATCCGGACAATGGTGAAGTAGCGGCGCGACCTGACGACCCTCCCGCGCAACGAGCGCACCAGCTCGACCGGACCGGGCAGGGACCCGGTGGGCACGAGCGCCTCGGCCACCGCCAGGAACACCATCGCCGCGAGCAGCGCGCAGGCCACGGCCAGGATGAGGAACCACAGCGGGGCGAGGCTGGAGTCGTCCGGCGAGACCGAGCCCGCCATCGCCTTCGCGATCGGCCCGGCCAGCACGAAGGCCAGTGCCCCGGCCAGGAACGCGCGCAGCAGGCCGAACGTCAGGTTGAGCAGCCGCCGCGCGGCCGCGGCGAACCCGGCGATCATCACGACGACGGTGACGGCGATGGCGATCGATATCCCAAGATCCACGAGCTGCCTCCGTACGGTCCCGCACACCCTCACCGCCGCCCACGACGGCCGGGAGACCTTATCGCGCACTTTGCCAGCATTTCTCGGCCATACGCCGAAACAACCCATCCAAACGGCAGCGCACCCGAGCGCACGGTGCGCACCGGGCCAGGCAGGGGAATCGGGGCGAACGGCGCATGCCCCGGCGGTACGAGGGGGGTGGACGGGCGGCACAATCGTCCTGTCCGGATGTGAGCGGGTTGGGGGAGAAGGGAGCCGGCCGTGCGCGCGGTGCAGTATGACGGGTTCGGCGGGCGGCCGGAGGTTCGCGAGGTCGCCGATCCGGCGCCGGGGCGTGCGGGGGCCGTGATCCGGGTGGAGGCGACCGGGCTGTGCCGGAGCGACTGGCACGGCTGGATGGGCCACGATCCCGATATCCAGAGATTTCCGCATGTGCCGGGGCATGAGCTGGCCGGTGTCGTCGAGGCCGTCGGCGACCAGGTGAGCAGGTGGCGGCCCGGCGACCGCGTCACCACCCCGTTCGTGTGCGCCTGCGGGCGCTGCCCGGCCTGCGCGGCGGGCGACCAGCAGGTCTGCGAGAACCAGACGCAGCCTGGCTTCACCCACTGGGGATCGTTCGCCGAGTACGTCGCGATCGAGAACGCCGACGTCAACCTCGTCGCGCTGCCCGGCTCCATGTCCTATCCGACCGCGGCGAGCCTCGGCTGCCGCTTCGCCACCGCGTTCCGCGCGGTCGTCGCCCAGGGGCGCGTCGCCGCCGGCGAATGGGTGACGGTGTACGGCTGCGGCGGGGTCGGCCTCTCGGCGGTGATGATCGCCGCCGCCTGCGGCGCCCGCGTGATCGCCGTCGACATCTCCCCCGCCGCCCTCGACCTCGCCACCCGCTTCGGCGCCACCCACACCGTGCTCACCGAGAACGCGGCCGGCACGAGCGGCACAAGCGAAATAGGCGGATCCATCGATGCGACGGAGCCGGCCGGCACGGCGGGGCCGGCGCGGGTGCGCGAGATCACCGGCGGGGGCGCCCACCTGACCGTCGACGCGCTCGGCAGCGCCGCGACCCTCGGAGCCGCCATCGAGAGCCTGCGCCGACGCGGGCGGCACGTCCAGGTCGGCCTGCTCCCCCGGGCGGCCGGGCATCCTGCCGTGCCGATGGATCGGGTCATCGGGCTCGAGCTGGAGATCCTCGGCAGCCACGGCATGGCCGCGCACGCGTACCCACCCATGCTCGGCATGATCGCCGACGGGACGCTCCGGCCCGAGGCGCTCATCACCCGCACTATCGGCCTCGGCGAGGTGCCTTCGGCCCTGACCGCCATGGACACGCCGGGGATCACGATGATCCTCCCCCACCTGCCATAACGACCGGAAGCGACCGGAAATGACCCCCACACCCACATGCGCCGGACGCTACCCGCGACCCCCGGAGGTGACTCGCGGACGTGACACCCGGAGGTGACCCCCGGGCGTGACCCTCGGACGCCGGACGTGACCCGCGGACGAGCGGTCGCGACCGGGCCGACGAGCCGGGGCTGGAGAGCCGGTGGCTCTGGCGCCTTGGCAGGGGATGACGTTTTGATCTCGTTTCGACCACCTTGCGGATACGCCCCTGCTACGTTCGTGCCCGCAGTGCCGTGCCTCCGGCGCCGGATGCCGGGAGGCGTCGCCGACCACGGCGCGGGCCTCCCTGGCCCGCGCCGCCACCGAGGAGGTCTACCGCGTGATCGCGTGGCGCAGGATCACCCTGACGGCCGCCGCCTTCGGCGCTACCCACCTGCTGCTCGGATCATGGGCGGCCGGACCGGCCGGGGCGCACGGCGCCCTGGAGAATCCGCTCAGCAGAGCGGCGGCCTGCGCTCCCGAGCGCGGTGAGGCGGCGACGTCCAAGGCGTGCGCGGCGGCCATGGCGAAGAGCGCTCCGAACGCGCTCGACGACTGGGACACCCTCAGGGTCCCCGGCGTCGGCGGGCGTGACCGGGAGGTCATCCCGGACGGCGAGCTCTGCAGCGCCGGGCTCCCCCGGTTCGCGGGCCTGGATCTGCCGCGTGGGGACTGGCCCGCCACAGAGCTGCCCGCGGGCGCGACGTTCACCTTCAAGTATCGGGCGACCATCCCGCACATGGGGACGTTCCGGATGTACGTCACAAAGGACGGATATACGCCGACACAGCCGCTGAAGTGGTCCGCTCTGGAATCCGAGCCGTTCCTGCGGGCCACCGACCCCGCGCTCGTGCGCGGGGCGTACAAGATGAAGGGGAAACTGCCCTCCGGCAAGACGGGCCGGCACCTCATCTACACGGTGTGGCAGAACTCCGACACCCCGGACACCTACTACTCCTGCTCGGACGTCGTCTTCCGCCCAGCCGGCACCGACGCCCAGAACCCCCCGGCGACCGCGGACGAAGAGAGCAGCCCAGCCGGCACGGACGAGGCGAACGGCACGGACGGCACCCGCACGGACGGCCTGAACGACTCGGGCGGTCTGAACGACTCGGACGGCTCGGACGGCGCCGATGGCGAGCAGGCGGCCGGTGAAGCGGACGGCGCGGGCGGTTCCGGCGGTCCGGCCCTCGAATCGGCGCGACCGGCAGCGGAAGCCCGTGACGCCACCCCGGACGTCGGCTGGAGTCGCACCATCCCTCTGGTGGCGGGTGGCGTCCTGCTACTCCTCGTCTGCGCGGGCGCCCTCGTCGCGCTGACTCGCCGCACCGGCGCCCGCCACCGATAACCGGGACACCAGGCACCGGACCCGCTCGTCGGGTGGTCCGGTGTCCGTCCCGGCGGGCTGAGCGGTCCCGGTGGGCCGGCCGTCCCGGAGGCTGAGGGGTACAAGACCCGATGGGCCGACCGTCCCCGAGGCTGAGGCGACGATCCCTCGCCTGCGCCCATCGGCGGACGGCCCGGGGTGGCGGCCCTCCGGCTCGTCCTCGCCCGCTTCGCCAAGCGCTGGAAGGGATGTACGGCCGCCCGGACCGCTGGAAGGGACTGCTGTGCGATCACCTGGAGGGCATCGGATCGGGGTCCCGCGGTCCACACCCGTACGGCGGAGTGGCGTTAACCGTCGGCCGAACCTGGTAGGAAAGGAGGCACGCCTGCCCTGAAACCTGCAGGCCGGAGGAGTTGATCATGCAGTTTGGTGCCGAGCCGCAGGCCGGATTCATCGTGTCCACGGGGGTGCGGCAGGGCGCGGTCGTCGTCCAGATCCAAGGAGAACTGGACTACCGTTCCGCCCTCGTTCTGCGAGACGAGCTCGCCCGCGCATGGGAGATACTGGGCATATCAGCGGTCATTCTTGATATGGGCGCCGTCACTTTCTGCGATTCCGTCGGGCTGAGCGAGCTCATCGCCGCGCTGCGCCGCAGTAAGGCCACCGGCCATGTCCTCATGATCAGCGGGGTGCAGGGCACGCTGCTGCGCGTGCTGACCATCACGGGGCTGCGCAACGCGTTCGACACCTACGAGACCGTCGAAGAGGCCATGCTCGGTGTCACCGCCGCGCCGGCCCCTGCCTCCGGCTCGCCCCAGAGCGACGACAGCCAGCCCCCGGACGCGGCAACCACCGCCGCGGCACCACAGGCCTGACCCTCGCGACCGGCACCCTCAGGAGCGCGCCATCGCGGGGTACGCGCTCGGTGCCGTGACGACCTGTCCTCACCAGGCGGCCCTCCCCACCCGATGTGACCGGCTGTTAGAAGCGGACTTCGTACTCCGGTGAGCGCCGCCGGCCCGGCTGGCCGGGGCCGACGGTCGGCTCGATCTTGCGGATGTAGCCGGCGGCCTCCAGGAGGTCCAGCGCGGGCACCATGGCGGCGACGGTCTTGAAGCGGCGGGCGAGGCGGCGGAACACGTCGCGCCGGCGGAACCGCTGGGCTCCGGTCCTGCGGATGCACTCCAGCACGGCCCGGGCGTCGTCCGGCAGGGCGTCGTCCGAACGGACGGGCGGGCTGACCGCGCTGATCTGCATCCGGGAGGCGCTCTCGTTGCGGATGCGGGAGATCTCCAGGATCAGGTCGTCCAGATCAACCAGCAGCCGGGTGGCGGCGCGGAAGCGCTCGAAGTCATCCTTGATCAGCAGCAGCCGCTCGGCTTCCTCTCGCATGGCTGAATAATGTCATTTTTGGCATTAATGTCAACACGTTGCGGCGGCCCGCCCCGGCCCTGACCGCTCATCCCCGAGGCCACCGACGTGGTCGAGCCGACCCCCGTCCGGACGCCCCTGATCAGGTCTCCGCCTCGCGCACCCTGGCGGAGGCGTCGGCGAGCGCGTACGCCAGGGCGCTGTCGATGTCCTGCTCGCGGCCTCCGGCGAACGCGGTGTCGAACACGCCGTCCCCGAGAGCCGCCCTGACCCGCGACTCGGTCTCCTCGCGCAACCCGTCCGGCCGCGGGAGGCACCTGAGCAGGCCGAAGGCGCGCTCGACCTGCTCGCCGATGCCGAGCAGCCGTGCCGCGCGGTCCATGTCGCCGAGACCCGCCGCCGAGCTGGCCAGGCTCGCCAGCGCCATCGTCATGCCGAGGCTGTCGTGGAGCCGGTGCTTGTCGCGCAGGGACATGCGGGCGTACCTGCCCGCCGAGGAGTAGTCGCCGCGATCGAGTTCGATCAGGCTGCGGATCCAGTCTCCCGATGAGCGCAGCCAGATGTCCCCCCAGGACTCGCACAGCGACCTCTGCCATCGCAGGCACCACAGCGCCTGGTCGGGCCGGCCGAGACGCGTGAGCGCGTACGCCTGGCCGGTCAGCGCGTACGCGAGGCCGGCTCGCCGGTCGCCGCCGTCCTCGTGCATCTCACGCGCGCGCTCGTACATCGCCAGCGCCTCCGAGACATACCCCCAGCGCAGACCGGTGTTGGCGCAGCAGACCGTGCCCCAGCCCACCGCCTCGAGGTCGCTCTGGGAGAACGCCTGCGACAGGCACTCGGTGGCGAGGTCGTTGGCCTCGTCCAGGTCTCCCTGGAAGTCGGCCAGCCACGCGGAAGCCCATAGCGCGCGCGTCAGGCTCGCGCCCGGCGGCCGCCCAAGGGCCAGCGCCCGCCGCAGATAGTGACGGCCCTCGGCGATGAAGCCGCACGCCATCCAGAAGAAGGTGAGCCGCCCGGCCAGGTCGAGGCCCGCGGCGTGCTCGGCACGGTGCTCGAGGCAGAAGTCGAGCGCCGCGCGCAGGTTCGGCAGCTCGTGGCTCATCCGGGCGCGCCAGGCGACCTGCTGCGGGCCGAACCACTCGTCGTCGAACCGCCGGGCGAGCCCGAGGTAGTGGTCGCGGTGGCGGCGTCGCGTCGGCGCTGACTGGCCCAGCTCGCGCAGCCACTCGGCGCCGTACTCCCGCACGGTGTCGAGCATCCGGAAACGGATCGCCGCGCCGGTGTCGACCCGCAGCAGGATGGACTTCTCCACCAGCGCTATCAGGACGTCCTCGACGTCCTCGCGGTGCAGGCCCGTGCCGGTGTCCGGGTCGGCGCACACCGCCTGGGCCGCCTCGAGGTCGAAGTCGGTGGTGAACACCGACAGCCGGGCCCAGAGAAGGCGTTCGAGCGGCTCGCACAGCTCGTGGCTCCAGCCGATCGCCTTGCGCAGCGTCTGGTGGCGCGGCACTCCCGTGCGGCTCCCGACGGAGAGCAGCTCGAACCGGTCGTCGACGCGGTGTGTGATCTGCTCGACGGACAGCGTGCGCAGCCGGCCGGCGGCCAGCTCGATGGCAAGCGGGATGCCGTCGAGCCGCCGGCACAGCAGCGCCACCTCGGGCGTCGCGACGAAACCGGGCACCAGGGAGGCCGCCCGGTCGGCGAACAGCGCGACCGCCCCTTCCCGCGTCCGGTGGTGGGCGTCCACGGGCAGCGGCTCGACGTTGAACCGCGCCTCTCCGGGCGTTCGCAGGAGGTGCCGGCTGGTCACCACGATGCGCAGTTCGGGAGCGGCGCGCAGCAGCGCTTGGACCGTCGTGGCGCTGCCGTCCACCAGGTGCTCGCAGGTGTCCAGCACGATGAGCGAGCGCCGCTCCGCGAGGAACTCCGTGAGGACGGCCATCGCCGGGCGGCCGGGCTGCTGGGGCACCCGCAGCACCGAGCAGACGGCGTGGCCGAGCAGCTCCGGCGCGCGCAGCGACGACAGCTCCACGAACCACACGCCGTCACGGAAGCGGCGGCGCAGGCCGCGTGCCACCCGCAGCGCCAGGCGCGTCTTGCCTACTCCGCCCACACCTGTGAGGGTGACCAGGCGCGACTCCTCCACCATCCGTGCGATCTCGGCGACCTCGCGGTGCCGCCCCACAAAGCTCGTCATCTCGATGGGCAGGTTGCCCGTGCGTGCCCCGGCAGGCACATCCATGGCCGCCCCACGTCACTCGGCTCCAGATGCCCCGTAATCGTAAATCAGCACCGGACGAACGGAAAAGATAGACATTCACCCAGGCCTACGCCTGCGGCGAACTCTCCTTACGCGCCCGCTCGGTTCCTGAAGCCGTATGCCCGGCATCTCGGGGTGAACGAGTGATTCATCCGCGCGCTCATCAGGCGGTACGCGGTTCTGGCACCGTTGACGATACCTGCCGGGTTCGCCGCTTTATCCGTTACTCCGCACATTCCTCAACACCATAGTGAAAATATCTCATATTCCCTGGCACGTTCTTCCGGTCGCGTTCCATGGCCCTCCCGATACATGGTGGTAGACGTACGCACCCGGTTATGTCGCCCCTCCTTCGCGATATCCCGCACTCCCGGCTCCCTCGTCCTGCCCTCTCCGGCCGCAGGCCCGGTGAACATCGCCGGCTCCGGGCCTGACCGGTCGCGGTCCGTCAATAGCCTCCAGACGATGACAGGTCGCGCGCCGCCGGGTCGGACGACGGTGCGCCGTCGGAGGCCGGCTTGCCCTCCGGTGCGGCGGTGTCAGCCGGGGCCGGGTCCGTGGGAGCGGCGCCGGAGGTGTCCGCCGGCGCGGCGGAATCGAATGGGGCGGCGGAGTCGGACGGGCTGCTCCCTCCGCCGCCCAGGGTGCACTCGACGAAGGCGTCGAGGTCGGGCGGCGTGCCCGTCGCCCGGTAGACGCGGGCCGCGATGCGCTCGATGACGAGCTCGCGCTTCTGCTGGAGGGCCCGCAGGAGCGACTGCTGGACGGCCTCGGCGTCCTCCTGGTCCGCGGAGGCGAGCAGTTGCCGGTTCACCGAGGCGACCTGCAGCTCCAGCAGACCGAGGTTACGAGCGACCTCTGCCTTGATCACTCCCGGCACGCCCACCAGCGCCTCGGCCGCGGGCGGGCAGTCGACGGCCAGGCCGGTGCCGGTGGCGGCCGCCGCACCGCCGTCGGCGGGTGCCGCCGTGCCCGCCGGATCGGCCGTGCCGGCGGGAGCCGCCGTACCGGTGGCGGAGTCGGCGGGGGAAGCGGCGTCCGACGCTGCGGCCGTGTCGGAGGGAGCGGCGGACGGGTCCTGGGTGGGGGTCTTCGCCGGCGCGCTGGGCTCGGGGGTCACGAGGATCTCGACAGGCCCCTTGGGCTTGGCGCTCTTAGTCGGTTTCGGGGTCTTGGTGGCCTTCGTGCCGGTGGCCGCCTTGCCGGTGGGGCTCGCCTTTCCGGTGGGGGCTGCGGTCTCCGCCGGCTCGGCGGCGTCCGTGGGGAACGCGCTGAACGCGCTGTCGCTCGGAACCCCCCCATCGGTGGGAACCGCCCCGTCGGTCGGTGCCGCGCCGTCGGTGGGGACCGCGCCGTCGCTCGGCGCCGTGCCATCCGTCGGCGCAGCGCCATCGGTCGGGAGCGCGCCATCGGTGGGCGCGAGGTCGGTCGGGATGGCGGTGTCCATCGGGGCGGGGGCGGCGAGGGCCGCGGCTCCGCCGAACGTGCAGGCGGCGAGGGCGTCCAGGCCCTCCGGCTTCTCGCCCCCGCGGCCCAGGATGGTGACGATCTCCTGGATCAGCACGGCCCGCTGGTTCTCGAGTGTCCCGAGAACGGCGGTCTGGGCGGTTCCGGGGTCGGCGGCGTCCGTTCTCGCGGCGAGCCGCTGGTTGGCGGCGGCGACCTGGATCTCCATCAGGCCCAGGTTCCGGGCGACTCCGCTGATCGCCTGGGTCGGGATGTCGGGCAGCCGCTCGGCGACGCTCGGGCAGGTGGCCGTCGCCGCGTCGCCCGCCTGGAACGACGAGGACCCCAGCAGCTTCTCCCCCGGTTGCCCGCCCCCGCAGCCGGCCACGAGGCCGACCATCGCTCCACACGCCGCCAGGGCTCCGAGTACCTGCCTGAGCTCCCGTCTTCGCTGGTCGCGATACATGCGCACTCCCTCTCGGCTCATGGCCGGACCCGGCGCCCCGCGGCTCGCCGCCGCCGGGCATCGTCCGGCCATCCCTGGGAGATACGGGGATTCAGCCCGAGTTGTTCGATTCTTTCGCGGGGGACGCCTCGGCGAGGCGGTCACGCAGCCGCGTGCGGATCTCATCCGGGGTGTACGCGCGGCGCCGCCGCTCCGCGCGTACGATCACCACTCCCGTGGCCGCGACGCCCGCGAAGCCTGCCAGGCCGAGTATCTTCCACCAGCGCATGTCCATAGGCTAACGGGATGCCAGGTGTAAGCATCGGTCTCGACGAGGCCATCGAACTGACACGCACCGGCGACGTGTGGCTGTTCCGCGGCCGGTCGGCGCCCGACCGGGCCATCCAGATGACGACCAACAGCCCGGTGAACCATGTCGGGATGTCGGTCGTCCTCGACGACATGCCGCCTCTGATGTGGCACGCCGAGCTGGGCCGGTCCCTGCCCGACATGTGGACGGGCGCCCACCAGCGCGGCGTCCAGCTGCACGACCTGCGCGACGCCGTCGTGGTGTGGGCGACCAGGTACGGGCAGCGGGCGTGGCTGCGCCAGCTCGACCAGCCGGTCACCCGGGAGATGGAGGACGCGCTGCTCCGCACCATCGCGCGCCTCGACGGCACGCCCTTCCCGTCCACGGCGCGGCTGGCGGGCCGCTGGCTGCGGGGCCGGGTGCCGGTCGTCCGGCGGCGTGCCCGGGAGGCCACGCTGGAGACGGCGTACTGCGCGGAGGTCGTCGCGGCGACCTATCAGGACATGGGCCTGCTTCCCGCGGGGCGTCATCCGAACTGGTACGACCCGGGCCGCTTCTGGAGCGGCGACGACCTGGAGCTCACTTCGGGGGCGAGGCTGGGCGGGGAGATCTCGGTGCGGATCCCGCCCGACGCGCAGCCACCGCACCGCGCATCCCCGTCTTAGGTGCCGTAACGGGATATAAGAAATATCTCGCCATATAGCGGGATAAAGGCACCTAGCCGTGGTCATTGCCTGCGAGCCCGCAATGACCACGGACCGTACCTGTATGCGCACCGAACGGAGTACGCGCCGAACAGCGATAGAACGTCCCCTTGCCGGTCAATCTCGACTGGTCAGCAATTTTCAGGAAATTTCAGTAAGGCATTGCATAGATCGGGGCGACTGAGTAACTTCCGGGCAACACCCGTGAAACATGAACCGTGGAGGCCCTCGTGGTCTGGCCGCTCCCCCCACGGCCCGCGAGAAGGACCCTCGCTCGCAGGACCGGCCTCTCAGTGGCCGCGATCCTCGCGGCGGTCCTGTCCGCGTCGCCGCTCGCCGCCCTCTCCCCCGCCTCCGCCGCGTCCCACCCCGCCCTGTCCGGCTCCGCGGCATCGCCGCGCTCCGCCGCGCCGGCCCAGGCGCCGGTCACGGCCGCACCGGCTCCGCCCGCCGGGCCACTGGTCTCGGCGCTGAGCAGGACGGCCGACCCCTCCGACATGGAGCTCGCGCGCGATGCCCCGCGTACCGCACTCTCGCGGGAACGCTTCTACTTCGCCATGACCGACCGGTTCGCCAACGGCGACACCGGCAACGACAGGGGCGGCCTCACCGGCGACCGGCTCACCACCGGCTTCGACCCGGCCGACAAGGGGTTCTACCAGGGCGGCGACCTGGCGGGCCTGATCGGCAGGCTCGACTACGTCAAGAACCTCGGCAGCACCGCGATCTGGCTCACCCCGGCGTTCAAGAACCGCCCCGTGCAGGGCACCGGCGCGGACGCCTCGGCCGGGTACCACGGCTACTGGATCACCGACTTCACCTCGATCGACCCGCACCTGGGCACGAACGCCCAGATGAAGCAGCTCGTCCGCGAGGCGCACAAGCGCGGGATGAAGGTCTTCTTCGACATCATCACCAACCACACCGCCGACGTCGTCGAGTACAAGGAGAACTCCTCCACCTACCGCTCCAAGGGCGCCTATCCCTACCTCGACACCTCCGGCAGGCCGTTCGACGACCGCGACTACGCGGCCGGGAACACCTTCCCGAAGGTCGACGCGAACTCGTTCCCGTACACGCCGGTCGCGCCGAAGGGCGTCAAGACCCCCTCGTGGCTGAACGACCCGACGATGTACCACAACCGGGGCGACTCGACGTTCAGCGGCGGCGAGAACGACGAGTACGGCGACTTCTCCGGCCTGGACGACCTGTGGACCGAGCGGCCCGAGGTCGTCAAGGGCATGACCGACATCTACAAGACGTGGGTGCGCGACACCGGCATCGACGGCTTCCGGATCGACACCGCCAAGCACGTCAACATGGAGTTCTGGCAGCGGTTCTCACCCGCCCTGCACGGCTACGCGGCACGGCTCGGCAATAAGCGCTTCTTCATGTTCGGCGAGGTGTACTCCAGCGATCCCGCCCTGACCAGCCGTTACTCCACCCGGGGCGGGATGGACGCCACGCTGGACTTCCCCTTCCAGGAGGCCGCGCGCTCGTTCAGCGGGGGCACGGCGGACGCGGCGCGGCTCACCCGGCTCTACGCCGGCGACGACTACCACACCGACGCCGACGGCGACGCCGCCTCGCTGCCGACGTTCCTCGGCAACCACGACATGGGGCGGATCGGCCGGTTCATCAGCCAGGACAATCCCGGCGCGCCGGACGGCGAGCTGCTCCGGCGGGACCTGCTCGCGCACGAGCTCATGTACCTCACCCGGGGCCAGCCGGTCGTCTACTACGGCGACGAGCAGGGGTTCACCGGCAAGGGCGGCGACAAGGACGCGCGGCAGACGATGTTCGCGTCCAAGACGCAGAGCTACCTGACCGACGACCTGATCGGCACGGCCGCGACGCACGCGCAGGACAACTTCGTCCCCTCCCATCCGCTCTACCAGGGCATCGCGGCGCTGGCGAAGCTGCGCGACGCCCACCCCGCCCTCGCCGACGGCGCGCAGATCGAGCGCCTGTCCACGGGCGGCCTGTACGCGTTCAGCAGGATCGCCGCCAAGGAGCAGGTCGAGTACGTCGTCGCCGTTAACAACGGCGAGGCCGCCGCCTCCGCCGCCGTGCCGACCTACTCCGCCGGGACGGCCTTCACCAAGGTCTACGGTGACACCGCGGCGGCCACCGTGACCACGGGCGGCGACCGGACGCTCCAGGTCACCGTCCCCCCGCTGTCGGCGGTCGTCTACCGCGCGTCGGCCCCGATCGCGGCCCCCGCCGCCGCTCCGGCCGTCTCGATCACGCTGCCCGGCGCCGAGATCAGGGGGACGGCCGCCGACGGCCGGATCCCGGTCACGGCGACCGTGCCGGGGAGCGGATTCGACCAGGTGACGTTCGCTGCCAAGGTGGGCGATGGCTCCTTTCAGGTGCTGGGCACCGACGACGCGCCCACCGTGTCCGGCGCGAACCGTACCTTCCGGGTCTTCCACGACCTGACCGGCTTGGCGGCCGGCACGAAGATCACCTATCGGGCGGTGGTGAAGGACTCCGCCGGCCGGTTCGCCGGCGCGAGCGAGACGGCGACCGTGGGGGCGGCCCCCGAGCCCGGGGAGCCGGGCGCGGTCACCCGTGACTGGCTGGTCGTGCACTACCAGCGCTCGGACTACGACGGCTGGGGCCTGCACGTGTGGGGGGACGTCGAGCAGCCCACCGAGTGGGGTGCGCCGCTGCCGCTGACCGGTGAGGACGCCTTCGGCAGGTTCGCCTGGATCAAGCTCAAGCCCGGCGCGGCCAGCGTCGGGATCATCACCCACAAGGGTGACGAGAAGGACGGCGGCGACCGTACCGTCAACCCGGCCAGGAACGGCGAGGTGTGGCTGGCCGAAGGCAAGGCCGACACCTACACCTCGCGGGCCGCGGCGCAGGGGTCCGCGACCGTGCACTACAGCCGTCCCGACAAGGACTACACCGGCTGGGGCCTGCACCTGTGGGGCGACGCGCTCGCCGACGGCGCCGGCACCGACTGGGCGAGCCCGCGCCCGCCGGACGGCACCGACTCCTACGGCGCGTTCTGGAAGGTCCCGCTCAAGGATCCGGCCGTCCCGCTGAACTACATCGTCCACAAGGGCGACACCAAGGACCCCGGCCCGGACCAGTCGTTCACCCCTGCCGTGCGGCCGGAGGCGTACGTGAACTCCGGTGACACGACGATCCATCCCACACGTGCCGCCGCCGAGAACGTGGCGATCCTGCATTACCACCGCCCGGACGGGAACTACGACGGCTGGGGGCCGCATGTATGGACCGGGGCGGCCCAGCCGACCGAGTGGGCCGCACCCGTCCAGCCGGCGGGCACCGACGGCTTCGGGGTGTACTACCGGGTGCCGCTGGCCGAGGGGGCGACGAGCCTGAGCTACATCATCCACAAGGGCGACGACAAGGACCTGCCCGCCGACCAGTCGCTCGACCTGACGACCGCCGGCCACGAGGTCTGGCGGCTTGCGGCCACCGAGGGCAACCTGCTGCCGCAGCCTCCGGCCCGGGGCGCCGACGCCGACCTGTCCAAGGCGGCGGCCCACTGGATCGACCGCGACACCGTCGCCTGGAACGTCACGCCGTCCGCGCCGCTGCGCTACTCGCTGGCCTTCTCGGAGAAGGGCGACATCGCCTACGACAAGGGTGACCTGACCGGCGATATCCGGATCATCCGCCTGGACCAGGGTGGCGGGCTGACCGACGCGCAGAAGGCGAAGTGGCCGCACCTGGCCTCCTACGCCGCCCTGAAGGTGGACCCGCGGGACGCCGGGCTGGTCCGCGCGGCGCTGCGCGGCCAGGTCGTCGCCGTCGAGCGCGACGCCGCGGGCGTCCTGCTGTCGGCGACCGGCGTGCAGATCCCCGGGGTGCTCGACGACCTGTACGCCAAGGCCTCCAGCGCCGAACTCGGCCCTGTGTGGCCCTCGTCCTCGGCGTCCTCGCAGCTCACGTCGGGGTCGGCCTCGCCTGCGCTGTCGGTGTGGGCGCCCACGGCGCGCAAGGTGGAGCTGGCGCTGTACCGCGACCCGTCCGGCGGCGAGCCCGCCGTGCACGAGATGCGGCGCGACGAGGCCACCGGCGTCTGGTCCGTGCGCGGAACGCCGGCCTGGAAGGGGCGCTACTACACCTTCCTGGTCACCGTGTACGCCCCGTCGGCCGGCAAGGTCGTCACCAACGAGGTGACCGACCCCTACAGCGTGTCGCTGGCGGCCGACTCGGTGCGCAGCCAGCTCGTGGACCTGTCCGACCGTTCCCTGCGGCCCGACGGGTGGTCCACCCTGCGCAAGCCGAAGGCCGTGAGCCAGGGCAGGGCGTCGGTCTACGAGCTGCACGTGCGCGACTTCTCCGCCTCCGACCCGACCGTCCCGGCGGCCGAGCGCGGGACGTACGCCGCCTTCGCCGGCGACTCCGCGGGCATGAAGGAGCTGCGGTCGCTCGCCGCGGACGGCCTCACGCACGTGCACCTGCTGCCCGCGTTCGACATCGGCAGCGTCCCCGAGCACAAAGCGGACCGCACCGAGCCGGAATGCGACCTGGCCTCGATGCCCGCCGACTCCGAGCTGCAGCAGGAGTGCGTGGCCAAGACGGCCGCCAAGGACTCCTTCAACTGGGGGTACGACCCGGTGCACTACACGGTGCCCGAAGGTTCCTACTCCACCGACCCGGACGGGCCGCGCCGCATCGGAGAGTTCCGGTCGATGGTGGCCGGGCTGAACGGGGCCGGGCTGCGGGTCGTCATGGACGTCGTCTACAACCACACCTACGCGGCCGGGCAGGACCCCAAGTCCGTGCTGGACAGGATCGTGCCCGGCTACTACCACCGGCTGCTGGACGACGGCACGGTGGCCACCTCCACCTGCTGCGCGAACACCGCGCCCGAGCACGCCATGATGGGCAGGCTCGTCGTCGACTCCATCGTGACCTGGGCCAAGGAGTACAAGGTCGACGGGTTCCGCTTCGACCTGATGGGCCACCACCCGAAGGCGAACATCCTGGCCGTGCGCGCCGCCCTCGACAGGCTGACGCTCGCCCGCGACGGCGTGGACGGCAAGTCGATCATCCTGTACGGCGAGGGATGGAACTTCGGGGAGGTCGCGAACGACGCCCGGTTCGTCCAGGCCACCCAGGCCAACATGGCCGGCACCGGCGTCGGCACCTTCAACGACCGCCTGCGCGACGCGGTCCGCGGCGGCGGCCCGTTCGACGCCGATCCCCGCGTCCAGGGCTTCGGCTCCGGGCTGGCCGGCGCGCCGAACGGGTCCCCGGCCAACGGCACCGACGAGCAGCAGCGGGCCCGGCTCCTGCACTACCACGACCTGATCAAGGTGGGGCTGGCCGGCAACCTGCGCGACTACCGGTTCACCGCGTCGACCGGCAAGGAGGTCTCGGGCGCGGAGGTCGACTACAACGGCTCGCCCGCCGGGTACACCGCCGCCCCCGGCGAGGCCGTGAACTACGTCGACGCACACGACAACGAGACGCTGTTCGACGCGCTCGCCTTCAAACTGCCGCAGGCCACGCCGATGGAGGACCGGGTGCGCATGCAGGCGCTGTCGCTCGCCTCGACGGTCCTGTCGCAGGGCACCGCCTTCCTGCACGCGGGGAGCGAACGGCTGCGCTCCAAGTCGCTCGACCGCAACTCCTTCGACTCAGGCGACTGGTTCAACCGGCTGCTGTGGGACTGCTCCGCCGGCAACGGCTTCGGGGCCGGGCTGCCGCCGAAGCCCGACAACGAGTCCAAGTGGCCCTACGCCAGGCCGCTGCTGGCCGACCCCGCGCTCAAGCCGGACTGCGCGGCGATCGGCGCGGCCCGGGCCCGCTTCGGCGACCTGCTGAAGATCCGCGCCTCCTCCCCCGCCTTCTCGCTCGGCTCCCTGGCCGAGGTGCAGGAGCGGCTGTCCTTCCCGGCGAGCGGCACCGCGGAGACCCCGGGCGTCCTCACCATGCACCTGGACTCCTTCGGCGTCGACCCGCGCTGGAAGTCGATCACCGTCGTGTTCAACGCGACGCCGGAGACCCGGGAGCAGACCGTGGCCGCGCTCAAGGGAGCCCAGGTCACCCTGCATCCGGTCCAGGCGGCCTCGGACGACCCCGTCGTCAGGCGGTCCGCCTTCGACTCCTCGACCGGCACGCTGACCGTCCCGGCCCGTACGGTCGCGGTCTTCGTACGGTCGTAGGCGCACAGCCCTCTCGCCCAGAGGAGGGCCACGCCGGGCCGGGTGTTGCAGCACCCGGCCCGGCTCGGGATCGCATCCATCGAACCTGGAGGCCCCACGTGAGATCCCACAAATCCCCCACCCCCTCCGCCGTACCGCGCCCCCGCGCCTCCGTCCCCCGTTCCCTCACCCTCTCCGCCGTCCTCACCCTGCTGCTGGCGCTCGCCGCCGTCCCGCTGACGAGCGGCTCCGCGCAGGCCGCGCCGTCCGGCGCCAAGGACGTCGTCGCCAACCTGTTCGCCTGGAACTGGCCCTCGGTCTCGGCCGAGTGCACCAACGTGCTCGGCCCGGCCGGGTACGGGGGCGTGCAGGTGTCGCCGCCGCAGGACTCGCTGAAGCGGCCGGGCACCCACTCGTGGTGGGAGCTCTACCAGCCCGCCGCCTACGACCTGACCGGCCGGCTGGGCAGCCGCGCGCAGTTCTCCTCGATGGTGCAGGCCTGCCACGCGGCGGGGGTGAAGGTCTACGCCGACGCGGTCATCAACCATATGACCGGCCAGGGCTCGACCTCCTACGGCGGCAAGACGTTCTCCAAGTACGTCTACACCGGCACCTACTCGGCGGCCGACTTCCACTACTACCCGGCCGCCTGCGGTAACTCCGACAACACCATCCACGACGGCGACTACACCGGCAGCGCGAACAATGTGCAGAGGTGCGAGCTGGTGGGCCTGGCCGACCTGGACACCGGCGCGAGCTACGTGCGCTCCCGGATCGCCGCCTACCTCAACGACCTGACCGGCCTCGGCGTGGACGGCTTCCGCGTCGACGCGGCCAAGCACATGAGCCCCGCCGACCTGTCGGCGATCTACGGCCGGCTGAGCGGCTCCCCGTACATCTTCCAGGAGGTCATCTACGGCGGCGGCGAGGCCGTGCAGCCGAGCCAGTACACCGGTCTCGGCGACGTGCTCGACTTCCAGTACGGGCGCTACCTCAAGCAGAAGTTCGAGGGCAACATCTCCGACCTGCAGACCTTCGGCGCGTCCTGGGGCGGCATGCAGGCGAGCGACAAGGCCGTCACGTTCGTCACCAACCACGACACCGAGCGCAACGGCTCCACCCTCACCTACAAGAGCGGCTCGACCTACACGCTGGCGAACATCTTCCAGCTCGCCTGGAACCACGGCGCGCCGCAGATCTACGACGGTTTCACCTTCAGCGACAACGACGCCTCCCCGCCCTCGGACGGCAACGGCTACGTGACGGCCGCGAACTGCTCCAGCTGGACCTGCCTGCACCGCGACAGCGCGATCAACGGCATGGTCGGCTTCCACAACGCCGTCAAGGGCACCTCCGTGGCCAACTGGAGCGCCCCCAACTCCAGCGTGATCGCCTTCAGCCGGGGCTCCACGGGCTGGGTGGCGATCAACAACGGTTCCGGATCCCACTCCGGCACCTTCACGACCGGCCTGCCCGCCGGGACCTACGCCAACCTGACCGGCGGCGGCTCGGTGACGGTGGGCTCCAGTGGCACGGCGAGCGTGACCGTCCCGGCGAAGGCCGCGGTCGCCATCCGCGTCGGCGGCACCGGCTCCACCCCCACCCCGACCCCGACCTCGTCGTCCATCGCGACGTCCTTCAACGCCAACGTCACCACCACCTGGGGCCAGAACGTCTTCGTCGTGGGCAACGTCGCCGAGCTCGGCGGCTGGAACCCCGCGAACTCGATCGCCCTGTCGTCCGCGACGTACCCGATCTGGCGGGCCACCGTGAACCTGCCGGCCAACACCGCGATCCAGTACAAGTACATCAAGAAGAACACCGACGGCTCGGTCACCTGGGAGAGCGACCCGAACCGCTCCTTCACCACCCCGAGCGGCGGCACGGCGACCCGCGACGACACCTGGCGCTGACCCCACCCCCGCGGGGCCCGCCCCCCCGCCCGGGGGGCCCCCCCCCGCGGCGGCCGAGGGTGGTAGACTGCCGCACCACGCGGGGCCCCCCCCCCCCCCCCGCGCCCCCCCCCCCGGGGCGGGCCCCGCCACCCGGTGCGACGACATGAGGTGAAAGCGGCAAGGCCGCTGCTCATGGGCCCACCCGGCATGCACGCCGGTGGGCAAGAATGCCGGCTGTTCCATCCGGCATCCGGGACGGGTAGCGGTCCGGAGCGGCGGCGACCGACGCCCCTTGACGGCCGAGGCCCGACCCGGGACGGCCGGAGGGGCTCGCGGCCGGCCACGGCTACGAGTGGGTAGCATCGGGGTTCATGTCTGAGATGCCATGTGTGCTCGCCGTGCAGCACGGGGTGAACGGCGGTCCGGGCCGCTTCGGCGAGTGGCTGGGCGAGGCGGGGGTCGCGGTGGAGGTCGTCGCCGCCTACGACGGCTCCGCGCTCCCCTCGCGGCTCACCCATGACGCGCTGCTCGTGCTCGGCGGCGGCTATATGCCCGACGACGACGAGAAGGCGCCGTGGCTCCCCGCCACCCGGTCGCTGGTCGCCCAGGCCCTGACCAGGTCGGTGCCGCTGTTCGGCATCTGCCTCGGCGGCCAGATGCTGGCCTCGGTGGCCGGCGGGAAGGTACAGGCCGACGTGGGAGCGCCCGAGCACGGCAGCACCGCCGTCACCATCAGGGCCGAGGCGGCGGGCGACCCGCTCTTCCGCGACCTGCCCGAGATCGTCCCCGCGATCGAGCACCACGTCGACGCCATCACCGCCCTGCCGCAGGACGCCGTCTGGCTCGCCGAGACCGGCAGATGCCCCTACCAGGCCTTCCGGGTCGGCTCGCGCGCCTGGGGCGTCCAGTTCCATCCCGAGGTCAGGCCCGAACGCATCCGCCAGTGGGACGCCGACGCGCTGCGCGGCCAGGGATTCGACCCCGACGCGCTGCACACGGCCGCCCTCGCCGACGAGCCCGCCTCCGTGGCGGCCTGGCGCGAGGTCACCCGCCGCTTCGCGACGATCGTCCAGAACGCGAGCCCCGAGTCCCGCTAGCCTCGTCCACGAACCTCCGGCCGAGCGCCGTACAGGGGCGCCGTCCCCGCCGCACCGGTCCTCGCCGTCGCGGCGCCCCATTCCCCCACCGCGGCACCGAGGGGGTGAACCTCCCCGGCGAACATGGGCCTGCACCGCACCACCGGTGTGGGCCTCCTGCTCAGAGCCCGCCGTCAGAGGCGGAAGCGGGCGATGATCGGGGCGTGGTCGGAGTCGGCGGCGTCGCGTCGGGCGGCCGGGTCCTCGGTGATCGAGGGGAGGCCGTGACCGACCACGGACCTGATCTCCTCGACGTGTTCGATGAGGGCACGGCTGGCCAGGATGTGGTCGATGAGCTCCCCCTGTCCGTTGTGGCGGCGGGAGAAGCGCTCGGCCTCGGGGATCAGGGTGGCGAGGTTCCACAGCCGCCAGCCGTCGCCCCGGTCCGGGCGCAGCGCCCCAGCCGTGCCGAGCTCGGAGCCGGGCGGCCCGAGCACGATCTGTGTGGTGGCCGCCTGCGGCTCGTCGTTGAAGTCGCCGAGCACCACCACCGGCCGCTCCTGCCCGTGCCCGCCGACCAGCCTGTCCGCGAGGCCGCGCAGCGTGGTCGCCTCGGCCGCCCGCCGGTACAGCGCGTAGGCGCCGTACCTGGCCCGCTCCCCCTCGTCGCGGGCCTGGAACCGGCCGCCGGGGAAGCTGAGCAGCTTGGACTTCAGGTGGCAGACCGCGACGTCCAGCGTGGTGCCGGCGCCCGGTTCGACCCGTACGGCGAGCATGCCCCTGCTGGTCTGGGCGGTGCCGGGACCGGCGTCGGCGTTCTGCACGGCGGCCAGCGGCGAGGCGAAGGCGTCGACGTCGTCCAGGAGGGTGACGGGGAGGCGGCTGAGCACCCCGACCCGGATCCCCCGGGCGTCGGGATGCCGCGACAGGGCGGTGTGCCACTCGCCGCCGAGCGCCGCGACCAGATCGGCCAGCGCGTCCGGGTCCCCGACCTCCTGGACGCCGAGCACGTCGGGCCCGATGCCGGCCAGCGTGCCGGCCAGCGCGGCGATCTTCGCCTGGTACGCCGCCTCGTCCCGGGGACCGAACTCCCCGCCGGGCCGGTACAGGTTCTCCAGGTTCCACGTGCCCACGACGACCATGACCGCTCCCGTAGTGAATGCGGGGTACAAGGCGCCATCGCCGCCCGCCGCTCCACTATGACCGCCCGCGCACCGATTGGCCACGCGTTCGCCGACGATCCGTCTGGCCCGCGGCCCGCGGAGCGGATGGCCCGATGCCAATGCGGCGTCAAGGGGTCATTAGCGAGAATCGACCCGCAGAATCCGGCGAAGCGATTCATATACCCCAAAGCGGGCATGGGCCGGGTTAACCCAAGAAAGCAACCCTGGCGAGGAGACCCAATGCTCACGCTGACAGACACCGCCGCCAAGGTGATCCGTGATCTCAACACCCAGTCTGGCGAGTCGGCCGACAAGGGCATCCGTATCTCGTCACAGGGCGAGGACGCCGGCTCGCTGATGCTCTCGGTCGCCGACGGGCCCGAGAGCACCGACAAGGTCGTCGAGAGCGAAGGGGCCAAGGTCTACCTGGACCCGGTCGCCGCGACCGTCCTCGACGACAAGTCCCTCGACGCCAACATCGACGACCAGGGAGGCATCTCCTTCCACGTCGAAGACCAGCCGGCCTGAGTCCCGCCGGGGCCGCGCTCCAGCGCCCGCCCGGCCGGCCCGGCAGAGATCTCCCCGGCGAGGCCGCAGGAGACCGCCCGGCCGCCGCCGGCCCGGGGGTGTCGCCGGGCGCGCCGGTGGGGCGATCACCGGCGGCTCAGGGACGCGAACAGGTCCAGGTGGCCAGGCTCAGTGTCCGGCCCTTGTCCTCCACGATGGTGGGGGGCGCGTCGCTGAGGAGGAAGCCTGCCGCCCGGGCCACCCGGACGCTGGGCTCGTTGTCCGGCTCGATCTCCAGGAAGACCTGCGGCAACCCCATAACCTCGTAGGCGAACTCCGTCATCACCAGCACGGCGCGGACCGCCAGGCGCTGCCCTCGATGGGCCGCGCCGATGGCGTAGCCGATGCTCGCCGTGCCGTCGTCCCGCGCGATGCCGCCGAGCAGGACCTCGCCCTTCGCCGCCCCTCCGTCGGTGGTGACGGCCAGGTGGACGCGATCGCCCGCGGCGCGCGCCCGGCGGGCCCTCTCCAGGTAGCCACGCGCCGCCGCCAGGTCGAACGGGGTGACCAGAGGCGTCCAGTAGGCCACGGCCGGATCGTCGAACAACTCCACCATCACCGGCAGGTCGTCGTCCGTCCACTCGCGGAGGACCAGGCCATGACCGCTCAGACGGAGTCCGGTAGGGAGACGCGTGCCGTGCTCGGTGGTCATGCGGGAGCCTCTCGGTGCCGGGGACCGTGTGGCCACAGCGTGGCAGATCTCCCTTCCCCTCGAGGGCTCCGCCAGACTGTTGTCCGGCTCAACTCCGCATGATCGGACGAGAGTCTCGCCGATCGGTGTTTCACACGCCTTCGCTGGACCGGCTTCCGGCCGGGGCGGCCCGGGTACCGCCGGTCTTCCGGAGGACTTGGGATGCTCGGGGACAGGTGCGTCCTCCTGTCCCCGAGCATCCGGCTCGTGAGGCGTTCCGCCGCGCCGCGCTAAGAGGCGTACACCTCGAATTCGGAGAGCTGGCCGGCGGGCCAGCCGGTGTTGGCGGTGAAGCTCAGGCGCAGGTAGCGCCTGCTGGTGGCGGGGAATGTGATCGTGACCGTGTTACCGGTCGAGGGGTTGAAGGTGTAGGCGGCCGAGCTCACCACCGTGCCGTACGACGAGCCGTCGGTGGATCCGAGCACCGACAGGGTCTGGGAGCGCGTCGCCCAGGAGGCCGCCGGCGGCAGCTTCAGCACCACCTTGCTCACGGCGACCGGGGCGCCGAGGTCGACCGTGACCGTCTGCGGCCAGGCGTTGTTCACGCTCTCCCAGTAGGTGTTCGCGTTCCCGTCCACCACGTTCCCTGACCCGTACACGTCGGCGTGGCCGCTCTCGCTGGTCGCCTTGCCGCGCGCGAGGTTCCCAGTGGGAGGCGTCGGGGTCGGGGTCGGGGTCGGAGTGGGAGTCGGCGTGGGTGTGGGGG
>NZ_JALLPO010000048.1 GCF_023276435.1 Sphaerisporangium perillae
GCGAGAAGTTCCTACGATTCCGCGACAACCATCTTCCTTTCCAGACGACCCCAATCTTAGTGGGGGCACTGTCCGGAAGGCTCGGGGCGGCTCACTGTCCAAGCTGGGAGAGAACGACGCGGCATGGATCGCGGCAGATCGAGCCGCGTTCATCGCCGAATCACTCGATTGGCCATTGGCCGTCGCCGCCAGCCTGTTTCGAATGGCGCACGTCTTCCTGAGCTTGCGCCAGACGACGCAGGCGTATCAGGTCGGATCAACAGCCGGCCAGGCTCTGGAGTCACGCATTCGCACCGACCCCTCAGCCGAGGCCCTGTCGCTCTACGGCGCCTTTAAGCTCGTGTTGGCCATTGCAGCAGTCCCGGGACAATGAGCGAGCCCAGGCGCACAAGCACCTCAACGCCGCCCGTGAAACCGCCGAACGGATCGGCGAAGATCGCAACGATTACGGCACCGAGTTCGGCCCTACCAACGTCGCAATTCACGCCGTAGCCATCGCCGTGGAGCTGGGGGACGGCGGACAGGCCCTTGACCTCGCCCAAGGCGTGGACACATCGCACATGTCCCCCGAGCGGCAAGCGCGGTTCCTCATCGACCTGGCACAGGCCCAAGCCATGCGCCGCCAGATCGGCGAAGCCCTCCACTCCCTCGAAGAGGCCGAACGTCTTACCCCCGAGCAAACCCGCACGCACAACGTCGCCCGGGACGTCGCTCGCGACCTCATCCAACTATCGGGTGGCCGCCCCCGTCCGGAACTTCGGGACCTAGCGGAACGGTTCGGCGTCCTGCCCTGAGCTAGGTGTCCTGCTTCTGTTGATGCTTGACACTGCAGCCTCGGTTGATGATTGACATGATCAATCCAGAGTCGCGCCGGGGGTGCGACTCGCGGCAGATGTGCGCGCCCGCGACAGGCCGGCGGAACGTCTGCCGTGGCCGCACGCTCAGATCTGCGTTCTCGCCTGCTCGATGTGCCGCACGATGGCGTGAGCACCATGCGCGCTTGCGATGGCGTGCGCCTCGTCGAGTGTTGCAAACGCGTCCGCGTGGCGCTCCTGGGCGGCGGCGATGTAGGCCAGCCCGATCATGTTGGAGGCCACGCCCGGCAGGGCCCCGACCTCCCGGCGCAGCCGGGATGACTCCTCCAGCCGCTCGCGCGCCTCATCCAGCCGGCCAGCCGCGTGCGCTGCGATGCCTAAGTGCCGCAGCGCCTCGGATCGGGTCGGCTTGTCGCCGGTCTGCGCTGCCAGCAGGCAGGACCGCTCGAGGTACGGAACCGCGGTCTCGTTGTCACGCCGGATGAACTGGTGGAGGCAACCGATCCAGAACAATGCCTCGGCCTCGCCGCGCGTGTCCCCCAGTGCCCGGTACAACTCGAGCGCGCGCTCAAACAACGGCAGTTCAGCGGGATCCTCGGCGGGCAACGAACCGGCGTCGGCGGGCGCGCTCTGAAACCGCGCATGCAGAATCAGCCCACGCGCCAACGCCGCATCGGCCTCGACCGCGTCCAGGCCCTGTTCGGCGTCGACCAGCGCGCTGGTATCGCCGCCGAACACTGCCCGCTCATAGACCTCTCTGGCCCGTTCGATCCGATCGTCGGTGCTCATCGCCGCGCCCCCGTTGGCATCGCCACTACCTGCTAGATCCGCCAGTCTAGTCGGGGCAAACCTGTCATGATCTGGATCGGCTGCGACGGATGCCTCCTCTTCCGGTCCGCCAGAACCTGAAAGGCACCTCGGCACCAAGCCGGTCGAGCTCCACATAGCCGAGCTGTCAGGTCGCCTCCGCAGAAGACATCCGCTCATCGGCTACTTGTTAACTGGCGGTACGACCGCAGCCCGGCCAGGCTTGGTCGAGGTGACCGGCGGGGTAGCTCTCACATGCGGCTGCCCACCGCGGTTTGGTGTGGCTCACTCATGGCATGCACCCACCTATTTCCAGGAGTTCGACATGATCAATTGGGACCGCCTCAGCGGCTCCCATCAGCTCGGCCAGCCGGTCAGACACCAGCTGCTCAGGGGGCTGACGCCCAGGCCCCTTGAACCATCGGTCTTGTCCCTCCTGCGAAATAGGATCAGGGGCATGAGTGACACTGAGACGACCGGCAACGCGTGGTGGGATCTTTCCGAGGAATCTCGCAAGAACTACCTGGAGACCGCGCAGAACATGAGCTTCCACGAGTTCATGGAGAACAACCCGGACATCTCCGAGGACATCGCCACGGAGATGTACCCGGACGTTGACTTCACCCGGCCCGGCGACCCGCTGCCCTAGCCCTCCTGTCCGAAGATCTTGCGGCGCATCTCGGCGCCGCGACGGGCCTCCTCCTCCGGGAGATGTCCGGGCAGGTGGACCGATCCAGTCTTCGTCGAAGCGATCGCCATGCTCAAGGCCTGGTTCGACAAGGGCTGGTTCGGCGGCAGCACGGATCGCTACTTCACCAACAAGTTCGCGAACGTGTACGGGGGGCTGGCCAAGGGAGAGGTTGCCCTGATGTTCAACGGATCGTGGACATTCAGCGAGATCGCACCGTACTTCGGCAAGGAGGCGGGCAACGACGCGACCTGGGACTGGGCGCCCCTGCCGTCCATGAACAGCGGCGTGGCCGCAGGGGTGCAGCCGCTGTCGGTCGGCGGCGCCTACTCCATCAACAAGGACTGCAGGCACCCCGACCAGGCCGCCGCAGTGCTCGACTACTTCGCCGGCGACCCAGACCGGCAGCTGGCGTCGCTGGCCGCGACCGGCGTGGCACCCTCGCCGGTCAAGGTGGCCGAGAAGGACTTCCCCGCCGACGTCGACCCCCGGGTCAAGCGCCAGTACCTGCAGCTCAGCGCGGGCGAGAACTTCGGCTACACGACCTGGACCTTCTGGCCCCCCAAGTCGGACACCTACATCTACGAGCAGGTGGAGAAGGTGCTCACCGGCCAGCTCAGCCCGCAGGACTACTGCGCGGGCCTCGACAAGCTGTTCCAGGAGGAGCTGCAGGCCGGCAAGCGGCCGCCCGTGCCCGCCCCGAGAGGAGCGTGACCCATGGGCGTCCTGCAGATGGACCGGACCGCGGCACAGTCCGTACAGCCCCGCCGCGGGGCCGGCCGCCCCAAGCTGCGCCGCACCGCCATCGGCTTCGCCTTCATGGCGCCGCTGCTCGTGGTGAACCTCATCGTCATCGCCGTGCCCGGCGCCCTGTCGGTCTGGTACTCCTTCACCGACTGGACCGGGCTCGGCCCGGCCCACTTCGTCGGCTTGGGCAACTACCGGCACCTGCTCGGCGACCCCGAGTTCCACACCGCGCTTTTGCACAACCTCGCCTGGACGGCGTACTTCCTCGCGGTGCCCATGGCGATGGGCCTGTTCGGAGCCTTTCTGCTCTCCCGCATCAAGCGCTTCCAGATGCTGTTCCGCGTCGCCTACTTCATCCCGTACGTCGTCGCGACGGTCGTCTCCGGCTCGATCTGGGAGAGCCTGCTCAGCCCCGACCAGGGCATCGGCGACGGGCTCGCGAACCTGGGGCTGCCCTGGCTGAAGAACATCAACTTCCTCGGCGACCCGCACCTGGCCCTCGGCACGGTCGCGTTCGTCAACACCTGGCAGTGGTGGGGCTTCCTCGTCGTGATCTTCCTCGCCTCGATGCAGGCGGTCAACCCGTCCCTGTACGAGGCGGCCCGCCTCGACGGCGCGAACACCTGGCAGGAGTTCTGGCACATCACGCTGCCCGGCATCCGGCCGACCGTGATGTTCCTCGGCCTGATGACCGTCATCTGGTCGTTCCTCGTCTTCGACTACATCTACATCCTCACCCAGGGCGGCCCGGCAGGCTCCACCGACGTGCTTGGCACCCTGCTCTACCGCAACGCCTTCGCCAACCAGCAAGCCGGCTACGCCGCGTCGATCGGCGTCGTCATGGCCCTGATCAGCGTGATCTCGGTCTCTGGCTTCCTCTACCTGCGCCGCCGGGGGTGGGACATTTGAGCACCTTGTCCGCCAAACGCGTCCGGAGGATGTCGCTCGGACGATACGCGATGTACGGCGTCCTGCTGCTGCTCGCGCTCTACGCCATCGGCCCGATGGTGCTGTTCGCCTTCAACGCGCTGAAGACCCAGCCGGGGCTCGCCGCCTCTCCGCTCGGCCTCCCGACGCACCCGCAGTGGCACAACTTCGTCGACGCGTGGCAGCAGGCCAACATGGGTGCCGGGCTGCGCAACAGCGCCGTGCTGGTGATCGCCACCGCGCTCGGCGTGTGTGTGATCTCCGGCTGCGCGGCCTACGCCATGAGCCGGCTGCGCGTGCCCGGCAGCAACTTCTTCATCTTCTACCTGCTGGTCACCACGGCACTGCCGATCCAGCTCTTCCTGGTCCCGCTGTTCTACCTGTGGACCAAGCTCGGGCTCTACGACAACCTGTTCGGCCTGATCGTCATCTACTGGGCCATCTTCAGCCCCTTCGCCACCCTGCTCATCCGCTCATTCATGGTCGGCGTTCCCAAGGCATACGAGGAGGCCGCCCGGATCGACGGGGCGGGCGAATGGCGGGTGCTCACCCGGGTGGTCCTGCCGATGGTCTGGCCGGGCTTCCTGACGGCCGCCCTCGTCGCCGGCCTCTCGGCCTACAACGAGTTCATGCTTGCGGTGACCTTCATCCAGAGCAGCGACAAGATGCCCGTCTCCACCGCGTTCTTCTCCTTCAAGTCCGGCTACACACAGGACTACACGCTCGTCAGCGCCGGCGGCCTGATCATGGTCATCCCGGTCCTGATCGCCTTCCTCCTGCTCCAGCGCCGCTTCGTCGAGGGCTACACCTCATCCGGCATGACGGGCTGACCGCGGCCTCTCGTTCCATCACTCAATGCCCAACCCACCCCCCATTTCGCTGTGCTTTCGAATGCGCAGCGGCACTCTCCAAGATGAGGAGAACGGCATGGCACATCCCAGGTTCAGGACCGCTCTCACCGGAGCACTCGGCCTCACCCTGGCGCTCCCCCTGACACTCGCCCCGAGCGTGACCTCGGCCGCGGCCACCACCCCTGCCACGGCGGTGGCGCACCCCGACAAGCTCCGCCATAGCAGCGACTTCCAGAACCTCAACGGGTTCATGTGGTACTACAGCACGTATTTCGGCTACAAGTACGCGGACATCGAGAAGGATCTCGACAACCTGAAGCGCCGCGGAATTCGGGTGCTCGGCTTCTTCAACCCGTACAACGGCGACAAGGACACCTGCGACGGCTGCTCCCCTCTCGACTTCTACTCCGTCCCGCCGCAGAACGGCACGATCGAGGACTGGAGGCACCTCGTCGCCGCGGCGCACCGCAAGGGGATGAAGGTGGTCGCCTATTTCGTCAACATCTACATGGACGAGAAGTCGGGGTACTTCAGGACCGCCGAGAGGCAGTACGCGGCGGGCGACCGCACTTCCCGTGAGGTCAGCTCCTTCCACTGGACCACGGACCCGTCCGAGCCTCTTCCCACGCTGCGGATGGGACCTCCCTCGGAGAGTTCGTGGGCGTACAGCAGTACGGCCGGCGCCTACTACTGGAGGCTGTGGTTCGGTCCGGGATTCGACTACGACCTGCCCACCAACAGGGCCGAAGTGGAGCGGATCGAGAAGTTCTGGCTGGACACAGGCCTCGACGGCTTCATGTGGGACGTGGGCCGGACGGACTCGCGCTGGCAGCCCTTCGCGGTCAACATCCCCAAGACCTACACCACCAACGACAAATGGCTGACCTTCGAGCGCTCCAGCTCAGCCAACGCCGCCGACTACCAGCAATTCGGGATCAACTCCTGGTTCAACTACGCGGACGACGACACCGATAACGACTACACCCGGATCGTGGACGGCAGCATCGACGCGAACAGACTCGAAGCCGCGCTGAGCAACACCGACACCGCCCGCAACGCGGGGTCCACCACGTACGCGTGGAGCATCTGGGGTGACGATCCGGAGACCAACCTGATCCCGCACACCTACCCGACGTATCCCAAGGACGACGTCATGAGGGTGCAGGAGGCCGCACTCCTCGCGGGCTCAGGAATCCTCTATGGCTCGGGCATGTACGACCAGTACATCCGGTGGTCCCCCAAGCTCAAGGCCAACTGGGACAGGGTGCTGGAAACCGTCAACACCAACAAGGCGCTGCTCCCGTCGGCCAGCCGCACGCGCGTTCCCGCCGGGGCTGACCCGAAGGTCTATGCCATGCGCCGGACGAGCGAGGACGGCAAGCAGACGGCACTGCTCGTTTACAACTTCAACAGCAGCCCGACGAAGGTGACCGTGGACCTGACAGGCACAGGCATCGACACCGCGCAGATGCCGAAGGACCTGTACGACGGAGGCAAGGGCCCCGTCATCAAGGGGGCTCAGTACACCGTCAGCTTGCCGGCCTACGGATTCAAGATCCTCGACGTGGCGACTCGTTAGTCTCCGAGCACACCACACGAATCCAGGGCGGGGCGGTGCACACGACCGCCCCGCCCACGCCACGGCACCGTTCTTCCTGGCTTCCCGCCTCTTCGTCGCGGCTTGACGGCTCGCTCGCGGGTCCGTCCAGGGTCCGTGTCTCCGCCCGGGATCGAGGAAGACCCCGACGACCCCGATTACTGTCTACTCTTCGAGCACCACCCCGGACCCCATCACTTCTAGCGGTCGCCGCGTGCGCGCTCGACGCCGCAACACCCTGGTTACCTGGCCCGAGGCCGTCGACGATCGTCTCGAGCGGGTCCTTGCCGCCGGACTGGCGGCCGGCGAGAACGTGAGTCGCTCACAATTACTTGCTGCCCTAGTGGTCAACGCCGAACTCTCCCCCGAGCACGTCGCCGCCCTGATACAGGTATATCGCAGGATGAGCACGGACGCCCTGGACGACACCCGGGGCTCCAGCGCTGCCGACGACTGGCCGGAGCTAGCAAGACCGCCCGATCGTCTAGGACGGAATCACATTCCGCTTCGTCGATCGGGACGGGTCTTCTGCAGGCAGCCGGGTGTGTCCAGAGAGAGACAGAGCCTAATTCATGACACACCCGCGGCCGACGGCGTCATCCCGTGCGCGGCCGCAGTGGTGCCGAGCACCCGAGGTCGCCCTGGACCTCATCCGCTGCAGGCGCTGATCGATGAACGGCTCTATCTCCCTTGGTGTCCGCTCAGCTTCGCGAAGGATGTGCCTGGGCGTGCGTTCAGCAAGCAGAGGTTCAGCCTCGCAGACAACGCGAAGCAGGACATCTCTGATGGAGCGGTTCGGCGTCAGGTGAGGGGTTTGGTGTCGGCGGGGAGGTCGAAGGTTAGGCCGCTGGAGCCTTCGCCGCGGCCGGTGCCGCGGCGGGCGCTGAGCCAGACGGCGACGCGGCCGTTGCCCCAGCGGGTGCGGTTGTAGGCGACGGTGACCTTGGTGCCGGTCTGCGGGACCTCCTCTTCGTTGAGGAAGTACGAGCGTTGCGGGGCGGCGTCCAGGCCCTCGCGGAGGATCGTGGTGCGGGGGCGGACGGGCTTGGTGTCGATCTCGCTGGGCATGGCGGCGCGCTGGAGCTGGATCTTGCGGCTGTCGCCGGGGACGTGCACGGGGATGAACGGGATCCAGTGGCCGGGGACCGAGGTCATGGCCAGGTAGGCGATGGGGGCCAGCGGGGCGGTGGGGGGCGTGGGCGGGAACAGGCGGCGGCGCTGGGCGAGGATCTCGGCGGCGACCTCGCTGCCGCTGCGGCCCGGGCCGGTGGGCAGCCGTACGGTCTGCTCGATGCCCCAGACCATGTTGGCGTTCTCGTCGCGGATGAGGTCGACCTCTTCCAGGACGGGTCCGTCGGCGACCTTGGGGACGGTGGGGGCGAGGAACAGGCCTGTGTCGGCGGGGACGGCGTCTGAGCCGATGGTGTCCAGGGTGAACATGGACCAGCGCTGCCAGTCGTTGTCGGCCCCTGCCCCGGCGGGCGTGATCCACAGGCGCTGGCCGAAGACGTCGGTGACGGCCAGGCCGCGCAGCGAGGCCAGCGTCCCGGTGGGCAGGTCGCACGGCAGGTGGAACCAGTCGTTGCTGTAGACGAGGGCGAACTCCAGGACGACCAGGCGGGCCATGTCGGTGCGGTCCGGGCGGACGGCGGCGAAGTTGGTCTTGCCGTCCTCCACCGCCCACCAGCGCGGCAGCGGCATGCCGGAGTAGCGCACCGGGGCCGGGAAGACCGTGCGGTTGATCGGGGCGGGCGGTGCGGCGGCCCCGCCCACCTGGGTGCCGGGGTCGATGGAGAAGGCATGCCAGTCGAGCTCGCCGCCCGGGTACTCCTGCGCGGTCAGCACCTTCTCCGCGCCCCCCGGCTGCCCCGCGGCGACCGAGAACCGGTGCTCCAGGCGGCGCGGATCCCAGGTGGCGTCGCCGGCGGGCTGATCGATCAGGCCGTCGAACCAGCCGACCAGCCGGGTGCCCAGCTCGTTGATCAGCGTGCGGTGCGGTGGCGCGACATGGTCGATGCCGTCGGCGGCCTCATGTCCCGCCTTGATGTGAAGGTACAGCTCGTACCCGTCCATCCGGCGGCCGGCGACGGCCTGCAGCGTGGACCAGACCTCGGGGTGGGCCACGCGCGGGGTGTCGGCGTCGCTGGCCGGGGACGGCAGTGCGATGGGATACAGCTCGACGAAGTCCTGCCGATGGTGGCGGATGGGCGGGTGCAGGCTCATCAGCTTGAGCCAGCGGCGGCCGATGGCAAGACGCAGATCGTACGAGATCCGCTCCGGCCCGAAGGCGAACGGCAGCGCCCGGCGTTCAGCGACGTCCTCCAACGGACGGTCAGCGGGCAGGTTCTCAGCCGAGCCGCCCAACGCGGACTGGAACCGGCTCGGAACCGCCATCCCCACCGAGTACATGGCGGTGACCGGCGTCCCGGCGTCGGAGCCGCGGAACTCGCCGAGCTGCCACTGCCGGGTGAGCAGCCACAGCGCGTCCCGCACCTCCACGCGTAAGGCCCGCTCGAAGTCCGCCGTGCGGGGACGTCCCTCCAGCCGGTTCCACAGGCCGACGGTCGGGTGCTCCCGCTCCGCCAGGGCCTTCGGCAGGTTCTCGATGCGCTCTGTCATGGGTTCTTCCCGCGCAGATTGTTGGTCGCGAAGTCGGTGCTGATGGTGATCGGCTTGCTGGCGGCCGACACCAGCGTGGCGGGCAGCAGGTGGGCGTAGGCGGTCTCGTCCAGGTGCGCGGGCTCGACGGCGCGGGCCTTCATCAGGTCGTACGTCTCGTGCAGCGCCGCCACCAGGTCGTCGGCGTTCCACGTCCCGGTACGGGTGGGCGGGGTGACCAGCAGCATGGCCTGCGGCGGCTCGGAGTCGGGCTTGTCATAGTGCAGCGCGATCCCGGTCGTCTCCTTCTGCGCCGGGATGACCTCGGTCCACTCGTCCAGCAGCAGGCCGCAGAAGTCGTCGGTCGGCGGTGTGGGCTTGGCGGCGTAGTGCGCGGTGAACAGCAGCCGGTCCTCATCCAGCGTCGTGCCCGGCGCGAACTCCATGGCCAGCCAGTGGTCGTCGGTCCGGTACGGCAGCTGGATCGGCACCAGCTGCGGCTCCTCGAAACCGGGCAGATGGCCGAGCAGTCCCCCGTCACCGCGCAGCGCGTCGCTCAGGATCGCCACCTGCTCCCACAGCCGCGGCTTCTCCCTGACCCGGGCGATGCCGTGCAGCCAGTCGTCCACCGGGAAGTCGCGCCCCGCGTCCTCCAGGTGCTCGATCAGGCCGCCGCTGTCGTCGCGGGCCTTCTTCCAGTCCGAAGCGAGCGCGGCTGACGGGGTGTACTCCGGTACGGCCAGAACATCCTCGCCGAGCAGCGCCTTGAGGGTGTCGAGCGCGGCCTCCACCCGGTCGGGCCCGGTCACCGCCGCGTCGTGCTCGGTCAGCGCCGCGTCGGCTGCGGTCAGCCGCTCGGCGATCTCGGCTTGCAGCGCCCGTGCCCGGTCCAGCAGTTCCTTCCCGTACGCGACGATCACGTCCTCGTACGGGGTCAGCGTCAGCCCGGCCGGGTCCAAGCCGGTCAGCGGCAGCAGCGCGGCGACCTCGGCCAGCAGCCCGCTCAGCGTCTTCTGGCCGGTGTCGGCGACCTCGCGCAAATCCTGCAGCTTGTTCTGGAACGCCTGCCGCCGGTTGTTGATGATCGAGCGCAGCTGCTGGGGTGTGTTCGGGCGCGGCGTGGTCGGCGTGGTGGTCAGCAGCCGCTCGATCTGCTGCAGCAGCCGGAACCGCTCCGGGGTCGCGGTGGCCGCAGGGAGCGCGTCGTAAGCGGCGATGAGCGCGTTGGCGTCGGCCAGCGCCTTGGCCATCCGGTCGGCGACCTCGTCGACGGCCGCGAGCACCTCGGTGTAGCGGTCCCGCCGCCACCCGGCGGCCTCGCCCCAGCCGCTGCGCACCATGCCGAACCCGCCCGTCGTCACGATCAGATCCCCGTACCGGCGCAGGAACGTGTCGATGCCGCTGATCACCTCGCTGCGCCGGACCGGCGCAGGCGGCTCGGGGAACAGCGGCCCGAGGTCGTTCAGGTAGCCGGTGACGGCCGTGCGCAGCGCCACCAGCGCGTCCCGCACCGCCACCAGCCGTTCGCGAGGCAGCGTCACGGCCGCGTCGGCGGAGCGGTCGATTGGGGCGTCCCCAGCGGCCGGGATCAGGTCGGTGGGCCGCACCGGCCGGGACGTGGTCAGCAGCGACCGCAGAGCGGCGATCAGTGGCGACAGCTCGAAGAACGTCACCTTGCCGGTGATGCGCTTGGTGTGCTCGATCACCAGCCGCGCGTCCGGACGTGGCTGGTCGCGGGTGGCGACCACGCCGATGATCCGGTCGTCCAGATCGGTCATCGACGCCTCGCTCGCGGGCCGTACCGCCCACAGCAGGTCGATCGGCCGCAGCCGCAGGTCCCGCTGGGTGACCACGCTGCTGCGGGCCACCCCGTTGACCGGGTCGGTCCAGGTGACCAGCGCGGCCACGTCCCGCTGGTCGGGCAGCAGCGTGGGCAGCCAGTCGTCCACGGCGGGCTCGGCCTTGGCGCGCGGGCCTTCGCCTTGTACGGACGGTGCGCTGTGGCCCGGCCGGATGCCCGGCGTCAGCTGCAGAGCCATCCGGTGGGTCAAGGTGGTGCCGCTGCGCGGTGTCCGGACCACCTCGGGTTCGGGTGCGACGCCTTCCTTCGCGTAGGCGTCGAGGGTCGTCGTCGCCCGCTCGGGATTGCCTGCGAGCGCCTGGTGCGTGCTCTCGGCCACCGCCAGGTCGGCCAGCGCGTCGTGGATGTCGAGGAGCCGGTGCACCTCCTCGTTGATGGCCTTGCGCTGGTTGGTGTCGGGGTCCGGGAGCCCCTGGGCGCCGAACGGGTAGACGTCCGCGCCGGGCACCTGGGTCACCCGCCGCACGAGTTCGAGGCCGTCGATGACGTTGCGGGCCTCGACCAGCTCGACGGCGGTGCCCGGGGCCGGCTTGGTCTCCTCGATCCGCCCGGCCCGCAGCGGGAAGGCCCCGCGCAGCGCGGTGATGAACGAGTCCAGCTCGGCATCCGGATACCGGTCGTGCAGGGCCCGTTCGAGCCGGTAGCCGAGCAGGGCGCCCTGTGACTGTCCCTGCCGCAGCCCGTCCAGCAAGGTCAGCGCCACCCGGACCCGTTCGGAACTCAGGTTGACGGCGAACATGTGTCGGTCGGCGGGACTGGCGTTGGCGATGTATCCGGCGCGGAGGACCGCGGCGGTGGTGGCCTGCGCTGGCGAGGGAGCGTGGATGTAACCGCCGTTGGCCTTGTCGTGCATCAGCGGCTGCGCGCCCGGCGGGTTGAACAGCTGCCCGAGGTCGCCGGTCAGCTCGACCTGCGTCATGCCGGGGCGCGGCTTGGGCCGTACCTCCTCCAGCCAGCCGTACGCACCGAGGTGGATGCCGCGCCGGGCCGGTCCCGTGCCGGACGACCCGTACCGCAGCTCCGCGAGCCGCTCGTTGACCAGCCCCAAGCGCCAAGCGTCGAGCCGGTAGGTCGCGCAGTCCAGGTGCTCGGTCAGCACCCGTTCCAGCCGGGCGGTCGGCAGCCCGGCCAGGTGTTTCAGCACGTCGATCTGTTCGGCGAGCTGCGCGGTGGCCGGGCTCTGCCTGATGACCTCGGGGATGAAGCTCGCCACCAGCCGGTCTGGGCTGCCGGTGATGGCCCGGTCCGGCGAGTACAGCTGGCGGAACCGGCTCTCGCTCTCCACTGGGGGTGCGCCGGGCCGGTTGGGCCGTACGTGGACGAACAGCGGATCGCGCGCGGGTGGCACCGTGCTCCCGGCTGCGGCGGCCAGGCGGCGGGCGGCGTCCTCCCAGGCGAGCAGGACCGCGTGCCGCGCCAGCAGATACAGCAGCGCCGCAGGCGGCTTGTCGCCTTTGAAGCCCAGTTCGAGCCGGATGGTCTCCAGGTCGTGCTCGGCGTGCTGGGCGAGCCAGTGCAGGTAGTTGCCGCCGTCGGGAAGGTACGCGCGGATGTGGTCGGTCTCCGACAGCGGCCGGTCATCGACCAGCGGCCCGAGCAGCGGGTACTGGTCGCCCACGAACAGCCGCCGGATCACCTCCGGGTCGGCTCCAGGCGGGATGGCGTAGCCGAGGCGGTTGAGCAGGGCACGGATCGGCTGCGGCATGTTGAGCTGGTCCAGCGCGGGGATGACGCGCGGGCCGCCGCTGTTGAGGTTCTCCCGGTTGAAGATGTCCTCGACGCTCTCCGCGTACCGCTGGTAGAACTCCGCCGACGTCGGATGCAGCGCCAGGATGTCCAGCAGCAGCTGGTGCGGGTCCCCGCCCTTGCCCAGGTAGCTGACCTTCGCGACGGCCTTCTGCCAGTCCCCCGCCGCGACGCTGAGCAGCTTGTACAGCGCGCGGCGGTGCGTCGCGCTTTCCGGGAAGGTCATCTTGGAGAAGGCGGTGGTGGGCAGGATGCCGTACGGCTGCCGCCCGATCTTGACCGCCGGGACCGGGCCGCGCCCCGACACGTACCGCACGAAGAACTCGCGCGTCTGGTCGACCGCCTGCTCGGACAGGATCGGATGCATCATGCCGCGCAGGTACGCGCCCCAGGTCGCGGGCCACAGGGCGATGTTGGCCGCGCGGGCGTCACGCTGGTCGGTGCCGTCGGCGTTGGGCATGCCGGTCAGCACGGCCGGGTCGATGCCGAGCAGGTCGGCCAGCCACTGCCCGTCGGTCCGGGTCCGCCAGTCGTCAGGCGCGTCCGCCGCCGCGAACCCGAACGCGGTGCGCAGCGCGGCCTCGGCTTCGGCGCGGCGGTCCTGGCCGGCGGGGGCGGCCTCGCTGTTGTTGGTTGGGGTGCCCTGCGGCAGCAGCCCGTACCCGGACGGGCTGCGCAGCTGCCGGGTGATGAGGTCGGCCAGTTGGACGGCCGTCTGCTCGGGGCCGGACCGCTCCCGCAGCCCGAACACCACTAGCCGGTCCAGGCCGTTGCGGATCTGCGGGGTGAGTGGGATGCGCAGGCCCATGCCGAGCGTCACCGCCCGCCCGAAGTCGGTCAGCCACTGTAGCTCGTCGGGCACCCGCAGCGCGCCGGTCTGCTCGTCCACCTTGAGCTGCTTGTCGGTGTCGGCCTCGGGGTCGGGGCTGACCGCGAGCGCGTCGGGCACCGCCTCGCCGGTCGCTGTCAGTATCCGCTCGCCGCCCACGTATCCGAGCACGGTGAAGCGGTCCGGCAGGAGCCTGGCCTTCGCCGCCTGGGTCCACGACTGCTCGGCCAGGCTTCCCGCAGCCGGTGGCGGCAGCACGAGGAACGCGACCATCACCGCGTCGCCGACAGCGGTAGGCGCGGCGTCGATGCCCACCGGGCGCCGGGACCGGATTGTGTCCGCACGGCCGGCCCCGACGTCGGCGCGCAGCGCGGTGTCGGCGGCGCGCAGCTTGGCCCGGTCGCCGTGCGCGCGCCACACCGCCGTCCAGTACGTGACGGTCGGTTGCCGGTCGGCGGCCGGTACGGCCTGGCCGGTCACGACCACCAGCACGGTCGCGGCCTCCGGCACCGTCGCGGGCCGATCGGCGGGGTTGACGGGGGTACGGGTCTGCAGCAGCCAGCTGGCCCGGCCGCCGGGCACCCGAGCGACCAGCTCCTGCCAGGCCGCCTGCTCGGCCACCGCGTTCCCGCCGGTCCGCCAGTGCGCCGTCCAGTACGCGTCCACCGCGGTGATCTCGGCGCGGGTCGGTTTGGGCTCGAACTTATCGGTGCACCACTCGTCCGGGAAGATCCGTACCAGCAGCTCGGTGGCGGTGAACCGGGTCTCCACCCGGACCGGGCCGAGCAGTACCGGGAAGTCGTCGCTGAGCGCGGTCACAGCAGCATCTCCTGAGCGTGGACGGCCATCAGCACCGGCGCCTGGAACAGCATGTAGGCCACGTCGGCCGAGCTCAGCCCGCCGTGCCAGACGGGCAGGAACGCGTCCTCCAGGTGCTGGTCGTTCTTCTCGGCGTCGGCGGCGGGGTCGTCGAAGTCCTTGAGCGGGACCTGCACGGTGCTCGCGTCGAGCCGGATGAACCCGGTCCCACCCGGGTCCACGTCGGCCCACGTCAGGTCGCTCCACACCTCGACCGGGGTGGGCGGGCCCTCGTCCGCGCCGAACCTGGGGTCGCCGGGACGTTCCTGGATCACGAAGAACCAGCCCGCCGCGCCAGTGGCGAAGTTGCCCTTGGCCTCGGCCGCCGTCAGGTCGAAGCCGAGCAGCGTCAGGTCGGGGTCCACCTTGGCCTCGTACAGCGGGAGCCTGATCTCCTCCAGCGTCGGGTGCGCCGGGTCGGCGAGCTTGACCGGGACCCGTTCCTGGGCCGGGTCCGGCGGTCCCGACTCGGGCTGCCAGCGGGCGCGGTGCGCGTAGATGGCGGCGTTCGGGTACTTCTTCAGCAGGTCGCCGCGGATGACCAGCACGAGGTCGTCAGCCTGCTCGCCGGTCTCCCGCGCGTCGTTCTCACCGAGCTTGGCGGCCTTGGGCCAGGTGTGCAGCGGCTGGATGTCGTACTGCTTCACGCCCCCGCGCGTGTCCCAGAACTGCCGGAAAGGCGAGCCGCGCTGGTCGGTGGGGTACTCGCGCCAGAGCAGCTCGCGGGCCATCTCGTGGTTGAGCCCGACGAGGTAGGACTCGATGAACTCCTGGTTGGTCTCCAGCAGCGTCACCGTGTTCTGCGGGATCAGCCCGAGGTTGGGGGCGAAGTAGTCCACCGACAGGTCCAGCAGCGCCTTGTACATCGGCAGGTCGATGACGGGATAGGCCATCGCCTCGATGAACCGCTCGGCGAACGACTGCAGCCGTTCGGGCAGGCCGACCAACGTCAGCAGGCTGGTGGGCACGGTCTTCTCGGCGCGCAGGCCGATCATCATCGCGTCGGTGGTGGCGCGGACGTTCAGCGGGTCGTCGCCGCCCTCGGTCTGGCCACCGACGCCCGCCGCGTGCCAGCCCCGGTAGATGTCGCGTAGCCCGTCCTTGAACCGCTTGGCCTCCTCGCTGTCGTCGCCGCCTTCGGAGGGGACGAACGTGTCGCCCGGCAAGGTGATCCGGAAGTTGGCGCTGTGCGGAAGCTGGTCGACCGGATCGGCTGGGTCGGCCTCGGTGGCGGCCGTGAGCCCGATCGGCGGTGGTGCTGGGTGCAGGACATCGTTCAGCTGCTTGGGCGTCACCACCGCGTCGGGAGTCTCCTTGGCGGCGGCCGCCGTCACGGGGTCGCCCGGGTCGTCCATCCGCGGGATCAGCGCGTCGGGCGGCTTGGTCTCGCTGAACGGCAGGTCGCGGATCAGCCGCCCCGGCCGCAGCATCCGCCGCATCGGCGGGGACAGCGGCGCGGCCGTCACGCGGCTGCGCGCCACGTGGAACCCGACCGCGACCCGCTCGCCCTCGACCGCCACCGCCCCGCGCAGGGCCCGATCACGCGTGGTCACCCGCGAGTTGGCGGGAGCGGTGAGTACGAGGGCCTTGCCGGACGGCACCGGCTCGTCGGCCAGCGTGATCGGTGCGGCGGCGGGCTCCACATGCTTGGCCTGCAGTACGGTCCCGACCTCGCGGGCGAGCTGGGCGGCGCGGATCTTGGCGTTGGCCGCCAGCACGTCGCCGGCCTGCGCCCAGGCGGCGACCATGAACTCCTCCTGCCGCTCCTGGACGACGCGGGTACCCAGGTGGGCGGCGACGCGGAAGCGCGGGTCCAGGTTGAGCCGGTGCACCCAGTTGCGGTCGGGCGTGATCGGGCTGCCGTCGCGCTTGGTCAGCAGCCGGTTCGCGGGGGCGTGCCAGCGCCCGTACAGCGGCGGGGTGATGATCGGATCGACCTCGCCCGCCACGTCCTGCACCCCGTAGGCGGCGTGCGCGGCGGCCGGGGTCTGGTCAAGGTAGGCATCGGCCAGGTTGATCAGTCCGGCGAGGGCCCTCTGGAACAGGTGCGGGTACGGCTCGTCCCACTTGTCGTAGACGTCGCCCTTGGGCCGGTTGGGCGACTGGAGTGCGCCGCCCAGCTTGAGCACGCCGTGCAGCTCCGCCGGGCCGGTGATGGGCGGCAGCCCGGGCCCGGCCGAGTTGTGCACGTCGAGGTCGCGGCGGCCGATGGCCGGGTCGGCGGGCCGGGGCTCCAGCAGCCGGACCAGGTACTCGAAGTCACCCGCGCTGCCGGTGCCGAAGAACCAGCGGTGGTAGTACGGCAACGTTGCGGGCTCGGGGCGGCCCGGGTAGTCGGGGCCCCAGCTGGAGTGCAGCGCGCCCGGCGCGGTGGCCGGGTCCAGGCCGAGCCCGGCCAGGCGGCCCGTCTCGAACGCGGGGACCAGGAACGCGTGGTAGCCGCTGTTGGGCATGAGCCGCCGCGGGCACATCAGCCGCGAGCACGCCAGGTCGGCGTTGGTGCTCAGCACCTGGCGCAGGGCGGCGAGCGCACCGGCGGGATCGTCGTTGGCGACCAGGCCGTCCAGCTCGCCGTTGACGTGCACGTGCGCCCACGCGCCGAGCTGGCCCGGCGGCGGCAGCGTCCCGGCCGGGTCCTTGACCTGGATCGACGGCAGCGGCCGCCCGGCGACCGCGCCCTCGGTGAACTCCGCGCCCGGGTCGCCCGCGGGCTCGGCCGCTCCGGCGAGCACGACGAGCGCCAGCCAGGGCAGCAGCCGCTTGTTGGCCCCGTCGGGCGGGGCCGGGCTGTAACTCCACGGCAGGCCCTCGTCGTAGAACTCGATGTGCGCCAGGTAGTTGGGCTCCACGTTGGTGATCCATGGACGCGGCTCCACCCGCGAGATCACCCGGGGATCGACCCCCACCACGTCGCCCGGCCCGTACAGCTGCACGGCCTTATCGACGTCGCGGGTGATCGTGTCGCCGGACACGCCGTCCCCGGTCAGCCGCAGCTTGACCGGGATGACGGCCCGGTCGGCGGTGCCCGGATCGGTCGTGATCCGGGTGCTGAGGCCGGTCCGCAGCCACGGCAGGAAGGAGTACGCGTTGCTCACGATGTCACCGGGCCGGTGCCGAAGATCTCGCTGGTGGCGGTGACCTCGGTGGCGCCGGAGTCGGCGGCGGCAGGGCCCGCGCGGGTGATGCCGCCGGTGACCAGCACCTTGCCGCCGGTCAGCGGGACGGCGGCGAACCCCCACCGGCCGGCCGCCAGACCGCCCGCCGGGCTCCAGTTCCGGGTGGCCGCGTCGAAGATCAGCGCGCTGGCGTAGCCGACGCCGTTGTCCGGGCTGTCGGTGCCGCCGACCACGAGCACCTTGCCCCCGCCCAGTGAGACCGACCGATGCAGGCCGCGCCCGGCGGGCATGTCCTGCACCGCGCTCCACGCGCCCGCGACGGGGTTGAACGTCTCGGCGGTGGCCCTGCTGAACGGGTCGAAGGTGCCGTTGCCCGGTGCGCCCGGAGGGCTGCCGCCACTGGCCAGGACGGTGCCGTCCGGGAGCAGCGTGGCCTGGTGCCCGCTGCGCGCCACCAGCAGGCTCCCGGTCGGCGTCCAGGTACCGCCGGTGCCCGAGGCCGGGTCATACAGCTCGCAGAAGGCCAGTGCCGCGTCGGTCTCGCGGGACACGGGCGCGCTGCCGCCGACCACTAGCACCTTGCCGGTGTTGAGCACGAGCGCCGGGTGGCCGCAGCGCGCGTCGGTCATCGCGGTGACCTCCGTCCATGCGCCGGTGTCCGGGTCGTAGACTTCGGCCGAGCGCAGCGCCTTGACCGACTGCCCGGACCGGGTGGTGCAGCCGCCCGCAACGAGCACCTTTTTGTCGGGCAGCAGCACCGCGCTGTGCCCCCACCGGCCGGTCTTCAGGCTGCCGGTCGCGGTCCAGGTGCCCTGCGTGGGGTCGAACACCTCGGCGGAGGCCAGTCCGGCGGACGGGAACGTCGCCGCCCCGGTGATGCCGCCGGTGACCAGCACCTTGCCGCTGCCCAGCAGGGTGACGGTGTGCAGCCGCCTGGCGGTGTGCAGCGCGGCGGCGGCCGTCCACGTCTTGGCGGCCGGGTCGTACAACGCCACCTGCCCCAGCGCGGCTCCGGCGGCGTCGGCTCCTCCGGCCACCAGGACCTTCCCGCTGGCGAGCACGACCGGGCCGTCGTGCTGGCCGGACCACACGCGTGCGGAGGGGAGGGCCCCGGTGCTCGTCCACTGTCCGGTAGCCGCCACGGTGGGACTGGTCATGGGGTGCCTCCGTCGTCAGGGCGTGAAGATCTCGGCGGTCGGGGTGAGGATGTCGGTGCCGGGGTGCGGGGCGGCAGCGGCCGAGCGGGTCCGGCCACCGGCCACGAGCACCCGGCCGTCGGGCAGGTCGATCACGGCGAACGCCCACCGGCCGGTGGCCAGGCCGCTCGCGGGGGTCCAGGTGCCGGTGGCCGGGTCGTACAGCAGCGCACTGCGGAAGCCGCCGTCGAAGGCGGGGGCACAGGTGCCGCCCGCCACGAGCACCAGGCCGGAGCGCAATGGCAGGGCGCGGTGCCGGGTGCGCCCACCGGGCATGTCGCGGACTGCCGTCCATGTGCCAGACCCGACGGTGAAGCGTTCGGCACTGGCGAGGGCGGCGGAGTTGTACGGACCGCGCGCCGGACCGGTCGGGGCATCGCCGCCGGTCACCAAGACGGTGTCGTCGGCGAGCAGCGTCGCCTGGTGACCCGCGCGAGGTGTGGCGAGCGAGCCGGTCGGGGTCCATTTGCCGGTTGCCGGGTCGTAGATCTCGCAATAGCCGAGCGCGGCGCTGGTCCGGCCGGTCTTGAGGACGCCGCCGACCACCAGGACCCGGCCGTCCGCGAGCAGTACGGCTTGGTGGTCGGAGCGAGGGTCGGTCATCGCGGTCTCGGTCCACTGCCGTTTGGCCGGGTCGTACACCTCGGCGGACGCGAGCGAGTTGCCGCGGGCGCCGGTGCCGCCGGTGACCAGGATCTTGCCGTCGCGCAGCACGGTGGCGCTATGGCCGAGCCTGGCCGTGTGCATCGGCGGAACGTCGCTGCTCCAGGTCGCGGTGAGCGGGTCGTAGATCTCGGTGGTCGCCAGGGGCGCGGTCTGGGTCACGCCGCCGGCGGCGAGGACCCGGCCGTCCGGCAGTAGGCAGAGGGTGTGCCCGTCGCGGGCGACCGGAAGCGGCGCGGTGGCGGCCCAGGTCCCGGCGATGGGATCGAAGAGCGCGGCGGCGGCGAGCGGCTTGCCCGCGGCGTCCTGACCGCCGGCGACGAGGATCTTGCCGCTGCTCAGCCGTACCGCTGCCGGGGCGATGGCCGGGGTGGGCAGGGAGCCGGTGGAGGTCCACGACTGCGGGGTGACGGGCAGGGCCGCCGCCTCGGATTCGGGGATGACGTGGAGCTGGCCGATGAGCGCGGGGTCCGCGATGACCCACTCGGCGAGGGCCTCCTCGGCCGCCGCCTGGCTGCGGAAACTCGCCGTGGCCGAGCCGAGCGAGGCCGGCGGGAAGGCCTGGGCGTTGTTGCGCAGGTAGGCGACCACGAAGCGCTGGCCCGTGACCTGCACGGTCTCGTCAGGGGCGTACGGCTGGCGCTGGTCGGCTTCGCGCTGCGACAGGGGCGAACGGCTGGTGCTGCTGCCCTCCAGAAGCCGGGTGAACACGGCCGGGCTGACGCTGGTCAGCGTCTTGGTGGGCGCGGCGGTGGGGGCGACCTTGCGGACGAGTCCGTCGGCCTGCACGATCGTGCGGGTCACCGGTCGTACGGTGCCCGGCGGGCGGCGCAGCCTGCTGTCGATGACGATCTGCTCGTAGCGGGCGCTGCGCTTGACGACGCGGGCGGAGGCGATCGCGCCCTGCGCCGCCACCAGCTCCAGCCCCGCGTCCTGGTCCTCGTACGCCGGTCGCGACAGTTTGGTCGCGTCGTCCATGTCCTGGAACTGGGCCATCGCGAACTTGTCGGCGGTGACGGAGGCGCGCACGAGGCCGCTGCCCGACAGGGGCTCGACGGTGAACCGTTTGCCGTCGCGCGGCCGCTGCGCGCCGATGCGATCCAGCCGTACGGCGAGCGGGATCGCACGCTGGCGGATGAACAGCGAGCCGAGGGGGTGCAGCACCAGGTCCTCGGTCGGCGGCAACGTGCGCAGCGTGACCAGCGGGTTGCCGCCGCCGGTCGGCAGCCGGGTCTGCCAGCCTTCGGGCTTGGCGACCTCGCCCGCCAGGAGCGGGAGCACGTCGATCGGGGGCAGCGTGGTGTCGCGGTCCTCGCCCCAGGTGATGTCGAAGTCGGCGGAGATCTCGAAGAACAGCAGCGAGATCGAGCCCCGGCCGTGCGCCCGGAACGGGGCCGGGCCTTCAAGCTGGAAGTCCAGATCGATGCCGAACAGGCCGACGCCGAACGCCTTGAGCGAGACCCCTGCGGAGATGGCGATGACGAAGCGGAACGGGGAGAACTGGAAGAGCGCGTCGAAGCTGAGGTGGCCGGAGATGCCGAAGTCGTCGAAGCCCAGCACCATCTCGGCGCGCGCACCGAACTGCACCGTGTTGCTGGTGATCGCGAAGTAGCCGGAGACGGTGATCCGGGCGCCCGGCCGGTTGAGGATGTCCACCCGGATGCGGGGCGGCACCGGGAACGGCAGCGGCGGCGGCTTGTAGGAGGGGTGGAAACCGCCGACGGAGATGACCAGGTCGGGGTTGTTGCCCCAGCCTACCAGCAGGCCCATCCCGCCTTCGAGGGTCATGAACAGCACGCGCGACTCGAAGAGCTGGGCGAAGAACCACAGGCGCTGCTTGTCGAACTCGATCGCGCCGACGAACTGCACCTGCAGAACCAGCAGCGGCAGGTCGGTGGTGGGCAGCACGCAGCGCAGCACGCCGAGGATGGCGATATTGCCGGGGATCTCGATGATCACCGCGAGCGAGACCGAGACCAGCGTGGGGGTGCCCCAGCCGATCTTGGCCATCGGCCCGACTAGGAACGTGCCCTGCTCGGGCGGGAAGAACGCGCGCAGGTCCGACAGGATGCGCGGCGCGTTGGCCACCACGTCGCGCGGGAACATCACCGACTCGATCGAGCCGGTCCGTACCCCCTCCACCAGGGCCTGCAGGTTCATCCGGCGGTTCAGCCCGACGATCCCGCCCACCGCCAGCAGGGTGAAGCCGAAGCCGAGCTGGATGCCGGTGCCGAACTCGGCGGTGATGATCAGCAGCAGCGAGAAGCCTGCGGAGCCGTCCGGCATCCGGGTGGTGATCAGCCCGATCGCCTTGACGTCGAACAGCCCGGCGAACTCCAGCTCCAGCGCCCCGCCGTACTCCCCCTTGGCCGGGTCGAAGAACAGGTAGCCGCCGCCGCTGACCACCCCGGCGTCCACCGACAGGCCCGCGCCCTTGGGCGGCTTGAACCTCAGCGAGACGTCCAGCGGGCCGAGGTTGCCGTCGTTGCCGGACGTGAAGCCGAAGGTCGCCGCCAGGCCGAGCTCCTCGACGACCGCCTTGATCGGGCCGAGCTCGGCCTTGAACGTCGCGCCGAGGTTGATCGGCAGGCCGTCCGCGCCGGGGGCGGCCGAGACGGTCAGCGACTGGATGTCGATGGGGCCCAAGTTGAGGTGGACGGGCAGCTGGATCTCCAGGCTGGAGGTGCCGCGGAAGTAGAAGCCGGTGCGCTGGGAGACGCCGAGCGTCAGGTCGGCCCCGAAGGAGAAGCCGCCGTCCGGCACGATCTTGGCGATGAAGCCGTCGGCCTCGCCGGGGTCGAAGACGAACTCCAGACCGGCCAGCTCGAACTCGGCGAACACATCCGCCGCGCCGTCGGACAGCCGGATGCCGCCGGTGCCGCCGACCTTTCGAAACTGCAGCCGGGTCGCTCCAGGTGAGCCCAGCAACACGATCGGGCCGGCGTCGGCGTTGCCGCGCTCGGCCTTGACCACCAGCGAGCCGCCGGCGTGCGACGGCGAGCCGCCGCCCGCGAAGCCGACGATGATCTCGATCGGGCGGCCCGGCCGCACCTGCAGCCCGATCCCGCCTTGCAGGTTCAGGTCGGTACGGATGGTGACGGCGATGTCGTCGCCCAGCTGGAACTTGAAGTCCAGCGAGCCGTTGAAGGCGGGGATCAGCGCCAGGCCGGGCGGGCTCCCGGCTGCCGCCGGCACCGGCAGCAGCCTCATCTCGGCCGCCATCCGGCCCGAGGCCTGCGCCCGTTCGAAGAAGACCGCCCGGATGCCGCGCACCGGCGGGTCGGTCAGCTTGGGAGCGGTGCCTTGCAGGGCGGCCGCACTCGCCGTCGGGATCTCGGCGGTGGCGATGTCCACGCCGATGGCCATCATCAGGTTGTCGACCTGCACGGCCAGCGCCTCGAAGTCGAAGTCCGCCTCGCCCCAGCCGAAGGCGTTCTTGAGCACCAGCGAGGGTTCGCTTAGCGTCTTGGGCAGGTCCGTCAGGTCGAGCCGGACGTTCATGTACGGCGGCCGATTGCCCTCAGGCGGCGCGTAGCCCGTCTTGACCACGCCCAGCGCGCGCAGCCCGAACCCGATCGACGGGTGGTACCGCTGCAGGTAGGTGATGACCAGGTAGTCGATGAGCTGGCCGGGGAACTTCTCCTTGAAGCCGTCCGCGCGCAGCGGAGCGGGGATGGCCGAGTCGGGTGCGTTCGCGATCGCTCTAATCGCGTTGACCACATCCTGGAAGGCCCGCAGCACCCGGCTCACGTCGTCAGGCGAGATCTGCACCGAGGCCTCGCCGTCGCCCACGGAGCCGCCGACATTGAGGCCGCCCTCGCCGAGCAGCCTGGTCAGGCCGTCGTAGAGAGTCTCCACCCCGCTGCCGAGGTTGCGCAGCGGCTGCGGGATGTCCTCGGCGCGCCAGCCCAGCTTCTGCAGGAACGCGATGAAGGCCTCCGGGGAGGCGAGCGCCTCGCGCAGCGGCAGCAGCGCCTGCCCCAGCTCGGCCACCAGCCTGTCGAACGTGCCGGGCTCAGCCATTCTTCTTCGCCTTCGGGTAGGACATCGCGTCGAGGATGCTGTGGTAACCCGGATCGACCCGGTTGACGATCAGCCACTTGCAGACGAAGCAGAACTCGCCGTCGTTGTCCTCGTCGTCGGAGCGGCGCATCTTGCACGCTCCGGTCGGCCGGTAGTAGCCGCCCGCGAAGTCGAGCGCGCCCTCGTAGACGCCGATCAGCTTCGAGGGGGTGCAGGGCGCTTCGAAGTCCGGGATGGACCTGGGGTTATCGACCTCGCGCTTGGGATGCAGGATGTCGGTGTCGACGTTCAGCGGCGTCCTGTTGGCGGGGGTGGGAGTGGTCAGGTGTTTGCGCACCGCCGGCTCGACCACGGTGCGGACCTGACCGGCGGCGTCCTTCAGCGGCACGTACACGGCCGAGCCCGCGGCGAACGTCGGGAACGGCGCGGGCGGCAGGCCCGGGCCGTCGAGCGTCATGGTGCCCAGCTCGGGCTCGATGTGGGCGATCTTCAGGTTGGTCAGGATCTGGGCGGGGCCGGTGGCCAGCGGCAGCTGGAAGCCCTGCGGGCTGACGTGGAAGTTGCGCAGGTGCACCTCGGCCGGCGGGTTCTGCGCCGCGATCTTCTGCCACGGCGCGATGTACCGCTTGTCGATCATGATCTCGATGCCGCCGAGACCCGGCGCGGAGTCGATGATCAGCCGTGCGGACTGGCGCATCCGGGGCAGCGCGAACCACTTGACCTTGGTGACGTCGATCTGCCGGTCGGGCGCGGGGTTGACCCGCAGGAACCCCAGCATGCTCACGTTGTCGCCCCGGATGTCGTCCGTTGAGGTCGCGGGCGCATTCGGGTCGTCTTCCCCAGAGTTCTCGTACTCGTCCTTCAGGCCGAAGCTGTGGCCGAACTCGTGCGCGACCGTGTCGACGGTCTCGGTGAAGTTGACGTCGGGCTCCGACGACGGCTTGCGTCGCATCACCCGCTTGTCGCCCGGGGCGTACTCGAACTCCACCCCGCCGCCCTTGTTAGTCGTCAGGGCCGTCAGGGTGTTGTTGTTGACGTTGCTGCCGCCGGTCACCTCGTCATAGGTGATGAGGGCAACCAGTCCGCGGCTGGGCTTGAAGTTGGCGTCGTCGGGCTCCCAGACCGGTCCGATGTGATGGAACGGGGCGAACGCGTACTCCAGGCCCGCGAGGTACTGCAGGATCAGGTTGCCCGGATTGGTGCTGTGGCGGCCGGCGAACCGCTCGGGAGGATGCCTGCGGGGGTCGGGCGTCAACGCCCTGGTCGCCAGCTCGGGCTTGTAGAACTCATATAGCCGGGCGATGAACTCGCGCAGCCCCGGCGTGCCCGGCTGGTCGCTTCCGGGCGGGGTCACCGCCGCCTTGCGGTCGGAGAAGCGGTCGCCCCACCGGCAGCCCAGATGCATTCCGAACAGGGTGTCGCGTGCGTGCAGGATCCCGGTCCCCTGGTGCTTCTTCCACGCCCCCAGCAACTTGGGGTCCACCTTGTTGCGATCGAACCCGGTCAGCTCCTGCCCTGCCCAGATGTCCGGGAGGTTGGCCCTGCTCTCGTTGCGCATCGGCAGCCCGACCTTGGCGACCAGGTCCCGCAGCGTGTAGACGTTCTCGTTGTCGCTGACCTTGCGGATGAACGGGATGGGCAGGCCGGTCCCCGTCGTCTGGTCCGCGTCGGCGACCCGGTAAGCGACGGTGGCGCAATGCTCCTGCGAGGCGCCGAAGGCCTTGAAGATGTTGAAGCTGCCCTCCAGCATCGGGTACGGCTGATGCCGGGGCTGGTCGAGCATCTGGTCCACGACGCGGGTGACGATCTTGTCGAAGGTCTCTTCGTCGGACTTACGGAACCCTTCCGCGAGGAAGACGATGTTGTGCTGCTCGGCCGCGTGCGCCACGTTGGGCGTCTGGACCGGCTTCAGGTCGCGGCGGTGCTTGGCGTAGTTCACCACCCGCACGGGCAGCCGCTGGGTCTGGTTGAGGAACGTGCCCGTCAGGTCCACGGTCCCGGGGGTGCCGGTGGTCTCGCGCAGCCCGCGCAGCCGCCCCTGCGGGTAGACCACGAAGGTGTTGGTGTCGGCCGACGTCAGCGTCACGTACCCGTGCCCTGTGATGTCGCCGATCAGATCCGTACCGGTCGGATCGTCGCTGAACTTGGCGTAGATCGACGGCTGGGCGTGCGCCACGTCGTCCACGGCGGTGGTGATGGAGTCGTTGCCGAACCACCACGCCACGATCGAGTTGTGCACCTGCAGCCGGCCGACGAAGTAGTCGCTGCCGCGCCGGACCTGGAACAGGTACACCCCCGGCTGGGTGGCGGTGACCTGCCCGTTGGCGCTGTTGTATGCCGGCAGCGGCGGGAGCAGCCGCTGTCCGACCGGGCGATGCGGCGCGAAGAAGTTCACCGCGATCGCCCCCGGGGCGATCGGCGTCAGCGTGTACCCACCGGCCGTCACCGCCCGGTCGAACACCTGCAGCGTCAGCGGCAGCGTACCGGACAGGGCCAGGTGGAGATCGCAGTGCGGGAACAGCACGATGTCCAGTACCACGAAGTGCCCCCATCCAAAAACGGGACTTCGGACGGCTCAACCAACACAACCTATCATCGCCGTCCGTAATGTTTGGAATACTCACCGTCAGAGCCCGCATTAACTCCGGACCGGAACTGCGGAAGGGGTCAGCGGCTGGTCCGCCGTACCTGAACCCCGCCGACGACGCCGTAGGCGTTCAGCTGCACCGTCGGACCGGCACCCTTGGGCGCGCGGTCCAGCTTGCGGCCGCCCAAGAGGCTAAACCGCGAACCTCGACGTTCGTGTCCGCGGGCACGGTCAGCTTGACGCCGCCGATGAGCCGACACCTTGGTGATGGTCAGCTCGTCACCGGGAAGGACGGCCTCGGTCAGGTCGATGTCGGCCCCGCCGATGGGCGGGACCGTCACGGTATGGCGACGCGGGGTCCATTTGCCGTCGCGGCGGAATCCGCCGAGGAGTGCCACTCGCCACTGGGTGTCGTTGCTCTTCGTCATGCCTCAACGTTAGGAAAGCCGCAGGTCGCCGAGATAGTACGAGCGATCATGTCCTCAGTGATGACATTCGTCATGGGGTGCTCTGGGCGCCGGGAGCTGGCGGCGGCGATCGCGGCGGTGCTGGAGTTGGCGCCGCCGCTGGATTCGGATGCCGAAGAGGCCTGGCGGGCCCAGCTGGTCACCCGCTTTGCCACAGTGCGGCCGTTCTTGCCGGCGCTGACGCAGGTGGTGGACTTCGGTGCCACCCCCCAGGGCAGTCAGGTGCTGGCCGCGCTGCGCAGCCTGCCGGGCCTGCTGGGGCGCAAGAAGGTCACCCCCGCCGAGATCGACACCGACCTGCTGGCCGGGTCCTGGCGGCGCCTGGTGCTGTCCTCCCCGCATGTGGAGGCCGGATACGTGGACTGGAAAGCGTATGTGTTCTGCGTGCTGGAGACCTTCCACCGGATGCTGCGCCGCGGCGAGATTTTCGCGACCAACTCCTCCAGGTGGGGTGACCCGCGCGCCAAACTGCTGGCCGGAACGGCTTGGGAGGCCGCCCGCGACACTGTGCTGGCCAGCTTGAAGCTGCCCGGCGAGGCGGCTGATCACCTGGCCGATTGTGCCGCGCTGCTGGATGGCACCTACCGCGAGGTCGCCGCCCGGCTGCCGGCCAACACCCAGATCCGTTTCGATGAGCGCGGTCGGCTGCACTTGGCCGCGTTGGAGCCCGAGGCCGAACCGCCGAGCCTGCTGCGGCTGCGTGCCGCGGTGAACGCGATGCTGCCTGTGGTCGACCTGCCCGACGAGCGACTGTGCCGCCTGGTCGCCCATCACTCCTGCGCGGTCAACGAGGCCGCCGAACGCGGCCTACTCGACGTCCTCCAGGCGGAGTTCTCGCAGGAACGGCCAGAACTGGTGAAGGCGCTGACGTACTGCGACATGACCACCGGCCCGGACGGCCGGCACCTTAACGTCCGGGACCGGCTAGCCGAGATCCACTCCTGATACGGCCCCGAGCACCTGGTGAGCCGCTCGATCACCACCTCGACGCCGTGCATCATGGCCGCCGTTCAATCAATCGAAGAACGGCTGGCATAAGGAAGCATCGCATAATCGATCAGTTCGACTGGGCGCACCTCACGCACGCCTACAGAAAGGCTACCGACGCACCCGGGCATCTGGCGGCTTTGACGTCCTCCGACGAGAAGGCGCGCACAGATGCGCTAACGCACCTGTACAGCGCGATTCTGCATCAGGGGTTCCCGGACGAGACGACCGCCCCTGTGGCGCATGTAGTCAGCTGGCGAGCTGGAGCGAGAAAACCGTGAACTGCGCCGGACGAATGAAATCCTAAAGGCGGCGTCCGCCTATTTCGCCCGGGAACTCGACCCGAAACGCAGAGTGGCGCCGGACGGCAGTACAGCCGAGACCACCCGGCCGGTCACGCCTCGATCTGACTTCCATCCGCGAACCGCGCCAGCAGCAGGCGAGAGACCACTTTGTCCGCAAGCGCCTCCGCGGCACTTTCCGGCTGGCCATGGCATCCTTCCGCACACGCCGGTGCACGACGGCCAACTGCTCGGGAGACCTTCGATCGGACAACAGCCGCCGTACGCCCCCGAACGGAGTCTCCTCGAATCGCCGGGGGTGAGTTCATTCTGCCGCTCGCCCGCCGGACAAGGGCAGATCGGCGAACCGCTGTGAGGATCGCAAGGAGGTGCTGGAGGGCGTCCGGTCAGCGATGGAAGCGCGTTGTCTCCCCTAGAGGCTCGCGGCCGACGGTGACCGCGTTGATCGCGGCCGCGGGGTCCGCATAGCCGAACGAGATGCCGAACAACAGTTTCCCGTCGGTGACGCCGAGCGTCTCGCGCACCGTGTCGGCGTAGAAGCTCAGCAGCGCTTGGGGACAGCTGGCTACCCCATGAGCGGCCATGGCAAGCAGCAGGGTCTGCGCGTACATGCCGACATCGGCGGTCAGTCGCGGGTCACCTGATTCCGGCGCGTACAGGAGCGCGACGTGGGGCGCGTCGTAGAAGCGGAGACTCTTGGCGTCGTAGGCGGCACGCAGATCGTAGGCGTCGCGGTCGATACCGAGTGCGGCGTAGATCGCGGCACCGAACGCCGCACGTCGGCGTTGGTGCACCGGTGTGTAGATGTCCTCGCTGTAAGGGAAGTCGACTGTCCGCCGACCGGCTCGGTCGGCGGAGATGAGCGCCTCGGCGAGGTTGTCCCGTGCGACCCCGCTGACCACCTCGACGTGCCAGGGCTGGGCGTTGGCGTTCGACGGCGCGGCACCGGCTATATCGAAGATGGCCCGAAGCGTCTCGTCCGGGACAGGGTCGGGCAGGAACGCCCTGGTCGCGTGCCGATCCCGGATAAGCCGCTCTGCCATGGCGGGAAGCCCGCTCGTCACCGCTCCCATGCCGCCTCCTTAGGTAGACGTTTGCGTTTACCTGAGCGACCGTAGCGGAGGATCCGCATTATGTAAACGCTGCCGTATAGTCGGCGTCATGAGTGACGAGCCGGTGCGACGGGCCGGGCGCGGCGGCCGGGAACGCGTACTCGCCGCCGCCAGCAGCCTTTTCGCGAAGCAGGGCATCACCGCGACCACGATGGAGGATGTCGCCGCCGAGGCCCCGGTCTCGAAGAGGACGCTCTACGCACACTTCCCCACCAAGGAGGACCTCGTCCTGGCGCACCTGGACTACCTCCTGCGGTCCGGGTACACACTGCTCGAAACCCTGACACGCACCGACCTGACGCCCCGCGAGCGGCTCCTCGCGATGTTCGTCGTACAGCCCTGGCCGGATGGAATCGTCCATGGATGCCCGTTCATCCACGCCGCGGTGGAGCACCCCGATCCCGCCGGCCGCGTGCACGCCTTCGCGCGCGAGCAGAAGCTCGTCATGCTCGCGCTGGTGACCGAGCTCGTGGACGAGATGGACATCGATGAGCCGGAACTGCTCGCCGAGCAGTTGGTCACCCTCGCCGACGGCGCCGTGAGCCGCGCGATGGTGCTCAACGACCCCGACTACGGCCGCCATGCCCGCGCGGCCGCCGAGACCCTCCTCGATCACGCGCCACGCCGTCCCCGCCGGTGAACAACACCCTTGTGGTTCCGGGGCGGTTACAGGGCGCTGCGCATGATCAGCAGCTGGTCGGCGAACGACGAACGGGCCGATGCGGCGGCCTGTCGCAGGTCGATATCGCCCCGCGATGCTGCTGTTGCCGGCGAACTCGGATGGGCGTTACTGCTCGGTGATGTTGGGGTTCGGTTCGAGGGTGGGGATGGTTGCGGTCCAGCTGGCGAGGATGTCGATGGCTCGTCGTGAGGGCGATTCCGGTTCGGTGGTGTAGATGAACAGGGTGGTCTCGGGGTCGCCGGGAAGGGCGAGGGTTTCGTATTCGACAGTGAGGTCTCCGACGAGGTTGTGGCGGAGGCGTTTGGAGCCGTGGGTGCGCTGGTGGACGCGGTGTTGTTCCCACCATTGGTCGAATTCGCGGCTGTGTTCGCGTAGTTCGGTGACGAGGTCGGTGGTGGCGCGGTCGTCGGGGTTGCGGCCGACTTCGAACCGGAGGCTTTCGACGGCGGCGCGGGCTTGGTCGGGCCAGTCGAGGAAGAGGGCTCGGGCGTCGCCGTCGAGGAACATCCAGCGGGCGTAGTTGCGGTGGGCGGCGGGGAACTGATCGAAGTCGGTGAAGAGGGCTTTGGCCATGCGGTTAGCGGCGAGGATGTCGGTGCGGCGGCCGAGGATGAGGGCGGGTTCGCCGTCGAGGGCGTCGAGGAGCTGGTAGAGGCCGGGGCGGACGCGCTGGACGTCGTGGGTTCGGCGGGGGGTGGGTGTCGAGGTCAGGCCGATGAGGTCTTTGAGGTGGGCGCGTCCGGCGGCGTCGAGGCCGAGGGCGCGGCCGATGGCTTCGACGACGGCGGCGGAGGGAGTGATGCGGCGGCCTTGTTCGAGGCGGGCGTAGTAGTCGGTGGATACGCCGGCGAGGCGGGCGACTTCTTCGCGGCGGAGGCCGGGTACGCGGCGGACGCGTCCGTCGGGGGGCAGGCCGGCGCGCGCGGGGTCGATCTGGCTGCGGGCGCGCCGTAGGAAATCGGCGAGTTCTTGGTTGGTTTCGTTCACGGGTTCGAGTATCCCTGAGCTGGCGCGGTCCTCGGTGGACCGGCGAGTCCTAGGTTCCGAAGACCGCGCCTCCACAGGGCGCGAGATAGGCCCCCAAGGGGGTTTGCGGCGGGTCACTCTTGAAGCAACGCCACCACGGGAACAGCCCGGAGGCGCATCACCGAAATCGTGAGCAAAGGACGACCATGAGTTTCCCGACGGATCGACCCGCGACCTGGTTCGTGACCGGTACCTCCCGCGGTCTGGGCCTGGAGCTGGTCACGCAGCTGCTCCAGCGTGGCGACCAGGTCGCCGCGACGACCCGTTCCACGGAGCGGCTGCTGGCAGCCCTCGGTGACCGCGTCGACACCTCGCGGCTGCTGCCGCTAACCGTCGACCTGCGTGATGACGAGCAGGTCCGGCAGGCTGTCCGCCAAGCCACGGAGCGGTTCGGCGGGCTCGACGTGGTCGTCAACAACGCTGGCTACGGCTACCTGGCCGCCGTGGAGGAGACGAGTGCCCGCGAGGTTCGCGACATGCTCGACGTCCAGGTCGTCGGGGTGTGGAACGTATTGCGTGCCACGCTGCCGGTCCTTCGCGAGCAGAAGAGCGGTCATGTAGTCAACGTGTCGTCGATTCTCGGGCTGACCGCGGTTCCGGGCTGGGGCCTCTACTGCGCGGGCAAGTTCGCGCTCGAGGGTCTCACCGAAGCGCTGGCCCAGGAGATGGCCGACTTCGACGTCAAGGTCACCATCGTCGAGCCCGGCTACTTCCGCACCGATTTCCTCACCACCGACTCGCTCGCGCTGCCCGCCTCGACGACGGATGCGTACCCGGGTCTGCGTGAGATGACCGAGAACCACCTGAAGCTCCAGGGCAACCAGCTGGGCAACCCGGTCAAGGGCGCGGAGGCGATCATCCGCCAGGTTGTCCGCGGCGAGGGCCCGCTGCGCCAGCTGCTCGGCTCGGACGCCCACGCCTACGCCACCGCGAAGGTCGATGCCCTGCGCGCGAACCTCGAGGCCACCGCGCAGACCGCCGACGCCACTGACTTCGCCGACGCCTGAGAATTCGCCGTTTGTCACAGAAAGGAAAAAATCGTGCGCAAAATTCTGATCGTCATGTCCGCCGCCGGCATCTGGGAACGCAACGACGGCTCGGAATACCCGACCGGGTACTGGGCCGAAGAGCTCGCTGCGCCCCACGAGAAGTTCGTGCAAGTCGCGGACTGCCGAGGTCATCACGGTGGTTGAGGGTTTCGTTGCAGGTCGCGGCGAGGGTTGATTAGTCCAGGCAGAACTCGTTGCCCTCGGGGTCGGTCATCACGATGAAACCGGCGCTCATCGGCGGAGCGGGCTCGTAGCGACGTACCCGCGTCGCTCCCAGCGCGACGAGCCGATCGCACTCGACCTCCAGCGCCGCCATCCGCTCCTCTCCCTGCAGCCCGGGAGCCGCACGGACGTCGAGGTGGACGCGGTTCTTGGCGATCTTGTCCTCCGGCACCTGCTGGAAGAACAGCCGTGGGCCGTGCCCGTCCGGGTCCTCGATGGCCGATCTCGTGTTGCGCTGCTCCTCCGGTACGCCGACCCGCGCGAGGAAGTCGTCCCACGCCGCCAGCGGGTCGGCGTCCTCGGGCAGGTCGACTCCGGGCGGGCCGGGGTGGACGTAGCCCAGTACGTCGCGCCAGAAGGACGACAGCGCCCGCGGGTCGTGGGCGTCGAAGGTGACCTGGATGTGGCGGCTCATCGGGTAGCTCCGTTCGTAGCGGGTTTCGTGTGCAGGTTGAGGTCGCGCAGCAGGCAGACCTCGGACAGGTGGTGGATCAGCTCACGGTGGACGTGCAGCACCAGATCGGCCATGGGCGCCTCGGGGAAGGGCTCCTTCGCGCCGAGCGGGACCCGGAGCCCTGCCTCGCCGAGGCCGCCCACCCCGGCCAGCCAGACGTCGAGCTGGGCCTCGAGCTGGTCGAGCGCGATGGCCGCGCTGCCGGCGTACTCCCAGGTCTCGTACGACGCCGCCGGCGCGCCGAAGTGCGCCGCGTTGCGCGCGGCGAGCACGCCGACGATGACGTGACCGAGTCGCCAGGCGATCGTGGTGAAGGCCGCGGGGACCGGCTCGGGGAAGGCGTAGTCCATCGTGAAGTCCCCGGCACCGACCTGCACGCGCGCCATCGAGCTGCCGCGCGGCCGCACGCTCCAGGCGTCCGGCACCGGCGACCAGAAGTACTCGTCGTCGGTGAGGCCGTCGAGCCGGGCTCGGAGCTGATGGTTCCAGTGGAACTCCCACTGCTCGCGCAGCGTCCGGTTCCAGTCGAGTTCGTCTGCGTCCATGGAGCCACCCTGACACCTCTAGCGGACAGGATCGGTCCGCTGTCTCTGGCAGGGTGGGCGACATGAACGTGGCAAGCGGTGACGAGCGGGGTACGACGGAGCGAGTGCTCACCCTGCTCGGGCTGCTGCAGCAGCGCCAGGTCTGGACCGGCCCCGAGCTCGCCGACCGGCTCGGGGTCACACCGCGCACGGTACGGCGTGATGTCGAGCGGCTGCGCACGCTCGGCTATCGGGTGCATGCCAGCCAGGGTGTCGGCGGCGGCTACCAGCTCGGCCCGGGGCAGGACCTGCCGCCGCTGCTTCTCGACGACGAGGAGGCGATCGCCACCGTGGTCTCGCTGCTCGCCGGCGCGGGTGGCGCGGTCGCCGGCGCCGGCGACGCCGCACTCCGGGCGCTGACCAAGCTCGACCAGGTGCTGCCCACCCGGCTGCGGCACGAGGTGCGCGCGCTCTCCGGCTCGGTGGAGTCCTTCGGCGGAGGCCGCACGCCCGTCGACCCCGAGGTGCTCATGACGCTGGCCAGAGCCTGCCGCGACAAGGTCGAGGCCGGCTTCGGCTACCCGTCCGGGAGCGAGGTGCGACGGCGGCGGGTCGAGCCCTACCGTCTGGTCGCCTCCGACCGGCGCTGGTACCTCCTCGCCTACGACCTCGATCGCGACGACTGGCGCAGCTTCCGCGTCGACCGGATGACCGATGTGTCCGCACGGAGCTGGCGCTTCCGCCCGCGCGCGGCGCCCGACGCGGCGACGTACGTGCAGGAGGGTGTGGCGAGTCGGGTCTACCCGCACCAGGCGCGCTTCCTCGTGCACGCGTCGGCCCACACGGTGCGCGCGCAGATTCCGGCGTCGGCGGCCGTCGTACGACGGCGAGGGAGCGAGCTCTGCGAGGTGCTCAGTGGCGCCGGCAGTCTCGACTTCGTGCTCATGCACGTGCTCCTGCTGGGGCACGACTTCGAGGTACTCGACCCTCCGGAGCTCAGGAGGCGCTGTCGCGCGCTGGCGGAGAGACTGCTGTCGGCCGGTGCGACGATCTCACCGGTGCCGGACATGGAGGAGTCATGAGCCGCGACCACGCCAACGCCCAGGAGCGCTTCCGCTGCCTCTATGCCGAGCACGTCGACCCGATCCTCGGCTTCGCCATGCGCCGGACCGGCCAGGCCGACGACGCCGCAGACATCGTCGCGGAGACCTTCCTGGTGGCCTGGCGACGGATCGACGAGGTGCCGGGCCGGGTCGATCGCGTCCAGTGCCGGCCCGGGGACCGCGCCCATGACGACGATTGGATGATCCGGCCATCGGTCTCGGCCACGATCACGGCGTGATCATCTGGGCGACCGCGCTCGACGCGAGGCGCTCCTCGGCGCTGGCCCGCGCGCTCGGCGCGCCCCCGGCACTCACCGCCATACCAAGCCCGCATCAGCGCCCGCCGCCCCGCGGGCGAGATCCTGCGCACCGAACCCACTTGACCACGCCGGGGCCTTTCCCCTGATGATTCCCTTCCTTACCACGGAAGGGTGCCTTCGGCGTCGAAGTAGCCTCCGGTGGGGCCGTCGGGGCCCACCTGCGCCATGCGCACGATGATCTCGGCGCCCTGCTCGACGGTCTGGATGCCGGTGTTCCCGTTCAGGTCGGTCTTGGTGAAGCCAGGCTCCACCGCGTTGATCCGCATGTTCGGGAACGCCTTCGCGTACTGCACGGTGATCATGTTGACCGCGGTCTTCGACGCCGGATAGGCGACCCCCGGGTAGGCGTGCACCGGGGTGCCCGGGGCGGCGACCCGGGCCATCGAGGCCAGGCCGCTGCTGACGTTGACCACGACCGGGGCGGCGGAACGCTGCAGCAGCGGCAGCAACGCGTGGGTGACGCGCACCACGCCGAAGACGTTCGCCTCGAACGTGTGCCGCATCACGTCGGCGGTCAGGTCCGCGGCGCCGACCACACCTCCGTCCCGCACTCGCCCTTCGATGCCGGCGTTGTTGACCAGCACGTCCAGTCCGCCGCCTGCCTCGATCGTCTTCGCCGCGGCGTCGACGGACGCGTCGTCGGTGACGTCGAGGAGGACCAAGCGCGCGCCCAGCCGCTCGGCGGCCCGGCGCCCGCGTTCGGCGTCCCGGCTGCCCACGTAGACGGTGTGGCCCGCCGAGATGAGCCGGCGGGCGGTCTCGAAGCCAAGACCCTTGTTCGCTCCGGTGATCAGTGTCGTTGTCATGCCTCCAGGATCCGGGCGGACGGTGTGGTCAGCCAGGCGTCCGGTCTTCCTGGGACTACCGGTACCAGGCAGGTCCGCGGCCGGCGGTGCACACTGGTGGGCATGGCGACGGCGGAATTCGGGCAGGTGATGCGGCGCTGGCGCGACCGGGTCTCGCCTGAGACGGCCGGGCTGCCCACCGGCGGGCACCGGCGCGCGGCCGGGCTGCGCCGCGAGGAACTGGCCCTGCTGGCCGGGATCTCCGTCGACTACGTCACCCGCCTCGAACAGGGCCGCGCGTCCAACCCGTCGGCGCAGGTCGTCGAAGCCCTGGCCAGGGCCCTGCGGCTGTCGGGAACCGAGCGCGCACACCTGTTCCGGCTGGCCGGCCTGGCGCCGCCGGGCCCGGAAACGGTCCCCGCGCACATCACCCCGAGCGTCCAGCGGCTGCTGGACAGGCTGACCGGGACACCCGTCGCGGTCTACGACGCGTCCTGGACGCTGCTCGTGGCCAACCCGCCGTACGCGGCATTGATGGGCGATCCGTCCGGATGGCGTGGCAACCAGCGCAACGGGGTATGGCGCAACCTGCTCGGCGAGGGCACCCGGGTCCGCCACACACCGCAGGCACAGCGCGCGTTCGAGGCCGCACTGGTCGCCGACCTGCGCGCGGCCGCCGGCCGCTATCCGGCCGACCAGCGGCTACGGCGGCTGGTAGCGGAACTGCGCGCGAACAGCACCCGGTTCGCCGAACTGTGGGATTCCGGCGCCGTCGGCCGCCACGAGGCCGCGCGCAAGACCATCGATCATCCGCAAGCAGGCCCCCTGACGCTGGACTGCGACGTGCTCACCGTGGCGGGCAGCGACCTGCGCATCATGATCTACACGGCCGAGCCCGGCACGCAGGACGCCGAACGCCTCGCACTGCTCACCGTGCTCGGCACCCAGACACTCGTCGGCTAGGAGCGTGTCTCAGTAACGGCGATCGCCTGGCACTGGGGTGTTGCCGGCGAGGCGTTTCAGAACGGTGCAACGCGCATACCAGTTGTCAGGGATCCCCTGACGACCTAGGGTGTCAGGGACGTCCTGACAGCTTAGGAGTGCGCTATGACACCGCCAGACACCCTGGCCGAACTCGCTCGGTGTTCCTTCTGCGGCAAGCCGGACACCAAGGTCGACAAGCTGGTCGCTGGCGCTGGAGTGTACATCTGCAACGAGTGCGTGGCTCTCGCCACGTCGATCATCGACGGGAGCCTCGACAGCCCCGCAGGACCGCGCATGCCCGTCTGGGAGTCGATGACAGACGGGGAGATGCTGAGCCACATTCCGCGCGTCGCCGCGCACATCGACCAGGCCGAGGCCGACCTGCGCTCGTGGGTGCAGGAACTGCGCCGACGCGGCGTCACCTGGGTCAAGATCGGCGAAGCTCTCGGGATCACCCGCCAGTCCGCATGGGAGCGGTTCTCCGGCGAGGAGTGACACGACCCGGCGCAACCCGCCCGCATTCTTGTGATCTTCTATGCGAGTAGGCGAGATGATCCCGCTATTGCGTGGTGGGGATGGGCTGTTCCAGGCGGAGCCCGTCCAGACGAAGCGGCCACAGGCCCTCCGGACGTTCCCTGACCGTTCAGGAACGACCGCACAGATCCTGGTCGAACCGGAGTTTCGCAGTCGGTGGGCACGCGATCCGGCTCAGCGGGGGTTCAGGATCTCGGTGATCCGGAGGAACCCGTCCGCACCGTGGCCCCGTCCGATGGCGCGGCGCGCCAGGCCCTCGGCCGCACGCATCACGCCCGCGTCGATGCCATGGGCCTCCGCCCACGACCAAGCTTCAGGCCACTTCGGCCCGGCCGACAAGTACCCACAAAAAAGTGGCTACCGCACGCGTTCGTCGGGTTGCGAGCCAGTCCATCGGGGCGAGGAGATGCGGCGAGGCGCAGCCTTCTTTCGCTGCGGGGTTGGGTTTGGGAGGGGTGTTTGAGCGCTAACAACCTGAGGCCTTTACATTGTAGATTCATTTGATCCGCAACGACCATCGAGCCATCAGCAGCCGTGCCGTCGCGGAATTCCGGTCTGGCCATGACGGCCCGGAAAGCGAGGGGTCCGAGCCCCCGCGGGACCCGGACCCGTGCCTTCAGAGCCTGCCTGCCTCGTCTGGGTAGTCGGCCTGAGTGGGGTCGACCAGCCTGTTGATCTCCGGCAGGACGGCCTCGGAGACGCTGATCTTCCGGTCGATCAGGCCGCTGGCGTGGAAAAGGTCGGCCGCGCGCTGCTGCTCGGCGACGAAGTCCTCGCTGACGGGGTGCAGCCCGAACGGGCGGGTGCGCAGAGCGTGCTCCCAGGCGTCGACGTCTCCCCCGTCGTCGGCGGCGAACAGCTCGGCCGCCGCCCGATGATTCTGCTGGATCCAGGCGTCCGACTCCTGGAGGGCGGCGACGATGGCCGCCAGCTCCTCGGGGTGCCGCTCGGCGAAGTCACGCCGGGTGAACCAGAGCGAGCGGTGGCTGAACAGTCCGTCCGTCGCGACGAGCCCTCGGATGGAGGACTCCCGCTCGACGCGGGTCAGGGACGGGTACGACCCGACCCAGGCGTCCACTTCCCGGTCCAGGAACAGCTGGGCGGCGTCGCCGTACGCGTCGACCGGCTCGATGTCCTTCCAGCTCAGCCCCGCCCGGTCGAGGGCGAACAGCAGCAGCGTGGTCTGCCCGGAGCCGTGCCCGAGCGCGACCCGCTTGCCCGCGAGGTCGGAAAGGGAGGTGATCGGCGAGTCCTCGTGCACGACGAGCCGCCCGTTCTCGTGCCGCGCGGTCCTCCGTCGTCTGCGACCGGTGGCTCCTGGTCGGCTGGGACGGTGGACCGGCCGTCCTGCCGGACACCACCATTCGATAACGGATTGTGGCGATGCGGGTTCGGTACGTGAGCGGGTGTGCTGGGATACCCACGCACGGAACCCCATGAGAGGACCTCATGCCCACATCCTCCCGGGCGGCCGCGTTGCTCGCCGCCGTCGTCCTCGCGTCGGGATGCGGATCGGTCACCACCTCGCTCCGAGACGCGGCACCGCCATCCCCCACGATCCGGACGTCGAGCCGGCCGACCACGCCCGAACCCGCCGGCGCCTTGGACGAACGGGCGACGGCGACCTCGGCGCCGACCATGACCAGGGCGGCTCCCACGCGGACGCCGGCACCGGCGCCGACAAGGAGGGTCCACAAGCCCAAGCCGGCCCCGCGGGCGACCCGGGCCGCGCGCCCGCCTCGGCCGTCGATCCGTAGCGGAGTCCACCCCGGCGCGTTCTGCTCACCAGTGGGCGCGCTCGGCAGGACCGGCTCCGGCACCTTGATGAGGTGCGGTTACGGTGCCGGGACGCGGGCCCGCTGGCGCAGCGCGTGACGAGGGGCGGGCGTCCCTGAACGACCGGTGCGCCGGATACCGCCCGCGCCGAGCAGGCCAGAGGCCTGCGGTCGGCGGTGCGCACGTCGCCCTCCCGGTGATGATCGGGCTGACACGAAAGACGGAAGTGGTCAGTCTGGCTTGCCCGGGGCTGGGGGCCGGTTCAGTTGGCTGCGGGCAGGGACAGGTGCAGGCGGACACCCCGCGGAAGCGGTTCGGCGCGTACGGTGCCCGCGTGCGCCTCGGCGATCTGCCGCACGATGGCCAGGCCGAGGCCTGATCCGGGCAGCGCGCGGGCCTCGCGCGCGCGGTAGAAGCGGTCGAAGACGAAGGGCAGGTCGTCCGGTGCGATGCCGGGCCCTTGGTCGCTCACCGAAAGGATGCCCGGTGGTGTGACCCGTACCAGCACCTCACCGCCTGCCGGGCTCCATTTGACCGCGTTGTCGATGAGGTTGGTGGCGGCTCGTTCGACGGCGTCGGCGTCGGCGCGTACGAGGCACTGCGCGAGTTCGGTGCGCAGGCACACCTGCGGCGCGCGGGCTCGCGTCCTGGCGACCGCATGTTCCGCGATCAGATCGAGGCGGACGTCTTCGATGTGCATCTGGATGTCGCCGTACCTGGCCAGCTCGACCAGGTCGTTGACCAGAACGCGCAGCTCTGCGGCCTGGGCACGGGCCTCGTGGACGAGGGCGGGGGCCTGCGGGTCGGCGGTGCCGCGGCCCTCCTGCAGCAGCTCCAGATTGGTGATGAGGCTGGTGAGGGGGGTACGCAGCTCGTGGGAGCCATCCGCGACCAGGCGCCGCTGGGCGAGCATCGACTCGCGTAGTGCGCTTGTCATCGTGGTGAAGGAGCGCGCCAGACGGCCCACCTCGTCGCGCCCGCCGCTGTCCAGGCCGTCGGCGGTGAGCTTACCGGTGGCGGTGATCTGCTCGACCGCGTCGGTCAGCCGGGCGATGGGACGCAGTACTCGCCCGGCGGCGAGACGCGCGCCCGCTCCGGCGATCAGCGCGCCGCCGACGGTCAGCGCCGCCAGCAGGAGCCGCAGCTGTGCGAGCGTCGCCGCGTCCTGGTCCAGCGCAACGGCGGTGCGCACCAACCCATTTCGCAGGAGCAGCGGAGCGGTGTAGACGCGGTAACGGACCCCGTTGTAGCTGGTCTCCTGAAAGTAGGCGGCGCCGTCGCCCCGCGCCACGTCGGCGTCCCGGCTGGTGACCGGCACGAATCCCGGAGCGGCGCCGGCAGTGACGGGAGGGGGGAAGAGTTGCAGCAGGGTGGTGCCCACGTTGATCGGCGGCGAGGGCATGGGCACGTCGGTGGCCTTGAGCGCGCTGAGCAGGCGGGGCGTCTGCCCGGCGGCCACCACCAACTCCCCGTCGTGCCGGCCGGCCAGCCCCGCCGCCATGGCCGGGTACAGCACCAGGGAGGCGGCCAGCAGCGCTACCGCCACGACGGCGGCCACGGCCACGGCGACCCGCGTGCGCAACGTCACGGCTCCTCCCGCAACACGTATCCCAGCCCCCGGACGGTCTGGATCAGCCGCGGCTCGCCTGCGGCCTCCAGCTTGGCCCGCAGGTAGCTGATGTAGACCCAGAGCGCGTTGGAGGATGGGCCGAAATCGTAGCCCCAGACGGCGTCGAAGATCACGCTACGGCTCAGCACCCGGTTCGGGTTGCGCAGGAACACCTTCAGCAGCGTGTACTCGGTTCTCGTCAGATCGAGCAGCCTTCCGCCGCGGTGAGCCACGCAGGCCGCAGCGTCCAGTTCGAGATCGGCGAAACGCAGCAGCTCCTGCGCCGCGCCGCTGCGCCTGAGCAGCGCGCGCAGGCGAGCCCGCAGCTCTTCCAGCGCGAATGGCTTGACCAGGTAGTCGTCAGCCCCGGCGTCCAAGCCGGCGACCCGGTCTGTGACCAGGTCGCGGGCGGTGAGCATCAGGATCGGGGTACGGTCTCCGCCCGCCCGCAGACGGCGGCACACCGCCAGCCCGTCGAGCCCGGGCATCATGATGTCCAGCACCACCGCGTCCTGCCTGCCGCCGCCTGCCGCCTCCAGCGCGTGCAGGCCGTCGGCGGCGGTGCTCACGTGATAGCCCTCACGGGTGAGCGCACGCGTCAGGGAGCGGCGTACCGCCTCGTCGTCGTCGGCCACAAGGACGTGCATGATCCCACTCTCCCCGTCGAGCTCACCGCCGCCTAGCCCCGCCCGCCCTAATGGTCTTAGGGCTTGCCGGCGCCCGGTGAGGCTGAATCCTCAGGCGGCTGGGCCGCCCGCTTGACCGCGTCCGGGGCCTGCTTGACCGCGTCCGGGGCCTGCTTGATCGCGTCCTGGCCCTGCTTGATCGGGTCCAGAGCCTGCTTGACCCGGGCCAGTGCCTGCCTCAGCTGTTCCGTGGAGATGCCCAGACGGTCGGCCACCGCGTGGAAGCTCGGCGAGTCCGGCTGCAGCCCGCCCCGCTCGTCGGCGTGCGCGAACAGTTCCTGCAGGGCCGAGGTCGCCTGGTCGAGGCTGATGCCCAACTCGGCGGCCAGTGCCGGGGCCAGTTCCTCGGTGCCGATCGGTTCGTCCTTGCTGTTGGCCTTGGCCTTCTCATCGGCAGGGTCAGCGGCCCGGCTCCCCACCGTGGCCGGGTCGCACTTGACAGCGGGGGGTTCCTGACCGGCCGAGGCCGCCACGGCCCCCGATCCGCTCAGCCCTAGCACCGCGATCACCCCGGCGACCACGACGGCCCTTCGTCGATTCATGACCTCCTCCTTCCGCGCCGGCGCCTTGTCCGGCGACCTCTGTCAGCTAATCCGGGCCACCTTCACCACGCCGTCGGCGAACCTTAGAAACGCCCTAGAACGTCATCGCCGGCAAAACCCGCCCCTCGTATCCCGGCCTGCATCCGTGATCATCCGAGGTTCGGGGCGGGTGACGCGTTCGTTGACGGCACCCCTATGTCGGCACCCGGGCGCCGGTGATCAACGACGCCGCGGGCCGAACCACCTTCTGGGCGCGGCTGCGTCCGCCTCCGCCGGTGGGCGGGTGAATCTGGCGCGGGCAGCGAGTTCGATGGTGACGACGATCGCGATCGCCTCGACGGCGAGCAGCGCGATGAGGACGAACAGCTGGACGGCGCCGGCGGCGAGCGGGGTGGCGCCGGCGAGCAGCATGCCGACGAACGCGCCCGGGAGAGTGACCAGGCCGACCGTGCGGGTCTGGTCGAGCGCGGGCATGAGGGCGGTGGCGGCCTGCGGCCGGCAGATCTCCACGGCGGCCTCCCTGTCGGTGAAGCCGATGGCCAGGGCGGCCTCGACCTCACCGCGCCGCTGGATGAGCTCGTCGAGGGCGCGGCGTCCCGCCAGCGAGGTGGCGGTCAGCGCGCCGCCGATGAGGATTCCCGCGATGGGGATCACCGCTATTCCGCGCGGCGGCACCAGGCCGGTGGCCAGCAGGACCGCGAGGACCGGCAGGGCACCGGCACCGATGGGGACAAGGGCCCACCAGGCCGTCCGGTCGCTGGTGATGCGCCGCCCCGCGGTACCGCCGGCGACCAGGAACATGACGAGCACGAACGCGGCGATCAACAGCAGCGACCTGGTGATCGAGGTGATCACCAGGGACACGGCCGCGAGTTGCGCGGCGGCCCGTGCCGATGCGCCGAGCGCGGCCCGGCCGTATCCCAGCCGGCCGAACGCCGCGACACCGGCGGCGGCGATGACCAGCGCGCCCATGACGACGCCCAGCACCGGCGTGACCGGAAGCAGCGTGGAGGCGGTGAGGTGGCTCAATGTCGTTGCCTAGGAGTGCGCGAGGCCGGCGGATCCGGTGCCGCCCACCCTGGCGGCGACTCCGTCCAGTACGCAGGCGAGGCCGAAGTCGAAGCGCTGGTCCGGGCCGGTGTCTTCGGCGTCGAGTACCAGGCGGGCGAACTGCGGGTAGGCGCCGCTCGCGATGACGTCGCGGATGTAGGGAGCGACGCTGTCTCGCCACTGATCCTCGGTGAGGCCGGATCGCCGCCGTGCCTGCTCGTCGGCGAGTTCCCGGGCGACGGTGCCGAAGACGTACGCCAGGACCGTGTCGACGACGTTGGCGGCGAGGGTGATGTCCGGAGTGAGCGCGGTGGCGGTGGTGAGCGCGACGTCGTACCGGCGCAGCGAGTTCGCGCCGAGGGCCGGGCGGCCGGCGAGCTCGGAGCCGAGCCACGGGTGGCGAAGCATCGTGGCGCGGACGTGGCGGGCGACCTCGCTAAGGTCGGCCCGCCAGTCGCCGGACAGCGGCGGCGGGCCGGCTTCGCCCTGCACCGTGTCGATCATCAGATCCAGCAGGTCGTCGCGGCTGGCCACGTACCGGTAGAGCGAGGCCGTCCCGGAGCCGAGATCGGCGGCGACGCGACGCATCGACAGCGCGGACAGCCCTTCGGCGTCGGCGATCCGGATAGCGGTGTGCACGATCTGCTCCACGCTCGGGGCCTGACGGCGTGGGGTGCGCCGGTCCTTGCTCCACACCAGGACGGGCGCGGGCTCCTTCCCCGGATCGGTCATCACGGGCCTCCTCCTCTGTTGCGAACAGCGTACCGCAATGGCTACGATGTGTCTGTTTGAGCACGCCGTAGCCACAAGAGAGCACCCGGGTGCTCGCCCTCGAGAGCCGGACGAACCCCGGCGGATGAGAAGAGGGCTCCGCCTCCGGCGCACCAGGGGGCACCGATAGGCTGAGACCGGTGCGCCGGGAAGTCTGGTCGGCAGTCTCGACCCGACCCTGGAAAGCGAGCCCATGCCCAGCACCACTCGCAGCGCCCCCCGCCTGTTCGGCCGCGGCTCGTGGCCCGAGACCCGCCGCATCGCCGCCATCCTGCGCCGGGAGACCATCGGCGGCGCCTTGCTGCTGGCCGGGGCGGCGCTGGCGCTCGTGTGGGCCAATTCGCCGTGGGCCGGCGCCTACGAGGCGCTGCAGGGCGCCCGGATCGGCCCGGCGGGGTTGCACCTGGACCTGACCATGGCCCAGTGGGCCGGCGACGGGCTGCTGGCGATCTTCTTCTTCGTCGCCGGGCTGGAGCTGAAACGCGAGTTCGTCGCCGGTGACCTGAGTGAGCTCAGGCGGGCCGTCGTGCCCATCGCCGCCGCCGTCGGTGGCGTCATCGCGCCGGCCGCCATCTACTTGATCGTCAACACCGGTGCCGCCGGCGGCGCGGTGCGAGGCTGGGCCGTGCCCACCGCCACCGACATCGCCTTCGCCCTGGCCGTGCTCGCCGTCGTCGGCCGTCACCTGCCCTCGGCGTTGCGCACCTTCCTGCTCACGCTGGCCGTGGTCGACGACCTGCTGGCCATCGTCATCATCGCCGTCTTCTACACCGAGCACCTGCAGGTGGCCTGGCTGTCGGCGGCGCTCGTACCGCTGGCGGCCTTCACCGTGCTGGTCCAGCGGCGCGTGCGCTCCTGGTGGCTGCTGCTGCCGCCGGCCGCCGCCACGTGGGTCCTGGTGCACGCGGCCGGGATCCACGCCACCGTCGCGGGCGTGCTGCTCGCCTTCGCCGTGCCGGTCGTCCGCAGGCGGCGCGCCGGCGGCCCGGAAGCGGGACCGGGCCTGGCCGAGCACTTCGAGCACCGCTTCCGGCCGCTGTCGGCCGCCGTGGCCGTGCCCGTCTTCGCCCTGCTGTCCGCCGGGGTGCACCTCGGCGGCGCCGACGGGCTGCGCACCGCACTCGGCGACCCTGTGGCCCTGGGCGTCGTCATCGGCCTGGTGGCCGGCAAGCCGCTCGGAATCATGGCCGCCACCTGGCTGACGGCCAGCTTCACCCGGGCCGACCTGGACGAGGGACTGGGCTGGATCGACGTCGCGGGCCTGGCGATCCTCGCCGGGATCGGGTTCACCGTCTCCCTGCTGATCGGGGAGCTGGCCTTCGGCATAGGAAGCCTGCGCGACGAGCACGTCAAGGTCGCCGTGCTGACCGGCTCCCTGATCGCCGCCATGCTGGCCGCCGTCGTGCTGCGGCTTCGCAACCGCGCCTACCGCCGGCTTCATCGGGCCGAGACCGAAGACCGCGACCATGACGGCGTCCCCGATGCCTACGCCCCACCCGAGGAGACCGGCAAGTGACCGCGGCCCGGCCGCGGCTGTGGCCGGGGGCGAGAGCTCATCCCGGGGCCGGCGCTTTGGCGGCGGGCGCCGGAAGCGATCGGTTCCGCGCTCGCCGCGCCTCACTCGCGAGCGTCACCGCGAGCAGGAGCACGAGCACCACGGCGATGACGGTGAGCCCCGCGGCGACACCGATGGTGGGTGCGGCGAACATGGTGAGCAGCACGAGCGCCACCGCGACGCCGATCGACTCCGGTCGCACGACGTTGCGGCTCACGAGGGGGGCGTGCAGTACCCACAGCATGACGAGCACCACGGCGGCGGGGATGCCGACCAAGGCGACCACGGCGCCCGCGCCCGCCTCGATGTGGTGCTCGCCCTCGCCCGCCGACGCGACGGCGGCCTCGAGTCCCGCGCCGAGCGCCGCGAGCGCCGCGAATATCGCGTAGTGCCCGTAGCCCCAGAAGAACGACCTGTCGCGTCGCTCCTCGAGCCCCTCGCCGGCCGGCTCGGAGAAGTAGATCCACCACAGCGCGAACAGGATGACCAGACCGGCCATCGCGATGACGACGAGGCGGGCGCTCAGCCCGTTCTCGACCGCGCCACGCACGGCGTTCGTCGCCGCGAGCACGCTCTCGCCGAGCAAGATGATCGTGAACAGCCCGTACCGTTCGGCGATGTGGTGCGGGTGCCACGCCGTCGTCCCGGTGCGCTCCGCGAACGGGGGCACGGCGAGGTCGAGCGCCACGAGCACGAAGAACAGCCAGAACGGCCCGTCCCCTGGCAGGGCTAGCCTGGACACCCAGAGCACCTGAACCAGCGAGACTCCGATCGCGTAGCGAAGAGCCGTCGTCCGGCCCTCGGGGTGCGCGATCGCCGCGCGCAGCCACAGGCTCACCAGCCCGGCCCGCATGACGAGGTAGCCGACCGTCACGGTGGTGAACTCGCCCTCGAACGCCGCGGGCACCCCGGCGGCGAGCACGAGCACGCCGGCCATCTGCATGAGGGTCATGACGCGGTAGGGCACGTCGTCGGTGTCGTACGCGGAGGCGAACCAGGTGAAGTTCATCCACGCCCACCAGATGGCGAAGAAGACCATGAGGAACGGCACTGCCGCCTCGAGGCCGTGCCCCTGTTCCGTCGCGTGCGCGAGCCGCCCAGCGACCTGCGACACCGCGGCGACGAAGGTCAGGTCGAAGAGCAGCTCCAGAGGGCTGGAGGCACGATGCGGCTCTCCCAGGTCGCGGGCCACCATGCGGGTGCGGAGCAGTGACATGCGCGTACTGTATCGGCGCGCGTGACCTCACCCGTGCGAGCACGGTCCGCCCCGGATCCGCCGGCGGCGAGGCGGCCGTTCACCGTGGGTAGGTCGGACGTAGGTCAGGCAGGAAGCTGCGGAGGCAAACGCGATCATGGACTCAGGGGACCCGGGGGCGGCGAGCGCGCTCGATCAGGCCGCTTCGGTCTTCGAGGGCCTGCGTCCCCGGCTCTTCGGTATCGCCTACCGCATGCTCGGCAGCTCGGCGGAGGCCGAGGACGTCGTGCAGGATGTCTGGGTGCGGTGGCAGAGCGCGGACCGCGCGGCCGTCATGGACCCGGCCGCCTTCCTGGCGACGGCGACGACCCGGCTGGCGATGAACGTCGCCCAATCCGCCCGCAGGCGGCGCGAGGCCTACGTCGGCCCATGGCTTCCCGAGCCGGTGGACACCAGCGCCGACCCCTATGCGAGAGCCGAACGCGGCGAGGCGCTGGAGCTGGCGGTCCTGCTTCTCCTGGAGAGACTCACGCCTACGGAACGAGCGGCGTACGTGCTCCGGGAATCGTTCGACTACCCCTACGATCAGATCGCGGCCATCCTGCGGCTGAATGAGGCGAACATCCGCCAGCTCGTCAGCCGCGCGCGCAAGCGTGTCGTCGCCGAGCGCCGCAAGCCGGTGAGCTCGGCCGCGCATCGACGCCTCCTCAAGGCCTTTCTCGCCGCGGCCCGGACCGGCGACCTCGCCGCGCTGGAACGGCTCTTCGCCGTGGACGTCGTCAGTTACTCCGACGGCGGGGGTGCCGTGCGCGGGGTGGCGCGGATACCCGTGGCCGGCCGCACGCGCGTCGCCAAGTTCGTCGCGGCGTTCGCGCCGCGATTCTGGCCTGGTGCGACGATCGCATGGGTCGAGGCGAACGGACGGCCAGGTGTGCTGGTGTCGCACGGTGAGGCCGTCGCCGCACTCGTGACCATCAGCGCCTCGGCGGAAGGCATCGATCAGATCATGTGGGTGATGAACCCGGCCAAACTCGGCAGGATCTCAGCGGCGCTGCCATAAGTGACGGCCCCGCGCCGGGCGACACCGAACAGGTCTGACGAGGCGGTCGCGGTGGCGATCGGGCTGCGGACCGCGGCGGGCGGGACGGTGGCCGGGATCGAGGACAGTTCGGTCCGCGCGCTGGCCAAACTGGAACGGATGCTGCCCTCCCGCCTGCGCCGCCGCGTGAGCACGCTCGCGGCGGCGATGGTCACGCTCCCGGGATCCGGCCCGCCCGTCGACGCCGGCACGCTGGCGGCGATCGCGTCCGCGTGCAGGGACCGCGAACGGCTGCGCTTCGACTACCGCACCCACGACGGCGCGGGCGGAGTCCGGGTGACCGAGCCCCATCGCCTCGTCAACTCCGGGCGCCGCAGAAGAACGGGTCGTCATGGGCCGTCCCGGCGGCCGCGCGCAGGTGGGCCACCTTGTAGCGGGTGTCCAGCTCCCAGTCCAGGTAGAACTCCCGCGCCCGGGGGTTGAGCAGGGCCAGCCTCAGCAGGTTGTCGTTGTGCTCGAGCCCGTCGTACAGACCGGTCGCCACCGCGTTCCTGGCCAGCACGTCCAGCCGCTCGTTCACCACGTAGGCCGCCACCCGGTCCCAGCCGTCCATCAGCAGTCCTGGAGGCCGGCTGCGAAGCCGGCCCTCCGCGAGCCTCCCGGCCGCGACCGGTGACGCCGGGGTGACGCGTGTGGCCGATGAGGACCGGAGTCTTTACCGCCGCATGGCAAGACCCGGCCCGAACGAGAAGCGAGCGGAGATCACTTGGCGGCGGGGCGGGCACGGACGTGGATGCGCTCGCCCTGCGGGCCGAACAGGATGAGGAGCTCCACCGGCTCAGGGCCGGCACTGGCGAAGGCGTGCGGGGTGCGGGTGTCGAACTCGGCGGCCTCCCCCGCGGACAGGACGAGATCGCGCTCGCCCAAAAGCAGCCGCAGCCGGCCGGAGAGGACGTAAAGCCACTCGTAGCCCTCGTGCACCCGCTGTTCGAGATCACACCCGTTCTGGCCGCCCGGGATGACCTGCTTGTAGGCGGCCAACCCGGTCAGCTGGCGGGTGAGCGGCACGAAGGTGCGGCCATGCCGGACGAAGGGACGGGAGTGGACGCGCGGGTCCCCGGTCGCCGGCGCGCCCGCCAGCTCGTCCAGCGGCACCCGGTGGGCCTGGGCCAGCGGCAGCAGCAGCTCCAGGGTGGGTTTGCGCTGCCCCGACTCAAGGCGCGAGAGCGTGCTGAGGGAGATGCCGGTCGCCTCGCTCAGCTGGGCCAGGGTGATGCCGCGCTCGCGGCGCAGGGCGCGCAGGCGCGGGCCCACGGCGGTCAGCACGGCCGTGAAGTCTCTCTCTGCCATGTCCCTATTTGCCATCCCGGCAACAAGGTTTGTCAAGCCGGCGGGTGGTGGCGCAGCATCTGCCGTGAATGGAGGAGGTGCTTCATGACTGAGGCGACAAGCAAGAGTGTGACCGTCTCCCCGCAGGGCGGGGTCCGGCGATATGACGTCGTGGTCGTCGGCGGCGGCGCCGCAGGGCTGAGCGGGGCGTTGACCCTGGCCCGGGCGCGCCGCTCGGTGCTGGTGATCGACGCCGGCCGGCCGCGCAACGCCCCCGCGTCCCATGTCCACGGCTACCTGGGCCGTGAAGGCACGGCGCCGTCGCGGCTGCTGGCCGAGGGCCGGCAGGAGGTGACCGGCTACGGCGGCCAGATCATGGAGGGCGACGTCGTGGCGGCCGAGCGCCTGGAGGCCGGCGGCTTCCGCGTGCTCCTGAAGGACGGTCCGGCGGTGGAGGCGGGCCGACTGCTGGTGACGACCGGTCTGGCCGACGAACTGCCCGAGGTGCCCGGCGTGACCGAGCGGTGGGGGCGCGAGGTGCTGCACTGCCCCTATTGCCACGGCTGGGAGGTCCGCGACCAGCCGCTCGGCATCCTGGCCACCGGCCCGCTGGCGGCCCACCAGGCCCTGCTGTGGCGGCAGTGGAGCAAGGACGTGACGCTCTTCCTGCACACCGCGCCCGAGCCCGGCGAGCAGGAGTCCGAGCAACTCGACGCCCGCGACATCACCGTGGTGCGGGGCGAGGTGACCGGCCTGGAGGTGACCGCCGACCGGCTCACCGGCGTGGCTCTGGCCGACGGCCGGGTGGTCTCCCGCCAGGCCCTGGTGGTCGCCCCCCGCTTCACCGCCCGCGCCGGCCTGCTCACCGCACTCGGCCTCGCGGTGACCGAGCAGGAGCGGGACGGGCACGTGATCGGCTCTTACGTCGCCGCCGATCCTTTCGGAGCGACGGAGCTGCCCGGGGTGTGGGTGGCCGGCAACGTGGCCGACCTGATGGACCAGGTCATCGCGGCCGCCGCGGCGGGTGTGCGCGCCGGCGCGGGGATCAACGCCGACCTGGTGGCCGAGGAGACCCGCCTCGCCGTCGCCGCGCGCCGCAGTCCCTTCTCGGCGCGGGCGGAACGGGAGGCCTGCGAGCGCTCGCTGGGCGACCGCCGGCACGGCCTTTGACCTTTCGGGCCGTCCGCGGCGCCGGCGCGGCGGGGTCACGCCCCGCCGAGCCGTGCAGCAAGAAGGGCAAAAATCTTCTGCCAACTGGCGAGTAATGTCAATTATCGACATTTGTCAGAAACACCCCTTACTGTGCACGCATCGGCACCCCCCACCCAGGAGCCCCCCATGAGATCTCCCGGAACCCGAACCCGATTAGTCCCCACAGCCGGCCGCCTGCTGGCCACCGCGCTCCTCCTGCTCGGCTCCCTGCTGGCGCTCGCCGCCGCCCCGGCGGACGCCGCGCGGGAACCGGCCCTCGCCGCCGCGTTCGCCCGCGCCGCGGCCGCCCATGACGTCCCCCGCGACCTGCTCGTCGCGCTCGCCTACGCCGAGACCCACCTCGACGCGCACGGCGGCAAGCCGAGCGCCAGCGGCGGCTACGGCGTGATGCACCTGGTCAGCAACCCCACCACCCACAGCCTCGAACGGGCCGCCGAGCTCACCGGCCTGCCGGCCGCGAAGCTGCGCGCCGACACCGAGGCCAACGTCCTCGGCGCCGCCGCGCTCCTTAGGGCGTACGCCGACGAGCTCGGCCTGGACGATGCGGCAAGGAAGGACGCCGGGCGGTGGTACGCGGCCGTGGCCAGGTACGGCAACGCCTCCACCCCCGAGATCGCCCGGCTGTACGCCGACACCGTCTACGGGCTGCTCGGCCAGGGCCTGCGGGCGGCGGGGCTGACCGTCACCCCGCGGGAGGTCAGCGCCGACCGGGGCGACTACGCCCGGACGATGGACCTGAACGCGCAGGCCGCCGCCCCCGACTACCCCGACGGCAGCTGGGTGGCCGCGAGCTCGAGCAACTACACCGCCTCCAGCCGTCCGTCGGCCTACGCGATCGACCGGGTCGTCATCCACGTGACGCAGGGCTCCTACGCCGGCACGATCTCCTGGTTCCAGAACCCCAGCGCGCAGGTCTCGGCGCACTACGTGGTCCGCTCCTCCGACGGCGCCGTCACCCAGATGGTGCGCGACAAGGACATCGCCTGGCACGCGGGCAACTGGAGCTACAACACCCGGTCCATCGGGATCGAGCACGAGGGGTACGTCAACGACGCGTCGTGGTTCACCGACGCCATGTACCGAGGCTCGGCGGCGCTGACCCGCTACATCTGCGACAAGTACGGCATCCCGAAGGACCGCAGCCACATCATCGGGCACGTCGAGGTGCCGGGCTCCACCCACACCGACCCCGGCCCGAACTGGGACTGGAACAAGTACATGGGGTATGTGACCGGGAGCACCACCACCTGGTCCACCATCGTCGACAACGCCACCTCCGGCCGGTTCACGGCCGGCGCCAACTGGGGCACCTCCGCCTACTCCGGCCAGCGTTACGGCGCCGACTACCGGTACGCCGACCCGGTGGCCGCCAGCGACCCGGCCTGGTTCCAGGCGAGCATCCCGAGCGCGGGCACCTACCGCGTCGAGGTCTGGTACCCCGCCGACCCCGGCTACAGCAGCTCCGCCCCCTACATCGTCGCCGCCTCGGGCGGCAACCAGACGGTGTACGTCGACCAGCGTTCGGGCGGCGGGGGCTGGCGGAGCATCGGCACCTTCTCCCTCAACGCCGGCACCTTCAACGTGGTCGGGGTGAGCCGCTGGACCTCCGGCACCGGTTATGTGATCGCCGACGCCGTGCGGATCAGCCGCTGAACCCCGCCGTGCGGCCCTGAAAGCAGCACGGCGGGACGACCACGAAACGACGACCACGAAAGGCGGCCACGACAGCGGCGGCCCGCGCCTCGCGAGCGGCGCGGGCCGCCGTGTCGTTCCCGGCCGGACCGAGCGGGACTCCCCCCGCCGGGGACCCCAGTCCCGGGTTTCTCTCCCCCTATGACGTCTCGACCGGCCGGCGGCCCGGCTGCGACACTCCGAGGATCGACCTGCCGCCGCCGGCTCCAGGTAGGGCGAACCATCACCCGCATATCGAGCACGACGAACAACGGCCGCGCCGTCGCGGGGCCCGCGTGCGCACGCGGCCCCCTCCACCGGCGCCCTTCCTGGGCCGTTCGATGATCCACAGACTGTCGGGATCGCCGGCCGACGCCGGCGTCCAACGGAAATTGGAGTGAGGTATGACCACCGCGCTGGCCGAGCCCGATCTGATCATCCGCCCGTGCCTCCCGCCGTTCGGAGGCATCTTCGATCTGCCCGGCAGGGAGACCCCGGTCGCGACCCACATGCCGCACGGGCCCTTCGAGAACCTCGAGGAGCACCTGCACGAGCACCTGCCGCACCTGCACATCAGCTACGGGTTCGAGATCGCCCAGCACAAGCTGGAGGACCTGCCCGAGAGCACCCATCTCGAAGTCGTGATGGCCATCAAGAAGGAACACCGGGTCGACTGCAACCCCATCTTCGTCAACCGCAAGAACGCCGGCGAAGGCGAATGCCTGAAGATCGGCGGCGAGGACGTCCACTGGATCCACAGCGAGGAGACCGCGCGCAAGGCCACCGAGCTGTTCGCCCGCACCGGCCGGCGCCTGCCCGAGGACATGTACTTCTCCGGGTTCTTGACCAGCACCCCCGACGAGCGCGAGACCCGCGCCTACACCCGCGAGGAGCTCTTCGAGGCGATCGGCACCGGCCTGCTGGTGGAGCAGCACTTCCAGGCCACCTGGCTGCAGCCGAGCGAGGAGCCCATCGACCCCTACGACGTGATCATCTACCTGGGCAGCACCGACACCAGGTACCACACGTTCTTCCGCCTTCCGGCGATCGTCCCGCTCGGCGCGTCCTGAGCCTCCCCCGCGCGTATCACGGTCCGGCGCCGGCGTCGCGGCCCGGACCGTGATACCTCCCCCTGTTCGGTCCACCATCGACAACGGCACGGGAGTGATCGTCATCATGTCCGAGATCACCATGACGGGCACGCTGATGGGTGTGCGGAGGTCACCCGGCAGCGACACCACCGAGGAGATCGTCTACATCGACGTCGAACAGCGTCCCGGTGGCGGCCCCGCCACGCCCAGCATGGTGAGCGTGCTGGAGCAGCGGGGCAGGCGCGTCGCCGGGTACCTGCCCTGGATCAACTACTACGACATCGACGAGGCGGCGCGCCGCGAACCCGGCGTCTGGAGCACCGTCGAGCCGGCCGAGCGCTACAGCGCCCTGGTCGAATGGCGGCCCTACGGGCTGCGCACCGGCGGCCGCGCGGCCTCGCTGGAACTGGCCGGGCTGCTGGCCGACCTCGCCCAGACCCCGGCCAAGCTGCGCCGGACCGCCGGCATGGTCGGCGAGGACGCCGAGACGCGCCCGGAGCCGGCCGAATGGTCGATCACCGAGGTGGCGGTGCACGTCATGGCGGCCGACTCGATCATGGCGCCGCGCGTGCTGCAGATCCTCGCCCAACCGGGCCTCACCCTGCCCGACATGGACGTGAACGAGGTGCAGCGGATCCTCGCCCGGGCAAGGACCCCGCTCACCGACCGGCTGGCGGGCTTCGAGGCCCGCCGCAAGGAGTGGATCGCCGCCCTGGACCAGATCACCAAGGACGAGCTGGAGTACGCCGGAGAGCACACCCGCGACGGGACGATCACCATCCTGGACATCTGCCGCGCCATGTCCCTGCACGAACTGGAGCACAAGAAGCAGACCGAGTCGATCGCCACCCGCCTCGGCTACACCCTCGGCTGATGTTCCGCCGCGCGGACGTCCCCGCCGGGCTGGGCCGGCCGTACTACGTGTTCCTGCTCGCGCAGTCGGTCTCCAACCTCGGCTCGGCGGTGTCGCTGGTGCTGGTCCCCCTGATCGTCCTGCGGCTCACCGGGTCCCCGCTGAGCCTCGGGATCGCGATGGCGGTGGAGTTCCTGCCCTATCCGCTGTTCGGCCTGGTGATCGGCGCGTACGTGGACCGGCTGTCCCGCCGCCAGGTCATGATCGCCGCCGACGCCGGGCGGATGCTGGCCGTCGCCTCGATCCCCGTCCTCGCGCACGCGGGCATGCTGGACGTCTGGTGGATCTACCTGGCCGGGTTCACGATCTCGACGCTGACGATCGCGTTCAACGCGGCCGAGTTCGCGGTCATGCCGGCGCTGGTCGGCCCGGACCGGCTGGACGCGGCCAACGGCCGGCTCTCGGCCGCCTACTCGGCGGTGGGGGTCCTCGGGCCGGCCCTGGCGGGGGTGTCCCTCATGGTCATGTCCGCCTCCACCGCCCTGCTCCTGGACGCCGGCTCGTTCGCCTTCTCGGCGTGCTGCCTGAGGTCGCTGCGCCGCTCGCTGCCCGAGCGGGTCGCCGCGGCCGGCCGCGAGCCCGTCCGGCACAGCATCGCCGGCGGGGTCCGCTTCGTGTTCGGCCACCCGGTGCTGCGCGCCTGCGCGATCCTGCTGGCCCTGACCAACCTGCTGGTGGGCGCGACCGCGGAGAAGCAGATCGTGACGCTGGCCAAGCAGCACTACCTCGCCACCGACAGCGCGGTGAGCTGGCTCTTCGTCGCCGCGGGCCTGGGAACCACGATCTTCTCGCTGCTCAGCGCGAGGCTCGCCAGGCGGCTGAGCGCGGCGCAGGCCATCTTGATCCCGTTCTTCGGCGGCGCGGTGTGCATGTTCTGCATCGGCGTCGCCGAATCCTTCCCCTCCGTCGTGGTGCTGTGGGCGCTCGGTTCCGGGCTCGGCATGTTCTTCGTCGTCAACCTGCGCACGCTGCGGCAGCGGCTCGCGCCCCCGCGGATGCTGGCGCGGGTGGTCACCGTCAGCCAGGTCCTGTCCTGGACGCCCGTGCCGCTCGGAGCGGTCCTCGGCGGGTGGGTGACCGCCCGGGCCGGGAGCGCGGCGCCGGTCTTCGCCGGGCTCGGGGTGATCCAGCTCGCCATCGCCGCCGCCTTCCTGCTCGGCCCGTTGCGCCGCGCCGACGCCTACCTGAACGTGCCGGCCGGGTCGGGCGTCTGAAACTCGCATCTGGGGGAGACGATGGAGCTCACCGAATTCCGCGGCCTCAGGATCGGCCTTCTCGACGCCGCCGAGGCGCTCGGCGGCGGCTGGGAGCCCCATCGCGACCGCCTGGACGTGGTGCGCGTGCCGGATCCGCCCGTCGAGCGGTGGCCCGAGCTGCGCCGGGCGGGGTTCCTGCCCAAGCCGTTCCTGGTCACCTGGATCGCCGGCACGGGCGCCTGCGAGGAGGAGTTCCTGACCCGACTCGGCCCCAAGGAGCGGCAGAACATCAGGACGGCGCGGCGGCGCGCGGCCGAGGAGGGCCTGGTGGTCCGCACCGAGCCGGTGGACCGGCGCCTGCTGGACAGGTTCCTGCCCCTGTACGCGAGCCGCGTCGCCGAGATGCGGCACGGGTGGGCGGTGGCCGCCGAGCAGAAGGCGGCGCTGACGCAGGCCGCGGACGAGCATTTCGCGGTGTCCGTCTACGACGGGGACGAGCTGGCCGGCTGCTGCCTGGGCTGGCAGAAGCCGCGCCTGGGCCTGGTCCACATCCGGTTCTCGGCGGTCGACCCGCGCCGCCGGGAGTCGAGCCTGGCCAGGGTGCTGTACCTGGCGGCCGCGCAGGTCGCCAGAGAGCGGGGCTTCACGGCGATCACCCTGGGCATGGACCCCAACGTCTACGGCCACATCGCGAAGCCGGGCCTGTTCGGGTTCAAGTGGCGTCTCGGCTTCGCCGGCGTCCCCTCCCAGCTCGTCGACCCCGACACCGGCACCGACCACGCCGACCTGCTGCTCGGCCTGGACCGGCTCTGCGATCCGTCCTTCTTCCTGGCCTACGCCGGCCCGCGCCCCGGCCGCGAGCTGCGCCTTGAGGTGTTCAGCTCGACCGGGAAGACGGACCTGCGCCCCTTCGAGGCGCCGTTCACCCGCGGCCGCACCCTCCACCTCATGTCGTCTCGCTCGGCTTCAGGCGCCGGGACGCCGGCTCGGGGGTGAGGTGAGTGAGTCCTCACTCGAACTTGACGGAGTGAGGACTCACTCCGTAGGTTTCAGCCATGCCGACCCTGCCACGCCGGCGCCCCGCGCCGCCCGCCCCTGAGCCCCCGCCCACCACGGCCACGACCGTCCCGGCGGACGACCCCTACGAAGACCTGCCGGCCGCCCGCCGCCGGCTGCTGACCATCACCCTGCTGAGCTGCGCCTTCCTCGGCATGCTCGACGGCACCGTGACCGGCACGGCCATGCCGCGGATCGTCACCCAGCTCGGCGGCACCGACACCTGGTACGTGTGGGTGGTCACCTCCTACCTGCTGACCTCCACCGTCACCGTCCCGCTGTACGGCCGCTTCTCCGACCTGTACGGCCGCCGCGCGCCGCTGCTGCTCGGGCTCGGGCTGTTCCTGGCCGGTTCGCTCGCCTGCGGCATGGCCCCGTCCATGACCACGCTGGTCGCCTTCCGCGCCGTCCAGGGCGCGGGCGCGGGGGCACTGCTCACCGTCAGCATGTCCATCGTCCGCGACCTGTACCCGCCCAGCCGCATGGCCGGCATGGTCCGCATGCAGAACGTGATGGCCGGCATGCTCGTCGCCGGGATGCTCAGCGGTCCGCTGGTCGGCGGCGTGCTCGCCGACCACGCCGGGTGGCGCTGGGCCTTCCTGCTCAACCTGCCCATCGGCCTGGCCGGCGCCACCGTCCTCGCCGTCCTGCTGCCCCGCGCCCCCTCGAAGGCCGCCGGCGCCGGCCGGGTGGACCTGGCGGGCATCGTGGCGCTCACCTGCGGGCTGTCACTCGTGCTGCTCGGGCTCAGCCTCAAGGGCAACACCGAGCAAGGCCGGGTACGGGCACTGGGCGATCCGATGGTCGGCCCGCCCCTGATCGCCGGCGCCGTGCTCCTGGCCGCCCTGATCGTGGTGGAACGGCGCGCCGCGGGGCCGATCCTGCCGCCACGGCTCTTCGCCCACCGCACCTACACGGCGATCGTCTCGGCCGGGTTCTTCTTCCAGGCCGCCGGCCTGCCCGTGGGCATCTTCCTGGCCCTGTACCTGCAGCAGGTACGCGGCTACTCCGCCACCTTCTCCGGGCTGCTCCTGCTGCCGATGCTGGCCGGCATGGTGGCCGGCAACCGGCTCACCTCCACGATCGTCATGCGCACCGGGCGTCCGAGGCCCGCGCTCCTGGCCGGTGCCGCGCTGCTGACCGCCGGGAGCCTGCCCTTCCTCACCCTCGGCGCCGCGACCCCAACGTTCATGATCGCCGTATGGCTGCTGCTCATCGGCCTTGGCACCGGGCCGGCGATGGGCGGCGCGAGCATCGTCGCCCAGAACAGCGTGCCGCGCCCCGACATCGGCACCGCCACCGCCGGCTCGATGCTCACCAAGCAGCTCGGCGGCGCGGTCAGCCTGGCCTGCGGCCAGTCACTGCTCTCCCACCTCACCGCCGGCCCGGCCGGCGCCGCCGCCATGACCGGCGCGATCGGCACCACCTTGGGGTGGATCGGCGGTCTCGGCGGCCTGCTGGCCCTGACCTCGATCCTGCTCATGCCGGAGCTTCACCTCACCGGCCCGCCGGCCGCCACACCAGCCGCAGATGGCGGCCCGCTCGCGGGGAAGGCCGACGGCGGGTGATCGGATCGGGGCACCCGGCGGGCCGGGGCGGATCACCGGCGGGGGCTGGTCCTCCTGCGCGGCCGGGAGGAGCCCGGCTTCGCCGGGGTGCCCGCGGCGGGCCAGTGCGCCGGGCGGGTCAGCGACGGCGGCAAACGGGTGGCGGTGTCGCCCTTGGCCGCGTTGACCTGGGACTGGGTCAGGAAGACGCTGCCGGTGAGGTCCGCGCCGGCGAGGTCCGCGCCCCGCAGGTCGGCCCCGATGAGGTCGGCCAGCCGCAGATCGGCGCCTCTGAGGTCGGCCCCGATCAGGTACGCCCCCCGCAGGTCGGCCCCCCGGAGATCGGCGCCCTTCAGGCCCGTCCCGATCAGGTCGGCTCCCCTGCGGTCCTTCCTGCGGCCCGGGGCCTCGGCGCGCACCAGTTCGCTGGTGCGCAGCAGCAGGACGTTGACCCGCTGCCGGTGCGCCGGCACGTCCAGCGCCAGCAGGTCCTCGGGGCCGCCGCGGGTGAGGCGGCCGATCCGGTCGAGCTCGAAGCGGATCTCCTCGTGCAGCGGGCGGGCCGGCCGGTAGGTCAGCGCCTCGGTGAGGTACCACAAAAGCTCGTGGAGCTGACGCATGATCGGGAACACCTGGAACATCTGCCCGGCGCTCCGCGGCGCCCGCCGCCAGTCCTGCCCGGCATAGGTGACCTGGGAGACCTTCTGCCCCGCGCCGAAGCAGTCGTAGGCGACGCAGCCGGAGAAGCCCCGCTCCCTGAGGTGGTCGTGGATGCCGCAGCCGAAGTCCGGCCGCAGGTTGGCACAGGGCCGGCCGGCGTCCTTGTCCACCGCGAAGTCCGCCGAGGCCGAGAAGGGCAGGGCGACGCAGCACAACCCGAAGCAGTCGCCGCACTCTCCGCGCAGCGCGAGGGAACCCCTGCCGGGGACGGGATGCGGATCTTCGTGCTCGTCGGGCACCGTGCCTGCTCTCCTCTCGCGCCACCGGCCCCGTGTCGCCGGACCGGTGTTACCAAGGCTACGGCGGAGCGGCCCCTACCTGGACCCGCGCGCACCCAGCCGGTTGGGGCCCGGCGGATGCGGCGGTTGAGGTACAGTTCCAAAGTCCTGTCGTCTCCGATAGAGGTGGACGTTGCTCATCTGAGGTCCGCGATCATCGCGCGGTACGGCATCGCCGTAGCCCGTCACACCGCGGCAGGCCTTGCCGCCCCGTGACCCGCGTGGATGCGACCTCGATGTATGAGCCGTCCCTCACCCTCCGGACAGCACACATCCCTCTCCCGGCCTGGTCGCCGCGTGATGCTCGCACACGAAGCCCCCGACCCACCGCGCGTGCGACTGCGAGAACACCATGGCCGACCCCACCACGCCCAGCACCTCCGTGACCTGTTCCGCCCTGTCCTTCCAATGGCCCGACGGCACCACCGTCTTCGACGGGCTCTCCCTCAGCATCCCCCGGGGCCGCACCGGCCTGGTCGGCGGCAACGGCACCGGCAAGTCCACCCTCCTGCGACTCCTGGCCGGCCGCCTCCACCCCTCCCACGGATCGGTGACCGTCGGCGGCGACCTCGCCTACCTTCCGCAGAACATCACCCTCGACACCACACTGCGCGTCGACCAGGCTCTGGGCATCGCCGAACGGCGCACCGCGCTACGCGCCATCGAGGCCGGAGACGTCGGCGAGCAGAACTTCGAGACGATCGGCGACGACTGGGACGTCGAAGAGCGCGCCCTCGCGACACTCGGCACCCTCGGACTCGGCGACGTCGAACTGGACCGCACCGTGGGCCAGATGTCCGGCGGGGAGACCGTTCTGCTGCGCCTGGCCGCACTGCTGCTGGAGCGCCCCGACGTCCTCCTGCTCGACGAGCCCACCAACAACCTCGACCTGTTCGCCCGCCGCCGCCTCTACGAGGCCGTCGACTCCTGGCGCTCCGGCGTACTCCTCGTGGTCAGCCACGACCACGACCTGCTGGAGCGCGTCGACCGCATCGCCGAGCTGCGATCCGGATCCGTGAGCTGGTACGGGGGCGGCTGGTCGGCCTACGACGAGGCCCTCGCCACCCAGCAGGAGGCGGCCGGGCGAATGCTGAAAGCCGCCGAGGCCGACGTACGCCGCCAAAAACGCGAACTGGAGGAGACCCAGATCAAAATCGCCCGCCGCCAGCGGCACAGCAAGAAGATGGACGCCCAGCGGCGGGCCCCGAGAATCGTCGCCGGCGAACGCAAGCGCTCCGCGCAGGAGTCGGCGGACAAGCTCCGCGGCCTGCAGGAGGACCGTCTCAACGAGGCACGCGAGCGGCGCGAGGAGGTCGCGGACGCGATCCACAACGACGCCGAGATCCGAGTGGACCTTCCCCACACCGCCGTGCCCGCAGGCCGCACCGTCCTCACCCTGCACGACCTGCGCCTCCAGCACGGCAAGCTGCACCAGGGCGATCTCCACGTGCACGGACCCGAACGCATCGCGCTGGTCGGGCGCAACGGAGCCGGCAAGACCACCCTCCTGCGCACCCTCACCGGGGAACTGCCACCCCTCTCCGGCGAGGCCAAGACGTTCGTGCCGCTACGGTTCCTTCCGCAGCGCCTCGACGTGCTGGACGACGAACTGAGCGTCGCGGCGAACGTGGCCCGCATGGCTCCCGGGGTCACCGACAACCACATCCGCGCCCAGCTCGCACGCTTCCTGTTCAAGGGGGCACGCGCCGAACAGCCCGCGGGCACCCTCTCAGGCGGAGAACGCTTCCGGGCCGCCCTCGCCGCGACGATGCTCGCCGCACCGGCCCCGCAACTGCTCATGCTCGACGAGCCGACCAACAACCTCGACATGGCCGCCGTGCGGCAGCTGACCAGCGCCCTCGACTCCTACCAGGGCGCGCTCATCATCGCCGGCCACGACCTGTCGTTCCTGGAATCGGCCGGCATCACCCGCTGGCTGCTCCTCGCGGAAGAACTCCGGGAGACCACCGCCGAAGAGGTCCGCGACCTGCTCGCGTCGGAGGCCGGCTGACGACCCCTACACCCGCGAAGCCGCCTGCGGGCGAGGGAACAACCCGCGGGGCCGGCCCAGGACCGGCTTGGTGAAGCCTTTGGACGGCGTCGCCGCCTGCTCGGGAACCCGGACGGGCCCGGCGCCGCGCGCGGGCACGGCCCACAGTCCCCCGACGATGTCGTCGGGCTCGAACGGATGCTGCGATCGCGTGATCTCCAGGATCCGTCCCAGGATGCCCCGCACCCCGACGAGCCGCAGCGAACCGCCGGCCCCCGCCGCCCGCTCACGAGCGTCCAAGATCGCATCAAGGCCGGTGGAGTCACAGAACCGCAGATCCGAGACATCCACCGCGAAGTGCTTCTGTCCACGGCGCAGCAGATCGTCCACGCTGCCGGCGAGAAGGTCGGCCGAGGCCAGGTCCAGCTCGCCCGCCAGCACGAGTACCGCGACAGGTGGCCGGTAGGCGATGGACACCTTCAATTGTGCGGACATCTGTGCCCTTTCATCCGATTCGGGATGTAGGTTCGAACGCTACCCCTCGAAGCCCAAGCGACCGGTAACGTCGCCGGTCGACGCGCTTCCCAGAATGGTCGAGGATCCCGGGCCAACACCATCTGACCATCAACCCGGGCAAAGCCCCCGGCCACCACGGCCGGATTCACTTGCCCTTGCCCTTCCCGACGGCCTGGCCATCGTTCCCCTTGGCGGCCTTGCTCTCCTTGGCGGCCTTGCTCTCCTTGGCGGCCTTGCTCTCCTTGGCGGCCTTGCTCTCCTTGGCGGCCTTGCTCTCCTTGGCGGCCTTGCTCTCCTTGGCGGCCTTGCTCTCCTTGGCCGCCTTGCCTTCCTTGCCACCGGTGCCGCCCGAGGACTTTTCCTTGCCTTTCCCCGCTCCGGACAACCCCACCGGCACCACCTTCGACGCGGCCGACGTGGACGCCCGTTCCCCCTTCGCCCCCGGCCCCGGCCCGACTCGCTCCCCCGGCAGATCGGTCTCCCGCTGGGCCACCGGCCGCGCCATCACCCCCTCGCCCTGCTCCGGCCCCGCGGCAGGGGTGCCCACCACGGCCGCCGCAGGCGTGCCACCCGCCGAAACCGCCGCTCCCCGATCCCCCGCGGCCTGCGCATAAGCCAGCCCACCCACCGCCGTGCCACCCAGCACGATCATGACACCCGCCGCCGCGAAAAGCCTCCGCGGCCCGAGCGAAAGCACCGAACCCGGCAGCGAACCCGCCGAAAGCGGATCCGGAACCGGAACCCGCGCCGCCACCGGCTCACCCACCCGCCCGGCGGCGACCTCCACCAACCGCCGCGCCGCCTCACCCGCCGGCATCCTGGCAGCCGGATCCTTGACCAGCAGCCCTTCGATCACCGGCGCCAGCGCACCGGCATGGCGGCACGGCGGCGGCTCCTGATACAGCACCGCGGCCAGCGTCGCCAGCATGTGACCACGCTGGAAAGGCGACCGGCCCTCCACCGCCAGATACAACATCGCACCCAGCGACCACAGATCCGAGGCACGCCGCGCCGGCCCGCCCAGCGCCCGCTCGGGGGCGATGAACGCCGGCGTCCCCACCAGCATGCCGGTACGGGTCACCGGCGAATCGTCCTCCAGCGTCGCGATGCCGAAATCGGTCAGCACGGCATGGCCATCGTCCGCTATCAACACGTTGTCGGGCTTGACATCCCGATGGAGCACCCCCGCCTGGTGGGCCGCGCTCAGCGCCTCGAGCACCTGGAGACCGATCTCGGCGACCTGCCCGGGCGGCAGCGGGCCGTCCTCCCGCACGATGGCCCCCAACGTCCGGGACGGCACCAGCTGCATGACGATCCAGGGATGCCCCTCATCTTCGAAGACGTCGTAGACCGCCGCCACGCTCGGATGGCTCAACCGGCCGGCGGCCCTGGCCTCGCGGAAGGTCCGCGTCGTGAACAGCTCGCGCTCAGGCTCGCTCAGCTCGGTCGACCCGTGCAGCTCCTTGACCGCGACCTCGCGCTGCAGCAGCTCGTCCACCGCCCGCCACACGACTCCCATGCCGCCGCTTCCGAGCGGCTCGATCAGCCGGTAGCGTCCCGCGACCACCCGTTCGGACGTTCCTGATTCCGCCATGCGTTCATCGCTACCCCGCCATCGCCGTCACATTCGGACCAGCGGTTACACCAGGCCCAGCGGTCGTCCCGGATGGTCACAGTGGGCGAGGATTTTCGTGTTTCGGGGGTGTGGTGGATTTCTGTCCGATCCGCGCTCCTTTACATTGTAGATCACATCGCGGGGACGTCGCCGCGTTCCTGCGTCTACGGGCGCCCGCATCGCGCGGCGCCCGTAGACGGGTCAGGCCGGACCGCGGCGCGCCGGACCTCCGGTCAGCCGAGCCGCTGCCACAGCGCCGGGACGTTCGGCGGCTCCCAGCCCGTGAGGGCGGTGTGCGCCTGGATGCACCGGTACCGCACGCCGTTGTAGGTGACCTCGCTCCCCACCGCGTAGTAGGTGCCGGCGGCCCAGGTCCCGCTCGGGACCGTCACGGTCGGCGTCGGGGTGGGCGTGGGCGTGGGAGTCGGGGTCGGGGTCGGGGTCGGGGTGGGTGACGGAGTACCGCCACCGCCGCCGATCTGCAGGTCGATGCACGAGTAGAAGGCGTTCGTGGTGTCGGCGATGTTCCAGATGGCCAGGACCTTCTGCCTGCCGCTCCAGCCGGACAGGTTCACGGTGTGCGTCACCGTCGCGCCCGGCTGGCGGCCCTGGTCGTCGAACAGGGCCACCCGCGTGTTGCCGATGTAGTACTCCCAGGTGCTCGTGGCGTGCCGGGCGGTGAGCACCCAGTTGAAGGTGACGCTGGTGCCGACGGACGTGGCAGGCCACGGCTTGCTCTCGTCGCTGAGCTGGGCGAACCGGGCGACGCCGCCGTGGCAGTTGCGCTGGCCCTTCGGGCCTTCCACGCTCTGCGGCTCGTAGATGATGTCGCCGCAGTCGCTGACCCGCCCCTGGGCGCACATGGCCTGCCGGCTCGGCGGCGAGGACACATACCCGTGGGCCAGGGCGGGCGAGGCCGCGAACACCGTGATCCCTGCCGTCATCAGCGCCGTCGCGACCACCAAGATCGTTTTTCGCATGCCGGACTCCTTCGCTGGGGGTGCGGCAAACATAAAAGAAAGTTTCTTAAGAGTAAATAGCCTGGCGGGCACTTGTGACACACGTTGTCAAGGGTGTCCAGGGCCGTACGGCCGGTTGGAACGCGCGCATTGCGCCACGGGTTTCGCCCGTGCTAACACTGCCTCAACACGCCGGTGCGCCGCCGGGCAGGGCCGTACGGGCAGGTTCTTCACTCACCCCCCAGAGGGAGACCCGCTCATGTCCTTGCGAAGATTCCGACTGGCGCTGCCCGCCGCCCTGCTGCTGGCCGGCACGGCGTTGAGCGTCGTCGACGCCCCGGCCGCTCAGGCTGCGGGCGAGACCGTGAACGTCTGGCTCACCACGACCTCCGACTCGGGGGGCCGCACGGTGACCCGGGGGCTCCAGCAGCAGGCGCCCGTGGCCTTCGCGGCCTCCAGCCCCGCGGGCACCCAGACGATCAACGTCAACGAGAACACCGCCTACCAGCAGTTCGAGGGCGGCGGAGCGTCGTTCACCGACACCGCCGCATGGCTGATGAACAGTAGCGGGGCGCTCAGCCAGAGCACCCGCGACGCGGTCATGCGCAAGCTGTTCGACCCGGCCGACGGCATCGGCCTGAGTTTCGTGCGCAACCCGATGGGCTCCTCGGACCTCGCCCGCTACAGCTACTCCTACGACGACACCTGCTGCGACCTGTCGGGCTTCTCCATCGGCCACGACCTGGCCGACGTCGTCCCCCTCACCAAGCAGGCCAAGGCGCTCAACCCCGCCTTGAAGATCATGGCCTCGCCGTGGAGCGCGCCCGCGTGGATGAAGGACAACGACTCCTGGAGCCAGGGCTGGCTGGAGTCGCAGTACTACGGGATGTACGGCGAGTACTTCGCCCGGTACATCCAGGCCTACCAGGCCCAGGGCCTGCGCATCGACTACGTCACGCCACAGAACGAGCCCACCTGCTGCGCCGGGTACCCGTCGATGAACTGGAACACCTCCGGCCTGCAGTACTTCATCAAGAGCGCGCTGTGGCCGGCCTTCCGGACCGCGGGGATCACGACGAAGACGCTGGTGCTCGACTGGAACTGGGACGCCTACAACACCTGGGCGGCCCCGCTGCTCGGTGACGCCGCCATCAGGAACGACCCCCTGTTCGGCGGGATCGCCTGGCACGGGTACGGGGGCGACGTCGGCACCCAGACCGCCGTGCACGACCAGTATCCCGGCGTCAACGCCTACATGACCGAGCACTCGGGCGGGACCTGGATCTCCGACCAGCACAGGGAGGACATGAACAACCTGATCGACTACACCCGCAACTGGGACCGTAGCTGGATCAAGTGGAGCCTCGCCGTCGACCAGGGCCACGGCCCGCACAACGGCGGATGCGACGTCTGCACCGGCCTGATCACCGTCCACAACGGCGACGCCCGCCACGGCCAGGTCGACTACACGATCGAGTACTACACGATGGGCCACCTGACCAAGTTCGTGCGGCCGGGCGCGTACCGGATCGACTCCACCGCGAACGCCGCGGTGAAGAACGTGGCCTGGCGCAACCCCGACGGGTCCAAGGCGCTCATCGCCTACAACACCACCGGCAGCGCCCAGACGGTGAAGGTGACCTGGGGCGGCCAGTCGTTCACCTACACCCTGCCCACCCGGACCTCGGCCACGTTCACCTGGTCGGGCACCCAGTCGGGCGGCGGCGCCACCGGCCGGATCACCGGGTACGGCGGCAAGTGCGTCGACGTGGCGGGCGCGAGCAGCGCCAACGGCGCGCAGATCCAGCTGTACACCTGCAATGGCACCACCGCCCAGCAGTGGACCGCCGCCGCCGACGGCACCCTGCGCGCGCTGGGCAAGTGCCTGGACGTGGCGGCGGCCAGCAGCGCCAACGGCACCAAGGTCCAGCTGTGGGACTGCAACGGCACCACCGCCCAGCAGTGGACCGCCGCCGCCGACGGCACCCTGCGCGCGCTGGGCAAGTGCCTGGACGCCACCGGCCCCAGCTCCGCCGACGGCACCCCGCTGCAGATCTGGGACTGCACCGCGGCGCCCAACCAGAAGTGGGCGATCCAGGCCTGACCCCGGGGCCAACGTGGCTCTTGACTCGGAGTGGCCGGAGGGCGTTGAATCCACGTCAACCGAATAATTAAGAAACCTTCCTAAGAGTTAGGGCTGCCCACCTGGCTCGCGGAAGGGCCGCCCGAGAAGGGGCCCTCCTCCCGCTCCCCCATCCCCCACCGCCGTCACCGGCTCTCGTTCCAAAGGAGGCGACACCCCCCATGAACCCGGAACACTCCGGCCGTTTCCGCTCCCGCCCCCGCTCCCGTCTCGGCTTCCGGATGCTCCTTGGAGCCCTCGCGGCGGCCGTGGCCCTCATCGCGACCGGCCTCTCCCCCGCCTGGGCCGCCACCGGCCAGATCACCGGGTACGGGGGCAAGTGCGTCGACGTGGCGGGCGCGAGCAGCGCCAACGGCGCGCAGATCCAGCTGTACACCTGCAACGG
>NZ_JALLPO010000049.1 GCF_023276435.1 Sphaerisporangium perillae
GGGGTGCGGACCGGTGATGGGTTGTACCGGTTCATCCTGGGTCAGAACGACACGCTGGTGGTCGGGCACCACATCTTCGCCGACAAGGCCGACCCCAAGGCGCTGGAGCAGGCGTGGCAGGACTGGCTGGCCAAGCTCTTCGCCTGAAGACCATCCCGCGTGACGTGAACACGATCAGCACAAGCCGACCCCCAGATCAACGAGAGAAGCGCCGGTACCGAAGGTCACCATGGGCATGGACGAGAACAGGAACCACAGACACGTCGACGAGGGCCGGCGCGCCGACATCGACTCCCAGGCGGCCGAGCCGCGCGGCCGCCTGGGCCGGCACCCCGATACCCCCGAAAACGGCACCTCAGCGAACGATGCTGCAGCGAACGGCACCTCAGGGAACGACACCCCCGCGGCCGGCACCGTCCAGCAGGGCGCCGACAACGCCGGCGACCCCGAAGAAGGCGCCACGACCCACCCCGATGCCAAGCCGGACGCCGGAGACGACCGTGATGGCGAACAGGGTGCCGGCAAGGAGGACGCCGGAGACGACTGTGACAGCGAACACGCTGCCGGAAACGACCAGGCCGGCAAGGAGGACGCCATAGAAGCCATAGAAGCCACAGAAGCCGGCGAAAAGAACGGGCTGGCCGCTCCGTCCTCCGGGGACGATCCGAACGACGACGCGCAACCGGACAAGGGTGACGACGGCGAAGGTCCCCCCGATTCCGGTAAATCATTCCTCCTGGGCCTCGCCTGGTGGCCCTAAACCACCGACCAGTCTCACCCCGGCTGCCCATCCAACTCCTACGCGGTGAGGATGACCATGTTTCCACGCGACGACCACAGCGCTCACCCCGATGACCACAGCACCCCGGCAGGCGAGCACGACGTTCCACGCCACAACAACGACGCACCCCAAGATGCCGACGCCCTCCCTCGAGACCAGTCCCTCACCCCCCAAGCAGACGCTCCCAACCGCGAACAGGAGGATGTCCTGGGCCGGTGGGATGGTCGGCTCTCCCCAGGGAAGCCGGATGCCACTCTTGAGGCAGACGCTCTCAAGCCTGAGAAGGGGGATGTCCTGGGCCGATGGGATGGCCGGCCCGAGCCTGACAAGGAAGAGGATCTCCTCGGCCGGTGGGCTGGTGCGGAATCTCTGAGGGAGGAGGGTCTCTTTCCTGGGGGAGATGCTCGCGGGGCTGAGGAGGAGGATCTCCTCGCTCAATGGGATGCGCACGTCTCCCTGTGGGAGGAAGAGATCGCTCAGTCGGCGGGCCATGTCCCTTCCCAACGCGGGCAGGTGTCTCAGCCGAGGAGTGCGTGCCTACGGGAGATGGCCTGCGCCGGATGTCCCGGTGCCGCCTCCGTCGCCGGCGGTCAGCTTTCCTCCCCGCAGCCGACCTGCTGGTGCTCCCGGCGCCGATACGGCGATTAGGGGTACGGCGAAGCCGGCGCCGCCGTGCGGCGGGAAGGCCGGTGAGTCTCCGGTCCTCCGCCGTGCGGCGGGAAGGCCGGTGAGTCTCCGGTCCTCCGCCGTGCGGCGGGAAGGCCGGTGAGTCTCCGGTCCTCCGCCGTGCGGCGGGAAGGCCGGTGAGTCTCCGGTCCTCCGCCGTGCGGCGGGAAGGCCGGTGAGAGCCCCCCGGTCCTTGGCCTAGGCTCACGTTTCCATTGCCGAGGGACCTCTGAACTGCCAGTCCGAGCATCATCGCGTGGCGGCCTCCCGGAAACGGGTCGGCCGGTGTCGTGGGCTCGTGGTTGGTGTGTGCCCCGGCGAGCTGGTGCCTGCCGCAGGTGCGGTCGGTGGGTACCGGCTCGTCGGCCTTTCCTCGGTGCTGCTGAGGGATGCCGGCCGGGGGCTCGCCGTATGGTGGCGCCGGTTTCACCGTATCCCCGGCTCGCCGTATCGGCGCCGTGGAGCGGAGCCGTGATGGGCCGGGGAGAGGTGCCGGTTCCATCGGGCTGGGCCGGTTGCCGCGGGGGGAGGTGTGGGTTCCATCGGGCTGGGCCGCGGCGCGCCTGTTCCGGCTGGCTTTGGAAGCAGCGCCGGCGGGCGCACGACTGCACGGGGTCGGCGATGAGGGGGTGGCACTCCGTGACATCGCCGGCGTCATCGGTCGCCACCTGAACCTGCCGGTCGTCAGCATCTCCCGCGAAGAGGCCGACGCCCACTTCGGCTGGTTCGCCGCCATCGCGTCGCTCGACATCCCGGCGTCGAGCACCTTGACCCAGAAGCAGCTGGGTTGGCATCCCGTGCACCCCGCGCTCATCTCGGACCTCGCAGAAGGTCATTACTTCAACGACTAGAGACGAGTAAGTCCTGAAGTGCCTCGATGGTCGCCGGGTATGGCGAAGGGTGTCGGTGATCCGTTTGTGACGACAGACCTCAGCACCCTCCTTACCGCCCTGTAGGTGACGATCGGTGACCGGCTGAGGAGACCGCGCAAGGTGGGGCGTCCGCCGAAGCCATCCGACGCAGAGCAGGAGGCTGGGCTGGTCGGTGGGAGGGGTGGGTGGGCGGTGGGTGATTGGGGCTCGGGTGGGGCTCGGGGGAGTCTTTGGTCACAGGGTTTGAGGGGGCCCTTGGTTAATCGAGGACTATTTCGGGGTGTTATCGGCTTGGCCTGAAATGGTATGTCGGAGGGCCCGATCTGGGGCGGTAAACGGTGTCGTTGATCGGATGTGGGCAGATCATTATTTGTCGAAGTCCTTGAATGCGCTGGTAATCCTGCATGAGAAGCGTACCGATAACGACTGAATAGTGGCCCCGAATAGCTTCGCTATTACGACGGCGGGACGGCAGGACGCGAGCCACCGCCACAGACGAGGGGTCAGCTGAAATGAGCGATCACGTCAAGGCCATCGCCGTACCGACCACCGTAGATTTCCCCTTCGATGCCACGGTGAGCGTGAGTCTGACCCCGGCCAAGAACGGCAACACACCCTGGGGGTGATCACCCCGGGAAGAGTCGCGAACCTCATTGCGGCCGGAGCCGTCGGCTCCGGCCGCATCGTTGTTTCCGCAGGACATCCCGGGCTTCCGCAGGACATGCCGGGTCCGGTTTCACAGGACATGCCGAATCCGGGTGCGGCTCGAAGGGAACGGTGGGAAGCGGAGTCCCAGGTGGTGCCGGTGATGGCGGAGGTGCGGCAGGCCGGGGCGCCGTCCAATTGATCGTGACGGTGCGTGGCCGAGATGATGGTGCCGGACCCTTTTCTCGCGAGGTTCCGTGTGACGGGAAAAACAGTCTGGTCCAACATTCTTTCCGGCTCTCTGTCAATGCTGCGTATTGTTCTCCGCAGAAGGATCTGCGGCATTTACGGCCCCGCGAACCGGGCGGCCTGACAGCGGTAGGTTCATGCCGTTGCCCCTTCCGGCCGGCCCGGTCTGCGCGGGTGTCCGTTCATGCCCACCAGGCACAGCCGGCGCACTACAGGCCATCGGCCCGCCGCGCCGGCACGGTACCCGGCGAGGACACCTACTGCCCTTTCACGACTACGCGAATCACCGCCGCCACGACATAGCAAGCTGGAAGCACACAAGCTGGAAACAGGCATGTCGGAACAGGCATGTCGGAAGAGTCGAGTTCGGAGAGCACCCGGGTTGGAACGGACGGCCGCCAAGCCGTCCGTTCCGTGGTGCCCGGGCGTGTTGAGATGGGCGCCGGGGTGTGGTGAGGCGGGCGCCGGGGTGTGGTGAGGCGGGTGCCCGGGTGTGGTGAGGTGGGTGCCGGTCAGCCGCCTGCGACGCTGGGGAGGAGGTGGAGTTCGGCGTCGCCCGGAACGGGGGCGTCGGACCCGCCGATGGACCGGCAGTCGACCCCGTCGATGTAGACGTTCATGTAACGCCTGAGGGCGCCGCGCTCGTCACGCACCCGCCGTTCGAGCCGTGGCCATTGCCGGCCGAGCTCGTCGAGCACGATGCCGAGCGTGCCCGAGGCGTCGACGCTGAGCGATTTGACGCCGCCCACCTCGCCGCGCAGCGTGGAGGGGACGAGGACGGTCACCGCCACGGCGTCACACCTCCGCCGCGCGGACGCAGAGCACGTCGGGAAGGTGGGTGGCCACCTGCGACCAGGAGTCTCCCTCGTCGCGGCTGGCGTAGACCTCCCCGGAGCGGGTGCCGAAGTAGACGCCGGCCGGGTCGGCGTCGTCGGCGCACATGGCGTCGCGCAGCACGGCGGGGTAGAACGGCTCGGCCGGCAGGCCGTCGGACAGGGCCTCCCAGCTCTTGCCGGCGTCCTGCGAGCGGTAGACACGGCAGCGCGCGTCGGGTGGGAACCGCATCGCGTCGGCGGCGAGCGGGAAGTTGTAGACGACGTCGGGGCGTCGCGGGTGGGCGACGATGGTGAACCCGAAGTCGCTCGGCAACCCTTCGGCGATCGACTCCCAGCGGACCCCGCCGTCGTCGGAGCGGTAGACGCCGTGGTGGTTCTGCGCGTACAGCCGGTCGGGGTCGCCGGCGTCCCGGCTGACCTTGTGCACGCACTGCCCGAACTCGGGGAAGCGGTCAGGCATGAACGTGGCCTGGATGCCGGAGTTGCCGGGCTTCCAGGAGGCGCCGCCGTCGGCGCTGTGGTAGACGCCTCCGGTGGACATGGCCACCACCAGCGAGGACGGGTCGTCGGGGTGGGGGAGGATCGTGTGGATCGCCTGCCCGCCGAAGCCTGCCGCCCACTGCGGGCGGTGGGGGTGGTCCCACAGGGAACGCACCAGCTCGAAGGTGACGCCGCCGTCGTCGGAGACGAACAGGGCCGAGGGCTGCGTGCCCGCGTAGACACGGTCGGGGTTTCCGGCCGGGTCGGTCGCCAGTTGCCAGACCCGCTCCAGCGCGGTGCCGGTGTCCTGCGGGAAGGCGACCGGCGGGTGGTCGGGCTCCTGCCAGGTGGCGCCGAGGTCGTCGCTGTAGGCCACGCTCGGCCCGAAGTGGGAGCTCGTCACCCCGGCGAGCAGGCGTGGCACCGCGCGCCGCTTGTCGATGCACACCCCGTAGACGCCTGTCATCGGGAAATGGGGACCGCTGACGTCCCACGACTTACGGTCGTCGTCGCTGCGGGCCAGGAACAGCCCCTTCGCGGTTCCGAGGGCCAGGAGGACGGTCATCGCGGTCCTTTCAATGCGGTGGCATGGTGACTGTCGGTCAGTATCCACCCGCACAACCTCTTCGGGAAGGGTTGGCACCAACTTTTTTAGAACAGGTGTTTGGCTCCGGCTACGGGCGGCCTTCCTCATGGCGCAGCGAGATGCGCAGGCTGACGGTGCCGCGCAGGTCGAGCCAGGCGGCGTCGGGGCCGCGGACCAGGCGCATCACCACTTCCTCGCACCCCGGGCAGCGGGCCACGTAGCCCGGCTCGGGCCCGTAGACCCGAAGGGAGGCGATGGGGCCGGTGAGCCCGCAGCTCGCGCACCGGCCGCCCGCCGCGGTCACGTCGACCGCGAAGATCTCGCTGAGCGGGCCGGCCAGGGCGTTGCCGTCCTGGTAGTCCTGGTCCTGATAGGTGTCTTCTCGTGGTGATGTCATGTCAGCCTCCGGTGGGGCCGAAGCGTTCGGTCCTGATGCGGCGTGCGTCGTGGCCGAGGGCGAGCAGGATGTCGGCGGCGGCCTCGACGAAGCCCGTGGGTCCGCAGACGTAGCAGTCGGGGGCGAGGTCTGGAGACCAGCCGTGGGTGTCGAGGTCGGCCACGGTGAGCCGGCCCGGCGGGCGGGGCCAGCCGTCGGGGACGGCCCGGGTGTAGAGATGGGTGACGTCCAGGCCGGCGTCGCCGGCGGCGAGGTGGCGCAGCTCGTCGGTGTAAAGACCGGCGCCGGGTTCGCGTACCGAGTAGACCAGGCGGAACGGCGTGCGGCTTCCCGCCTGCTCACGGGCGCGGATCATGGCCATCAGCGGCACGATGCCCGAACCGCCGGCCACCAGCAGCACGGGTGCGGTGGCGGTGGGCCGCCACACGAACCAGCCGCCGACCGGCCCGCGGATCTCCACCTCGTCACCGATCTCGAGCACCTCGGCGAGGTACGGCGAGACCTCGCCGTCGGCGACGTTCTGGACGGTCAGCTCGAGGAGGTCGCCGTCCGCCGCGGAGGCCACCGAGTAGCTGCGCTGGGTGCTGTAGCCGTCCTCGGCGGTCAGCCGCACGTCCACGTGCTGGCCGGGAAGGTGACCCGGCCAGCCGGGGACGCGGAACACCAGCGTGCGGGCGGAGCCGGTCTCGTCACGGGCCTTCACCAGCCGCGCGACCCGCCAGACCGGAGTGCGGGCGTTCAATCGCCCTGGTAGCGCTGCTCGCGCCACGGGTCGCCGTAGTTGTGGTAGCCCGCCGTCTCCCAGAAGCCCGGCCAGTCTTCGTTGAGCAGCCGGATGCCGCGCACCCACTTGGCCGATTTCCAGAGGTAAAGGTGCGGCACGAGCAGCCGCGCGGGGCCGCCGTGCGCGGGGGCGAGCTCCTCCCCGTCGTATCGGTAGGCGATCCACGCCTTCCCGTCCAGCAGGTCCTCGAGCGGCAGGTTGGTGGTGTAGCCGCCGTAGGAGTAGGCCAGCGCGTACTCGGCGGCGGTCTCGACGTCCTCCATCAGGACGTCGAGCGAGACGCCTCGCCAGGTGGTGCCGAACTTGGACCACTTGGTGACGCAGTGCAGGTCGACGGTCGGCGTCTCGCTCGGCAGGGCGAGCAGCTCCTGCCAGGACCAGCGGTGGGTCTGCCCCGCCTCGGTGTCGATGGTGAACTCCCACCGGTCCAGCGGGACGCGCGGGGTGGGGCCGGCGGACAACACCGGGAAGTCGTGTGTGAGGTACTGGCCGGGCGGGAGCTGGACGCCCTCGTCCCTCGGCCGGCCTCGGAAACCACGCGAGATGATGCCCATCGGTCCCTTTCTCTCCCACCGCCGACGGCTGTTCCGATGATCTTCCCAGAGGAAGACGGCCTGCCTGGTTACCTGCGGACTGAACCTACGTGAACCAGGTCACACAGGCCCACAATAGCGAGCCCTGTCGGAAGCGAAACGTGGCATCCCTCCACCCCATACGTGGCATCCCTCCACGCGGGGCGCGCCTGCTTCGTGTCCGAGGCCGGCCGGGTCCGCTGGACGTGCCCTTCGTCCGGGCGGTCATGAAAGTCTCATCGGCTTCCGCTTGATCGGGCCGTGCGGCCTCGCCTACGCATTCGAGCTGTTGACCGCCTGTATCGAGCTGGCTAGCATCCGGGTAATTTACGCTGCCACCGAAACTTTCGTAACTCAATAGAAAATTTCAGCCCCGTGCCCTTCCGTTCCCCAGGGAGATCGCAGAATGAGAAGGTACGTCGCCGCGTCGCCGGCACCTCCCCATCCGCGCAGGCGAGCACCGCGGAGGCCGCTTCGGGTGCTGCTCTCGCTGGCGGTCGTCGCCGCCGCGGCCGCGGTGACCTCGCCCGCCCCTGCGACGGCCGTCACCACCCACCACGAGCCCGCCGACTCCGGCGCCTACATCGCCACCACCGGCGGATCAGGCCGCTTCCCCCTTGTGTCGGCCGGGAAGGCCGCGCCGCTCGTCGTCAGCGCCGCCGACCACGCGGGGGTCATCCGCGTGGTCGGCGACCTGCGGGCCGACCTCGAGCGGGTCACCGGCGTCAAGCCCGCCGTCTCCCTCGACCGCGTCCCGCAGGGCGACGTGGTGCTCGTCGGCACCATCGGCAAGAGCCCGATCATCGACGACCTCGTCAAGCGCGGAAAGCTCGACGTGACCGGGATCGCGGGCAAGTGGGAGACCTCCCTGGAGCAGGTCGTCGCGAACCCGCTCCCGGGCGTGCGCCGCGCGTTCGTCATCGCCGGCAGCGACCAGCGCGGAACCATCTACGGCGCCTACGACGTCTCCAAGCAGATCGGCGTGTCCCCCTGGTACTGGTGGGACGACGTTCCTCCCCGCCACCGCGACGCGCTGTACGTGCTGCCCGGCCGGCACACCCAGGGCACGCCGAAGGTGAAGTACCGCGGCTTCTTCATCAACGACGAGAACCCCGCCCTCGGCACCTGGGCGCCCCGCTACTTCGGCCCCGGCCTCGCCGAGGGCTACCCGGGCGGCTTCAACAAGAAGTTCTTCGCCAAGGTCTTCGAGGTCATGCTCCGGCTGAAGGCCAACTACCTGTGGCCGGCGGTCTGGGGCCGGGCGTTCGCCGAGGACGACCCCGAGAACCACAAGACGGCCACCGAGTACGGCGTCGTCATGGGCACCTCGCACGAGGCGCCCATGATGCGCGGCATCGAGGAGTGGAACAGGCACGCCGTGGCCGCGCAGCGCGACAGCGCCGGCAACATCGTCACGCCGGGCCATGACCCGTACGGCGGCACCGGCGAATGGAGCTTCCGCCGCAACGGCGAGGCCATCAAGAAGTACTGGGCCGACGGCGTCCGCCGGATGAAGGAGCAGGACTTCGAGGGCGTCGTGACCCTGGGCATGCGCGGCAACGGCGACGTCGGCCTGCCCGACGGCGACGGCATCGAACTGATGGAGAGCATCCTCGCCGCCCAGCGGGAGATCCTGGCCAAGGAGAGCGGCGAGCCCCTGGAGTCGATCCCGCAGGTGCAGACGCTCTACAAGGAGGTCCAGCGTTACTGGGACAAGGGCCTGCGCCCGCCGGACGACGTGACCGTCGTCTTCTGCGACGACAACTGGGGCAACATGCGCAAGCTGCCCGACCAGGCGCTGCCCAAGCGCAGCGGCGGCTACGGCATGTACTACCACTTCGACTACGTCGGCGGCGGCCGCAACTACAAGTGGGCCGACACCGTCAACCTGGCCAACACCTGGGAGCAACTGCACCTCACCTACGACTACGGCGTGGACCGGCTCTGGGTGGTCAACGTGGGCGACATGAAGAACGAGGAGGAGCCGCTGCAGTTCTTCCTCGACTACGCCTGGGACCCCGGCCGCCGGCCGCTGGACCGGCTCGACGAGTGGGAGAAGCAGTACGCGGCGCAGAACTTCGGGCCCGAGCAGGCCTCGGCGATCGCCGACGTGCTCAGCGCCTACGGCCACCTGCAGTCGCGCCGCAAGCCGGAACTGCTGAACCGCCGGATCAGCCTCGACCCGGCCAAGGACCCCGCCACCGACTCCTCGGCCGTCGTCTACGACGACAAGGGCACCCCGTTCAGCCTGACCGCCTACCAGGAGATGGACCGGGTCACCGACGAGTGGCAGAGCCTGGCGGCCAAGGCCGAGAAGATCCGCGAGGCGCTGCCGTCCGGGTACGACGACGCCTACTACCAGCTGGTCTACTACCAGGTGAAGGCGACGGCGAACCTGTACGCGCTGCGCAGGGCGCAGTTCACCGACATCCTGTACGCCAAGCAGGGACGCGCCGCCACCAACGATCTGGCCGACCTGGCGCAGGCCCGGTTCGACGAGGACCAGGCGATGTCGGCGTACTACAACAAGACCCTGGCAGCCGGGAAGTGGGACGGCTTCCAGTCGCAGCCGAAGATCGGCTACGGGGACGTGGAGCGGTACGGCCCGAACGCCCCCTGGCAGCAGCCCGAGAAGGACAACGTCGCCCTGCCGGACGCCTTCTACCCCCACCTGCAGCGCATCGAGGTCCCCGTCGCGGCGGAACTCGGCGTCGCGATCGACGGCTCCGACGAGTGGTGGCCGGCGGAGACGTCCCCGGCGGTGCTGCCGGCCTTCAGCCCGTACCAGTCCCAGCCGCAGCAGTACATCGAGGTGTTCAACCGCGGCACGACCGCGTTCGACTACACCCTCAAGCCGTCCGTGCCCTGGGTGAGCGTCACGCCGAAGGCCGGACGCGTCGGCGAGCAGGTGCGCGCCACCGTGCGCGTCGACTGGTCGCGCGCCCCGAAGGGCAGGACGGAGGTGCCCATCACCGTCACCGGAGCCGGCGCGAGCGTGGTGGTCAAGGCCGTCGTGGACAACCCCGTCACGCCGCCCTCGCAGGTCAAGGGATTCGTGGAGGCCGGCGGGCACGTCGCGGCCGAGGCGGCCCACCCGACCAGGACGGTCGGCGGCTCCGGCGTCACCTGGACGCGCATTCCGGGCATCGGCAAGACTGGTGACGGCATGACGCCCAGCCCGGTCACGGCGGCGAGCCGGACGCCGGGCGGCGACGGCCCGCGCCTTGAGTACACGATGACGCTGTTCACCACCGGGCCGGTCAAGGTGTCGGCGGTCCTGTCGCCGAGGAACAACGTCCTGCCCGGCGACGGGCTGAAGTACGCCGTGTCGTTCGACGACCAGGCGCCGCAGACGGTGAACGTCACGGCCGTCACCGGAGCCAACGACACCACGATGAACCGCCAATGGGAGCGCAACACCTCCGACAACGTCAACGTGACCACCACCACGCACACGATCAGCACGCCGGGCGTCCACGTCCTGAAGTTCTGGATGGTCGACCCGACGGTGGTGGTGCAGCGGCTGGTGGTGGACACCGGCGGCGTCCTGCCGAGCTACCTCGGCCCACCGGAGAGCAGGCGGGCCGGGCGCTAGCCCGGGTGGCACAGGCGCCCCGCGACCTCGTCCGGTCGCGGGGCGCCCGCACGCCGTCCCGGCCGTCAGGGGCCCGCCCGGGCGCCGCCTCCCAGGACCGACCGGCGGAGCAGGACAAAGACGGAGACCGCCGGAGGTCACCGGGTTGATGGAGACGGGATCAGCGGCTTGAGGCGGTGGCGGTCACCGCGTTGACGGCGGTCACCGGGTCACGGTCGGCGGGTCAAGGGCGGCGGAGCGTCAGCCGGGCGACCCGGCCCTGCTCTCCGGCGGCCCAGCAGGCGAGGTCCGGGGTACAGGCCACGGTGTCGAACGAGCCGCCGTCGAAGGCCTGCCACCGCTCCCCGCCGGAGAACGTCACGTCGCTGCCGGTGGGACCGACCGCGATGGCCGCCGAGGCCAGGTACGGCAGCCAGGTGACGCCCGACCGGTAGGCCTGCGGCGGCGTGGCGGCCTTGGCCCACGTCGCGCCGCCGTCCAGGGTCACTGCGGCGGCGTCGGGCGAGGGACGATCCGGCTGGAAGTCGCCGCCCACGGCGATCCCGTGCCGGGGGTCGCGGAACGCGAGCGCGAAGACGCCCCGAGCCGAATCCGCGGCGGGCAGGGGAGTGTCGGCGACCGTCCAGGTGAGACCGCGGTCCCGGGAGTGGAACACGCGTGAGCGCTCGCCCCCTCCGCTCGCCAGCCACACGTCACGCCCTCCCGCGGTGACCAGGCACTGGCCGCTCGCCGCGAAGCCTGCCTCGCCGGGCAGCGCGTCCGGCATGCCCGTGGAGGGCAGGACCCGCCAGCTGCGGCCGCCGTCGTCGGTGGACAGGATGCGGAACTTCCCGTCGACGGGGTCGCTCATCGCCAGCCCGTGCTTGCGGTCGAAGAAGGCCATGCAGTCGTAGAAGGCCTTGGGGTCGGCGTTGCGGAAGGTCTCCGCCCAGGTGCGCCCGCCGTCCTCGGTCCGGTAGACGCGGGAGGCGTCGCCCTCGCCGATCGACAGTGCGAGGGCGGTGCGGGCGTCGAAGGCCTCGATGTCGCGGAACTGCAGATCGGCGGTGCCCGGCGGGGGGACGGCGTTCCAGCTCTGCCCGCCGTCGTCGGTACGGAGCACGGTGCCGAGGCTGCCGGACGCCCAGGCGACGCGGCGACTCACCGGGGACAGCCCGCGAAGGCGCGCGGTGACGCCGGTCGGCTTGAGCTCCCAGGCGAGGGCCGGCACCGGAACCGTCGTACCAGCCGATCCCGCGGCGGCCGCGGCGGGCACGGTCGGCGCCGATCCGGCAGGCAGGGGCCGCGCCGCATCGGCGGGCGTCTCCTGGGCCGGGTCGGCGGGCGCCGCCTGCGCGGACGCGGGAGTCGCGATGACGAGCGCGGTCACGGCCGAGATCATCCCGAGCGCGGATCGAAGCATCATGTCCGGCAAGTTAGCCCAAAACGATCTATTTCGTCCACGACCCCGCTACCGGCACGGGGATCCGGGCGCCGGCGTGCCGTCGGCGGCTCGTCCGAACCCGCGTGCCGTCGGCCCTATCGACGTCGCGTGGCGTGGCCGGCTTGCTGACACCGAACCGAGGCTTTGGGGTATCTGGGGTGACCGCCCAGATTCCCTTCATCTAGCGTGGTTTCCAGGTAAGACGTCGTCTCGACATCTTCCCGGGAACCGATACGGCGCTCCGTCAGCCCGAGCAGCACGCCGGGCGTAACCCTTCGACACGGAGTGATCTCATGCTCAAGCACGCTCTGGCCGCCGGCGCGGTAGTGGCCTCCAGCCTCATCGGCCCGGCCGCGATGCCGGCCCAGCCCGCGAGCGCAAGCGCCGCCATGACACAGCAGGTGGCCGCCACGCCGGGCCTGTCGGTCATCGTGACCGACGACTGCTATTACCGGCCATGCCGCCATGGCAAGCATAAGAAACGGGACTCCAGTTCCAGCAGCTCCAGTAGCTCGAGCTCCAGCAGTTCCAGCGGTGGCGGCGGCGGTTCGAGCGGGTCCAGCAGCGGATCCAGCAGCGGTTCGAGCAGTGGCTCGGGCGACGGCTGGGACGACGGCTGGGGCGGCGGGTCCAGCTCCAGCAGCTCCAGCAGTTCGAGTTCCAGCAGTTCCAGCGGTGGCCGTGGCGGCGGTGGCAGCGGTGGCTCGAGCAGTTCCAGCAGCAGCTCGAGCAGCAGCAGCTCCAGCAGCAGCGGCGATTAGGCGCGCAACCTCCGCCGGTCGCCCGCCGTACACCGGCGCCGGCATCGCCGCACCACTCCTCGCCGCCACGGCGCCCGCGGGTCCCCCGGCCGTCACATCGAACGGCCGGGTGGGGCCGTCGCGGTGAGGTTCGCACGGGCCGACGGGCGTGGCGGACCGAGTGTCGCACTAGGGGCAGGGACGGAAGGTGAGCAGGACGTAACGTTCGGGTACATTGACCGGGCGGTCAATCAAGACGATCGTCGGGGTCCACGACACCTTTCTCACGATGGAGGCATGGATGGACCTCACGAAATCGTGGGCGGACGTCGTCGCGTTCCTCGCGGGCGCGGCCGCGGTCCTCGCACCGTTCTTCTGGGCGAGCGCCGCCTCGGACGCCACCCAGCCACTGCTCCTGCTCGGCGCCCTGCTGCTGGTGTCCGCCCTCTGGTCGCTGCTCGGGGCCGGCGGCGCCAGTTCCTGGGTCACCGCGGCGTTCGGCGCCCTGCTGGTCGTGTCACCCTGGGCCTTCGGCTTCGACGGTTCGGCCGCCGCGGCCTGGACGGCATGGATCGCCGGTGCCGTGACGGTTATCGTCGGGCTGTGGACGGCGACCCAGACGCGCAGCCGCGTTCTCACGAACGCGTGATCAAGCCCTCCGTGTGGTCCCGGACCGCCCGCCGGCGCTCCGGGACCGCCGGGGGCGAGCCGGACGCGCGCACGCGCATCTTGGACGCGGCCGAGGAACTGTTCGCCGGCGCCGGCTACGACGCGACCGCCACAGCGGAGATCGCCAAGCAGGCCGACGTGCCGAAAGGGCTGGTCTTCCACTACTTCCCGCGCAAGATCGACGTGCTGATAACGCTGGTCGACGAGCGCACCGGCATCGAGGAGCTGGGCGACCGGGCGGTCGAGGCCGTCCCCGGCGACCCGGCCGGCACGCTCGCCGGGCTGGCGCGCCGGGTCCCGCTGCACGCGTCCCCGGCGATGCGGCGCATCCTGTTCCGCGAGGCCGACACGCACGGCTCGGTGCGCGACCGGCTCCGCCACCTGAACGCCGAGATCATCCGCCGTGCCAGCTTCGCCCTGGAGCTGACCCTGCCCGGCAGCCGCGGCGACGCCGCGCGCCTGGAGGCGGCCGCGGCCATGTTCGCCGCCGTGCTCCTCTACCAGGAGAACCTCTGCCTGCTGACCGGCCACCACATCGATCCCGACACGGTGGCCGACCTCATCGTCAGATCCCTCGCCTGACGGCCGACTCATCGTGAGGTGCCTTGCCTGAGGGCCGTCATCGTCGCTCGTGGCCCTCGGCGAACGGCGGCTGGAAGCCGGCCGCCTGGAACTGCCCGGTCGCCTGGTCGTAGACGTCGGCGCCCACTTCGAAGTCCCAGCCGATGATGCCCCGGTTGAACCAGTGCTCGTCGGCGCTGTTCCCGGCGGCCGAGTACAGCACGTCAGGGACCGGCCGGTGCGGCCGGGCCAGATCGCCGTGCCGCGCCAGGCCTGCACCCAGGACAGGATGTGGGCGGAGGCGTCCCAGAAGTAGTTCTCCGTGCCGAAGTCCACCCGGGGGAGCAGTTCGCGGCCGGCGGCCTTGTACGCGCCGGGAGGCCACATGAAGTAGCCGCCGTAGGAGTGGGTGTTCAGCCCGCAGGCGAGGGGGACGCGGCCGGAAGGCGGTGCAGCGCCTCGACCAAGGGGGCGAGCTCGGGGATGGCCTCCGCCTCCGCCAGGGCCCTGACCAGGACCGCGTCGTGGGCCGGGCGGGCCCTGCTCAGCAGATCCCACCCCTCGGCGGTGAGCTCGGTGTAGATGCCCCGCCGGTCGTCCTGGCACAGGATGCGCGTCAGCAGCCCGCGATCTTGCAACCGGTTGACCAGCCGCGTGGTCGCGCTGCTGGACAGGGCCGCGGCGCGGGCGAGCTGCTGCATGCGCATGTGCCAGCCGTCCTGCCTCGACAGGGCGTCCAGCACGGTGTACTCGACGACGGACAGGTCGTGGCCGGACTGCAGCTCGCGTTCGAGGGCGGTCTCGATGAGGCCGTGCAGCGCCGCGAGGGTTCGCCAGCCCTGCGCGCGGACCTCCACCGCGTCGTCGCCGATTCCCATGACCGCTCCCATCGAGGCCCTCCGCGTGGGACGGCCGCTGATTCGCCCAAGGCAGCTTACCAGGCACAGAGCAAATAGGTGCGTGTGCAAATATCTTGTCTCCCGTGCCACCGGGACGGCACGCACGGCCGCCGCCGTCCCGCCGGGCGTCGCCGCGCATGCCCGTCACGCGGAGGCGGATCTTCGTGTATCCATGTGTGTGATCGATCCTGTGTTCGCACGCAAGGCTCACGGAAGGCGTACGGAAGGCGCACGGACGGTCGCCACCCATGTGGTGGGTTTGCCGGGGGAGAGGACGGGCCGCTTCCTCCGCGATGGGCGCTGATCGCCGCTGGAAGGCCGTTCCCGCGAACGGCCTCCCGCCGGCCGGGGGAGTGGGGAATGAAGGACAGAGCCGTCACGGGCGGGTCGCGCGCGTTCGAGCTGGACGCGCTCGCGGTGAGCGACCGGTTCCGGTTGTTCAACTTCACCCGGCGCGACGACCACCTGGTGTACCTGTGGGTGCTGCGCGCGATGGACCGCCTCCGGGCCGTCCACCAGCTCCAGGCCCACCCCGACGACGTCGCCCGCGTGCTCGCCGAGTTGGGCCGGGCCTACGGCGACGCCCCTTCGGCCGACGACAACCTCCGCGCGCGGCTGGACGCCCTCGCCGACGACGGGGTCGTCCACCGCCTCGAGGACGCCTCCCGGGCCGGCAGCCTCGTCAGATACCGCAACCGCCAGTCGGTGTACCAGTTCAGCGAGCTGGGCTACCAGGCGTTCGCGGCCGTCGAGGAGGTCCTGGCCGCGCGGCCCGAGGACGCCAACCTCTCGCGGCTGGTGTTCTCCGACATCCTCGAAGACCTCAAGGCGCTGGCCGAGGCCAACCGCTCGGGCCACGGCGAGCAGGTCTGGCGCAGGCTGTCGCGCCTGGACGCGGTCATGGAGGACATGGCCCGCCGCTCCGCGCGCTTCCACCTCACCCTCGGCGAGATCACCAGGTCCACCGACGCTTCGCCCGAGACGTTCCTGCGCTACAAGAACACCCTGCTCACGCACATGACCGACTTCATGGCCGAGCTCGACCGCTACCTGCCCCGGCTCGACAAGGCCGTCCGCGACGTCGAACGGACCGGCGTCGCCACGATGCTGGGCCGGGCCGCCGCGGCCGACGAGCGGCCGTTCATGGACCACGGGGAGCGGCTCTCCGACTGGCGCCGCCGCTGGATGGTGCTGCGCGCCTGGTTCGCCGCCGACGGCGGCGAGTCCTCGCGGGCGGCCGAGCTGCGCGCCGCGACCAGGACCGGCGTGTCCGGCGTCATCGCGCTGCTCCGGCAGATCGCCGAGGCGCAGCGCGGCGGGGTCAACCGGTCGACCCAGCTCCGGCACCTGGCCGAGTGGGTGTTCAACGCGCCCGACGAGGGCGCCGCGCACGCCCTGATGACCGCCGCGTTCAACGCGCGCACCGCACGCCATCTGGGCGGCGCGCACGACGACGCCGAGGACATCTCGGTCCGCTCCACCTGGTGGGACGCGCCCGGCGTGGAGATCTCCGTGCCGCTGTTCCGCCGGGGCAAGGCCCCGGCGCCGGGTGTCCCGCAGCCCGTCCGGGGACGGGCCGGCATCCGCGGTGAGCTGCGACGCCGCCAGGCGTCCCACCGCGCCGCCGAGCGGGAGGCCGCCGGCGGCCTGGTGGAGGCCGGGGTCCACGGGCGCGTCCTGGACGAGGCCGAGACCAAGGTGGTCCTGCGGCTGCTGACCCGGGCGCTGGAGGCCCGCACGGTCGTCGCCGGCCGGCTGCGCGCCGCGTCCGGAGGGAACGAGGTGATGACGGTCCGCCTGGTCCCGGCGCCGGAGGGCAGCGCGGTCCGCACGGTCCACGGCGTCCTGCACCTGCCCGGCCTGCGGCTGGACCTCGTCCCCGCCACCCACGCCAAGGGGACGCCGTGATGAGCGCGCGCGGCGTCGCGGCGGGCGTCCTGCCGAGCGACCTCGGCTCCTACCAGCAGGCCGTGCGGCTGGCCCTGACCAGCGACCTGATCACCGCGACACGCCCGCGGCCGGGCGCGCTCGACCACGTGCTGCACTGGGCCGACCAGCTCACCCGCGACCTGCGCGAGCTGTTCGGCTACACGGTGATCGCGACCACCCGGCAGGTCCGGGTGGTGCGCCGCCTGGACGCGCTGGACGACACCCAGCGGCACCTGTTCGCGAAGAAGGGCAAGCCGTTCGACCGCCGCCGCCTGGCCTACCTGTGCCTGGTGCTGGCGCTGTTCCAGCGCTCGCGGGTGGAGATCAGCCTCGCCGACCTGGTACGGGCCTTCGCCCCCGCCGCGAACGCGATCGAGGGGCTCGGGTTCGACCCGACCATCGGCGCGCACAAGGCCGCGGTCGTCGACTGCCTCGACTGGCTGGTCGAGCGGGGCGCGCTGCGGCTCTCGGACGGGTCGCTGGACTCCTGGGCGCACGACACCGAGCGGGGTGACGCCCTGTTCGACATCGACCACGACATCTGCGCGATCCTGTTCAAGCCCGCGCGCCCGGTGCAGCACCTCACGAGCGCGGCGGGCCTGCTGGAGGGCTCGGGCGGGGCCGGGCGGGCGCGTCCCGACGAGGCGGCCCGCCGCGCCCGGCGCCTGCTGGTGGAGTATCCGGTCGTCTACCTGGACCAGGTGGAGCCCGAGGTCGCCGAGGCCCTCCGCCACCCCGGCCTCGCCGACGGGCTGGCACGGCTCACCGGGCTGGCCGTGGAGCGCCGCGCGGAGGGTCTCATGCTGGCCGACCCCGGCGGGCGCTTCACCGACAAGCCGTTCCCCGGCCGGGGCGGAGCGGTCAACCGGGCGGCGGGCCTCCTCCTCGCCAAGATGGCCGACCTGCTGGAGGATCCAGGGGAGCGGCGGGCGCTGAGGTTCGTCGAGCCGCCCGCCGGCGCCGACGACCAGCGTGACCTGCTGGCGCGCGTCGATTCGGCGCTGCCGCACGCCGGGGTCGTCCACGAGCTGGCCTGGGCGCCGCCGCCCGCCCCTGACCCCGGCGCGGGCGGCGCGCCGCCGGCCGAGGTCGCGCTGGTGGAGCGGGCCAGGCTGTCGGCCATGGTCGCCGAGCTGTACGAGGAGCTGGGCGCGGCCTCCTTCTCCGCCGCGTGGCAGCACGACCAGGAGGGCCTGCTCGAGGCCGCGGTGACGCTCCTGGCCGAGCTGCGCCTGGTGCGGCGGCATCCCGGCGGGGTGCTGCTGCTCCCGGCGTTCGCCCGCTACCGCAACATCACCCTTGCGCTGCCCGCTAGCGGCAACGAGCAGGACGCCCTGCCGTTCCCGACGTCTCTCCCGGAGGACTCCGCTTCATGACCCCCGTTCGCGGCCGCTTCAAGCCGTCCCGCGCAGGTGTGATCAACATCTGGGACTACATCGACGAGGAGTTCGTCTTCGCCGACGGCCGGCTGGTGCTGCGCGGGCACAACGGCTCGGGGAAGACCAAGGCCCTTGAGGTGCTGTTCCCGTTCGTCCTCGACGGGGTGAGCGACGCGCGGCGCCTGGACCCTTTCAGCGGCGAGAACCGCACGATGAAGTCCAACCTCCTCTACCGGGGCCAGGAGGCCGAGTACGGCTACGTGTGGATGGAGTTCACCCACGAGGACCCCGAAGAGCGGGACGCCGCCTCCTCTGACGGCGACGGCGACGGTGGCCCCGGCCCAGGCCCAGGCGCCGGGCCGGGCGGGGAGGAGGCCGTGACGCTGATCATCGGCCTGCGGGCCCACCGGCACCGCGACGGGGTCACGCCGTCGTTCTTCGTGACCGGCAGGCGCGTCGGCGTGGACTTCGGCCTGCTCTCCGCCGACTCCCGGCCGCTCACCGAGAAGCAGCTCAAGGCCGCCCTGGAGCCCGGGGCCCGCTACAGGACCGCCACCGACTACCGCGCCGCCGTGGACGCCCGCCTGTTCGGGCTCGGCAAGGAGCGGTACGCGCAGCTCCTGGACCTGCTGCTGGCGCTGCGCCGGCCGCTGCTCGCCAAGGACCTCGACCCGGTGAAGGTGTCGGAGACCCTCAGCGCGGGGCTCAGCCCCGTCGACCAGGTCCTCGTCGAGCAGGCCGCGCGGGACTTCGAGAACCTCGCCGCCGTCCAGAGGCTCTTCGACGACCTCACCCTGGCCGACGGGGCGGTCAAGGAGTTCCTGGTCCACTACACCGCCTACCTCCGCACCCACGTCCGCCACCGGCTCGACCGCGTCGGGGAGCGGCTGGAGGGCACGGCCGGCGGCGCCGCGCGCATCGCGCAGGCCGCGTCCGAGCTGCGCCGCGCCGGCACGGCCCGCGCCGAGGCCATGGCCGGGCGGGAGGCCGCGGAGGCCGAGCTGGCCAGGTACGACGCCAGGCTCGCCGCGCTGAAGCAGCACGAGGCCTACCAGGCAAGGGGAGAGCTGGACGGGCTTCGCCGCCGGATCGCCGACGAGGGCGCGGCCATCGGCAAGGAGCGGCGGCGCCTGGGGCAGGCGCGCGAGCACGTCGCCAAACTCGGCGCCGAGGCGGCCAAGGTCGCCGCGCGGCTCGGCGACGCGCGTGCCAAGGCCGACCGGCACCTCAACGAGCTGGTCGAGGCCGCCGGGAGGGCCGGCATCGCGGGAGGCGGCGAGATCGCCGAGGCCGCGCCCGAGGAGGGCCTGGCCCTGGCCAGGGCGCGCGCCGCCGCGAGGCGCGGCGACGTCGAGACCGTACGCGGGCACCTGGCCGCGCTGGAGGCCGCCGAAGCCGGGCGGAAGGGCGCGGAGAGGTCGGCCGAGGAGGTCGACCAGGCGGTCTCCGACGGGCAGGAGCGGCTGTCGGCCGCGCAGGAGGGGGTCGACCAGGCCCGCCGGACGGCGCGCGCCGCCCTGGCCCGCTGGGCGGAGCGATGGGTCACCGCCCCCGATCCGGCCATGGCGACCGCCGCCGATCCGGTCGTGGCGACCGCCGCCGATCCGGTCGTGGCGACCGCCGCCGATCCGGCCGTGGCGACCGCCGCCGACCTCGCGGCGCTGGAGGAGACCCTCGACGCGATCGGTGAGCCGGGCGCGCGGCGGCTGCCGGAGGTCTTCGGCGAGCTGGCGGAGGAGCGCCGCGGCCAGATGATCGAGGCCAGGGCCCGCGCGGGCGCCGAACAGGCGCGGGTCACGGCGCTCGTGCGCGATCTGCGCGCCGAGCGCGAGGCGGTGGCCGCCGAGCGCGACGACGCCCCGCCCGGCGACGACCTGCGCACCGCCGACCGTGAGGGGCGGCCGGGCGCGCCGCTGTGGCGGCTGGTCCGCTTCGCCGGCGCGGTCGGCGACGGCGATGCCGCGGGCATCGAGGGCGCCCTGTACGGGGCGGGGCTGCTGACCGCCTGGGTCCATCCCGATCCCGAGCTGACCCTGGCGGAGCTGGCGGCCGGGCAGGCCGACGGGTACCTGGTCGCCCTGCCCGAGGATCGGCGGCCGGCGGGGCGGACCCTCGCCGACGTCCTGGTAGCCGAGGAGCAGGACATGGTCCCCGCCGGGGTCGTGGCAGCCGTCCTGCGCTCGATCGCCGTCGACGACGATCTCGCGCGGTCCTTCCCCGCCACCCCCGCGGTCAGCGCGCGGGCCACGTTCGGCTTCGGCCCCCATCTCGGCGGCCGGCCCAAGGCGGCGGCGGAGTACATCGGGGCGACCAACCGGGCCGCCCGCCGTCTGGCCCGCCTCGCCGAGTACGACCGGCTCATCGCGGCGCACCAGGCGACCCTGGAAGGCCTGGCCGAGGAGTCCGAACGCCTCGGCGGGCTCGCGGCCGACTTCGGCCGCGCCAGGAAGGAGCTCCCCGAGACCGGGCCGATCCTCACGGCGGCGCGCGGCGTCGCCGACCGGGCCACCCGGCTGGCGGTGGCGCGGGGACGGCTGGCGGAGGCCGCCAAGGAGCTCGACGGCGCGGTCGCGGAGGTCGGCGCGGCGGGCCGCAGGCTGCGTCAGGCCGCCGCCGAGCTGTCGATGCCCCGCGACCCCCGCGAGGTGGACGCCGTCGCCCAGGCGCTGGACGATCTCACCCGCGAGGCCGAGGGGTTGCGCGCCGAACGCGAGAAGGCCGCCACGGCCGAGGGGGACCTCGCCGAGCGCGAGGAGACCATCGAGCGGCTCGGCCGGGAGCACGCCGAGGCGGCCGCCGCGCTCGGCGACCGCGAGGGGGCGCACGCCGTGCTGGTCGAGCGGCTGGAGACGCTGGAACGCACCTTCGACGCCGACCTGACGGAGGTGCTCAGGCAGATCGGCGAGACCGAGGGCCTGATCGCCGCGGCCCGCGCGACCAGGGGCGAGCACGACCGGGCCGCGGCGGCCGAGCGGGAGGCCGAGGTGCTCGCCGGGGCCGAGCTCGAGCACGGCCGCGAGTCCCTCGCGGCCGCCTTCGCGGCGCTCGCCGGGGAGGTCGCCGAGTTCGTCCCCTACACCCAGGCCGATCTGCGCCCGCTGGCCGGTGTCACCGATCCCCGGCCCTGGCCGCTGGAGAACCACCCCCAGGTCCCGGAGCAGGCGGCCAAGGGCGTCGCCGACCTGATGCTCGCCGACCCGCCGCCCGACCCGCTGGAGGCGGTGCGGGCGACCCTGCCCTCCGACGCGCTTGTGCTGATCGACGCCTACGACGCGGCGACGCGGGGAGGTCGGGCCGTGACGAGCGCGGCGCTGAAGAGCAGCTTGGACCGCGTCTCCAACGCGCTGCGCGACTTCCAGGCGGCGCTGGAGGGGTGCCAGGAGGACTACCGGCTCGACTGGGAGCCCGGCGCGGTGCTGGCCGTCCACGTCATCGACGCCGACGGCCGGATGCCGGTGTCGGCGTTCGCCCGCGCCGTCGCCGAACGCGCCGGGGAGCAGGGCGTCCTGCTGGAGGACCGCGAGCGCACGGTCCTTGAGGACGAGCTGCTCACGAGCCTCGCCCAGCAGATCCACTCGCGGGTGGTCGCCGCCAAGGACCTGGTGCGCGGCATGAACGCCGACACCCGTTCCAAGCCCATGTCCTCGGGGACCACGATCGGCATCCGGTGGGTGCAGTCGGACAAGATCGACGACCGGCGGCGCGCCGTGGCGGCGCTGCTGGTGCGCGACGCCGCGGGCGCCGGCCACCAGGGGCTCTCGGCGCTGCGCGGGCACCTCAGGCAGATGATCAGGGACTACCGGGGCCGCAACTCCCGCGCCACCTACAAGGAGGCGCTCGCCGCCGTCCTGGACTACCGCTCGTGGTACACCTTCGAGCTGCTGATGGCCCGGCGCGGCGAGCCCGAGGTCCGGCTGACCCGGGCCAGGCACTCACAGATGTCGGGCGGGGAGAAGTCCGCCTCGATCCACCTGCCGCTGTTCGCGGCGGCCAACGCGCTGTACTCCTCGGGCCGGGCGTCGTGCCCCCGGGTGATCGCGCTGGACGAGGCGTTCGCCGGCATCGACGACAACTACAAGCCCGAGCTGCTCGGGCTGACGGTGCGGTTCGACCTCGACCTGTTCATGACCGGCCACGACCTGTGGTGCACCTATCCGACGGTCCCCATGATCGCCCATTACGATCTGCTGCACGACAGCGAGCTGCGGACGGTGTCGACCATCCTCGCGCTCTGGGACGGGGCCCAGGTCTTCGACGCGGACGCCGGGTACGCCGGCAACGACGAGCTGGTCAAGGAGCTGCTCGGCTTCACCCCGCGCCGTCACGTTCCCCCCGGCTCCCCGCAGGCCACCCTCTACGACGGTGAGGACGACGAGGAGGACTCCAGTGACCCGGACGCAACGGCCTGACCTGCGGGTCCTCTCCGCCCCGTCTCCGTGGGGCTGGACCGGAACCGCCAAAACGGACACCTTAAAGTAATTCCACAAAGACGTGTCAACCCCATCAGAACGGGCACGCGACTCCTCGGCAGAGACCGCATCAGGCCACTCACTCTCATGGGATCGCTATGGTCATCCAGGACACCGTCATACCGGCCGTTTCGTGGCTACGTCGTGCCGCCTGCCGCGGTGAGGACCCCGAGTTGTTCTTCCCGATCTCGGCGAAGGGCCCCGGCCACGCCCAGCACGAGCGGGCCAAGGCCGTCTGCCGTCGATGCCCCGTGCAGAACCCGTGCCTTGAGTACGCGCTGAGGACCGGCCAGGAGCACGGCATCTGGGGAGGCACCGACCCCGACGAGCGCAGGGTGAGCGCCGCGAGGGGGCAGGACCGGCACGTGCGCATCGGATAGCGGCCGGCTCTCGGGTGTGCCGTGGCGCGGGGAGAGGTCACTTCAGCGCGCCCGCGGTGAGGCCCGCCTGGATCTGGCGCTGGAAGATCGTGTACACGACCAGCATGGGGAGGATGGCCATGCTGAGCGCGGCGAACAGGGCCGACCAGTCGGCGTCGTAGCCGGCCGCGGTGGAGATGTCCGCGATGCCCTGGGTCAGCACCCACTTGTCCTTGGCCTGCCCGCTGAGCAGGACCAGCGGGATCTGGTACTGGTTCCACTGGCCGAGCACGTTGAAGATCGTGATGCTCACGATGCCCGGCCGCGCCATGGGAAGCATGATCTGGAAGAACACCCTGCTGTGCGAGGCGCCGTCCACGAACGCCGCCTCGGCGACGGCCTGGGGCAGCGTGCGGAAGAACGCCGACAGGAAGAAGACCGTGAACGGCAGCGAGTAGGCGATGTACACCAGCACCAGCCCGCCACGGGAGTCCAGGCCGATGAACTGGCCGATCAGCGGGACGCTCCCCATGTTCTGCACCACGAAGAACAGCGGGGTCAGCGCCAGATAGACGGGGAAGGCCAGCCCCGAGACGAACAGCAGGTAGATCGCCCGGTTGCCGCGGAACTGATAACGCGCGAGCACGTAGGCCGCCATGGAGCCGAACAGCATCGTGCCGAACGTGCCGAACGCCACGACGACGACGCTGTTCAGCATGTACTGGCCGATGTGGGCGTGGTCCCAGGCGCGGGCCCAGTTGTCCCAGCGCAGCGACGCGGGCAGCGACCAGGCGCTGCCGAAGATCTCGTCCTCGCTCTTGACCGAGGCCAGGAACGTCCACAGGATCGGCACCGCCACGAGCACGGTCCACACGACCAGCGCCAGGTGGGACAGCCCCGACAGCGGGCCGAGCCGGGCCCTGCGCCGCTCGCGCGCCGCGCTGCGGCTGAGCCGTACCTTTCCTGCCTGCGAAACCATCGCCGGGCCCTTTCTAGAACTCGATGCGGTCGCGCCGCGACAGGCGCATGGCCAGTACCGCGAAGGCGACCGTGAAGAAGAACAGCACCACGCCCAGGGCGCTCGCGTAGCCGAACCTGAAGTACTGGAAGGCGTTGCGGTAGATCTCGGCGGCCATCACGGTCGTGGAGTGGTCGGGCCCGCCGTGCTCGGCGGTCATGACCCACACGATGGCGAAGACGTCCAGCGCGGCGATGCCGAGGTAGATCAGCCCGACCTGCACCGTGTCCCACAGCAGCGGCAGCGTGACCTGGAAGAAGAGCTGGACCCGCCCGGCGCCGTCGATCCGCGCGGCCTCGAACATCTCGCGCGGGATGGAGGCCATGCCCGCGGAGAACAGCACCACGTAGAACCCGACGGCCTGCCAGACCAGGACGCCCAGGATCGACCAGAACGCGACGTCGGGGTTGGACAGGAAGCCGACCGGCTCCAGCCCGAGCGCCATCAGCGGCGCGTTCAGCATGCCGCTCTTGTCGGGCCGGAACACCTGCTGGAACAGCACGGCGACGATCGCGACCGCGAGCACCTGGGGGAAGAAGAACACCACCCGGTAGAACCTGGCCCCCCAGATGCCCGACACGCCGCCGGACTCGCCGGCCACGTTGAGCAGGAAGGCGAAGAACAGGGCGATGGCGATCGTCAGCAGCGGCAGCAGGACCAGCAGCAGGGCGTTGTGGCCGACCGCCGTCCAGAAGACGCCGTCGCCGAGGAGCCGCTGGAAGTTCTCCAGCCCGACGAACTGCGGCGTGGCGCTCACGCCCCGCCAGTTGGTCATCGCGATGTAGAAGGCCTGCGCGTACGGCGAGATCACGTAGATCAGGTAGAGCAGCACCGGTACCGCCAGGAAGCCGGCGATGAACCGTGCCCTGGTGTAGTCGGTCCTGTGCGTCATGGCGAACCGTCCGAGCGCTGCCCGGAAGCCGAGCGGGACATAGGACATCTGCTTTCTGTCGGTGACGGCGCGGGCACGGATGGCCATGCTCGCGCGTGGCGGTTCCCTGCCGCCCGGGAGAGGCCGCCGGTCGCGGCCCTCCCGGGCGGGCCCCCGATCAGCGGGTGAACTTCTTCACGGAGGAGTCGTTCTTGATCTCGTCGGCCTTCTTCTGGCACCGGTCGGCCCACTCCGCGACCTTCAGGCGGCCCGACATGAGCTGGCCGGTGGCGGCGGCCACCTCGTCGTGCAGCGGCTGGTACCACTGCCGGAACCGGAAGTAGGTGGTGTTGGTCCCGGCGTTCTGCAGGGCCGTCGACGCGGAGGCCAGGCCCGAGGAGAGCGTGCGGCCCTCCGCGGCGCCCTTGACCACGGTGAGCGTGCTGAGCAGCTCGCTGAACTTGCCCGCGCCCTCCTTGGACAGCATGGCGCGCATGTACTCCATGCCGGCGCGCGGGTTGGCCGACTTGGCGGCGACGAAGTACTCCTCGCCCGGCCGGGAGTGCACGGTGCCGTACGGCAGGGCGTCCGCGTCGGTGAAGGAGGGCAGCGGGAACATCGAGTAGCCGAAGTCGGACGGAGTCGAGTCCTTCTGCTCGTTCTCCAGCCACGACCCGCAGGGCAGCATGGCGACCTTGTACTTGTTGTGCGCCGTCTGGGTCTGGATGTGGTCCAGTCCCTCGGTGCCCTGGAGCAGGTACTTGGCGCCGAGGTCGGCGAACGCGCCGGCGGCCTTCGCGATCGGCTCGGCCTTCCACGCTCCGTCCGCCAGGTTGTCGATGTTCTTCAGGACATCGACGCCCCCGATCTTGGCGGCGAGGGTGAGGATCGTCTCGTAGATGTAGAACGGGTGCTTGCCGGCGTAGGTGAACGGGGCGCACTTGCCGGACTTCTTGATCGTCTCGCACAGCGCGGTGAACTCGTCCCAGGTCTTCGGCACCTGCCAGCCGTTGTCGTCGAAGAGCTTCTTGGAGTACCAGATGCCCCAGACCGTGTTGGCGTACTCGAGCACGCAGTACTTGCCGTCGAGGGTGCCGAGCTCGATGGCCGCGGGCAGGATGGTGTCCCGCACCTTCACGTTCGGGTCGTCCCAGCTCGGGGCGTCGAGCAGCTCGGTGAGGTCCTGCAGCTGGCCGTCCTGGGCGAGGGCGCCGAAGTCCATCGAGTTGTCGCCGGAGTTGTTGATGAACTCCGGCGGGTTCCCGCCGGCGAACCGCGGCTGCAGCGTCTTGGCGATCTCCTTGGTGGCCGTGTGCTTGATCTGCACCTTGGCGTGCTTGGTGTTGAACAGCGGCTCGTGGATGTTCTTGGCGTAGGCGTCGCCGTACCCGCCGTCGAAGATCACCACCTCGAACGGCTTGTCCTCGGCGATGCCGAGGGGGTTGGCCGCGCTCTTGGCCCCGGTGGCCTGGGTCGCCGGGGTGGATCCACCACCGCCCGCCGGGGTCGCGCACGCCGACAGCGTGCCCGCCGCCGGGAGCAGCAGGCCCGCGAGAGCCGCGCTTCGCAGCAGTTCACGCCGGGAAAAAGAGTTATCCGCCATCAGTCCTCCTGGGGGGCTGGAGCTCCGCCACGCCGCGGCCCTCGGGGGAGGGCCTGTACGGGCGGGGCGGTTCTCGGGTAGAACCTGGTTGGTCTTCGTTCGGATTCGAAGGTCACCTGCGGCCGTGCGGCCCGGACGTGGTCATCCGCCGCGGCGGATGCGCCCGGCGTAGCGGCTTTCCAGTGCCCTGTTGTGCTCGTCACCGCCGACGACGTTGGCCGACCGGTAGATCGGCGGCACCTCGCCGGCCTCCAGCAGTTCCCTGACCACCTCGGCGACGACCATCTGCGCGAGCAGGGCCGAGGTGATCGTCGACACCGCGCCGAACGTCCCGCCCTCCGGGAGCGGGATGACCGCGTCGCCGTACGGGGCGCCGTTGTCCAGCACCACGTCGGCGAGGTCGAGGAGCTTGAGTCCGGAGGGGTGGCGGGACTTCATCTCGTTGCTGTGCCGCACCGACGTCAGCGCGACCAGCCCGTGGCCGCGTTCCTTGACGATCGAGGCCAGCTCCACCACCGAGCCGTTCACCCCCGAACTGGAGATCATGACGAAGGCGTCCTGGGGCCGGATCGGCGCCAGGTCGTAGATGCGGCGGGCGATCGAGGGGTCGCGCTCCAGCTCGGCGGAGCGCAGCACGCTCGGCGGCTCCCCGCCGTACAGCACCAGATCGCGCAGGGCCAGCCGGTTGGTGGGCACGAGCCCGCCGGCGCGGCCGGCGATCTCCATCGCGATCGCCTCGGAGTGCCCGGAGCCGAACGCCTGGATCACCCCGTCGCCGCGCAGGGACGCGCCCAGCAGGGCCGCGGCGTCGCGCACCGCCCGCTCCTGGCTCGTGGCGACCTCGTGCACCAGCCTCTCGACCTTCTGGACGTAGGCGGCGGCACTGATGTCCAATCGTCTCAGCTCCTTTCGACGCGGTGGCCTTCGACGGCCCTGATCGTCAGCTCGAACGCGTGGTTGGCGCGCTCGAAGGTGCGCTGGGCGACCGCGACGTAGACCACGTCGAGGACGAGCAGCTGCGAGTGGACGGCGGCCAGGCCGCCGGGTCGGAAGGTGGTCGCCCTGCTGGCGGTGGTCAGCACGAGGTCGGCCGCCTCGGCGAGCGGCGAGCGGGCGAAGGAGGTCACGGCCACGGTGGTCGCGCCGTGCGCCCCGGCCTCGGCGAGTGACTCGAGGACCTCGCGGGTGCGCCCTCGGTGGGAGATGCCGATGGCGACGTCGCCCGGGGTGAGCAGCGCGGCGTCGGCGAGCGCGTCGTGCGGGTCGGTGAAGCTCCAGCACGGCACCCGGATGCGGCGCAGCCGCCCTTCGAGCATGCTGGCGACGGCGCCGCTGGCCGACACGCCGAACAGCAGCACCCGGCTCGCACCGAGGACGGCGTCGGCGACCTTGCCGACCACGCCGAGGTCGAGCTGGGCGGCGGTCTCCTGGATGAGGCGGGTGTCGCTGGCGGCCATGACCTCGACCACGGAGTCCAGCGGGTCGGTGGGGCCGATCTCGCGGCCGACGCCCGCTCCCCAGTGGGCCTGGGCGGCCCGGCCGGTCTCGGTGGCGATGGCGACCCGCAGCTCGGCGTACCCGGCGAAGCCGAAGAACCTGCAGAACCTGGTGACGGTGGCGGGGGAGCTGCCGCTGCGCTGGGCGAGCGCGGTGATCGTGGACCGTGCGGCCACCGCCGGATCCGCCATGATCGCCTCGCCGACGCGCCGCAGGGCCTCGGGCAGACCGGGCAGTTCGGTCTGGATCCGGCCCAGCGCGCCTCCGGCCACAATCATTCCTTTCACGAACGGACGATTGGATGAAAATAATTGCCCACGACGGTCCGCTTAGCAATCACGGCCGCGTCACATTTCGGCCCGCCGCTTCCAACGGGCGGGTGGCGCCCGCGCGGCCGTCACGGAGGCCGATCCGGTATTGAGCACGGGCGCGCTTTGCGCGACGGTGAGGTGACGCGACGGACCCAGGTGCGGGGAGGACGTCATGAGTGATCAGTCGGCGGTCGGCGGCTACGGCCTGGTCGCCGCCCGGCGCCGGTTGGACCGCGGCGCACTGTCGGAGCCGGGGCCGGGCCGGATCATGGTGAGGGTGGCCGCCGACACCGGCCGGGCGCTCGCGAGGCAGGCGCTGTGGGAGCCGGCGAGAGTGTGGCTGCTCGCGGCCGCGGAGGCCGGTGATCGTGGCGCGAGGCTCGAGCTCGGCTGCCTGCTGGTCGACATAGGCGAGCTGGAGGAGAGCGAGTCGTGGTTACGGCACGGAGCCGAGGAGGGCCATCCCGCGTCCATGTTCCACCTCGGCCGGCTGCTGCTCTTCCTCGAGCGCGCCCGCATCGCATTCAGGGGAGCCGCCGGCGCCCGTACCGCCTTCATGACGGTACGGCGGGCGGTGGTCAGGCGAGGCGCCTTCGCTGGGCGGCGTCGGCGTCCAGGATGGTGTCGAGCAGGCGCGGGAAGAGGGCGTCGAGGTCGTCGCGGCGGAGCTTGTTCATTTTGGCCGTGCCCCGGTAGATCTGGCTGATCACCCCGGCCTCACGCAGCACGCGGAAGTGGTGGGTGGTCGTCGACTTGCTGACCGCGAGCTCGATGGCCGAGCAGGGGGCCTCGTCGTGGTCGTCGAGCACGGACAGATAGCGCACCACCCGCAGTCGCATCGGGTCGGAGAGCGCGTGCAGCACCGCTTCGAGCCGGATCTCCTCGCGCTGAGGATGCTCCAGGGGCCTGGCGGATGTGGACGTCACGGTGTTCCCTCCCGGCGGATCTTCTCCATTGTACGAAGACCTTCGTAGTTTGACATCCACCGTAGTACGGTGGGTATCGTACAAGGCGTCCGCCCGGGCGCGGGCCCCCACCACACGAAGGAGCCAAGTCGTGAGCACGTTGTTCGAGCCCCTGACGCTACGGGGACTGACCATCCCGAACCGGGTCTGGATGGCCCCGATGTGCCAGTACAGCGCCGCTTGCGAGGGGCCCGGCCAGGGCGTTCCCACCGACTGGCACCTCGCCCACCAGGCCGCGCGCGCCGTCGGCGGGGCCGGCCTGATCCTGACCGAGGCGACCGCGGTGACGCCGGAGGGCCGCATCAGCCCCGCCGACCTCGGGCTCTGGAACGACCGCCAGGAGCAGGCGTTCACCCGCATCACCGCCCTCCTGCGCGAGCACGGCACCGTGCCGGGCATCCAGCTCGCCCACGCCGGCCGCAAGGCGTCCACCGACAGGCCCTGGCGCGGCGGCCGCCCCCTCGGTCCCGGCGACGGGGGCTGGCGGCCGGTCGCGCCGAGCCCGATCCCCTTCGCCGAGCACCACCCCACGCCCGCCGAGCTGAGCATCGAGGGGATCCAGGAGATCGTGACGAGCTTCGCCGCGGCGGCGCGGCGGGCGCTGGCCGCCGGGTTCGAAGTGGTGGAGGTGCACGGCGCGCACGGTTACCTGATCAACGAGTTCCTCTCGCCGCACAGCAACCACCGCACCGACGCCTACGGCGGCAGCCACGAAAACCGCGTCCGCTTCGCCCTGGAGGTCGTGGACGCCGTGCGCGCGGTGTGGCCCGAGCACCTGCCGGTCCTGTTCCGCGTCTCCGCGACCGACTGGCTCGACGAGAACCCCGAGGACGGCCGCGAGGGCTGGACGGCCGACGACACCGTGCGCTTCGCCAAGGAGCTCCACGCCCACGGCGTCGACCTGCTGGACACCTCGACCGGCGGCAACGCCTCCGGCGCGCGCATCCCCGTCGGCCCGGGGTACCAGGTGCCGTTCGCCGCGCGGGTGAAGGCCGAGACCGACCTGCCCGTGGGCGCCGTCGGCCTGATCACCGAGCCCGGGCAGGCGGAGGAGATCGTGGCGTCGGGGCAGGCCGACGCCGTGCTGCTCGGCCGCGAGCTCCTGCGCGACCCGTATTGGCCGAACCGCGCCGCCCGCGAGCTCGGCGCCGAGCCCCGCTGGCCCGACCAGTACCATCGCGCCGTCTGACAGGACGGCCGGGCGGCGGCCGTCCGCACGGCCCGGCCGAGGAACGCACACGGCCCTCCTCGAATCGATGCGAGGATCGACCATACGGGGTGGGACCGGGGAAGACCAGACCCCGAGGTCATGACATCGATCGGCTGGAGATCATGAGCGAGGAAGAGATCAGACGCGTCCTCGGGCTGCTCTATCAGGACGACACCCTGCGCGTGCTGTCCGCCCTGGTCCTGAACGGCGACGCGAAGGGCAGCGGCCTCGAGCCCGACGCCGTGCGCAGAGCGCTGGACCGGCTCGAACGCGGCGGCCTGGTCGCCCGGGCCGAGGACGGCTGGCGGGTGCGCAGGGAGCGGTTCCGCGAGCTGCTGCACGCCACCGCCAGGCCCGCCGCCGCACCGGTCTCCGCCGAGGAGAAGGTGGTGGGGAACTTCCTGGTCGAGGGACGGCTGCGGGCGATCCCGTCACGGCGCGAGAAGCGGCTCGCCGTGCTGAACTACATCGCCCGGACGTTCGAGCCCGGCGTCCGCTACCCGGAGAAGGACGTCGACGTGATCCTGCGCGCCTTCCACGACGACTACCCCGCCCTGCGGCGCTATCTGATCGACGAGGGCCTGCTCAGCAGGGAGAACAACATCTACTGGCGCAGCGGCGGCTCCGTCGACATCTGATCGGGCGAGGGCAGGCTCTCCTGGGCGCGGACCCGGGACCCGCGGGCCGGCCAGGTGACCGCGAAGCCGAGGAAGAGCGCCACCAGCACGCCCAGGTTGGCGTAGGCCCAGGAGCCGGACGTGCCGCCGAGCCCGAGCGGGCCGAGCAGGTAGCCCTGCCAGCCGAGCCAGCTCGCGGAGGTGTTGGTCACCAGACCCCATCCGATGGCCGTGCTGACGACGATCACCGTGACGGGCAGCCACGGGACGTCCCCGTAGCGGCCCGAAGGGCGGTACAGGTCGGTCTCGTCGTAGTCGCGGCGGCGCAGCGCCACGTCGGCCAGCATGACGCCGCACCACGCCGCGATCGGGACGCCGAGCGTGGTCAGGAAGCCGATGAACTGGCCGAGGAACGTGCCGCCGAAGAAGACGATGTACACCGTCCCGGCCACCATGAGCACCCCGTCGAACAGTGCGGCGACATAGCGAGGGGCCCGGAGGCCGGTGGCCAGCAGGGCCAGGCCGGAGGAGTAGATGTCGAGCACCGCGCCGCCGACCAGGCCGAGGACGGCCACGGCGGCGAAGGGGATGAGGAACCAGGTGGGCAGCACGGTCGTCAGCGCCCCGATCGGGTCGGCGGCGATCGCCTCGTTGAGGCCCTTGGAGGACCCGGCCAGCAGCAGGCCGAACACCAGCAGCACCACCGGCGCCAGCGACGCCCCGAAGGTCGTCCAGCCGACCACGCCCGCGCCGGACGACCGGCGGGGCAGGTAGCGGGAGTAGTCGGCCGCCGCGTTCACCCATCCAAGGCCGAACCCGGTCATCATGAAGACCAGCGCGCCGATGAACTCCTGCGCCGACCCGGCCGGGATCGCGGCGACCGCGTCCCAGTGGATGTGCCCGACGATCAGGAAGATGTACACCACCGTCAGCACGCCCGTTACCACGGTGATGACCGTCTGCATGCGCATGATCAGGTCGAACCCCATGACGCCGCCGGCGATGATCAGCAGCGTCACGACGATCAGCGCGGCGACCTTGGTGGGGGTGCCGCCTCCCCAGCCGAGCCGGTCGAACACGGTCGCGGTGGCGAGGGTCGCGAGCGCGGTGAGCACCGTCTCCCAGCCGACCGTCAGCACCCACGAGATCGCCGACGGCAGGCGGTTGCCCCGCACGCCGAACGCCGCCCGGCTCAGCACCATCGTCGGCGCCGACCCGCGCTTGCCCGCCAGGGCCACGAAGCCGCACAGCAGGAAGGAGAACAGGATCCCGATCAGGCCGGCCGAGAGCGCCTGCCCGAAGGAGATGCCGAAGCCGAGGGCGAAGGAGCCGTAGCTCAGCCCGAGGATCGAGACGTTGGCCCCGAACCACGGCCAGAACAGCTGCCGCGGCCGTCCCTTGCGCTCGGCGTCCCCGATCACGTCGAGCCCGTGCACCTCGACCTTGAGCCGCCGGTCACTCCCGCCCCCGGACGGCGCGTCGGCCTGCCCGCCCTGTACATCGGCCATGGAACCCACCCGTCTCGATTTGTCCGGGGGAATGTACGGTCCGTCCTCGCGCAGCGTCAAGACCGGCGCAGCCCAGGTCGGCCTCGCCAGGGTGTCCCTGCCCGCGCCACCCCCCCGCCCGCCGGCGGAGGCGGGTGTTCAGTCGCCTGGGCCGTGGGGGTGTTCCGGGGTGGTGCAGGCGAGCGGCACCGACGAGCCGCGCACAAGGTCGAGCTGTACGGTCTGCCGGGGCAGGAGGGCGTCCAGGAGCCAGTTGCCCGCGATACGGGCGCGGCCGCCGTGGACGGCCAGCAGGTGGTAGCCGCGTGTCACCGCCTTGGCGGCCACGCCGGACAGCGGGACGCCGAGCGGGTTGGCGGCGGCCTTCGCCCCTCCCAGGTCCACCAGGAACCCCAGGTCGCTGTGCCGGTACGGGCGGCGCTCGCGCCGGCCGTACGTGGCGGCGATGTTGTCGGCCGCCTGCTTGCCCTGGCGGGTGGCGTGCTGCGCGGTCATGGCGGTGTACTCGCCGGGGCGGGTGAGGTCGGGCACCGCCGCCCCGTCGCCGCAGGCGAAGATCTCCGGATGGCCGGGCACGGTCAGGTACTCGTCGACGATCAGCCTGCCCTTCTCGGTCGGCAGGCCGAGCGACTCGATCAGCGGGTCGGGGCGGACGCCGACGCACCAGACCAGCGAGCGGGTGGGCACGAACTCCCCGTCGGACAGTTTGACCCCCTCGGAAGTGGCCTCGGCGACGGTCGTCCTGGTGCGGATCTCGACCCCTCGGCCGGCGAGGGTGCGGTGCGCGGTGCGCGACAGCCGCTCGTCCAGCTCGGGCAGGATGCGCGGCGCCTGGTCGACCAGCAGCCAGCGGGCGGGCTGGTCGCGCAGGCCTGGACGGCGCCGCTTGGCGTCCAGGGTGAGGAGCTGGCCCTGCGCCGCCACTTCGGTGCCGGTGTAGCCGGCGCCGACCACGACGAACGTGCAGCGCGCCTCCCGCTCCTTGGCGTCGTCGGTGGCGTCGGCGAGCTCGATCTGGCGGATCAGGTGGTCGCGCAGGTACAGCGCCTCGGCGATGCTGCGGAAGCCGTGGGCGTGCTCGGCGACCCCGGGGATGGGCAGCAGCTTGTTGACGCTGCCGACCGCGATGAGCAGCCGGTCGTAGCCGAGGTCACGGCGCCCGCCCTCGGCGTCGGTGCACTCGACCCGGCGCGCTTCGAGGTCCACCCGGTCGACGGCGGCCAGCAGGTGGCGGACGCCGGGGCAGTTGCCGGCCAGCGGTATGGCGACCTTGCGGGGGTCCAGGATCCCCGCCGCCACCTCCGGAAGCAGAGGCAGGTACAGGAAGTAGTCGGTCGGGTTGATCAAAACGATCTCGATCGCGCCTTTGGCGAGGCGGGAGAGGCGCCGCGCCGCGGTGAATCCCGCGAAGCCCGCACCGGCGATGACGACACGCTGGCGATCGGCCATGGACGGTTTCCTTTCAACTCTGCATGGGGTGTTGAAGGCGGAAATGCCCAGGCTTGCCGCGTACCCGCCCTCGCAGCCCGAAACCCCTTCCAGCCCTCGAACGGCGAAGCGCCCCAGCGCGGGGTCGTCCGGGGCGATCGGCACCGCGGGGTCGCCGGCGTCCTCGTGGCCCAGCAGGGCGGCGAACGGCTCCCAGTCCTCCTGCGCCTCCTCCTCCCCGTACACGACCAGGGTCCGCAGGTGGGCGGAGGACTTGGCGGCGTCCCGGGCCACGGGAAGCAGCGCCGAACAGACGAAACTTCTGGACAGCGTAGTGTCGCTCGCCACCCGTGTGGATGCGCCGGGGCGGGGCCGGTACCCGGGCCGGTGCCGCCGCACCTGCCGGCCGGCGCATCCCTGAACCACCGGGGCCCGCTGAACAGGTCATATCCGAGGATGGGCCCGGCCGCCATTTACCCACTACTTCGCTGGGTTACCATGACCTCGGACTCGGAGTGCTCGAGAACGTCAGGGGTTTCGGTCAGGCGCATTCCATGTGCCGTGTGGCAGCGCCAGGGAGCGGCGAGAACATGATGATCAGCAGAAAGGCCGCCGCGGGCGCCATCGCCTTCGGCCTCGTCCTGACCACCGCCGCGTGCGGCGGCTCGAACGGGACGGGCGGCCGCGGCGGCGGGGGCGGTTCCGGCGCCTCGGGCGGCACGTTCACCTACTGGACGAGCGGCTGGCAGCCCGAGCAGATCGCCGAGATCGACGCGGCGTTCGACAAGGCCCACCCCGGGATGCACGCCAAGGGCGAGTACATCGCGAGCTCCGACCAGTACCTCCCCAAGGTCATCTCGGCGCTGAAGAACGGCACCCAGCCCACGGTGCTCCTCACGCAGAACCCCTCCGACCTGCCGGTCATCGCCCAAAGCGGCAAGCTCGTCCCGCTGGACGGCAAGCTCGCCGCCGAGACCGACGCCCTCTACCCGGGCATCAAGGAGTCCCTGTTCTACAAGGGGCACCAGCTCGGCATCGCGCTGGCCGGCGTGGGCGACATCGTGCTCTTCTACAACAAGAAGGCCTTCGCCGGCGCCGGGATCAAGAACCCGCCCGAGACGTGGGACGAGCTGGCCGCCGACGCCAAGAAGCTGTCGGACCCGGTCAAGAACAAGTACGGCTTCTACGTGCCGCTCGGTGAGGCGGAGTGGATCTCCTTCGCCTGGGCGCCGATGCTGCATGCCGAAGGAGGGTCGTTCCTCAACGCCGACGGCACGGCCACCGCCTTCAACAGCCCCGCCGGGGTCAAGGCGCTCACCAGATGGGTCGACCTGATCAAGAGCGGGTCCGCGCCGAGCACCAGCTACGCCCAGGCCGGCAGCTTCGACGGGGCGCCCGCGTTCGCCAGCGGCACGGTCGCCATGATCGTGAACGGCCAATGGGCGGTGCCGACGTTCGAGAAGGCGGGCGTCGACTTCGGCGTCGCCCCGATGCCCAAGGGCGCGGCGGGCACCTCGACCAGCCTGGGCATCGGCGTGGCGGCGCTGCTGAAGACCGACGCCGCCGCCGAGAAGGCCGGCCTTGAGTTCCTGAAGTTCCTGACCACCCCCGAGCGGGGCGCCTACCTGGCGGTCAAGAGCGGTGGCCTGCCGTCGGACCCGGCGCAGCTCCAGCAGCCGGCGCTGAAGGACCACATCGCCGGCGATCCCACCTACGCGGTGTTCGCCGAGGCGGAGAAGACCGGCAAGGTCCGCCCGATCACCCCCGCCTACAACGCCATCTCCCAGAGCCTCTGGACCGAGATCAACGCGGCGCTGAAGGGACGCAAGACGCCGGCCGAGGCGCTCGCCAAGGCGGCGAGCGACGGGGACGCGGCGCTGAAGAAACTCGGCTGATGCGCCTCCGGCACCCGATGGAACGCGGCGTCGCGGAACTCGTGCTCGCGGGAGCCCCCGCCCGGGGACCGCGGCCGGCGCGGCGGCCGTACCGCACCTGGGCGCTCGCCTACGCCTTCGTGGCCCCCACCGTCGTGCTCACGGTGCTGTTCTCGCTCGTGCCGCTCGCGATGCTCCTCTGGCGCAGCCTGTACAGCGGCGGGGTGTTCGACCTCGCGCCGGAGTTCGTGGGCCTGGACAACTACGCGCGGATGCTCGCCGAGGGAGGCGGCCACGCGCTCGGCGTCACCGGGGTCTACACCGCCGGGTTCATCGTGCTGACCATGGGCGCGGGGCTGGTGCTCGCGCTGCTGCTGAACTCCGGGGCGCCCGGCGTGGCCCGGCTGCGGGCGCCGTTCGTCATCCCCCTGGTCGTGCCCGTCGTCGCCACCGCGCTGATCTGGGCGAACATGTTCGCGCCCCAGTTCGGGCTGGTCAACCGGCTGCTCAGCGCCGTCCACCTGCCGCAGGCCGACTTCCTGTCCTCGCCGGGCCTCGCGCTGGTCGCGGTGCTGACGTTCGGCGCCTGGCAGTTCTTCGGGCAGAACGTCGTCCTGTACGTGGCGGCCCTGAAGTCGGTGCCGCGCGACGTGCTGGACGCGGCCAGCGTGGACGGCGCCGGAGCCTGGCGCAGGTTCGCGCACGTCCAGTGGCCCATGATGCGCCGGCACACCCTGCTGATCTGGGTGGTCACCACGCTGACCGGCCTGCAGACGTTCACCCAGATCTACGTGCTGACCCAGGGCGGCCCGGACGGGGCCACGCAGACCGCCCTCTACTACGTGTACAACGAGGGGTTCGTCCAGTTCGACACCGGCCGCGCCAACGCCATGGGGGTCGCGCTGTTCCTGCTCTCCCTGCTCATCACCGTCACGCAGATCTGGCTCCTCGGGCGGGTGGACCGTGCGCGCTAGCCTGATCGCCCGCCGCTCGGTGGTCTACCTGCTGCTCGGCCTGGCCGTCCTCATCGTGGCGTTCCCGCTGGTCTGGATGGCGGTGAGCGCGCTGAAGACCGATGCCGAGATCATCAACCCGGCGGCGCCGCTGTGGCCGCGGGATCCCCAGTGGTCCAACATCGGCCGGGCCCTCGCGCAGGCCCCGTTCGGCCGGTGGTTCCTCAACACCGCGATCTTCGGCGTGGCGGCCACCGCCGGGCAACTCGCCAGCGGGCTGCTCGCCGGCTACGCCTTCGCCCTGCTCGACTTCCCGGCCAAGCGGTTGCTGTTCATGGTGGCGCTGAGCGGGCTGATGGTGCCGTTCAGCGCGATCATCGTCCCCATGTCGCAGCTCCTCGGCGACCTCGGCTGGCTGAACACCTACCAGGGCCTGATCGTGCCGAACATCGCCTCGGCGCTGGGCGCCTTCCTGTTCCGGCAGTTCTTCCTCGGCACGCCGCGCGAGCTGGGGGAGGCGGCCCGCATCGACGGGGCCTCGGAGCTGCGGGTGTTCTTCGAGGTGTACGCCCCGCTCGCCCGGCCGGTCGTCGCCGCGCTCGCCATCATCCTGTTCCTGCAGAACTGGAACAACTTCCTGTTCCCGCTGATCGTGGTGAACACCACCGAGATGGCCGTCCTGTCGCAAGGGCTCTCGGTGTTCCAGAGCCAGTTCACCACCCAGTACAACCTGATCATGGCGGCGTCGCTCATCACGATCGTCCCGGTGCTGCTGGTCGCCGTCGCGGCCCAGCGCCACATCATCGAGGGCATCACTCTCGGCGCCCTCGACTGACGGCGCCCGGCCGCCGGCGGCGTCCGGCCGGTCAGGCTGTGGCCAGGATGGCCGCCACCGCGTCGCGCAGGGGAGTGGTGGGGCGGCCGATGAGCCTGCTCAGATCGCCCGGGGTGTCGGCCAGCTCGCCGTCGGCGATGGCGACGTCGAAGCCGGCGTACGCGGCGGCGGTCGGCTCGGGCAGTCCCGCGCCGACCAGGACCCGCGTGTACTCCTCGACCGGGAGGTCCTGGTAGGCGACCGGCCTGCCCGATACGGCGGAGACCTCCGCGGCGAGCTCCGGCATGCTCCAGGCGGTGTCGCCGGTCAGCTCGTAGATCGTGTTCTCGTGGCCTTGCGCGGTCAGCACGGCCGCCGCGGCGCCCGCGTAGTCGCCGCGCGTGGCGCTCGCGACGCGGCCGTCCCGGGCGCTGCCGGCGATCGTGCCGCTCGCCGCGCCCTGCGTGACGGCCGCGACGTAGTTCTCGGTGTACCACCCGTTGCGCAGGAACGTGAAGGGCAGGCCGGAGGCACGGATGTGCTCCTCGGTGCCCTTGTGCTCCGCCGCGAGCTCGAGTTTCGAGGTGTCGGCGTGCAGGATGCTGGTGTACGCGATCCGCGCCACCCCTGCCGCGACGGCGGCGTCCACGACGGCCTTGTGCTGCGGCAGGCGGGATCCCACGACGTTGCCGGAGATCAGCAGGACCACGTCACCCGCCGCGAACCCAGCCTTCAGCGTCTCGGGCCTGTCGTAGTCCGCCTCGCGGATCTCCACCCCGCGCGCGGCGAGGTCGGCGGCCTTCGCCGGGCTCCGTACGGCCGCCGCGATCTGGCCTGCGGGCACGCTCTCCAGCAGGGCTTCCACGACAAGGCGTCCGAGCTGCCCGGTCGCACCGGTGACGACGATCATCTTCACTCCTCTGGTCGGTGGTTCACCGTCAAGGTAGTACTAACTTCTAGAAAGTGCAATCTCGCAGAAAGTACAATCCCGCATGCAGCGGCGACAGCGTAAGCTTGGGGCATGGAAGATCAGGCCGTGATCCCACGCGACGAGCACGCGCGGATCATCTTCGACGTCTTCGCACGTGGATGCCCCTCGCGGGAAACGCTGGAGCACATCACCGGCCGCTGGGGCGTCCTTGCCCTGGTCGCGCTCAGCGAGGGCGCCTACCGCTTCAACGCGCTGCGCCGCCGGGTCGAGGGCGTGAGCGAGAAGATGCTCGCGCAGACCCTCCAGGCCCTGGAGCATGACGGCCTGGTCCACCGCGAGGCCCAGCACACCATCCCGCCCAAGGTCGAATACAGCCTCACCCCGCTCGGCCAGGAGGCGGCACGCCGCCTCCTCGACCTGATCGAATGGCTCGAAGGCCGGATGCCCCAGGTCATCGAGGCCCGCGACCGGCACGACAAGATCAAGAACGGCTGAGCGCGCGCCGTCCTCGGCCCTGCGATGGCGTGTATGGCGGTGCGGCGACGCCACCGGGCAATAGATCCCGCCGGAGAAAGAAGTCCGTATGCGACTGGATGTGCTGTTCGTCAACGGCCGGTTCGCCACCCTGGACCCGGACAGGCCCGCGGCCGGGCGGCTCGGCGTGTTCGCCGGGCGGGTCGCCGGCCTCGACGAGGAACTGGACGGCCTCACCGCCGAGGCCGTGATCGACCTCGGCGGGGCGAGCGTGGTACCGGGGTTCAACGACGCCCACCACCACCTCAGCATGCGCGGCCAGCGGCTGATAGAGCTGGACCTGCGAGAGGCCCGGGTCGCCACCCTAGGGGAGCTGTACGCGAAGGTCGCCGAGCGTGCCGCGGCCCTCCCTCCGGACGCCTGGATCACGGGAGGCGGCTACGACCAGAACAAGCTCGGCGGGCGCCACCCGACGCGCGAGGCGCTGGACAGGGCGGCGGGCGGCAGGCCGGTCTGGCTCCAGCACACCTCCTGCCACATGGGCGTGGCCAACACCGCGGCCCTGGCCCGCATGGGCTTCGCCCACGTGGAGGACGTTCCGGCCGAGATCCCCGGCGGCACCATCGGGCGCGACGCCGCCGGGCTGCCCGACGGGCTGCTCACCGAGCAGGCACAAGGGCTCGCCCTCCGCGTGCTGCGCCCGGTCGCCGTCGAGGACTTCATCGACGGCATCGCACTGGCGAGCCGGGCCGCGGCGTCGGAAGGGCTGACCAGCTTCACCGAGCCCGGCGTCGGCCAGGGCCTGGCGGGCAACGGCGCATGGGACGTCGCCGCCTTCCAGGAGGCGGTACGGCGGGGCGCGCTGCTCCAGCGGGCCACCGTGATGCCGGGCTCGCCCAACCTCCACTACGTGGACGACGGCTGGTTCGGGCTCGACCTCGGCGTCGGCACCGGCCTCGGGGACGACCGGCTGCGGATCGGACCGGTCAAGTTGTTCTCGGACGGCTCGCTCATCGGCCGTACGGCCGCGATGTGCTGCGACTACGAGGGCGAGCCGGGCAACCACGGGCTGCTGCAAGAGGACGAGGAGACGCTGCACGGCTTCATCGTGCGGGCCCACGCCGCAGGATGGCAGATCGCCACCCACGCCATCGGCGACCACGCCATCGACGTGGTGCTGGACGCCTACGAGGACGCCCAGGCCCGCATCCCCCGGGCAGACCCCCGCCATCGCGTAGAACACTGCGCGGTCACCAGTGACGCCCAGGTGGCGAAGGTCGCCCGGCTCGGCGTGATCCCGGTGCCCCAGGGCCGGTTCATCTCCGAACTCGGCGACGGCTTGCTCGCGGCCCTCGGTCCCGAACGCTCTCTCGGGTGCTACCGGCAGCGGTCGTTCCTCGCGGCCGGCATCGTGCTCCCCGGCAGCTCCGACTGCCCGGTGGTCGAAGGGGCGCCACTGCTCGGCATCCACGACCTGGTCAACCGGCGCACGGCGAGCGGCGCGCTCTTCAACCCGGCCGAGGCGCTCACCGCCGAACAGGCGCTCCGCGCGTACACCGTCGGTTCGGCGTACGCGGTCAAGGAGGAGCGGTACAAGGGCACCCTGTCCCGCGGCATGCTCGCCGACTTCGTGGTCCTCACCGACGACCTGCTCACCGTCGCCCCCGAACGCATCCGGGACATCGGCGTCCTCGCCACGGCCGTCGGCGGCACCTTCATCCACGATTCGGCGGGCTTCGGGAGATGAGAAGCTTGTCCGGTACCGGGGGAGGATCGCGAGGCGGGCCATGCCGGATGCCGAGCTGGACGCACTTCTGACGGCATTCGAGCCTGAAGGGCGAGAGGTCGCCCGCCGTGCCTGCGAGCTGGTGCTGAGCGTGCTCCCCGGCGCCGTGCGGACGGTCGGCGGCGGGGACGTGGGGTACGGGGGGCCCGGGTACGAGGGCGGCTACAAGGGCCTCCTCTTCGTGGTGACCCCGCTACGGTCGGCCGTCAGGCTGGGAATCGCCGGCGGCGCCTCCCTGGCCGACCCGGATGGACTGATGCGCGGCACCGGCAAGGTCCACCGCCACATACGGCTGGAGTCCCGAGAGGACGTCGCACGCCCCGAACTCAGGACAATCCTCGAATCAGCGGCCGAGCGCGGGGCGACACCTCCCGTCAAGCCGTGTCCCTGAAATGGCGCCTTCGGCGCTGTCTTCTCAAGGCGGCCCTCGCCGAGCCTGCGACGCACCGTTGCGCAGGCGACAGTCCGGTCAGGGATGGGTCAAGCCCTACCGAGTACGGGGCGGCAAGATCAGCTTCCTCCTCTGCGAGGAATGCGACGCCACCTGGACGCCTGAACAGCAACCCGAGCGCGGCACCTTTCGCGATCTCAGCAACCGACTGAACGAAGCCTTCGGGACCACCGGTCAGAACATCAATTGGTGGGCGCGAATAGAAGAACCGCCAGAGCAAACCTGATCCAGGGCGCGCCTCTCCTCTCCCTGCGGACGAGCAACACCCTAGCGAGAATGCGGTCAGCTCTGTCCCCTGCCTCTCCATGCATACCCCGGCGACTTCCGTTCCACGGACCCGGGTGAATTCCAATCCTCCTATTCCAAAAATACGCGGAGAAGAACGTTCGGCCTGCTGAACCGGCAGGCCGAAAGGACCGCCCGCACGGGGTGGCCGTCTGGGTACTCGGCCGCTCCCGGCGGCCCCAGGACGGGCCCCGGGAGCGGCCGCACCGGCGCTGGCGCCCACCCCCTTCCTACTTCCGGTGCAGCGCACGGGGCGGGACAGGGTGCGGAGCAGAGGCAGAATACGGGGTGGGGCACGGAATTCACGCGAAGTCAAACAACAGGATCAGAAATTGACAGAGCGCTTGGCGGCATGCCCACGGGAGCGCACTAAACCGCCGGCCCGCTCACATCTTCAAGAATTGACAGAACACTTGGCGGCATGCCCTCGGGGGCGCCGGAAAATCGCCGACCGTTACCGGCCGCCCGGGAATTGACACACGCCCGATGGTTGCCTACGGTCCGCTCGTCAGCTTTTCCAGACCGCATCCGAAGGTATTCATGACTACATCCACGTTGCCGAAGTCCAGGCAGCAGTTGATTCTTGCCGTTCTCATGGTGTGTTCACTGCTGATCTGGCTGGACAACACCGTCCTGAGTACCACCCTGGAGACCCTCGCGGACCCGGTCCGTGGGCTGAACGCCAGCCCGGCCGAGCTGCAGTGGGCCACCGGCTCGTACACGCTGGCCTTCGCCACCTTGATGTTCACCGCGGGTGCGCTGGGCGACCGCTTCGGCCACCGGGCCGTGCTCGCGACGGGCCTGGTGGTCTTCGCCGCGTCCTCGGTGTGGGCAGCGTACGCGGGGGACGCGGGGCAGCTCATCGCCGCGCGGGCGGCGATGGGCGTCGGCAGCGCGCTGATCATGCCGGCCAACCTGGCCATCCTCATATGGACGTTCACCGGCCCGGCGCGGTCGACCGCGATCGCCATCTCCTCGACCTCCGCCGGTGTCGGCATGGCCGTGGGCCCGGTGCTCGCCGGTGTGCTGCTCGACCACTTCTGGTGGGGCTCGGTCTTCCTGGTCAACGTCCCGGTCGTGGTCCTCGCGCTGATCGGCATCGCCCTGCTGGTCCCGAACTTCCGCAGCCCCGTCGTGCGACCGCTGGACCCGGCCGGGATGCTGCTGTCCATCACCGGCCTCGCGGCGCTCGCCTACGGACTGATCCGCGCGGGTCAGGCGGCGGCCTGGGGCCGTACGGACGTCTGGGCGCCGATCGTCGTCGGACTGATCCTGCTGACCGTGTTCGTCCGCGTCGAACTGCGCAGCAAGATGCCGAGCTTTGATCCCCGGCTGCTCGCCCAGCGCGCGTTCGGCGGCGGCAACGCGGCGCTCGGCCTGCTCCTGTTCGCCATATCCGCAGTCACCTTCTACAACGCGTTCTACCTGCAGGGCGCGCGCGGCTACTCGCCGATCGAGGCGGGCCTGGCCAGCCTCCCGACCGCGCTCGGCGCGATCTTCGGCGCGCCCGTCGGCGCCCGCCTGGTGCACCGCTGGTCGCTGCGGCTCGTCGCCGTGCCGGCGCTGATCGTCGCGGCGCTGACCATGGGCGCGTACGGGCTCTTCGGACTGGGCACGCCCCTCGCCTGGATCGAGGTCGTGCTGCTGGTCCAGGGCCTGTCCATCGGCATGGTGCTCGGCCCGGTGACCGCGGCGCTGATCAGCACGCTGCCGCTGGAGCGGGCCGGTGCCGGGTCGGCCGTCACCAACACCGTGCGCCAGACCGGCAGTGTGATCGGTATCGCCGTCGGCGGCACGATCATGTCGATCGTGTACCGACGCGCGATCCAGCCGTCGCTGGACGGTGTCCCCGGACCGGTACGGGAGCAGGCGCGGGTCTCCGCCGAACAGGCGCGGCACGTCGCCACCACGTCCCACCTGCCCGCGCTCGGGCACGCCGCCGACGACGCGTTCGTCCACGCCATGCATGTCGGCGCGGTCTGGATCATGTTCATCGCGCTCTTCGGCGCGGCCGTGCTGCTGCTCGCCCTGCGCGCGATCCGCAAGCCCGCGGCTGCCGGGGGCGAGCCGGAGCCCGCGCGGGACGGCAGCCCGACCGCGGACGAGACGGCCCCCCGGGCTGGGGCCGAGGACCTGACCGCCCGCGAAGGCGACGACGTGGGCACCCGCTGACGCCATGGGAACCAGGCAGAAACTCCCCGAGGCGCGGTCGGACAGTCAGGCCACGTACCTGCCCGACCGGCACATGTTCGCCCTGTGGACCTGGGCCGACGGCGCCGTGGGGCCGGCCCCGCCGGTCGGTGACGTCCAGACCGTCCCCCTGGTCGTCCCGACGCCGGACCTCGGCAGGCTCAAGGTGTCCGACGTCGACTGCGTGCTGATCGAGCCGGACCGGCTCGTGGCCGTGCCCCTCGACTCGCCCGGCCGGTCGGTGGACGTCTGGCGGTCGTGGATCGCGGGCGGCGAGTCGGCTCTGCCTATCGCCGCGCACGCGGTCCCCGACGCCACAGGTGTCGCCGTCACGACGCCGGAGCACGCGAGCGGCGTCTTCCGCCGCACCACCGCGGTGGGGGCCGAGATGCGCACGGCGCTCAACGCCAAGCTGCGCCCGTATCAGGTACGCGGGGTGAGCTGGCTGCGCGAGACCATCGAGACGCACAGCGGCGCGGTGCTGGCCGACGAGATGGGACTCGGCAAGACGCTGCAGACCATCGGCTGTGTCGCCGGACGGGCCGAAAAGGGGCCGCAACTGGTGCTCTGTCCCACGTCGTTGGTGGGGAACTGGGCACACGAGATCGCGCGGTTCGCACCTGACCTGCGGGCCACGATCTGGCGCGGCGGGCCGCTGCCCGCGGTGGACAGCGGCACGGTGGCGCTCACCGGCTACCCCACGCTGCGCACGCACAGCCCGGCCCTGGCGGGGATCCAGTGGAGCACCGCGGTCTTCGACGAGGCGCAGGTCCTGAAGAACCCCCGTACGCAGGTGTCGAAGGCCGCGCGCACCATCGCGGCCGACGCGCGGATCGCCCTGACCGGGACGCCCGTCGAGAATCACCTCGACGAGCTGTGGGCCCTGCTCAATCTGGTCGCACCGCACCTGTTCGGGAACCGGGCGCAGTTCCGCCATCGTTTCGTGCGGCCGATCGCGGACGGCTCCCCGGCCGCTTCCGCCCGGCTCCCCGGCCGCTTCCGCCCGGCTGCGCGGGGCCATCGAGCCGGTCGTGCTGATGCGGAAGAAGTCCCAAGTCGCGGGGTCGCTCCCGCCGAAGATCCACGCCGATCTCATCTGCGACCTCACCGAGGAGCAGGAGAGGCTGTACGACCGGCTGCTGGAGCAGGTCATCGACGACGGCTTCGGCAGTGGCGCCCAACGGCAGACCAAGGTGCTCGCGGTCCTGACCTCGCTCAAGCAGGTCTGCAACCATCCGGGCCTGATCACGGACGACCTCGGTGAGCTGTCGGGCAGGTCGGGAAAGCTCGACCTGTGCACCGATATCGTAGCCAACAACCTGGAGCACGACTCTCCGACCCTCGTCTTCACCCAGTACCGGCAGACCGGTGAGCTGCTGGTCCGGCACTTCGCCGAACAGTTCGGGGTGAGTACGCCTTTCTTCCACGGCGGCCTGAACCAGGAGCAACGGGCCGACATCGTCCGCCGGTTCCAGTCCGACGACGGTCCGAAGGTGCTCGTCCTCAGCCTGAAGGCCGGGGGCACCGGGCTCACGCTCACGCGCGCCGCCGATGTCATCCACTTCGACCGATGGTGGAACCCGGCCGTGGAGGCCCAGGCATCCGACCGGGTCCACCGGATCGGTCAGACCCGCACGGTCACCGTCACCACCCTGACCACCGGGACCACCGTCGAGGAGCACATCGCGGCCATGCACAACCGCAAGTCCGCGCTGTCGGACACCGCCGACATTTCCAGCGTCGCCGAGCTGACCCGCCTGGACGACGACCCTCTCATCGAGATCCTGCGCCGGAAGCGAGTCAACTGACCATGGCCGACCACGACTACGGTTACACGAAGTGGGGCAAGGACTGGGTCCGGTTCGCCGAGTTGTTGCGCCAGACCCGTCCCGATCCCCAGCTGCCGAGCGCGCGGCGCATGGCACGCGACGGGAAGGTGCAGATCACGTTCGACGGCCGGACCGTGCGCGCCGTCGTGCACCGAGGTCGCGGCACCTCGGTGGTCACGATCGAGGTCGCGCCGATGTCCGCGGGGGCGACGGCCGAGATCTCCCGTCAGCTGAGCGGCATCCAGCCCCTGCTCACCGACGATTTGTACCGCGCGATCGCTGACGCGGGCCATCCGCCCGCGCCGGTCCTCGACAGCGTCGACTGCTCCTGCCCGGCCGCCACCCCGCGGTGCGTCCATGAGCTGGCCGTCTACTACGACATGGCGCGGCGCATCGACGACGATCCCCGCATCGCTCTCGACGTGCAGGACTTCTTCCTCGCTTCGGCGGGCGGCGGCCAAGCGCCCGCCGAAGCGACGGCGCAGCGCTGGATCGCACTCAACTCCCTTGATCCGGTCGTCTACTTCACGGTGGCCGAGTGACCCGGCCGGCCTGAGAAGCGGTGCGTGCCCACCCGGAGGGCACGCACCCTCACCACCCGCTGAGCCCGCGGATGCCCCCGCATCCTCCGGCCGTGACGGCCCCGCTCGCCCGCTCCGCCCGCGCCGTGGCGTCGATCGGAAGTCCTTCGAGAAAGGGACATGATCTCGCCGTAGACCGGCATGTTGCAGGTGGCAGAAATGGTCTCCATGTACACGTGACCTGAGCTGGCCGTGTGTCAACGGGGAAGGAAGCGTGTCATGCCCGCACCGCATCCGATCGAGTTCCGGCAGCGTGCCGCGACCCCGGGACCCGCACCCCCAAAGCCCAACCGCCCAGCTCAAAAGGTCCCCGAGAACGAGCTACACCCTTCTGGGATAACCACTACGGCGCGCGTACGTATTCGATCGTCGCAGGCGTACCCGGTCCGCCAGGGGACGCCGCCCACTCAGGTCCCAGGGACCCCTGGGGGGAGCTTGGTGCAGCGATTGCGCACTGCGCGAACTCGTGGACACGGCCGTGTCGATCGGTTCCGGCATCGGCGGAAAGTCGGCATTGCTGGAGGTCGCCGGAACCTCGGTCTTCGTCAAGCGGGTGCCCCTCACCGATCCGGAGAGGCAGCCGGAGAACGCCCATTCCACGGCGAACTTATTCGCGCTGCCGGCCTTCCGCTGAAGGAGATTCGCCAGGTCGGCGGGACATACAGCTCGTCCACCGGCTGACCCCGGCGATCCCCGAGTCGGCCGCCGAAGCGTACCGATCCGTGGGCCTTACCCCGGCCTCCCCTTTCCGCTCAGAGTGGTGCTCGCACATCCGGCGCCGCGACGGCGGGAAGCGGTACGGCGATGTCGGCGCAACGAACCTGAACAAGCCCGGCGGCTGGGACGCATGCGGTGAGCTGGACGAGGACATGCCCGCGCTCTTCCGGACCGGGCGGCGCATGCTCAGTTCAAGTGGTGTGTCAGAGCATCGACGGCCTCGCGGGCGCTGGCCGTGTCCATGGAGGCGAGCGCGTTGCGGACCTCGACCATGCGATTGCGCACTCTGCCGGATGCGACCTCCTGGAGGTGGCCGAGTCCGGCCACGGCCGTGGCGGCGCCTTCGTCGACCTCGCCCGCAAGGACCAGGCTGTGCGCGAGAAGGACCTGTCTGGCCGCGTAGTTGCGACCGTAAGAGGCACCGGTGTGGGTCAAAGACGACCGGAAGTAGGGGACGGCCGCTCTGTGCCGACCAGCCTCGCTGTAGAGCATTCCCTGGGCCTGCTCAAGCTCGCCGTGATCGTGGAACGTCGCCCATGCGGGAGTGGGGCGGCCTCGTTCAGGGCGCTCCAGCAGGCGCATCGCCCGAGCGTGTTCGCCCCGCGCTGTGGAATGGTCGCCCAGAAGGGACAGCGCACGTGCCTCCCGGCTGGCGATGATGGAAAGCAGAACAGGCGATCCGATGGCCTCGGCGTGCTGCCGCGCCGCGCCGAGCAGGTCACGGGCGTGCCGTGGGCGGTTCTCGTAATTGGCCTGCAATCCCAGCATCGCCAGCGCCTGTGATTTCAACTCGCCATCGTCCAGTGTGGTGCCGATGGTGAGCGCTTCTCCCCAGTAGTGCCGGGCTCTCTCCTGATCGCAGGCGTCGAAGTGAAGGTACGCGCAACCGTTCGCGGTCTGCCCGGCCAGGAGACGGAGCCGGCGTCCGATCGAGTCGGGATAACGGCTGGTCTCGATGATCCGGCGGATGCGGTTGAGATGCCGGACGGCGAGCGGACGCACATCGCTGCCGCCGTGCGCGTCACCCAATGCCTGAAGGGAACGCAGCCCTGCGCGCAACTCCTGGAGGTGGGGTATGCCGACGGTCTGCGGGGGCGTGAGGGAGCCGAGGGCCGCGCCGGCGGCTGCTCCTACAGTGGTTGTCACGAATGCTCGCCGGTTCACATCCGTTTCTTCTGTCATGTCGGCTATTAGAAACGTACATGGGCTTATTTCGCCGTACGCGGCGGATGGGAAACCCAATTCAATCGGATTGATGCCGAACATGGCGTGCAGGACGCGCCATGCCCGGGGGCGTGGGCGGGGAGGGTCGGGGAGGCACCAGCGGCGGAACTGGCGGGCGGTCAGAGTGACCGGCTCGCCGAGCATGTGCGCCGCCTGCGCGAACACGGTGAGAAACACCGAGGGCCGTTCCCAGCCACGCTCGACGCATGCCCGCTCGAACTCCGTCCACTGCCGGACCACGGTCACCTCCGGTACACCGACCTTCGACCGAGAGTAGTCGGCGACCGGAAAAACGGAAGTCCGTTCCCTGGGGAATGTCAGGCCGAATGTCCCGGTGCGCACGCGCCCGGAACGACCGCCGAACGGTTCTCTTGTGGCGACAGGATTCCCCCACAGAAGGACGCCCGGCCGAATGAGAATCTATTCTTATGACGGACGCCAGGAAAGCGGCGTTTTTCCAGGTACAGAGAGCTCCGTCGGCGAGGCCCGGCGGTGGTTGCGAAAGGTCCTCGACGCCCATCCCCGCCGCGACGATGCCACCTTGCTGCTCTCCGAGGTCTTCACCAACGCGGTGACCCACGCGGGCTCGTCCGAGGTCCGCGTCGTCGTCCTCGTGGAATGGGACGGAACCGTTCAGGTCAAGGTCGCCGATCAGGGGGCGGCGACGGTGCCGTGCGTCTGCGCGTGCCGGAGGCACGATGACGACCTGGCCGAGTGCGGGCGCGGGATCCATCTGGTCCGAAGCCTGTCTCGGCGCTGGGGCTTCCTCAAGGACGCCGGCGGCCGCGTGGTCTGGTTCACCCTCGATCCCCGCGAAGCCATGCAAGGCCGCGAGCCGGCCGGCTCCTCCATCAGGCGGCGCCGCGCCTACCAGGAGGAACAGGACGGGTGAGTCCCGGCGTCCGGTGCCTCCCTGTGGAGCCGGCCGGGTCGGCCAGGTCGGCTGTGGAGGTGTCGTACTGTCCAATGGCTTCCTGGCTGATGCCATTATGGCGCACCTGTGGTGCCACGAGGGGTTGAAATGGCGCCACATATGCGCCATGGTGGTGCCATGGACCTCACGCCGTACGTCGAGAACCTCCGGCACGAGCTCGCGGTCGCCGCAGGCGCGGGCGGAGACGAAGCCCGGGCCCTGGCCGAGCGGCTCACCGCACCCCTGGAGTCGGCCGCCCGGCTCACGCTGCTGAACGCGCTGTCCGCCGCCATGAGCGAGGTCACCAGCCAGCTGGCACCGGGCTCGGTGGACGTGCGGTTGCGCGGGCTCGATCCCGAGTTCGTGGTGACACCATCGCCGGCCCAGGAGTCGTACGGGGAGGACGAGCGGCAGCCGAGCGGGGCACGGGCGGCCGTGCCGCCCGTCCCGTCCGACGGCGACGAGGGCGGTACGGCCCGCATCAACTTCCGCCTTCCCGCTCACCTCAAGACCCGGGTCGAGGACGTCGCGGGAGAAGAGGGCCTCTCGGTCAATGCCTGGCTGGTACGGGCCGTCGCCCTCGCCCTGGAACCCGGCGAGCAGGGCCGCGCGCCCGGTCACCGGCGCCACCACGGCCAGCAGGGCTACACGGGCTGGGTCCGCTAGCTCGAACCGGCCTACGGCACCACTTTCCTCCACCCGCTCCACCAGCGGGAACGCACACCACAGCCATGAGGACGGCGCAGCCATGCCTAGTTTCGACACGCCCGAACCGATCTCCGTCACCCTCGAATTCGACATCGGATCCGCCCGGATCACCGCGAGCCGGCGCACGGACACGGTCGTCGAGGTGCTGCCGGCCGACGGCGCCCTTGATGCCGACGTGCGCGCCGCGCAGCAGACCCGAGTCACGTACTCAGGTGGCAAGCTGCTGGTCAAGGGCCCCAAGAATCGCTCCCTGTTCGGCAGGAGCGGGTCGCTCGACGTGAGCATCGAGCTGCCCGCCGGCTCGGACGTCCAGGGCAACGCGCCTCTGGCGGACTTCATCTGTGAAGGACCCCTCGGTGAGTGCAGGCTCACGACCTCCGTCGGCGACATCCAGGTCGACGAAGCGCGAACCGTGCGTCTGAAGTCCGGCCACGGCGACATCCGCCTGGACCGCGTGGCGGGGGACGCCGAGATCACCGCGGCGGGCCGGGTCGACGTCGGCACGATCGCGGGCGCGGCGACGGTCAAGAACCTCAACGGCGAGACCACGATCGGCGAGGTCACCGGCGACCTGCGCGCCAACGCCTCCAACGGCCGGATCTCCGTCGGCGTCGCGCACGCCGGAGTCGAGGCCAAGTCGGCCAACGGCGGCATCCGGATCGGCGAGGTGGCGCGCGGCCAGGTCGTGCTCCAGACCGCCACCGGTGATCTGGAGGTCGGCATTCGTGAGTCCACCGCCGCCTGGCTCGACGTGAACACCCGCCTCGGCAGCGTGCGCAACTCCCTCGGCTCGGCCGAGGGCCCTGAAGCCTCCGACGAGACCGTCGAGGTGCGCGCCCGCACCGGGCTCGGCGACATCGTCATCCGCCGCTCCTGAACACCCCCCACTCAGAGGAGACAAGACCGCAATGACCGCTTCCTCCGCGACCGCCCTCTCGCCGGCGATCACAGCCGCCGGGTTGCGCAAGTCCTACGGCGACAAGGTCGTGCTCGACGGCATCGACCTGAGCATCCCCGAAGGCACGGTCTTCGCGCTGCTCGGGCCGAACGGCGCCGGCAAGACCACCACCGTGCAGATCCTGTCCACGCTCATCCCCGCGAACGCCGGCGAGGCGCACGTCGCGGGCCACCATGTGACCCGCGACGCCGACGCCGTACGCGCCGCCATCGGCGTCACCGGCCAGTTCTCGGCGGTGGACAACCTGCTCACCGCCCAGGAGAACCTGATCCTCATGGCGGACCTCCACCATCTGGACCGCCGCGAAGGCCGGCGGCGCGCCGCCGAGCTGCTGCGCCGCTTCGACCTGACCGAGGTGGCCGCGAAGTCCGCCGCGACCTTCTCGGGCGGTATGCGGCGCAAGCTCGACCTGGCGATGACCCTGGTCGGCGATCCGCGCGTCATCTTCCTCGACGAGCCGACCACCGGACTGGACCCGCGCAGCCGCCGCATCATGTGGGACATCATCCGCGGCCTGGTCGCCGACGGCGTCACGATCTTCCTGACGACGCAGTACCTGGAGGAGGCCGACCAGCTCGCCGACCGCATCGCCGTCCTGGACCACGGGAAACTGGTCGCCGAAGGCACCGCGGAAGAGCTGAAGCGTCGCATCCCCGGTGGCCACATCCGCCTCCAGTTCGCCGACCTGAACGGGCTCGAATCGGCGGCCGCCCTCTTCGGGTCCGTCACGCGCGACACCGAAGCGCTCACCTTGCACATCCCGGGCGACGGCGGCATCCCCGCCCTGCGAGCCGTCCTCGACGTCCTGGACGACGCGTCGGTCGAGGCCGAGTCGCTCACGGTGCACATCCCCGATCTCGACGACGTCTTCCTCACCCTCACCGGTCACCCCCGGTCCGGCGACCAGGCCGGCCTGCAGAAGGAGAACGCCCGATGACCACCCTGTCCTACGCCGTCAGCGACTCGGCGACGATGCTGCGGCGCAACCTGAAGCACGCGCTGCGCTACCCCTCCATGACGGTCTCGGTCGTCGCGGTGCCCGTCTTGATTCTTCTCCTCTTCAATTACGTCTTCGGCGGCGCCCTCGGTGCCGGCATCGGCGGCATGTCCACCGGCGGCACCCGGTACATCGACTACATCGCCCCCGGCGTCATCCTGATGGCCGCGACCTCCGGAGCCCTGGCCACCGCGGTCGGCGTCTGCGTCGACAAGACCGAGGGCATCGTCAACCGGTTCCGCACGATGGGGATCTCCCGCGGGTCGTTCCTGACCGGGCATGTCGTCGGCGGCGTCATCCAGACGATGATCAGCGTCGCGCTGGTCATCGGCATCGCGCTGCTCATGGGCTTCCGGCCCAGCGCCACGCCCATCGAGTGGCTCGCGGCCACCGGCATCCTCGCCCTGCTCGCCCTGGCGCTCACCTGGCTGTCGGCCGCGCTCGGCCTGGTCGCCAAGACCCCCGAGACCGCCAGCAACACGCCCATGCCGCTGCAGTTCCTCCCCTTCCTCGGCAGCGCCATCGTCCCGCCGGAGTCCATGCCCACCGGGCTGCGCTGGTTCGCCGAGTACCAGCCCTTCACCCCGATCATCGAGACGCTGCGCGGCCTGCTGATGGGCACTCCGATCGGCAACAGTGCCATCGCCGCCCTTGCCTGGTGCCTCGGCCTCAGCCTGGCCGGCTACCTGTGGGCCCGCACGGCCTTCAACCGCGGCGCCAAGGTGTAGACCGCACGGCCGCACGACCCGGCCGAGCCAATCGTCGCTCGCCGTGCCCGGGGGGCACGGCGAGTACCGGCTTTCCGGCGGCTGTCGCGCGGGGCGTGGTGTGTTCGAGGGACCGGTAACCCGCCGCCATGGCGGTCCTTCAGCGCCCTGTCTCGCGGAAGGTGGCGACGATGGCGCGCAGTCGCCGGCTGTTGGCCTGGACGCGCGAGGCCGTCGTCGTCACCACGATGTTGTGATAGTGGGCGGCGCCGTCGATCGAGGTGAGCACCCATCCCACGCGCCCTCCCTCGACGTCGCCCTGCATGTCGTACTGGAGCCCGGGCATGCCGCCGATCGTCACGCGGCGCGGCTTGGACTTGCGTACCCTGCGGGCCTCACCGGCGATCGCCTCCACCCAGTCCTCGGCGTATTCACCTATGTCCTCGGTGAACTGACGCTTGTCCTCGCTCATCACGATCACGTACTCGGCGTACCGATCGGTGCCGACCTCGACCACGGCGCTGTCGCTGAGCTCCATACGCGACCATGTCACGGGTATCGCCATCCGGCTGTGCCGGTCCGTGGCCGTGACGACCTTCATGCCCGGCGGCACGGGCACCCGGGTCGGCCTGACCGAGGGTCGAGGGGATGGGCTCACGCTCGGCTTCGGCGTGCTCGGCCGCGAGGCCGGCGCGGACGAGGCGGCGGCGGCCCCCGGGGGATCCGCCGTCTCGGTGGGAGCGCCGCAGGCAGTGAGCAGCGCGGCGCAGAGCACGGCCCCCACTCGGCGTGAGTTAGGAATAGTCATTCTCGTCGTATTCCTCCAGCTGGAGCAGGCGGCGGATCTTGGCCGCCGCTTTCGCTCCGTCATGCCGCGAGGCCTTGAGCACCTCTTGGATCAGCGCGGCCGGCGTCCGCGCCCGCGCGGCCCGGAGCCAGTACGGCTGCGCCTTGAGCGATTCGGCGCCCAGCTCCTTGATCGGCGCGCGCACGGCCGCGGGCCAGGCGGTGTTCTGGAGGTGGCGGATCTGCGCCCTGTTCGCGGCGGCGACCTTCGCCGCCGATGACCGCAGCGAGGCCACGGGCAGGCCGCCGTTGATCGCCTTCTCCAGCCGTTCGAGCCCGACGTCGTAGGGCTTGACGATGGCGAGGTAGCGAAGGGCCGCCTGCTTCCGGGTGAGCGGTGCCGGACTCGGGGTGGGTGGTGCCGGACTCGTGGTCACCGTCTTGGCCGGAGTCGCCACCGCCGAAGCCCGGTCGGCCGCCGTGGCGGTGACGGGCCCGCTCGAGCATCCGGCGACCGTGATGCCGGCGGCGACGAGGGCCGGGAAAAGGGTGCGCACAAATCCGGCATTCAGCCGCACGATGACGCCATCGTCAACCTCACGCTCAGTGTCCGGCCGCCGACGTCACCCGGCGAGTTTCCAGGTCGCCGGGAACTGGCGCAAGTCTGACACCGCAGGCCACAAGCGCTGAAGCGTGACCGGAATGAGATCAACTCATGGGCCGGATCGGGGTGACGGTGCCGACTCTCCATTCCAGCGGGTCGCCTGTCATGTCGGCCAATGCGCGTCGGTCGAACACCCCACGACCCGGTGCCCGCGCTGTGTCCCCCGCAAGTTCCACAGCGTGGTCTGCCCCGGACGCGACCCTGCCGGCAGCAGCCCGATCATGTCCTTCTCGTGCCGCGCTGTTGTCGTCGCATCCAGGAGCGAGTGCCGAAGGAGCGGCAGGACGCCGAGGCGACCGGGATGGCGAAGTCGAGGGCGGCGGCGAAGGTGTCGCCGGTGAGCCGGCCGGCGGGGGACACCGCGGCGGGGCCGCCGGCCAGGAGGCGGGAGAGGGCGAAGGTCAACGCCCCGTGCAGGACGTCCCCGGCCCCGAGGGTGTCCACGACGTCGACGGCGGGAACGGGCCGGAACCGTGCCTCGCCGGGGCCCTGCCACATCACAGGCGCGTCGCCACGGCTCACGGCGGCCCACGGCACGCCTGCCGCGCGCAGGTGGGCGAGGGTGTCCTCCGGTGTCCGCGTGCCCGGCGGGTGGAAGTCGGCCGAGGTGACGGCGACGTCGACGTACGGCAGGAGTTCGGCCGTGCCGGGCTTCCAGCTGCCGCCGTCGAGGACGGTGAGGCGGCCCTGCTCGCGGGCGAGCCGCGCCGCCGCCAGGGCCAGGTCCGGGTGGTGGCCGTCCAGGTGGACGACCTGGTGCGCCGCCACCAGTTCGGCGAGATCGGGTGGTGGCCGCAGGCGGCGGCCGGCCGCGTTGACCGACACGACCGCCCGGTCGCCGCTGCCGCGCGTCACCATGATCGTCGACATGGTGGGAGGGTCTGCGGCCTCGGGCGTGAGGTCGACCAGCCGCACGCCGTACTCGGCCAGGTCGGCCCGGATGCCGGCCGCCAGCGGGTGGGCGCCCACCGCGCTGAGCAGCGTCGCGCTGCCGCCCAGGAACGAGAACGCGACGGCGGCGTTGGTCGCCGGCCCGCCCGCCGCGACCGACTGCCGGAGCGCCGTGACCTTCTCGTTCGCCGACGGCATCCGCTCCACCGACTGGACCAGATCGAGCGTGCACAACCCGGCGAACAAGGCGCGAGGTGTCATGCTCCTCCTCCGGCCGCTCGAACGTCCCGCGGATTCCTCGAAGCCTCCACATTAGGTCGGGACGGCCGGGGTGGGGACGGCGGCGACCGCGACTGGCGGGGACCGCGGACCGGACCTCGTAGCAGGTCGCCGCCCCCCCTTCGCGGTCGCGAAAACGGCGAGACCGCGGCCGCCCCACCTGCGGTGCGCTCAGAGTGGTGAGGTGGGCGAGAACTGTCACGGTCAACTCTTTAGGGTGTAATTCAATGCCCATTGGATGATACTTTACGGCATAAGGAGTTGCCGCCGTCCGGTGGCCGGTTGTGTCGAGGCTGGAGATGATGTCGCGTGCTCGAGGCGAAACTGCACGATGGAACCATGATCGACGTGGAGGTGCACGGCCGCGGCCCTGCCGTGCTGCTGCCGGTGAATCCACGGCCGATCGAAGGACCGCAGGCCGACGAGATGCGGAAATGGGGCGCCGATCCGGCGCTGGGCCGTTCGCTCATCGAGGGGCTCCGCGACGCGTTCCAGGTGGTGGCGTTCGACTACGAGGGCCATGTGCTGGCCGCGCCCAAGCCGGAGACGCTGACCCCGGCCAACGTGGCGGCCGACCTGCTCGCCGTGGCGGACGCCGCGGGAGCCGAGCGGTTCGCCTATTACGGATATTCCTGGCTCGCACTGAGCGGGCTCCAGTTGGCCGTCCGTACCGACCGCCTGTCGGCCCTGGTCATGGGAGGGTTCCCGCCCCTGGGCGGGCCGTACGAGGAGATGCTGGCGGTGACCACCGCGACATACCAGATGTCGGTCCGGAACACCGCCGCCTCACCCGGGCCGGAGGAGGCCGGCCGGTCGGCGGGCGAGGCCGGCGAGGGCGGCCCGCCGACGAGCGCGACGGAGGGGGCCGAGTGGCCGGCGGGCGGGCCGGATGAGGGCCAGGAGCTCGACTGGTCGGCCGTGGAGGTGTCCATGACGGAGCCCCAGACCCGGCAGTTCGTCACGCTGTACCAGGCGTTGCGGGAGTTCGACGACCGGGCGGCCCAGACGCGGGTCGGCTGTCCCCGCCTGTGCTTCGTCGGCTCGGCGGACGAGATCGCCTACGGCGAGCGGTGGGGCGGGGTCCACGTGAGCATGGCGGGCGCCGTCACCAGGCACCGGGAGGAGCTGGAGGCCCTCGGCTGGGACGTGCGCGTCCTTCCCGGGCTCGACCACACCGGAGCCATGCAGGCCGCCCCCGTCCTGCCGGTCGTCCGCCCATGGCTGACCGCGAAGCTGGGCGCCCGCCCCTCGGCCTGACGCGGCCCCGGCCCGATGGTAAAGGTAGCGCCACCTGGAGCAACGGGTTTACCAAGGCGGAGTGGGGGAGCGCGTCCTGCGAGACAGTCGAGGCGTGATGCGACGCGTCGGCCTGCTCGTCATTCCAGGGTTCGCGCTGCTCTCGGGCTGCGGCGCGGCGGTGACGCTCGGCCCGGCCCAGTTCGACACGCTCAGGTCCCAGGGGGTGTCGCCCGATCTGGTGTACGTGGTCGACCTGCCGGGATACGAGCTCGCCAAGGAGTCGGTGAGCGTCTACAACGACGAGGGCTTCCAGACCTACTACATCTCGGCCGAGGGGCGGCAGCTGTGGTTCGGCGTCGACCGGGGGGCGTTCAGCGATGCCCTGTGCCAGGTGAGACCCCTGCACGACGCCGAAGCGCTCGACGCTCCGGTCTCCTGCGAGCGTGACGACGTGGGGTGGTACCGCACCAGCGGCGAGCACCACGAGTACGTCGCCATGGAGGACGATCACGTCCTGCGGCTCGGCGGGCTGCGCGAGGACGTGGAGCGGGTCGCGTTGAAGGAGGCCATGGCCAGTGCCCGGCACGCCTTCCATGCCGGAACCCCGTCGGCGCCCGCGACTCCGGCTGATCCGTCCTCCGCTCCCGCGCCGCGGACCGGTCTGCCGCCCCCGGGGGATGCACGCTGAGGGCGTTCGTTATAGTGAACGTATGGTTCAGCTCATGCGATCACAGGTCGTCGATCAGGTCGATGTCTACCTGGAGGACACCTACCTGACAGAGGTCGAGACGCAGATCCTCGCCACGGGACGTCGCGAGGACGCCACGGCGTGGGTCGCGGCCGGGCGCAATCCCTTCCACCCGCAGGGCGGTGGCCAGCCCGCCGACCGCGGCTGGATCGACGAGTGGGAGGTCGTGCCCGTCCGCGACCCCGCGACGGGCCTCGTGACGGTGACCGCCCGGCCCGGCACCGGGTCCACTCTCGCGGACCAGGACGGCCGGGCCGCTTCTGCCGGCCATGACGACGCGCCCGGCCTCGCGCGCCGGGACGGCCTCGCGGGTCTGGCGGAAGGGACGACGGTCCGGGCGCGCGTCGACGTCGAGGCGCGCCTGATCCATGCGGCCCTCCATACCGCCGGGCACCTCATCGAGGCGATCGGCCGCGGCCAGGGCTGGGCGCTGGCCGGCAACAACCACTTTCCCGGCCAGGCGCGCATCGAGTTCGTCGCACCCGAGCCCGACCCGCGTCTCGATTCACCCGCAGGCCGCGAGGAGCTCGCCGGCGAGTTCGGCGCCGCCGTCGCCTCGGCGATCCTCGCCGGCCCCGCCGTGGGCGTGGACCACGACGCCGGCGGCCGCCGCATCGTGCGCCTCGGCGACCTGCACGCCGCGCCCTGCGGGGGGACCCACGTACGCACTCTGGGCGATCTCGCCGACGTGGTGATCTCCGGCATGAAGGTGAAGAAGGGCCGTGTCCGGGTGTCCTACAGCGCGGCCCACGGGCCCCGGCGGTGAGCGGTGAGTGGCGGGAAGGGCAGCCTGCCCGGAGCGGCACCGCCGTGGCGGTCGGCGCGCAGATCCGCCGGCGGCGCATGCAGCGCGGCATGTCCGCGGCCGAGCTGGCCCGCAGAGCCGGCCTGAGCAAGGCGACCCTGTCCGGGCTCGAGGCGGGCACCGGCAACCCCACGATCGACACGCTGGACGCGGTGGCCGTCGCCCTGCACATCCCGCTGACCGACCTGCTGGCGCGGGACACCGACTCCGGCCCGCTCCACATCCCGGCCACCGCCGCCAGGCGGGACGAGCCGACCCGGGAGCTGCTGCGGCGGGTCGGCAGCGGTCACAGCCTTGAGTTGTGGCGCCTCCGCATGCCGCCCCGCAGCCATTTCGACGGGGTGCCGCACGCGCCGGGAACCGTCGAGCACCTCCTCATCGCCTCCGGCACGCTCACCGCCGGCCCGAGCGACGACCTTCGCGAGCTGCGCCCGGGCGACCTGCTCGCCTTCGCCGGTGACCGCCCGCACCTTTACCGCACCGGCGAGGAGGCCGCGGACATCACCGTCGTCATCGCCTCGCCGGTGGTCAGCTGACCTCCACCCCGAAAGGCCGTCCACCATGTCATGGCTCGCGCTGCTTCCCCTGCTCGGCATCTGGACCCTCGCCGTCATCAGCCCCGGGCCCGACTTCCTGATCACCCTGCGGTACTCGGCGGGCAGATCACGGGGCAGCGGCCTGCGCGTCGCCGCCGGCGTCGTCACCGGGATCGCCGTATGGGCGCTCGCCGCCCTCTTCGGGCTGACCGTCGTGATCGAGCGCTTCGAGTGGCTGTACACCATCACCCGCGCGGCGGGAGCGGTGTTCCTCATCGTGCTGGGCGTGGCCACCATACGCGCCGCCCGGCGCCCGGCCGCCGCGGAGGCCGGTGAGCAGGAGCCGCGCCTTACCGCCGACCATGCCGGCGGGATGCGCGAGTGGCGGGTCGGCCTGCTGACCAACCTCGCCAACCCCAAGGCCGTCGTCTTCTTCGGCGCGCTCTTCGCGAGCCTCCTGCCGCACGGCACCAGCGTCGCGGCCAAGGCGGCGACGCTGGTCACCATGCTCGCCATCGCCTTCGCGTGGTTCGCCGTCGTGGCGTTCCTCGCCGCCACCCCGGTGATCACCAAGGGCTACCGGAACGCCAGGAAGAGGCTGGACATCCTCACCGGCGGGCTGTTCATCGGCATGGGCGGCCTGCTCATCCCGAGGTGACCCCCCACCTCGCCGCGCCAAGAGGGCGAGGTCAGCGGACGCCGCGCGGGCGGAACTGGATGCTGATGCGGGGGCCGACGGGCCGGCTGGTCTTGGGGATGGCGTGCTCCCAGGTGCGCTGGCAGCTCCCGCCCATCACGATGAGGTCGCCGTGGCCGAGGTCGTGGCGCAGGGTGGGCCCTCCGCCGCCGTGCGGGCGCAGCAGCAGGCTGCGCGGCGTGCCGACCGAGATGATCGCCACCATGGTGTCCTCGGTGCTCCCGCGGCCGATGCGGTCGCCGTGCCAGGCGACGCTGTCGCGGCCGTCGCGGTAGAAGCACAGCCCCGCCGTGCGGAACGGCTCGCCGAGCTCCTCGGCGTAGTGGGCGTTCAGCGCCTCTTTGGCCGCCGCCAGCATCGGGTCGGGCAGCGGCTCCTGCTCCTCGTAGAACTTCAGCAGCCGCGGGACGTCGACGACGCGGTCGTACATATGCCGCCGCTCGGCGTGCCAGGGCACGACCTCGGCCAGCCGCTCGAACAGCGCGTCGGCGCCGCGGATCCAGCCCGGGCGCACGTCGACCCAGGCGCCGTGGGCGAGCGGGATGCGTTTCACCGTCGAGCCGAGCGGGCCGGGACCGGTCTCTTCGCACAAATCGAGCAGTGAACCTTGGAACGCGCCGTTCATGACCCGAGTCTATGACATGCTTTCAAACAGGTATTCGAAGCGAGATCATACGAGCGGGCCCGCGCTTCCACGGCGACGACGGACGCGGATGGGTCGGGGACAATCGCACCATGCTCATGGGGGTGCTCGGGACCACGCGGGTGTGGCGGGACGACGGGAGCGAGGTGGCCGTCGGAGGGCCCGCGGCCCGCGCACTGCTCGCACTGCTGCTGGTCCGCTCCGGCGAGGCGGTGACGGCCGATCGCCTGGTCGACGACCTCTACGGCGCACGGGCCCGGCCGGGGCGGCGAAGTCGCGCAGCTGCGCTCCGGATCTGTCGCACACCTCTGCCATGATCCCGCCACGACGTCGAGCGGCAGAAGAAGATCCTCGCCGAGGCGTTCGAGGGAGTGGGCTGGGAGACCCCGCGACTGCTCCGGGCCATGGACGACGCGCCCGACTTCTACTTCGACGCGATCGCCCAGGTGCACATGGACGGCTGGTCGCGAGGCAGGGCCGTCCTGCTCGGCGACGCGGCGTACTGTCCCTCGTGCCGTGGCCTACGGGCGCTGGACGCGCGGCGTGGTGCCGGCCGAGGTCTACGGGCGCCGGATGTGCGGTGCGGAGGGCCCCATCGTGCCGGGGCGTCCGGAGCGTCCCGGGGCGGGCACCACGACGGCGGTCAGGACCAGGCCGACGTCGACGATCCAGCGGCCGGTGAAGGCGGTGATCCGCAGGCCGCGCACGCGGGGCCCGCCGATGCGCAGCCACGCGGTGAACTCCCCGTTGGCCGGATCCACGTTGATCAGGATGTCCTGGAAGTCCAGCCACCGCCTGGTCATCGGGAACCACGCCTTGTACACCGACTCCTTGGCGCTGAAGAGCATGCGATCCCAGTGCACGCGGTTGTGGCGGGCGGTGAGCTTGGCCAGGCTCTCGCGCTCCTCCGGCAGCGAGATGGCGTCCAGGACGCCGTTCACCAGCGGCTCGTTGGGCTCGGCGTCGATGCCGATGGAGCTCACCTTGGAGACGGCGGCGACGACGGCTCCCCGGTAGCCCGCGCAGTGGGTGATGCTGCCGACGACGCCGGCGGGCCACTGCGGCTCCCCGCGCAGCCCGGGAAGCACCGGTCTCGGACGCACGCCGAGTTTGCGCAGCGCGTCATGGGCGCACACGCGCGCCGTGCTGAACTCCTGGCGCCGCCTCTCGTCGGCGTCGGCGATGGCCTGCTCCTCCTCGGGGAAGAGCATCGGCTCGGGCGGGTCGGTCAGCAGGTCGGCGGCCGCGACGAAATCGGGCAGAATGGATTTGATCATGATCCCTCGCGGTCCGGGAGGGGCGGGCCGAGCAGGTGGCCGTGCCACGCGCGCCCGCCGGCCTGCGGCCGGGGAGGCGGGCTCCCGCCGCCCCGTTCTCGGGTGGAAACGGCGAAATGGGAAACGCCGGCCCCCGGGGACCTTTCGTGCCTCACTCGCGTAGCGATCACGTTCCCAGCGTATCGAGGAGGCCGTTCTGCGAGGAAACCATGCGAATGTTTTCTCGGGACGGCTTCGCGCTCGCCTAGGGCAGGAGGACGGGGAGTAAGGGGTCACGCGGGAGAAGGCGGGGCGAAATCGCGAGAATAGCGTTTTGCGAGATGCGAGGCCGTGTATTCCGGTGTTCCATGCCCCATAAGACCCTGGAAAGGCGCGGGCGGCTGAATGCCGTGCCGGCCCCTGCTCGTGCCATTGCCGGGTTCAGGCGGGTCAGCCTACCAGTTCTCCCGGTTCGCCCATGTGGCCTTGCGCGTCCTTCGCGGCCCGCATGGCCTGTGCCTCGTCCAGCATTGCGCGGGCGCGCGCCTCGTAGGTCGGCGTCCGGATCGACTGGAAGATCGCCAGCGCCTGCTCGCAATGGAGGACGGCTTGCTCGGCTTCCTCGCGGGCGACGGCCACCTCTCCGAGCCCGAGCAGCGAGCGCGCCTCGGCGAGCCGGTCGCCCGTCGCCCCGGCCAGCCGTACCGAGTCGCGCAGTGCCTGCTCGGCCAGGACGGTCTCGCCCTGCCGCAGCCGTGCGATGCCGAGCCCGTTGAGGATGTACGCCTCGCCGGCGGGGTCGCCGATGTCGCGCACCATGTCGAGCGCCGTCTGGAAGATCTCGGCGGCGAGGTCCGGTTCCCGCCATGCCAGGTAGGTGTCGCCCATCCGGTGGAGCACCTGCGCCTCCACCCGCCTGCTGCCGCCCTCGCGGCTGAGCGCCAGCGCCTCCGAGAGCAGGCTGCTCGCCCCCTCCGGGTCGCCGGTGTCGAGCCGCAGCTGTGCCAGGTTGTGCAGCACGTACGCCGAGGCCACCTGGTCGCCGCTCGCCGCGAACATCGCGAGCGCCCGCTCGTAGTGGGCGGCCGCCTCCTCGAACCGGCCGCTCATCCGCTCCAGGAAGGCGACGTGTCGCAGCACCAGGGCGGTGCCCTGCTCGTCCCCGACGTCGGCGAACAGGCCGATCGCCTCGTCGAGGTCCCGCCGGGCCTCGGGGAAGCGCTTCTCGGTGATGTGCAGGGAGCCCCGGGAGTACAGCATCGCCGCCTGGCCCCGGGCGTCGCCGGCCTGGCGGGTGGCGGCCAGGGCGATCTCATGGGTCTCCCGCCAGTCGTCGAGGTAGACCCGCGACTCGAACAGGGTGACCGCGCTGATCGCCAGGTCCCACGACAGGTCGGGGAAACCGGCCTGCGCCGCCTGGCGGATGCCGGACACCAGCAGCGGGCGCTCGCGCTCGTACCAGGTGAACGGCTCGGCCACCAGCTCGCCGGCCAGCTTGCCGGGAAGCGCCCACCGGGGCGCGCCGCTGTGGATCTGGACGTAGTCGCCGCCGTAGGCGCGGCGGTGCGCCGCCTCGGCCAGGAAGAGCAGCCCGCCGAGCACGCGTCCGAGCGCCGCCTTGCGCTCCGCGGGGGTCTCCTCGGCGGCCAGGCACTCGCGGGCGAACACGCGGATGAGGTCGTGGAAGCGGTACTGGCCGTGCACGCCGCACCCGCCCGCCGTCTCGATCAGCTGAGCGTCGGCCAGCTCGTCGAACAGGTCTTCGGCCTCGAAGAACGGCACGTCCAGCAGGGCGGCGCCGACCCAGACGGAGAACAGGCCGCTGTCGAGGATCGCGAGCCGCCGGAACAGCCGCCTGGCCTCCTCGCCGACGCTCTCGTAGGTCAGGGAGATGCTGGCCCTGATGCCCATGTCGCCGTGGTTGAGCTCGTCCAGCCGGCGTGTCTCGTCCTCCAGGCGGCTCACGAGCTGCTCGATGCGCCAGTGGGGCCGGGCGGCGAGCCGGGCTCCGGCGATGCGCAACGCGAGCGGCAGGTGGCCGCACAGCTCGGCCAGCGCCTTGGCCGACTCGATCTCCGACCGCACCCGCTCGGCGCCGGCGATGCGCTCCAGGAGCTCGATCGACTGGTCGGTGTCGAAGACGTCGATGTCGACCTGGATGGCGCCTGGCAGCCCGGCCAGCCGGCTGCGGCTCGTGATGATCACAGCGGACATGCGGGTGCCGGGCAGCAGCGGCTGGACCTGGCTCTCGCCGGCGGCGTCGTCCAGGACGACGAGCGTCCGCCGGTCGGCGAGCAGGGCGCGGTACATCTCCGCGCGCTCCTCCAGGCCCTCCGGCATGGCGTTCCCCGGCACGCCGAGGGCGCGCAGGAACCGTTCCAGCACGTGCATCGGGCTGACCTGCCGTGAGGCGCCGCCGTGCAGGTCGGCGAAGAGCCGGCCGTCGGGGAACCGCGCGGCCACCGTGTGGGCGGCGTGCACGGCGACCGTGGTCTTGCCGATGCCGCCCTTCCCGGCGACGATGACGATCGGCACGGCGAGCCGGGTGGGATCCTCGTCGGCGAGCGCCAGCTCCCGCTCAATGGCGTCGATCTGCTTCCTGCGACCGGTGAAGTCGGCGATCGCGCTGGGAAGCAGGAACGGCGCGGGAACCGTGGGGGCCGGGGGAGGCTCGGCGGGGATCCTGGTCGCCTTGCCCGGCGCGTCGAGGCTCTCGTCGGCGGTGAGGATGGCCTGCTCCAGGCGCTGGAGCTGCTCGTTGGGCTCGATGCCCAGCTCCTCGATCATCGTCTCCCTGGCGAGCCGGTACACCTGGAGCGCCTCGGGTCTGCGGCCCGAGCGGTAGAGGGCGAGCATGAGCTGGCCGCGCAGGCGCTCGCGGAGGGGATAGCGCTCGACGAGCCGGGTGAGCTCGCCGATGAGCTCCTGGTGGTGGCCGAGGTCGAGCTCCAGCTGGATGCAGTCCTCGTTCGTCGTCATCCGGTCTTCGGTCAGCCTGCCCGCCGCCGACTGCACCGGCCTGCTGTCGATGCCCTCCAGGGCCTCCTCGCCGTGCCAGAGCGCCAGGGCCTCGCGGTAGCTCTGCACGGCCTGGTCCAGGTGGCCCGCGTCCCGGGCGCGGCGCGCCTGGAGGGTCAGCGCCTCGAAGCGCTGGGCGTCGAGCCGGCCCTCCTCGACCCGGATCGTGTATCCGCGGGACTGGGTGGCGATGAGGTCGGCGCCGCCGTGCGCGGAGAACAACCGGCGCAGCGAGGAGATGCAGATCTGGACCTGGGCGCGTGCGGTGGGGGGCAGGTCGACGCCGTAGATGGCCTCGGCGAGCCGGTCGACGGTGACCACCCTGTTTGCGTCGAGCAGGAGGTTGGCCAGGGTGATGCGCTGCCGCGTGCCCCCGATGTCCAGCCGTTCGGTGCCCGCGAGCACCTCAAGTGGACCCAGGATCCGGAACTCCACCTGCTAACTCCTTGCCAGAAAACCCGCAGGACCACCCGGAAGTCTTCGCGCTCTCGGTCTCGCCGAGACCAGTATCGGGCAAGCCGCCTCGATGAGAGACCGGCTTGCGGCCAAGGCGGCCGATCGTCTGCCGAGACCTGTGATGGAGCCGAGCGGTACCGATCGCCCCTTCCTCAACCTGCATCACTTAACTCCGCATGGTACAACTTGGCGGCTACGGCAACCAGGTGATATTTACGCGGCGAAAAGTCGCCGTGTGAAGCGGCCATCGCGATGCCGGTCGGGCGGGCATGTGCCGGCCTCCGGGAAAGGCCGCGGACGCCGATGACCGGCTCGATAACGGGGCTATTCATCGGCCTGGAACGGTAGGGGTCGTGCAGGGGTTTCAGCGGGGTTCGGCGCCGGTCTAGCATCGAATCAATCGAGCTTGGCAGGGTTTTTGACCGCATGATGAGGTGGTGTCTCTGGTCGCTGGTTTCCTTCGCGGTAAGTCCCCACGCGGGCAAGGGCCATCGCGCGAACGCCATTCGCACGATGGCTCTTGCTTTTCCCGCGCGGATTCTCTTCCCCCTATCGGCTCGCCATCGCCGCGTGCGATCGCTGGTCATCCCCGACCGATCCTTGAGCGTGGCCGCCGACAATCGCTTCCGAGTCAAAGCCTAAGACGCGAGAACGAGATCTCGTGCCCATGATTCCCGAGGAGTGAAGATGTCCCGCCGCCTGTTCACCTCCGAGTCGGTCACCGAGGGCCACCCGGACAAGATCGCAGACCAGATCAGCGACGCGATTCTCGACGCCATGCTCAAGGGCGACCCCAAGAGCCGGGTCGCGGTCGAGACCATGATCACAACCGGCCAGGTCCATGTCGCCGGTGAGGTGACGACGGAGACCTATGTCGACATTCCGGGTCTGATCCGGGAGAAGATCCTGGAGATCGGGTACGA
>NZ_JALLPO010000005.1 GCF_023276435.1 Sphaerisporangium perillae
TGGTGGGGGAGTTCGGGGCGGGTCCGGAGTCGCATGTGGCGGTGGCGTTGCCGCGGTCGGTGGAGGCCGCGGTGGCGGTGTTGGCGGTGATGAAGGCGGGGGCGGCGTATGTTCCGGTGGATCCGGATTATCCGGCGGAGCGCATCGCGCTGATGCTGGCCGACACCCGCCCCTCGCTGATGATCACGGGACCGTCCGTCGAGGTGGCCGGTGAGGTGCCGCGGCTGGTCCTGGACGGGCTCGACGGCCTGGAGGGCCATCCCGGGCATGACCTGGCCGACAGCGAGCGGGTGGCGCCGCTGGGGCTGTCCTCGCCGGCGTATGTGATCTACACCTCCGGGTCGACCGGGCGTCCCAAGGGCGTCGTGGTCACCCACCAGGGCATCGCCGCGAGCGCGGCCTCCCAGCGAGAGCGGCTGCGCACGCTTCCCGGCTCCCGGGTGCTGCAGTTCGCCCCGCTCAGCACGGACACCTCCATCTTCGAGATGCTCTACGCCTTCGGCGCCGGCGCCACGCTGGTCATCGCGCCGCGAGACGTGCGCGGCGGCGACGACCTGGCCGGCGTGCTCCGCGAAGGGCGCGTCACCCACGCCGTGCTGCCGCCCGCCGCGCTGGCGAGCCTGCCGGTCACGCCCCTGCCGGACCTCGCGACCCTGCTCGTCGGCACCGACGTCCTCGGTCCCGAGCTGGTCGAGCGGTGGGGCGAGGGCCGCCTGATGCTCAACGGCTACGGCCCCACCGAGGCCACCATGTGGGTCTCCGCCAGCGGGCAGCTCGTCGCAGGGGAGAAGCCGCCCATCGGCTCCCCGCTGCTCGGCATCCGCTTCTACGTGCTGGACTCCGGTCTGCGGCTGGTCGCGCCCGGCGTGGTCGGGGAGCTGTACGTGGCCGGTGACGGGCTGGCGCGCGGCTATCTGGGCCGTCCGTCGCTGACGGCGGAGCGGTTCGTGGCCGATCCGTTCAATGGCGGTCGGATGTACCGTACGGGTGACGCGGTCCGCTGGCGGGCCGACGGGCAGCTTGAGTTCGTCGGCCGGGTCGACGACCAGGTCAAGGTGCGCGGATTCCGGGTGGAGCTGGGCGAGATCGAGGCCGTGCTGACCCGGCATCCGCAGGTGGACCAGGCCGCGGTGATCGTCCGGGAGGACCGGCCCGGAGACCGGCGCATCGTCGCCTATGTGGTCGCCGGTGAGCTGCCGGCCGGCCTGCGCGAGTTCGTGGGCAAGGTCCTGCCCGCGCACATGGTGCCCTCGGCGTTCGTCCGGCTGGACGCGCTGCCGCTGTCGCCGAACCGCAAGATCGACCGGCGGGCGCTGCCCGTGCCGGTGTACCGGTCCGGACCGGGCAGGGCGCCGCTCAACCCTCGCGAAGAGGTGGTGTGCGGGCTGTTCGCCGAGGTGCTGGGCGTCGCCGAGGTCGGGGTGGAGGACAACTTCTTCGAGCTGGGCGGCCACTCGCTGCTGGCCACCCAGCTCGTCAGCCGGATCCGCTCGGTCCTCGATGTCGAGCTGCCGCTGCGCGAGCTGTTCGACAAGCCCACGGTCGCGGCCCTGTGCGAGGGCCTCGACGAGGCGGCCGGGGCCAGGACGCCAGTGCGGGCCGTGGAGCGGCCGGAGCGGATCCCGCTCTCCGCCGCCCAGCAGCGGCTGTGGTTCCTGCACCGCCTGGAGGGACCGAGCCCGACCTACAACATCCCGCTGGCGATCCGCCTGTCCGGCGAGCTGGACAGGGACGCCCTGGCCGCCGCGATCGGCGACCTCACCGACCGGCACGAGGTGCTGCGCACGGTCTTCGCCGAGACCGACGGCACCGTCCACCAGGACATCCTGCCCGCCGTGCACACCGAGATCGAGCTGGTCGACACCAGCGAGGAAGACCTTCCCGGGCTGCTCGCGCAGGACATCAGGTACCCCCTGGACCTGGCCGGCCGCCCGCCGATGCGCGCCTGGCTCTACCGCACGGGCCCGGCCGAGCACGTGCTGCTGCTCCTGGTCCACCACATCGCGGGCGACGGCATGTCGATGATGCCGCTGTCGGCCGACCTGGTCACCGCCTACACCGCGCGGCACGCGGGCGAGGCCCCACGGTGGGAGCCGCTGCCGGTCCAGTACGCCGACTACGCGCTCTGGCAGCAGGAGGTCGGCACGGACGACGCGCAGATCCGGTTCTGGCGCGACACTCTCGCGGGGGCGCCCGAGCTGCTCGAACTCCCCGCCGACCGGCCGCGGCCCGACGTCGCCGGCCACGCGGGGACGAGCATCCCGATGGACATCCCGGCGGGCACGCACCGGGGCGTCACCGCGCTGGCCCGCGAGACCGGGACCACCGTGTTCATGGTGCTGCAGGCCGCCGTGGCCGGGCTGCTGAGCCGGCTCGGCGCGGGGACCGACATCCCCATCGGCACCGTCGTCGCGGGACGCAACGACGAGGCGCTGGGCGACCTGGTGGGCTTCTTCGTCAACTCGCTGGTGCTGCGCACCGACGTGTCGGGAGAGCCGACCTTCCGTGAGCTGCTCACGCGGGTCAGGCAGGCCGACCTGGCCGCCTACGCGCACTCCGAGGTCCCGTTCGAGCGGGTCGTCGAGGCGGTCAACCCGGAGCGCTCGATGGCGTACACGCCGCTGTTCCAGGTGATGCTCAGCCTACTCAGCGAGCGGCTCCCGCATCTGGACCTGCCGGGGCTGCGCGCCGGCTTCGAGCCCTTGCAGGGCAGCGTGGCCAAGTACGACCTGGCCTTCGGCCTGCGCGAGCACCACGCCGAGGACGGCACGCCCGCCGGCATCGGCGGCTCGCTTGAATACGCCACCGACCTGTTCGACGCGGACACCGCCATCTCGCTGACCGAGCGGCTGACCCGGCTCATCGACGCCGTGGCGGCCGACCCCGACCGGCGGATCGCCGAGGTGGACCTGCTGTCGGAGGACGAGCACAAGCAGCTCGCCGGGGGCAACGCGACGGTGGCGCCCATCCCGGAGCAGACGTTCCAGGAGCTGTTCGAGGCCCAGGTGGCGCGGACGCCCGACGCCCGCGCCCTGGTGTACGGCGACCTCACCCTCACCTACGCCGAGCTGAACGAGCGGGCGAACCGGCTGGCCCACCTGCTGATGGAGCGGGGCGGCCCGCAGCAGTTCGTCGCCGTGGGGCTGCCGCCGTGCGCCGACGCCGTCGTGAGCCTGCTGGCCATCTTCAAGGCCGGGGCGGTGTACCTGCCCTTCGACCCGACGCACCCGGTGGACCGGGTGCGGGCCGTGCTGCAGAGCGCCCGGCCGACCCTTCTCATCGGCTCGTCGGGGTCCGCCGTCCCGATCTCCGGCGTGGACGCGCCGTGGCTGCTCCTGGACGACGAGGAGACCGTCGCGGCGCTCGCACGGCAGCCGCACGGCGACCCGCCGGCCAGGACCGAGCTGCGCCGCGACGGGCTGATGTACGTCATCTTCACCTCCGGCTCCACCGGCAGGCCCAAGGGCGCGATGGTGCACCAGCGAGGCATGATCAACCATCTGCTGGCCAAGGTGGAGGAGCTCGGCGTCACCGGCTCCGACGCCGTCGTGCTGAACGCGCCGCTGACCTTCGACGTCTCGGTGTGGCAGATGCTGTCGGCGCTGCTGGCCGGCGGCAGGACCCACGTCGTGGACAAGGACGTCGCCCGGGACCCGCTGGAGCTGTTCGCCGAGGTCGAGCGCGCGGAGCTGACCATCGTCGAGGTGGTGCCCTCCTTCATGAGGGCCGGGCTCGACGCCTACGACTCGGGCATCCCCGCGCCGTCCATGCCGACCCTGCGCTGGTTCATCGTCAACGGCGAGGTGCTCTCGCCGGAGATCTGCAAGCGGTGGTACGCCCGCTTCCCGCAGGCGCTGCTGGTCAACGCCTACGGGCTCACCGAGTGCTCCGACGACAACACCCACGCCTTCATCACCGGCGACATCGACGGCCAGGTGGAGAGCGGGCGGCTGCCGGTCGGGCGCCCGCTGCGCAACAACCGGCTGCACATCCTGGACGACGGCCTGCGGCCGGTGCCCCCGGGCCTCGCGGGCGACCTGTACATCGCCGGCACCGGGGTGGGCCTCGGCTACCTGGGCGAGCCGTCCCGGACCGCCGGACGCTACCTCCCCGACCCGTACACCGACCGGCCCGGCGCGCGGATGTACCGGACCGGCGACCGCGTGCGGCTGCGCGCGGACGGCCAGCTCGACTTCCTGACCCGGGTGGACCACCAGGTCAAGATCCGCGGCAACCGCATCGAGCTCGGCGAGGTCGAGGCCGCGCTGCGGGCCGCCCCCGGCGTCACCGACGCCGTCGTGATCGCCAACGAGCCGCAGGGCGGGGCGAAGCGGCTGGTCGGGTACGTCGTCACCCGGGAGCCGGGCGACGCGGCCGCGGCGCTGCGCGAGCACCTGAGCGGGGTGCTCCCCGACTACATGGTGCCCTCGGCGCTCGTCGCCCTTCCCGACCTGCCGCTCACGCCGAACGGCAAGATCGACCGCAAGGCCCTGCCCGACCCGTCCTTCGCCGCGCAGGCACCGGGACGGGCGCCGCGCAACGCCCGCGAGGAGATCCTCTGCCGCCTGTTCGCCGAGGTGGTGGGCGTGCCCACGGTCTCGCTCGACGACGGGTTCTTCCAGCTCGGCGGCGACAGCATCATGTCGCTCCAGCTCGTCTCCCGGGCACGCAAGGCCGGCCTGACCATCAGCGCGCGCGACGTGTTCCAGAACCAGACGGTGGAGGCGCTGGCGGCCGTCGCCAAGGAGACGCCGGGGGCGGTGGCGCGCGTGGACGGCCGCGAGGGGACGGGCGACCTCCCCACCACTCCGATCATGCACTGGCTGCGCGAGCTCGGCGGCCCGAGCGACGGGTTCAACCAGGCGATGGTGCTCACGGTGCCGCCCGCACTGGGCGAGCACCTCCAGGCCGCCGTCCAGACCCTGTTCGACCACCACGACGCGCTGCGCATGCGGCTGAACGGGGACTCCCTCAACGTGCCGCCCGCGGGCGCCGTCGCCGCCGCCGACCGGATCGTCCGGGTCGACATCACGGGCCTCGACGAGGAGCAGGTACGCGCGGTGGTCGCCAAGGAGGGCGAGTCGGCCAGGGCGTCGCTGTCCCCATCCGACGGCGTGATGGCGCGCGTCGTGTGGTTCGACGCGGGCGCGGGCCGCTCCGGCCTGCTGCTGATGGTGCTGCACCACCTGGTCGTGGACGGCGTCTCCTGGCGCATCCTCGTCCCCGACCTGCGGGCGGCGTGGGAGGCGCTGGCACGCGGCGCCACGCCCGAGCTGGATCCGGTGCCCACGTCCTTCCGCCAGTGGGCGCACACCCTGGTCTCGCTGGCACGCGACTGCAAGACGTCGCCATGGGACGCGCTTCCGGCGGCCGAGCGGCCGCTCGGGGCCAGGGCGCTCGACCCGCGAAGGGACACCGCCCGGACGGCGCGCGAGCTGACGGTGACGCTGCCCGCCGAGTACACCGAGCCGCTGCTGACCAGGGTGCCCGCCCTCTTCCACGCCTCGGTCAACGACGTTCTGCTGACCGGTCTGGCGATCGCGGCCGGCCGGTGGCGCGGCCGCGACGGCCTGCTCGTGGACGTGGAGGCGCACGGAAGGGAGGAGTTGGTGGAAGGCCTGGACCTGTCCAGGACGGTCGGCTGGTTCACCAGCATGTACCCGGTCCACCTGCGGGTGGGCACGGTCGCCGGGCAGGACGTCGTGGACGGCGGCCCGGCGGTCGGCGACGCCCTCAGACGGGTCAAGGAGAGCATGCGGGCGATCCCCGACAACGGCGTCGGCTTCGGCCTGTGGCGCTACCTCGGCGGCGAGCCGCGGGTGTCGCCCGTCCCGCAGATCGCCTTCAACTACCTGGGCCGCTTCGGGTCCGGCGGTTCCGGCGGCCCGGGCGGCGGCGAGGCGCACTGGGCGCCCGCCGAGAGCATGCCGACCCCGGTGCCCCGCGACCCCGAGATGCCCTCGGCGCACGCGATCGAGCTGGTCGCTACCGCCGTGGACCGGGCGGACGGTCCCGCGCTCTCCGTCACCTGGTCCTGGCCCGGAGAGCTGTTCACCGAGCAGGAGATCGGCGAGCTGGCCGGCGAGTGGTTCACCGCCCTGCGGGGCCTGGTCGCCCACGCCGACCGGCCGGACGCGGGCGGGTACACCCCCTCCGACCTGTCGATGGCGCTCACCCAGGACGAGATCGACGACCTCGAAGAGGAGCTGATGGGCCGGTGAAGCGCTCCGCGTTCGAGGACGTCCTGCCGCTCGCGCCGATGCAGGAAGGGCTGCTCTTCCACGCCCTCGCGGAGGAGGACGGCGTCGACACCTACACCGTGCGGATGGTGCTGGAGCTCGAGGGCCGCCTCGACCCGGCGATCCTGCGCACGGCCGCCCGCGCGCTGCTCCGGCGCCACCCCAACCTGCGGGTGAGCTTCCGCCAGCGCAAGACCGGGCAGCCCATGCAGGTCGTGCACCGCGACGTCGAGCCGCCCTGGGAGGAGATCGACCTGAGCGGCCTCGGCGAGGCCGCTCAGGAGGCGGAGCTCGCCCGGCTGTTCGAGGCCGAGCAGGACCGCAGGTTCGACCTCGCCACGCCGCCCGCGCTGCGCTTCACCCTCGTGCGGCTGGACGCCGACCACCACCGCCTGGTGGTGACCAACCACCACATCCTGTTCGACGGCTGGTCGCTGCCGATCCTGCTGCGCGAGCTGCTGGCGCTCTACCACTCCCGGGGCGACGCCTCGGTGCTGCCCCGGGTCACCCCCTTCCGCGACTACCTCACCTGGCTCGCGGGCCAGGACGACGCGGAGACCGAGAAGGAGTGGCGGAGCGCGCTCGACGGGCTCACCGAGCCGACGCGGCTGTTCCCGCGGGCGGCCGAGCAGGTGCCCGAGCTGCCGGGCCGGCTCATCCTGGACCTGCCCCCCGAGCTCGCGGTGGACTTCGCCGCCGCGATGCGCGGCAGGGACATCACCCCCAACACCCTCGTCCAGGGGCTCTGGGGGCTGCTGCTCGGCCGGCTCACCGGCCGGGCGGACGTCGTGTTCGGCGCCGTCGTCTCCGGGCGGCCGCCCGACGTCCCCGGCATCGAGACGATGGTCGGGATGTTCATGAACACGATCCCGGTCCGGGTGCGCCTGGACCAGGCCGAGTCGTTCACGGCCCTGCTCGCCCGGCTGCAGGGGGAGCAGGCGAGGCTGCTGGCCCACCAGTCCATGAAGCTCGGCAGCATCCACCGGATGGCCGGGCTCGGCGAGCTGTTCGACACCGTCACCACCGTGGAGAACTACCCCGGAGGCTCAACCGGCCGCGACGACGCCGAGATCCGGCTGGTCAAGGTCGGCGGGCGGGACTCCGCCCACTACCCCCTGCGCCTGATCGCGGGCATGGCGGGCCCCCGGCTGCAGATGGAGCTGGAGTACCGCACCGATCTGCTGACCGATGAGGAGGCCCGCGCCCTCGGCGGCTGGCTGGTCGAGGCGTTCACGACGGTCGCCGCCGCCCCCGACCTTCCCCTGGAGCGGGCGGCGATCCCCGCCTGCCCAGCCCTCGCCTCGATGGCCCCCGCCGGGCCCGCCCAGGAGGGCGACCGCACGCAAGGGAGACGGCATCGCGCGGGTCCCAGGGAGGAGATCCTGTGCGGCCTGTACGCGGAGATCCTCGGCGTGCCGCACGTCGGCCCCGGCGACGACTTCTTCGCGCTCGGCGGCCAGTCGCTGTCGGCCGTACGCCTGCTCAGCAGGGTCCGCGCCGTGTTCGGCGCCGCGCTCCCCGTCCGGGCGATCTTCGAATCGCCGACCGTCGCCGGGCTGGCGCGGCGCGTCGAGACGGCGGCGGAGGCCGGGCCCCCGCTGGTGCCCATGCCGCGTCCCGAACGGATCCCGCTGTCGTACTCCCAGCAGCGCCTGTGGTTCATGTCCCGCCTCGAAGGGCCGAGCGCGACCTACAACATCCCCGGCGCGCTGCGGCTGCGCGGCCCGCTCGACGTCGCCGCGCTGCGGCGGGCGCTGCACGACCTGGTGGGACGGCACGAGTCGCTCCGTACGGTCTTCCCCGACCACGAAGGCGAGGCCGGACAGCGGGTGCTGCCACCCGGACAGGCCGAGGTGACGCTGGAGCGGGTGGACCTCGCGCCCGGGGAACTGGACGACGCCCTGCGCGCGGCCTGCGCCCACGCCATCGACCTCTCCCGGGAACTGCCGATCAGGGCGACGCTGTTCGGGCTCGGCCCCGACGACCACTGCCTGCTCATCCTGCTGCACCACATCGCCGGGGACGGCTGGTCGATGGGGCCGCTGGCCAGGGACCTGTCCACCGCCTACGCGGCGCGGGTGGCCGGACGGCCGCCCGGCTGGAGGCCGCTGCCCGTGCAGTACGCCGACTACACCCTCTGGCAGCGCGGGTCGGACCTGCCGCTCGGCTACTGGCTTTCGGCGCTGGAGGGCCTGCCCGAACGGCTGGAACTGCCCACCGACCGCACCCGCCCCGCCAAGGCCGGCTACCGGGGCGACCAGGTCCCGATCGACTGGGGCGCCGACCTGCGCGACGGCGTCGCGGCGCTGGCCAGGCAGACCGGCACCACGGTCTTCATGGTGGTGCAGGCCGCGCTGGCCGCCCTGCTGACCCGGCTCGGCGCCGGCACCGACATCCCGATCGGCACGCCCGAGGCCGGCCGCGCCGACGAGGCGCTGGACGACCTCATCGGGTTCTTCGTCAACACCCTGGTGCTGCGCACCGACACCTCCGGCGATCCGGACTTCCGCACGCTGCTGGACCGGGTGCGCGAAGCGGACCTGTCGGCCTACGCCCATGCCGGGGTGCCGTTCGAGCGGCTCGTGGAGGCGATCAACCCGCCGAGGTCGCTCAGCCACCATCCGCTGTTCCAGGTGATGCTCGCCATGCAGGACGACGGCGGCGACGGCGGCGACACCCCTGAGCTGGCCGGGCTGAGCGTCAGCGGCCAGGACCTCCGCACCGACGTCGCCAAGTTCGACCTGGCGTTCAGCGTGAACGCCGACCTGCGCGGCGTCCTTGAGTACGCCACCGACCTGTTCGACAGGGAGACCGCCGAGCGGCTCGTCGACCGGCTGGCCTGCGTGCTCCGGTCGGCCGTGGCCGATCCGGGCGCGCCGCTCAGCACCCTGGAGGTGCTCCCGGCGCAGGAGCGCGCGCGGCTGCTGTCGGACTGGGGCGACGGCGGCCCCTTCGAGCAGGAGGCGACGTTCCCCGAGCTGTTCGAGGAACAGGCGCGCCGTACCCCCGAAAGCCCGGCCCTCTCGTTCGGCGACGACCGGCTGAGCTACGCCGAGCTGAACGCCAGGGCCAACCGCCTGGCGCACCTGCTGATCGCCCGCGGGGCCGGACCCGAGCGGATCGTGGCCCTGAAGCTGCCCCGCTCGGCCGAGCTGGTGGTCGCGGTGCTCGCCGTGATGAAGGCGGGCGCGGCCTACCTGCCGGTCGACCCGGACTACCCGGCCGAGCGCATCGCCGGCATGCTCGAGGACGCGGCCCCCGCGCTCGTCCTGTCCACGCCGCTGCCCGACTCCGCCGCCCAGCCGTGCCACGACCCCGTGGACGCCGAGCGGATCGCACCGCTGGAGCCGTCCTCGCCCGCGTACGTGATCTACACCTCCGGCTCCACGGGCCGTCCCAAGGGGGTGGTGGTCACCCACCGCGGCTTCGCCGCCCTGCGGGAGAACCAGGCCCGCGCCTACCCGGCGGGCCCGGGCGACCGGGTCCTCCAGTACGTCTCGCCCAGCTTCGACGTCTCGGTGGCCGAGCTGTGCCTGGGCCTGCTCACCGGCGCCTGCCTGGCAGGGCCGGGGGACGGCCTGACCGGCGAGGAGCTGGCCGCCCGCCTGCGGTCCGAGCGGGTCAGCCACGCGTTCCTCCCGCCGGCGGTGCTGGCGGGGCTGCCGCCGGACGTGCCCGCCCTCCGCACCGTGATCACCGGCGGGGAGACGCTCTCCGCCGAGGCGCGCGCGACCTGGTCGCGGGGACGCCGCCTGATCAACGAGTACGGGCCCTCCGAGGTCACCGTCGCGGCGACCGTCAGCGCACCGCTGTCGGGACCCGAGCACCCGCCGATCGGGCGCCCGGTCCCCGGGGCGAGGGTGTACGTGCTGGACTCCGGTCTGCGGCCGGTGGCACCAGGGGTGGTCGGGGAGCTGTACGTGGCCGGTGCGGGGCTGGCGCGCGGCTATCTGGGCCGTCCGTCGCTGACGGCGGAGCGGTTCGTGGCCGATCCGTTCAACGGCGGTCGGATGTACCGCACGGGTGACGCGGTCCGCTGGCGGGCCGACGGGCAGCTTGAGTTCGTCGGGCGGGTCGACGACCAGGTCAAGGTGCGCGGCTTCCGGGTGGAGCTGGGCGAGATCGAGGCCGTGCTGACCCGGCATCCGCAGGTGGACCAGGCCGCGGTGATCGTGCGCGAGGACCGGCCCGGAGACCGGCGCATCGTGGCGTACGTGGTCACGGCGGAGCTGCCGGTTGGGTTGCGGGAGTTCCTGGCGGACCTGCTGCCTGGGCACATGGTGCCCTCGGCGTTCGTCCGGCTGGACGCGCTGCCGCTGTCGCCCAACGGGAAGGTGGACCGGCGGACGTTACCGGCGCCGGTGTACGGGTCCGGTCCGGGCCGGGCGCCCCGGGGTCCGCGCGAGGAGGTGGTGTGCGGGCTGTTCGCCGAGGTGCTGGGCGTCGCCGAGGTCGGGGTGGAGGACAACTTCTTCGAGCTGGGCGGCCACTCGCTGCTGGCCACCCAGCTCGTCAGCCGGATCCGCTCCGTCCTCGGCGCCGACCTTCGGGTGAGCGACGTCTTCGAGGGGCCCACCCCGGCCCGGCTGGCCGCCCGCTCCGGCGGCGGCTCCGGCGGCGCCTTCGACGTCGTGATGCCGCTGCGCGAGGGCGGCGCCCGCCTCCCGCTGTTCTGCGTGCACCCGCTGGCCGGCCTCGGCTGGAGGTACTCCGCGCTGCTGCCCCACCTCGACCGCGAGCACCCGGTCTACGCGCTGCAGGCCCGGGGCCTCGAAGGGCAGGACGAGCTGCCGGCCGATCTGGAAGAGCTCACCGCGGACTACGCCGCCCAGATGCGCAAGGTGCAGCCCGACGGCCCCTACCACCTGCTGGGCTGGTCGCTGGGCGGCAACTTCGCCCAGGCCGTCGCCGCCCGGCTGCGCGAGGAGGGCGAGGAGATCGGGCTGCTGGCCGTCCTGGACGCCTACCCGTCCCCGCCCGACGAGAAGGACTACTCCGATCGGCGGGTGCTCCTCGCGGACATGTGCGAGCACTACGCCGAGGCGTATGGCGTGGAGCCGGTGGACGTCGGCGCGATGAGCCTGGACCAGATGAGGGAACGGGTGGTCACCCTGCTGGGCAACAGCAAGGGCGAGCTCGGCCACCTGGACCCGGCCCAGCGCGGCCACGCCCTGGAGGTCATGGTCAACAGCATCCGGATCACCAGCGGGCCGCCCCCCGAGCTGGACGGCGACATGCTCCTCGTCACCTCCGCGCGGCCGTCCTCGCCACCGGAGTCCTGGCGGCCCTACGCCACCGGCTCCATCGAGGTCCAGCGGGTCGACGCCGAACACGCCCGCATGCTCGAGCCCGAGCCCGCGGCGCGAATCGCCTCGATCATCGCCGGCCGCATACCGGTCAGGGAACGCCCGGACGCGTAACGCGTGATGGCCATGGGGGACGGCCCCATGGCCATCACGCGCGTCCGGACGACGCCCGCCACGCGGTCGCCGTCGAACAGCAGGCCCTCGACCTGGCAACCCTCCCGGAACTCGGCGCCCGCCGCCGCGAGGTCGGACTCCACATCCCCCGCTCGTGGTAGCCGATCTCGACGCGGCGGTCGACCGCCAGCGAGGGGAAGCGGCGCAGCAGCCGAGCAATCCTGGGGTGGATCCCGCCTTGACGTTAGGGCTGGGCGGGGGTGATGTCGGTGTGGGGGAAGTCGTCGCCTTTGAACAGGAGCGGCTGGTTGAGGTCCTTGGCGAGGGCGTAGGCGAAACAGTCGCCCATGTTGAGTCTGGCCTTGGAGTTGTTGCCTTTGCCGTAGGTCTGGTAGGCGCTGCGGGCGATCTTCGCCTGGTTGGGTGTGACGGGCTCGATCAGGAGGGTCATCTCTTCGACGAGGGCGTCGAAGGACTGGCGCATGGTCTCGCCTCGGTTGTCGGCCACGATGGCTGCTTCGACGTAGTTGACGGCGGAGATGCGGCAGACCGTGCCGGCAATGGCGTGGGCGAACCTGCTGGCTTCGGGTTCGTCGTTGATGATGGCGATGATGGCGCTTGAGTCGACGATCATGCGGGGAGGCCGGTGCCTGGGTCGTAGAGGGCGTCGGTGGACAGTTTGTCCTGGCCAAGGTGGGTGCGCATGTCGGCGGCGATCGTCAGGATGCGCTCGGCTCGGCCGGTAGCTTCGTCGCGGCGTTCCAGGGCTTCCAGGCGGCGTTCGAGTACCTGGGCGGCGTGTTGGGTTTCCTCGGCCAGTCGGATGACTCGGCGGGCGAGGTCATGGATGGGTTCGTGTTCGAGGTCCACGTCCACGGTCGCTCATCTCCTTTCGCCCTCATCTCCGGACTGTGGCTCCAGCGTAGCTTGTGGTCGGTTGCCGTATCTGCCGATCACGGCGGCGTCCGGTGGGCCGAGGTACCCCGAGGTGCGGAGCTGTCGTCCTTCCCCGTCGCCGGTGCTGCCGAGTTCATTCCGAAGGACTGTGTACCTACCGGGTAGGTGCGGGTGTCGAATATTTTTCCAGGCAGGTCAAAGGCATGATGGACGATCCGTCCTTTCGGGTGAGCGCCTCGAGCGCTGCGTCAGATAGCGGCATGATGATCGGTCGTGTTGCTGCGCTTGGCCTACCTCACGGTGACGACCATCTTCTCGCTCCTGCGGCTGCTCTTCGCAAGCGATCGCGACAAGGACATCGAGATCTTGGTGCTCCGGCATCAGCTGACCGTGCTGCAACGGCAGGTGAGCAAGCCCGCGTTCACTCGGGAAGATCGGTTCCTCCTCGCGGGGCTGCTGCATCGTCTGCCGATGGACATGCTGCGGTACCTCACGTTGCTGATCCGCTCTGACACGATCCTGCGCTGGCATCGTGATCTGCTGCGGCGCCGGCACGCCGCAGCCAGTGCTCACCGGCGCCTAGGACGCCCGCGCACTGTCCGATCTATCCGCGTCCTGGTGCTGCGACTGGCCGGGAGAACTCCTCGTGGGGCTACCGGCGTTTCCACGGCGAGCTGGCCGCGCTCGGCATCAAGGTCGCCGCCTCCACGGCCTGGGAGATCCTCAAGGACCACGGCAGGCGGTGTCGGTGCTGGAACGGCCGCCCGCTCTCAGACGAGGGCGAGCGCGTCGAACAGTTCGTCGGTGTAGAAGTCGTCGATCTCGCAGGCGCCCGACAGGGTGGCGAAGTAGGTGTCGACGAGATCCTGGCGGCCGGCGATCGCGCGGAGCATGGTGACCCGCTCCGGCTGGATCTCCAGCCCGGCGGCCTTCAACGTGCCGTGGTAGAGGCCCAGGAAGTGCTCGTCGCGGTCCCTGCCGAAGCGGCCGAGCGCGAGGTCCAGCCCGGCCTCGTCGCGCAGGCCGTCGCCGATGTGGTCGACCAGCATCTGCACCTGAAGGAAGGCGTCGGTGATGCCGCTGTTCCCGATCGAGTCCTTGTGGTAGCCGGAGTCCCCCAGCAGGACCCACCCCGGACCGGCCGCCTGGCGGAAGAAGTTGCGCTGGTCGCCGGTCCCGTAGAGCCGTTCCGCCCGCCGGGCGGCGCGCAGCCGCTCGTGGACCTCCGGCGCGGTGGTGCGGACGCTCTCCAGGTAGGCCGTCATGGCGTCCCCGCGGATCCGGTCGAACTCCGACTGCGGGAAGTACGCGCCGACCAGCGTGCGCCCGTCGTTCGTCGGCACCGTGCCGACGAGGCGGTGCGGCCGCGCGTACACCTCGAAGGTCGCGGGCAGGTCCTCCCAGTAGCTGAAGTAGACGCAGGACCTGCGGTCGTCCTCGACCGTGGTCGGCGCGCCGGTCAGCGACGCGACCGTGGAACGCATGCCGTCCGCGCCGATGACGAGCCTCGCCCGCTCCTCGAACCGGCCGTTCGAGGTCGTGCAGCGGACGCCCGCCACGCGGTCGCCGTCGAACAGCAGGCCCTCGACCTGGCAGCCCTCCCGGAACTCGGCGCCCGCCGCGGTGGCCGCCGCCGCGAGGACGGGGTCGAGACGGTGGCGGCGCGGCGCGTACGCCGTGCGGTGGCCGTCGACCCCCCACGAGCAGCCTTCCAGGCGGACGTCCTCCACCTGGTAGACGATGCGGTCGATGGGCGGGCAGCCGGTCGCGACCACGTCGTCGAGCACGCCCCACTGCCCCAGCTTGGCCACACCCGGCTGGTGGATGTAATGCGTCGACAGCGTGTCCCTGGGGAAGCGCGCCTTGTCGAGCAGGAGCACCCGGTACCCGGCGCGGGCGAGGAGCATGGCGGCCGGCGACCCCGCGCAGCGGGCGCCGACCACGATCACGTCGTACATCGTCGTCCCTCAGTTCGGCCGGGCGATGACGGGAAGGTTCTTCGGACCCCACATCCCCCGCTCGTGGTAGCCGATCTCGACGCGGCGGTCGACCGCCAGCGAGGGGAAGCGGCGCAGCAGCGCCTCCAGCGCGATCTTGCTCTCCAGGCGCGCCAGCGGGGCGCCGATGCAGAAGTGGATGCCGTGGCTGAAGGCCAGGTGCGGGTTGGGATCACGGCCGATGTCGAACCGGTCAGGGTGCGCGAAACGGCGGCCGTCGTGGTTGGCCGACATCAGCCATGGCGTGACCATGCGGTTCTCCGGGATGGTGACCCCGCCGATCTCCACCTCCTTGGCGGTGATCCTGCTGGCGGTGGTGAAGGGGGAGCGGTAACGCAGCACCTCCTCGATCGCCGCGGGGATCAGCCCGGAGTCGCCGCGGACCGCGGCCATCGCGGCCGGGGTCTGGTCCAGGCAGAGCACGGCGCTGCCCAGCAGGAGCGTCGTGGTGACGCTTCCGGCCATGAACACGATGTCGGCGAACTTGACGACCTCGTCCTCCGAGAGCCGCTCGCCGTCCACCTCGGCGGAGCAGAGCGCGCTGATCAAATCGTCCTTGGGATTGCGGCGGCGGTCGCGGCAGTGCTGGAGGAGGTAGTCGGCCATGTCCTTGGTGACCTGCTCGAGCAGGTCGGCGTACTCGGGCGACTCCGAGGTGATCCCTTCGCGCGCGGTCATGCCCTGCGCGTTCAGCATCCGGTTGATCCACGTGCGGAACAGGTGCCGGTCGGAGGCGGGAACGCCGAGCAGCTCGGAGATCACGATCACCGGCAGCGGGAAGGTCAGCGCGTCGACGAGGTCGAACTCCTCCTCCGCCACCTCCTCGAGCAGTCCCCCGGCGAGGGACGCGATGCGGGGCGCGAGCGCGCTCACCGTCCGGGGCGTGAACGCCTTGCTGACCAGGCGGCGCAGCTTCGCGTGTCCCGGCGGGTCCATCGAGTTGATGTTCCCCTGGCTCATCTCGGCCAGTTCGGGATTGATGCGGCTGATGTCGTTGGAGAAGGTGGCGTGGTCGGTGAGCACGCGTTCCACGTCCGCGTAGCGGAAGACGTGGTACGCGCCGTCTCCTTCGCGCCATACGGGATGGTCCTCCCGCATGCGTGCCATCCAGTCGAAGAGCTCGGTCCCGCCGTCCGCCAGCGGAACGGCGTCGATCATGACCTCGGTCATTGTGGCGGACTCCATTCTGTAGTCCACCTGAATATGCACGAACCGCTTATCACCCCGATATCGGGCGGCTTACTGATATCAGGGTGATAAGCCGTGGTTATAGCTTGCGCCAATGGATGTTCTCGGTGTGCTCGGTGGGATGGGGCCGCTCGCCTCGGCCGAGTTTCTGAAGACGCTCTACCACGCCAACCTCCGTTCCTACGAGCAGGACATGCCCCGGGTCCTGCTCGACTCCGATCCGGGCTTTCCCGACCGCACACAGGCGGTGGACGGCCCGGGTGCCCAGGAGATCGGCGACCGCCTCACCCTGCGGCTGGGGGACCTGCTGGCGCGTGGCGCGACCCGGCTGGTCATGGCCTGCTTCACCGCCCACCACTTCCTCCCCCTCGTCGATCCGGCGGTACGGCGGCGGCTGACCTCCCTGGTCGACGTCACGCTGACCGAGCTGGACCACGCCGAAGGCAGGTTCCTCCTGCTGTGCACGGAGGGAACGCGGCGGGCGCGGATCTTCGAGAACGCGCCGCTGTGGGACCGCGTGGCCGGCCGTGTCGCGCTGCCGGGGGAGCTCGACCAGGAGCTGGTGCACCGGATGGTGTACCGGATGAAGCGCCACGGCGCCCTCGGGGACATCGCGCCGGCCGTCGACCGCCTGCGCGCGCGTTACGGGTGCTCGGGCGTCATCCTCGGCTGCACGGAGTTCCACCTGGTCGCAGACCGGCTCGTCGCCCTCCGGGGCGAGGGCAACGTGATCGACGCACTGCGCGCCATCGCCCGCACCGCCGAGGCGCCCTATGGAAAGGATCTCCAGCATGCCGGATGAAAGGCTCGACGTTCCGCCGTTCGGCGTGCTCTCCGGAGCCCGCGTGCGCCGGGTGCTGTCCGGCCGGGAGAAGCAGGTCGTCGAGCTGGTCGAGGAGGCCTACCGGCGGCACGGCGAGGGCGGCACGGTCAACCCGCCGTCGTACTTCCTGCGCTTCCCCGACCGGCCCACCGGGCGGATCATCGCGCTGCCCGCCTCCGTCGGCGGGGAGAACGCCGTGGACGGGGTGAAGTGGATCTCCAGCTTCCCCGCGAACGTGGTGAAGGGCATCCCGCGCGCGTCCGGCGTCCTCATCCTCAACGACCCGCGCACCGGCTACCCGTACGCCTGCCTCGAGGCCTCCCTGATCAGCGCCGCGCGCACCGCGGCCTCGGCCGTCCTCGCGGCCGACTGGCTCACCCGCGGGCAGGAGCGCCCCACCCGGGTCGGGTTCTTCGGCACCGGGCTGATCGCGCGCTCCATCCACGCCTACTTCGCCGCCACCGGCTGGTCCTTCGACCGGGTCGGCGTGCACGACCTGCTGCCCGAACGCGCCGCGGGCTTCGCGGGCGACCTGCGGGCCGCCGGCGAGGACGTGGTGGTCCACGACCGTCCGGAGGATCTGCTGCGGAGCTGCGACCTGGTGGTGTTCGCCACCGTGGCGGGGAGCCCGCACGTGACGGACCCGAGCCTGCTGGCCCACCATCCACTCGTCCTGCACGTGTCGCTCCGCGACCTCGCGCCGGAGATCATCAAGGACGCCGCCAACGTCGTCGACGACGTGGACCACTGCCTGCGCGCGGGCACCTCGCTGGACCTGGCGCAGCAGCTCACGGGCGACCGGGCGTTCGTCGACGGGACGCTGCACGACGTCATGACCGGCGCGGTGACGGTACGCCGCGACCGGCCGGTGATCTTCTCGCCCTTCGGGCTCGGCGTGCTGGACCTGGCCGTCGGCAAGTTCGTCCACGAGGCCGCGACCCGCTCGGGAGACCTCGCCGTCGTGCCGGACTTCTTCCCGTGAAATCCATTCAATATCGCCCGCATAAACCGACTGAATACGCTCTATGAGTGGCTTCGGCGCTATTCTTAGGAGAGTCAGTTGACAGTTCTGGCAACGGCGGAAAGCGCGACCGGGAGTCTCCGGTTGAGCGCTGCGGACGCCGATGAATTGCTGGCGATCGCCCGCACGGTCATCCGTCAGGTGCCGGGCGGCCGGATCGACGACCCGACCATGCTCGCGGCCTGCCGGCAGGCCGCCATGCTCATGCCGGCGTCCCTGCGCGGGACGCTGCGGGAGTTCCGCCGCGAGTCGGGGGAGCGCGGCGCGGCGCTGATCAGTAACCTTCCCGTCGACGAGCCGTCCCTGCCGAGCACCCCGGGAACGAGCACCTCGGTGCAGCGGTTCGGCACCGTCCCCGCCCTGCTGCTCATGATGATCGCCGCCGAGCTCGGCGAGCCGGTGGCCTTCAGGCCGGAGAAGTCGGGAGCCCTCGTACAGGACGTCGTGCCGGTGCAGGGCAAGGAGGACTTCCAGGGCAACGCCGGCTCGGTGCTGCTCAGCTTCCACAACGAGAACGCCTTCCACCCCTACAGGCCGGACTTCGTCATGCTCCTGTGCCTGCGAGCGGACCGGGACAGGGTCGCCGGACTGCGCACGGCGTGCGTCCGGGAGGTCCTGCCGCTGCTCAGCCGGGAGAGCAGGGCGGCGCTGAGCAGCCCGGACTTCGTGACGGCGGCTCCGCCGTCCTTCGGCACCGGGGGGAGCACCGCGCCGCACGCGGTCCTGTCGGGGGCGCCCGAGGACCCCGACATCCGCGTCGACTTCGCCGCCACCAAGCCGCTCGGGCCCGGCGCGGAGCAGGCGCTGGAGGAGCTGCGGGGGCTGTGCGAGAAGGTCGCGCACACGGTGGTCATGCACCCGGGCGACCTGGCGATCGTGGACAACCGGGTCGCGCTGCACGGGCGCACCGCGTTCCGTCCCCGGTACGACGGGGCTGACCGCTGGCTCCAGCGCACGTTCGTCCTGCAGGACTTCCGCCGGTCGCGGATCGGCCGTCTCGGCGACGGGCACGTCATCGACTGACCGGATCGCCGCCACCGGCCCTCGCCCTCCAGCCCCCTGCCCTCTACCCTCCTGCCCCTCTCGCCATGCCCGGCCACGGCCGCCGCACGCCCGGATCCCGGCCGCCGAGACCCTCCCGTTCGCGGGGGTGTCTCGGTCACGGGCCGGGAGCGTCTCGGTCTCGAGCCGGGGGGCATCAGAAAGTTTCACGGGTGCGCGCGGTGGCTCCTCGCGGCTTCAACGTCACGGTCCCGAACGGCGGCGCGCGCACGACGGCGTACGACATCTGGTGCGATGGCCACACCTACGAGATCATCGAAACAGCGGCGGGATGGACTTCCGCACCAACAGCTTTTCCGTGTCGGCGAGCTGACGCCCGCCGGACCCCGGGAAAACGGCGAGCGGCAGGCGGGTGGGCGTGTGGCGGGCTATGTGGAGATCGGGTGCCAGGTCCTGCTCGCCGCCGTGTTCGGCTGGTCCGCGGTGAGCAAGCTGGCCTCCCGCACGGCCTTCCGCCGGTTCGCCCGGTCGCTGGAGCCGCTGGTGCGGCGGACGACGCCGGTGGCGGCGGCGCTCGTCGCGGGTGAGCTCCTCACGCCGCCGTTGACGCTGCTCGCGCCGCTCGCCGGGTTCGCCCTGGCGAGCGGCATGCTCGCCGTGCTGAGCGCGGGCGTGCTCACCGTGGTGCGCCGCGGCCTGGCCGTGCGCTGCCGGTGCTTCGGCTCCGGGGACGCGCGGCTGGGCCCGCGTCACGTGGTCCGCAACCTGATCCTGCTCGCCATCGGCGTGCTCGGACTCCTCCTGGCCGCGCTGCCCGCCGCTTCCCCGGCCGACGCCGCGGGCGTCGCGCTCGCCGCCGTCGCCGGCCTCGCCGTGGCCGGCCTCGTCATCCGGTTCGAGGACCTCGTCGAGCTGTTCGCCTGACGGCCCGGTGATCTCATTCCCACGGTGTGCCATCAGGCATTTCGTGGGTTTCACGACGTTTTGCGGAAGCCGATAAGCTGACGCCCCCGAACTGCACCACCGCGGGGGCGCCGCCTGCGCGGGCCGCCGGAGAACGGCTGCAGTGCCCGCCTCTCACCCCTCGTTCCCGCGGTGTTTCGGCATGCCTACGGTCTCCCGAAAGTTTTCGGCGATGGCATGACCGCTCGTACCATCCCTCCGGGTGAAACCCCAACCGTGCTCTGCCGGGCATCTCCCATGCTCATGCGGGCACGGCCTCGCTGCGCGAATAACGGTTCGGTAGCTGTGCCGCAGGGCCGTTGACGCTGATCTCCACGCCCTCTACTGTCCACGATTACGGCAACTTTCGGAAACGGACTCGAAACTTTCGAGAGGCTCCACGATGAAGACACGGTTCACACGCACCGTCACCGGTACCGCGGTGCTGGCTCTGGGGCTCTCCCTGTCCGCCTGCGGAAGCAGCGACAGCGGAGGCACTGGCGCATCCCCCGCCGGAGAGGAATCCGGCCAGTTCCATGTCCTCGTCTACGGGGACGCCACCAACAAGGTGGAGAAGCAGATCGTCGACACCTTCAACAAGACCTCGAAGGTCAAGGCCGTCCTCGACACCATTCCGGGCGCGGACTACCAGCAGAAGCTCCAGACGATCATCAACACCGACCAGGCCCCGGACGTGTTCTTCAACTGGGGCGGGGGCAGCATCGCCCCCTTCGTGCGGGCGAACCTGCTGCTGCCGCTGGACGACTACATCGCCAAGGACCCCGGCCTGAAGAGCAACTTCCTGCCGTCGGTGTTCAACAGCGCGAGCGTGAACGGCAAGGCCTACGGCGTCCCGATGCGCGGCACCCAGCCCGTCATGCTGTTCAACAACAAGAAGGTCCTCGCCGACGCGGGCGTCACCCCGCCCACGACCTGGGACGAGCTCATCGCGGCGGTACAGAAGCTCAAGGCCAAGGGCGTCACCCCGATCGCGCTCGGCGGCGGGGACCAGTGGCCCACCCTGATGTGGTTCGAGTACGCCTACGACCGCATCGCCGGCCCCGAGCTGTTCCAGAAGGCCCTCGACGGTGACAAGCAGGCATGGGCCGGTGAGGACAGCAAGAAGGCGCTGACCATGCTGAAGCAGCTCATCGACACCGGCGCCTTCGGCGACAAGTTCGACTCCGTCAAGTTCACCGACCAGGGCTCCCCCACCCTGCTGGCAAACGGCAAGGCCGGCTTCGAGCTGATGGGCTCGTGGGAGTACGCCACGATCCAGGACTTCAACCTGAAGTTCGCGAAGAACGACCTCGGCTACACGAACTTCCCGTCCATCGCCGGCGGCAAGGGCGACCCGAACAACGTCGTCGGTAACACCAACAACTTCTACTCGGTGCTGAAGAAGACCAAGACGCCCAAGGCCGTCGGCGAGTTCCTGAAGCTCATGTACTCCGACGAGTTCGTCAAGGCGAGCTTGGCCATCGGCAACCTGCCGACCACGACCAACACCGAGAAGTTCCTGGACGCCGCCGACAACCCCGACTACCTGAAGTACCAGTTCAACCTGGTCAAGCAGGCGCCGTCGTTCCAGCTCTCCTGGGACCAGGCCTACCCGCCCAGCGGCATCGAGCCCATCCACCGGGCCGTTCAGCAGTTCTTCAGCGGCCAGATCGACGCCGACGGGTTCATCCAGGCCATGCAGGCCCTCCCCGCGGCCTGAGGTCCATCACCGACATGACGACCATCGCTCCAGCTGTGAGCGGCAGGCGGCGCACGAAAAGCCTGGGCAGCCTCGAAATGGGCCGCCCGGGCTTCGCCTGGGCCATACCCGCCACCTTGTTCTTCGGTCTCTTCGCGATCGTTCCGCTCATCCTCGTCGCCGTCCTCTCCTTCACCAGGTGGGACGGTCTGAGCTCGCCTGAGCTCGTCGGATTCGAGAACTGGTCCGCGCTGCTCGACGACCCCATCATGATCAAGAGTCTCTGGCTCAGCCTGCTGCTCACCGTGCTGGGCGTCGTGATCCAGACGCCGCTGAGCGTCCTGCTCGGCGTCTGGGCGGCCGGGCACCAGCGCAACCGGGCGATCCTCTCGGCGATCTACTTCATCCCGCTGCTGCTGTCGGCGACCGCGGTGTCCGTCCTGTGGCGGGCCCTGCTCGACCCGAACTTCGGCATCCCGGCACAGGCGTCCTGGCTGTTCGGCAACGGCAACCTCTTCGGCAAGCAGGCCACGGCCATCGGCGTCCTGGCCTTCGTGAGCACCTGGCAGTTCACGCCGTTCCACACCCTGATCTACCAGGGCGCCGCGCGGGCGATCCCCCGTGTCCTGTACCAGGCGGCGGAGATCGACGGCGCGTCGACGGTCCGGCAGTTCTGGAGCATCACGCTGCCGCAGCTGCGCAACAGCATGATCACCTCCATGATCCTGATGGTGGTCGGCGGCCTGACGACGTTCGACACCGTGCTGATCCTGACCCAGGGCGGCCCGGGGACCGACACCATGATCAGCGCCTATTACATGTACGAGAAGGGGTTTCGCAACTTCGAGTTCGGCGCGGCCTCGGCCATCGCGCTCGTCCTGGTCGTCGTCGCCACGCTCGTCTCTCTGGTCGTGGTGCGCGCCTCCGGTTACGACAAGATGCGCAGCACGCTGGAGGGCATGTGAGGCGCCGCCCCAACTACCTCGCCGGCCTGGGATCGGCCCTCTGGCTCTTCATCGTGGGTCTGCCGATCTACGTGCTGGTCATGGCCACTGTCCAGACGCGGTCAGGCTACGGGCAGAACGGTCCTCTGGGGTTCCCCGACGACTTCACCCTGTCCAACTTCTCCGACGTCTTCTCCGGCGGCTTCGGGCACTACTACCTGAACACGGTCATCGTCACCGCCTCGGTCGTCGGCATCGTGCTCCTGCTGGTGCCGCCGCTCGCGTACGCGATCGTGCGGAGCCGGAACAAGGTGATCTCGGCCGTGTTCCGGCTGTTCCTGCTGGGACTCGCCGTCCCGGCCCAGGCCGTGATCATCCCGGTGTTCTACGTCATCAGCACGGTCGGCCTGTACGACAACCTGATCGGCGTCATCCTGCCCACCGCCGCGTTCGCGCTGCCGGTCTCCACACTGGTCCTGTCCGGCGTGATGCGCGACATCACGCCCGAGCTGTTCGAGGCCATGGCGGTCGACGGCGCGACGCCGCGGCGGATGTTCTTCCAGCTCGTCCTCCCCCTGTCCAAGGGCGGGCTGTCGACGATCGCCGTCTTCTCCGCGCTGCAGGCGTGGAACGGGTTCCTGTTCCCGCTCATCCTCACCCAGTCCAACTCCACAAAGTTGATCACGATGGGGTTGTACGACTTCCAGACGCAGTACGGCATCAACATCCCTGGGCTGCTGGCCGCAGTGATCCTGTCGATGGTGCCCATCCTGCTCGTATATCTGTTCGCCCGTCGTGCCCTGGTACAGGGGCTCATGGGCGCCGGAGGAAAGTGATTCGAATCGTGGCCGTTGAGACAGACCCAGCCACCCCCATCGGGAACGACCCCGATCAGGACGCCGGCGCCCGCGCCGATGCCCTGATCACGCGGATGACCTTGGAAGAGAAGGTCGCACAGCTTTTCGGCGTCTGGGTCGGCGCCTCGGGCGAGGGTGGAGAGGTCGCGCCACACCAGCACGACATGGAAGAGGAGGTGGACCTGGACGCGCTGCTGCCGGACGGCCTCGGGCAGCTGACGCGCCCTTTCGGCACGGCTCCCGTGGACCCGGCCATCGGCGCGCTGTCCCTGCTCAGGACCCAGGAGCGGATCGCCGGCGCCAACCGCTTCGCGATCCCCGCCCTCGCCCATGAGGAGTGCCTGGCCGGTTTCGCCGCCTGGGGCGCCACGGCGTATCCCGTGCCGCTCTCGTGGGGGGCCACGTTCGATCCCGCGCTGATCCGCCGGATGGCGGGCCGCATCGGCGGCGACATGCGCTCCGTCGGGGTACACCAGGGGCTCGCCCCCGTGCTCGACGTGGTGCGGGACGCCCGGTGGGGGCGGGTCGAGGAGACCATCGGCGAGGACCCCTACCTGGTCGGCACCATCGCCACCGCCTACATCCAGGGCCTTGAGTCGGCGGGGATCGTCGCCACGCTCAAGCACTTCGCCGGCTACTCGGCCTCCGTGGCCGGGCGCAACCTCGCGCCGGTGGCAATGGGACCCCGTGAGCGCGCCGACGTGATGCTCGTGCCGTTCGAGATGGCGGTGCGCGAGAGCGGCGTGCGATCGGTCATGCACGCCTACACCGACACCGACGGGATGCCCGCGGCGGCCGACGAGTGGCTGCTGACCGGGCTGCTGCGCGACACGTGGGGCTTCGAGGGCACGGTGGTGGCCGACTACTTCGGCGTCGCCTTCCTCAAGACGCTGCACGGCGTGGCGGGGACCTGGGGCGAGGCCGCGGGCACCGCCCTCGCCGCCGGCGTGGACGTCGAGCTTCCCACCGTGAAGACGTTCGGGCGGCCCCTGCTGGACGCGGTCGCCGCCGGGGAGGTCCCCGAGGCCCTGATCGACCGCGCGCTGCGCCGCGTGCTCGTCCAGAAGGCGCAGCTCGGACTGCTCGACCCCGGCTGGAGTCCCGTCCCGGCGGGGCTGGCCGGCGCCGACCTGAGCGATCCCGAGGCGCTGCGCGGGACGATCGACCTGGACTCGGCCGCCAACCGGGAGATCGCCCGGCGGATCGCCGAGCAGGCCATCGTCCTGCTCGGCAACGATGGCACCCTGCCTCTGCGGAGTCCGGGGAAGATCGCGCTCATCGGCCCCAACGCCGACGACCCGCTGGCCGTACTCGGCTGCTACTCCTTCCCTGTCCACGTGGGCGTCCATCACCCCGAGGCGCCCAACGGCATCGGCCTGCCGACGCTGCGCGAGGCCCTCGCGGCCGAGTTCCCCGACGCCGAGATCGTCACCGCGCCCGGCGCCACCGTCGACGGCCCCGGCACCGCGGGCTTCGCCGAGGCGATCGAGGTCGCCCACGGCGCGGACGTCGTCGTGGCGGCGCTCGGCGACCGGGCCGGGCTGTTCGGGCGGGGCACGAGCGGGGAGGGCTGCGACGCGGAGTCCGCGGCGCTCCCCGGAGTGCAGCAGCAACTGCTCGACGCCCTCATCGGCACGGGGACGCCGGTGGTCACGACCCTCCTCGCCGGCCGGCCGTACGCGCTGGGCCGCGCCGTGGAGGACTCGGCCGCGATCGTCCAGTCGTTCTTCCCCGGCCAGGAGGGCACCTCGGCCATCACCGGTGTGCTGAGCGGCCGGGTCAACCCGTCCGGACGCCTGCCGGTGAGCATCCCGCGCCGGCCGGGCGTGCATCCGTCCACCTACCTGTCGGCGCGGCTGGCCCACGCCAGCGAGGTGTCCAACATCGACCCGACGCCGGCCTTCGGGTTCGGCCACGGCCTGACGTACACCACCTTCGAGTGGTCCGGCCTGGAGGTCGAGGGCGTGGAGACCGGCACGGACGGCGAGCTGCGCCTGGGCTTCAGGGTGCGCAACACCGGGGACCGCGAGGGCACCGAGGTCGTGCAGCTCTACTTCCACGACCCCGTCGCCTCCGTGGTGCAGCCGGTCCAGCGGCTGATCGGCTACGCGCGGGTGCCGCTCGGCCCGGGTGAGTCGAGCCGCGTGCGGGTCACCGTCCCGGCCGACGTCACCTCCTTCACCGGTCGCGACGGCCGGCGGATCGTCGAACCGGGAGAGCTGGAACTGCGCCTCGGCGCCTCCAGCACCGACCCGCGCCTCACCGCGACGGTGAGGCTCACCGGGCCGGTCCGCCAGGTGGACCACACCCGCCGCCTGCACGCCACCTTCACCGTGTCCGACGGAGCCGGAGCCGGAGGACGGTAGCGACGGGGCTGAACGTTTCGAATTACACAGTGACCGTGTTAGCGAGTCGGGCGCCGGCGTCCAGCTCGAGACGTTCGACCACCTGAACCACGCCGAGTACACCATCCTGTACGAGGTCGTCCCGGCCTGACGGTCCGCGCGGCGCGGTGGGGCGCCGGGGGTGTGCCCGTGACCCCGCCGCGTGCCTGTCCCGGCCGGTGGGCCCTCGGCATCACCGAAATTCAAGGCGCTCCGAATTCCCGGAATTCGGAGCGCCTTGAACGTTTTCATGACTTATAACTGGCTTTCTGCGGCTTATGTGGATGATTACCTGTTCGTGGCTCTGAGGGAAAGCTACGCTCGGGGCGCCGCATGGGGGTCATGCCGACGGGGGTCGCGATGGACGGCTTACGCGTGCGCCTGCTCGGAACGTCCTCGATGGTCGAAGGGGACAGACCGGTCCGGGCGGAGCCGGCAAGACGCGGCTGGCCATCGCCATCGGCGAACGCTCCGACGACCTTCCAGCCACGGCATGACCTGCTCGGGCTCACGGCTGGTGTGGATGAACACCGCGTGCCGCTCCATCAGCGAACGCAGGCTCTCGACCGCCCCCGGGACCGGCTCGTCGTAGATGCTGCCGTCGTCCCAGCCGCGCCGGTAGGCGTGGAGTACGCCGTCGAAGTCGACGCCGACCGTCCCGGCCCGTCTCGGCCGCCGACCCTGCTCGGCCCCGCGCTGCTCCTGGCCCATCGAGATCCTCCTGCGGTGCGGCTGCGCTGCCACCGGGTTGTTCCGGGCCGGTGGCCTAGCTCTCGGGGACGATCTCGATGTCAGCGCCGATGGAACGCAGTTTGCTCGCGACGTCGGCGTAGCCGCGTTCCAGGTATCGGGTGCCTCGGATCTCGCTGGTGCCCTCCGCGACCAAGGCCGCGAGCACGTAGGCGAAGCCGGCGCGCAGGTCGGGGATCTCCAGCGGCCCGCCGACCAGCGGGGTCGGCCCGATGACGACGGCCGAGTGTTCGTAGTCGCGCAGCGCGAACCGGCAGCCGCGGCCGCCCAGGCACGCGGTGTGCAAGGCGATGTTGGCGCCCATCGTGTTCAGTTGCCGGGTGTATCCGAAACGATCCTCGTAGATGGTCTCGTGCACGACCGAAGCGCCGTCGGCTTGGGTGAGCAGCACCACCAGGGGCTGCTGCCAGTCGGTCATGTACCCCGGATGCACATCGGTCTCGACCGGGATCGGCGACAGCTCGCGGGCCGCGAAGAACGCCAGCCCGCCAGGGGTGACCTCGAACTCGCCGCCGAGCTTGCGCAGATGGTTGAGGAACGTCGTCACGTGCTCCTGGACGGCGCCGACGACCTCGATGCGGCCGCCAGTGGCCACGGCCGCCGCCGCCCATGAGGCGACCTCGATGCGGTCAGGGAGCGTCTTGTGGGAGGCGCCGCGCAGCGAGTCGACGCCTTCGATGACGATCCTGCGGTCCACCTCGACCGACACCAGCGCCCCCATCTGCTGGAGGAACAGAATCAGGTCCATGATCTCGGGTTCGACGGCCGCGTTGTCGATGATCGTCGTGCCTTTGGCCAGGACGGCGGCGAGCAGAAGGTTCTCGGTCGCGCCGATCGACGGGAACGGCAGAGCGATGTGCGCGCCATGGATCCGGTCGGCGCGGACCTTCACGCTGCGGATCTGCTCGGTGATGTCGACGCCCATGGCGCGCAGCCCGGACAGGTGGAAGTCGATCGGGCGTTTGCCGATCCTGCAGCCGCCGGGAAGCGGCACGACGGTTTCGCCGGTGCGGTGCAGCAGCGGCCCCATCATCAGGATCGGGATGCGGTTGACCCCCGAGTACGCTTCGGACAACGACGGATTGGTGATCTTCGCTGTGGTGAGGCGCACCGACTGGTCGTCGAGCCATTCCACGTCGGTGCCGAGCTCGGTCAGCATGTCCAGCACGATGCCGACCTCCGCGATCCGCGGAACACCAGTCAGGGTGCACGGCTGATTGGTCAGCAGGGTGGCGACCATCTGTTTGGTCACCGCGTTCTTCGCCCCGGCCACCTGCACGGTGCCGGTCAGCGGACGCTGTCCGGTGATGCGGTAATAGTGGCGGTCGGTGGCCATGACCTGAGGTCCTCGCCGGTCGGTCACGCGGGTCTCACTTCCGTGATCGGAGTCTGGGCAGTAGGCGGGTGTTGCGTGCCCGGCGATTGAAGCAGACACGCAGCGGGGGCCGCCCGCGAATCAGGGCGGCCCCCGGTATGTGTCCGGTCGTCTTCCGGCGGAAGGGGTTAGGGTCGCGGGGAACAGCCGGTCGAGTTGGATACGGCCGCTGTCACCGCCCAGCACCGCCTGCAGCAGCGCGGTGCGCGCGGCCTCCTCGACGCGGGCGACGTTGTCGAACGCCTCGTCGGCGGACTTGGCGAACGCGAACAACCCGTGCCGGTACAACGTGAACGCCAGCCCGTGATGGGCCAGCTCGTGTCCCCGCGGGCCGAACACCTTCTCGATCTGCGGTTCGATGTGCTCCAGGTTCACCACGGCAGCGTCAGGGCGCGGGCTCATCCCGGCCGGCAGTTGCAGCGGACGCGGGTTGGCCAGGTAGTCGGCCTTGATCCTGGTGTCGTCGGCCGCGATGCACGGCACCTCGCCCAACATGTCCATCCGGTTGGTCAACGAGGGCACCGGCAGGCCGAGCGAGGCGAACGCCAGACTGTAGGGGGAGTGGGCGTGCAGACAGGCGTTCGCGTCGGGGAACCTCCGGTAGATCGCCAGGTGCGTGGTGGTCGCCGCCGCCCCGAGCCCGGCCGGCCGGTCGACGATGTCACCAGCGGGGGTCAGGGCGATGAAGTCCTTGACGGTCAGGTTCCACCGGTGGAACGCCGACCCGGCGCACGACATGAGGATGTTGCCGTCGGGCAGACGCATACTGAGCGCCCCACCGGACGGTTGAGCATGTCCCAGCGTTGCAGCTCCTCGGCCAGGGCCAGGAGTTCGCGGCGTTCGGCGGTGTACTTCACGGTTGGCCTCCAACGGCCTCAAGAGCGGAAGTGGGCGAGGGAATGTCGCGGCGCGGGGTGATCCGGACGGAGGCGGGGTCTGGGCGGGCGACGTGCGCGGCCGGCACAACGGCGCCGGCCGCGATGACACCGGGGTAGATCACGCTGTCGGCGCCGACCACCAGGCCGGGGCCGAGGGCGACGTGCATGCCGACGCGGGTCCGGTCGCCGATGATGGCGCCGAACTTCACCAGCCCGGTCCGGCACACCGACCCGTCGCCCAGCCGCACGGTGACCTCCCGGTCCGGGTGCCCCATGTCGGTGCACCACAGGTGCGTGGAGGCGACGACCACGGACGCCGACAGGTGGACGGCTTGCCCGACGATGCTGTACCCGACGCAGATTTGGTGGGCGAGCCGCGTGCCCTGGGCGACCACCGTGTTGGTGACCTCGCAGCCGAAGCCGACCTGCACGCCGGCTGACAGCACGCTGTGCCCCCGCACGGTCGCGTACTCGTGCACCGTGACGTCAGGGCCGATCACCACGTCGGGGCTGACCTTGGCGAGCGGCGAGATCGACGCGGTCGGATGGATCCGCCCCGGCCCGACGCGGTGCAGGGCCGTCGCGTAGGCGTCGCCGGCGAAGTCCCCCAGGTGGTTCAACGGCCGGTCCTCCAGCGCCGCCGCGACGCCCCACGCGGTCAGGAACGGATCCGCCGACAGGCCCGCCAGGTCGCCGAGCCGGGGGATCTGGCTCATGCGCCAGCCCCCACCAGCGCACGCGCCTGGTTGCTCACCTCATAGGCGAGGTGCAGGTATTCGGTGGCGCATCGGCCCGGGGTGAACCAGGCCAGGGCCCGATGCCGGGCGGCCTGCCCCATGGCGGCGAGCTCGCCCGGGTCGGTCTCGGCCGCCCAGTACAGGGCGTGCGCCAACCCGTCGGGGTCGGCGGGGTCGTACAACAGGCCCGTGATGCCGTCGAGCACGACTTCCGGACAGGCGCCGGCGTTCGGCATGACGGAGGGGGTGCCGCCGCCGGCGGCGTCGACGACGCACCGCCCGAACCCCTCGACCAGCACTGCGCCTGCCAGCACATCGGCCCGCGACAGGTGCTCCGACAGCTCGTCGACGTAGCCGTGACAGGTGAACGGCACGCCGAGTTCGTCGGCGAGGCGTTGCAGGTGTGCGCTGTCCTCGGCACCGTACACATCCAGCCGGGACCGGCCGGTGAGCAGCGGATGCGCGAGGGCGGCGATGATGTGGTCGAGCCGTTTCCAGGGCACTGCCCGCGCCACAGCGGCGACCCGCAGGACCGGCCCGCGCGGCGCCCGCTCGGGATGGACGGCCGGCACGGTCAGCCCATTGAGGATCACCTCGACAGGCGTGCCGGGCGGGGCCGCCTGGCGGATCGAGGCGGCCGAGGCCTCGCTGATGCCGACCCACCGCGCGACGCGGTGTAGCCGGTCCCATGGCCACGACCCGGGCGGATACTCCACCAGGCCCCCGCTGTTGGGGTCGATCACCCTCAACGGATGATCGGGCTGAATGATGCCGTGCACGACGGCCAGGACCGGCGCGGCACCGGCGTGGTGCAGGTCCACCAGGACCGTACGCTGCGTGGACACCAGCACCGTGCCGTGCCCGTCGCCCATCACCGCGGCGAGCTGCGCGCGGTACCCGGCGAGGTCGGCCACCTGCCGGACGTCGACGCCCGGGCGCGTCCCCAGGTAGGCCGGCCCGTCGCCGTGCCGCCACCACACCACGGCGACGTCCATGCCGAACCGGGCGAGATACTCGGCGACCTCCTCGATCGAGCGTTCGGCGCCGCCGCGGCCGGTGGCGACCCACGTCAAGACGATTCGCTGCAACCCCATCGCGTCTACTCCAGGGCTGTAGGCCGGGCTCCGCCGCCCGGCCGGGTGCGCTCACCATGTGGCAGGTGCGGGCGGCCGGCCAGAGCGAGCCGCTCGCACATCGGCCTCGGCCATCACCGGCACGCCCGCAACTGGTTCTCCACAGCGCAGGTCGCCGCGCAGGAGACCAACGACCGGGTCCTGAAATCGTGGGTGCGGGCGCGTGAGGCGACGGTGAGCCTCTACCATCACCAGCCCGCGCAGACCGCGCTCGCCCTAGCCGGCGAGGCGCGCCATTGGGCAGGGCAGGCTCCCTGCACCGGCGCCGCCCTCGCCGCCTCGACCGAGGCCCGCGCCTATGCCCGGCTCGGTGACGCGGCTCGCGCCCTGGAGGCGCTACGGCAGGCCGAGGAGATCGTCGACAAGCTGCCGCCGGCGCACCTGGAGAACTCCATCTACGGGTATCCGCGGCAGCAGATGGCATTTCACAAAGAGGCCACGCTGACCGCGATCGGCCGGCTGAAAGAGGCGGGAGAGGCCCAGACGGCAGCGCTCGCGCTGTATCCGGCGACCGAACACGTCAACCCCATGCTCATCCGGCTCGACCAGGCTTCGTGTCTCATCCGCGGGGGAGACCTCGCCAGCGGCTACCAGCTCGCGGCCCATCACCTCATGGCCACGCCCTCCGGCTACCGGACCCCTCTTGTGCTGTCACGTGCGCACGAGCTGCTCGACGTCTCCAACACCGGGCAGCGCGGGTCGCCGGCGTTCAACGACTACCGGGAGACGCTGCACAGCCTGGCGGCCGGGTGACCCGGCCCGGCGGTCACAAGGTGGGGTGGCTGTTCTCCAGGTAGGCGACCCCCCTTGCGCGAGCGGACATGCTCGCCCGGGCGCGGCGGGCTCGCTGCGGCGGCAGGTAGTCGTCGACGTCGGGCAGCGCGACGAGTTTCCATTCGCTGAGCTCCTCAGGCGGGAGCCTGATCTGCGGCAGCGCTGCCTCGTCGAACACCCCGCCATCGAAGATGAGGCGTAGCCCGCCGGGTTCCCCGGGACGTGCGCGCATCCAGTCGAAGCACAGCAGCCGCGGGGGCTGCGTCCAGACGAGGCCGAGTTCTTCTTTGATCTCCCGGACCGCGGCCTCCCACGGGGTCTCTCCGGCGTCGACCATTCCGCCGGGGAATTCCCACAACGGTTTATAGGTCGGCTTGACGAGCAGGAGCCGTCCGGCCTCGTCGGTGATCAGTAGTCCGACTGCTGCCGGCTGGCGAGAGAAATCATTACCTTCTGCGACGCTCATACACAAACCGTAACCGAGGGGGCTCTGGGGTGTTGTGCGCCTGAAATCTGTCCGATAATTTTTTATCCTGATGCGTATGGGGCATCCAGGTCCGTCTGCGGTACCGATGCTCAGGTGGTAAGGGAACTCGGTATGAGCGTGGCGACGGTCCGCCGGTGGCGAACCGCCTTTGCCCAAGGCGGGACCGACGCCCTGCTGGACAGGCCCCGGACGGGGCGGCCGAAGGCTGAGCTGACGGTGAGCGATGAGGAACGCGCGACGTTGCAGCGATGGGCACGCCGGGCGAAGTCCTCGCAGGTCCTGGCGATGCGCTCGCAGATCGTTCTGGCGTGCGCGGAGGGAAAGGACAACAAGCAGATCGCCGCGGAGTTGCGGGTCCACCCCGACACGGTGTCCAAGTGGCGTACCCGGTTCCTGCGGCTGAGGCTGGAGTGGCTGATGGACGAGCAGCGGCCGGGCCGGCCGCCGTCCATCAGCCTGGACCAGGTCGAGCAGGTCGTGGTGGCGACGCTGGAGCAGACCCCCAAGGACGCCTGTCGACGAATTTCTGGCGCGGGACACTTACTTAGGGCCTGTTCCGAGTCCCGATCATCGGGATGTGTCGTTCGTCCTTGCGAGAGGTCATGGCCTCGCCGGCCGACCGGGCCACGAGTTGGTTACGCGCGGCCGCATCCCGGTTCTGGTCGAGTGACGCCATGCCGAGTGCGGGCACCGTCAGCGTGCCGCCACCCAGTCGGCCACGGTCGTGACATCCGCCTGGTGGGGGGACACCTTCTCCGTGAGCACCCGATGCACCTCCGGGTCGGCGTCGAGGCATCCGTCGGCCAGGACGGTGAGGCCGAAGTCCAGGTCGGCCGCCTGGCGCAAGGTGGACAGCACGACGCCGCTCGTGGCGATGCCGGTGAGGACGAGGTGATCGATGTCGCCGGCCCGCAGAACCATGTCGAGGTCGCTGCCGGCGAAGGCGCTGACGCGTCGCTTGGTGACGAGGATGTCGCCGGGTTCGGGTGCCACGTCCGGATGGGCCCGGGTGGCTTGGCCGCCGCCGGCCGCTCCCGTGGTGCCCGGGAGCGCACCGAACATCTTGTTGCGGGTGCTGACCTCCGGGTACCCGGAGCGGAACCCGACGACCACATAGATCACGGGAAGGCCGCCCGCCCGGGCGGCGCCGATCGCCTCGCGCAGGCGCGGCAGGTAGGCGGGATCGGGGTAGCGGTCGACGACGACGCTTTGGACATCCATGACGGGGGGTGCAGGCGAGTTCCCCCGAGACCGTGCCGCCCTCGCCGAGGCCCTCAGCCACCAATTGTCGGCCGGTGCCTGGCCGGAATTCGGCGAGCACCCGGTGCTGATGTTGTTGCGCGTCTCCGGCGACGAAGGGGTGGACAGCCTGCGCAGACAGGCCCTGCAGGACTTCAGCCGACAGGTGCTCCAAGCCTCGGGCACGCGGCCGGCGCAGGACGACGACGAACGCCTGCTGAGGGCGGAACTCCTGGTCGCGCTGGGCGTCGGCGTCGCCGTCATACGGTCCGCCGTCGGTCTGCAGCCCTTGCGCGACGCGACATCCGACGATCTGATCGGCCCGCTTCGCGATGTCGTCGACATCCTGCTCGCGCCCCCACACTGATCGATCCCGAGCCCGCTCCGCCAATGCGAACAAGCCCGCGAACGTTCGTGGGCACCGCACCGGTGAAGCGGCCGCGACGGGCGCGCCCGGTGATGGAGGGGAGTGCGCCACCGTGGGGCGGATCAGTTCGCTTCGGCGAGCGGGCGGCCGGACACCGCTCCGGCGCGGTGCCGGAGGGCGTCGAGATCCCGGATGATGATCTCCCGGCGGCCGGTCTCGATCCAGCCGCGGTCACGCAGGACGCGCAGCGCCTTGGCGGTCGCGATCCGGGACGATCCCGTCCACCCGGCCAACTCCTGCTGCGACAGCGGAAGCGTGATCCTCAGCCCCGGCGGGACACCGCGCGCCGAACCGGCCGGCGAGCTCGACCAGCCGCCGCACCACCCGCCCGAGCATGTCGCAGGAGCTGAACTCCACGAGCTTCTCCTCGGCGTCGCGCAGGCGCCGGCCCAGCAACTCCAGCCAGCTCCGCTTCCCACCCGTCCACAGCCGCCCCCCTCTACCTGAGCCCGGCCCCCTGAGCCCGCTGAGCCCGCGTGCTCCCTGGGCCCCTGAGCATGACGGTCGCCGCGTCAGCGCATCGTTTGCCTGTCGTTAGCGGCAGGCGGTGCCGCGTCGTGCCGAGGCGCCGGGCCGGGCGGTCCACCCGGTTCCGCTGGAGCATGCCGGGCGTATGTGTTGAAGTTCGACCATGAGACAGCGCTGGTGGAGGGCGAAGCGTAGGACGGTCGGCATGATCTCGACGGTCGCGGCCATGGTGGCGGTGGCCGGGGCGGTCCTCGCGGGGCTGCTGGGAGCGCCCGACATCGTGGCCTACGTGCCGGTGTCCGGGGTGCTCGCGCTTGCGGCCGTGGTGCTGGCCGGAACGGGCATGGGCCTGGCCAGGGGCCTGGACGGGAGCGCCGGCCGGGTCTCGTTGCGCGTCCTGTCCTGGTGGTGGGTCCTCGGCGGCGTCGTGCTCATCGTCGTATCCATGTGGAGCGCCACGGCGGTGCTGCTGTACCTCGCGGACACGGCCCCTGACCCGGCACGGCGCGTCGAGCTGCGGCTGGAGGCCGTGAAGACCGGACTGACCGTGGGCGCCGGCGCCGCCGGGCTGGTGGCGCTCCTCCTCGGCGTCCGCCGCCAGTGGCTGGGGGAGCGCACCCAGGCCTACCAGCAGTACGACGCCGACGAGAAGCGCGTGACCGAGCTCTACACCAAGGCGACCGACCAGCTCGGGCATGACAAGGCCGCCGTACGCCTGGCGGGGCTGTACGCCCTGGAGCGCGTCGCCCAGAACAACCCCGAACACCGCCAGACGGTCGTCGACGTGATCTGCGCCTACCTCCGCATGCCTCCTATCCGGGCCGGATTCCCGCAGGGGGAACCGGCGGAACAGGCGGAGCATCTCCTCCTCGCCGGCCGTGAGGAGGAGATCATGAATCTCATCGACCCGCAGGAGCTGCAGGTCCGCACCACGGCGCAGCGGATCCTCGGCAACCACCTGCGCTGGAGCAGGTCCGACCCGTCGCCGCCCGCCGCCTTCTGGCCGGACATGGACCTGGACCTGACGAGCGCATGGCTCGTGAAACTCGATTTCTGGGAGTGCCGCATGCGCGCGGCGGGCTTCGGCGGGGTCACGTTCGAGGGGTTGGCCCGCTTCGACGGCTCCACGTTCTCGGGACGGACGGTCTTCGGGGGAGCCGTCTTCACCGGCAAGGCGGCCTGGGGCGACGCCAACTACAAGGCGGGCTTCGAGAATGTGGTGTTCGAGGAGGGGGCGATATTCCGGGAGACCGTCTTCGCCCTCCGGGCGGATTTCAGGAGCGTCACGTTCGAGAAGGAGGCGATCTTCAGCCGGACGGTGTTCAAGAACCGGGCGCTCTTCCGGGCGGCCGCCTTCGCCGGGGACGCGGTCTTCGGCGGAGCCGCCTTCAAGGACGAGGCCGTCTTCCGGCAGGCGCGCTTCGACGGCGGGGCGTCGTTCCAGGAGGCCGCGTTCGCCACCACCCCGGCCCTGTGGGAGGCCACGGCCCGGGCCGTCCCCGGCACCGGACGATCATGGCCCGAAGGCTGGCAGGAGGCAACCGGCCCCGACGGCCCGGCATCCACGATCCTGGTCCACGGAAACCGAGGTGGCGAACCACCGGAGGGCGACCACTCGTCCTAGCAGATGGGGCGGCAATACAGTGGTGTTGTAGGTGTCCCGTGCCGGGAGACCGTTGCGGGGCGCGGTGAGGTAGCACGGCAGGGGGAGCGGATCACGCTCGGAGACGGCACTTCAGCGTCGAGGAGCGCGCCGTGCTGATGATGATGACCAACCAGCTCGGCCTGGCCGTGGCGCGGGCACAGCTTGGCGAGAGCGAGCGGGCCCTCGCGCCTCGCCGGCGGTCGAGCCGGCAGGCCGCGCGTGACGTCACGGTGATGTTCAGGTAGCTCACAGTTAATTGCCAGGGAAACTAGGTAGCCTGCTGCGGCATGACGTGGCAGCGGAGGATGCACAGCGCCCTGAGTAAGTATACCGGAATCCAGATCAAACGGGTAGGGAAACCCGGTCATGTCCCGGCCGGAGTCGCCGCCCCGGCCCCCGGCGACCTGGTCCGGCCTCCGGCGGACCCGCGAGCCGACCGGCTGCTGACCGCCCCCATTTTCGTCATCTCCCCGGTGCGTTCGGGCTCCACCTTGCTGCGCGCGATGCTGAACGCCCATCCCGACCTGCACGCTCCGCACGAGCTGCACGTCCGCCGGCTCAGCGTGGGCTTCGGCACGCCGCTGGCGGAGAAGGCCATGGCGGCGCTCGGCCACAACCAGGCCGACCTCGAGCACCTGCTGTGGGACCGTGTGCTGCACCGGGAGCTGGCGCGAAGCGGCAAGCGGTTCATCGTCGACAAGACCCCGGCCAACGCCTTCGCCTACAAGCGCATCGCCACCTGCTGGCCCGACGCCAGGTTCGTCTTCCTTCTCCGGCACCCCGCGTCCATCGCGACCTCCTGGCATGAGGCCAGCCCGGACAGGAGGACCCCGGAGGAGGCCGCGACCGACGCCCTGCGCTACATGAAGGCGGTGCAGCGGGCCAGGGCCGCGCTGCCGGGCCTCACCGTGCGGTACGAGGACCTGACCTCGGCCCCCGAGCCGGAGACCCGCTCGATCTGCGCGTTCCTCGACATTCCCTGGGATCCCGCGATGCTCTCCTACGGCGAGCCCGGCGTGCTGCAGAAGGGGCTCGGCGACTGGAAGGACAAGATCCGCTCCGGCAGCGTCCAACCAGGGCGCGAGCTTCCAGGTCCGGAGGAGATCCCCGAGCCGCTACGGCCGATGTGCGCGAGCTGGGGTTACCTTCCCGGAGCGGCGGGATCGGCGTGAAGATCCGTTACCTGATTCTGCACGCGTACGGCATGGGCGGCACGATCCGCACCGTGCTCAACCAGGCCGGCGCGATGGCCGCGTATGGTCACGACGTGGAGGTCGTGAGCGTGGTGCGCCGCCGTGACGACCCCCAGTTCCCCCTTGACCCGCGCGTCCGGCTGACCGCGCTGGTGGACCAGCGAGACGGCGTCCAACCCGACTCGCTCGGCCGGCGGGCATGGCGGAGGCTGCGCGGCAAGATCGTCCCGGTCGGCGAGTTCGCCGCGGGCTACTTCACCGAGCCCGTCGAACGGGCCGTCATCGACTACGTCTCGCAGCTGCGGGACGGGGTCCTGGTCACCACGCGGCCGGCGCTCAACCTCATCTCCGCCCGGCGGGCGCACAAGAGCGTGATCCGGGTCGCGCAGGAGCACATGAACCTCGCCGCCTACCCCGGCACCGTCCGCGAGGAGATCGCCCGGTACTACTCCCGGTTCGACGCGATCGCCGCCCTGACCAGGACCAGCCGGATCGAATACCAGCGCCTCCTGCCGCACAGCGCGATCGTCCGCATCCCCAACGCCGTCCACACCGACGATCCCAAGCCCTCCACCCAGGAGAACCCCGTCGTGGTGGCCGCGGGCAGGCTCGTCCCGCAGAAGGGGTTCGACCTGCTGATCCCGGCGTTCAGCCAGGTGGCCCGCCGGCATCCGGAGTGGCGGCTGCGCATCTTCGGCACCGGCGCCCAGAAGGCCCCGCTGCGGAAGCTCATCGACGAGCACGGCATGGCCGGCCACGTCACCTTGATGGGCCGCACGAAGAACCTGCAGGACGAGCTGGCGGACTCCTCGATCTACGCGCTCAGCTCCCGCTTCGAGGGCCTGCCCATGGTGATGATCGAGGCGATGAGCCATGCGCTGCCGATCGCCGCCTTCGACTGCCCGACCGGGCCGGCGGACGTGCTCACCGACGAGGCCGACGGGCTCCTGGTGCCGCCCGAGGACGTCGACGGGCTGGCCGCCGCCCTGCTCCGCCTCGTCGAGGACCGTGACCTGCGGCTGCGGATGGGGGCCGCGGCCGCCATGACCTCCGGCGACTACGCCCCGGAGGTCGTCATGCCGCTGTGGGAGCACCTTTTCGACGAGCTGCACGGCGGATGGCCGGTCAAGGGCGGCCTCTGGACCGCCTGCTGAGGCTCGGGGCGATCACTCGAAGTCGTCGGGGTTGAGCTCCTTCAACCGCTTCCACTCGGCGTCGGTGATCTCCTCGTCCGGCCCTGGCGTGGCGCCCCCGGGCCGCGCGGAGGCCTCCTCTTCCGCGGAGGTCAAGGGCGCCCCGGCCGCCTCCCCGGCACCGCCGCGCTCGACGCGCCGCCCTGATTCCTCATCTCCGGATGGTGTGCTCATGTCGTCCCCCTCGATCGATCGACATTGACACGAAACCGTCCCGTATGGGCGGGCGTACCCCCGGGGAATGTCCCTACACGGCCCGGCCGCCGTCCGAAACGGTTCTCACCTGCCGTCAGGGCCGGTTGCCACCGGTCGCGCGGGGTAGGGGTAAAGGCCGATCGAAGTCACCCGCCCCGGCACGAGGAGGACCGATGACGACCTCCGGCACCCGCCTCAGACCTCCCGCGCGGCGTTCATGGCTGCGCATCCTGCTCACCGGCCTGGTGCTGTGGCTGCTGACCGTGACGATCACCTTCCTGACCGCCAACCCCAACCTGATCCCGACCCTGGTGCTGCTCGGCAGCTTCCTGGTGCCCGTGACCTTCGTCGTGTGGGCCTTCGAGCGCCGCGACACCGGGGAGCTGACCCCGACGCTGGTGTTCAGCACCTTCCTCACCGGGGGCGTGCTGGGCGTCCTCGGGGCGTCCGTCCTGGAGTCCTACCTGCTCCGCCCCTCGCCGTGGCTGTTCGTCGGGGTCGGGTTGATCGAGGAGGCGGTGAAGCTGCTGGCGCTGGCCTTCCTCACCCGCCATCTGGCCGACAAGTCCGTGCGCGACGGCGTGATCCTCGGGGCGGCCGTGGGCTTCGGGTTCGCCGCCTTCGAATCGGCCGGGTACGCCTTCACCGCGCTCTTCACCGTCAAAGGGCTGTCGTTGATGCAGTTGGTGCAGACCGAGGTGCTGCGCGGGCTGCTCGCTCCGGTCGGGCACGGGCTGTGGACGGCGATCCTCGGCGGCGTGCTGTTCAGCGCCAGCACCCGGGACCATTTCCTGATCACCGGCCGGCTGGTGCTGACCTATCTGGGGGTCTCCGCACTGCACGCCCTGTGGGACTCCATGCATTCCATCGCGTTGGTCGTCATGCTGCTGCTCACCAGCACGCCTGGCCAGCTGGACCTGCTGCGGCAGGGCTGGGTGCCCAATCCCACCCCGGCCCAGCTCCAGTCGTTCACCGTCCTGTACTGGGCGGGGCTCGCCCTGACCTCGGTGATCGGCCTGGCCTGGCTGTTCGGGCTGTGGCGCTCGACCCGCCGCGTCCGCCGTGTGCCGCCGGCCTGGCGCATCCCCACCGGCGGCATGCCACCTCCCAGGGGCCGCTGAGCCCTCGTCGAATGGCGCGGCACCGGCTCCAGCCGGCTGAGGCTATCCCCGGCGACCGAGGCTGCGTAGGCTGAGCACCGCGAGTGTCGCCGGCATCGGCGGACCCCCTTCCGCGCAGGGCCGGCCAGTTCCGGTGGACGGCCCGGCAGGCAGGAGTGACGGATGCGCAGTGACAATGCCGATGTCGCCGGGCAGGGAGAGGCCACGCCGCTCCGGCCGGCCGCACCCCTCCAGCGCGTGCTGCTCGCCTGCGGGGCGGTCGGGCCGCCGCTCTTCGTCCTGGCGTTCCTGGTGGAGGGGGCCACCCGCCATGCGGGGTACGACCCGCTGCGGTATCCGGTGAGCTCCCTCGCGATCGGGCCGTCCGGCTGGACGCAGACCGCGAACTTCCTGGTCACCGGGGCCCTGCTGCTCGCGTTCTCGTTCGGCCTGCGGCCGGCCGTTCGCCGCTACGGGGGCGGTGTCTGGGCGCCGCTGCTGATCGGCCTGGTGAGCATCGGCCTGATCGGCGCGGGCGTCTTCGTCACCGATCCCGTCAACGGCTATCCCGAAGGCACCCCGATGGTGCCGGTGAAGACCATGTCCGGCACGCTGCACGACCTGTTCTCCGCTCTGGTCTTCCTGGGACTGCCCGTCGCCTGTCTCGTGCTGGCCTACCGGTTCTGGGTTTCGCGGCACAGAGCCTGGGCGGGGTACTCCGCCGGGACGGCCGTCGCGTTCCTGGGCTGCTTCGTCCTCACGAGCATGGGCTTCGCCCGGGATCCGGTGTTCATGCCGGTCGGCGGCCTGCTGCAGCGCCTCACGCTGGCCATCGGATGGGCGTGGCTCACCTTGCTCGCGCTGTACCTGCTCCGCCGGAGGCCGCCCGCCGCACCCGCCTCCCGCCCCTAGCCGGCCACGCCGGCCCCGCGAGGTCGCACCGCCGCTGAGCTTCCCGCCGGCTGGCGACGGCCTGCCTCGTTAGGTGACCTCGCCGCCGGTCACCCGTGGTCGGCGCAGGCAGGGAGTGGGGTCGGGGACCTCGGCCGGCATGAGGCGCTCGCCGGAGGCGGGCATGGCGAGCAGGACGACCTGCCCGTCGCGCCACTGCGGCCGCACGTGGTCGTTGGTCGCGACAGGCGTGTCCGGTGAGGGCGCCTCCGGCTCGCCCAGCACGACGATGCGGTCGATCACCGAGCGGGCCAGCACGTCGGCGACGGTCAGTGTGCCGGTGAGCTCCGCCCTGCCGGGATAGAGGACCAGCCGCCCGCCCGACCCTGAGGCGCGTTCGGCCGCCGCCAGCGCGGCGCCCTCCGCCAGGTCCGCCGGCCCCGTACGGGCGTCACCGAGCGCGGTGCCCAGGTCGCCGAGCGCGGTGCCCAGGTCACCGAGCGCGGTGCCCAGGTCACCGGGCAGCGAGCCGAGGTCGGCGGTGAGCGTGCCGAGGCCGGCGGCCCCGCCGCTGGTGGCTTCCCTGGCCGGCTCTCCGGTGGTCAGCGAGCAGGCGACGTGCGGGAGTCCGGTCGCGGTGCGGACGAAATGGGTGCAGCCCACGGTCCCGGGCGGGAGGCCGAGCACCTCCACCACGTCGTGGAGGAGATGCTCGGCCTCGGCGACCGTCCGCGAGCCCGCGTCCAGGCCGAGGATCATCCGCGCGGCACGATCCAGATCGGGTTGCTGTAGAACCAGAGGTCCTTCCACGGGTCGGCGTCCCCGAAGACGTCGATGCGGGGACCCACCGGGTCGACCGCCGCGCCGAGCAGACCGGCGGCGCCGCGGTTGCCGTCGGTGCCGCGCAGCCGCACGTACACCGGCCGGTCGACGGCGCCGACCTGGTAGGTGAACGTGACCGTCCCGGTGTTCTTGCCGACCTCGAACGACTTGACCACCTTGGTGGCGGGGGTGGTGAAGACGTCCTTGTCGGCGGCGGGTCCGGTGACGTCACCCTGGATGACGTCCACGCGGGCCAGGGCCGGGACGAACTGCGCCCAGTTCGGCTGGTTCGCCAGCGTGATCTCGATGGCGATCTCGACCTTGGCGCCCTGGCGGACGTGCAGCGTGTCGCCGAGGGTCACCCCGCGCTGTCCGGTGCCGGCCTGGCGGGCGCGCACGACCAGCGCGCTGATCAGGCCGCCGTGGTCGACCCAGACGCGGCCCTGGCGGATGCCGTCCATGACCGCGGTGTAGGAGAAGCCCTTCGACCCGACGTGGGTCCGGCTGTAGTAGCCCGGCCAGAAGTCGCCCTTGGTGAGGTCGACGACCCCCTTGTAGACCGGGTCGTTGTAGCGCCCGTTGGCCTCGAAGTCGCTGCCGGGGCCGCGGTCGCTGGTGTCGCCGTAGACCCAGTGCGAGTCGGAGTTCGCGGTGATCCACCAGCTCTTGCCCTCGGCGAGCAGGCTGTCCCACAGGCCGCCGACGGTGGCGGTCATCCAGTCGAAACCGCCGAAGGTCTTGTAGCTCTCGGCCGGGTAGGCGGGGAAGGAGTCCGCGCCGGGGGTGCTGTCGTAGAAGCCGCGCCCGGAGCCCGGGCCGTTCGGCTTGGGGATGCCGGCCGCCTGGTGACCCGGCGCGCCCTCCATGCCGACGGCGATGTCCGGCTGCGCGTCCCGCCAGCCGCGGATCTCGTGCGGGGAGTCGAGACCCTTGCGGGCGGGGTGGTTGGCGAGGAACAGAGCGGCCTCGACGCGGCGGTTCTTCACGGCGTCGGCGAGGAAGTTCAGCCCGGCGATGGCGAGGGCCTCGTTCTGCGGGGTGGACGCCGAGGCGCCCTTGACCGAGCCGTCGAAGGAGTTCTCGAACTCCTTGAGCGTGGCGACCTCGTTGCGGCCGGGGGCCACGAACACCGTGCCGTGCTCGGCGGCCGGGATGTTCCACTCCAGCCCCTGGAAGACCAGGGTGTCCTTGACGGCCTGGCGGGCGGCGACGATGTCGGGGTTGACCTTCTCCACACCGATCTTGGCGTGCGCGACGCTGCCGTGGTCGGTGATGACCATCCAGTCCAGGCCGTACGCGTTCGCGTGCTGGACCTGGTCGCTGACCTTGTAGATGCCGTCGGAGCTGTGCTGGGTGTGGATGTGGTGGTCGCCGGCGAGCCACAGGTAGCCGTCGCGCGGCTCGGAGGCGTGCCTCGCGCGGTCGGTCGAGGAGGTGGCGGCGGCCGCGGTGTGCTGGGTGCCGAGCACCCCGGCCGCGGTCAGGCCGGCGCCCAGCAGGCCCGCGCGCCGGAACATCTGGCGCCGCGACAGCTGGCCGGGGGAAAGCTCGGAGTCGGGGACCGACATGTCCACGACCGGCGCCATTTCGCCCTGCTCGTGGGCGTGCTCGGCACCGTGGGAGTGGTCGTGGGGGTGAGCATGCGGATGATCGTGAGGGTGGTCGTGCCCGTGGCCCATGTCTTGCCTTTCCATCCCGCCGGAGAGATCTTGCTCCGGCTACGTAGGCACCCTCGCAAGAGCGGCTGAACCGCACATGAACGGTCCGGATCGGTAAGTGGGCGAACGGCTTGCGACGTCGCGTACAGGTGGGAGGGGGAGGGCGGGGGAGATGACCCAAACATGACCCGGCGAGCCGCTCGGGCACGCCGATCCGGGGCGGTGGCAGGGCCAAGCTGGCCTTCGAGCCCGCCCCACGCGGGTCTTCGTCCAGGCCTCGCGTCAGGTCTGCGCGCGGGGCTTCACGCGGGCCCGCGCGCGGGTCCGACGGCGTGGCCGCCGATCTCCTGGAGGTAGTACACGTGCGGATCCTGTTCACCACGGCGCCGTTGCCCGGCCACTTCCTGCCCCTGGTGCCACTGGCGTGGGCGTTCCGCTCGGCCGGGCACGAGGTGCTGGTCGGCGCGGTGGAGAGCTTCGTGCCGGCGGTCGTCCGTTCGGGGCTGCCCGTCGCGTCGTCGGGACCGGCGATCGAGTTCACCGATCTGGTCCGCCGTGACCGGGCGGCCGGCGCGGGAACGGTGGCGAGCGGGTCGGGCGAGCAGCGCCGCCTGCACGGGCGCGGGTTCGGCCGTATCGCGGCCCATGCCCTGCCCGGGATCGCGGCGCTCGTACGCGCGTGGGAGCCCACACTGATCGTCAGTGAGCGCGCGGAGTTCGCCGGCCCGATCGCCGCGGCCGTCCACGGCGTGCCCTGGGTGCGCTACCACTGGTCGGTCGCCGGGCTGCACGAGTACAGGGACGCCGCGGCCGAGGAGTTCGGCGGCGAGCCGGCGGCGCTGGGACTCTCCGCGATGCCGGAGCCGGGGATGGTGCTCGACCCGTGGCCGGAGTCCCTGCGCCTGCCGCACGCGAGGGGCCACCACGGTGTCCGCCACGTGCCGTTCAACGGAGACGCCCACGTCCCGAGCTGGGCTTTCGCGCGCCGGGACAGGCCACGGGTGTGCGTGACGCTGGGCACGCTCCTGCCGCGGTACGGCGTCGCCGGCGACCCGGAGTTCATGGTGAGGCTGCTCCGCGACCTGGCGCGGCCCGACATCGAGCTGCTGGTCGCGGTGGACGACGACATCGCCGCGTCGTGGCCGCCGCTGCCCGCCGGCGTGCTGCACGCCGGCCGGCTGCCGCTGGCCGAGGTGCTGGCGACGTGCGACGCCGTGGTGCACCACGGCGGCCAGGGGACCGCGCTGACGGCCCTGCTGACGGGCCGCCCGCAGCTGGTGCTGCCGCAGATGGACGACCAGTTCGAGAACGCGGACGCGGTGGTGCGGGCGGGCGCGGGGGTGCGCCTGTCGCCCGGCGAGATCACGCCCGAGGCGGTGGCCGAGGGCTGCCGGGAGGTGCTCGGCACGCCGCGGTACGCCGAGGCCGCGGCGCGCGTGGCGGGGGAGATGACCCTCCAGCCCTCCCCGTTCGACGTGGTGCGGTCGCTGGAGGACCTCGCCGGCTGCCGTCCGGGCGCCGGGCCGCGCCGTGCGCCCGGACGGGTAGGCGCGCCTTCCAGATGAATGTTTCATCGGACTCCGTGGTGATCCACTGAGCCGTGCCGCGTGTTTGCACAGCACAACATGGGCGGCGGGCCGGGTGCGGCGGGCAAACGGGCCGCCGCCCCGGGTGGCCGCCCGCAATCTGCTGTACATCCTCTCGGAACACTCCGACGATGGGAGCGCTCCCACCGCCGATGTCGAGCTGGGCGCTGCTTGGCCGCCTCAAGAAGGCGGCGGACCGATCAGTTTCATGAGGGAGACAAACAGACAATGGGACCCCACAAGAGTTCCTGGCGCAGAGGCCTGACGGCGGTGACAGCGCTAGCGCTCGCCGCCATCGGGATCGCCGTCGCCCCGACGTCGGCGAATGCCGCCGTCGCGTGTGATGTCACGTATGCGAAGGCATGGGAAGGCGGTAACGGGTTCGGCGGAAACCTCACGATCAAGAACCTCGGCGACCCGCTGACCAGCTGGACGCTGACCTTCGCCTTCCCGGGCAGCCAGAAGGTGACCCAGGGCTGGAGCGCCGACTGGTCGCAGTCCGGTGCGAACGTGACCGCGAAGAGCCTGTCGTACAACGGGAGCCAGGCCACCGGCGCCTCGTGGAGCATCGGGTTCAACGGCACCTTCAGCGGCACCAACAGCAACCCCACCAGCTTCGCCATCAACGGCACGACGTGTAACGGCGGCGGAGGCAACCCGACCCCGACCCCGACGCCCACCGTCACCCCCACCCCCGGCACCCAGTCCCTGGTCGTCAGCCCGACCTCGGTGAGCGTCCCCGAGGGCAGCACGGCGACCTACGCCGTCCGCCTGGCGACGCAGCCGACGAGCAACGTGACGGTGACCACGACCGCCGGCAGTGGTGACTCCGACCTCTCCGTGTCGAGCGGGGCCAGCCTGACCTTCACCACCTCCAACTGGAACACCGCCCAGAACGTGACGCTGCGGGCCGCGGAGGACACCGACACCACCAACGGCACGCGGGCCTTCTCCGTGGCCTCCTCCGGGCTCACCTCGGTCGCGGTGACCGCCACCGAGGCCGACAACGACACCGGCGGGGGCAACCCCGGCACGCACGTCGACAACCCCTACGCCGGCGCCACGGGTTATGTGAACTCCGACTGGTCCGCCAAGGCCTCGGCCGAGCCGGGCGGCGCCGCCGTCGCCAACGTCTCGACCGGTGTGTGGCTCGACCGCATCGCCGCCATCGCCGGCACCTCGAGCGCCAAGGGCCTGCGGGCGCACCTCGACGCGGCCGTGCAGCAGGACGCCTCGAACGGCAGCTCCCCGCTGACCGTCCAGTTCGTCATCTACAACCTGCCGAACCGTGACTGCTCGGCGCTGGCCTCCAACGGCGAGCTGAAGATCGCCGAGAACGGCCTCAACCGCTACAAGACCGAGTACATCGACCCGATCGCCGCGATCATGAGCGACTCGAAGTACTCCGCGCTGCGCATCGTGACGATCATCGAGATCGACTCGCTGCCGAACCTCATCACCAACACCAACCTGGCCGCGTGCCAGGAGGCGCAGTCGTCCGGCGCCTACGTGCAGGGTGTGCAGTACGCCCTGAACAAGCTGCACGCGATCAGCAACGTCTACACCTACATCGACGCCGCGCACCACGGCTGGCTCGGCTGGGACACCAACTTCGGCCCGGCCGCGCAGCTCTTCGCCAGCACCGTCCGCGGCACCACCGCGGGCATGGCCAGCGTCGACGGCTTCATCACCAACACCGCCAACTACTCGGCGCTGACCGAGCCGTACTTCACCATCAACACCTCGGTCAACGGCACGTCGGTGCGGCAGGCCAAGTGGATCGACTGGAACTTCTACGTCGATGAGCTCACCTACGCGCAGGCGTTCCGGCAGCGGCTCGTCTCGGAGGGCTTCGCGTCCAACATCGGCATGCTGATCGACACCTCCCGCAACGGATGGGGCGGGTCGGCCCGCCCGACCAAGACGAGCACGTCGACCAACGTCGACACGTTCGTGAACGAGTCGCGCGTCGACCGCCGGATCCACGCCGGCAACTGGTGCAACCAGAGCGGCGCCGGCCTCGGCGAGCGGCCCAGGGCGAACCCCGCGACCGGTCTCGACGCCTACGTCTGGATCAAGCCTCCGGGTGAGTCCGACGGCTCCAGCACGGCGATCCCGAACGACGAGGGCAAGGGCTTCGACCGGATGTGCGACCCCACCTACGGTGGCAACGAGCGCAACGGCAACAACGCGACCGGTGCCCTGTCAGGCGCCCCGCTCTCCGGTGCCTGGTTCTCGGCGCAGTTCCGCCAGCTGCTGGCGAACGCCTACCCGCCCCTCTCCTGATCCCTCTCGACAGCGGGCCCTGCCACGGCTGACCGACAGCCCGTTGGCGGGGCCCGTCCCCAGGTCACCATCGTGGCCCTGCTCCGGACAGGGGTCCTCTCCGGGGCGGGGCCATGATCCATGTACGGGGGACGCTATGCCCGTGACCCGAGCATCCCGTGCGGGTCCAGGACGAACTTGCGGGCCGCGCCCTTGTCGAAGTCCGCGTAACCCCGCGGGGCCTCGGTGAGCGGGATGGGGGTGGCGTTGACCGCCTCGGCGATCCGCACCCGGTCGTGGAGTATCGCCATCATCAGCTGCCGGTTGTAGCGCATGACGGGGCACTGGCCGGTGAAGAACGCGTGCGACTTGGCCCAGCCGAGGCCGAACCTGATCGACAGTGACCCCTCCTTGGCGGCCTGGTCCGCGGCCCCGGGGTCGCCGGTGACGTACAGGCCGGGAATGCCGATGGCGCCGCCGGCCCGGGTGATGTCCATGAGGCTGTTCAGCACGGTGGCGGGCCGCTCGACCCCCGCCTCGGCGCCGTGGCCGCGCGCCTCGAAGCCCACCGCGTCGACCGAGCAGTCCACCTCGGGGACGCCGAGGATCTGCTCGATCTGGTCCTTCGGCTCGCCCTTGGACACATCGACGGTCTCGCAGCCGAAGCTGCGCGCCTGCGCCAGGCGATCCTCGTTCAGGTCCCCGATGATCACCACGGCGGCGCCCAGCAGGAGCGCCGACGCGCCGGCGGCCAGCCCGACCGGGCCGGCGCCCGCGATGTACACGGTGGAGCCGGTGCCGACGCCGGCGGTGACGCACCCGTGGTACCCGGTGGGGAAGATGTCCGCCAGCATGGCCAGGTCGAGGATCTTCTCCATCGCCTGGTCCTTGTCGGGGAACCGGAGCAGGTTCCAGTCGGCGTAGGGCACCAGCACGTACTCGGCCTGCCCGCCGACCCAGCCGCCCATGTCGACGTACCCGTACGCCGAGCCGGGCCGGTCGGGGTTGACGTTCTCGCAGATGCCGGTCTTGCCCTCCTTGCAGTTCCGGCACCGGCCGCAGGAGATGTTGAACGGGACCGACACCAGGTCGCCCACCTTGACGAACTCGACGTCGGGACCGGTCTCGACGACCTCGCCGGTGATCTCGTGGCCCAGGATGAGGCCCGCCGGCGCCGTGGTGCGCCCGCGGACCATGTGCTGGTCGCTGCCGCAGATGTTGGTCGCGATGGCCTTGACGATCGCGCCGTGGCCGACCTTGCGGCCGACGTTGGCGGGGTTCACGCCCGGCCCGTCCTTCAGCTCGAACTCCGGGTAGTCGGTGTCCTCGATCTCGACCCTGCCGGGCCCGAGATAGGCGACGGCCTTGTTACCGGGCATGCTGCTCCCCCTGCGAGCCGCGCGACGGTGGGTGGGGGACAGCCACGAAGATCGTGTCGTGCCGCGGCCGGACGAGATCGGCCGCGGCATGGCATGACCGGCCGCTGTCCCCCTGAGCGCGGGCGACGGCGGAGCCCGGCCCGAACGCGCTGCGCGGCACCCGGCGGACACCCGTGGAACCGGGGTCCGTCGCGGGTGACCGGCCATCGCTCGCCCCCACGACAGACGTTCTTCCCCGGTGATTCGTCATATATCCGCAGCTCATAGGCATAAGTCGGGCTATAGGAGGCATTGGTTGTATGTGCCCGAGCCCAGCCGCCGCAGGCGGATGCTCATCCTGGTCACCTGCTGCATGAGCCTGTTCGCCGAATCTCCTTCAGCGTGGAGACCTCTGCGGTCCCCGGGTGGTCTCCCCCTTCCGGGCGGTGTCCGCTTGCGTCGTCGGGCGGTCGCACCCCTCCGCTCGGTGTCCACTCGCGTCTCTGGGCGGTCCCACCCTTCCGTTCGGTGTCGTGGTCGTGCATCGGGCGCCGTGACGGCGAGTACGGTACGGCGGTACCGGCGCCCTTCGTACGGCGAGCGACCCAGGACACCGCACCGGCGCCGGTCGCTTCGAGCGGAAGGGGAGGCCGCGCGTTCAGTGATCGCGGTGGGCGACCAGGTGGGCCAGGGCGCGCAGCTCGGCGGTGGCGCGCGGCGCGGGGCGGTCCAGGGAGGCGAGGTGGGCGAGGGCCTCGGCCAGCAGCGCGTCGGCGTGTTCCTGCGTCCACTCCCGCCCGCCGGCGGCCTCGACCAGACCGGCGGCACGCATGAGGCCGGCGTCGGTGTCGGCCGGCCCGGCGCCGGTGGGGGGCAGGCCGGGTGCCGAGGCGAGGTTGGGCAGGCCGGGGGCGGCGGCGGGGTGGTGGCGCCGGTAGAAGGCCGCCAGCTCGCGGGCGGCGGGGGTGCCGGAGGTCAGGGCGGCGACCACGGGCAGGGACTTCTTGCGGTTGCGCAGGTCGGAGTAGACCGGCTTGCCGGTCACCGCCGGGTCGCCCCAGATGCCGAGCAGGTCGTCCACCAGCTGGAAGGCCAGCCCGAGCCGGTCGCCGAACCGGCGCAGGCGCTCGACCCGCTCCGGCCCGCCACCGCCGAACAGGCCGCCGAGGGTGCAGGCGGCGCCGAGCAGGGCGCCGGTCTTGCTCTCGGCCATGCTCACGCACTCGGGCAGGGTCACATCGTCGCGCCGCTCGAAGGAGGTGTCGGCGCTCTGCCCCTCCACCAGGTCGAGCACGGCGGCGCCGAGCACCCGTGCCGCCTCCGGGACGGCCGGGCGGCCGTCGGCCCTGAGCACGTCGAAGGCCAGCGTCAGCAGCGCGTCCCCGGCCAGGATCGCCGCGTTGACGCCGAACACGCTCCAGGCGGTGCGGCGATGGCGTCGGGTCGCGTCGCCGTCCATGACGTCGTCGTGCAGGAGGGAGAAGTTGTGCACCAGCTCCACCGCGACGGCCGCCGGCAGCGCGGCGGCGGCGGAGCCTCCGGCGGCCTCGGCGGCCAGCAGGACCAGCGCCGGGCGGACGGCCTTGCCCCCGCCGACCGCGGCCGGCAGGCCGTGCTCGTCCAGCCAGCCGAAGTGATAGCCGGCGACGCGCCGCATCGAGGGCGGCAGGGTCTCCACCGCGGATCGCAGGCCGGGGCGGGTCAGATCGCGGCTCCACGCCAGCACCTCCCGCGCCGACCGGACCGTCGACGCGCGAGTCGTCTCGCTCACGACCACACCACCTGAGCGCTCTGGTTACGGTGTCGCTTTCCGTGGCCGTAATTATGAAACCGCGTCTTTGATGTGTCAATTATGGTTTCCCCGGCCGGCCGGTCCGAAATTAATGGCATTCGCCGATAAGAGCGGTCGTGATCAGGAAATTCCATCCGGTGCGGCGGTTAATGACGGGACGCGTTATCGGCCCTCCCTTGCCCGCCCGCCTGCCCCGCTCGCCCGCGTGCCCCGCCCTCCGTCCGTGCCCGAGATTTGGCCCGAGACCCGGCCAGGAGGACCGGGCGAGGAGAAGGCGTAGGCTGCGAACAAGGCCCAGGACCGCCCCGAGACCCGTGCCGGCGCCCGCAGCGCCGGTGCGCCGTGTCGCCGGGCGGTCCGCCTCCGAGCACGTTAGGGGGCCGCGATGTCCGACCGCCTCTTCTATGACCGCAGAGATGCCGGTCGAGCGCTGGCCGGCCTTCTCGACCGTTACCGGGGACACCCCGACCTCGTCGTCCTGGCGCTGCCGCGCGGGGGCACGCCCGTCGGGTACGAGGTGGCCAAAGCCCTCGGCGCCCCCCTCGACGTCTTCCTCTCCCGCAAGCTCGGCGTCCCCGGCCAGGAGGATCTGGCGATGGGGGCGATCGCCGGAGACGGCGTGATCGCGCTCAACGACGACCTGGTCCGAGGCCTCGCCATCCCCCCGGAAGTGGTGGAGCACGTCGCAGGCTGGGAAGGGCGGGAGATCGTCCGCTGGGAGCAGCACTTCCGCCAGGGCCGTTCGCCGCAGCGGGTCGAAGGCAGGGTGGTGGTCCTCGTCGACGACGGCCTCGCCACCGGTGTCGCGCTGGTGGCCGCGCTCAAGGCCCTGCGCCGGCTGCGGCCCGCGCGCGTGATCGTGGCCGTGCCCGCCTGCTCCGTGGCCACCTTCGAGGAACTCGAGATGGAGTCGGACGAGGTGGTCTGCGCGACCACCCCCTCGCCGTTCTTCGTGGTCGACCCCTCCTACTGGGGCTTCAAGGAGGTCACCCTGGAGGACGTCCGCGACCTGCTCCGCGCGTCCGCGATGTCGGCGCAGGCAGGCGCGGGCGGGCAGGGGCCGAGCGACGTCTCCGCCGTCCGCGCGGAGGCCGTCCCGGTCGAGGACGGCACTCCCGCGCCCGAGGCGCTGTTCGAACTCATCGGCGACGCCCACTACGTGCTGATCGGCGGAGCCTCCCACGGCACGCACGAGTTCTACGCGACGCGTGCCGCCATGACGCGGCGGCTCATCGAGGAGCGGGACTTCTGCGCCGTCGCGGTGCAGGCGGACTGGCCCGACGCCTACCGGGTCAACCGGTACGTCCACGGCCGCACCCAGGACGCGACCGCCGAGGAGGCGCTGCGCGACTTCCGGGGGTTCCCGAGCTGGATGTGGCGCAACATGGTGGTGCTGGAATTCGTGGAATGGCTGCGCGAGCACAACGACCGGATCCTCGCCGGCCTTTCCGGCCAGGCGGGTTTCTACGGCCTCGACGTCTATGGCGCCCACCGGACGATGCAGCAGGTGGTCGCCTTCCTGGAGGGGATCAACCCGCTCGCCGCCGACCGCGCCCGCGAGCGCTACGCCTGCTTCGACCACATCGGCCCCGACGACGAGCCCTACGGGTTCAGCCCGGCCTGCGGGGCCGGTATGGGCAGCGAGGAGGACATGATGGCCCACCTCGTGGACCAGCGGCGGGACGCGATGCGGTGCGCGCGCGAGGAGGGGTTGCTCGCCGAGGACGAGATGTTCTACGCGCAGCTGAACGCCGGGGCCATGAGGGGGGCCGACGAGCATTACCGCGCGATGCTGTGCGGCCGGATCTCCGCCTGGAACCACCGGGACCGCCACATGGCCGACACGCTGGACGCGCTCGCCGAGCATCTCGGCCGGGTCCGGGGCGGCCCGGCCAAGATCGTCGTATGGGCGCACAACGCCCACGTGGGCGACGCGCGCGCGACGGAGGCGGCGTGCCGCGGCGAGGTCAACCTCGGCCAGCTCGTACGGGAACGGCATGGCGACGACTGCCGCATCATCGGAATGACGACCTACACGGGCACGGTCACCGCGGCCGACCGCTGGGGAGCGCCGGGCGAACGCAAGTGGCTGCGGCCCGCGCTGTCCGACAGCGTGGAGGAGCTGTTCCACGAGGTCGGCGAGAAGCAGTTCTACACCTGGTTCGCCACGGCGCTCCGCACCGCCGACGTGCTGCGGTCCGCGCGCCTGCAGCGGATGATCTCCGCCGTCTACGTCTCGCAGTCCGAGCGGCGCTGCCACTACTTCCGGGCCAGGCTGCGGGACGAGTTCGACGCGGTGATCCACATGGACGAGACGCGGGCGGTGGAACCGCTGGAGCGGACGGCCCGGTGGGACCAGGGCGAGCTTCCCCGGACCTACCCGTCCAGTGTCTGAGAGGCGGAAGACCGGTAGGAGGCCACACGACCGGCGACCGGCAGGAGGATCACGACCCGGCAGGAGGACATGATGGTCGAGCGGCAGAGCCTTGCGATCCCGGCGGTGGGCGTCTCGCTCGGAGCGGACGTCACGGTGCCGCGGCCCGCCCATGGCGTGGTGGTGTTCGCGCACGGCAGCGGCAGCAGCCGGCACAGCCCGCGCAACCGGCACGTCGCGGCCGAGTTGCACACCGCGGGGCTGGCGACGGTGCTGATGGACCTGCTGACCCCTGAGGAGGAGGAGGTCGACGCCCTGACCGCGGCGCTCCGTTTCGACATCGGGCTGCTCGCGGAGCGCGTGGTCGCGGTGACCGACTGGCTGCCGCGGTACAAGCCGCTCGCCAGCCTCGGCGTCGGGCTGTTCGGCGCCAGCACGGGCGCCGCGGCGGCGCTGGTGGCCGCGGCCGAACGTCCCGCCACGGTCCAGGCGGTCGTGTCGCGGGGCGGCCGGCCGGACCTCGCCGGTGACTTCCTCCGCCTGGTCCACCAGCCGACCCTCCTCATCGTCGGGGAGTACGACACCGTCGTGATCGATCTCAACCGCAAGGCGATGGAGCAGATCCCAGGTCCGACCGCCTTCGCGATCGTCGCCGGGGCGACACACCTGTTCGAGGAGCCCGGCACGCTGGACCAGGCGGCCCACTTGGCGCGTGACTGGTTCGCCCGCCATCTGCGGACCGTGCACTGGCGCGAGGTCCATCCCACGGCGTAGGAGATCAAGCCTTTACTCCGGGTTGTCCGCCTTGGGATGTCGGTCCGCTGCGTACGGATCGTAGCCTGACGACTACGGTACATAACGGAGCGTGAACATGCCTGTGACGTCGACCACGCGCCTGGCGGTCAGCGAAGCCTTCACCCGGCGGGAGGCGGCGGGACGCGGTCTCGCCGAGGACTCCGAGCGCATCACGCGCGCCTGCCGCGCCATGGCCGCGAGGTTCCACCGCGGCGGCAAGCTGATCGTCTTCGGCAACGGCGGCGCGGGCACGGACGCCTCCCACATCGCGGTGGAGTTCATGCATCCGGTGATCGTGGGCAAGCGCGCGCTGCCGGCCATGGCGCTGAGCAACGACGCCGCCACGGTGTCCGCCGTCGGGGCGAGCGAAGGCTTCGGCGAGGTGTTCGCCCACCAGGTGCGCCACTGGGCCGACCCGGCGGACATGGCCCTCGGCGTCTCGCCGGACGGCTGGTGCGCCAACGTCCTCAAGGGGCTGGAGGCCGCCCACGAGCTGGGCCTGTTCACCATGGCCCTGCTGGGCGGCGACGGCGGCGCCATCGCGCGCAGCCCGGCCGTCGACCACGCGCTCGTCGCCCGCTCCGGCGACGCGGCGGTGGTGAAGGAGATCCACGTCACGATGTACCACGTCCTGTGGGAGCTGGTCCACGTCTTCCACGCCCGGACCCGTCCGGAGGCGGGCCGATGACCGCATGCGCGGACGGCCCCGAGGGGGTGTGCCTCACCTGCTCCGACCAGGCCCTGCCCGCCCTCGTGGTGCGGCCCCTGGACGACGGGCTCGCGGTCGTGGAGATCGACGGCGTCCGCGAGGAGGTGAGCGTCGCGCTGGTCGACGCGGCCGCCGGCGACACCGTCCTGGTGCACGCCAAGGAGGCCCTCGCCGTCATCGCGAGAGCGGGCGACGTCCCGGAGGGGAGCGGCGCCCGCAGGGCGAACGACCACCCGAAGGGGAGCGGCGACCCGAGGCGGAGCGGGGACGCGAAGGGGGGCGGCGATGGCCACGGATGAGGAGGCGGAGGCGTCCTCCGAAGGGATACGCCGGCTGTATCCCTTCCTGCAGGGGCACGGCCACGCGCCCTCCGGCGAGCGCGACCGGCGTGCCGAGCGCGAGGACCCCGTCAACCGGTCCACCGAGACCAAGGCCGCCGAGATCGTCCGCCTGCGCACGCAGGTGGCGGGGCTGCACGCCGACCGGCTCGCGGAGTGCGCGCAGGCGATGGCGGCGAGCTTCGCCGCGGGTGGCAGGCTCTTCGCGTTCGGCAACGGCGGGAGCAGCACCGACGCCCAGGAGGTGGCCACCGCCTACCTGCGTCCCCGGTACGGGCGGCCGCTGCCGGCCCTGTCGCTGACCTCCGACGTCGCCGTGGTCACCGCGCTCACCAACGACGTGGGGTTCGACGTCGTCTTCGCCCGGCAGATCGCGGCGCTCGGCAGGCCCGGCGACATCGCCTTCGGCCTGTCCGCCAGCGGCGGGTCGGCCAACCTCGTCCAGGCGTTCGAGGAGGCGTGGGGTCGGGGCCTGCTGACCGTCGGGCTGGCCGGCTACCAGGGGGGAAGGCTCGCCGAGCTGGCGGAGCTGGACGTCCTTCAGTACCTGTTCGTGATCCCGTCCTCGTCCGTGCACCGCATCCAGGAGGCGCAGACGACGGTCTACCACGTGCTGTGGGAGGTCACGCAGCACCTGCTGCGCGACATGCCCGGCCGTCCGGACCGGCCCGATCAGGCGGATCGGGTTCACGTGACGGATCGCGCTGAGGGGGAGCGCGTCTCGAGGCTCATCGACACCGACCAGTAGCGGGGGAGGCGGTTATGGCCGCGATGACAGATTCAGCGGACAGGAGGGCGCGGGAGCAGGACGAACCCGTCGTCCACATCCTGTGGATCAACGCCGGCATGAGCTGCGACGGGGACTCCGTCGCGCTCACGGCGGCGACGCAGCCGGCGATCGAGGACATCGTGCTCGGCGGGCTCCCGGGCCTGCCGGCGGTCGACGTCCACTGGCCACTGATCGACTTCCACAGCGGCCCGATGCAGGGCGCCGACGCCATGATCGACTGGTACTTCCTGGCGGCGCGAGGCGCGCTGGAGCCGTTCGTGCTCGTCGTCGAGGGATCGGTGCCGAACGAGTCGATCAAGCAGGAGGGGTACTGGTCCGGGTTCGGCAACAACCCCGAGACCGGCCAGCCGATGACCCTGCCCGAGTGGCTGGACCGGCTGGCGCCCCAGGCGACGGCCGTGATCGCCGCCGGGACCTGTGCCACGTACGGCGGGATCCACGCCATGGCCGGCAACCCGACCGGCTGCATGGGCGTCGCCGACTACCTCGGCTGGGAGTGGCGGTCGAAGGCCGGAGTGCCGATCGTCAACGTGCCCGGCTGCCCGGTCCAGCCGGACAACATGTCCGAGACGCTCCTCTACCTGCTCTACCAGCTCAACGGGCAGGCCCCGATGATCCCGCTGGACGAGGCGCTGCGCCCCACGTGGCTGTTCGGCCAGACCGTGCACGAGGGGTGCGACCGGGCCGGGTACTACGAGCAGGGCCAGTTCGCCGTCGAGTACGGCTCGCCGAAGTGCCTGGTCAAGATCGGGTGCTGGGGCCCCGTCGTGAAGTGCAACGTCCCCAAGCGCGGCTGGATGAACGGCCTCGGCGGCTGCCCGAACGTCGGCGGCATCTGCATCGCCTGCACGATGCCCGGCTTCCCGGACAAGTTCATGCCGTTCATGGACGAGCCCCCGGGGGCTCACGTGTCCGCGACGGTCAGCACGGTGTACGGCGGGATCGTCCGCAAGCTGCGCGGCATCACGCTTCGAACAGTCGACAAAGAGCCGAAGTGGCGGGCCAAGGGCCGCGCACTGCTCACCGGTTACAAAGCGCCCTGGAGCTGACGACATGACCACCTCGAAGGACCAGAACCGCGACCTGGTCGAGATGGCCTGGGACCCGATCACGCGCATCGTGGGCAGCCTGGGCATCTACGCGAAGATCGACTTCGCGAAGAAGGAGGTCGTGGAGTGCCACAGCACCTCGTCGATCTTTCGTGGCTACAGCATCTTCATGAAGGGCAAGGACCCGCGCGACGCCCACTTCATCACCAGCCGCATCTGCGGGATCTGCGGTGACAACCACGCCACCTGCTCGGTGTACACGCAGAACATGGCCTACGGCGTGCGCCCGCCCGCGCTCGCCGAGTGGATCATCAACCTGGGCGAGTCGGCCGAGTACATGTTCGACCACAACATCTACCAGGAGAACCTGGTGGGGGTCGACTACTGCGAGAAGATGGTCCGCGAGACCAACCCCGGCGTGCTCGAGCTGGCCGAGCGCACCGAGTGCGCGCACGCCGAGCAGCACGGCTACCGCACCATCGCCGACATCATGCGCTCACTGAACCCGCTGGAAGGCGAGTTCTACCGCGAGGCCCTGGTGATGAGCCGCCTCGCGCGGGAGATGTTCTGCCTGATGGAGGGCAGGCACGTCCACCCCTCCACGCTCTACCCGGGCGGGGTCGGCACGGTGGCCACGGTGCAGCTGTTCACCGACTACCTCACCCGGCTCATGCGCTACATCGAGTTCATGAAGAAGGTCGTGCCGATGCACGACGACCTGTTCGACTTCTTCTACGAGGCGCTGCCCGGGTACGAGGAGGTCGGCCGGCGGCGGGTGCTGCTGGGCTGCTGGGGGAGCCTCAACGACCCGGCGTACTGCGACTTCACCTACGACAACATGAACGCCTGGGGTCACAAGATGTTCATCACCCCCGGCATCATCGTCGACGGCGAGCTGATCACCAACGACCTGGTCGACATCAACCTCGGCATGCGCATCCTGCTCGGCAGCTCCTACTACGAGGACTGGGCCGACCAGGAGCCGTTCGTCACCCACGACCCGCTGGGCAACCCGGTCGACATGAGGCATCCCTGGAACCAGTACACGATCCCCCGGCCGCAGAAGCGCGACTTCGCCGACAAGTACAGCTGGGTCATGTCGCCCCGGTGGTTCGACGGCAAGGACATGCTGCCGCTGGACACCGGGGGCGGCCCCCTCGCCCGGCTGTGGTCGACCGCCCTGTCCAGGAGGGTCGACTTCGGCGGCATCGAGGCGACCGGGCACAGCGTGATCATCCGGCTGCCGAAGACCGCCACCAAGCCCGAGACGACGTTCGAGTGGAAGATCCCCGAACGCGACGGTCAGCTGATGTCCAACACGCTCGAGCGCAACCGGGCCCGCACCTACTTCCAGGCGTACGCCGCCGCGTGCGCGGTGTACTTCGCCGAGCAGGGGCTGGACGAGGTGCGAAGGGGACACACCCAGACCTGGGAGCCGTTCACGGTCCCAGAGGAGGCGATCAGCTGCGGGTTCACCGAGGCGGTGCGCGGCGTTCTCTCCCACCACATGGTGATCAGGAACGGCAAGATCGCCAACTATCATCCGTACCCGCCGACGCCCTGGAACGCCAGCGTCCGCGACAGCTACGGAACGCCCGGGCCGTACGAGGACGCCGTGCAGAACACGCCGATCTTCGAGGAGAACCCGCCGGAGAGGTTCAAGGGCATCGACATCATGCGCACCGTCCGCAGCTTCGACCCGTGCCTGCCGTGCGGGGTGCACATGTACCTCGGCAACGGCAAGGAACTCCGCAAGCTGCACAGCCCTCATGCGTTCGATGCCACCTGAGCCCGGCGGCGCCGCCCCCGGACGTCCGGAGGGGAAGCCGGTGCGCGTGCGCGAAGCGCAGGACGTCCGGGCGGTCGGAGAGCGCGTCGAGGGGCTGATCGACGAGCTCGGCACGCTCGCCGACCCGGTGACCAAAGCCCGCGCCGAGGAACTGGTGCGAAGCGTCGTCGAGCTGTACGGGGCGGGCCTGGAACGCGTCATGGCCATCGTGGTCGAGAGCGGCGCGGCCGAGGTGCTCCGGCGGCTGACCGCCGACGAGGTCCTCTCCGGCCTGCTCGTCCTGCACGACCTGCACCCGCTCGGCACCGAGGAACGCGTCCGCGCGGCGCTCGACGACGTGCGCCCCGCCCTCGGCCTGCACGAGGGCGGAGTGGAGCTGCTCGGCGTGGAGGAGGGCGGGGTCGTGCGGCTACGCCTGTCCGGCAGCTGCCACGGCTGCGCGTCGTCGCAGGCCACGGTCACCGGCGCGATCGAGCGGGCCGTCCTGCGGGCCGCTCCGGAGGTGTCGCGGCTGGAGGTCGAGGGGGTGGCCGACACCACGTCGCCACTCCTGCAGATCCAGCACCGCCCGCCCGGCCCCTGCCCGGTCCCCGAGGAGGCGACCCCGTGACGGGGGCCGCCGAGCCGGCGGGAGCGGCAGGGTTGCGGCGGTTCCGGGAGCCGCGGCGGCCGGCGGTGGAGGCGTGCGAGATGTGCGCCGAGCCCCTCGACGACCGTCACGGCCACGCCGTGAACGCCGAGAGCCGCGCGCTGCTGTGCATCTGCGTCGGCTGCCGCCTGCTGCTCTCGCACGGCGCGTCCGTCGCCCGGGGCCGCTACCGCGCCGTCCCCGAGCGCTACCTGTACGTCCCCTCGTTCCGGCTGACGGCGGCGGAATGGGAGGAGCTGCAGATCCCGGTGCGCACGGCGTTCTTCTTCCACAATTCCACGCTCGGCCGGTACGTGGCGTTCTATCCCAGCCCCGGCGGCGCCACCGAGTCGCTGCTCGACCTGTCCGCCTGGGATCGCGTCCTCGCCGCCAACCCCGAGCTGCCCTCGGCCCAGCCGGACGTCGAGGCCTACCTCCTCGACCGCCGCCCGGACGGCTTCACCTGCCACCTGGTCCCGATCGACGCCTGCTACGAGCTGGTCGGCTTGGTCCGGGTGCACTGGAAGGGATTCCACGGCGGGCAGCAGGCGCAGGAGGCCATCGACGGCTTCTTCGACAAGCTCCGCCGCCGCGGCGAGGTCGTGGGGACCGGCGCCGCCGCGGGGGACGCGCACCGGGCAGAGCGGTCCGGGGACGCGCACCCGGCTGGGCCCGGGGACGCGCACCCGGCAGAGCGGTCCGCGGACGTGCGCGCGCGAGAGGCGGGCGACCGTGGCTGAGATCCGGTTCGAGTGCCGCGGCGTGCGCGCGGACCCGTACGGGGCCTTCCCGACGCTGCTGTTCGGGCTCGGCATCACGGCGCCCGACGAGAGCGCCGTGCACGCCATCGCGCTGCGCTGCCAGATCCGCGTCGAGCCCGGCCGCCGCCGGTACGGCACCGGCGAGACCGAGCTGCTCGCGGACCTGTTCGGGCACCCGTCCCGATGGGGCGAGACGGTCAAACCCCTGCAGTTCGCCAACGTCTCGTTCATGGTCCCGCGGTTCGCCGGCGCCACCGAGATCGAGCTGCCGGTGCCGTGCAGCTACGACCTCGAGGTGGCCGCGGGGAAGTACCTCGCCTCGCTCGACGAGGGCGAGGTGCCGCTGCTCCTGCTGTTCAGCGGCACGATCTTCGCCAGGGCGGCCGGCGAGGGGTTCACCGTACGGCAGGTGCCGTGGGACTGCGAGGCCCGCCAGGGGCTGCCCGTCTCGGTGTGGCGGGAGCTGATGGACCGCTACTTCCCCGGGAGCGGCTGGCTGCGGCTGCACCGGGACACGCTGCGGGCGTTGCAACGGTACAAGTCCGACCGCGCCATGCCCACCTGGGACGAGGCGATGGAAGCACTGCTGAAGGAGGCGCGGGAGTGAGCGTGCCGATGGAGATCGCCCGCAAGGTGGCCGACACCGTCCTGTACGAGGGGTACCTTCTCTACCCCTACCGTGCCTCGGCCGCCAAGAACCGGCTGCGCTGGCAGTTCGGGGTCCTGGTCCCCCCGGGGTACGCGGCGACGGCCGAGCCCTCGGCGAGCGTGACCGAGTGCCTCCTGGAAGGGGCGGCCAACGCGCTGCTGCGCCTGCGCCTGCGGTTCCTGCACGTCAAGGAGCGCCGGGTGGAACGCGCAAAGGACGGGCGCTACCTGCCGGTCCCTGAGCTGACGTGCGGCGGCACGACGCACCTCACCTTCGACGAGGCGACCGCGCGCGAGGTGGAGACCGTCCTGGCGGTGCCCCACCTGCTCGGCGCGGAGCGGGCGGTCACGGTGCGCCTGCCCGGGGACCGCTCCGAGGAGCCGATCGTGGCCGCAGCGGGAGAGGTGGTCACGGCCGGACCGGGAGACGCCGCCGTGGCCCGGCAGGGGGAGGTCGTCGGGCGGATCGTCGCCGAGCACCGGCCGGTGCGGGCCGTGCTCCGCGTCACGGCCGAGCGGCAGGACGGGCCGTACGGGCTGGTGAAGATCCGAGTCCGGGTGGAGAACGCCGCCGAGCCGCCGCCGGCGGACGCCACGCGTGAGGAGGCGCTGCGGCACTCCCTCGTCGCCGCCCACCTGCTGATCGGGGTGACGGCCGGGTCGTTCCTCTCGCTGATCGACCCCCCGGAATGGGCGCGCCAGCCCGCCACCGGCTGCCACAACGTCAACACCTGGCCGGTGCTCGTCGGCGAGCCCGGGCACCGTGACGTCGTGCTGTCGTCGCCGATCATCCTGTACGACTACCCCGACATCGCGCCCGAGAGCCCCGGCGACCTGTTCGACGGGACCGAGATCGACGAGATGCTCCACCTGCGGACGCTCACCCTCACCGAGGAGGAGAAGCGGGAGGCGCGGGCCACCGACCCGCGGGCCGCCGAGATCATCCAGCGGGCCGGCGACCTGCCGCCCGAGCTGGTGGAACGCCTGCACGGCGCGATCCGCTATCTGGGCGAGCCCTCGAGCCCGCCCGCGCGCGCGCCGAGTGGCGATCCGGTGGCCGCGATGGAAGGGCCGCAGCCGGAGGACGGCGCCGGCAGCGTGACCGTCGCCGGGGTCGAGATCGCCAAGGGCAGCCGCGTCCGGCTGACGCCGGGGAAGCGGCGCGCCGACGCCCACGACATGTTCCTCGCCGGCAGGACCGCCCAGGTGGAGGCCGTGCTCCGTGACGTCGACGGGGGACGCTACCTGGCCGTCACGCTGGACGACGACCTCGGCGCCGACCTGCACCGCTCACACGGGCGCTTCCTGTACTTCGCCCCCGACGAGGTGGAGCCGGTCGCCGGAGAGGGGACGGGCGCGTGAGGGTCCTGGTCGCGGGCGTGGGCAACGTCTTCCTCGGCGACGACGGCTTCGGGGTCGCCGTGGCCCGGCGTCTCGCCGCGACCGGCGTGCCCGAAGGCGTCACGGTGTCCGACTTCGGCATCCGGGGCGTGCATCTGGCCTACGAGCTGACCGGCGGCGGCCACGACCTCGCCATCCTGGTCGACACGGTGGCGCGGGGCGGCCCGCCCGGCACGCTGTACGTCCTGCGGCCGTCACCGCAGGAGGCTCCGGGCACCTTCGTCGACGCCCACGACATGAACCCGGACGCGGTCCTGGCGCTGGCGCGGACGCTGGGCGGCGAGATCGGGCCGGTCCTGCTCGTGGGATGCCGGCCCGCGGACGTCTCACCCGGCATGGAGCTGAGCCCGCCGGTCGCCGCCGCCGTCGGCAGGGCCGCGGACCTGGTACTGGAACTCATCGCGGAACAGGCCGCGACGGGAGGAATCGCGGAACAGGCCGCGACGGAGGCGGTCGCGGAAGAGGCCGCGATCGCAGGACAGGAGAGAAGACATGCTCAAGCGAATGATCACGCTCACGGTGCTGGTGGGGATCGGCGTCATGGTCTACCGGTCGATCCCGGACCTGAAGCGCTACATGCAGATCAGGAAGATGTGACCTCGCCGCCGGCCGGCCGCCGGCGACCGAAGCCGACCCAGACGAGATGAGGTAATCGTGCACGAATACGGGATCGCGGAGTCGATTCTCGCCGCGGTGGAGGGCAGGGCGGACGGCCGGCGGGTGCGCCGGGCACGGGTGCAGGTGGGGGCCCTGCTCCGTGTCGCCGAACCCTCGATCAACGACGCGTGGGCCATGGTGACCGAGGGCACCGTGGCCGAGGGCGCGCGCCTGGACCTGGTCAGTCTCCCGGTGCGGATCACCTGCCGGGAGTGCGGGAACACGGCCACCTCGGTGGACCCCTACGCCGTCTGCCCGGCCTGCGGGGACACCGACGTCGACACCGAGGGCGGCGACGATCTCGTCCTCGAATCCATTCAGCTCGCGGAGGCGACTCATGTGCCTGGGGATTCCCGGGGAGATCGTGGAAATCCTGTCGGATCGTCCTGACCTGGCGAAGGTCGACGTCAGCGGGGTCCGCCGGGCGATCAACATCGGCCTGCTGGAGGGGGAGCCGCTCGCGCCCGGCGACTGGATCCTCATCCACGTGGGCTTCGCCCTGTCCAAGATCGACGAAGCGGAGGCCAGGTCGGCGCTCGACTTTCTGGAGAGCATCGGCCAGGCGTACGAGGACGAGATGGACGCCCTCCGCGAATCCATGATCGAACAGGGGTGACGCCGATGCGGTTCGTCGACGAGTACCGCGACGCGGGCAAGGCGCGGGCGCTGGCCGCCCGGATCGCCGCGCTGTGCGAGCCGGGACGTTCGTACAAGTTCATGGAGGTGTGCGGAGGGCACACCCACACGATCTACAAGCACGGGCTGGAGGACTACCTGCCCGGGCAGATCACGCTGGTGCACGGCCCGGGCTGCCCCGTCTGCGTCATCCCGATGGGAAGGGTGGACGACGCGATCCACATCGCGGAGCAGCCCGGCGTGATCATGACGTCGTTCGGCGACATGATGCGCGTTCCCGGCGGCAACGGGTCGTTCCTGGACGCCAAGGCCCGGGGCGCGGACATCCGCATGGTGTACTCGCCGCTGGACGCCCTGAAGATCGCTCGTGACAACCCGGACAAACGGGTGGTCTTCCTGGCCATCGGGTTCGAGACCACGGCGCCCTCCACGGCGATGACCGTCCTGCGGGCCGCCGCCGAGCGCATCGGCAACTTCTCGGTCTTCTGCAACCACGTGACGATCATTCCGGCGATCAAGGCGATCCTGGACTCTCCCGACCTGCGGCTCGACGGGTTCATCGGCCCCGGCCACGTCTCGACGGTGATCGGCTGCCGGCCGTACGGCTTCATCGCCCGCGACTACGGCAAGCCGCTGGTGGTCGCCGGGTTCGAGCCGCTGGACGTGCTGCAGTCCGTCTACCAGAACCTCGTCCAGCTCGCCGAAGGGCGGGCGGAGGTGGAGAACCAGTACGGGCGGGTGGTGCCCTGGGACGGCAACGCCAAGGCGCTCGCGGTGATCAACGAGGTGATGGAGTTGCGCCCGCACTTCGAATGGCGCGGGCTCGGGTTCATCTCCGAATCCGCCCTGTGCGTGCGGGAGCCGTACGCCGAGTTCGACGCCGAGCGGATCTTCCGCATCCCGGGCGGGCGCGTCGCCGACCCGAAGGCCTGCCAGTGCGGCGAAGTGCTCAAAGGCGTGCTGAAGCCGTGGGAGTGCAAGGTGTTCGGCACGGCCTGCACTCCCGAGACGCCGATCGGCACCTGCATGGTGTCCTCCGAGGGCGCCTGCGCCGCGTACTACAACTTCGGCCGGTTCTCGCGCGACCGGGTCAAGGAGGCGACACGGTCTTGAACCGCGAGGAGCAGGTTCTGGAGCGCATCGAGCGGGCGCGCCGAGCCAGGCCGCGCGTGCGGGAGGAACTGGTCACCCTCGCGCACGGCGCGGGCGGCAAGGCCACACGCACGCTGATCGAGGCGGTGTTCCTGGAGTCCTTCCGCAACCCGCTGCTGGAGCCCCTGGCGGACGGCGCGGTGACCGGGGGAACGGCGTTCACCACTGACTCCTACGTGGTGACCCCGCTGTTCTTCCCCGGCGGGGACATCGGGGACCTCGCGGTCAACGGCACCGTCAACGACCTGGCCATGTGCGGGGCGCGGCCGGAGCACCTGTCGGCCGCGTTCATCCTCGAGGAGGGCTTCCCGATCGAGCACCTGCGCCGGATCGCCGCGACGATGGCGGAGGCGGCGCGGGCGGCCGGCGTGGCCATCGTCACCGGCGACACCAAGGTCGTCCAGAGAGGCAAGGCCGACGGCTGCTACATCACCACGGCCGGCGTCGGGACCGTCGACCCGGCGGTCAGGCTCAGCGCGTCCGCCGCCGAGCCGGGCGACGCGATCATCGTGTCCGGGCCGATCGGGGAGCACGGCGTCACGGTCATGCTCGCCCGGGGAGAGCTCGACATCGAGGCCGACCTGGTGTCCGACACCGCGCCGCTCAACGGCCTGACCGCCCGGCTGCTGGACGCCTGTCCCGAGGGCAGGGTGCGCTGCCTGCGGGACGCCACCCGGGGCGGGGTGGCCACCGTGCTGAACGAGATCGCGCAGGCGTCGGAGGTCGCGGTCGTCCTGGACGAGGACGCGGTGCCCGTCCGGCCCGCCGTGCGCGGCGCGTGCGAGCTCCTCGGCATCGACCCGCTCTACGTCGCCTGCGAGGGCCGGATGATCGCCGTGGTGGACGGGCGGTCCGCCGACGCGGCGCTGGCCGCCCTCCGGTCGCACCCGCTGGGGGAGGACGCCGCCGTCATCGGGCGGATCGCCGAGGACCCGCCCGGGCTCGTCCTGCTCAAGACCGGCTTCGGCGGTACCCGGATCGTCGACGTCCTCGTGGGGGATCCGCTGCCGCGCATCTGCTGAACGGGGCCCGGCGACGCGGACCCGCCTCGGACCCGCCTCTGACCCGCCTCTGACCCGCTGAACGCCGAACCTCCGCGAGCTCGGCTGATAAGTGGGTATGGGCTACCTGAGTGCTTTGTAGGACAACGAGGCTTTTGTTCGATTCGATGGCTCTCCGCCGTCGATCGTCATCCGACAGGGGTGGTGTCATGACGCAGGCGCAAGGACCCGGTGCCCCGGGCGGCCCGCTCGACCTGGACGAGATCCGCGCGCAGGTCCGCCGGGAGGTCACCATGGCAGGCGACCGCGCGTTCGAGAGCCCGCCGAGAGGGGGCAGCCGGCCTCCGCGCGTGATGACCGAGGTGGAGCAGCACGGCGTGTCCCCGACCGACAACGAGGCCAGATCCCCTCTGGGAGTGGGCACCAGCACGAGCGCCCGCGCGGAGAAGATCGCTCAGCGCGAGGAGGAGGCCGGACGCAAGAAGATCGGCGTCGAAGGCCCCGCCCGCCGCCCGGTCGGGGTCTCGACCCCCGAACACGGCACCGGCGTCGGCGCCCAGAGCCCCGTCCACCCAGGCAGCCCCTACATGCCCCCCGGCGACCAGGCCGGCTGACCCTCCGATCCCTCGCCCGGCGTGGGCGAGCGCCGGTCACGCAGGCGCCGGGCCCTGCTGTCAGCCCGCCCGGCCCCTGCTTTCTCCGCCGGTCCTATTTCCAGACGGCCTTGCTGAGGAAGCTTCCGAGGCCCGGCGTCTTCCAGTCGTCGATGACGATCACTTGCTTGGCCCGCAGAAACCAGATGCGCTGGGTGTAGGTGATCGAGTTCGGCTTCGTCCCGTCGCAGAACCTCTTCCACTCGGTGAACTGGGCCCGATGTCCGGCGCCGAACCGGACCTTCGCGGTCCGGACGAGTTTTCCCGTGCCGTTGACGAAGACCCGCTTGTCGAGGACGCACTCGACGGCGCCGGTGCTGGCACCCCGGTAGGGCTGGTCAGGCGTGTACTTGTTGCTCTCGTTGCCGTACTTGATGGCCAGGGGACCTCCCAGCGTGAAGCCCTCGCACTCGGCGGCCTTTTTGGAGCAGGCGCCGGTGAAGATCTGCAAGGCGTCGGTGCCCAACCTCTTGACCTGCCACTTCGCCGGGATCTGGATGGTGAAGCCACGGAAGGACACCGGCTTGGTCGCGGCCTGGGCAGGCGAGCCGGTCAAGAGGAGTGACGCGCTGAGCGCGATAGTCATGATCATGCCTGGTGACCTTATGTCATGCACCACACCGGCTAACGAACCCTCTCATATGCTTAAAAACACATTTCTCGGGCCGAACTTTGCGGTCGATCTTTGCATCCAAAGTCCCGTGGACATACTGATTGCGGGCGACCCACAACGGTTGGGCGAGTACTGGCTGGCCGGCAGATTAGGCGCCGGCGGCCAGGGGGTGGTGTACGAGGCGTACGCCGAGGACGGCACCCGCGTGGCCATCAAGGTCCTGCACAGCGACCAGGCCGCGCAACTGGCCAAGGAGGCGGCGGCCGCGCAGCGGGTCTCCTCCTTCTGCACCGCGCGGGTGATCAACGCCGAGCTGGAAGGGCCGCGCCCGTACCTGGTCAGCGAGTACGTCCCCGGCCCCAGCCTGCGCAGGGCGATCGCCGAAGGACGCAGGTTCCTGGGCGGCGATCTGCACCGGCTGGGCATCGCGGTGGCCACCGCGTTGACCGCGATCCATGAGGTCGGCGTGGTCCACCGCGACCTCAAGCCGGACAACGTGCTGCTCGGCCCCGACGGCCCCCGAGTCATCGACTTCGGCATCGCCAGGACCGCCGAGATGTCGCTGACCGCGACCGGCCTGGTGACCGGCACTCCCACCTACATGGCGCCGGAGGTGTTCTCCGGGCAGCGGGCGGGCGCGCCCGCCGACGTGTTCGGCTGGGGCGGGATCATGCTGTACGCGGCCACCGGCATCGACCCGTTCGAGGCGGAGAGCCTGGGCGGGGTGATGCACCGGGTACTGTCGTCCAACCCCGACCTGCGGGTGCTGCCCGAGCCGATACGCTCGCTGGTCGCCGCGGCGCTCATGAAGGACCCGCGCGAGCGCCCCACCGCCCGGCAGCTCCTGCTCGCGCTGGTCAGTGGCGACAGCAAGCTCGACACGGCACGACTGCTGGCGCAGGGCGACCAGGCGGCCGCCCAGATGGCGGTGTCCGGCGATGACCCGGCGCTCGGCACGCTGGCCGAGGAGTGCTACGCGCTGCTCGACCCGGCCGAGCGCGAACTGGTCCCCGAGGTGTTCCTGCGGCTGGTCACGATGGGCCGGCAGAGCGAGCTGTCCGTACGGCACGCGGACATGTCCGAGCTGGTGGAAGGCCGTCCTCTGCCCGAGGTGTCGTCGGTCACCCGGATCCTGGAGGTGTTCGGTTACCTGCTGGGTCGCGACGACAAGGAGGTCTGGCTGGCCCATCCCGCCCTGCCGCACGCCTGGCCGCGCCTGCGCCGCTGGATCGACGCCAACCGCGACGGTCTGGCCGTACACCACCAGATCCTGACCGCCGCGAGGCGGTGGACGGCGGGCGGGCGCAAGGACGGGGACCTGTTCCAGAGCACCAGCCTGGAGAACGCGCTGCAGTGGGCGGCCACCTCGCGCAGGAACATCACGCTCTCCCCGGCCGAACGCGACTTCCTGGACTCCTCGGCTCGGCTGACCAGGCGCCGGGCCAGGCGGACCAGGCTCGTCTCGCTGAGCCTGGCGGGACTGCTGGTCATCGCGCTGGTGGCCGGCGGGCTGGCGGTTCAGCAGGGCATGGTCGCCGACTCCAGGGCAGAGCAGCTGGCGACGCAGTTGAGCACGTCGGAGTCGATCCGGCTGGCCGCCCTGGCGGACACCACCAGAAGCTCAGATCCGCGGCTCGCCATGCTGCTCAGCGTGGCCGCCTGGCGGCTGGACGGCACTCCGCAGGCCAGGACGGCGCTGAACGGCTCGCTCGCCCAGCGCGACCAGGCGATGTTCCGATACCCGCTCGGCGCGATGACGGTGTTCGGCGGCGACGGGCGCACGCTGGTCAGCGTCAGTAAGGACCAGGCACGGCTGTGGGACGTGCGCACCGGCAGGCAGATCACGGTGATCCCCGATCTCAAGCTCGATGGCGGGCCGCTGACGGACGTCGCCCTGTCACCCTCGGCCCGCACGCTCATGGCCGCGAACGCCGTGCGCACCGGCGCCTGGGACGCCCGCACCGGCGCGAGCGTCGGCACCTGGCCCTACGACCGCACGAACTACCTGGCCAGAGCCTGGATCGCGGCCATCAAGAAGAACGAGGGCCAGGACGTGCACGTCAGGGCCCGCACCCGCTCGGACGTGACCGCCGCGGACCCGAAGGCCGGCACCGCCGTCGCGAGCCAGGACGGCACGTGGAAGGCGGAGAACGACCTGGGACGGCTGATGCTGACCAACCTCGGCGAAGGCTGGTCGGAAGAGGTAGGCAAGGGGAGCTACAACAAGGGCGACCCCGTCTTCAGTGCGAACGGGCGGCTGCTGGCCACGGTGATCAGGGACGACATCCAGTTCTGGCGGCTGCCCGACTCCCATCTGCTCACCAAGGTCCGGGTCCTGGGGGACGGAGACGATGGCGAGCGACCGTACGGCGCCTTCGACGGCTCGACGTTCCGGTATGTCATGGGAGACCAGGTCTTCTCCGTGGACGTCACCGACCTGATGGCCGAGGTGACGTCGCAGCTGATGGACCAGTCGACGTTCAGCCGCGACGGCCGCTACCTGGTGGCCGCCGAGGCGGGCGGCACGACGATACGCGCGGTCGCCACCGGAAAGACCCTCGGCCCCATGCCCGCCGCCGACAGCTTCGACTTCAGCCACGACGGTCGGCTGGCCGTCGTGTCCAAGGGCCAGATCAAGGTGCTTGGCCTGGCCACCCGGAAGGTTCTGGCCGAGTTCACCACGGGCAAGGGGAGCTCGCAGGTGTTCTTCAGTCCCGACGGGACCAGGCTCGCGCTCTCGCGGCGGTTTGGGCGCGGGCACGCCGTGGAGCTTTGGGACTGGCGGTCCCACCGAAGGCTGTGGCAGACGCCGACGCGCATGCCCCTCGCCGTGACGTTCTCCCCCGACGGGCGGCGGCTGGCCATCGGCGGCGCCGACCAGCGAATCCTCGACACCGCCACCGGCAAGATGATCGGCGAGCCGTTCGGCGGCGACGCGGGCGCCATCGGCGACCGGGTGTGGTTCACCCGCTCGGGCGAGATCCTGGTCGTGCATGACTCGCGCGGGCGCGTCACCCGCTGGGACACCGCCACCAGGCGCGGCATCGGCACGCCCACGCGTGGTGTCTTCGCCGGGAGCGCCTCTTACTCGCCCACCGAGGATCTCATCGCGTTCACGCAGGGCGAGGGCCATGTGCTGCTGTTCGACCCGATCTCGGGAAGCAGCCTCGGCCGGTCAGCGGACACCGGCGGCGGGCTGGCCCCAGGCACCGGCGAACTGTCGTCCGTGGCCTTCACCCTCGACGGGACGCAGGTGCTCACCGTGGACGGCCATGGCACGGTCAACCGGTTCCCGGCCGCCGCGCAGGCCGTCGCCAAGGCCGTCTGCGCCCGGGCCGGACGGTCGCTGACCCCGCAAGAGTGGGCGGCCCACATTCCCGCGCTCCCCTTCCGGGAGGTCTGCCCGCGACCAGATGGCCGATCCGCGCCTTAGGGCACCGAGCAGCCGGAGATCGTCGTTTACAGCGCTTGTGTCATGAAAACGCTGTTCGGGTCGGGCTGGTAGTCCGCGAACGGCTCGCAGTAGTCGAAGCCGAGTTTCTCGTACAGTTTCCTGGCGGGCAGGAAGAACTCGTCCGCGCCGGTCTCGAGGCTCAGCCGGGTGAATCCCATGCGCTTGGCCTCGGTGATGATGTGCTCCAGCAGCAGAGACGCGATCCCGCTCCGCTTGCGCCTCGGCGTGGTGCGCATCGACTTCACCTCGGCGTGGCCCGCGTCCAGTCTCTTGATCGCACCGCAGCCCACCAGAGTGTCACCGTCCATGACCGACCAGAACGTGACTTCGGGCTTGCGGAGCCCGTCGAGATCGAGGGCGTGCACGCTTTCCGGAGGGGTGATGGACCGCATCTCCTGGACGTGCTCGCCGAGGAACCCGGCGATCTGCGGGCCGGAGAGGTCGTCTACCACGATCTTTATGCTGCTCACTCTTTCTCCGGGGACTCGGCGCCGCAGGTGCCAACAAGGCTAGGGCCCCTTGGATCGGAGCCGATCACCGGGTGTCGGCGGCCTCGCGGGCATCGCAGTAGCCCGTGCTCGCTCGATCTCGGTGGCCGGGAAGGGGGTTCGCTTGCTTTCTTTGAGCAGGCGGTGGTGGAACTCGTCGAGGATGACGGCGGTGCGGGCGTGGCGGTCGATGATGGCGGCGATCGCGGGTGGGGTGCCATCGGGGCGCCGGCCCGCGAGCCAGTCGAGCAGGAAGGTCTCGTGCCCGGTATCGTCGCGCACGCCGTCGAGCAGGTGGTGGCGGAGCAGATGGCTCGCGGTGTGGCAGCGGTCGTACGCGAGATGGTCCGCCAGGAATTCGGCCTCCGCCGCCGAGAGTTCGAAGCCGGAGCTCAGGGCTAGGCCGAAGTCGGCGAAGTAGAGCAGCCTGCCGTCGGTCAGCACATTGCGGAAGTGAGCGTCGAAGTGGACGAGTCCGCGAGAGCTCATGAACGCGACCCCGCGCGCCAGGGACTCCTCCACCCAGAGGTAGAGCCGGTCGTCCTCGCGTTGCCACGCGGCGTGCCGGTGGTCGTTCAGCCAGCCGGCGAGCGTGTGCGGCAGGCGTTCCAGGAAGAGCACCAGGCTGTACGCGGACCGGCCGATGGCCTCCAGCCGCTCACGCACGGCCGGCGAGCCCTCCCAGTACGCGACCGCCCCGTCGATGCCCCCGAACTCGTCGGCGAACCCCTCGGGAGGGGAGTCGGGCAGGACCCGCCAGTGGTACGTCAGCGGGAAGCCCTCGTACTCGTTCCCGAGGACCCAGTTGGTGGTCATGATGTGCACGGCCAGCTCGCGCCACGCCCCGAACCCCGCCGAGCCCACTCCATACTGGTAGAACGTCGGCAGTCCGAAGAGGTTCGCCGTCGACCGCGCGTTCTCCGGCCGCAGCTCGAGGTCCGTCAGGGGGACACGTTTGACGAAGACCGGCGTCCCGCCGATGTCGAGCTTGGCCGACCGGCCCCCGATGCCGGACCCGAGCGCGGTGGCCGCCGCCACCGCCTCGCCGAGCCGGCGATCGCTCAGCAGCGACAGGTCCGTGGAAACGGTCCCGTAGGCGGCCATGCGCGCGGCGTACCGCTGATCCGCGTCGTGCATCGACGGCCTCCTCGGCACCCTCGACCCGCGTCTCCGCGATGTCGCGGCCCTGAACGACCCTATGCGCCGTGGCGCTGTTGGAGGGCGGTGGTGAGGAGGGTGTCGAGTGCCTGCTGGGAGGTTTCGAGCTGTGTGATCGCTTCGGCGAGCCGGTTGCGCCCCGGGCACGGCTTTCGACCCCGACGACATCGCCGGACACTACTGGCGGCTGCATGAGCAGCCGCGAGACCAATGGGAACGGGAAGTCCTCTACAGCGGCCTGCCCACAGCCGGCAAGACGACCTGCACCCCTGCTCAAGGTCTCGACTCGTCGCCGGAGAACTGACGATCTCGCCGGTCCGGGAGCGCGAACAGATCGTCGGTGGCCGCGAGGAAGCGGGCCAGCATCGCGGCCACCTTCGCCGATCGCGTCGTCTGGTTCGGGTTCTGGGGGGTGGCCCAGCGATCTTGCGGGCAAAATCCGATGATCCGTTGACTTAGTAAATCAAAAAGACTTATGTTCTCGCCATCCCAGGAAACATGGCCGAAACAGGGCCGGTCGACCATGCCGGCGCGGGGGTCGGGGCCCGCCGCCGGGGTCCGTGGTCGTCCGTCACGGCCCGGAGAAGGAGTCCGATTGAGACGAGCGAAGGTGGCCTCGATGCCGCTGACCTCGCCGGCCGCCTCGGCCGGCGCACGGGCCGGGGGCGGGGCCGGCGAGCACGAAGCTCGCGGCGCCCTGCAGGTGACAACGTTGTCAAGCATTCTTCTGAGGAGCAGTGATCGTTGATGCTGTCACGACGGAACTTCCTGCGGGCGAACGGCCTCGTCCTCACGGCCGGCGGCTTCGGCCTCACCCTGCCGAGCCTCGCCGCCGCCGAGTCCGCCGCCCGGTCCGCCACCGAGTCCACCGCCGATGCCGCCCTCCTGCCGTCCTTCGGACGCCCCACCCGGCTCGACGCCGCCGATGTCAGCACCCTCACCGGAGACGACCAGCTACTGCTGACCACCCTGCAAGGCGTCGTCAACCGCCGTCGGCCTCGTCTCTACTTCAACTACGACAGCGGCGACTGGGACTTCCGCTGGCTGTCCAGCACGGGCGCCGCCGTCACCCGGCACGACCATCCCCTCGACCTGGTCGGGCGCTACCGCGACGAGGTCCGGGGCGCGGTGCTGCACGACCCGGATGTCCCCGACTCGGTGAACGTCGCGACCACGCTCGCCGGCCTGGAGAACGCCGTCGCCGCCACCGAGGCGCAGGCCAAGGAGCACGGGCTCAAGATCATCACAGATCTTCGCGGTCGCTTCCACGCCGACGACCCGCTGGCCACCCACCGCTGGCAGCTCGACACCCTGTTCCCCCGGTGCAGCCACGCCCTCCTCGCCGGGCTCCCGCCCACCAGGACCGTGCGGGTGGACAACGTGCAATGGCGCGAAGTCGCGCGCGAGACCGAGCGCATCCGCGACTCCTCCAACCGCGCGGTGCGCACCTTCGATCTGAGCCCCGAGCTGACCGGTCAGGACGGCGTCTACCTCCGCTTCCAGGACTCTCTCGGAGACGACGGATGGGGCGCCTCGGTCGGCTCCGTCACCGTCAAGGCCGACGGCACGCCGATCGCCACCTTCACCCCTGGCACGGACGCCGAGGCCCCGTACCTCTTCGACGGCATCAACTCCGCCATCGGCGGCGACTCCAACCGCTTCGCCGACGGCGGTGGGTACTTCATCTACCGGTTCACCGCCCCGGCCGGTACGAAGCAGCTCCTGGTCGAGGTCGACCTGTGGAACCAGTACCTGGTCACGGCCACCACCACGGCGCCCACCCGGGTCGAGCCCTTCCCGTATTTCCGGGACTACGCGGTGGCGATGCGGGCCATGGTCATCTGGCTGCCCCCGTCGGGCGAGACCGGCCGGCTGCTCGACGAGATCTTCACCAAGGTCAAGCCCACCACCCCCTACGCCGGCTGGTTCTCCAACGATGTGGCCGGAGAGTGGGGCGGCGTCGACCGGGCCTCGCAGCACGGCATCGAGGTCGTACCGGCCGACTACTACATGAACGCGACCGTTCACGCCGGGGTCGCGGCCAAGGTCTCCGACAAGGTCCGCCCGCGACCGAAGGCGGACCTCCGCAAGCGGGTGTACCTCACCCTCACCTTTGGCGAGGGCGACAACATCCAGTACTGCCAGCGCCGGATGCGGGACCTCTGGGACGACCCGAAGCGCGGCGACGTGCCCGTCAACTGGACGGTCAGCCCGCTGCTCGCCGACATCGGCCCGGCTCTGCTGGCGTACTACCAGCGCACCGCCACCGCCAACGACCTGCTGATCGCGGGCCCCTCCGGCGCCGGCTACACCTACCCCGGGTCCTGGCCCACGGCGGCCCTGGACGCCTACACCGAGCTCACCGGACGCTTCCTGCGCCGCACCGGCATGGACCTGGTCTACGCGTACAACCAGCGCAAGCCGGAAGGCGACGGATGGGTGCCCTTCGACGAGCGCATCGTCCGGTCCTACCGGGAGAACACGCCGCTGCGCGGCATCATCCAGTCCTGGGAGACCGGAGACCTGCTGGCCCGCCCCGCCGGGCTACCGGTGATCGGTAACCTCTCGCCCCAGGGCAAGGCCCAGGAGTACCGGGACACGCTGCTGAAGCACATCGAAGGCTGGGACGGCGCCGAACCGCTGTTCATCGCCGGCGCGATCAACGCCTGGAACTGGACGCCGAGCGATGTCGCCGAGCTCGGCGGCCTGCTCGCAGACCCGTTCGAGGTCGTCCGCGGCGACACCTTCTTCGAACTGCTCAACCGCGCCACCGGCTAGATCGCCGGCTGGAACCGGCCGACACGCGCTGAAGCTCCGTCCGGGGTGAGCCGGGCGGGGCGGCGCGGGCTGGCAGAGTTGGGTCGTGGCCGACCAGGTGCGGATCGGGGTCTTCCTTCTGGCGGCGGGGTTTCCCGGCGCCGACCACGGCGAGGCGCTGTCCTCGGCCGTGGACGCGGCGGTGGCCGCCGAGCGGGCCGGCTTCGACGACGTGTGGATCGCCGAGCACCACTTCATGTCGTACGGGGTGTGCCCGTCGGCCGTGACGCTCGCGGGGTACGTGCTCGGCCGCACGCGGCGCATCGGCGTCGGCACTGCGGTGAGCGTGCTGTCCACCTGGCATCCCGTGGCACTGGCCGAGCAGGCCGCGCTCCTCGACCGCGTCTCCGGGGGACGGTTCCGGCTGGGCGTCGGGCGCGGCGGCCCGTGGATCGACCTGGAGGTCTTCGGCACGGGGCTCGACCGGTACGAGAACGGGTTCGTGGAGGGCCTGGACCTGCTGGTCGCGGCCCTCGGCCAGGAGCGGGTCGCCGCCGAAGGGCCGACGTTCCGGTTCCGCGAGGTGCAGATGGTCCCGAGGCCGGGCCGGCCGATGCGCCCCGTGGTCGCCGCCACCTCGCCCGGCACCGTCCAGGTGGCGGCGGCGCGGGGGCTGCCGATGCTGCTCGGCATGCACATCGGTGACCCGGACAAGGCGGCGCTGGTGGAGGCGTACGCCGGGACGGCGGTCGCGTGCGGCCACGACCTCGCGGCGATACCGCACGTGGCGGCGGGCGTCGCGTACGTCGCGGACACGACCGGCGAGGCGGTGGCGGCGATGAAGGAGTCCCTGCCGAGGTGGCTGGCGCCCGGCCTGGCCGGCTACCGGCCGGTGGACGGGCGCGCGTACGTCCCGAAGGACGCCGGTGCCTACGCCGACCTGCTCTGCCGGCTGCACCCCGTCGGTTCGCCGGAGCACTGCGCCGACACGATGCTCGCGACGATCGAGCGCACGGGCGTCCGCCACCTGATCTACCTGGTCGAGGGGGCCGGTGATCCGGCGATGACCCGCCGGAACATCGCCAGGCTCGGCGCCGAGGTGCTGCCCCGGGTACGAGCATCCTGCGGACCGGCGTCACTGCCCGCGCTCTAAGGCTCGCCTGCTGGGTGCGGAGATCGGCGCGGGGGCTTGTCGCCACCGGAAACAGAATGTAATTCTAGCCCCATGAATCGCGCGACGACGAACGGCATCGAGCTCGCCTACGACGCCTTCGGGCCCCCCGCCGGGCGCCCGCTGCTTCTGATCATGGGGCTCGGAGCCCAGATGATCAGCTGGGACGAGGAGTTCTGCGAGATGCTCGCGGAGAGGGGGCATCGGGTCGTCCGCTTCGACAACAGGGACGCCGGCCTGTCCACGCACCTCCACGAGGCCGGCATGCCAGACCTTGGCGGCGCCGCCGCGCCGCCGTACCTGCTCGAGGACATGGCCGACGACACCGCGGGGCTGCTGGACGCGCTCGGCTGGGACGCCGCCCACGTGGTCGGGGCGTCGATGGGCGGCATGATCGCCCAGACGTTCGCCATCCGGCACCCGGCCAGGACGCTCAGCCTCACCTCCATCATGTCCACTCCCGGCCCGCAGATCGGCGCGCCGACCGAGGCCGCCATGGCGGCGCTGCTCTCACGGTCCGCCGCCGACCGGGACGCGGTCGTCAGCCGGGCGCTGGAGATGTGGGAGGTCATCGGCTCGCCCGGATACCCGATGGACGCCGAACGCGTCGCCCGGGTGGCCGGTGAGGGCTTCGACCGCGCCTACGATCCCGCCGGGTTCGGCCGCCAGTTCGCCGCGATCCGCGGCTCCGGCGACCGCACCGCCGCGTTGCGCGAGCTGACGGTGCCCGCGCTGGTCGTCCACGGCGAGGCGGACCCGCTGGTCCAGCTGCCCGGAGGCGTCGCCACGGCGGAGGCCATCCCCGGCGCCAAGCTGCTGACCTTCCCCGGCATGGGACACGATCTGCCGCGCCCGTTGTGGCCGGAGATCGCCGACGCGGTCACCGAGCTGACCGAGCGCGCCGGCTGAGGCGCCGGCGCGGGCACCGGGGCGCCGCCGGAGCGATCCGTGCGGCGTCGCGGTGCCGGGTCATCGGTGCCGGGTCATCGGTCGGGGTCATCGGGCGGGATCACCGCGCCGCGTCGAGCCTCGCGCGCTGCCCGGGCGTCAGCTCCAGGTCCACCGCGGCCAGGCTCTCGTCCAGCTGTGCCACCGAGGAGGCGCCCACCAGCGGAATGATGGGGACCTCGCCGCCGATCAGCCACGCCAGCACCACCTGGTTGGGCGTCGCCCCGGTCTCCTTCGCGACCTCGCGCAGCGCGGCCAGGCGGGCGGGCGTGCCCGCGTGGTCGAACCCGGCTCCCAGCGGCTTGTCCTCGCGGACGTACGCGCCGCTCAGCAACGGCGAGTAGGCGACCAGCGCGAGTTCCGGTTCGGCCCGCAGGTAGCTGAGCAGGTCGCCGGTGACCACGCCCTGGGTGCCGTCCTTGGAGCGCAGGCTCGGCAGGTCGGTGCGCTGGCGCAGGTAGGTGTGGTGGTACTGCAGCACCTCGTAGCCCGGCAGGCCCGCCGCCGCGGCCAGGGTCCGGGCTCGTTCCACCCGCCACGCCCAGTGGTTGCTCACCCCGAGCAGCCCGACGGCGCCTTCGGCGACCAGTTCGGCGAAGCCCTCGACGGTCTCCCGCAGCGGCACCGCGCGCGGGTCCTCGATGTGCGCGTACAGCAGGTCGAGCCTGTCCACGCCGAGCCGTTCCCGGCTCCGCTCCGCCGACTCCCTGATCACCTTGGCCGACAGCCCTTCGACGTTCTCGGAGAAGGTGGCGCTGGGAGCCAGCGGCCGTCCCCCGAGCTTGGTGGCGATGACCACCTCGTCTCCGACCCCGCGGCTACGGCGCCAGCGGCCGAGCAACTCCTCGCTCTCGCCGCCCTGCGTGCCGTTGACCCAGAACGCGTAGTTGTCGGAGGTGTCGATGAACGTGCCGCCGGCCTCGACGTACCGGTCGAGGATCGCATACGACGTCGGCTCGTCGGTGACCGTGCCGAACAGCATGGCGCCGAGGCTCAGCACGCTCACCTCGCGGCGCGTGCGCGGATCCGTGCCGATCGTGCGGTATCTCATGCAGGGCTCCTCTCGCGACGCCCGTCACGTCCGGGCGTTCGAGCAGGAGTCTGGGTGCTGGAGCGCGCTCCGGGTCAACCGCCGCGGCCCGCCCGCACGTCGCGGTATTCGGGCCCGATGGACGAGCCGGGCGCCGCCCGGGGGGGGACGGCGGGGGGCGGCGGCCGGGGGAGCGGAGGCCGATTTGGATTCGTCAGATGTCGATCTTCTCCTCGATCGCGCGGAGCGCGTGGCGGGCGAGGGCGAGGTTGGCTCGGGCGCGGTCCAGCGCGAGGTACAGGAACAGGCCCTTGCCTCCCCGCCCGGCCAGAGGGCGCATGATGTGGTACTGCCCGTTCAGGGTGATGAGGATGTCCTCGATGCTGTCCTTGAGCTGGAGGGCCTCCATCGTGCGGAGCTTGGCCTTGATCACCTCGGTGTTCCCGGCGGCCGCGACCTGGAGGTCGAGTTCCTTGGAACCGCCGAGCGTGCCGAGTGCCATGCCGCTGTTGTAGTCGACCACGGCGGCGCCGACGGCGCCGTCGATGGCCATCATCTCCTTCAGCGAGACGTCCATGCTGGCCATGTTCTTCCTCTCATGGTCATGGGCGGGCCGGGGACGCCTGGTCGGCGGCCGGCGCGCGTTCGACAATGGCGGCGAGGTTCGCCGCCGTCTTGCGTCCTTCTATGCGCAGCAGCCCGAGGTTGGTGCCCCGGGCGGCGAACACGGTGAGGACGAGCTTGGGGCCCGCGGCGTAGCACGCCGCGTAGCCGCCGACGCCGGAGACCAGCGTCTCCTCCAGGGCGCCCGCCTGTGCCAGTTCCGTCATGCGGCGGCTCATCGCGAGCAGCGCCGAACTCAGCGCCGACGCCTGCTCCGCGCCCACCCGCACGTCCGCCGTCACCGGCATGCCGTCCACCGTGCACACGAGCGCACCGGTGACGTCGGCCATGCGTCTCATCAGAAGGAGCATCTCCTCGTGCAAGTCGTGACGTAGATCCATCGCCGACCTCCTTCCGGCCCTCTTGAGCGACCGCAATCTCATGACGCCGTCGTGGGCGGGTTCACAACAGCCTCTCCAGGGCGTCGCGCAGCCTGATGAGCACGCTGACATCGGTGGGGTCCCCGCTGACCTGCGGAAGTCCCGGCACGGGCCGGGATTCCAGTGCCCCCGGACGGGGGCCCGTGCGCCCGGCCCGCTTCGGCAGCGCCGGCGCGCCGGCGGCGGGTACGGCGTCCTGCGCGCCCACCGGGTCCAGGAGCAGTCCCGCCACGCCGAGCTGCCGTACGGCGAGCAGGACGGAGTACGCCGGGCGCCCAAGCCTGCGGGCGAGGTCGATCGGCGTCGCCGTGGCATCGGCGCTGACGAGCACCTCCCACTGGAGCGAGGTCAGGACGACCCGCTGCGCGCTGATCCGCGGAGTGATGACCACCGGCCGCGAGTCCACGTCGGGGTACGGCCACACGTGGTCCAACTGAGCCCTCCTGCGACGGCACTCGCGGAGCAGCCCGGCGGTGTCGAAGTACCACTGGTCGCCGAGCCAGTGCCGGTCCCCCTCCTTGAAGCGGGGCCTGGTCCCCTTTGCGGCGAGGACGAAGAACGCGGCGTCGAGGATCGCGCCGAGCACGCACAGCTGCAGCTCGCCGCGGGCCAGCAGGCCCTGTCGTACGAGCGTCTCGCCGCCGTCGGCGCGGCCCACGGCCGACTGGCGGGCGCTGCGCATCGTCGCGGCACCGACCCGGCCGGAGGTGACCAGAATCTGCTCCACGCCGGGGGCGCTCGTGCTCTCCACGTAGGTCACCCGGCCGCCGGAGAGGTAGACGCACCCGGCACGGCCGACCCTGAGCGAGCCGGTCGCGCGGTCCTTCGCTAAGCCGCCGAGCACGGCGTCCAGCTGCTGCGTGGGGGACATGGTTCACGCGCTGATCAGCCGGTCGGAGATGGCGCGCAGGCGGTGGCGCGCGAGCGCGAGGTTCGAGCGTTCGAGGTCGAGCCGCAGGTAGAGCAGGATCGGCCCGGTGACGGCGGTCTCCACGGGCCTGAGCAGGTGGTGGCCCTTGTCGGAGGTGACGATGACGTCCTCGACGCGGATCGTCCCGTCGGGCGAGGCCACGGCCAGCCCGTCCAGGGTCGCCCGGAAGGTCTGGCTCAGCGCGGCGGCCGATGTCTGTGGATCGAGGTGCGGCGCGGTCCTGCCCGCCGCGACGGGCATCCCGCCGGTGTCCTCGATGACGAGCGCATCCAGGGCGCCGGGGATGGCCAGGATATCGGTGAGACAGTCTTCGATATCGAGCACGGTCAACTCCTCCCTGGGCGGTCCCTTCCGCACGTGGCGGCAAACTCTAGCAGGCCCCGTCATGCCGTTGAACAGGGTCAGGACCCCGATCGCCAGGCTGCGAAGACTGGCCATGGCCCGGGGCGCGGAGCCGGTATGGACGCGGGAGGCATCCTCGGCCAGAGTGACGTCCCGCCGCCAATGAAGATCGTTTTCTGTCTGCCACTCGCCGCGCACCAAGCCTGCCAGGCGGCGGGCGTCCGCCTCGGCCTCGCCCAGAGACGTGATCCCACATCTGCCCATATCGCGCTTGACATGCGCATCCAGCCGGAGACGGCGACGTATCGGGGACTACGCGAAACCAGCCCGATATGCGTGGCAAATGGGACGAAACTCCGAAATCCAATAATGAACGGATCGATGCTCGCTCAACCGCTATGAACGGATCAATGCCCGCTCCGCCGCCTGCCGTGCGCGGCGGATACCGTGAAGGGATGGAGAGGATCCTGGTCAGCGCGTGCCTGATAGGGCGGCCGGTGCGCTTCGACGGCCGCGCCAAGACCGTCGATGACGCGCTGCTCGCGGGCTGGCGGTCCGAGGGCCGGCTGGTGCCGTTGTGCCCGGAGATCGAGGGCGGGCTGCCGGTGCCGAGGCCGCCCGCCGAGATCGAGGGCGGCGTCGGCGGCGCCGCCGTGCTGACCGGTGCCGCGCGCATCCTCACCCCCGAAGGCGCCGACGTCACGCGGCACTTCCTCGCCGGGGCCCAGTCCGCCCTCGCGCTCGCGCGGTCGATGGGCATCAGGCTCGCGATCCTCAAGGACGGCAGCCCCTCCTGCGGCAGCCTGCGCATCCACGACGGCACGTTCCGGGGAAGGGTGACTCCCGGATCCGGGGTGACGGCGGCCCTGCTGGAGGCGAACGGCGTCCGCGTCTTCGGCGAGGACCGCCTCGCCGACGCCGCCGCCTACCTCGGCGACCTCGAATCCGCGGTCAGGGGCTGACGGGGTCGGGGGTGGGGTCGCCGCCGATGACGGCTTTCTCGTCGGGTTTGTAGACCAGCACGGTGGCGATGTAGGACTTCAGGGCCGCCTCCAGCCCGACGTCGCGGCCCTCCCGCTCCGACATGTACCAGCGGTGGTCGAGCACCTCGTGGAAGAGCTGAGCGGGCTCCAGCTTGCCGCGCAGCTCCGCCGGGATGGCGTTGACGGTCGGCTGGAAGGTCTCGGCGAGCCAGCGGTGGGCGACGATCGCCTCGTCCTCGTGGCGCAATCCCTTGGCGACCCGGAAGGCGTCGAGGTCGTTCAGCAGCCGTCTGGCCTGGTTCTCCTCGACGTCGAGCCCGGTGAGGCGGAGCAGGCGGCGCTGGTGGTGGCCGGCGTCCACGACCTTGGGCCGCACGATCAGCCGGGCGGTGCCCGCCTTGCGCCTGACCATCATCTCGGCGACGTCGAAGCCGAGGGAGTTGAGCCGCCGGATGCGCTGGTCTACCCGGTGCCACTCCACGTCCTCGACGATCTCCTCCTGCGTGAGCTCGTTCCACAGCCGGTGGTAGCGCTCGCAGAGCTGCTCGGCGAAGGCCAGCGGATCGATCGAGGGGTGCAGGAGGCCGCCCGCCTCCAGGTCCAGCATCTCCCCGTAGATGTTGACGTGGGCGACCTCGATGTCGTGGCTGCGCTGGCCCTCGCTGATCACCGGGTGCAGCTCGCCGGTCTCCGCGTCCACGAGGTACGCCGCGAACGCCCCCGCGTCCCGCCTGAACAGCGTGTTGCTCAGCGAGCAGTCGCCCCAGTAGAACCCGGTCAGGTGCAGGCGCACGAGGAGCACGGCCAAGGCGTCCAGCAGGCGGATGAGCGTGTCGGGACGGAGGGTGCCCGACAGCATCGCCCGGTAGGGCAGCGAGAACTGCAGGTGGCGGGTGACCAGCGCCGAGTCCAGCGGCTCACCCTCGGCCGACGCCCTGCCCGTGACCACGGCCACGGGCTCGACGGAGGGGGTGTCGAGGCGGCTCAGGTCCCACAGGAGCTGGTACTCCCGCTTGGCGTACCGCTCGCTGATCTCCTTGATCGCGTAGACCCGCCCGGAGAGCCGGGCGAACCGGACGACGTGCCGGGAGATGCCGCGCGGCAGCGTCACGAGGTAGTGGTCGGGCCAGTCTTCCAGGGGGAGATCCCACGGCAGGCGGATCAGATCGGGATCGCTGGGAGCGCCGGTGATCTGGAGCGGCAACCCTGTGCTCCTCGGGGTGTCGGGGTGGCTGGGGATGTCGGGGGTGTCGCTCCGACGCTAGCCCTTTCGCGCGTTCCGCGGCAGCCGGGTCCGCTTGGTGGGACACCGGCGCCCGGCGGCCGCCGTACCGGTGCCGTGCCCGGGCCGGCCCCACCACGCCCGGCCGCATCGGCCCGTTGATGCCGACCGTGACCGATCATGACGCACCGTGTCCGGTCCGCGGCCGGGTCGACGGCGACCGACCGGACCTGTGGCGCTGTGACCTGCCCTTCCGACTCGGGTGGTCTAGACCGGGTCAAAGGGGTGTCGGTTCAGGGTGGATTTGTGTAATCATCGGCCCATGACCTGTGTGGTTGCTGGGTTACGCGGGAGTTTCGCGCGATGTCCGGCGCCGCCGCTGGTCGCAGGTCGTTTGCTGGTCGGCCACAGCTCGATCACGGGTGGCCCATACCACTTGACGGTGTGGGGGGATGGACGTACGTTCCTCAAACGTTTAGGAAACTTTCCTAATTGATTGCCCCATTCCTGGAGGGTTGCATGTCCAACTCCGCCGGCACGCCCCGAGAGATCACCCGGCGGCAGATGCTCCGCCGGATCGGCCTCACCGCACTCGTCGCAGGCCCCGCGGCGAGCTTCCTCAGCGCCTGCGCGACCGGCGGAGGCAGCTCCGCGGCTTCCCCGACCGCCGCCGCCAGCGGCGGCGCGACCTCGGCCGCGAACCCCTTCGGGGTCAAGGCGGACGCCGCCCTCGAAGTCGTCATCTTCAAGGGCGGTCTCGGCGACAGCTACGCCACCGACGTCCACGAGCCGCTGTACAAGAAGGAATTCCCGAAGGCCACCGTCAAGCACGTCGCCACGCAGCAGATCGCCCAGACGCTGCAGCCCCGCTTCGCCAGCGGCGACGTCCCCGACTTCATCGCCAACTCCGGCTCCGACCTCATGGACAACGGCGCCCTGCAGTCCGAGGGCCAGCTTCTGGACCTGACCCCGCTGTTCGACGCCCCCTCGATCGACGACCCGAGCAAGAAGGTCCGGGACACGCTGATCCCCGGCACCGTCGAGTCGGGTCTCATCGCCGACAAGCCGTACATCTTGAACTACGTCTTCACCGGTTACGGCCTCTGGTACAACAGCAAGCTCTTCCAGGAGAAGGGCTGGACCGCGCCGAAGACGTTCGACGAGTTCAAGACGCTGTGCGACACCATCAAGAAGGCGGGCATCACGCCGTACGCCTACGCCGGCAAGAACGCCTCCTACTACCAGTACTGGATGATCCTCATCACGGCTGCGAAGGCCGGGGGCAACCAGGTCCTGATCGACATCGACAACCTGGCCGACGGCGCATGGAACAACGACGCGGTGAAGCAGTCCGCCGCCGCGTGGGCCGAGATCGGCAAGTTCATGGACAAGAGCTACGAAGGTCTCATCCACACCGAGGTCCAGACCCGGCAGAACCAGGACAAGATCGCGCTCTACCCGTCCGGCGCCTGGCTGGAGAACGAGCAGAAGAGCAACACGCCCGCTTCCTTCGAGTACGCCGTGACGCCGACCCCGAGCCTCACGTCCGCCGACAAGCTGCCGTTCGAGGCCATCCGCGCCGTCGCGGGCGAGCCGTACATCATCCCCGCGAAGGGCAAGAACACCGCCGGTGCTCTGGAGTACGCCCGCATCATGCTCTCCAAGGAGGGCGCGAAGGGCTTCATCGAGAAGTCCGGAAGCCTCACCGTCGTCATCGGCTCCGCCGACGGGCTCAACCTGGCCCCGGGCCTGAAGAGCACCGCCGACGCCCAGAAGGCGGCGGGCGCCAACATCGTCACCTACAGCAGCTTCGAGAACTGGTACAAGGAGCTGGAGACCGAGCTGCGCAAGCAGACCAACTCGCTGATGTTCGGCCGCATCTCGGCCGAGGAGTTCTGCGCCAACATGCAGAAGAAGGCCGACGCGGTCAAGGCCGACTCCTCCATCACCAAGCAGAACCGGACGGTGTAGCCGATCATGCGGCATGGCGACGGCGGGGCGGGCGGAAGGCTGCTCTCAGCCAAGATGAGGACGTACGGGTTCATCGTCTCGTTCCTTCTGGTCCCGTTGATCCTGTACGTGGTCTTCGTGATCAGTCCGTACGCTCAGGCGTTCTACATCTCGTTGACCAACTGGCGCGGCATCTCGGCGAACCCGCAGTACATCGGGTTCGAGAACTTCGGCCGCCTGCTGGACGACGACGTCTTCTGGGCGGCGGTCCGCCACCACGGGCTCCTGTTGCTCGCCATGCCGCTGATCACCATCGCGATCGCGCTGTTCTTCTCCTTCCTGCTGAACGTCGGAGGTGGCAGCAAGGGCGGCGCGATGAGGGGTGTCCGCGGGTCGGGGTTCTACCGGGTCGTGTACTTCTTCCCGCAGGTCCTGGCCGTGGCCGTCGTCGGCGTCCTGTTCCAGGCGATCTACCGCCCCGACGGGACCGGCGTGCTCAACGGCCTGCTCTCCACGGTGGGCCTCGGCCCCGTCGGCTGGCTCATCACCCCGGACCTGGCCCTCTGGTCGATCATGGGGGTGGTCGTCTGGCAGTCGGTCGGTTTCTATGTCGTGCTGTTCTCCGCCGGCATGTCGGCCATCCCGAAGGACGTCTTCGAGGCGGCGGCGCTCGACGGGGCGGGCCGGTTCCGGCTCTTCTTCGGCATCACGCTCCCGCTGATCTGGGACACCATCCAGGTCGGCTGGGTGTACCTCGGCATAGCGGCCTTCGACTGCTTCGCGCTCGTGCAGGTGCTCTCGGTGGACCGCGGTGGGCCCGACAACGCCACCACGGTGCTGCCGCTGGAGATCTGGCGCACGGCGTTCACCTTCTCCAAGTTCGGTTACGCCTCGGCGATGGGCGTGGCCCTGTTCTTCCTTACCATCACGTTCGCGGCGCTCAGCCTGCGCGTGACGCGGCGCGAGAGGATCGAGTTCTAGACATGGCGATCCAGACCGATGCGGTCCGCGTGGCCCCGCGCGCGGCGGCCCGCCGCCGGCAGAAGAACTCCGTGGGCGTCTTCGGCGCCCTCTCCCACGTCGCGCTCATCGTGTGGACGATCCTGGTCGTCGGCCCGATCCTGTGGACGTTCCTCGCCTCCTTCAAGACCAATCCCGAGATCGTCGGGGACGCGCCGCTCGCGTTGCCGCACAGCTTCGGCTGGGACGCCTGGGGACGGGCGTGGGAGAAGGCGCACGTCGGCAGGTACATGCTGAACACCATCCTGGTCGTCGGCGTGAGCACGCTGTTCACGATGCTGTTCGGATCGATGGCCGCGTACGTGCTGGCGCGGTACAGGTTCTGGGGCAACCGGGCGATCTACTACCTGTTCGTGTCGGGGCTGTCCTTCCCGGTGTTCCTGGCGCTGGTCCCGCTGTTCTTCGTGGTGCGCAACCTAGGCCTGATCGACACCCACCTCGGCGTGATCCTCGTCTACATCGCCTACTCGCTGCCGTTCACCGTGTTCTTCCTGACGGCGTTCTTCAAGACGCTGCCCACGTCGGTGGCCGAGGCGGCGATGATGGACGGCTGCTCCCACACGCGGACGTTCTTCCAGATCATGATGCCGATGGCCAGGCCCGGCCTGATCAGCATCACGATCTTCAACATCCTCGGCCAGTGGAACCAGTACCTCCTGCCCATCGTGCTGCTGTCGGGCAGCGTCGAGGACAAGTGGCTGATCACGCAGGGCATCGCGAACATCAACACCAGCGCCGGCTACGAGGCGGACTGGCCGGGACTGTTCGCCGCGCTCAGCATGGCCATCATCCCCATGATGATCGTCTACATCATCTTCCAGCGGCAGATCCAGTCCGGTCTCACCGCCGGCGCCGTCAAGTAGCGGGTGCTTTCGCCTCATCTCGCTGGACTTCATCATTTGCCGGATAAACCCCCTATCGGACTTCCGGCAAGTGATGGATGATCTCCGGCAAGACGTCCGGCGCGTGCTTGGCCGGACGCCGTGCTCATACGGAGGGGTGAGGCCGTGACCGAGTCGTCGACCTATCGCAGGAAGAGACGACTGACCATACTGATCATCGCCGCCGTGCTCGGTCCCGTGGGACTGGCCGCGGCACCGGCTTCCGCGGAGCCGCCACCGGAACCCGCGAACCCATGGCAGGCCGACCACTGGCCGCAGCGGCAGCCCTGGCAGGAAGGGGAGCCCGCCGCCGTCCTCAAGGGCAAGCCGGGCGGGCCCGCCGTGATCGACCCGCAGAACTGGAAGAACCCCGACCATATGACCTGGGACGACTACAAGCCCGTCCCGGGGACCACCTGGGCCGACCCGGCCGGCGTCGCCTCCAAGCGCACGTTCAAGGGCGCGCTCGTCCTGCTCGACTACCCCGGCCAGTCGTTCGTGGTGACCCGTCCCGCGCACTCGACGGTGTTCGGAAACCCCAGCTCCGAGGCGCACGACATCCCCCGCGACCAGGTCGCGCAGTTCTACAAGGACTTCCTCAACACCCCCGGACAGCTCAACCGCGGGCACACCATCAACGAGTACTGGATGGAGGACTCCGGCGGCAGGTACGGCGTCGACCTCACCGCGTTCGGCCCGTACGAGATGCCGGGCAAGTCCCACGAGTACGCCATGGAGTTCCAGGCCGGCACCGCCTGCCCCGCGGGCGACACCTGCAACCGCAACATCCGCACCGACGGGCGCGCCGCGTGGGCCGCCGACGCCGGCGAGGACGAACTCGCCAAGTACGACTTCGTCTTCTACCTCAGCGCCGGGCAGGACGAGTCGTCGACCTGGCAGGAGTTCGGGCCGATCAAGTTCCCCACCAAGGAAGAGGTCACCGACGACTTCGGGCCGCCCGACCCCGCCCTGCCCAACTGGGCCAGGACGCGGTACGTCGAATGGACCTCCTGGGCCTCGGGGTCCACCATCTGGCCCAACGCCGGCGGCGGATCCTCCACCCAGGCAGAGAGCTCGGGACAGGGCGTCTACGCCCACGAGTTCAGCCACATCCTCGGCATCGGCGACAACTACAACAACCCCTTCAGCGTGCCGCCGCGCCGCGCGTACACCGGGATCTGGGAGATGCTCAGCCGAGGCAGCTTCAACGGCCCCGGCGGCCCGCACAGCCGGTGGACCATCCCACCCACGGGCGGCGGCTCGATGGGCGCACAGCACATGCTCCGCAACAAGATCAAGCTGGAGATGGTGGACGAGAAGAACGTCCTGCGCCTGTCGCGGGAGGCGCTCGCCGAATCCGGCCTGGTCGTCGCCCGTGTCACCGCTCGCGAGGTCCAGCCGGGCGAGAACGGGCTGTCCGGCGTCAACATCGCCCTCGGCACCGGCGACCTCAGCCCCAAGTGCGACCTCGCCACCGAGCCGCTCTGCGACGGCGGCGGCTACGAGAACTACACGGTCGAGGTCGTGGACCGCATGGGCTCCGACTCCTTCACCCCGGACTCCGGCGTGCTGCTCGCCAAGACCAAGAACCAGGACCGGGCGCCGTTCGAATGGGTCATCGACGCCAACCCGCAGGACATCGGCATGACCGACTACGTCCTGCCGGACGGGACGCGCGTCCCCATCACGATCGGCGACTACCGGCAGCTGTCCGACGCCCTCTTCCACGCGGGCACCGACTCCGGCAGCGAGTACGAGTACGTCGACCCGGCCAATCGCCTGCACTTCTACGTGCTCGACCTGAAGCGTGACAAGCAGGGTGTGCTCTCCTACACGATCGCGATCCGCTCCCTGGACGGCGCCGGCCCGCAGCGGCGCGCGGTCAAGGTGCTGCCCAGCGCCGCGGTCGCCAAGGGGACGGAGTGGGCGGCGTGCCGCTTCCCGCTGGCCAACACGGGCGGGGCCGCCGCCTCGCAGGCCCAGCACCCGGAGGACGTCGGCGCGTACCTGAAGTCCGACGTCTACCGCCTGGACACCACCGTCGACGGCAAGGGATGGTCGACGTGGGCGCCCAACCGGCTGGCCGCCGTCGGTTTCGGTGAAACCACCCTCGTACCCGTCTACGCCCAGCGGAGCAAGGGAGGCGACCACCTGGCTCGCCTCAAGCTCACCGCGACCTCCGAGAGCGACCCGTCCAAGAAGTCGACCGCCACCTGCCAGTTGGCCGGCGTCTGACCGGTCCGCCCGCCGTCCGGACGCGGCGCTCACCGTTTCTCACGGTGGCGCCCGCCGTCCGGACGCCGAACTCCGACCTTCATAAGGTGATCTCTGTATTCCGCACGACGACGCCCGCCGTGCGCCCGACCACGCGATGACGGGAGACTTCCATGCCACACATCGAACTGGGGAACGACGCGCCCGGGATCAGAGGGCTGATGGAGTACCGGCCGGAGACCGGCAGGGTGCTCAGCGAGCTCGCCGAGGTGCTGCTGCGGGATGACAACACGCTGACCCGGGGCGAGCGCGAGCTCATCGCCTCCTACGTGTCCAGCCTCAACCAGTGCCGGTTCTGCTCCGCCTCGCACGCCGCGTTCGCCGCAGCGCAGCTGCCGGGAGGCGCGGAGACCGTCGCCCACGCCTGCTCCGACCTCGACACCGCCCCGATCTCCGGCAAGCTCAAGGCGCTGCTGCACGTCGCCGCCGCGGTCCAGCGGATCGGCACCGCCGTCACCGCCGACCACGTCGAGGCGGCGCGCGAGGCCGGCGCCACCGACGTCGAGATCCACGACACCGTGCTCATCGCCGCCGCCTTCTGCATGTACAACCGCTACGTCGACGGCCTGGCCACCTACGCCCCGGAGGACCCCGAGGCCTACACGCGGATGGCCGACCAGATCGTCACGCACGGCTACCTGGCCCGCCTGTCCGGGCGGCGGTAGCCGGACGCCGCGCCGGCCGTCCAGGACGGCGACCGGGCGTTCTGGCGCGGCCTGTCCCGGCTGCGATCAGCCACGCCGTCCCGGACGGGCGACAACTCCGCCGTCACGTGAAAAACTCCTGCCATGGACAGGCTGGACGACGCGGCGATTTCCACCCGGCTGAGCGGGGTGCCCGAATGGCAGCGCGCGGGCGACGAGATCCGGCGTACGGTCGTCGCCCCCGACTTCCGTACGGCCATCGCCATCGTGAACGACGTGGCCGAGCAGGCCGAGAGTCTCGATCACCATCCGGACATCGACATCCGGTGGCGCCGGCTGCATCTCGCCCTGACCACTCACGACGCAGGCGGCCTCACCGAGAGGGACTTCACGCTCGCGGCCCGCATCGACGCCATCGCCGCCGACCACGGCGCCACCGGCTGACCCCGTCGTTCCGCGGCCCGATGCCGGCCGAGGTGACTAGAATCTCGTTCTGTGCCTGACAAGGAAGCGTTCTTCTCGCTCAAGAACGGTGAGTTCGTCCCCGCGCCACACGCCCGCAGCCCCTGGGCGCCGGACATGCTGCACGGCCGGCTCCTCGGCGGCCTCGCGGCGCGGGCCATCGAGGACGAGCACGGCGATCCGGAGTTCCACTTCGCCAGGCTGACCGTCGACCTGTTCCGCAACAGCCCGCTGGTGCCGCTGAGCGTGGAGACCGTACGGATCAGAGAGGGCCGCCGGATCCGGGTGGCCGACGCGACCGTGCGTACCGCCGGGCACGGCGCGATCGCGCGGGCCACCGCCGTGCTCCTGAGGCGGGGCGAGCAGCCCGAGGGCGAGGTGTCGCGGACGCCCACCTGGGACGCGCCGACCCCCGAGGAAATCGGCCCGCAGCCGCCGGGCGCCTGGACGCCGCCGTTCGACCTCTGGCGGCTCACCTCCTGGACCGACCCCGGGCCGAAGCGCGTCTGGCTGAGGGAGACCTTTCCGCTGGTCGAGGGCGAGACCATGTCGCCGTTCGTGCGGGTCGCGCTGGCAGGCGACTTCGCCAGCCCTCTCGCCAACTCCGGCACGGCGGGCCTGCACTTCATCAACGCCGACTACACGCTCACCCTGAGCCGCCTGCCGCTCGGCGAGGACATCGGCCTGGAGTCGAACGGCCACCTAAGCGACGACGGCGTGGCCACCGCCCACTGCACGGTGCACGACACCTCGGGCCCGATCGGCTACTGCCTCGTGACCGCCGTCGCCAACCCGGGCACCCGCCTCGGCGGCTAGTACCGCCGGCCGAGCCACCACGGGGGCTACGTCCGCGAGGTGTCCACGGCCCGGAAGGGACGCAGGCCGCGGCGCAGGTTTCACGGAAGGCGGCGCAGGTTTCACGGAAGAACGTGCGGCCCCCGGCCTCCTTCGCTGGAGGCCGGGGGGCGAGGCCGGCGGGCCGGTTTGTTCAGTGCTTGGCCGGGGTGTGCTTCCTTTCCTTGACGACGGTGAGGTCCGCCGTGTCGCTGAGGGTGCCCACGGTGACCGTCACCTCGTAGGCGCCCGGTGCGGTCCGGCGCGGGACCCTGAGGACGGCGGTGGCCTCGCCCTTGCTCACCGTCACCGTCGAGGACTTCCCGTCGACGCCTGTCACCGTCGCGGTGGTCCCGTTCTTCACGCCACTCGTCGCGATGGAGACCGTGTAGGACCCTCCCTGCGACACCTTGGCCGGGCTCACCGTCGCGCTGACCGAAGCCGGGACACGCGAGCGGCCACCGTTCTTCTTGTCGCCGTGACCGGGGTCCTTCCGGCTCGTGTTCAGGTACGCGTTCCCGTAGGTCTTGCCGTACTCCTCGCCGGTGGAGGAGTGGGGTGACGCGGTCGCCGCCGGAATGGACCGGGCATCGGTGGCGTCCGCGTAGGCCGTGCCGGCGACCGCGGTCCCGGTGAGCAGGCCGAAGCCGAGGATGGCCGTGACGGCGAGAGATCTGTTGAGGCGCATGGAGGTATCCCGTCCGGGGCACCTCTCGGACGATCTGGTGATCTCCCCCGAGGAGAGGTGCCCCCACATCCAGAAATCTGCCGTCCCTAGATGAAAAACGTCTGACACCGGAATGAGAAGTCCCTCTTGTGGCAGGGACACCGCACCGTCAACCCGGACGCCGTCCTCGGTCTCGACGATCGTGCCGGCGCCCTCAGGCCCGGCCTCGACGGCGACGTGGTGCTGTGGTCGGGCGACCCGCTCGACGTGATGAGCCGCGCGCTGCGCGTCCTGATCGACGGCCGTGAGGTCTGCCACTACGACGACCGGCCGGATAAAAAGGTGAAGAACGGCTGATGCGCGCCGTCCGGACGTGTCATAGGCTCTACGAACGCCGTTCTGGGCGGCAGCCGGAAGGCCGCCACCCAGATTCGGCCTCACTCGGAGGGGTTCAGCAGATCTGTCCAGGACCCCGTTGAACATCCACCGAGTCGGTTATGGCACTACCGGGGGGCATCGTGGGCGATATCCACCTGGATCTGCCGACGCTGCCCCCCACTGACTCCAGATAATCGGCCAGCTTGGTCGACAGCACCACCGACCGGATGCGGAACCAGCTGTCCTCCGGCCCGGTTAGGGGCACCGATATCTGCCATTCATCGCCGACGATGCGGACATCGGTGAAGAACGTCATCGGGCTGTCGCTCGTGTCGGTCTGCTGTACCGCTATCACCTGCTTGGTGCCGGGCCGGGACGTGCCGTGACCGATCACCCGGAGGCAGGGGCCGACTTTCGTATGTGACCCGTGCTGCGGAACTTCGATGCTTATCTCGTCGACAGGCGAGGGCCAGGTCCTGATCGCCTGGAGCACGCCGGCCGCGGTCACCGCGACCGCCACACCGCTGCTGAAGCCGAGGAGATGCCGGGCCGCCGCCCTCGCGGCGCGTTTGCCCCAGCGCGCCGGCGGGCCGGTCGGAGACCGAGGTCCGGACGGCTCCGCACTTAGCTGCTCAGTTAGTGTCATATCGAGTTATACCTCCTTAAATTGCCTGATCGTTCCCCGATGTGGCCACAGCGTACAGGTCGGCACGCCCTACGCCTGATATTTCGTGAAAGATCATCCTCATGTGCCCAATGAGCTGCCTTGATGGGCTGCCGAATGGTGTTCCAGAAAGGGCGTCTGCGGCGGGAGTGGTCGACTTATGTCCGCTTTCTTACTTATGGGAGGAAGTGTCGGTAGTGCGTTGGCCAGCAGGGCCGACCTCCTCGAACATGCAGCGGCGGCATGCAAATGCATGTGCAGATGAACGTGACTCTGTAACGGGCCGGGCGAATGGGGTCGAGGGCCCCGGACGTTTCCCGTTAGGCCGGGCAATGCCATTCGGTAGGATGACTTTTGTTCCCTGGGAGTAATTTGTCATCAGGAAAGATCCCTTACCAGATGTGCCGAGCCGGCCTCCGGCCCGGCGGAGAGCATGCCAGGAGCTCGGGTCTCCCTCGACGGGGCGGCTTCACGCGTCCAGGGCCAGCGGGCATACTGCTCAGTAACCGACAGAAGTTCGGCGATGAGGAGAACCCCTATGAGCCTCGCGGACCTTCGCCCCGTGCCCGGCGAGCAGCTGACCTTCCGGCTTCCGCAGCAGTTCGAGAACGTGGCGGACGAGCGGCGCCACCGCCAGGAGCGGCTGGCCGCGGCGCTGAGGCTGTTCGGCCGCTTCGGCTTCGAGGAGGGCGTCGCCGGCCACATCACCGCGCGCGACCCCGAGCACCACGATCACTTCTGGGTGAACCCCTTCGGGATGAGCTTCAAGCACATCAAGGTCAGCGACCTGATCCTCGTCAACCACCAGGGCGAGGTCGTCGACGGGCGTTACCACGTCAACCAGGCGGCGTTCGCGATCCACTCGATGGTGCACCAGGCCCGCCCGGACGCGGTGGCCGCCGCGCACAGCCACTCGGTGCACGGGAAGGCCCTGTCGTCCCTCGGTCAGACGCTCGAACCGCTGACCCAGGACGCGTGCGCGTTCTACGAGGACCACGGACTGTTCGACGACTACACCGGAGTGGTGGTCGAGACCGAGGAGGGCCGCAGGATCGCCCAGGCCCTGGGCTCCCACAAGGCGGTCATCCTCCGCAACCACGGACTGCTGACGGTCGGCGACTCGGTGGACGCCGCCGCCTGGTGGTTCATCACGATGGAGCGCTCGTGCCAGGCGCAGCTCCTGGCCAAGGCGGCGGGGCAGGTCGTCCCGATCAGCCACGAGAACGCCAAGCTGACCCACGGCCAGATCGGCAACGACCTGGTGGGGTGGATCAACTTCCAGCCGCTCTACGACCAGATCACCCGCGCCGAGCCGGACCTGTTCGACTGAGCCCGGGTGGTCCGGCCACCCGGGAGGTCACTCGAACAGGGCGGGCGGCGGGACGGGGGTCACCACCCGGTCGCCGTCCTTGATCGGAGCCGCGCCCGCGACGAAGTTGACCAGGTCGTCCTCGTACACGCACCGCGCCTGGGTCAGGCCGCCCGCCGCGCTGCGGGTCAGCTCCCGCAGGGGCAGCGGCGCGGGCGAGGCGGCCACGATCAGGTTGCCGAACCGGCGTCCGCGCAGGATGCCCGGTTCGGCGAGCAGCGCCACGTGCCCGAACGTGCCGCGCACGGTGGCGACGACGCGGCGCGCGAAGGCCAGCCCTTTGCCGTCGGCGATGTTGATCAGCAGGGTGCCGGTCCGCTTGAGAATGCGGGCGATGTCGCCCATGTACTCCGCCGTGGCGAGGTCGAGGGGCATCGTCGCGCCACTGAAGGCGTCCAGGACGAACAGGTCGGCCGAGGCGTCGCGCAGGCCGGCGGCGGCCGTGCGGCCGTCCGCCACGCGCACCTTCAGCCGGGGCACGGACCGCAGCCGTAGCTGGTCTCGGACGAGCTGCACGAGGGCCGCGTCCGGTTCGATCACGATGTGGCGGGAGCCGGGGCGGGTCGCGGCGACGTAGCGGGGGAGGGTGCACGCGCCGGCGCCGACGTGGACGACGTCCAGCGGACCTTCGTCGATCGCGTCGATCACGTCCGCCATGAGCCGGACATACTCGAAGTCGAGGTAGGTGGGATCGTCCAGATCGACGTACGACTGGGGGACTCCCGCCATGCTCAGCAGCCACCCGTTGGGCCGGTCGAGGTCACGCAGGAGCTCGACCTCGCCCGAGTCCACCGGGTAGCGGCCGGGCAGGGGAGCCTCCTCAGCTTTGCGCTTGCCCACATGGTCTCCCGTGATTCTGATATATCGGGATGTGCCATACCCGGCACTCTTGGGAGAACCGTATGCGCCGCCGAGGTCTGCTCGCTCTCGTGGGGGTCAGCCTCGTCATCGTCGCGGCCTCCCTCGTGGCCCTGGTGGTGGACTCGCGCCGGGTGAACGGCAGCCCTGAAGCGGTCGGCCGGGCGTATCTCGACGCCTGGGCGGCCGAGAACCTCGCGGAGATGCGCAAGCGCGTCGCCTCTCCGCCCGCCGATTTCATGGAAGAGCATCGGCGCCTGAGCGCCGACCTGCAGGTGCTTTCCATCAAGCTGACGCCCGGCACGGCGGTGCGGCACGGCGAGCGGGCCGCGGACCTGCCGTTCCAGGGTGTCCGGCAGATCGGGGAGCTCGGCGAGTGGCGGTTCTCCTCGGTATTGCACCTCGCTGTCAGAGACGGCGAGTGGAAGGTGATCTGGACGCCCGAGACCCTGCACCCCGGCGTCGCGGCGGACGAGCGCCTGCGCATCCGGGAGATCCCCGTGCCGGGCACCGAGCTGCTGACCCGCCAGGGGAGGCCGCTGCCGCGTGACAGTGGCGCCGAGACCTACGCCGAGGACCTCATCGGCAAGATCGACGAGTTCTACGAGGATCCGCCGGCGGGGTGGGCGATCGAGGCCACCTCGGCCACGGGGAAGGCGAGGAACCTCGTGGTGTTCCGCCGGCCCACGGAGCGGACCTACCGGACGACCCTGGACTGGTGGACGCAGGCGGCGGCCGCCCGCGCGCTGGACGGCGTGGAGAACCCGGCGGCCGTCGTCGCGGTCCGGCCGTCCACCGGCGAGGTGCTGGCGGTGTCCGACCGGCTGCCCGCCCAGGGCGCCTTCTACACGCCCTACCCTCCCGGATCGACCTTCAAGATCATCACTGCGGCCGCGCTGCTCGGTGACCGGCTGACCGCGGACACGCCGGTGGACTGCCCCGCGCACTACACCGTCCCGAACGGGCGGACCTTCGACAACTACCAGGACGAGGGCCACGGCACGGTGACCTTGCGCGAGGCGTTCGCCCTCTCGTGCAACACGACGTTCAGCCGGCTCGCCGTCGAGCGCCTGGGCGGAGGGATGCTCCGCCGGGAGGCGGCGGAGCTGGGGTTCGGGGGCGACCTGAAATCGGGCCTCGGCGGCGTCTGCGGGACCATGCGGGAGGCCAGGAACGGCGACCAGCTCGGGGCCGACGCCATCGGGCAGAACTCGGTGCAGGCGACCCCGCTGTGCATGGCGCTCGTCGCCGCCGCCGTCCGGGACGGCACCTGGCGCCCGCCCCGGCTCATGTCGGAGAAGGCCGTCAAGCGCCTGGAGATCGACGGCAGGCCGAAGCCGAGATCCCTGCCCGCGCCGGTGGTGTCGCAGCTCAGGTCCATGATGGCGGCGGTGGTGGCGGATGGGACGGCGGCCTCCTCCGGGCTGCCCGAGGGGGTGTCGGGCAAGACGGGCACCGCCGAGGCGGCGTCGGGCGAGGACCACTCCTGGTTCGTCGGCTACCGGGGCGACCTGGCGTTCGCGGTCTTCGTCGAGCACGGCGGCACGGGCGCCGGCGCCGCCGCCTCGATCGCCGGACGCTTCCTCGGCGCGTTGTGACTGCGTTCAAGGACCGTTTCCTCGCCGCGTCGTGACTTCGTTCGCCGGACGCTTCGCCGGCGCGTTGTGACCTCGCGCGCCTCCTCGGCGCGACTTCGTGCGCCGCGTCACAGTGATCGGACTCACAACCTACGGCTACGTAACTTACGGTAGCGTAGGTTATAAGGAGGTCCTGACGATGATCGCAACAGCTCTCGACCGCACCCCCGCCCCGGCGGTCTCCCCGCCACGACTCGACCGCGAGCCCGCCCCGGTGGTCTCGCCGCCACCACTCGACCGCGAGCCCGGCCCGGTGGTCTCACCGCCCCGGCTGCGCGGCTGGCTGCACGCCGGAGCGCTGCCCGCCGCCGTGTACGCGGTGACCTCCGGCCTGCTCTTCGGCATCTCGGCGGCCTACCACCGGGGCCGCTCGGCGCCACGCCTGGCCGAGGTGCTGCGGCGTCTCGACCACGCCAACATCTACCTGATCATCGCCGGCACCTACACGCCCCTCGCGCTCCTCGCGCTGGAGGGCCCGGTGCGGGTCGCGGTGCTGGCGGTGGTCTGGACCGGCGCGGTCGCCGGGGTGGTCTTCCGCGCCGTGTGGCTGGGCGCGCCCCGCCGGCTCTACACGGCGCTGTACATCGCGCTGGGATGGACCGCCGTCTTCGTCCTGCCCCAGCTCCTCCAGGGCGCCGGGGTGGCCGCCGTCACGCTCGTGATCGCCGGTGGCGTCCTCTACAGCATCGGAGGCGTGGTGTACGGCCTGCGCCGCCCCGACCCCTCGCCCCGGTGGTTCGGTTTCCACGAGGTGTTCCACGCCTTCACCCTGGCCGCGTACGTCGTGCAGTACATCGCCGTCTCGCTGGTGGTCTACGCCGCGGCCTGAGGGTGTCGCGCCGGGCTCAGCCGGCGGCCTCCCGGGCGAGCCGCCGCTCGGCGAGCTCGGCGTACAGGGCCGCCCCGTCGGGCAGCACCGCGTCGTCGAAGGCGGCCTCCGGCGCGTGGTTGTAGGCGGCGCGCGCCGGGTCGGCACCACCAGGGCAGGCGCCCAGGGCGATGAAGGCGGACGGCACCTGGTCGCAGACGAACGAGAAGTCCTCGGAGCCGGTGAACGGCTGGGGCGCGGTGATATAGCGGTGCTCGTCGAACACCTCCCGCACGGTCGCGCCGGCGAAGTCGGCCTCCGCGGAGCTGTTCACGGTCACCGGGTAACTGACGTCGTAGTCGGCCTCGACCTCCAGGCCGTGCGCGGAGGCGATGCCCTTGAGCAGCATGAGGATGCGTTCCTGGATGCGGCTGTGCGCCGCCGCGGAGAACGACCGCACCGTCGCCTCGAAGCGGGCCTCGTCGGGGATGACGTTGTCCGCGGTCCCGGCGTGGAAGCTGCCCACGGTGACCACGACCGGGTCGAACACGTCGAAGCCCCGCGTCACCATGGTCTGCAGCGCGGTGACCATCTCGCAGGCGGCGGGGATGGGGTCGGCGGCCCGGTGCGGGGTCGCGCCGTGCCCGCCCTTGCCGCGTACGGTGACCAGCAGCCGGTCGGCCGCCGCCATGATCGGGCCGCCCCGGCTGACGAAGACGCCTCGGGGGAGGACCGAGCTGATCACGTGCAGGGCGTAGGCGGCGACCGGACGCCGTCCCGAGGCGTCCAGCACCCCCTCGTCGATCATGACCTTGGCGCCGCCCGCGCCCTCCTCGCCGGGCTGGAACATGAAGACGACGTCGCCCGCGAGCCGGTCGCGCCGGGCCGCGAGCAGGTGGGCGGCCCCGGCGAGCATGGTCGTGTGCAGGTCGTGCCCGCAGGCGTGCATGCGTCCGGGGACCTCGGAGACCACCGCGGCGCCGCTGCGCTCGGAGACGGGAAGGGCGTCCATGTCGCCGCGCAGCAGCACGGTGGGCCCGGGCGCCGCCCCGCGGAGCACGGCGGTGATAGAGCTCAGCCCCTTGCCGGTCGACACCTCCAGTGGCAGGCCCGCGAGCGCGCCGAGCACCTTCTCCTGGGTCCTCGGCAGGTCCAGGCCCAGCTCGGGTTCGCGGTGCAGCGCGTGGCGCAGCCGTACGAGCTCCTCGCTCATGTCGTTGGCGGCTTCACGGAGTGACACCGGCATCCCCTTCAGGTTCCTCGCTGACGCGTGTCCGCGACTTCAGAGGATATTGCCGGACTTTCCGGCATGTAGACAGCATTTGGCTCCAATTTGGTGTGCTACCAGGTGCTTCGCGGATAGGAACCGAAACGTAGCTCGATCGAGGAGGGTGTCATGCAAGAGATCATCGGCGAGGTGGCCCGTCACTGGTGGGTGCTCGCGGTGCGCGGCGCCTGTGCGGTCCTGTTCGGCATCCTGGCCATCGTCTGGCCTCTCATAACGCTGCTCACACTGGTCATCCTTTTCGGGGCCTACGCGATCGTGAACGGGGGCTTCACCCTCTACGAGGCCTTCCGCGGCGCCCACCCTCGCGACTCGCGCACGTGGTTGATCATCTCCGGCGTCCTCGGCGTGCTGGCCGGAATCGTCGCCTGGGTCTGGCCGGGCATCACGGCGCTGGCCCTGCTCATGCTGATCGCCGCCTACGCGGTCGTGATCGGCGTCGCCGAGATCGTCGCGGCGATCGTGCGCCGCAAGGCGGGCGACACCGACTGGATGAACCTGGCCAGCGGCGTGCTCGCGGTGGTCTTCGGAATCCTGCTGTTCATCTGGCCGGCCTCCGGCGCCCTCGCCCTGACGTGGCTGATAGGCCTGTTCGCCATCCTCTACGGCGCCTCGCTGCTCGTGCTGGCCTACCGGATGAAGGGCATGAGGCGGGGGAGGGCGGACACCGCCGCACACGCCGTCTAGATGTATCGGACCGCCGGAGGGTCTCAGCGAAAATCCTGCGCGGTAAGGGTCATGTACCGAAAAGCTTCCACATAATCAGCCAGCAGGCCGGGAATACTCTTGTGTAGTGTCCAACCCCGCATGGGAGAGCACATGAGCGTCCTCGGCCGGCTGGCCCGCCACCTGCTCGTCGACGGCTACCGGTTCGAACTCGATCTGGAGCGAAGCGCCGGGTCGTGGATCGTAGACGCGGGCAGCGGCCGCCGGTACCTCGACTTCTACACCTTCTTCGCCTCCGCCCCGCTGGGCGTGAACCCGTTCCGGGACGATCCGGAGTTCCAGGCCCTGCTCGGCCGGGTGGCGGCCAACAAGCCGGCGAACTCCGACATGTACACCGCCCACCTCGCCGACTTCGCCGACACCTTCGCCCGGGTGCTGGGCGACCCCGAGCTGCCCCACCTGTTCTTCGTCGAGGGGGGCGCGCTCGCCGTGGAGAACGCCCTGAAGTGCGCGTTCGACTGGAAGAGCCGCCGCAACGAGGCGTGCGGCCGTTCCGGCGCGCTCGGCACCAAGGTGCTGCACCTGACCCGGGCCTTCCACGGCCGCAGCGGATACACCCTGTCGCTGACCAACACCGAGCCGGTCAAGACCGACCGTTTCCCGGTCTTCGACTGGCCGAGGATCGACGTGCCCGCCATCCACTTCGGGGATGTCGAGGCGGCCGAGGAGCGATCCCTGGCCCAGGCGCGCGCGGCCTTCGACCGCCATCCGCACGACATCGCCTGCTTCATCGCCGAACCCATCCAGGGAGAGGGCGGCGACAACCACATGCGGCCGGAGTTCCTGCAGGCCGTCCAGCGCCTGTGCCACGAGCGGGACGCGCTGTTCGTCATGGATGAGGTGCAGACGGGAGTCGGGGCGACCGGTACGCCGTGGGCCTACCAGCAGCTCGGACTCCAGCCGGACATCGTGGCCTTCGCCAAGAAGGTCCAGGTCGGCGGCATCATGGCCGGCCGCCGGGTGGACGAGGTCGAGGGCAACGTGTTCCAGGTGAGCGGGCGGATCAACTCCACCTGGGGCGGCGGCCTGGTGGACATGGTGCGCTCCCGCCGCATGCTGGAGATCATCGAGCGGGACGGGCTGATCCCGCGGGCCCGCGTGCTCGGAGAGACGCTGCTCGGCGGCCTGCGCGAGCTGGAGGCCGGCTTCCCCGACATCGTCCGCGACGTCCGGGGACGAGGTCTCCTGTGCGCCTTCGACGCCCCCCAAGGCAGGGATCGGCTGGTCCAGGCCCTGCGCGAGGACGAGGGAGTGCTCGTCCTGCCCTGCGGCGAGCGGTCGGTACGGTTGCGCCCCGCCCTCTCGGTGACTCCGGAGGAGATCGAGTACGGCCTGTCGGCGCTGGCCCGGACGCTCACGGCCGCCCAGGAGGCGATGGGCGTCCCTGCCTGACCTCAGGTCGCCGGGCGGGTCACGAGCGCGGATGCCCGGGGGAGTCGCCCCTCCACATGCCGATGGCGGTCATCCGGCAGTCCGCGCCGAGCTTGGAGTAGATGCGGTTCACGTGGTTCTTGACCGTCTTCTCGCTCAGGAACAGCCGTTGTGCGATTTCTCCGTTCGAGTGACCCGTCGCGATCAGCTCCATCACCTCGGCCTCGCGTTTGCTCAGCCCGGTGTGCACATGCTCGTTGTATGTGGCGTCATCGACACTCATCCGGCCTCCGTGGCACGAATTTGTCTGATCGCCGAGCCCCCCGCGCTTGCGGCGTAGCGGTTCTGTGCGAGCATAGCCCGCCGTCCCGGCCTTTGGGGTCCATGCTGTCCGAGAAAAGCTCACTTTCCACGGAAACGGCCGGGCCGCCGGTCGCGCGGTGCCCGCCCCGCAACGCGAAAGGCCCTGGTCACCATGACGGTGACCAGGGCCTTTCGATCCATCTGGGGTGAGTGATGGGACTTGAACCCACGACATCCAGGACCACAACCTGGCGCTCTGCCAACTGAGCTACACCCACCATGCCCCGCGGCCAACACCGCGGCACAGAGAAAAGTGTAGCGGGCTTTGAGGGGTTCTGACGCCGCGGCGCGTCAAGATCCGGTTATGGCCTCGGCCACCTCCCGCGCGGTGGCGGAGTCGGGGCCCGGCTGGGGCACGAAGACGGCGGCGCGGTAGTAGCGCATCTCCTGGACGCTCTCGGTGATGTCGGCCAGCGCGCGGTGGCCGCCCTGCTTGGCCGGCGAGGCGAAGTAGACCCGGGGGTACCAGCGACGGACGAGCTCCTTCACCGAGGAGACGTCCACCATGCGGTAGTGCAGGTAGCCGTCGACGGCCGGCATGTCACGCGCGATGAAGGCGCGGTCGGTGGAGATGGAGTTGCCGCACAGCGGAGCCTTCTTCGGCTCCGGCACATGCCGCCGGATGTACTCCAGGACCAGGGACTCGGCCTCGGCGAGCGTCACGCCGTCGCCCAAGGCGGTGAGCAGCCCCGAGGAGGTGTGCATCTGGCGCACGACCTCCGACATCTGCTCCAGCGCCTCCTGCGGCGGCTTGATGACGACGTCGACACCCTCGTCGAGCTGGTTCAGCTCGCTGTCGGTCACGACGCACGCGACCTCGACGAGCGCGTCACGGCCGAGGTCGAGCCCGGTCATCTCACAGTCGATCCAGACCAACAGGTCACTCATAAGGCTCAGCGTAGTGCCCGGTCACGAAGCCTTGAGAGAGTCCAGTACGCGATCGATCACCGAGGTGTCCAGATTGTCGGGTACGGAGGCGTAGAGAAGGGCGGGTCGCTCCCCGGCACCCCGGTCGACCAGGACGAACATGCCCTCTTCCTTCCTGAACTTCCAACCGGCCTTCTTGGCGTCAGCGGAGAAGTCCATCTCGAACCGGAGGAGCCACGCCTGCTTGCCGCTCACCTCGATCGCCGCGTCCTTCACGATCCTGCGCTTGTGCGGAGGGCTGTAGAAGCCCTTCTCGTAGGCGTTCAGGACGAGCTTGGTCACATCGCGCAGATTCTCCGGCCCTGAGTAGTCGAACGCCTCGGGCAGCCTGCACGCCGTCACCGTGCCCACCCAGTCGTTCTTCTTGCCGTCGTAGTCCTTCTGGGACACGGCCTGGTAGCCGCTGCTCCACTGCGGGAAGCGCGGGTCGGCCGGGCCGTTCAGATCCGACCACTTCGGCACGACCCACGGGTCGCCCGGGAACGCGAACGACAGGCCCGTGCGCGGATCCTCGATGACGTTGCCCTTGGGCTCGGGCAGTTCGGCCGGGAAGTCGGTGGTGCTCGGGTCGGGCGTCGGGGTGTCCTCCAGCGGCGGGGTGATCTGCGGGTCGGAGGGCTCGACGGTCTCACTCGGCAGCGGCGTGCCGACCGCCGTCGGCGTGGTGTCGCGGTTGACGATGCTCAGCCCGATGACCAGGGCCACCACCAGGAGGATCACGACGGCGCCGCCGCCGAGCACCCACGGGAGAGGGCTCTTCTTCGGGGGCGGGGGTCCCTGCGGGCCGAATTCCGGCACCGGCATCTGCGCCGTGCCGCCCGGCGGGGTGCCCCACTGCTGTGGCCCGGTGGGCTGGCCGTACGGGCCGGAGGGCCCGCCGTACGGGCTTCCCTGCTGGCCGAACTGCTGACCGCCCGGCGGAGGGAACTGCTGGCCGCCGGGTGGCGGGAACTGCTGCCCGCCGGGCGGGGCGAACTGGGCCGTCCCCTGTTGCGGATAGGGGCCGGTGCCGGGCTGTGGCTGCGGGCCCGTACCGGGTTGAGGATGCTGCCCCGTGTCCTGCGGCCGGGCACCGGACTGCGCCCCGGTGCTGCCGGATTGGGATGCGGTGTCCTGCGGCGCAGGGGCCTGCTGAGGCCCGGTGCCTGCTCCGGCGGCCGGCTGCGGTCCAGTGCCCTGCTGGGGTCCGGTGCCCGCTTGTGGCGTGCCGCCCGGCTGGGTCCACTGGCCGGTGGTCACGGGGGCCTGACCCGAGGAAGCCTCCAGGGGATGGGTGGCATCGGTCCATTGGGCGCCATCCCACCAACGCAACTGCGGAGATCCGTATGGGTCGGGGTACCACCCGGCGGGGGTCTGCGTCATGTCGTCAGAATAGTGACATCCCCGTTATTACGCATTTGGGGGGAGATTTGGCCCTCAGCATTTATAGGTGAACGACGCCTTGTCCTCCAGCCGGGCACCGTCTGGCCCGAGTGGCGAGAGCACGCGGAGCCGGGCCGTCAGCTTCCGCGTGCCCCGGCCGCCCACCTCCCACTTGAGGCTCACCTGGTGGCTGGACTGCCCCGAGGGGAAGGTCTCGGTGTGCCTGACCGCCTTCTCGCCGCTCGGCAACCACTCATAGGACACCGGGCCGGACGACCCGTTCGTGGTGATCACCCCGACGACGTTCACGACGATGTCGCAACCCTTCGCCTGCGGCGTCTTGACCTCGACCGCCGTCACCGACAGCGGCGCGCTCCGCTGGAACCACAGGAACACCCCGGCCAGCAGGATCAGCGCGAACAGCACCCCGGACCCGAGGAAGCCGCGCCGCCGCCTCGCCGGCGGGCGCCTCAGCCGCTCCTTGGCGGGGACGGTGACCTGTTGCTCGCGTCCTGCCCGCCAGATCTGGGCGGCGGTCGTGTCGGCGGGCACCCCGGGACCGAAACGCATCTCCGAGGCCCCCGCCGCCGCCGCCGTGGCGCCAGGGCCGGGCGACGCCGCCGTGGCCTGCGGCTGGCCGGCGGCCGGCGACTCGCCCGTGGCCGGCGAGTAGAGCAGGGTGACCACCTCGCCGGTGTCCACGATCTCCGGCACGTGCGAGGGCCGCTGGGTGGGGACGTCGCTCGCCGACCACCACTGGATGGTCCGCACCAGCCGCTCGCGGGTGGCGAACCCGGAGGGCAGCAACTCGCGGCCGTTGACCAGGGCGTCTCGCGCGGCGCCGAGGCCGTGGGTGGTCGCGGCGGACGCCGCCCGGTCGAAGAGCTGCGCGGCGCGCGGATCGCCGGCCGCCCACGCGGCCGCGAGCCCCCGGGCCAGGGACGCCCATGCCGCCAGGTCGCGATCGACGGAGGCCTGCTCGCCCCGCAGGGCCATGGCGAGCCCGCGCTCGGCGAGCAGCGCCGTGCCGTCCTCGGTGATCACCACGGTGCCCGCGTGCAGGGCGCCGTGGGCGAGGCCCGCCGCGTGGACGGCGAGCAGGGTCTGCGCCGTCTCCACCAGGATGGTGGCCGCGCTCCCCGCGTCCGGGGCCGGGCCCGAGGGCCGCCCGTGCATCAGCTCGGCCAGGGACGGCGTGCCGGGACGGGCCGTGAGCAGCCAGACCTCCCCGCGCGCGGCGACCAGATCGCTGATCGGCATCAGGCCGGCGAGACCGCTCCTGACCAGGCGCCGGTCGGCGGTGACCTCGGCGACGACCCGTTCGGTGGCCCCGGGCGCCGCCAGGGCCCCCGGATCGAGCCGCAGGACGCCGCCGAGGGTGCCGTCGGGTGCGAACGCGTCGGTCCACGTGCCGACCTCGCCGGTGCGGGACCGGCCCGTCAGCCGGTAACCCGCGATGCTTCCGCCATCTGGCATCTACCGCCGCCTTCGGTGCCGTCCCGCCATGTGCTGTCTCAGGACAAGTGTGGCGGGAACGGCCCCGGTCGTCACCAGGCCGAGGGCGAGGACGCCCGCGGGGCCTCTCTCCGGCGTCGCCTCGGGAGACGGTGTGTCACCGGGTACCCGTCCAGGAGGCTCGGTCGGGGGCGGGGGCGTGGGCGTGGGAGTGGGATCGGGCGACGGCGTGGTCGGCGTCGGGGTCGGCTTCGGCTTGCCGGTGGGCAGCGTGTCGTCGACCTTGGGGTCGGACTCGTCCGATTCGGTCGGCGACGGGCTGGGCGAGCCGGACGCCGAGGGCTTCGGCTTCTTCGTCGGCTTCTTGCTGGGAGTGGGCTTCGGAGAGGTCTTGGTGGGCTTGGGGCCGCTCGTCGGGACGCCCGCGACGCTGTTCGTCGGCGCCGCCGCGGTGGGCGCGGCCGTCGGGGTCTCGGACGGGTCCTCCGCCGGCTCCTCGGTGGGCGTCTCGGTGGGCGCCTCGGCGATCGCGGGCTCGGGTGAGCTGGAGCTCGTGTCCACCGGGGTCGGGGTGGCGATCGTGCTCTGCGCCTGAAGCTCGGTGTCCCCGAGCGAGCCCACCAGGACGGCGGTGACCGCGGAGATGACGGCCAGGCCGACCGCGCCGACCGCGATCTTCACGCTGAGCTTGCTCAGACCCCGGCTGACGCCCCCGCCGAGCTCGGTCTCGGCCACGGAGGTGCCCACGGACGCCTCGTCCGCGAGCGGGAAGAGCATCGCGAGCAGCCCCGCGAGCGCGGCGAGCCTGCGGCGGCCCCGGTCCTCCCAGTCGGGCCCGTACGCCTGGGCGGCGACCGCTTCCAGCTCGATGAGGAAGGCATCGGCCGTGGCGGGCCGGTCGGCCGGATGCTTGGCCATGCCGCGCTCGATGAGCCCCCGCAGCGGCGCGGGGACCTGCTCGACGGGAGGCGGTGTCGACTGGTGCTGGCGCGCCAGCGCCGCCATGTTGCGCGACTGGAACGGCCGGGTGCCGGTGAGGCACTCGAAGAACACGATGGTCGCGGCGTAGACGTCGGTGCCCGGACCGGCCGGCGCGCCCGCCCACTGCTCGGGGGACATGTACGGAGGCGTGCCCGCGCCGCTGACCCCGTCTCCGGAGCGTACGGCGATGCCGAAGTCGACCAGCTTGCTGTGGCCGGTGCTCTCGATGACGATGTTATCGGGCTTGAAGTCGCGGTGGATGACCCCGCTCGCGTGCGCGGTGGCCAGGCCGAGCAGTGAGCCCTTGAGCAGCACGAGCGCCGCCTCGGCGCCGGTCGGCCCCTCGGAGCGCAACATCGTGCGGAGCGAGACGCCGTCGACCAGTTCCATGACGATGGCGGCGCCGCCGCCGGCGCTCTCCACGTACTCGTAGAACCGGGCGGAGTGCGGGCTGTCCATCAGCTCCAGCAGCCGCGCCTCGTGGCGGAACCGGACGACGAATCCCGGATCGGCGCAGAGCTCGTCGGACAGGTATTTGATCGCGACGAAGGTCTGGTCAACGTCGTAGCGCGCCATCACGACGCGCCCCGACCCGCCGGTACCGAGATCACGGACCTCGGTATATCCGGGGACTTGCCATGCCCCCCTGTGGCCGTCCATTCGTTCTCCTTATGTGGCCGGGCCCCCACCCATGACGCGAGAACGAAGCCTAACGGCGACGTGGCTGATCCGTGATGTTTAAATAGATATTTGATATATTGTCGGCTCCATTGTCAGCTATTGGCGCACCGGACGGGACGGCCGTTCCGCGGATCAATGCGACGTAAAAGGCCGTTCCCGCCGGGCGATATGGGGTGGAACCGGGGTTTCCGGAGCCAGCACGGGGTCGGGTTCGGGGGTGCCCCAGCCCGCCTGGAGGGGCAGGACGCCCGCCCAGATAGCGAGCGCGTAATCCTCCTCGTCGTCCACGGGCGGCCCCTGGCGCACTTTGACCGACGCCTCCGCGAGGGACAGCGCCACCACCCTGGTGGCCGCCAGCTCCTTCTTGTCCGGCTGCCGCACGACCTCCCACTGTCCGGGCGCCAGCCGCTCGGTGATCGCACGCAGGGCCGCCAGCCGCTCCTCCGGATCCTCGACGGCCCTCGGCGTGCCGTAGACCATGGCCGACCGGTAGTTGACCGAGTGGTGGAAGGCCGATCGGGCGAGCACGATGCCGTCGAGGTGGGTGACCGTCACGCAGACCTCGCCCCCCGCCCGCAGCGAGACGGCGCCGGTCGAGCCGTGCAGGTAGAGGGTGTCGCCGATCCGCCCGTACCCGGTGGGGACCACCATGGGAGAGCCGTCCACCACGACCCCGAGGTGGCAGATCAGCCCGGCGTCCAGGACGGCGTACAGCTCGGAACGGTCGGCGCGGCCCCGGTTCTTGCCGCGGTGGAGGGTGGTACGGGGAGTCGAGGAGAGCATGCCGCTACCGTAGGGACAAGTGGACCGGTGGTGAACGTCCACTGCTGAGCACTTCCAGGAGACCACTTGCCCGGCCATGTCGACCTCCCCCTCGTCCTCGACCGGGAAGCGTCCGTCCCCCTCGCGGTGCAACTCGGAGACCAGCTGCGGGCCGGCATGCGGGCCGGCACCCTGAGGTCGGGGGAGCGCCTGCCGTCCAGCCGTGGCCTCGCGCGGCTGCTGGGCGTCAGCCGCACGGTCGTGACCGAGGCCTTCCAGCAGCTGTACGCCGAGGGATGGCTGGAGGGCCGGCACGGTTCGGGCACCTACGTCGCCGACTTCTCCCAGTTCGTGGCGGACAGATCTGCGCCACCGAACGGTACCTCCCCGCACGGAGGGGCGCCGGACGCGGCTATCACCCCCGCCGAGCCGGACCGCCCCGCCGACGGGCTGATCGACCTGCGCCCCGGCCGGCCATGGGTGCTCGACTACGACCGGGCGGCCTGGCGGCGCGCCTGGCGCAGGGCGGCGGACCGGCCGCCCTCCGACGTCATCGACCCGTACGGGCACCCCCGCCTGCGCGAACTGCTGGCCGACCATCTGCGCAGGGCGCGGGGCGTGCCGGTGGGGCCGGAGAACGTCATGGTCACCCGGGGCACCGGCCACGGGCTCGACCTGATCGTCGCCACCTTGCTGCGGCCGGGGGAGGCCGCCGGGGTGGAGGAGCCGGGGTACGCCAAGGCGCGCAACATCGTGCAGGCCCGCGGCGGGCGCATCTTCCCCTGCCTGGTGGACGAGCAGGGCGTCCAGCCCGCCGGCCTGCCCGAGGACCTGCGCATCCTCTACACGACCCCCGCGCACCAGTACCCGCTCGGCGGGCGGCTGCCCATCCCCCGCAGGGAGGGGCTGCTCGCCTGGGCCCGCCGCACGGGCGCGACGGTGATCGAGGACGACTACGACGCCGAGTTCCGCTACGACGTGGCCCCCCTCCCGGCCCTGTACGGGCTCGACCCCGAACGGGTCGTCCTGCTGGGCACGCTGTCGAAGTCGCTCGCGCCCGATGTGGGCATCGGCTGGCTGGTCGCCACGCCCGGCCTGCTCGCCGCCATCGCCCACACGCGTGTGGCGCTGGCCGACCGCACCTCGGGGCCGGTCCAGGAGGCCGTCTCGGTGCTGCTCGAACGGGGCGACCTCGACCGCCACCTGCGGCGCGCACGCCTTGAGTACGCGCGCCGCCGCGCCGCCATCGTCGAGATCCTCGGGCCGCGCGTGAGCGGCGACTCGGCAGGGCTGCACGTGTTCCTCGGGCTCTCGGCAGGAGAGGCGGCCCCGCTGGTCGCCGCCGCGGCCGAGCGCGGCGTGCTCCTGGACACGGCAGAGCGGCACCATCACGGGCCGGTGCGCCACCACGGGCTGGTGATCGGATACGGCTCGGCGTCGCTGAACGACGTCAGGAAGGCCTGCGCCGTCATCGCCGGCCTCCTCGCGGGCCGCTAAACCCGGCCCGGCGCCCGTGACTCAGGCGGCCCGGCGCAGCAGGCGGTCGCCCGGCGGTGGCGGCGCCGGCTGGAGCGACTCGACGATCGGCAGCGCGCGCTCGGCGTACATCGGGTCGACCGGTAGCACGTGCCGCGCCCACCACCGGGCCGTCTCGCGGTCCGGCGACGGTTCGACGAAGTGCTCGGCGTAGTCGTCGTACGGCGGGTCGTAGAGGTAGCCGGTCGGTACGCCCCGGCGCGCGAGCGCGGCGACGGCCGCGTCACGTTCGGCCACGAGCAGCGGGACGCGGAAGAGCGGCTGGTCCACGTGGTCGAGCACCCCGCCCGCCACGGTCGGCAGCTCGGCCAGCCTGGCGACGCCCGCGAGCCTCGCGGCGCGGTCCTTCGGGAGGCGTGCGAGCCGGCGGCTCTGGTACCACCGTGCGACAGCGCCACGAGAGCTGCGGTAGTCGTGCAGGTCGGCGCGGATCCACGCGTCCAGCGCGGGCAGGCCGGGGGCCTCCGCCAGGACCGCGCGCAGGTCGCCGGGCCGCAGGGCGATGCGGTAGCCGTCGCGGGGCTCCTCGAACCCCAGCGTGCGGGCGAGCCGCATGGCGGGACGGGCCATGTCGAGCCGCAGGGCCAGATGTCGGCCGGTGGAGGTGGCGACGCCCAGCAGGTCCCTTCGCAGGGCGCCCGGCTGGAGCAGCAGGTCGCGCTCGTGCTCCAGCGCGCGCCGGTCGGCCGCGCTCTCGACGGCGAGGACCCCGCCGGACCCGGCTCCGGCGTGTTTGGACAGGCTGAAGACGCCCGCCACGCCGAAGGTGCCCAGCGGCCGGCCGTCTATCGAGGTCTCGGCCGCGTGGGCGACGTCCTCGATGACGACGAGGCCCGCCATGGCCGACACCTCGTCCGGCAGGCCGTACAGGTTGGTGGTGAGGACGGCGTCGACGGTGCCCAGCAGGACGCGGGCCATCTCGATGTTGCCGTCGAGGACGGAGATGGGTGCGATCACCGGGATGAGTCCGGCGGCGAGGACCAGGAACAGGATCTCGTCGGCCGAGATGGGCGACATGAGCAGCCGCTGCCCCGGCGTGCACCAGTGTCGCAGCGCCAGGAAGAGCCCGAGCCGGTTGGACGGCAGATAGACGGTCTCGCGACCCGTGCGGGCCGCGAGGGCTTGCTCCGGACTCACTGCTCCTCTTTCCGCCTTCCGTTCTGCCGGCACCGAGACGCGGCACAGCAGAAAGGTAGCGCATGAGAGCGCTCCGACTACGAAGCGATGGAAGTCCGGATCCGGCCGTATGTCTTAAGGGCCAGGTCGGCGGTCTCGCGGAGCACCGAGTTGGCGAGGACCGTTCCACGGGCCTTGCGGACGGGAACGCGGACGAGCCAGTGGACTCCGGCTCCCGCGGTCGGCCGGGCGATGCGGCCCTCGGTGACCCAGAGCTCGCCGGTCTTGAGCTTCTCCTTGTACTCCTTCTCGCCGCGGCCCATGTCGATGAGGCGGATCCCGGCCTCGGCGGCGCGCTCGGCCATCGCCAGGTGGTGGATCAGACCGGGCGAGTACTTGGCGAAGGCCGGGTCGTAGGCGGGGAACCAGCCGGCGAGCGTGGTCTTGGTGCGCAGCCCGAAGTGCCCGGCGACCGGGCGGCCGTCGACGTAGATCATGTCCAGCTGCCCCCCGAAGTGCTCGGTGTCCACCTGGAGCAGGCTCTCGACCAGGCGCAGGATCCATGGCCGGGAGAAGCGGTCGGTGCGGCCGGTGCGCCGGTACTGGTCGGTCTTCCAGTCGAGCAGCGTGCGCAGCACGGCCTGGTCGCGGACGTCGAAGTCGTGGCGGAGCTCGCCGAAGTCGCGCTGGAGTTTGCGGCTCTTGTACGCCGTGGACTTGTAGGTCTTGCCGGACGCCTGCTTCAGCGTCTCGACGTAGGCCGCGTAGCCGTCGGACAGGTCGATGACCGGTGAGGGGTGGCGGGTGTGCTTGGCGGGGACCAGCGGCTGGCCGGCCAGCAGGTGGTCGAACTCGAACACGGCGAGCCCGCAGGCCTTCACCAGGTCCTGGGGGTCGAACTCGATGTCCTTGGCGTGGACCATCCCCTGGGCGTCGGTGAGCCCGGCCCCGACCGGCATGCCGATGCCGAACTGGTGCCGCTCGAAGGGGAAGAAGCCCACGATGTCGGCGCCGTCCGTCAGCACGGCCACGCGCGCCTGTTCCCGCACCTTGCCGGTCTCGATGGTGAACTCCGGAGACAGGAAGGGGCTGTCCAGCGCGGGGTCGCCGGCCTGCAGCGCCCGCCACTGGGCCGTCTCGGACGGGCCGAGCTCCCGAGGATGGACAACGGAGATGCGCATGAGCTCCTACTGGGTGGTACTCGAGACGCCGGACGAGGCCTACGCCTTTTACCCAGCTTGGTGCCTGGCATGTAATAGTACGATAAGGATCAGATCACGGGTGTGATCCTCGACGACTGATAGCGCTGTCGGTCGAGGCCGGAGCCCCGGTTGTCCAGACCCTGGCGGGGATGCGGCACCTCGAGGCTCGCGGCGTGCTCGCCGAGGATGCGATGGACGTCGATCGCGCCCGGATCCCCTTCGGAACTGCCCGGCACCTGGGAACCGCCGAAGTGGCCTCCCCTGGCCCACAGCCGGAGGCTGCCCTGCGCCGCCACCGAGTGGGGATAGGGGAGCGGAGGGCCGGCCGGCCAGCGGCGGGGCACCTCCCAGGAGTCCAGCCACGCGAGGATGTCGTCCAGCCCGTCCAGCTTGGTCTCGGTGAACGGCTCCTCCACCGAGCCGAGCACGCGGATCTGGACGCAGACCCGGCCGTGCCGGTTGAACTCGCCCGGCAGGCCGCTCGCCGCCCGTGTCGGGGGCAGGCACTGGATGATCTGCCCGGTGACGGGATTCCACACCAGGTGGGCGGGGCGGGCGATCTGTATGAGCCGCTGGGCCACGGACTTGGCCGACACCCGTTGGGGATCGGTGGGCCAAATGAACCAGACCACCCGGGGAACGCCTCCGGCCATGGGGCCGGAATCCTCGAGAGCGGGAATTCGACTGGCGACGGGCAGCCATGCCTGGGCCACTGTGCCCCCTCAAATCCTCGGTCGCCGCTTTTATACCCCTTTCATTAAGCAGTTGACACCTTATGATCCTTGATTGTTGGTATGAGGCCCATCGCCTGTCTTGCGCCGTTAAAGATGTTATGGGCGAGTCGGGTGGTAGGCAGGCGAGCCCTGAGGCGAGACGCCGGCGACCTGCGTGCCCCTGGCCGACAGTGGGACCATTCAAGGGTTCTGCAAGCGCAAGTGGATACGGTGACCAAGTGGTTGACAACAGTGGCCGGCATGCTCGGCGTCGCTACATACCGCGCGGACCGGTCGCCATCGGCGCTGGTCTGCTCGCCCTGGCCATGGTGGTGGGGCTCCTGGCCATAGCGGCGCACCGGAGCAAGGGACGCTCCGACGGCGTCGCGGCGACGATCCTCGCCACACCCGAGCCCCCGCCGACCCTCGAGCAGCCGCCCGTCGTGCACACCTGGCCGCGCTGGGGCGTCACCCACACCCAGTACAGCGCCGACAACGAGAACGAGTCCGTCCGCGCGAGAGTGGACGACCTGTTCCTCAGGGTCCCCATGCTGCAGAACCAGCACATCATGGGCTGGGGCGCGGGAAACCCGGAACCGGTGCCGGGCAAGTACGACTTCCGCGATCTCGACCGCCGGGTCAAGCTGATGGCCGCGACCAAGGCCCAGCCCGTGCTGACCCTGTGCTGCGCCCCCGACTGGATGAAGGGCGGCGCCGAGGGACGCACGAGCTGGGGCAAGATCGAGGTGGCTCCCCAGCGTGACCACTTCGACGACTACGCCGCCCTCGCCGCCACCGTCGCCAAGCGCTACCCCACCGTGACCCACTACATGGTCTGGAACGAGTTCAAGGGCTTCTGGGACGACGCGCACAACAACTGGGACGTCGAGGCCTATACCGACTTCTACAACCGCGTCTACGACGCGTTGAAGGCCGTCAACCCCAAAATCCAGGTCGGCGGGCCGTACATCCCGATCGACAGCCACGTCTCCGCCACCAACGCCTCCTCCCTGAAGGGACCGTGGGGCGCCGTCGACCGCAGGAATCTCGACAGCGTCGAGTACTGGCTCCAGCACAAGAAGGGCGCCGACTTCGTCGTCATCGACGGCTCCTCCGCCACCAACGACAGGGGGCTCGTCCCCGACGAGTTCATCGCGCTGAAGAAGTTCTCCGCCGTCACCACCTGGCTCCGCCAGAAGAGCGGCGACCTGCCCGTCTGGTGGGCCGAGTGGTACATCGCCCCCGACAACATCGACTGGGACGAGCAGCACCGCACGGCGGTGCAGGCGGCGGCCATGATGGAGTTCGCCAGGAGCGGCGCGGCCACGGCCCTCTACTGGAACCCCCAGCGCAAGGCCGGGGACGACTGCCCGGGATGCCTGTGGACGCCTGACGTCGGCGACGAGATGCCCATGGCGGGCCTGATCAGCGGCTTCACCCGGTGGTTCCCGGCAGGCGCCCAGCTCGTCGACGTCACCGCCTCCGACCCCCGGGTCCAGGTGCTCGCCGTCGACAAACAGATGATCATGGTCAACACGGCGTCCGCCCCGCTCTCCGCCACCGTCGACGGCAAGGAGTTCCAGCTCGACGCCTACGACGTCAAGTGGAGCGACCGCGGCCAGTGACCCGTTCACCGGCAGGCGGTGCCCGGCGGCAGGATCGCCGGAGTGAGGCCGGCCGGGAATCGGCGTGTGGCAGGCCGGCGAGCACATGAAGGCCGGCCGGCGAGCACATGAAGGCCGGCCGGGGATCAGCCCGAGGTCAGGGTCAGGAACCGCTCCACGATGACGGCCATCGCGGCGACCGTCGTGAGGATGCCGACCAGCACCAGCTTGCGGCGTCCTCGGGGAGCCCGCTCCGTTCCGCGCAACCTCGCCAGCTCCGCCGCGAACAAGGTGGACACGGCCAGGGCCAGGGCCACCAGCCCGAGCGGCGTCCACGGGGTGGAACGGTCGCCCACCATGGTCACCGGCGCCGGCGGCGGGATCTCCGCCCCCTTCGGGTACGAGCGCAACGTGTAGATGGCGGCGTCCGCGTTGGAGAAGACCCGCTTGAGCTTCACCGAGGAGTCGAGCGACGCCTGGAAGCGCTCCCCCCACCCGGCGGGGAAACCATGATTGAGCTCCAGGTACGCCGCCTGGCCCCGGCTCGCGATCAGGAACGTGTTGGGAGCCTTGCCGGTCAGCGCCGTGAGGATCCCGCTGACGTCGGCCGGATCCTTGGTCACGAGCGCCTGGTCGTACTCCACCCGGTCGATGTCGCGCTCCCGCCACGGGATGGTGGGAGTGACCTCCTCGCCGAGGACCGGGACCAGATAGAGCACCCGCGCGCTCGGCTGGTCGTGCGCGTAGATGTACTGCATGGCCGCGGCCTCGCCGGTCGTGACCCGCTCGAACTTCTCGTTGCCGTAGCGCGCCACCAGGAAGGCGCCCGCCAGCGCCAGCGCCGCGACCGCCGCCAGCACGGCCGAGATCCGCCGGGTCGTCCCCGGGTTGAACCGCACGGCACGCCGCCGGACCGGCACGGTCTCGCCCTCGCGCGAGTCGCTGCTCGGCGCGGGCAGGTTCGGGAAGAAGGCGTACGCGCCGAGGATGCACGCCGCGGGCAGCGCGAACATGTAGACGCGCAGGCCGATCTCGCCGCCGTAACTCTGCAGGCCGAGCGCCAGCGTCGGGACGCAAAGCAGGACCGCGGCGGTCCGGTCGCCGACGCCGCGCCGCAGCCGCCGCAGCAGGCCGATGGCGGCGAACAGCAGGATCACCCCGCAGATGGCGAGCCGCACCTTGAGGACGATGGCATGCTGCGGGTCGGTTCCGACGAGCCGGTCGCCGGTGTTCTCCTGCAGGTTGGCGAAGATCTTGCCGATGCCGCCGAACAGCTCGTTGATCCGGCCGCTCCAGAACGGCGTCGCCTGGTAGTTGATCCAGGCGAGCACGATCAGCCCCATGAACACCGGCAGCGCGAGGGACAGGGTGCTGCGGCGGAGCACGATGAGCCCGGTCAGCGCCCCCAGCATCATGAACGGCGTGATCTGGTGGGTCGCCGTGGTGGCGATGAACAGCCCCACCAGCAGCGTCAGCAGCACCACCCGGTCGGTCACCGTCGTCGGCCTGGCGGGCAGCTCGCCCGGAACCAGCCGGTCGAGCCGGGCCAGCGTGCGCCGCAGGAACCCCTTGGCGGGCAACGGCGCGGTCCTGGGCTCCGCCCGGCCGAACCAGCGCATCACGATGGCGACGAACACCAGATAGAGCGCGAACGTGAACCCCTGCGGCGAGAAGTAGTCCTGCCCGATCCACTGGACCAGGATGAACAACAGCGCCGCGAACCAGCGGGCCCGGGTCGTCGCCACGATCTGCCGCAGGATCAGCACGAACGGCAGCAGGTAGAGCAGGTTGGACACCAGTGGCGTCCACTGCAGGACCGTCCCGGGGTCGTTGACGCCGGCCGCGCGCAGGACGAACCCGAACAGCGCGAAGAAGCCCGGCCAGGCGAAACGGGCGTCAAGTCCCGGCAGCGCCTCTCCGGCACGCCCGATGTACTCGGCGAAGCCCGCGTGCACCCACGCGGTGTGGAAGCGCGGCTCGGACTCGATGAGCGCCGCGGCGCCGTGCAGGGTGAAGGTGACCGCCGCGAGCTGGAACAGCAGCACGCCCTTGCGGTCGGTGTTCTGCGTCAGGGTCACGAAGAACGACACGATGATCAGCGCGATCGCGGCGAAGGCGGTGATCGGCAGGACCGAGATCAGGCCCAGTCCGTTGATCTTGTCGAGATCCACGCCGCGCATGGCCCCGTGCGGCACGCGAAGCGCCAGCACGTACATGACCAGGCCCTCGAGGGTCAGCAGCGGGGGCAGCCACGATGCCGCGCTCGCCGCCATCCGCGCCACCATGCCCGTCGGCGCCACATCCGCGTCTCCGCCGGCACGTGAGGGCACCTCCCCGACCGTCACCGCCACCGCCGCCTCCGCAGGCCCGGCAGGCTTGCTCGGTACGGCGATCTCGGCCGGTACAGGGCTCTTGGTCGGTACGGCGGTCGCGGCCGATGAGGCGGCTCGGGCGGCCGGGGCCGGCATCTTCAGTGCGACGGTCTCGTCAGGCGAGGGTGTCTCACCCGCTGCCGGAGTCGCGGCCGGTGCCGGCGGCTTACTCGCCGCCGGTGTCTTGGCCGGTGCCGGCGTCTTACCCGGTGCCGGTGTCTTGGCCGGTGCCGGCGGCTTACTCGCCGCCGGTGTCTTGGCCGGTGCCGGTGCCGGTGCCGGTGTCTTGGCCGGGCCGGGCTTCTTGGCCGGGGTGGCCGCAGCCGGCACGGGCTGCGGGACGGCCGGTGTCGTGTCGAGCAGGTTGCTCTCGGCCGGCTCGCGCGACGCGTCGAGCGGCGGGGCCTTCTCCGCCCCCGGAGGCGCTAGGACGGCTCGCGCGGCGTCGTTCGTGCGCGCCGCCGGCAGCGGAAGCTGGATCACCTGTGTGGCGTCGTCGTCGACGGGCTCGTCCGCCATCGCCCCGACCGGGCCTTCGTCCCCGGCGCCGCCGTCCGCCCCTGCCTCCGGCTGGGCCTCAGTCTGGACCTCGGCCTCCGCCTCGCCGGATGCGGACGCGGTCTCGGTCTTCGTCCGGACTTCGGGGATGGAGGTGACCTGGGTCTGCGCCTCGGACGCGGTCTCGGTCTTCGTCCGGACTTCGGGGATGGAGGTGACCTGGGTCTGCGCCTCGGACGCCGTCTCGGTCTTCGCCCGGACCTCGGGGATGGACATGACCGTGGTCTGCGCCTCGGACCCGGCCTCAGTCTCGGCCTCGGGGGCGGACGTGGCTTCGGCGTCGGCTTCGGCCTCGGACGTGGCTTCGGTGCCGGGTTCGGAGTCCGCCTCGGGGCCGGACGCCGGCTTGGCGTCGCGTGCCGGGACGGCCGCAATCGGCAGGGACATCGGGCGGGTCAACTCGGAGGTGACGTCGGGGTCGACGCCGGCCTCGATGGTCGCGTCGGTGACGCCGTCGACCGCCTCGTCGGCGACCTGGGCCGCCGTCTCCTCTGTCACCTCGTTGCCCGTCCGTTGCCTCACGTAGACCATGATGCGGCCTCGGAGGCTCCCCGCGCGCTCGCCGACTCCGGCGTTTCCACATGATTAAGAATCTTGCGGAGCCCAACAAAGATCAGCAAAGCGACCAGGAGCTCGCTGAACAGCAGCCCGTACCCGACCGCGGTGATGCCCGTCACCGGCAGCAGGATGACCGACGAGGAGAGCACGAGCACCGCGAGGCCGATCTGGACCAGGGCGAGCGTGCGTGCCTCGCTCCGGGCGCGCAGCGCGCTCAGGTAGATCTCGATGAGCACGCGGGGAAGGACCGCGATGGCCATCAGCCGGAGCAGCGGCGTGCCGTGCTGGGAGAAGCCGGGACCGAACACCGACAGGATCAGCGGAGCGGCGACGAACGTGACGGCCGACACGGGACCGATGATCAGGTAGGACCGGCGTAACGCCTGGCGGCAGTTGGCGGCGAGCTTCGAGCGGTCGCTGGACCCCTCCACGGTGAGGGAGGTGGCCATGTTGATGGCCAGCAGTTCGATCATCGCGCCCAGGGTCTGCGCCATGGCGAAGTAGCCGAACAGCTCACCGCTGACCCGCGAGGCCACGTACACCGGAAGGAAGTAGACGATGGCCAGGATCGAGAACGCCCCGGGGTAGTCGCCGGCCAGGAAGCGCCCGATCTCGCGCGCCCGCGGCGGCCGGGAACCCTCGGGGGCCAGCTTGGCGTGCCGCGGCACGAGCACGCCGAAGATGAAGAAGTTGATCGGGATCAGCGCGAGGGCCGTCGGGACGATCCAGGAGACGTAGATGCCGTCGTCGGGCAGCGCTCCGGCCACCGCCACCAGCAGGCCCATCTTGACCAGGCCGAAGCAGAAGCTGTTCACCGGCACCCAGACGGCCTTGCGCATCCCCGCGAGCGCGACGTCCTGGAGGGTGAACACCGACCAGATGGCCACGGACGCGAGGAAGAACAGGCCGGGGCCGGTGCCGGCGAGCGTGGCGTAGTTCTCGCCCCAGAACGGCAGCGTCAGCAGGAACCCGGACGCGGCCACGACGGCCGTGAGCGTGGCGACGAGGTAGCCGCGGCCGATCAGCGCGCCGGTGCGCCTGCCCGCCACGGGGATGAACCGGGCGAGCGCGCCCGTCAGGCCGAGTGCGATGAGCCCTGCGAACAGCCGCATCGCGGTGATCAGCGCCTGGCTGCGGCCGAAGTCCTCCGGGGAGTACAGCCGCGCGGCGAGCAGCCAGTAGCCCATGCCCAGCACCGCCGTGACGCCGGTGTTGGCCATCAGGGCGTAGCCGTTGAGGAAGAGAGGGTTGCGTAGATCACGAAGGAGGCGGCGCCAGAGAACGGTCAACCTCCCGGCGCCCTTGTCGGCGTCCGGCCGTTCCGGCTTCGCACCGGTCACTGTTGTCTTCATGGTCGCGTCACCCCCCTCATCGACGCGCGGCGTCTTCCCCGCGGTTACTTCACTCACGCCCGACCACGTGGCGCAGGCCATAGCGGGTGCGGCGCACCATCGCATAACCCTTGGTCAGCGCGTGTTCCTTCAGATAGATGATCGGCACGCCCTGCCCCTCGACGGCGCGCCTGAAGCGGCTCATGGTCGTGGAGCGGCCCACGGTGAGCCGGGGCAGCGCCATCACGTCGCCTGCGTCGGAGGCGAGCGAGTTCGCCACGGCGCAGGCCGCCCAGTAGCCGGCCTTGCGCACCTCCTTGCGCACGCGTGCGCTGGAGTAGCCGTACGGGTAGGCCATCGTCGCGACCGGGCGACCGACCTTGTCCTCGAGCAGTGCCTTGTTGCGACGGAGCTCCTGGCGCAGCGCCGCGTCGGGTAACTGGTCGAGCTGCGGGTGGCTGTGGCTGTGCCCGGCGATCTCGATGCCGCAGGACACCGCCTCGCGCGCCTGGCTCCAGGTCAGCATCTTGTCCAGGGGCCGGCCCGCGGCGTCAGTCCCCGCGTCGCTCACCCACCCGCTGGTCAGGAACACCGTCGCGGGGAACCCGAACTGCTCCAGGATCGGCAGGGCCTCGCTGTGGAAGTCGGCGTACCCGTCGTCGAAGGTGACGACCACGGGCCGCTCGGGCATGGGGGCACCCTGCGTGCCGTACAGGGTCGCGACCAGGTCACCCAAGGTGAACGGCGTGAACCCCCGGTCCTTCAGGTAGGTCATCTGGGACTCGAACACCGACGGGCGGACCGCCAGCGGGCGGGTCGCGCTGTTCGGGCGGTCGGTCACCGAGTGGTACATGAGGATCGGTACGCGCATGGTGGTCACCGTTCGTGTTCGATGGTTCGTCCCGCCCGGTTCCCGCGCATGCGCAGCCGGGCGGAGCCCACGGCGTACCCCCACGTCGTCCAGGCCAGGCCGGCGACGATCGCGCCGGCCCTGGCCAGCCCGGCCACGTCACCGCGCAGCGTGTCCCCCACACCGCGGAGGACGCCGAGCGGCAGCGTCTTCATGGCGTGGGCGCGCTCGCTCGACAGGCCGTCACCGGCGCCGACGCTCTGGGCGACCAGCGCCTTGGACAGCCCCTCGGCGTAGCACCGGGAGCGGAAATAGCGGAACGTGGCCCGCGAGGCGGGCACGCGGTGGCCGATGATCGCCTGCGGCTCGAACATCATGATCGAGCCCGGCCTGCGCTGGGAGAGCCTGATGCAGAACTCGGTCTCCTCGCAGCCCAGCGGGCGGCTCTTACGGCCTTGGACGCTGCGGCCGATGCCGGAGTGGAAGCCTCCGACCTCGCCCACGACCTCTCTGCGGAAGGCGGCGTTGCCCCCCATCACGTTGCGGATCGGCTTGCGTTCTGCGGGCAGGCCGCGGTAGGTGCACCCGATGGTCCAGTCGAACTCCTCGGGGAACCACCGCGGCCGGTCGCCGTTGTCCCACAGGGGCTTGGTCAGCCCGCCTACCCCCACGACGCCCGCGGTGCCGTCAGGCGCTGCGGACATCGCCTCTTCGAACGCCGCGAGCCAGCCGGCGTCCGCGATCGCGTCGTCGTCCAGGAACGCCACGACGTCACCGGTGGCGGTCGCCACTCCGGTGTTCTTGCCGCCGGACAGTCCCCGCTCGTGGGTGTTCTCCACGACGACCGCGTCGGTGTACTCCCGCTTGAGCCGCAGGTGCAGCTCAGGGTTGTAGTCGACGACGAGGATCAGTTCATGCGGCTGACGCCTCTGGCTGCGCACCGATTGCACGGCGGCCCTGATGTCGTCCCACCGGTCTTCGGTGTAGACGCAGATGACGACGGAGATCTTCATTTCGGTTATGCCGCGCCCTGGTCGGCGGCGGGCTGCTGGGCGGCCGCCGCGGGGTGGACCTCGATCGGGGGACGCCGCCATTCGCGGACGATGGTCTTGAGCACGCGCCAGCCGTCCCGCACGGCGCGCAGGTTGCTCTCGCCGTGGATGCGGCACCGCTCGTGGCTCGGCACCTCGTGCACGCGCAGGCCGGCCTTGGCCGCCCGGATGTTCAGCAGGGTCTCGACCTCGAACCCTTCGCAGTCGAGGTCGAGGACCTCGAGGTGGCGCGCCCAGAAGGCGTTGTAGCCATAGCACAGGTCGGTGTACTGGGTGCCGTAGATCCAGTTGACCAGCGTGCGCAGGACGCTGTTGCCGAGGCGGCGGCTGAGGGTGAGGTCGTCACTGCCCCCGCCGCTGGCGTACCGGGAGCCCTTGACGAAGTCGGCCCCGGTGACCAGCGCCCCGACGAAGTGGATGATCTCCCTACCGTCGGTCGAGCCGTCGGCGTCGATCATGACGATGATGTCGCTGGTGCATTCGGCGAATCCGGTGCGAAGGGCGTCGCCCTTGCCCTTCCCGCGCTGCTGCACGACGCGGAGGTTCGGACGCAGGCGGCGGGCGACCGCCACCGTGTCGTCGGTCGAGTTGCCGTCCACGAGGATGATCTCGTGGATCCAGTGCGGCAGCGTGGCGAAAACGTGCGGAAGGTTCTCCGCTTCGTTCATGGCCGGTACGACCACGCTGACGGTCGGCGATATGGCGAGGTGCGGGGTGAGGGGGGTGAAACGGTCCACTGTCGGCAGTGGCCTCAGGTTGTGAAGCTGAGGTTTCCCGTTGTGCTTGGTGATCTCGGGACTCATTTTGAGGGATGTCCTTCCGGGCGGTCTGACATCGGCGGCGACTGCCAACAGGACCGGCGCGACTGGACGGAGAGGGGTTTCTCCGTCCCGGTCAGAGCAGTAGAGGGTGTGGACTGACTTGCGGGGGCGACTTCAACGCACCCCCGATGGTTCCTTTTCGACTGACTCAGGCTGAAGGGAGGTGCGAACCCGCCCGAAGCCCTTCAGCAGCCTGTCGGCCAGCCGGTAGAGCGACGGACGGTCGACCACGATGTTCCGGGCCTTGTTCACCGGCGTCCGCCCTATCCAATGGACGGCTGCCGCCGCCGATGGGCGGGAGACCCGCCCCTCGGAGACGTGGATCTCGTCGTTCTTCAGCCAGGCCTTGTACTCCCGGCCCCCCTTGCCCATGTCGACCTGGCCCAGGCCGTGGGAAGCGGCCTGCTCGGCCATGTGCAAGTGGTGCATTATCCCGGGGGAGTACCGGGCGAACTCGGGGTCGTAGGCGGGGAACCATCCGACCAGCGTGTGATGAGTGCGTAAGCCGAAGTGACCGGCCACGGGGGTGTCCCCGGCGTACAGCATGGTCAGCACGCCGCCGAACGACGGCGCGTCACAGGCGTGCATCTCGTCGATGAGCTCGACGATCCACGGCTGGGCGAACCGGTCGACCCGTCCGGTCCGGCGGTACTGGTCGGACTTCCAGTTGGTCAGGATGCGCATCGACTCGGGGCCGGTGGCGCACCACTCCAGGCGGATGTCGCCGTGCTCGCGGGCGAACTTGCGCTCCTTGTAGCGGACCGTCTTGTAGTTCTTCGGCGAGTTGGTCCGGACCTGGTCGATATAGGCGTCGAAGCCGCCGGTGAGATCCATCATCGGCACCGGCCGCACCGCCGACTCGTGCGCAGCCCAGGTGGGCTGCCCCGCGACCATGTGGTCGAAGTCGAAGACCGACAGCCCGCAGGCCCGCAGGATCTCCCGCGCCGGGATGTCGAGGTCGGGGACCGAGATGAGCCCGTGGCAGGTGGTCAGCCAGCTCCCGAGGGGCTTGCCGATGCCGAAGGCGTGCCGCTCGAACGGCAGGAACCCGACCACTTTGCCGCCGTCCTCGATGACTGCCACGTGGACGTACGAGCGGAGCCGGCCGAGGGCCAGCGTGAATTCGATGGAGAGAAAAGGATTGTCGAGTGCTGGGAGGGCGCGCTGGAGCTCACGCCATCGTGCGAGCTCCGGCTCTCCCAGCTCCCCGGGCCGGACGACCGTGACTTTCACCTTGACCCGGCCCCCTGTTCGGTGTGCACACTGCCGTTCCCCCGGTACAGAGACCGAAGCACCCACATAAATCCACCGAGCACCGCAACGGTGGCCACTCCCGCGCGGGGAGACCAGGCGTCGAACATCAGCATGGCCTCAGCTAGTAGAACGTTTATAACGAGACTTGCCGCGGCGCCCACCGTTAGAGCCGCGAGAGGGTCACGATCACGCAACAGTCCGACGACCGAGGCTCCTGGGACCACCAGAAGGAAGAGCGGCGTCAGGATCAGGCGTGCCGGTGTCCGGATGTCGGCGAGGGCGATGACCGCTCCCGCGGCGCACGCCAGCACCAGCACCCAGGTGAGCACTGTCCTGTTCCTACGCATTTCTCCTGGCTCCGCTGGTCAAGGCCGACTAAAGACATGGTTGATCGCTACTCTCATATGACCAACCACGCTATGCGATCGTCAATGCCGACGCCCCAACCCCGTCACTGGTTTACAAAGCCAAGGGCAAGAATCGTTGTGCGGTCAATCACAACAAACCGCACAAACGACTGATGCCCCCGAGACCGTTGGGACTGCAGGGGCTGGGGGGTATTCACAAGGTTACAGGTGGTTTGCCCTAGGTGTGGAGTCTGGGGCGGAATCAGGTGTTGTCGCCGCTCGATTGTTCGGTCGGCGTGTCGGTGCTCGACGGCTCCGGTGAAGGTTGCGGGTCGGGCGGCGGATCGGAGGCCGGAGGCGGGTCCTGCGCCTCCCATGTGATCTGGCAGGTAGTGCCGCCGGACGCGGAACGCAAGGTCACGGTGCCCTGACCTGCCTGCTCGGGAGCGGAGACGACGACCGAGATCCGTTGCTTGACCCCGGCCTTCAGAGCGCCCTGTGCGGGCGAGACGCTGAGCGCGCCCGTGACGGTGGCCGTCCAGGACACACTCCCGTTCCTTGCTGAGACAAGGATCTCACCCGCGTCGTCCCCGCCGAACGCTCCCGGGCACGAGACCACGAGCTTGGCCACCGGGGCGGGCGGTCGGCGTGTCGGGGTCGGGGGCGCGGACGTGCGCGGTGCGGCCGCCGGGGCGGCGGACGCGCTCTGGGACGGTGACGGCGAGGGCGTCGCCTTGGAGGTGGGCGTGGGCTCGGAGGAGGTCGCCGCGTCGGTGGGTTCGGGGCCGTAACTGATCTGCAGTTCGCCGGGCGTGCGGCTGGGGAAGCGCAGGGTCTGGGTCGCGCCGTCGGGGTTGGAGGCGTTCTGTCCGGTCGCGACGACCATCGCCCCGGTCGCCACCAGCACGCAGGCGATGGTGGCGAAGATCGGGGTCGTCCTGCGGGACGCCTTGCGCGCTCCCGCGGCCCCCCGCCTGCGCGGGGTGCCGCGTCCAGTCCTCGGCGCCCTCCCGCCCGGTTCGTACCCCGCGCCCGTCCCATGCCGGGGCGCCTCCGTGTGCGCGATGGCCATACCGTGGCGGGGCGTCTCCAAGTGCGCCACGCCGGTGCCGTAGGAGGGCGTGTCCACGGGCTCCAGGGCCGGGCGGCGCCCGTCCCGGCGCTCCGCTTTGGCACGGCGCTCGGCGCCCACCGGCGGGAAGCCGTTCTTGTCGAACCCGTCCGCCGCCGCCATGACGGCGGCCCGCGCCGGGTCGTGCTCAGGCCGGGCGCAGGTCTCGGCGACCCGCCGCCGCAGCGACAGGGGCGGGAAGGCCACCGGGACGGCGTCCAGGAGGCGATCGGCGGACACCCGGCGGTGCCGTCCCTCGGTGCACTCCTTGCATCCGATGATGTGCCGGGTGATGCGCCGCCTCAGCTGCTGCGGGAGCGGCCCCTCGATGGAGTCGAGCAAGGCGGACAGATCGGGACAGTGCGCCCGGCCGGTCCTGGCGAGGATCACGGCGGCGGCGGCGTTCTCCACGTGGTCGCGGGCGCGGGTGAGGCGGCTGCCGGCCTGCCGGGAGGTCAGGCCGAGCGCGGCCCCGATCTCGGAGGTGCTCAGCTCGTGCCGGACGGCCAGGACGAGCACGTCCCGCTCCTTGGTCCCGAGTTCGGCGAGGGACTCCCGCACGATCGCCGCGAGCTCGGGATCCTCCTCGTCCCCGTCCATGAACGCCTCGGTCACGGCGCCGTGCGCCGGCGTCCGCCCGCGACGGGCGCTGCAGTGGTAGCGCGTCAGCGCGTACAGCCATGCGCGCAGGCGCGAACTCTCCCGCAGCACGCCGATGCGGCCGTGGGCGGTGACGATCGCGTCGTGCACGGCGTCCGCCGCGGCGTCGGTCTCCTGAAGGAGCGAATGGGCATAGTCGTTCAGTCGGTCGGCATAGGCGTCATAGAGGCCGTCCGCCGCGCGGTCGTCCGCTCGGCGCAAGGCCTCTACCAGTCGTTGATCGTCGGCACGGCCGACGCTCGGCCATCCGGGCACGAATCTTCCTCCCCGCGGGACGGGTACCTGGCTTCTGGTCGCGCATGTTCGCGAGAATTTCCCCTGCCCGCGCCAGGCCCCACACGCGTAGGACGCTCGTTTCCCCCACGCGGTTCACCCGGAAATGTTTGATAATCACACGGTATGACCTGGGAAAACAGGGGTGAATGGGGCTGCTGACACAGGTGTGGTTCGACGGTAGAACTGTGGCGCGCGACGGTCGCGCCGGTAGGCGTCCCCGGTGACGGTCCGCGATCTTCCCTAGGGCTCGATAAATGAGAAACGCCCGATCCCGGGCCCTTGAGGGGCCGGGATCGGGCGCGCGGCGCGCGGCTGCTACTGCTGTTGCGTGCTGCCATTGCAGTTCGGTGCGCAGAGTCGGCGGGAGATGCCCTCCAGGAAGACCTTGCGGATCTCCAGGGCGTTGTTCGGGAAGAAGGCCTGACCCTGCGTGGCCTTGGCGATCGACTGCATCTGGCGCCGCCCGGCCGCGTCGTCCGCGCCGAGGGCGACGATGATGATGCTGATCGGCTGGGTCTCGTCGAACTCCTCGCGGAGCTTCTTGAGTATCGCCGAGTTGCTGATGCCGCCGTCGGGGTCGTCGTTGCCGACTCCGTCGGTGAAGACCAGGATAGTGTTGATCTTGTCGGCCTCGTACTCCGCCTTCATCTTGTCGTAGGCGGCGGCCAGCGTGTCGTTGAGGCCGGTGTCCCCGGTGGGCTTGGCCCTGATCTGCTGGAGGGACTGGGAGATGACCTCCCGGCGGGTGGCGCCGTTGAGCTTGCCCCCGATGGGCCCCACGGGCACGGCCTCGCGGTAGTCGACGCCCTTGCCGTTCAGGTTGGTGGTGAAGATCCAGGTGCCGATCTCGGTCTTGTCCGGGAAGAGCTTCAGGCCCTCGATGGCGGTCTGCGCGATCAGGCGCATGCGGTCACCCGGGGCGCCGACGGCCGGCAGCGCCATGGTGCCCGAGATGTCCAACAGGGCCAGGAGCCGGCCGCCCAGCTTGAGCCGGGACCAGGCCTGCGAGAGCTTGACCACCGTCGCGTCGTCCGGGATCTTGATGGCGCGCGGCGTCGCGGGGTTCAGGCCGTTGGCCTGGCTGATCCCGCTCCCGGCCTTGCCGTCCGGGGTGCGGAAGCCGTGCTCCCGGATCGTCTTCTTGGCCTCGGGACCGGAGAGCGCGGCGGTGAAGTTCTTCGCGGCGTCCCTGGTGGCCTGGTCCTGGGCGGTCACGACGACGGGGTAGTCGAGGCTGATCGTCCCCTCGGCCGGATACATGGCCACGACCTCGCCGGGCTTGCTCTTGGCGTTGTACGCCCAGACTCCCTGCTCGGACGCGATGCCGATCGGGGCGCGGGAGGACTGCTTGGCCATGCTGGCGAACATGTTGGCGGGGGTGTTCACCGCGCTCTCCGAGAGCTGCCTCAGCACACCCACGAGCTGGTCGTCCCCGGCGCCCGACGCCTTGAGCACGCCGGCCCCGGCGAGCAGGGCGCTCAGCCCGGCCGCGTTGAGCGTGGGGTCGAGGGGCAGCACGCGGATCTTGCGTCCCAGGCCGTCCGGCGTGGCGGCGTTCGCGGCCGACATCAGGCCGCTCCAGCTCGGCTCGCCGAAGGCGCTCTGCAGCTTCTCGACCACCGGCTTCGGCGCCGCCAGCACCACGGGGGAGCGGGCGATCGAACCGGCCGGCACGGGGACTCCCGCTCCCTTGGGGCTGGAGCGGAGCTTTGCGACCCACAGGCTGGAGTCGGGGATCCAGACATCGCCGTCGAACTTGCCGGTGGTCGCGCCGGACCCGGCGATGGCGTTGCTGACGCCGGCCGAGTCGCTGTCGCTGACCGTGACCGCGACGCACTTGCCGTTCACCGAGGCCGCCGTCTTGTTGTAGTCGGCGGCGATCTTGGCGATGGCGGGTTCGATGTCAGGAGAGGCGACGACCTGGAGCGCGACCTTGTCGTCACCGCAGCTCTTGTCGCGACTCATGATCACATAGGCGGCGACGCCGAGCAGCACGGCGAGTGCCACGGCGCCCGCCAGGGGCACCAGCACCTTGCCCCGGCCCGCGCGACGGCGGCTCGAGGGCTCGCGATAAGGGTTGTAGCCGCCCTCAAGCTCGTCTGTGCGGTGGCGTCCGCCCACGGTGTCCTCTTAGGGTGTCGATCTTCTCCGAACGTGGCGCGCTTAGCAGCGACCATATAAGGAGATCCGGGGTAATGCTTACGGAACCATAGCGTCAAGGACAATTGCAGCAAAACCGATCTTTTCCTGCGACGATTACGTAGCGTGTCGGCGATTCGCTGTTTCCGCTACATATTCGCGATACATCTTGACGGGTGCAGAACGCGATGTATCGTGACCCCATATATGCCGATATTTCGTGCCCAGTAGGCGCGAACACCGTACGCGGCCGGGGGCGGCCGAGCAGGGGGTGACGCTCGTGTCGGCGGTCATCGAAGCGCCGGACAGCCTGCCCACAGAACACGCCGAACCCGCACACAACCCACCCGGCAACACCGAAACGACCCAGAACACGGCGCGCGGTGACGGGGAAGACGCTCTGCGTCTGGAGTGGGCCGAGGTAGGGGACGTCTTGGGAGTCGCGCGCGGCGAGGTGGCGGGTGCTGTTTCGCGGAGACGGCCCGATCTGCTGCTCATCGAGGCGGCCGGACCCGCCTGTCCCGATGAGGTGCGGCGTGCGCTCAGGGAGTCGGGGTGCGTGCGTGAGGTGGCCATCGCCGGGCGGTTCTGCCAGGCGATGGCGGACTCCGGAACCGCGCCCCTGGTGGTCGGCGCGCTGCGCGATCAGGGACTCGAACTCGCCGTGGTGATCGTTCAATGGCGGCAGGAGTGGCCGTGCCACGCCTTGCCGCCCTCGCGCACCGCCACCGCCGCCAGCGCGAGCGCCACGGCGGGGTCCAGCCACCAGCAGCCGAGGGACGTCGCGGTCAGCCCCGCGAGCACTCCCGCGGCCATCAGGGCGCACAGCACGTTCTGGGTGCCCTCGCCGGTAGTGGCGGCCGAGCCCAGGCGCGCACCCAGCCGGCGCTTGGCGAGCCCGAGCAGGGGCATGCTGACCAGGCTGATCGTGGTCACCGCTATGCCCAGCGCCGTGGGAACGGATCGCTCGCCCGCCCGCAGGTCGTAAGCCACATGGGCCACCAGATAAGGCGCGAGCAACCAGAAGCTGACCGCCACCGCCCTCTGCGCGCGACGCTCGGCGGTGGGCGAGTGGAGCCGGTGCCCGGTGAAGCGCCAGATCACGATCAGGCTCGCCAGTGCCTCGACGAGGGATGACCAGCCCCAGCCGATCAGTGCCACCGAGTGCGCCGACAGACCCGCCGCCAGGCCCAGCGAGCTCTCGGCGCCGAGCCAGACCAGCGTGGCGATCGACAGGCTCCTGGCCAGGCGCGCGTCGCGCAGAAACGACTCCGGCAGGGCCGGAGGGCGCACATCCGTACTCTGATCTGGCACCATGGCCCCCGATCACTAGAATCCGGCCCTGACTGCGCTGCGTAGTCTATCCGTCACTCATGGTGTCATGTCCTCGCCCGTCCACGGCTGTGGACAGGCTCAAGGACTGGTCCCTGGCTGTGGACAGGCATGCGGCCGGCCCGTGGTCGTGGTCGGGTGTGCGGCTCGTCTGCGGCGGTGGACGGTGTGCTGCCGGGCGGTTTGCCCGGTGGGGACGTGTAAGCCGTTCTGTGGCTGTGGACAGATGTGCGTTGGTTCGCCGCTGTGGACGGCCCCGAGGCCGGTTCACTGACAGGCCTGCGGGCCGTTGTGCCGTATGGAGGAGATCCCGTTGCCTTTCACCCTGAGCCATGTCGCCGCGGTGATCCCCTTGATCCACTCGGCGCGGGTGCGGAAGGTGCTGGACCCGTGGGCAGTCGGCGTGGGAGCGATGGTGCCCGACCTGCCGATGTTCCTGCCCTACCTCGAGGACTACAGCCGGTGGCACTCTCCGCTGGGGATCGTCACCGATGACGTCGCGGCGGTGTTCGTGCTGCTGGCGCTCCTGCAGTTCGTCTTCCGGGACCCGCTGACCGCGCTGCTGCCGGGGCCGCTCGCGGCATGGGCCGCAGCCCTGCCGGGACCGGCCTGGCGCAGGTTTCCCACCATCGCGCTCGGCGCGGCGGTGGGCGCCGCCACCCATGTGTTCTGGGACTCCTTCACCCACGACTGGGGCGCCGCCTTCTGGGGCTGGGCATGGCTGACCGAGCCGGTCTTCGGCTGGGTGAACGGGTACCGGCTGCTCCAGTACGTGTCGTCGGCGGCAGGCCTCGCGGTGGTCGCCTGGTGGCTCGCCCGAGCACTACGCGCCTCCACCCGACCGCCCACATCAAGCACGTCGTCCACGCCGGCCCCATCCCCGCCATCCGGGCCGTCCGCGCCGATCTCAGCCGCGTTCTCGCGGCTCGCGGTTGCGGCTGACGTGGCCTCCCACCCGGCGCTCCCGGTTCGGGTGCGGTGGGGGGTGCTGGCAGCCACAGGCGTGGGAGCCTGCGTCTCCGCCGGTCTGTGGACCCTTGTGGACCCGCCCAACCCGGTCTACGGCTGGGCCGGGATCATCACCAAGACGGGCGTCGGTCTGGTGGTCGGCCTGTGCGCCGTGCTGACCCTCTACGTCTTGTCGTGGCAGCTCGCCAGGGTCATACGCTTGTCCCGTGCCTGAGCTCATCCCCGTGGAGGACCCCGCCGACCCCCGGCTTGCGGACTACGTGCGCCTGCGCGACGTGGAGCTTCGCAAGAGCCTGGAGGCCGAGCGCGGCCTGTTCATCGCGGAGGGCGAGAAGGTCGTCCGGCGGGCCGTGGCCGCCGGGTACCCCGTCAGGTCGGTGCTGACCACGCGGCGGTGGCTCCCCGGGCTGGAGGACGTGCTGGGCGACGCCCGCGTATACCTGGCCGCCGACGAGGTGATGGAGGGCATCGCCGGGTTCGCGGTCCACCGCGGCGCCCTCGCCTCCATGGCCCGCCTGGAACTCCCGTCGGTGAAGAGCCTCCTCGCGGGGGAGTCCGGCGGTACGGGAACGAAGGACCCTCAGGCGGTCCCCAGGGCCCCCCGGTCCACGGCCGGGAAGGGCGGGGCCGCCATCGGCTCCAATGCGCGCCCGCCTCGCCGGGTGCTCGTCCTTGAGGATCTGGTGGACCATGGCAATGTGGGCGCGATCTTCCGGTGTGGGGCCGCCCTGGGTGTCGAGGCCGTCGTTCTGTCGCCGCGCTGCGCCGATCCCCTCTACCGGCGGTCGGTCAAGGTGTCCATGGGCGCGGTCTTCGCCGTGCCCTACGCACGGATGACCAACTGGCACGCAGGGCTGGCCGAGCTTCGCGAGGCCGGGTTCCAGACCCTGGCCCTCACCCCCGACCAGTCGGCGACCCCTATGGACGCGGTCGCCATGAGCGAGCGGGTGGCCCTGCTGCTCGGCTCCGAAGGGGACGGCCTGTCGTCGCGGTGGCTGCGCGAGGCGGACGAGCCGGTGTGCATCCCGATGAGCCCCACGGCGATGGGTCTCGGTGTCGACTCCCTCAACGTCGTCGCCGCCGCCGCGATCGCCTGCCATGGCCTCATGAGAGGCGCGGGCGCGGCGGGCTCTCGCATCCACTGAGGCCAAATATCCAGCGAGAGGTGGGGCACGCCGTCGACGGTCAGGACCAGGGGATCTTCGGCTGGGCGGGGGCGGTCGTCGTGGTCGTCGGTCAGCTCCGCGCTTCTAGTGCCTTGAGGTAGTGGCCGGAGGGGGCGACCCATCCGAAGATGCCGCCCTGGGCGGCGATCATCTGGAGCCCGTGGCGCTGGAACTCGGGGAAGTAGGAGCCCACGCAGTCCGACAGCACCAGGCACTCGTAACCCCGGTCGTTGGCCTCCCTGACGGTGGTGTGCACGCACACCTCGGTCGTGACGCCGGTGACGATCAGGCTGCGGACGTCCTTGTCGCGCAGGACGCGATCGAGATCGGTGGCGTAGAAGGCGCCTTTGCCGGGTTTGTCGATGACGAGCTCATCCCCGGTCGGGGCCAGCTCGTCGATGATGTCGTGACCGTACTCGCCGCGGACGAGTATCCGCCCCTTCGGGCCGGGATCTCCGATGCGCAGTGAGGGCGCGCCGCGGCGGAGCTTGGCGGGCGGGCAGTCGGACAGGTCGGGCAGGTGGCCTTCGCGGGTGTGGATGACGGTCATCCCGGCGTTCCGGGTGGCGGTGAGCACCTCGCGCAGGGGCGCGATCACCTGCCTGAGCATGGTCACGTCGTTGCCCAGGGTCTCCCCGAAGCCTCCGGGCTCGACGAAGTCGCGTTGCATGTCGATGACCAGCAGTGCGGTGTGCGCGGGGTCGAACCCGTAGGTGTAGGGATCGGCCTCGACGAGAAGCTGATCGGCCACATTGTTCTCCGTTCTTCGGATCCTCCTTTCGTCGATTGTCGACAGAATTATTTCGATGGCCGTTCCATCCCGTTACGCTGCTGTTAGCTCGGTACCTCAGCCGATGTAGGCCCGCGCGCCGTGCGCGGCGAGGGCCTCGACGGCGGTGGCCGGATCGCCGGAGGCGACGGCCTCGAAGAGGCGGCGGTGGCGCACCACCCCTTCGGAGGGGGTCCGCTGCTCGGCCTCCCCGCGCAGGTTGGCGGCCATGTACAGCTGGAGCTTGGAGATCACCGGCTCGTACGCCAGCAGCAGCTGGCGGTGACCCGCGAGCGCCACGAGCGCGACGTGGAACCGCCTGTGCGCCTCGTTCTCGGCGAGCGCGTCGCCGGCGTCCACCGCCGTGCCCATGCCCTCCAGCGCTTCGGCCAGCCCTGACAGGTCCTGCGCGCCGGAGGGCGGCAGCGCCGTCTCGACCGCGTACCGCTCCAGCACGTCCCGCAGCCCGAACAGCTCGTCCACGTCCTTCCTGGACAGCTCGGCGACCCGGACGCCGCGCCTCGGGAGGTGCTCCACCAGGCCCTGCTGCCCGAGCGAGCGCAGCGCCTCGCGCAGGGGCGCCCTGCTGGTGCCGAAGCGCTGGGTGAGCTGCTCCTCGATCAGCCGCTCGCCGGGTGCCAGGGCACCGCTGAGGATCTCGTGGCGTAGCCGCCGCATCGACAGCTCGACGAGGCTGGGGGACTCCAGCAGCCCATCCGGTTCCACCCGCGCGCCTCCTCTCGCCACCTGAAAGAACTCTCTCAGAGGTCCGGCCTGCCCGCGGCATGGCGGCTCGGCTCGGCTCCTGCCGGGATTCTTCCCCGCGACGGGTCACACGTCGGTGCGGACCGCCGTCTCATCGAGCAGCCTGCGGGCCGTGCGGTAGCGGGCGGCGTCACTCTTGTCGCCGAGGAGCACGCCGATCAGAGTGTGTCCGTCCCGGACCGAGGTGAACATCAGGCAGTAACCGGCCGGCCGCGTGTAGCCGGTCTTCAGGCCCTGCGCCTCGGTGGGCAGCAGCCGGTTGGTGTTGCGCCACACGTGGGCGCGGTGCACGGAGGTCTTGCCGGTCGCGTGCTTCTCGGTGCGGACGACCGTGGCGATGACCGGGTCCTTCAGGACGGCCTGGGCCAGCGCGACCTGGTCCTTGGCGGTGGAGTGGTCGCCGCCGGTCTGCGGGAGCCCGTCGGGGTTGGTGTAGTAGGTGTCGCGCAGCCCGAGGGTGCGGGCCGCGCGGTTCATCTTGTCCACGAAACGCGTCACCCCCGGCCCGTACCGCCGGGCGAGGGCGTTGGAGGCGTCGGCCCCGGACGGCAGCAGCAGCGCGTAGAGGAGGTCCCGTACGGTGAGCCGCTCTCCGGCCCGCAGGCCGGCGTGGGTCGCGCCGTTGGACGCGGCGTGCCGCACGTCCGCCTTGGAGATCGTGACGACGTCGTCCAGCGACGCCGAGCGGCGCACCACGTACGCGGTCATGATCTTCGTGAGGCTGGCCACCGGCACCCGCCGGGACTCGCGCTTGGCGAACTGGATCGTTCCCGACGTGACGTCGACCAGGTACGCCTCCTTGGCGGTGACCGTGACCGTGGCCCGCGAGGCGGACCGGGCGAGGGCCGGGTCGACCAGGCCGACCGAGACCAGAACCGCTGCCAGGAGAGAGATCGCCGCCATGCGCATCCGGTAATGATCCCATGTCCGCCATTGTCGGTATGCCGCGAGACGCGCGCGGCGGTGATCGCGGAAGCCGTCGCGTCCCGGTGACGCCCGCCCTGTCGGGCGGCCCTTGCCGACTGCAAGCGGACGGCAAGTAAGGAGCAACCATCCCCGCGTACACCTGAGGGTGAGCGAAAGGGGAGGGTCATGGGAGCGCGAAGCAGCAGGAAGCCGGTACGCCGCGTGATGCCGATCATGGCAAGCGGCACGGCCAGTGCCTTCAAGCTGCTGGTCGCGACGCTTGCCTTCTCCGGCGCCTACTTCGGAGTGTCGGCCGCGCACGGCACGCAGGGGTCCGCCGCCCAGGGAGCGGGCACGCACGGTTCCACCGCGCCCGTGAGGACCGTGGTCCTGTCCGCCCAGGCGATGCCCGTCGAGGTGAGCCGCGCGCCGCGGCCCGGCACGGTGACGGTCGGCATCAGCGAGGCGGGCGCCGGCTGCCTGCGGACCTACCACGCGCAGAGCGTCCTGGACCCCGGCCCCTCCGGCGACCCCGTCGTCTACGACTGGCGTCTGCTGCGCTGGAGCCCCGTCTCGCGCACCTGGAAGACCCACCAGGTCTCCGGTACGGAAGGCTTCATCGGCCGGCAGCGCACCGTGGGATGGCACCCCCGCATCATCGACAACCCCGGCTGGTACCGCGTCGAGCTGACCGTGTCCGGCAGCGGCGTCATCACCGGCGAGAAGTTCCAGGTCAGCTGCTGAGGCAGACCACGCCCCGCAGCCGGAACCACCCGCGCCGCGGTGGCCGCCGCCCCGCCCCGGACCGAAGACCCGCGCGTGCGGCGTCAGGCGCCGTCGAGGCCCTGGCGTGCCGCCGCGACCCATCGGGGGACGCCCACCCGCTCGGCCACCGCCAGCGCCTTCTCGTAGTGCCTGAGCGCGTCCTCCGGCTGCCCGAGGTGCATGGCGAGGTCGCCGAGCGTCTGGGCCACCGGCCACAGGGCCACGACCCCGGTGCCGGCGCCCGCGATGCGGTCCGACAGCGGCCCGAGCGTCGAGTAGGCGTCCTGCATGCGGTCGCGGTCGCCGAGCAGCATCCCGGCGAGCGCCCGCCACGTCATGGCCAGCTCGTACAGGAAGTCGGCGCGGACGGGAGGCCGGGTGGCGGCGACCGCCCGCGCGTCCTTGAGGTGACCCGCGGAGGCCAGGGCGACGGCGTAGGCGTCGAGCGTCCACTTGGCCCCGCGCCGGTGCGCCTCCTCCAGCGCCTCCACCATGTCGGCGGCCCTGCCGTCGACCAGGTGCAGGCAGAAGGTGGTGATCATCGGCAGGTCCTGGCGGCCTTCCAGCATCCCGGCCCGCGCCGTGAGCCGCGCGGCGTTGCGGTACGCGCGCTCCGCCCCGGCGTAGTCACCGGTGATCATCATGCGCATGCCGGCGTACCAGGCGCCCACCGCTGACGGCGCCGGCAGGTCGTACTGCCGGGCCAGCCGCTCGGCCGCGCTCATCTGCGCGTCCGCCTCGGCGAACTCGCCGCGCGCGGCGGCGCACTCCATCAGCACCAGATGGGCCAGCGCCTGCACCGCGATCTGCCCGGACGCGGCGCCGACCTCCAGCAGCTCCCGGCCGATGGCCTCGCGCTCGTCGACGACCGTGATGACGTACGACTGGCGCAGCCGCCCGCTCAGCGCGACGGCGAGCAGGGCGGGGTCGCCGCTCTGCCTGGCCAGCTCCTCGGCCTCCAGCGACGCCTCGTAGCCCCGGCCGGTCGCCGAACCTTCCAGCTCCAGGGCGAGGGTGGCCAGCAGGCTGGCGCGCAGGGACTGCTCTCCCGGCGGCAGCTCGATCAGCGCCCGCTCGGTGACGTCGACGATCTCCCAGGCCGTGCGGGTGAAGTCGCGGGCGATGCCCTTGTGCGGCACGGCCACCGACGCGGCGATGCGCGCGGTCATCTCAAGGTCGCCGAGCGGCAGGGCGGCGTCCATCGCCTCGCGGCGGCGGGCCCGCGCCGCCGTCATGTCGCCGCAGAGGGCGAGCGCCTTGATCAGCCGCAGTTGCAGCTGCAGTCGTTCCTTGGGCGGTCCGCCGACGGGGTGGGCGCGGTCGAACGCGGCGATGGCGCGCTCCCACAGTGTCGCCGCCTCCCGGTGCGCGAAGCGGCGCTCCGCCTGCTCGGCGGCGAGCCCCGCGTAGTGGACGGCCTTCGCCGCGGTCTCGGCCGTGCCCGCGGAGTCGTAGTGGTGGGCGAGCGCGGCCACGTCCGACGGCGACCGGCTCTCGATGACCGAGGCGACGGCCGCGTGCAGGCGCGACCTGCGCAGGCGTGAGGCGTCGGAGTACAGCGTGTCGCGGACCAGGTCGTGGTCGAAGCGGAGCATGCCCGGGCCGGGCTCGGTGACCAGCCCCGCGAGCAGCCCGGCTTCCACGGCGTCGACGACGGCGTCCTCGTCGCCCGAGATGTCGACGAGCACGTCGATGTCGACGTCACGGCCGATGACCGCGGCCTGCAGCAGGATCTGCTGGGCGGTCACGGGGAGCCGCGCGATGCGCCGGCGCAGCACGTCGCGCACTCCCGACGGCACCTCGGAGATGACCTCCGCGGCGGTGGCCCGCACTCCGGGGGACTCGGAGTCCAGGAGCCGGACGGTCTCGCGGACGAAGAACGGGTTGCCGCCGGTGCGCTCGATGATCCTGCTGACGGCCTCCTCGTCGACCTCGCGGACGCAGGTGGCCCGGACGAGCTCGGCCACCGCCCCCTCATCGAGCCCTTCCAGGCCGACGCGCACCGGGCCGAGCCGCGCGAGCGCCGCCAGCACGTCCGACTGCTGGTCGTTCAGCTCGCTGTCGCGGCAGGTCACGACGAGCAGCACGCGGCTGGCCGCCAGCAGGCTGGGCAGGGCGCGCAGCAGGGCCAGGGTCTGGTCGTCGGCCCAGTGCAGGTCTTCCAGGGTGAGCAGCACGGGAGCCTCGCGGGCGATCCCCGCGATGTAGCCGCCGACCGCGCGGTGCAGGCGGAAGCCGCCCGACGCCTGGTCGTCCTCGTCGGCGGGGTCCGCGTCGTCCAGCAGGGGCGCCAGCAGCTGGCCGTACTCGCCGGTGCCGCGGACGGAGACCAGGGCGCGCAGGACCTCCACCCAGGCCCAGCCGGGCGGGGTGGCGCTGCTGTCCGGGCAGCCGCCGGAGGCGGTGATCCAGCCCTGCCGGGCCAGCTCCAGCCCGAGCTGGCGTACCAGCGTGGTCTTGCCCGCGCCCGGGTCGCCGCCGACGACGGCCGCGGTGAAGCGCCCGGACAGGGCGTGCGGCGCGGCGCCGGTCAGCCGGGCCAGCTCGGCGTCCCGGCCGACGAACGGCTCGGCGGGCAGGGGCGGCACGTCGGCGGCCGGGCTCTCGGCGCGCGGCGGCCAGGTGCCGCCGGGCTCGGTGAAGCGGGGACGCTGCGGGATCGTGAGCTCCAGGCCCGGATCCTGGGAGAGGATGTCGGACTCCATCTTCCGCAGCGCGGGACCCGGGTCGATGCCGAGCTCGTCGGCCAGGGTCGCGCGGGCGCGCCGCAGGGCGGCCAGGGCGTCGCCCTGCCTGCCGCAGCGGTAGAGGCCGAGGGCCAGCAGCCGCCAGCCCTCCTCCCGCAGCGGGTGCTCCCCGGTGAGGGCCTCGAGGTCGGGCACGGTCTCGGCGTGCAGGCCGAGGCGCAGGCCCGCGTCGGCGTGACGTTCGCGCGCCACCAGCCGCAGCTCGGCGAGCCGGCTCACTTCGGCCTCGGCCCACTGCTGCTCGGCGAAGTCGGAGTAGGGAGTGCCGCGCCACAGGCCGAGCGCCGTCTCAAGGCCCGTGCGCGCCGGCTCGGGGTCGTCGTTCTCCAGGTACTTGCCCGCCGACCGGACCATGGCCTCGAAGCGCAGCGCGTCGACCTGGTCGGGCGCGGTGCGCAGCGCGTACCCGGAGGCGACGGTGACCAGCAGGCGGTTGGGGCCGCCGCGCGGGCGGCCGGGCTCGAGGACGCGGCGCAGCCGCGAGATGTAGACCTGCAGGCCGGATTGTGCGCCTTTGGCGGTCTCGTCGGTCCACAGGTCGAACAGCAGTGTGTCGACCGGGACGACCTGACCACGGGCCACGAGTAATCGCGCCAGCACCGCGCGTTGCCGTAGACCGCCGAGGTCGACCTCGCCGTCGCCGTCGTCGTACGCCTCGACCGGCCCAAGAACGCGGAACGTCACCATGTCAGCCGCCACGCTATGCGGGCCCGTCAAGCACGCACAAGCTATTCGCCAAGGCCCGCCTTCCTTCTCTTGCCACCCGTAACGGATGCCTCAAGGCGGCCACGGGTGTCACGAGGCTACAGGCCTCAGGCATAGGCGAGATAACGACGGGGGATCAGGCGCGGGAGGCGGGTTCCGGGGAGCGGCGGTCGTTCGCGGGGCCGCGCCGCCGCAACAGGGACCACGCGCCGAGGGCGAGGCCGCCCCAGGGGATCTCGATGGTGTAAGTCCAGAAGCCGAACAGGATCGCGGAGGCGGTCGCCGGGCCGGGAGGCTGGCCGAAGGCGATCAGCAGCGCCGCCGTGCCGCCCTCCATGATCCCCGCGCCGCTCGGCGTGATCAGCGCGCTGGTGAGCACCCGGCTGACCGCGAAGACGGCCACGGTCTCTGCGGGCCCGGGGTAGGCGCCGGTGGCCACCTCGCAGGCCGCCATGATCAGGCACTGGAGGACCAGGAAGGCCAGCATGCCGAGGGACAGGCCGGGCCACCGCCGGTGCACGATCTCGGCGGTGTCGGCGCGCAGCCGGTGGATGGCGTCGGAGGCGTACCGCGCCGGCGGGCGGACACCGCGCGGCAGGAACCGGAGCAGCCCGTCCACGGCGCGGCCGAGGAGGGTGGCGGCCCGCTCCCAGTAGAGGGCGGCGGCGACCACGGCCACCAGCACGAGGATCGAGAGCGCGCCGCCCCAGGCGGCGCTGGTGACCCTGGGGTCGGGGATGCGCCCGGCGATGAGCAGCGCGATGATGCCGACCGCCGGCAGGATGAACCGGAACATCGTGTTCCAGATGCCGGTGACCAGCGTGTACACCACGACGGGGCGGGTGGCGAAGCCCCAGCCCTTGGTCATGCCGAAGGTCAGGGCCACACCGGCCGCGCCGCCGAAGGGCAGCAGGTTGCTGACCGCGCTCCCGGCGCCGTTCAGCGTCAGCGCCTGCAGGTGGGTCAGGCCGGGCAGCGCCGAGGTCATCACGAAGGTGTAGGCGTACAGGCTGGCGAGCCACAGCACGGCCATCAGCGCGATCATCGGCCAGCTGAGCGCGCGGAACTGCGCCCCGATCTCGCTCCAGCTGACTTTGGCCCCGGTGAGCGCGTGCACGATCTGCGGCAGGTACACCACGAGCAGGACCGCCAGGGCCAGGGAGGCCACCGAAAGGCCGGCCTGGACCCATTTGTTCCTCATCGGTGCCCCCCCATGTCCGCTCGCGGGCGCTCGTCTCCGCCGCCCGCCCGGTCTCCCGTCGCCGTGGCCCTCTGCCGCGGGCCGCCCCCCAGTCTGCCGGGACGCCGCGGGCGCGATCTCCTCCTCGAGAACGAAATCGCTGCCTACCCGGTCTCCTCCGCGAGGTCCGGACGGTCCGTGCCGTCCAGTGCGTCCGGGAGCTCGTCGAAGGGATGCCTGAGCCGCGTGCCCGGCGGCAGGTCGCGCCGGACGTACCACTCGGTGCCGAAGATCAGACGGTACAGCGGGCCGGGGATCCTCAGCATCACTCCGAGCGTACGGTCGCCGTCGCCGCCCGTCGCCTGGGTCGCGTGGGCGGCCATGCTGGCGCGTTTGGCCTTGGCGAACCTGCGGACGTTGACCCGGTGGGTGATGACCTCGCCGGGGGAGTAGGCCCGCTCGAAGGAGCGCACGTCGAACTCCGGCGGAAACCGGTAGAAGCGCCGGGCGAGCCGGAGCCCCTTGAGGAGCGGGTCGCGGTTGACCGTGGCCTCCAGCAGGATCGGCGTGCCCGCGCTGCCGGCGGCGCGCTGCCCCACCCGGTACACCTGCACGTGGTCCGGATGGCCGTACCCGCCGGCCGGGTCGTAGATCGTCAGCAGGTCGGCGCTCTCCTCCTTGAGCACCGCCGCCAGCCGCTGGGCCGCCTCCTCGATGTCGGCGTCGATGAAGGCGTTGTCGGGACGGTCGTCGCCGACCGCGCCGTCCTCGCCGAGGCCGGAGTCGCCGTAGCCGAGCAGCACCACGCGGGCCACACCGAGGACGGCGGCCGACGCGTACAGCTCGGCGGTGCGCGCCTCGGCGAGCTCGTCGCCGTGGGGCAGGTCTGCAAGGCCGCGCTCGCCGGCGGTCGCCACGACGAGGACGACCCGGTGGCCCTCGGCCGCCAGCATCGCCATGGTCCCGGCCGTGAGCAGAGCCTCGTCGTCGGGATGGGCGTGGAAGAACACCGCGGTACGTGCCACGCGGCCATGATTCCACGGAGCCGTTCCTTCAGGTCGAAGGCCCCTCCCAAGCGGTGGTTCCAGAAGCCCTCCGCAACTCTTCAAGAACCTCTCGTGACGTGCGCGCCCTCCGCCGGGTGCCCTGGATCGGTGACGGTTCCGTTTGATGCGGGTGGCGGGCTCTGCCAGTCTGGCGGGGTGCGGATCCTTCACGTCAGCGACTGTTACCTGCCCCGGCTCGGCGGCATCGAGGTACAGGTGGCCGACCTGGTACGGGCGCAGTCCGAGGCCGGCCACGAGGTCGAGGTGGCCACCGCGACCCCCGGCGAGCCCATCTCCGGCGTCCACCGGATCGTCGCCCGGATGCCGTTCGACCTGCCCGTCCACCCCCGTGGCGGCACGCACCTGCTGCGCCTGATGGCGGCGCGCCGTCCGGACGTGGTGCACGTCCACACCGGCGCGGCCTCGCCGTTCGCGTGGATGGGGGTCCGGGCGGCGGTCCGCGCGGGCCTGCCGGTCGTGGTCACCGTGCACAGCATGTGGGATCCGGTGACGCGCACCATGTACAGGGGGCTCGACCGGCTGTTCGGCTGGACCGGCTGGAGCGTGGTGGGCACCACGGTGAGCCACGCCGCGGCCCGCCCGATCCGCGCGGTCACGGCCGGGCGCGTCCCGGTGGACGTGGTCTCCAACGGCCTGGACGTCTCCGCGTGGCGCCCCACCGGCGACCTTCGGCGAGCGGAGCGCGACGAGGTGCACATCGTGGCCGTGGGCCGGCTGGCCCCGCGCAAGCAGCCCGTGCAATTGCTCAGGCTTCTGCGGGAGGCGAGGCGGCAGGTCCCCGCGGAGATCGCGATGCGGGCCACGCTCGTGGGGGACGGTCCCGCGCGCGGCTCGATGGAGCGGTTCCTGCGCACGCATGGCATGCAGGAGTGGGTGTCGCTGCCCGGCCGCTACTCGCGTGACCGGATCCGCGAGCTGCTGGCCTCGGCGGACGTCTTCGTGGCGCCGGCGCCCAGGGAGTCGTTCGGCATCGCGGCCCTGGAGGCGCGGGCCGCAGGGGTGCCCGTCGTCGCCAGGGCGCAGAGCGGCGTGGCCGACTTCGTACGCCCTGGCAAGGAGGGGCTGCTCGGCCGCACCTTCGACGAACTGGTCCGTTCGGTGGCGCGGCTGGCCCGCGACCGGGAGCTGCGGGAGCAGATCGCCCTGCACAACAGGGAGACCGAGCTGACCCGCTGCACCTGGCCGGCGGTCCTGGAGGGTTTCGAGAGCTGCTACGAACTGGCGGCCGCCGCCGTGCGCCGAGCGCCCGGCGGCGGGAACCCCGCCGAGGCTCAGGAGCAGTAGACGGCGAGCTTCTGGGTCGCTTCGGTCGCCTTGGTGGCGAACTGCTGCAGCTCGCCGGCCGCCGCGGCCGGGTTGGACGGGTCGATCTTGAAGCCGCCCCACGACGTCGAGAGGTCGGTGAGCGTGGTCTTCAGTTCGCCGTCGGCCTTGCCGGAGAGGTCCTTGAGCTTGACGGCGAGGTCGGCGGTCGCCTTGTTGAACCCGGCGAGGTCGCCCGCGCCGGCCGCCGCCTGGGTGCTGTAGTCCTGGAATGCCTTGACGGCGTCGTCGCAGACGGCCTTGGTGCTCCCGCCGCCGCACGCCGAGGTGAGCGAGATCAGGGCGGCCGCCGCGGAGACGGCGAGGGCCTGGCGGGCAATGGTGAGGTTCATTAAGTGCCTTTCCTAGTGATCTGTCGCGATGGACAACCTAGGAACGACACCTTGCGGATCACTTTCACTCCGCCTGCACGGCGGGATGGACTGCTTCGACGGGTTCCGCGTGCGGAGGAGGCGCTGGAAACCGGGAGCTTGTGGCGATGAACTCAGAGATGCGAGCGAACTCGGAGGAGGCGCTAGAAGGGGAGCACCCGGCCTGACGGGCTGCGGAGGTCCAGGGGTGCGGGACGGCGTACGGGCTTGGGCCGTGGTGTGATGAGAATCCGCTTCATGTGCTTCTCCTTCGGTACGGGCTCACACTTCCCTCGTCACTCGTCGGCGGACAGGTCCTGTTCCTCACTGGTGTCTCCGCGGTCGGGCGAGGTGCGTTGGACCCGACCTCACCTCCTGTTTACCCTCTCTGGGGCTGCCGCAGACGCTTTCATCCTCAGTTTCTCCGATCTTGATCTGCCGTGAAACCCCTAGCGCCCCCCAGGCGGGGCGGGTGCGGCGTGATGGACCGGCGTCCGGCGCGGTGCGGTCGCTTCGACATGTTCTGAGGCTAAAAACCGTATGTTTCGGGCGATGGCATCGTTTATTGCAAACTCATGTTCCTGACGTCTTCGCGGACCGGCCGGGCCCCGGTGCGGCCGGCGCGGGATCGGACGCCAGCATGTCCCCGAGGCGGAGCGCCTGTGCCGTGGCGCCGCCCAAGGCGAACTCGATCTGCTTGGCGTGCAGGAAGTAGCGGTGCACGAAGTACTCCTCGGCGATGCCCATGCCGCCGTGTACGTGCACGACCGCGTGCGCCACACGGTGACCGCCGTCGGCGGCCCAGAACTTCGCGGTGGCCACCGCCTCCGCCGCCCTCCCCGCCAGGCCGTCCTCGGCCGACAGCAGCCAGGCGGCCTGCCACATCGTGAGCCGGATGGCCTCCACGTCGATGTGGCAGTCGGCGAGCCGGTGGCCGACGGCCTGGAACGACCCGATCGGGCGGTTGAACTGGTGACGCCTGCCGGTGTACTCGGCGGCGGCCGCAAGGGCCCGGGAGGTGACGCCGAGTTGCAGCGCGCACAGGCCGAGCATGGCCATGTCCCGCGACCGGGCCACCATGCCGGCCGGGCCGCCCGGGGCCTCGTCCCCCGGCTCGCCCAGCACCGCGTCGTACGGCAGGCTGACGTCCAGGTGGACCAGGCCGGTGATCTCCTTGGCGGTGGTCCGCTGCGGGGTGATCGACATGCCCTCCGTGCCCGCGGGGACGAGGAAGAGCCGCTCGCCGGCGGGCACCAGCACGAGGTCGGCGACCGTCGCGGCCGGGACCCCCGTCCGTACCCCTCGCAGCCGCCAGCCGTCCCGCGTCCTGCGCGCCGTCACCTCGGGCGCGCCGGCCGGCCCGGCCAGGGCGGCGGTGAGGACGCGCTCCCCTCGTACGGCCGGGCCGACCCACGTCTCGCGCTGCTCCGGCGTGCCGAAGGTCGCGATGGGCCAGGCGCCCAGCACGGCGGTGGCGTACAGCGGCACCGGTGCGAGGACGCGCCCGGCCTCCTCCAGCACCAGGCACTGCTCCAGGGGGCCGTACCCGCCGCCGCCGAGATCGGCGGGCAGCGCGATGCCGATCAGCCCGGCCTCGGCCAGGGTCGCCCAGAGCTCGCGGTCGAAGCGGCCGGTGCCGCGGCTCTCCAGCTCGGTGAGGGACTCGTGGGTGACCCGGTCGGTGAGGATGCGCCGCGCGAGCCGCACGAGCTCCCGCTGGTCCTCGGTGTAGGCGAAGTCCATGTCTCCCTCAGCGTGGCGCGCGTGGCATGCCGAGACCGATCGTCGCGATCACGTCCCGCTGGATCTCGTTCGTACCGCCGCCGAAGGTGAGCATCAGGATCGTGCGGTACATCCGCTCGATCCGTCCGTGCAGCACGGCGCCGGGGGTGTCGGGCAGGCAGGCGTCCTCGCCGAAGCACTCCATCAGCAGTCGGTACGCCTCGATCGCGAACTCGGTTCCGAAGATCTTGGTGACCGAGGCGTCCGCCGGGCCGACCCGCACCCCTTGGTCGAGCCCCCACGCGATCTTCCAGTTGACGAGCTTCAGGAACTCGACCTTGGCGTGCACCCGGCCGAGGTTGGCCCGTACCCACTCCTGGTCGATGACCCTGCGGCCGTCGGCGAGGCGGGTCGACGCCGCCCAGTCGCGCGTGCCCGCGAGGACCGCCTGGATCCCGGCCGCCGAGCACAGGGCGACGCGTTCGTGGTTGAGCTGGCCGGTGATCAGCTTCCAGCCGTCGCCCGGCCTGCCGACCAGGGCGGAGTCCGGAACCCGCACGTTGTCGTAGAAGGTCTGGCTGGTCACCTGGCCCGCCATCGTCGGCACCGGCGACCAGCTGAAACCGGTGGCGTCGGTCGGCACGAGGAACACCGACAGGCCCTTGTGCCTCGGCGCCGACGGATCGGTGCGCACGGCGAGCCACACGTAGTCCGCCGCGCTGATCACGCTCGTCCACATCTTCTGCCCGTTGATCACCCACTCGTCGCCGTCCCGCTCCGCTCGCGTGCGGAGCGCCGCGAGGTCGGTGCCGGCCTCCGGCTCGGAGTAGCCGATGGAGAAGTGCAGCTCCCCGGCGAGGATCCTCGGCAGGAAGAAGTCCTTCTGCTCCTGGGTGCCGTACTCCATTAGGGCCGGCCCGACGCTGCCCAGGGTGAGCAGCGGGATGGGCACCCCGGCGGCCGTGGCCTCGTCCGCGAAGATCAGCTGCTCGACCATCGTACGGTCCTGCCCGCCGTACTCCTCGGGCCAGCCGATGCCGAGCCAGCCGTCCCGGCCCAGCCGGCGGATGATCCTGCAGTAGGCGCTGTCCTTGCCCATCGCGCTGGACTCGCCCCCCGACATCTCCTCGCGGAGGGCGGGCGTCGTGATCTCGGCGAAGTAACTCCGAAGCTGCGCGCGCAGCTTCTCCTGCTCTGGCGTGTACGCGATCCTCATGGCCGCACGTTCATGGTCGCATCCCTCCCGGCGCAGGTATCGTGCCACGCCTGGCCGTTGCCGAACAACCGCTTGGTGGGGTAGAGGTTCACGGAGGTGACAGGACGAGGTCGATGACGACCGAGCAGACCGTCGCCAGGACGGCCGCGCAAAGCAGCCAGAACCCCCACCGGATCATGCGGTACTTGCGGTGCACGATGCCGCTCATCCTGCGCACCTGGTCGGAGATCCGCAGCAGGTCCGGGCGTGAGGCGATGATCATCGCGTCGGCCAGGGCCTGCACCGAGCCGAACCGCACGACGTCGCCGTAGTACGCGATGATCCTCGGGTCCTTCGCTTCGGACGTGCCGGTCCGCGGGTAGACCGCTCCCGACAGGCAGCCCAGGGCGGCGAGCGCCGCGGCCACGCCGGCCCACCAGAGCCACTCGACCGAGTTCGACAGGGCGAACGGCGACCAGCTCTGCGCGATGATGCCACCCGCGACGGCGCCGAGCCCGATCCCGGCGACCCCGAGCAGCACCTGAGCCTTGGCGTCGGCCCTGTTGACCTCCTCGCGCGTGTCGGCGAGCAGCCTCGCCGCGTACGCGCAGGCAACGGCCTCCGCCTCCTCCCGCCCGGCGGACCGGGCCACGGCCGACGCCCGCGCTCTCCGGCGACTCCCTAGACGACGTAGCACGCTCAGGCTCCACCCCTCCGGACGGCGACAGGCGAGTGAACGAACCCCGCTCATTGCGGGCGAGCATGCCATGCCCCCTCGTGGGCCGTACAGGTATGAATGCGCGTCGCATGAGCATCTGTCGATCGCAGAACCGCGGCTCATGTGGGCCGCGTCCGCGCAGTCGGTGTGCCGACTCGGGGCCGTTCGCCGGGGCGTCGAGCGTCCCGTGCCGCAAAATCGGTTGATCGGGGAGCAACAGGCTTGGAAGGTAAAGGCGACGCCTGCGGTTGTGGCTTCTCGTGCGTCCCCGTTCCCGCCGCGACATCTCGGCGTCCTCCGCTCCGTCCATCGCGCCGACCCGCGCCGACTCGTAAGGAGTGCCCTGCTTCCTCATGCCTTCCGACGGTAAAGACTCCGGCCCTGCCCCCGACTCCCCAGAAAAGCCCCGTAGCGGGAGGTCGCGGTCGCTGCGGCGGCTCACGCCGTACCTCCGCCCCTACATCGCCCGCCTGATCCTCATCTGGCTCGCCACCATGGCGGGCATCGCCACCAGCACCGCGATCCCGCTGGTGGGCAAGGACATCATCGACGGCCCGGTCGGCCATGGCCGCGGCGACGCCCTCCTCCCACTCGGACTCCTCGCGCTGGCCCTCGGCGTCACCGAGGCGTTCCTGACCTTCGTCCGCCGGTGGATGCAGACCAAGGCCGTGCTCGGACTGGAGACGGCGATCCGCGACGATCTCTACCGGCACCTGCAGCGGCTGCCGATGAGCTTCCATGGCGACTGGCAGTCAGGGCAGTTGCTGTCCCGCGCGACGACCGACCTGTCCACGATCCGCCGGTTCTCCGGGTTCGGCCTGCTGTTCCTCGTCATGAACATCGTGCAGTTGATCACCGTGACGGTGCTTCTCCTGCGGATGTACTGGCCGCTCGGCCTGCTCATCGTGGCGAGCGCGGTGCCCATCTTCGCCGTGTCGCTGCGGTTCGAGAAGAAGTACCGCCGCATCTCCCGCGAGGTGCAGGACATGCAGGGCGACATCGCCACCTACGTCGAGGAGGCGGCGATCGGGATCCGCACGGTCAAGGCGTTCGGGCGCAGGCCGCACGTGTTCGCCGAGTTCGACGCCGCCGCGCGCAAGGTCTACCGGGTCTCGATGGACAAGGTGCGGCTGGCGTCCCGCTTCTTCACCTTCCTGGAGGTGATCCCGAACGTCACCCTGGCCATGGTGCTCCTGCTCGGCGCGCTGGCCGTCGGCGCGGGCTCGCTGACGCTCGGCACCATGGTGGCCTTCATCACGCTGACGCTCCAGCTCGTGTGGCCGATCGCGTCGCTCGGCTACATCCTGGCGATGGCGCAGGAGGCGATGACCTCCGCCGACCGCGTCGTGGAGGTACTCGACACCGAGCCGGAGATCGTCGGCGGCACCGAGGTGATCGAGCGGCCGCGCGGGCACCTGCGGTTCGAGGGCGTCGGCTTCCGGTTCCCCGGCGCCGACCGGCCGGTGCTGCGGGACGTCTGGCTGGAGGTGCGGCCGGGTGAGACGGTCGCGATCGTCGGGGCCACCGGCTCGGGCAAGACGACGTTGACCGCGCTGGTGCCGAGGCTGGCCGACGTCACCGCGGGCCGGGTCACGATCGACGGGCAGGACGTCCGCGACCTGACGCTGCCGGCGCTGCGGTCGGTGGTCGCCACCGCCTTCGAGGAGCCGACGCTGTTTTCGATGAGCGTGCGGGAGAACCTCACACTCGGCCGGGGCGAGGCGACCGAGGAGGAACTGCGGGAGGCGCTCGAAATCGCCCAGGCCAACTTCGTCTACGACCTTCCGTGGGGGCTCGACACCCGGATCGGCGAGCAGGGCATGTCGCTGTCGGGCGGCCAGCGGCAACGGCTCGCCCTGGCCCGCGCGGTGCTCAGCAAGCCGAGGATCCTCGTGCTGGACGACACCCTTTCGGCCCTCGACGTCGAGACCGAGGCCCTGGTCGAGCAAGCGCTGCGCGGGGTGCTCGCGGAGGCGACCGGCCTCGTCGTGGCGCACCGCGCGTCCACCGTGCTGCTCGCCGACAAGGTCGCGCTGCTCCGCGACGGCACCATCACGCACCTCGGCCTGCACCACGAGCTGCTGTCGAAGGTCCCCGAGTACCGGGAACTGCTCGCGCAGGACGCCGACCTCGACCACGAGGAGGCGCTGCGATGAGTGGCACGGCCTCCGGCGCGAAGGACGCCGCGCGAGCGAGCGCGGCCGCCGAACCGGGACGCTGGCGCGGCGTCGGCGCCGAGAAGCAGGACGAGCTGCCGGACAAGGTGTCGGTGCTGCTGCGGGCGCGGTCCCGGCGGCTGCTCGGCGACCTGCTGCGCCCGCACCGGCGGGCCATCACCTTGCTGATCGCGGTCATCGTGGTCTCGAGCGCGGCCGGCCTCGCGATCCCGTACCTGGTGAAGGTCGGCATCGACGCCGGCATCCCGCCGATGCTGCGGCACGAGGGCGCGGGGACGCTGCTCACGTCCGTCGCGGCGATCCTGGCCGTGGCGCTGACCCAGGCGTTCACCCGTCAGGCGTTCCTCCAGATATCCGGACGGATCGGGCAGGACATCCTGCTGGATCTGCGCCGCCGCGTCTTCGACCACTTCCAGCGGCTGTCGCTGGGGTTCCACGAGCGGTACACCTCGGGGCGGGTCATCGCCCGGCTCACCTCCGACATCGACGCGATCGCCGAGATGCTGCAGTCGGGCTTCGACAGCATCGTCACCGCCATCCTCAGCCTGTTCGGCACCGCGGTCCTGCTCCTCGTGCTCGACCTCCCGCTGGGCGCGGTCGCGCTGGTGCCGCTGCCGATCCTGTTGCTGTTCACCCGGTGGTTCCGGCGTGAGTCGAGCATCGTCTACCGCCGGACCCGCGAGGCGGTGGCGCTGGTCATCGTCCACTTCGTGGAGTCGATGACCGGGATCAGGGCGGTCCAGGCGTTCCGCAGGGAGCCGCGCAACCAGGAGATCTTCGAGGAGCTCAACACCGGCTACCGGGACGCCAACGCGAGCAGCATGCATCTCGTCGCGGTGTTCATGCCGGGCATCAAACTGATCGGCAACGTCACGGTCGCGGCCGTCCTGGTGTACGGCGGCTGGCTCGCGCTCCACCACGCGGTCACGGTGGGCGTGCTCGCCGCGTTCCTGCTGTACCTGCGGCAGTTCTACGAGCCGATGCAGGAGATCTCCCAGTTCTACAACACGCTCCAGTCGGCCGGCGCGGCGCTGTCGAACCTCTCCGGCGTGCTGGAGGAGCGGCCCGAGGTGGCCGAACCCGAGCGTCCGGCGCCCCTTCCGGGCCCGCGCGGGGCGGTGCGGTTCGAGGGGGCCGAGTTCTCCTACATCGACGGCGTGCCGGTCCTGCCCCGGCTGGACCTGGAGATACCCCCCGGGCAGATCGTCGCGGTGGTGGGCGCGACCGGCGCGGGCAAGACGACGGTGGCGAAACTGATCGCCCGCTTCTACGACCCGACGGCGGGCCGCGTCCTGCTCGACGGCGTCGATCTGCGCGACCTCGACGAGGCCACGCTGCGCCGGGCCGTGGTGATGGTGACGCAGGAGAACTTCCTGTTCACCGGCACGGTGGCGGACAACATCAGGTTCGGCCGCCCGGACGCCACCCCGGCCGAGATCGAGGAGGCGGCCCGCGCGCTCGGCGCGCACGAGTTCATCGCGGCGCTGCCGGACGGGTACCTGACCCAGGTCGGCAAGCGCGGCGGCCGCATGTCGGCCGGGCAGCGGCAACTGGTGGCGTTCGCCAGGGTCTTCCTCGCCGACCCGGCTCTGGTGATCCTCGACGAGGCGACCTCCAGCCTGGACGTCCCCAGCGAACGTCTCGTCCAGCGTGCCCTGCGCACCGTCCTCGCCGGCCGCACCGCCCTGATCATCGCCCACCGCCTGTCCACCGTCGAGATCGCCGAACGGGTGCTCGTCATGGACGCCGGCCGCGTCGTCGAGGACGGCCCCCCGGACCGCCTCATCGCCGAAGCCGGCCGCTTCGCCGGCCTGCACCGCGCCTGGCTCGACAGCCTGTCCTGAGCGAAGGGAGGCCCGGCCCTAGGCCGGCCTCCCTCTCGCACCCAGGTCGAGAGCTTCTTAGTATGATCAGCTTCTAGTAAGAGGCGATCATGCTTTGGGGGACACGCTTCGTTCCTTGGCGGTAGCGATAGGGGAGCAGACCTCCTCCATCGTTGTTCTCGACGAGGTGCCTTGGCTGGTCGAGCAGGACAGCCAGTTCGAAGGTGCTCTCCAGACCGCCCTGGCGTTCACGCCGGGGAGGAGGTCAAGCTTGATGTGAACTCTCCCCGTATTCAAGGCGGTCGCCGGTGGTCGATACGTTCATGTCGGGTCCGTCGTTCGTCGGCAGGGCCGAGTGGCTAGCCCTTTTCCGCGAGAATCTCGTGCGCAGGCCGGACGACGTGGATCGGCGTTCGGTCTTCGCTCTGCACGGGGACGGGGGCATCGGCAAGTCGTTCCTGCTGGCACGATTACGCGAGATCGCGGCCGTACAAGGCCGGCTGACGGCAGGGGCGAACGAGAAGCAGTACGACGTGCCGGACGTCATGCGGAGCATCGCCGATGACCTGCGGGCCCAGGGGGTACGGCTGAGGCGGTTCGAGCAGTGGCACGCCTCGTACCTGCGGCAGCGCCGCGAATCCCCGGCCGACCAGGAATCACCGGGGCAGGCTCTCGCCGAGACCGCGGTGCGGGCGGGGCTCGGCATGGCGAAGACGGTCCCCGTCGTAGGCTTCGCCGCGGAGGCCGTGGATCCGAAGGCGCTGGCCAAGCCCATCCAGCGGTTGCTCGCGGGCAACGGCCGCCCGCACGGCTCGTCCCCGCTGGAGGAGGGTACCCGGATCTTCCTCGATGACCTGCGCCAAGCGGGCCAGCCCATCGCCCTGTTCTTCGACACCTTCGAGTACACCGCCGCCTACCTGCAAGGATGGCTCCGCGACCTGGTGCGCGATCTCGTGCGTGGCAAGCCGGACGGCCTCCCGGCCGCCACTCTGGTGACCATCGCCGGACGCCATCGGCTGAACCTCAACGTCTGGTCCGACTGCCTTGGCCGGATCGCCGACGTCCCGCTGGCGCCGTTCACCGAGGTGGAGAGCCGCCGGCTGCTCGCCTCGCGGGGAGTGACCGATGAGCCGAGGGTCGCCGCGGCACTCAGCCGCACGGGCGGTTTCCCCCTCGCCCTGGCGATCGTCGCGCAGAACTGCCCTGACGACCCCGCCGCGATGGGCGAGCCCTACGACGACCTGTTCGAGCGGATCCTCCAGTGGGAGACCGACGACGACCGCCGCGAGTGCGCGCTGGTCTGCTCTCTGGCCCGGCGGATCGACCAGGACGTGGTGGCCCTGCTCGCCGAGGGCAGGGCGAAAGAGCTGTACGAGTGGCTGCGCGCGCAGGCGTTCGTCACTCCGCAGGACGGCGGGTTCGAATACCACTCCATCGTCCGCGGCGCGATGGTCCGGGTACACCGGGGGAGGTCCCTCAGGGAGTGGAAGTCCGGGCACCGGCGCCTCGCCGCGGCGCACCGGGCATGGCGCGACGAACTGGACCTGACCGACGAGGACGGCTGGTACGAGCCGGCCTGGCAGGAGCACATGCTGGAGGAGACCTACCATCGCCTCTGCGCGGACGGGGCGCGGGTGCTTCCCGACCTGTTCGCCGGCGGCATCGCGGCGTGCCACGCGTCGGTGTCGCTCGGACGGCGCTGGGCCGACGCCGTCGCCCAAGCCGGAGAGGACGGCCCGACGGCGTCCCTCTCCGAGCTGGGCGCGGCCCTGCGGTCCGCCGTCGAGGGGGACCTCGACGACGGTGTTCCCTTTCTCGACCTGCTCCTCCGCCAGGCCCGGCTCTCCTGGACCGACCGGGCCGAGGCGTTCCGCGTGCGCGGCCGGTACCACCGCGTCAACGACCGTCTCGACCTGGCGCTGGCCGACTTCGACCGTTCCCTGGAGATCAACCCCGACCATGCGCAGGCGCTCAGCGGCCGCGGTGAGACCTACCGGCTCCACGACCGGTTCGAGGAAGCACTACGGGACTTCGACCGGGCCATCGAGATCGATCCTGAGGACGACTGGACCATCGACAGCCGCGGACGCGTGTACTGGGCCCTGAAGCGCTACGACGAGGCGCTGGCCGACTTCACCCGCGCCTACGAGCTGAACCCGACGGCCGCCATCTCCATCGCCGCACGCGGAGCCGTCCACTCAGAAATGGGGAATCACGACCAGGCGGTCGCCGACTTCGACATCGCCATCGACCTCGACGGCGAGTACGACTGGGCCATGGCGAACAGGGGTGAGGCCTACCGCGTCACAGACCGCTACCAGGAGGCGCTGGCGGACTTCGACCGGGCCATCGACCTCGACGGCGAGCACGCCTGGGCCATCGCCAGCCGGGCCCAGACCTATCACTCTCTGGAGCGGTACACCGAGGCGCTGGCCGACTTCGACCGCGCCATCGAGCTCCGGGGCGACTACATCTGGGCCATCGCCAGTCGCGGCGCGACCTACCAGGCGATGCGGCGGTACGAAGAAGCGATCGCCGACTACGGGCGCGTCATCACGATCGACCCCGATTACCGCTGGGCACTCGCCGGCCGGGGCCGGGCGTACTCGGCGCTGGGACGATACGCGGAGGCGCTGGCGGACCTCGACCGGGCCATCGAGCTGGACGGCGAGGACGCATGGTCCGTCTGCAACAGGGGTGAGACCTACGATCTGATGCACCGGCACCTTGAGGCGATCGCCGACCTCGACCGCGCCCTCGAGCTCGGCGAGGTGGACGCCGCCGGCGTTCTGGGTAGCCGGGGGCAGGCGTACACGGCGCTCGGGCGATACGGCGAGGCGCTGGCGGACTTCGACCGGGCCATCGAGCTGGACGGCCGGTACGCGTGGGCCCTCGCCCTCAGAGGTGAGACCTACCGCCTCATGCGCCGGTACGAGGAGGCGATCGCCGACTTCGACCGGGCCCTGGAGATCGACGGCGCGGACGCCTGGACGATCGGCGGCCGCGCGCAGACCTGCTTGTCAGCCGGGCGATACCAGGACGCGCGACGCGACTGCGACCGCGCCCTCGAGATCGACACGGAGAACGCGTGGGCCTTCGAGGTCCGAGGGCGCGTGCACCGGGCTCTTGGAGATCACCAGGCCGCCTGTGCCGACCTGCGGCGGGCCGTGGAACTGAAGCCCGACGACGACCACCTCCTCGATCTGGCGATGACCTGCGGCGCCGGAGCGGATGAGCTCGGGACGCTGGCGGCGGTGGGCGTGCCCCTTACGGAGGCATGGCGGCTCGGCGGCATCGTGACGCGGTGGCTCGTCGAGCGGGGGGTGATCGCGGCCGAGCGCACGGCCTGCGTGGCCGGAGAGCGGCGGGCTCACGCTCCGGGCGACCGGTACGCCTCGGCGCTGGCGTCGCCGGACGCCGGCCTTCACGCGCGGGCGCGCAACGGTGTGCAGGTGCTGATCGGGCACACCGCGAGCCACTCCGGAAGGCCGGCCTCGCTGATCTGCCCGAACTGCGGGGCCGAGGCGCCGTTGATCGAGCACGACCGCCCCGCCGCGCGCTGGTACGAGGTCGCCGGCCTCGTCTCGGAATGGGTGGACGGCGCCGATCCGGCGCACCGTTGCACCGCGTGCGAGTGCGCCGGACGGCTGCGCGACTGGAGGTTCGAGCCGCGCGTGGTGTTCGGCCACCTGGCCGTCCGCTTCTGGAACTGGCCGCCGCTCGCCCCCGGATTCGCGGCCGACCTGTCACAGGTGATCGGACACCCTGTCGAGATCCTCCAGGCCTGAGCGCCCACCACCCCAATGATCAATCACAAACCACCAGACCCGCGCCGCCACCGAGCCACTGCCGGAAGAGCGACATACGACCTACCGCGCACCTTCAAAGCCGCGGCGGATAGATGTGTTCCAGACGATCGACGTGCGCCGCGTAAATGAATGGACCGGGATCCTGCGCCGCGCTGAAGATAGCGCGTTGGTTGAACAAGAACCGCTGAGCACATTCAATAGAGGTGAGGTCTCCCCGGGTGACGACGAAACAACGGGCAGAGTGCTCGGTGACCGCGTCGATCTCGGCGCGACGATAGCGAATGCGCTTGTAGAACTTAGGCGGCTGTTCGGGTTGCGACACGGACGGCGTCCTCGACTTCTGCGCGGCTGAGACCGTATTCCTCCGCGACGGTGTCCAGTGGTTCGCCCGCGCGGAACAAATCGATGACGTCCTCCAGTCGCGCACCCCCGTGTGCGAATCTGGGTCGACCGAACGCGTGATCGGGATCGACGGTGACTTCGGCAACGCGGTACTGCGGCAGTCGGATGACCTGTGCGTAGCCGTCAGCGGCGAATTCGACGCGCCGCAGGTAATCTTCGACGATCTGGGAGAAAACCCGCTGGTTGTTCCGAACGACGACCAGTTCTCTTGCTGACTCACCTTCCGGGGTGTCTCCAGCGTGTTCGGCGAAGTCGTACAGGACCTCTGCGCCGTCGGTGTAGAGGCGGCGGCTGGCAAGTGCGTATTCGACACCGAGCTCTCGTTCCAAGGCGTCGATCGCCGGCCGGATCCGCTGGAGAGGCACTCCGGAGTGGCGGAAGGCGGCAAGCGCGTATCCTTCCGCCAGCCCGACGAAAGGAAGCGCCGGCTCGTGGCGTCGGCTAGGAGACTTCGCCGTGATCACAGGCCTGCCGCGGACGGTCCCGCGCTCGTAGCCATAAGCCCAGGTGCTCAGCGTCGATGGTGGCACAGCTAGATAGGACGCGGCCTCTGCTACGCCGTACAGCGGTGTCGAGAACCGATCAATGGCCATGCGCCACCTCCCGTCTCCGCTGCTCGTCTGTCACGAGATGTTACCGACGCGACGGGCTCATGTCCCGGCGAGGGAACATCCCGATCACAGAGTGTAGCAAGCATGATCGAGATCTACTCATCAGCGTCTGTTGAGGGCTAAGAGGCCGGGGCTCGGTCACCCGGGGCGGGGTTGGAGTAAGGGCTGGAGCGGGAGTCTCGCCGCGGCCCTGCCTCGTTCACCTCGAACAGGTCGATGTCGGCGAGGCGAAGGCCCGCGCGGCGCAGAACCTTCTCGGTGGCCGGGATGACCCCGGTCAGCATGAGCAGCGGATCGGATCCGGTGACCGCGAAGCTGTGCAGGCGCGCCAGCGGGCGCAGGCCGAGCCTGGCCGCCGTCTCGCTGGTCGTGACGAGCACGGCCGCTCCGCGCGACATCCTGGCCGCGCGCCTGCGCCACCTGGTCGAGGCCGGGGTCCTTGAGAAGATCCCCTACAGCGAGCGGCCCCCGCGGTTCGAATACCGCGCCACCGAGGCGGGCCGGGAACTGGGCGACGTACTCCACCTGCTACGGCAGTGGGGCGACCGCCATCTGGCCGATCGGCCCCCCGTGGTCGTCGAACACTCCTGCGGTGCCGACCTCGAGGCGGTCGTCGTCTGCCGCTCCTGCGGGCAGGCCGCCGAGAACGGCTCCTCCGGCATCCGCTTCATGGTCCCTGGCTGGAGCGTGACGGGCGCCACGGCCTGAGCGTGGTCAGTGGGCCGCGTTCCATGCGGTGATCGCGGCCGGCCACGGCCTGGGCGTGTCAGTGGGCCACGTTCCATGCGGTGATCGCGGCCGGCCACGGCCTGGGCGTGTCAGTGGGCCGCGTTCCATGCGGTGATCGCGGCCGGCCACGGCCTGGGCGTGTCAGTGGACCGCGTTCCACACGGTGATCGCCGTCCGCCACGCGAGCAGGGTGAACTCGACTCCGAGTCGCAGCCATTCCCGCCGCTCGCGGTTCCCGTGGCGACGTTGGTGTCTCTTCCTTCTGTCGGCCATCTTGGCCCCCCTTTCCATCGCCCGGTCCTGCGAGGCGGGGACATCCGCGTGATGGGCACGCCCCAAGCCCGCTCTCGTCGAGCGTCCGCGCGGGGTGGATGGACTCCTGGCCGGAGACCGGGGGGCTGGTCCGGAAGCCGTTCCGGGGTGCAACCATGCCGGGCGCGTCAATAGTGGCATCGCGCGCGCCCACGGTGTCGGCCGACACGAAGCGCCTACTCGAATGGAGACGTTTCCCCACGTCAGGCGCACGCGCGAGTTATTGACATGATCGTACCCAGTGGTAATGACCTTGTAACCTCCAGGCCAGAGGTCGATGATCGGTCATGGCGGAGGACGAGGCCGCCGAATCCAAGGGCCTGACATCGTCGAGTCCACCGGATCGAAGCCGGCGCCGACTGGCGTACCGGCCCATGCGGGCCGGTCCCCGTGCGCCGCAGGATGCAAGCGGTGATCAACCGCTTTGCCGTACCTTCGGGGCGTGTCAGACAAGGGAGATGTCCCGCTCATTCTCGGAATCATCGGTACGGTCCTGGCCGTCCTCGGGAGCGCGGTGGTCCTGCACACCCGCGACTTCCGTAGACGCGCCCGGCGAGCGCAGGCGCAGGTGGTCCGGTTGCGGGCGTACCGGACCGGCGCGTCGCGGCGAGAGCGGCGGAACAGCGCCGTCTACCACCCGGTCCTTCGCTTCACGACCGCCGAGGGCGAGCGCGTCGAAGCCGAGTCCCCCGTCGGCAGCAACCCGCCGCCGGCCCGGGCCGGCGAGCGGGTCCGGATCCTGTACGACCCGGCGGACCCGGCCCAGGTCCGCATCGACAGCGCGATGGGTGGCGGGATGCTCCTCGGGGGCGTCTTCATCGGCGCCGGGCTGCTGGTTCTCGCGCTGGGAGTGCGTCTCGGCCTCGTATCCGCGCTGCTGACCTGACCGCGCGTCCCGTGAACGCCGCAGGACGCCGATCTGGAGGAGGGCGACCGCGTCCGCCGGGGTTCGCCGCAGGTCGAATGACCCTTCCCGTGATCAGGGCGACGGGCTCAGCCGTGACGGAGGACGAAGTCGTCCTCCGCGTCTCCTCCGCCCACCGATCCGACCGCCCACAGGCTCGAGGTGCCCGGGATGCGGGCGATGCCGGTTCTGGCGATGTCGTCGGACTCCTCGTACTGCTGGCCGTCGTCGTGTTCCCGCAGCAGCGGGCCGTACGACGGCGTCCACTTCTGCCCGTCGTAGTGCAGGAACAGGGCCTGGCCGGAATGGTCGGCGTCGATCCCGCTGATCCAGACGTCGGCGGGGCCGAAGGCCGTGACGCCGTCGAGCCTGCCACGCGGGATCGGGGCCTCGACCTTCTGCCAGGAGGCGCCGTTGTAGTGCAGGACCAGCGGGGTCTCGGGCCGGTCGGCGGACGGCGACACGCTCCCCACCGCCCACACGTCGGAGGGTGAGACCATCCAGACCCTGCGCAGCACTCCACCGGTGATCTGCGGCGTCGGCTCGCGTTGCCAGGACTGGATCTCCGTGCCGGACACGGCGGTGCCGTGCCAGACCATCGGGGTGCCCGGCGTGCCCGACGTGCCCGACGATGCCGCGGCGTCGCTGCCGACCGCCCACACATGACCCCGCTTGGCGGTGACCGCCAGCAAGTACCCGTCGGCGCTCAGCGCTTGCCGGAAGCCCTGCGGCCGCCATTCCGTGATGACGCCCTGCGAGGCGTTGCGGCCGACCAGCCAGGCGTGGCCGCCGCTGGTCGCCACGTCGGACAGGAAGTAGTCCTCGGCGACGCCGTAGGGATGCGACCCCGTCCAGCGGGCGCCGTTCCAGTGCGCGGCGTAGGGGCTCTCGCCGTTGCCGACGATCCACACGTCGTCGGGGCCGCCCGCACTGACGCCGACCAGATGCCAGGCGTCCGAGGAGCTCACGGCCGTCTGGGTCCAGCGGGCGCCGTCCCAGTGCTGGAGGGCGGGGGTGCCCTCACGGTCCTCGGCGCTCTCCTTGTACCCGACGGCCCACGCGTTGCCCGGGCCGGCCGCGGCGACGTCGAGCAGGGCCGCGCTGCCTTCGAGCCGCGCGCCCGGGACGGTCTTCCAGTCGGGTGAGGCGGCGATCTCGCCGGTGGCGGCGGGGCTCGCGCCGACCGGAGACGTCCCACCGGCGGAGGGTCCTCCAGGAGGCGCCGTGGAGGCGGGCGTGGCCGGGTTAGCGGCCGGCCGCGTGGCGGGTGTGCCCGCGGGACCGCCGCCGCAGGCGGCCGCCAGAGCCAGGCAGGCCATCGCGATCGGCCACCGGCACGTTGTCCCCATGGACGGCATGCTCCCAGGAAGCGTCGCGGCCACGCCACCGTTCCGCCTGGAGCGTGTCGAGTGGCGCGGCTCGCCGTCCTCAGCCGATGCCGCGGCCGACGTCGCCGTACACGTCCAGGACCAGGTCCCAGAAGCGGGGCACGTCCAGCGAGGTGCCGACCAGGGCGTTCGGCGCGCGGTCGCCGAGGTCGAAGTCGGTCACGGTCATCCCGGAGGTGAACCGGCCCGCCGTCTCCACCTGGACCACCGCCGGCTCCACCGTGACCAGCGTGGGGTCGATCAGGTAGGCGATCGCGCAGGCGTCGTGGACGGCGGGCCCCTCCTCGGCGGTGACCATGCCGTAGAACTCGACGCACGGTACGAGCAGGTCGGCGCCGAGCCGGCCCATCGTGCGCATGCGGTCGACCACCTTGCCGACCGCCAGCGCCTGGCGGCTCACGTCCAGGCCGATCATGGTCACCGTCCAGCCGGCGTCGAACACGATGGCGGCGGCCTCGGGGTCGGCGGCGATATTGAACTCGGCGGCGGGGGAGAAGTTGCCCCGGGTGTAGGAGCCGCCGAGGATCGCGAACTCGCGCGCCCAGTCGACGATCCTCGGCTCCTTGAGCAGGGCGAGCGCGATGTTGGTCAGCGGGCCGATCGCGACCAGGGTGACCTCGCCCGGGGCGGCTTTGAGGGTCTCGATGATGAAGTCGGCAGCGTGGCCCTCGCCCACCGGGAGTGTCGCCTCGGGCAGGCGCGCCCCGCCGAGGCCGTGCTCGCCGTGGACGCTCGCGGCGTTCACCCGGCTGCGCAGGAGCGCGCCCGCGCTGCCGGGGATGACCGGGACGCCCGGGAACCCGAGGAACTCGCGCAGCCGCAGCGCGTTGCCGGTCGTGTAGGCGAGGTCGACGTTGCCGCCGACCGTGGTGACGCCGAGGATCGAGAGGGCGGGGCTTCCGTGCGCCAGGGTGATGGCGAGGGCGTCGTCGATGCCGGGATCGCAGTCGATGATGATCTTCTTTGGGGCCACACCTGTAGCTTGCTGGACGCCTCCCGGCCCGCCAAATCGTTAACGGCTCGCGCGGAATGATCCGTGGGGCCGTGTGTACGGCTCGCGGGAACGATCCGCCGCGCCGTGTACGGCTCGCGCGGGACGTGGACGCGCGAGCCGTACGGCGTGGGGTCAGCGCCGGATGACGTGCAGGACGCTGGCGATCCGCTCCGCGGCCGTGACGATGTCGGAGGCGTGGCCGATGCGGCCGGCCCACGAGAGCCAGAACCACCATTCGCCGTCCGCCGCGTTGGCGGCGAGGACATCCTCGGTGACGGCCGGGGCCATGGGGTTGATCACGCGGAGGCGCGGATAGAGCCCGGTGCGGGCGGTCAGGCGCACTTGGAAGGCGTGCGCCTCCAACTGGGCGGCGAGCCGCTCCAGGTGATCGATGGCCTCTGCCGACTGGATGTTCACTTCTGCCGTCTTCATCATGGTCTCCAGCGGGGACATCGGTGACCTGTTGGGGACAAGACTGAACCGGCTCGCGCCTACCGGCAATCGGAGCAAATCCACTGATAAGTGGAATACCGTCGGATGGGGGCGGGGTTTCCGTGGAAACCACGCGGATGCTCAGGCATCAGTCCCATAACGCTGTCGGGCAATAGGTGCCGCCTGGTTAACATCGGGGAAACATCCGTAAGGCCGAACACTCCAGTGGCGGAGGCAAGAAATGGCCCGTGGAGAGCACTCTCCGGCGTGCGCGCGACGCTGGCGAGAGCAGGCCGTGTCGCGACAGTGGAGCCCCTGGCAGACCGCCCAAGCCATCAACAGCTGCTGCGGGGTCAGCCTGCTCAAGGCCCACCGGCTCGCGCGCGGGTGGTCGGCGCGCCAGGCCATCGAGGAGCTCGAGCGCCTCTGCGAGGCCCATTCCCTCGGCCTGCCACGTGCCAGCATCGACCTGCTGAACGCCTGGGAGAACAACCGGGCGCGCCCCCGGCCGCAGACCATCGACCAGATCGCCCGGCTCTACTCCGCCAACGCCGTGCGCCTGGGCCTCGCCGCCGACTACTGCGACGACGGCGACGGCCCGAACGTCGTGGTCGTCACCCCAGGCCACGCGGTCTCCGGCAATCCCGTCTCCGGCCACGCCACCGAGGACGCCGCCGCGCCGCACTCGCGCGCCGCCGCCACCGACCTCGACGACGAGGCCGAGCGCCGCGCGCTGTTCCACCACGCGCTGCTGAGCTCCGGCCTCCCGCTCAACGGACGCCTGCTCGCCGAGGTGGAGCGCACCCGCCAGGACATGGACCGCACGCTCGCCTGCGGCACGGTCACCGAAGACCAGCTCGACCGCCTGGACGAGCAGGTCCTGCGCTATCGCCGCGAGTACATCAAGAGCGCGCCGCTCCCGATGCTCTACCGCCTGATGCTGGAGATCGCCGACGTCCGCAGGCTCGTCTCGGCCCGGCAGCCCGCAGCCGCCCAGCGCCGCCTGCTCAACGCCACCACGATGCTCGCCCTGCTCTCGGCCGACGCGCTCATGAAACTCGGCGACACGCGTCAGGCCCACGCCTGGTACGGCACGGCGCGCTCCGCCTCCGACGACATGGGCGAGGTCAGGCTGCGCGCCCTCGTGCGGGCGCAGGAGTCCATGCTGCCCTACTACTACGGCGACCTCACCGAGACCGTGCGGCTGGCGAGGGAGGCGCGGATGCTGGCCGGGAGCGCTCCAAGTTCGCCCGCCGCCCTCGGCGCGGCGGCCGAGGCGCGCGCGCTGGCGCGCATGGGCGAGCACCAGGCGGCCCGCGTCGCGCTGGCCGAGGCCGAGCGCATCTTCTCGCGGATGCCCCGGGAAGGCGCCGACCACCTGGCGTTCCGCTTCTCCGAGCGGCGGCTGCAGTTCTACCGCATGGGCACGCTCATCGAGCTGGGCGAGGCCGAGCAGGTGCAAGAGTGGATCTCGCGGTCCTCCAGCCCCTACACCATCGACCCCGCGCTGGTCCTGCTCGACCAGGCGGCGCACGTCGCCCGCGACGGCGGCTACGACGAGGCGTGCCGGCTGGCCGAGCAGGCCCTGACGCATGTGCCGCCCGAGCATCGCACCTCCATCGTCGTCACCCGGGCCCGCGCCCTGCTGTCGATCGTCCCGAGCGGCCGGCGCCGCACTCCGGCCGCGCGACATTTACACGACCTGCTCGCGGAAGCGGGTCCGCAGCTCGCGCTGGAGCGCCCATGAGCATGCTGGCGGACGAGGCCGCCGCGATCCTGCGGGAGGTGTGCGAGAGCGTCGGCCTCGACGCCAGGGAAGCGCAGCTGCTCCGCGTGCGGAGCAACGCGGTGTTCAAGCTTCGTGATCAGATCGTGGTGCGCATCGCCACCGCGCCGGACGCCACGACCCGGCTGCCGGTCGTGCTCGCCGTGGCCCGGTGGCTCGCCGACCAGGGCTTCCCGACGGTCCGCCCGGCCGACGAGCTCTGCGACCAGCCCCTGGTGTACGACGGGCGGGTGGTGACGTTCTGGCACTACGTTCCGGCGAGCGGGCGGCCCACCACCACCCAGCTCGGGGACATCCTGCGCAACCTCCACCTGCTGCCGGTGCCGCCGTTCCCGCTGAAGCGGCTCGCCGACCCGCTGGCCGAGGTACGCGAGTCGGTGGAGCACCGCAAGGAGGCGCTGACCCCCTGCCAGCGCGCCTGGCTGCGCGACCGGGTGGCCGAGCTGACCTCGCGCTGGGCCGACCTGGACACCACGGGCCCCCCGGTGCTGCTGCACGGGGACGCCTGGATCGACAACCTGCTGCGCTGCCAGGACGGCCACGCCGTGCTCTGCGACTGGGACGGGGTCGCCGTAGGTCCCCGCGAGTGGGATCTCGTGCACACCTACCACGGGCAGCGCCGCTTCGGGCTGACGGCGGCCGACGTCGACGACTTCGCCGGGGCCTATGGTTCGGACCTCCGCGCCTGGCACGGCTATCCGACGCTCATGGAGATCAGGGACATGTACGCCGTCGGCATCCACATCCGCAACGCGACGCGCGACCCGTTCTCCCGCAAGGAGCTGCCACGCAGGCTCGACTCGCTCACCCGCGGGGACGGCCAGGCCCGCTGGTACCTCGCGGAACCGGCCTGAGACCTGCGTGCCGGCCAGGGTGCGGGCCCGGCCGGCGCCACGCCGGCGCGGCCGGATAACATCGTGCCGGCAGATAACAGCGCGTGACACACGTGATGCGTTTGTGATTGTGCGGTCCAGCGGGTAGGGTCGATGGCGTTGCAGTCGTAGTTTCCTCGAACGTCTTTTTCCTAAAAGCGGCCGCGGGAAGTTTCCTGACAGCGGTCGTTCTGCTTCTTCTGTGGATGCAGGGTATGGTCCGCTACGCAGCCCCGAGCCGTCGACTTGGCGGCTCGGTGAAGCTCCATACAAGGAGAAGCAGAGTTGTCTGAAGGCACCGTCAAGTGGTTCAACGCCGAAAAGGGCTTTGGTTTCATCGCTCCGGACGACGGTAGTGCCGACGTGTTCGTGCACTACTCGGCGATCACCTCTGGTGGCTACCGCAGCCTGGATGAGAACCAGCGGGTCACCTACGTGACCGTTCAGGGGGCCAAGGGTCCTCAGGCGGAGCAGGTTACCGTCATCTGACGTGGCGATTCTCATCTGGGCCCGTACCGCTTAGTCGGTACGGGCCCTGAGTTTTTCTCGGGTCAGGTGGTCGGGGGGCGCAGCCCGCCCGATATTTTGCGTTTTCTTGGGGTAGAGGCGGGCGGGTGAGACTCACCTATACCTCAGACCTGTGGTGGAAGAACGCCGTCGTCTACTGCCTCGATGTCGAGACGTTCGCCGACGGCAACGGTGACGGGATCGGTGACTTCCGCGGCGCCGCCGAGCACATCGACCACCTCGAACGGCTCGGCGTGACGTGCATCTGGCTGATGCCGTTCTTCCCCACCCCCGACCGTGACGACGGATACGACATCACCGACTTCTACGGCGTGGATCCACGGCTCGGCACGCTCGGGGAGTTCGTCGAGTTCATGCGCGTGGCCCGCGACCGCGGCATCCGCGTCATCGCCGACCTGGTCGTCAACCACACCTCCGACGAACATCCGTGGTTCAAGGACGCGAGGTCAGGCCGGGACTCGCGCCACCGCGACTGGTACATCTGGTCGGACACCCCCGAGCCGGACGACCCCAAGGGCGTCGTGTTCCCCGACGCGGAGAACTCCCTCTGGGAGTACGACGAGGACAGCGGCCAGTACTACTACCACCGGTTCTACCGGTTCCAGCCGGACCTCAACGTCGCCAACCCCGAGGTGCGCGACGAGATCGCCCGCATCCTGGGGTTCTGGATGGAGCTCGGCCTTTCCGGCTTCCGCGTCGACGCCGTGCCCTTCCTCGTCGAGGACGTCGGCCAGCGGGAGGAGGCCGCCAAGGAGGCGCCCTCGGGGAAGTCCGGCGGCGAGAACGAGGGGAAGGCGGTGGACCGCAAGGCGCAGAAGGCCGGCCTGCCCGACGTGCACGAGTTCCTCCGCGACATGCGGGCGTTCATGAACCGCAGGGACGGCGGCGCGATGCTCCTCGGCGAGGTCAACCTGCCCTACCCCGACCTGCGGAAGTACTTCGGCAACGACCTGGGCAACGAGGTCACGATGTGCTTCGACTTCATCGGCATGCAGCGCATGTACCTCTCGCTCGCGCGCGGCGACGCCCGCCCGCTCGGCGCGGCGCTGCGGGAACGGCCGCTCCCGCCCAAGGACTGCCAGTGGGCCTCGTTCGTCCGCAACCACGACGAGCTCACGCTGGACAAGCTGACCGAGGCCGAACGCCAGGAGGTGTTCGCCGCCTTCGGCCCCGACAAGGAGATGCAGCTCTACGGCCGGGGGCTGCGCCGCCGCCTGCCGACCATGCTCGACGGCGACCTGCGCAAGATCAAGATGGTGTACAGCCTGCTGTTCTCGCTGCCGGGCACCCCCGTGCTCTTCTACGGCGAGGAGATCGGCATGGGCGAGAACCTCACGGTCCCGGGCCGGGAGGCCGTGCGGACGCCGATGCAGTGGACGCCGCACGAGAACGCCGGATTCTCCACCGCCGACCCCGGGTCGTTCCGCAACCCCATGGTCGAGGGCGCCTTCGGGCCCGAGCACATCAACGTGAGCGCCCAGCGTCGCGACCCCGGCTCCCTGCTCATGTGGATCACCAAGCTCATCGAGCAGTACCGGGGGTGCCCGGAGCTGGCCTGGGGGCGGTACCAGGTGCTGGAGACCGGCTCGCCCGCAGTGCTCGCCCACCGCGCCGACATCGACGGCGAGACCGTGCTGGCGCTGCACAACTTCGCCGACGAGGACGTCTCGTGCGAGCTCACCCTCGAGGGGCTCGACGACGGCAAGGTGCTGACCGACCTGCTGATCGACGGCACCGTGAAGATATCCCCGGAGGGCCGCGTCGCGATCGAGCTCGAGCCCTACGGCTCCCGCTGGATGCGCGCCTCCGAGCCCGAGCTGGCGCCGGCTGACGCGGGGGACATCGCCGAGTCCGAGGCCCGGCAGAACGGGTGATCGGCCCCCCGAGGACGGGGGAGCAGGGGGCGTGACGGCCGGACGCTCCGGGGAGGCCCCGGAGCCGCCGGTCGTCCCTGAGGAGATCAGGGGTCAGGGTCGTCACCGCTGCTAGGCGGGTGCGGACCCTGGCCGCCGGGCCGGTGCCGACCCTGATCCGGAGCCCCGGCGCGGCCGGGTGAGGTCGGGGTCGCCTCCGGGATGCTCCAGGGCTCGCTCCGGCCGATCTCCGATGCCCGCGCGGCAGGCCGGACGCGACAGTCAAGGGCATGACGAGTCGTTTGACGGCCGGCGGGTACGCCGCCCTCGCCGGGGGCGCCGGCGCCATGACAGCGCTGCATGTGACCTCGGATCTGGATCCGCTCCGGGACATGATCAGCGAGTACGCGTTCCACCCGCACGGCTGGTTGCTCGCGGCCTCGCTGACCTTGTTCGCGGTCGGCTCCGCCGTGATCGCCGTGGAGATGTCCGGGCGGGGAGCCGAGCGCTCAGCAGTGCTGCTCGTGGGCGCGTGGAGCTGTTGCATGTTGCTGATCGCGGCGTTCCCCACCGACCAGCCGGGGATGTCGCTGTCGATGTCCGGGGGTATCCACCGCTACGCCGCCTTCGCCGCCTTCCTGTGCATGCCGGTGGCGGGGCTGGTGGTCGCGGCACGCGGGGGCAGGCACGCGGCGGCGCTGCGGGGCCTGAGCCTCGCCGCCGCGTGCTTCCTCGTGCTCGTGGTGGTGCCCTATGCGGTGCGCATGATGGGCCTGGACCCCGGCGCCCTGCCCGCCGGGCTGACCCAGCGCCTGGTCGTGGTCACCGAGGTCCTGGTCCTCGCCTTGATCGGGCTGTCAGCCGCCGCAGGCCGCGAACGTGAACGTGTTCTTGATCCGGTAGGAGTCGCGCACCTTGACGGCCCCGGACCCGACGTCGACCCGCAGGACGGTCATGGTGCCCGAACCGCCGTCGCCGTGGAAGACGTGCGCGGTGACCTCGCGAGTCCCGGTCCAGTCCACCATCTCGGGCGCCTCGCCACCCGGGAACCGCACCCGGACGCTGTTCACCACGGTGTCGGACGCGAGGTCGTACACCTTGAGGGTGTGCGTGCCCTGTGAGTAGAAGGCGACGGACCGGCCGTCGGCGTGCAGCGCGGCCGGGGTCCCCTGCGCCGCGATCTGCGGCGGCACCTGGCGCGCGACCTCGTCGCCCGTGAGGTCGTAGGTGATGATCTGCGTGGTGTTCTCGTCGGTCCCCAGGGTGGTGAGCACCTCGTCCTCGTCCCCGCTGAACCCCTTGAAGCCGCGGTCTCCCGGGATGGAGCCCAGCAACTCGCCCGCCGCGACGTCGAACAGGCGGATGAACTTCTGGCCGGCGCCGTCTACAACGGCGAGCCTGGCACCCGTGAGCGACAGGCTCAGCGTCACGCCGGCCATGTCCGTCCCCTTGGGCAGCGTGTCCGCCGGCATCACGTGGACCTTCCCGGTGAGCTCCCGTACCACCAGGCGATCGTCGCGCTCGCGCACATAGGCGATGTACCTGCCGTCCCCGCTGACGGCGATCGGGGCGGGAACGTCCTTGGTCACCTTGCCGCGGGCGTTCCGAGGGAAGACCCGCGCGTCGGTCAGCGCCCGCTTCCCGCCGCTGTGCAGGGTGAGCTGCCAGGGACCGCAGGGCATCTCCTCCTTCTTGACCACGCACCTCTTGAGCGAGGCGTAGCGGACGGAGTCGGCGTGCGCGCCGTGCCCGTGTCCGGCGGCGGCGGCCGTCGTCGTTCCGCTCACCCCGGCAGCGGTGGACGAGGTGGCGGCGGTTCCGGTGGTGGTGGCGCCGGCCGGCGGTACGGCCGCCGCCAGGCAGCCCAGGACCAGTGCACCCAGTGTTAAGACCCTCATGTTTTCTCCCTTCGCAGGGATTAGACCACCGCCGCGAGGAAGAAGTTCGCCGTCGTGCGAAAGCCCGCCGCCGGTCCCTGGATCGGCCGGGTGGTGATCCAGGGACCGTGCGTGATCTCGCGTGGCCGGCGTCGCCTGGTCGGCTGAGCGTGAGCCGCCCGCTCAGATGAGGCTGAGCTGCCGCACCGCGTCGCGCTCCTCGCCGAGCTCGGCGACCGAGGCGTCGATGCGCTCCCGGGAGAACGGGTTGATCGACACGCCCTGGACGATCTCCCAGCGGCCACCGCGGGAGACCGCGGGGAACGAGGAGATCAGGCCTTCCGGCACGCCGTACGACCCGTCGGACGGGAGGGCCACGGAGGTCCAGTCGCCCTCGGGCGTGCCGTTCACCCAGTCGTGGACGTGGTCGATCGCCGCGTTCGCGGCCGAGGCCGCCGAGGACGCGCCCCGCGCCTCGATGATGGCGGCGCCCCGCTTGGCGACCGTGGGGATGAAGGTGTCGCGCAGCCAGCCCTCGTCCACCTGCTCAGCGGCGATCTTGCCGTTGACCTCGGTGTTGTACAGGTCGGGGTACTGCGTGGCGGAGTGGTTGCCCCAGATCGTCATCTTGGTGATGGCCGTCACCGGGACCTCGAGCTTGGCGGCGAGCTGCGACAGCGCGCGGTTGTGGTCGAGCCGGGTCATCGCGGTGAACCGCTCGGCGGGCACGTCAGGGGCGTGCGACTGGGCGATCAGCGCGTTGGTGTTGGCCGGGTTGCCCACGACCAGGACGCGTACGTCGTCGGCCGCGTGGTCGTTGATGGCCTTGCCCTGCGGCCCGAAGATGCCGCCGTTGGCCTGGAGCAGGTCGCCCCGCTCCATGCCGGCGGTGCGCGGGCGGGCGCCCACCAGGAGCGCGATGTTGGCGCCCTCGAAGGCGCGGTTGACGTCGTCGCTGATGTCGATGCCCTGGAGCAGCGGGAACGCGCAGTCGTCGAGTTCCATGGCGGTGCCCTCGGCGGACTTGACGGCCTGCGGGATCTCCAGCAGGCTCAGGCGCACCGGCACATCAGGGCCGAGCAGCTGGCCTGAGGCGATGCGGAAGAGCAGCGCGTAGCCGATCTGGCCGGCGGCGCCGGTGACGGTGACCTTGACGGGAGCCTGCGTCATGACGTTCCCCTACATGGGCTGTTGACGGTTTTCCGAACAGCCGAAGGCTATCCGTTCGATTCCCCGCCATCTGCACTCAGGTCCCTTCCGGGAGACCGTTGACGTCCGCTCCGGCCGGTCCTACGGTACGGACACTCGTCTCGTCGGAGCCCGGGAGGTCCCAATGCCAGTGGTCGAGACCGTGAGCGGTCCCGCCGACGTCGCCGGCCTCGGCCAGACGCTGATGCACGAGCACATCTTCGTCCTCGCCACCGAACACCTCGACAACTACGGCATCGGCGCCTGGTGGGACGAGGAGCACCGCGTCGCCGACGCGATCACCAAGCTGCGCGCGATGCGGGCGGCGGGGGTCTCCACCATCGTCGACCCCACCGTCTGGGGGCTCGGCAGGTACATCCCGCGCATCCAGCGGATCGCCGCCGAGGTGCCCGAGCTCAACATCATCGTGGCCACCGGCCTCTACTGCTTCGACGAGGTGCCCCACCAGTACGAGCATCGCGGCCCGGGGCTGCTGCTGGACATGCCCGAGCCGATGGTGGACGACTTCGTGCGGGACCTCACCGTGGGCATCGCCGACACGGGCGTCAGGGCCGCGTTCCTCAAATGCGTCGTCGAGCACCGGGGCCTCACGCCGGGTGTCGAGCGCATCTGCCGGGCCGTCGCGCAGGCGCACGTCCGGACGGGCGCGCCGATCACCGTCCACACCAACGCGTTCACCCAGGCCGGGGTGCCCGCGCTCGACCTGCTCGCCAAGGAGGGTGTCGACCTGACCAAGGTCGTCCTCGGCCATTCAGGCGACAGCAACGACCTGGACTATCTGATGCGGCTCGCCGACCGCGGGGCCACGCTGGGCATGGACCGGTTCGGGCTGGACGTGTACAACCCGACCCCGGCCCGCGTCGAGACGATCGCCGCCCTCTGCGCCCGCGGCTATGCCGACCGCATGGTCCTCAGCCACGACAGCGCCTGCTTCATGGACTACTTCGGCGGAGCGTGGGACGAGCTGCAGGGGCAGGTCACCCCGAACTGGAACTACCACCACATCCACGACGACGTGCTCCCGGCGCTCCGCGAAAAGGGCGTCACCGACGCCCAGATCGACCAGATGCTCGTCGACAACCCCCGCCGCTACTTCTCCTGACGACCGGCACTCTTACTTCAGGCCCTTGTCGAGGCCCGCCTTGCGGAGGGCCTCGGCGAGCGCGCCGCCGCCCGATGCGCCGCGGTCCTGCGCGGGACGGCCCGTGCCGCCGCGCTGACCGGACCGGCCGCCGCCGCCCTTGCGGTCGCGGTTCCCGGCACCGGCGGGTGTCTCCTGGCCGCCCCGGCCGGCGCCCTGCCCGCCCTGGCCCGAGCCCTGGCCGCCCTTGGCCTGGGTCTCGTCGTCCAGCCGCAGGGTGAGGGAGATGCGCTTGCGCGGGATGTCGACGTCGAGCACCTTCACCCGCACGATGTCGCCCGGCTTCACCACCTCGCGCGGGTCCTTCACGAAGGTCCTGGACATCGCCGAGACGTGCACCAGGCCGTCCTGGTGGACGCCGACGTCGACGAAGGCGCCGAAGGCGGCGACGTTGGTGACCACGCCCTCCAGCAGCATGCCCGGCTCCAGGTCGGAGATCTTGTCCACGCCCTCCTTGAAGGCCGCGGCCTTGAAGGCGGGGCGCGGGTCGCGGCCCGGCTTCTCCAGCTCCTTGAGGATGTCGGTGACGGTCGGCAGGCCGAAGGTGTCGTCGGCGAAATCGGCCGGCTTCAGCGAGCGCAGCACCGTGCCGTTGCCGATCAGGGTCTTCAGGTCGCCGCTGGTGGCGTCGATGATGCGCCGCACCACCGGGTACGCCTCCGGGTGCACGCTGGAGGCGTCGAGGGGGTCGTCGCCGCCGGGGATGCGCAGGAAGCCCGCGCACTGCTCGAACGCCTTCGGGCCGAGCCGGGGCACCTCCTTCAGCGCCCGGCGGGACCGGAACGGGCCGTTGGCGTCGCGGTGCAGGACGATGTTCTCGGCCAGCCCCGTGCCGATGCCCGACACGCGGGTCAGCAGCGGCGCCGAAGCGGTGTTGACGTCGACGCCCACGGCGTTCACGCAGTCTTCGACCACCGCGTCCAGCGAGCGCGACAGCTTGGTCTCGGCGAGGTCGTGCTGGTACTGCCCGACGCCGATCGACTTGGGGTCGATCTTGACCAGCTCGGCCAGCGGATCCTGCAGCCGTCGCGCGATGGACACGGCGCCGCGCAGCGACACGTCCAGGCCGGGAAGCTCCTGCGAGGCGAAGGCGGAGGCGGAGTACACCGAGGCCCCGGCCTCCGACACCACGATCTTGGTGAGCTTGAGATCGGGATGCAGCTTGATCAGGTCGCCGGCGAGCTTGTCGGTCTCGCGGGAGGCGGTGCCGTTGCCGATCGCGATCAGCTCGACGCGGTGCTCGCGGGCCAGCCGCGCGAGGACGTCGATCGATTCGTCCCAGCGGCGCCTCGGCTCGTGCGGGTAGATCGTCTCGGTGGCGACGACCTTGCCGGTCGCGTCCACGACGGCGACCTTCACGCCCGTGCGCAGGCCCGGGTCCAGGCCCATGGTCGGGCGGGTGCCGGCGGGCGCGGCGAGCAGCAGGTCGCGCAGGTTGGTGGCGAAGACGCGGACCGCCTCGTCCTCGGCCGCCTGCCACAGGCGCATGCGCAGGTCGATGCCGAGGTGGACCAGGACGCGCGTGCGCCAGGCCCAGCGCACCGTGTCCATCAGCCACCGGTCGGCCGGCCTGCCCTGGTCGGAGACCTCGAAGCGGCGGGCGATGCGCAGCTCGTAGCCGCTCGGGCCGTCCTGCGCCGGCGCCTCCTCGGGCTCCAGGGTGAGGCCGAGGACCTCCTCCTTCTCGCCCCGGAACATCGCCAGGATGCGGTGCGACGGCAGCTTGGTGAACGGCTCGGCGAAGTCGAAGTAGTCGGAGAACTTGGCGCCGGCCTCCTGCTTGCCCTCCCGCACCCGGGCCACCAGGCGCCCGCGCGTCCACATCTGCTCGCGCAGGGCGCCGATGAGGTCGGCGTCCTCGGCGAAACGCTCGATCAGGATCGCCCGCGCGCCCTCCAGCGCGGCGGCGGCGTCCGCGACGCCCTTGTCGGCGTCCACGAAGACCGCCGCGGCGGCCAGCGGCTCGCGCGAGGGGTCGGCGAGGAGCCCGTCGGCGAGCGGCTCCAGCCCGGCCTCCCGGGCGATCTGCGCCTTGGTGCGCCGCTTGGGCTTGTAGGGCAGGTAGATGTCCTCGAGCCGGGCCTTGGAGTCGGCCGCCATGATCTGCGCTTCGAGCGCCTCGTCGAGCTTGCCCTGCGAGCGGATCGACTCCAGGATCGCCGCGCGCCGCTCCTCCAGCTCGCGCAGGTAACGCAACCGATCTTCGAGCGCGCGCAGCTGCGCGTCGTCGAGCATCTCGGTCGCCTCTTTGCGGTAGCGGGCGATGAACGGCACGGTGGCACCGCCGTCGAGCAGCTCGACGGCCGCCTTCACCTGCCGTTCGCGCACGCCGAGCTCTTCGGCGATCTTCTGATGGATGGAGATCGTCACGATCCTGGTCCGCCTTCGCTTTGAGGTTCGGGGAAGATTGTGCATGCTCCGCACCCCGATTGTCGCGCCGTGACCCTCCGTGCGGGCAGCGGACTTACTCCTTTCCGGCGATTTCGGCCGCCGGTCTGGCGTCACCGTACGTCGTCGGAGCTGCGAGACTGGAGGTGCGCCACCCGGGCATCGCGGCGATCCCTCGCTCGGCGCGTCGAGCAGCGCCGCGACGGTCCTGCTGTCGCAGGGAAATCGGAGGTCGGTGTGAGAACCGTTCTACTGCTCGTCGGGCTTATCGTCATCATCTCCTGCGTGCTGATGCTGGTGCGCACCTGGACGCCCAGGCGCACCGAGCAGGTCCGCGCGGCCGACAATCCCAAGGAGATCCTCAAGCGGCGCTACGCGGCGGGGGAGATCGACGAGGACGAGTATCTACGGCGGATGTCCGGCCTCTCCCAGGACTGGTAGCGCCACCTCTCGCAGGGTTGCCAGGGTCGCATCTCCCGATCGGCGTGCGCCACGTCTCGCGGGACTCGTAGCGTCACCTCACCCCGTGGGGTGCGCGTTCGCCGGCTCGCGGTCGCTCCGGCCGGCGGGCTCGAGCGCCTGCTCCTGGAGGCCGCCTGCCGCGAGGTGCGGCTGGCGGAGCTACCACGCCTGATCGGCATGGCATCCACCTGACCGCGCGCGATCCGGCCGGACGCGGCGGCGGGGGGGGCGCCCCCCCGCGCCCGCGGGGGGCCGCGGGCGGCCGGCCGCGCCGGGCGCGCGGGCCGGCCGGGGCGGCCCCCCCCCCCCGCGGCCCGGGCGCCCCCCGCGCCGGTCCTGCCGGACCGTGGCCGGGGTGCCGGTCAGTGCCCGGCTCCCCGGCGGGTGTCCGGGCTCAGCCCAGCCCGTTCTTCATGGCGGTGATCAGCTCACCGTTGGTGGTGTCCCCGCTGAGCTCCCAGAAGAAGGAGCCGCCGAGACCCTGGTTCTTGGAGTAGCTCATCTTCCCCGAGATGGTGCTCGGGGTGTCGTAGCTCCACCACTGGCCGCCGCAGAAGGCGTAGGCCGTGCCGGCCACCGTGCCGGTCGACGGGCACGTGCCCTTGAGCACCTTGTAGTCCTCGATGCCCTGCTCGTAGGTGCCCGGCGCGGGGCCGCTCGCCGTGCCGCCCGGAGCGCTCTGGGTGACCCCGGTCCATCCCCGGCCGTAGAAGCCGATGCCGAGCAGCAGCTTGCTCGCGGGGACGCCCTTGCTCTTGAGCTTCTGGATGGCGTTGTCGGAGTAGAAACCGGGGGTCGGGATGCCGCTGTAGGAGTTCAGCGGCGAGTGCGGAGCGGTCGGGCCGCTCGCCGCCCAGGCGCCGAAGTAGTCGTAGGTCATGACGTTGTACCAGTCGATGTACTGCGCGGCGCCTCCGTAGTCCGCCGCGTCGATCTTGCCACCGGAGGTGCCGTCGGCCGTGATGGCGGCGGTCACCAGGTAGCTCGACCCGAAGCGGGAGCGCAGGGCCGACATGAGGTTCTTGAACGCGGCCGCCCCGCTGGTGTCGCAGCTCAGGCCGCAGGCGTTGGGGTACTCCCAGTCGATGTCGATGCCGTCGAACACGTCGGCCCAGCGCGGGTCCTCGACCAGGTTGTAGCAGGAGTTGGCGAAGGCGGTCGGGTTGGCCGCGGCCTGGGTGAAGCCGCCGGACCAGGTCCAGCCGCCGAAGGACCAGAGGATCTTCAGGCCGGGGTGCTTGGCCTTGAGCTTGCGCAGCTGGTTGAAGCTGCCGCGCAGCGCGCCGGCGTCCCAGGTGTCCGCCACGCCGTCGACGCTCTCGGCCGCGCTGTAGGCGCGGTCGTAGTCGGCATAGCTGTCGCCGATGGCGCACTGGCCGTTGGTCACGTTGCCGAACGCGTAGTTGATGTAGCCGAGCTTGGCGGCCGACCCGCTGGTCTCGATGTTCTTGACGTGGTAGTTGCGCTGGTAGATGCCCCACTCGGCGAAGTAGCCGAGCAGCTTGTTCCCGCCGCCTCCGCCACCGTCGCTCTGGGTGGTGGCGCTGATCTGGTTGCTGTTGGCGGAGAGGTTGCCGGCGGCGTCGCGCGCCCGGACGGTGTAGCTGTACGCCGTGGACGCGGCCAGGCCGCTGTCGGTGTAGGTCGTGCCGGTGGCGGTGCCGACCTGGGTGCCGCCCCGGTAGACGTTGTACCCGGTGACGCCGACGTTGTCGGTGGAGGCGTCCCACGCCAGCGAGACGCTGGAGGACGTGGTCCCGGTGGACCTGAGGTTGCCGGGGACGCTCGGTGCGGTGGTGTCACCGCCGGCGCCCGGGGTGGTGACGTTCAGGGTGTTGCCGGCCGCCGAGAGGTTGCCGGCGGCGTCGCGTGCCCGGACGGTGTAGCTGTACGCCGTGGACGCGGCCAGGCCGCTGTCGGTGTAGGTCGTGCCGGTGGCGGTGCCGACCTGGGTGCCGCCCCGGTAGATGTTGTACCCGGTGACGCCGACGTTGTCGGTGGAGGCGTCCCACGCCAGCGAGACGCTGGTGGAGGTGGTCGCCGTGGACCGCAGGTTGGCGGGCGCGCTGGGCGCGGTGGTGTCACCGCCGCCGCCGGTCACCGGGCCCCAGAGCGCGGGGACGTTCGGCGGCTCCCAGCCGGGCAGGGAGGTGTGGCCCTGGATGCACTTGTAGTCCACGCCGTTGTAGGACACCACGCTGCCCGTGGCGTACGCGGTGTACGGGGCCCAGGCGGGCGCCGCCAGAGCGACGCGGCTCGGTGCGGCCGCCGTGGCGGACGCGCTGGGGCCGACCGCGACCGATGTGCCGAGCGGGAGGAGCAGTGCCCCCGCTGCTATCAGAACTTTGACGAACTTGTGTTTCATACGGTGCTCCACGTCCATCGGGCGGATGCGAAAGGGGGGTCGATCTGGACGTATGTACGGAGCCGGCATGCCGCTGGTACCCAGCGGGCGCTCGTGCCGGCCGGTCGCCGGACGTTCACGGCGATGGGAGCAAGGACAGACCGGCGGCGCTCGCGGCACGGGGACACCTTCCCACCTCGAAGTTACCAGGTAACTTATAGGAAGCTTTCCTTTTAATTAGCTGCGAACCTACCCGCCGTCGATCGGCCCGTCAATGTCCTTGTCATCATTGAACGGCCGCCTCTTCGGTATGGCGCTGTGGCGGTCTACGCTCACGGGTCATGACCTCTCATAGCGCAGGCGACCGGTCGCACGAGAAGTACTGTTCGGCCCTCGACGAGGAGGTGCGGCGGTTCGCCGGGATCGTCGAAGGCGCCGACCCCGCGGCGGACGTGCCCACCTGTCCCGGGTGGACGACGGCCAAGCTGCTGAAGCACGTCGGCGTCACGCGCCGATGGGTGGAGCACATCGTGCGGCACCGCCTCCAGGAGCCTGTCAGGCCCCGCGACGTCCCGGTGACGCTGCCGCCGGACGACAAGGGCTACCCGGGCTGGCTGGCGGAAGGGGGGCAGACCCTGGTGGCCACGCTACGCGCAGCCGAGTCCGGCACCCCGGTGTGGTCCTGGGGCGCGGACCACACCGCGGGCTTCTGGTCCCGGCGGATGCTCCACGAGACCGCGGTGCACCGGGCCGACGCCGAGATCACGCTCGGGCTCGAGCCGCGCGTCGACGTGGCGACCGCGACGGACGGGGTCGAGGAGTTCCTCGGCAACCTGTCGGCGGCCGACTGGCTCGCCGGGCGGCTGGCGGGGCTGGGCGGGAGCGGCGAGAGGCTGCACTTCCACGCGACCGACGCCGCGGGAGAGTGGACGGTGACGGTGGGAGCCGACGGCTTCACCTGGGAACGCGGCCACGGCAAGGGCGATGTCGCCGTCCGTGGAACCGCGGGCGACCTCCTGCTCCTCCTCTACGGCCGCTTCAAGCCGGAGGAGGAGCGCTTCGAGCTCTTCGGCGACCCCGCGCCCCTGCACAACTGGCTGTCCAAGGCGGCCCTTTAGCAGGCGGGTTCCCGGGCGGGGCGGCTTCGGGGCTTCAGAAGGCGACGCCGCAGCGCAGGATCACGTTCGCGTACGGCCGGGCCTCGCCGGTGCGGACGATCAGCCTGCTGGAGGCGGTCAGGCTCTTGAGCCGCTCGTGCGGCACGTACGACAGGCGCGGCAGCCGCTCTCTCAGCAGCGCGTCGCAGTCCGGGTTACCCGTGCGGACCTCCTCGGCGGCCGTCGCGCCCTCGACGACGATCTCCGCCAGGAGTCCGTCCAGCACGTCGGCGAACGAGGGGATCCCCGGCAGGAAGGCCAGGTCCACGACCTGCGCCCCCGGCGGCAGCGGCATCCCGCTGTCGCAGATCAGCAGCTCGTCGGTGTGCCCCAGCCGCGCGATGGCGCCGGACAGTGCCGCGTTGAGGATGCCCGACCGCTTCACGGCCCCTCCACCTCCGCCAGGGTCGGGTACGAACTCTGGGCGCCCGCCCTGCGCACCGTGGCGGCGCCCACCCGCACCGCGAAGCCCGCGGCGGTGGCGAGGTCGTCGCCCATCGCCAGCCGCCAGGCGAGCGCGCCGGTGAACGCGTCGCCGGCGCCCGTGGTGTCCATCACCTCCACCCGGGGGCTCGGGATCGAGGTGACGCCCGAACGGTCGGCGACCACGGCGCCCTCGGCCCCGGCGGTGACCACCACCGACCGGGGGCCGAGCTCGAGCAGCGCCTTGGCCTGGCGGGCCGGTGGCGCGGGCACCCCGAGGACCATCGCGGCTTCGTGCTCGTTGACCACGAGCGGATCGCAGAGGGCCAGCAGCTCGTCCGGCACCGGGGCAGGCGGGGAGAGGTTGAACACGACACGGCGGGCCGCCCGCGCCGCCGCGAGCACCGTGGGGAGCGGGGTCTCGAGCTGGAGGGAGACGACCGGGGCCGAGCGGAGCAGCTCGGCGGCCTCCGCCACGTCCTGCTCGCTCAGCCGCGCGTTGGCGCCGGGGGAGACGATGATGCTGTTGTCACCCCTTGGCCCCACCGAGATCAGCGCCACTCCGCTCGGCGCGGCGCTCTCGCGCAGGTGGCCGAGATCGACCTTGTCGCGTTCGAGCGACTCGCGCAGCAGCCGGCCGTGCGCGTCCATCCCGATCCTGCCGAGCAGCGACACGCGCGCGCCGAGGCGGGCGGCCGCGACGGCCTGGTTGGCGCCCTTGCCGCCTGGATAGGTCGACAGGTCCGAGCCGAGGACGGTCTCGCCCGGGGCGGGGCGCCGGTCGACGCGGACGACTAGGTCCACGTTGACCGATCCCACGACCACCAGGTCGTACGGCCCCGCCGGGCCGGCGGCCCCCCGGCCGCCGGCGTCGTTCGCGGGCTGGCTCATCATCACCTCATCGGATCGTCACTGTGTTCTTGCATAACGCGTGCGGACGGCGGTCAGGAGGTCGTGAACTCGGAGACGTTGTCCTTGGTCGCGATCTTCACCGGCACGTCCAGCTTGGCCTGCAGCTTCTCGCCGTTCGCCGCCTTCACGGCGTTCTGCACGGCCTGCTGGCCCAGTAGCTGCGGCTGCTGGGCGACGCTGCCGGCCAGCGTCCCGGCCTCGATGGCCTTCAGGCCGTCGGGGGTGCCGTCGAAGCCCACCACCTTGACCGCTTTGCCGGCCTTGTCGCCGAGGGCCTTGATCGCGCCGAGCGCCATCTCGTCGTTCTCGGCGAAGACGCCGGCGATGTCCGGGTTCGACTGCAGCAGGTTGGTCATGACGTCCAGGCCCTTGGTGCGGTCGAAGTCGGCGGGCTGCCGCGCGACCACCTCGATGCCGGGGTAGGCCTTGATGCCCTCGGTGAAGCCCTGGCCCCTGTCCCGGGAGGCCGAGGTACCGGCGACGCCCTGGAGGACCACGACCTTGCCCTTCTCGGAGATCTGCTTGGCCAGCTCCTGCGCCGCGAGCCTGCCGCCGGCCACGTTGTCGGAGGCCACGGTCTGCGCCACCTCGGCGTTGTTCACGCCTCGGTCGACGGCCAGCACGGGAATGCTGGAGCGTTCCGCCACCTTCACGGCCGGGGCGGCGGCGTCGGAGTCCACCGGGTTGATGATGATCGCCTTCATGCTCTGGCTGGTGAAGTTCTGCACCTGGTTCACCTGCTGCGAGGCGTCGTTCTGCGCGTCCGTGACGGTCAGCGTGGCGCCGAGCTTCTTGGCCTCCGCCTCGGCGCCGTCACGCAGCTGCACGAAGTACGGGTTGTTCAGCGTGGAGATCGACATCCCGATCTTCACGCCGCCGCCGGCGCCTGCCGAGCCGCCGGACGTGCCCTCCGAGGAGGAGCCGGAGCCGCAGGCGGTGAGCCCCAGGGTGAGCGCCGCGCCGGCCAGGACAAGGGCGGGGATTCGCATGATGGTCTACCTCGTTGGTCTAGCGTTGATCTGCGGTTGATGGGGGACGTAGGTGTTGCGCGTGGAACGTGGGCGGGCGGTCAGCCGGAGCCGCGGCGGCGGAGCGTGTCGAGCAGGACCGCCAGCGCGATCACCACGCCGATCACGACCTGCTGCCAGAAGGCGGAGACCGACAGCAGGTTCAGGCCGTTGCGCAGTACGGCGAGGATCAGCGCGCCGACGAGCGTGCCGAACGCCCGCCCTTTGCCGCCGGAGAGGCTCGCGCCGCCGATGACGACGGCCGCGATGGCGTCCAGCTCGTACCCCGACGCCGCCTGGGGCTGCGCCGAGGCCAGCCGGCTGGCCAGGACGATGCCGGCGACCGCGGCGAACGCGCCGGACAGGGCATAGGTGACGAGTTTCTGCCGGCCGACCTTGATGCCCGACAGCCGGGCGGCCTCCTCGTTGCCGCCGAGGGCGTACATCGCGCGCCCGGAGTACGTGCGGTTCAGGACGACCGCCGTGATCACGCCCATGACGGCCATGACGAGGACCGGGACGGGCAGGTATCCGCCGATCGTGTCGCCGAGGTGAGAGACGGCGTCCGGCATCGCGATCGGGCTGCCCTGTGAGACGACCAGGGCCAGCCCTCGCGCGACCCCCAGCATGGCGAGCGTCGCGATGAAGGGCGGCAGCTTGCCGTAGGCGATCAGCGCGGCGTTGATCAGGCCGCAGGCCAGGCCCACGACCAGCGCGATCACCATCGCCACCGGCCAGGGCAGGCCGGCCGAGGTCGCGCTCCAGGCCAGCACGATCGCCGACAGCGCGGCGACGGCTCCGACGGACAGGTCGATGCCGCCGGTGATGATGACGTACGTCGCGCCGAACGCGAGGATCGCGGTGACCGCCGCCTGCACGCCCACGTTGAGCAGGTTCGTCACGCTCAGGAAGTCACCTGAGAGCAGCGACAGGGCGACCGCGAGCACGACCAGCGCGGCGAGCGCGCCGTTCTCGGCGAGCAGGCTCCGCAGCGCCGGCTGCCTGCTGAGCACGTTAGTGGACACGAGCATCCTCCACCTCGGTGACGGCGAGGGCCATCACGGAGTCCTGTGTCGCTTCGGCCGCGTCGAGCTCCCCGACGAGCCTGCCCCTGGCCATCACCAGGACGCGGTCGCTCATCCCGAGGATCTCGGGCAGATCGCTGGAGATCATGAGCACCGCGTGTCCAGAGGCGGTGAGCGAATTGATCAACTGGTAGATCTCGACCTTGGCGCCGACGTCGATGCCGCGCGTGGGCTCGTCCAGGATGAGCACGCGGGCGTCGGCCAGCAGCCACTTGCCGATCACGATCTTCTGCTGGTTGCCGCCCGACAGCGTGCGGACCTCCTGGCCGAGGTGGCTCATCCGCACGCCGAGCTGAGCCGCCACCCGTCCGGCGGCCTTGCGCTGCCCAGCTCGGTCGACGAAGCCGCCACGCGTGGCGCGGCGGAGGGTGACCAGCCCCAGGTTCTCCCCGACGTCGGCGCCGAGGACCAGGCCCTGGCCCTTCCGGTCCTCAGGGACGAGCCCCAGGCCGGCGGCCATCGCGGCGTTGACGTCCCCGCCGGGCAGCCGGTGGCCGTCCACCAGCACCTCGCCGGAGTCGTAGCGATCGGCCCCGAACACCGCCCGCGCGATCTCGGTACGGCCGGCGCCGACCAGCCCGGCCACGCCGACGACCTCGCCGGCCCGCAGCTCGAAGGAGACGTCCGTGAAGGCGCCCGCCCTGCTCAGGCCTCTGACCTGGAGCAGGGGCGCGCCCGGGGACGACGCCTCGCGCGGGTACTGCTGGTCGATCGGCCGACCGACCATGAGGCGGACCAGTTCCTCCTCCGGCGTCCTCGCCGGCACCTCCGCCACCGACCGGCCGTCGCGCAGGACGGTCACCCGGTCGCCGATCTGGGCGATCTCCTCCAGGTGGTGGGTGATGAAGACCACCGCCACCCCCTGGTCGCGAAGCTGCCGCACGATGGCGAACAGCCGCTGGACCTCGGTCGTCGTCAGCACGGCGGTCGGCTCGTCCATGATCAGGACGCGGGCGTTCAGGGCCAGCGCCTTGGCGATCTCGACCATCTGCATTCGGGCGATGCCCAGCTCGGCCACCTTGGTGCGCGGGTCGACGTCGATCCCCACGCGTGCCAGCAGCTCACGGGCCTGCTCGTGCATGCGCCGGGTGTCCACCAGGCCGAACCGGCGAGGGGGCCGCCCGAGGGCGAGGTTCTCCCCGACGGTGAGCTGGGGGACCAGGTTGAACTCCTGGTAGATGGTGGCGATGCCGAGCCGTTGCGCGTCGGTGGCCGTACGGATCTCGACGGGCGCGCCGTCCAGCAGGATCCGGCCCGAATCGGGGTGGTAGGCCCCGGAGAGCATCTTGATGAGGGTGCTCTTGCCCGCGCCGTTCTCACCCAGCAGCACGTGCACCTCGCCCGCCCGCAGGCCGAAGTCGACGCCGTCCAGCGCCACCACACCGGGGAACCGCTTGCCGAGCCCCTCGACCCGCAGGATCTCCGGCCTGCCCGGTTCCGGTGCCGGTGGCGTGTCCTGCTCGTCCGGTCCGCTCACGACCTGTCCCTTCCTGCCGTGTCCGCCTCGTCGCCGCCTTCCCGCGACCGGTCCCTCGTCACCTCTCCGCATGACTCGCGGACCACGAGCACGGCCGGGAGCACCACCGAATCGGGGGTGCTCCCGTGCAGGATGTCGAGGATCACCCGCACCGCGCGCCGTCCGAGCTCGGCCGTCGGCTGGGCGATCGCGGTGATCGGCGGGTGGGTGTGGGCGAACCATGGCACGTCGTCGAAGGACGCCAGCGCGATGTCGGCCGGGATCCGGAGCCCCCGCTTCCGGATCTCGTCCAGCGCGCCCAGCGCCATGAGGTTGTCGCCCAGGAAGATCACTTCAGGCGGCTCGGGCAGGTCCAGCAGCGCGGAGGTGTGCGCCTGGCCGCTGCCGGCCCGGAAGTCGCCCACCCGCACATACTCGGGCGGGACCGTGAGGCCGTTCTCGGCCGCCGCCGCGAGGAACGCCTTCGTGCGTTCGCGCCCGGTGGACAGCGTGCCCGGGCCCGAGACGAACGCGACCCGGCGGTGCCCGAGGTCGCGCAGGTGGCGGATCAGCTCCCCGATCGCCCGCGTGCCGTCCGCCCGGACCGACGGGACCTCCAGCCCGGGAATCGTCCGGTCCAGGAAGACCAGCGGCCTGCCGTTCCGCGTCACCTCCTCGATCAACGGCGTGACCTCGGCGGTCGGGCAGATGAGCAGCCCGTCGACGCGCTGCTCCAGGAGGGTGCGCACGTAGTGGTCCTGCTGGTCGGCCCGCTCGTCGGCGTTGCCGATGACGACGGTGTACCCGGCCGCCCGCGCCTCGTCCTCGACGGCCCTCGCCAGCTCGGTGAAGAACGGGTTGAGGATGTCCCCGATGACCAGTCCGAGCGTTCTGGTGGCCTCGGTGCGGAGCGAGCGCGCCACCGCGTTCGGCACGTAGTTCAGCGCGGTCATCGCCGCGTACACGCGGGTCCTGGTCTCCTCGGTGACCGAGGGGTTGTCGTTGAGCACGCGGGAGACCGTGGCGACGGACACGCCCGCGTGTGCGGCGACATCCTTGATACGAGCCATCGGTCCTCCATGTAATCGATTTCATGAGAGTATGTAATCGATTACATGGATGTAAACCGGACAGCGTGTGACCTGCATCACACTGAGCGCGCCCGGGGCATGACAGCGGCGGGTCGCGGGCGGGACGATCGTCCCATGGCCACCGAACCATTCCCGGCCGCGGCCGGGGAACCGCCCGAGTCCTTCCTGCGCGCGTTGGAGGAACTGCTCGCGGTGCCGTCCACCGCCGACCGGCCCGGCGAGCTGCATCGCGCGCTGGACCTGGTGCTCGGCTTCGTCGGACCGGGTTTCACGGTGGAGAGGTTCGAGTCGGGCGGCAAACCGAGCGCGCTGCTCTACCACGGAACTGCGGCGCGGCCGCGCTTCCGGGTCGTCCTCAACGCGCACCTGGACGTCGTGCCGGCTCCGCCGCACCAGTTCCGGCCCAACCGCGACGGCACGCGCCTCTACGCCCGCGGCGCCCAGGACATGAAGGTGTCGGCGCTGGTGCAGGCGCAGGTCTTCCGCGAACTGGCGGGCCTGCTGCCGTACCCGATCGCGCTGCAACTGGTCACCGACGAGGAGGTCGGCGGCCGGAACGGCACGCTGCACCAGCTCGAGCAGGGCGTCAGCGCCGAATTCGTCGTCATCGGCGAGCAGAGCGGGCTGCGCGTCGTCACCGACTCCAAGGGGATGGTCGGGGCGAACCTCCGGGCCACCGGCCGCAGCGCCCACGGCGCCTACCCCTGGCTCGGCGACAACGCCCTGCTCAAGCTGCAGCGCACCCTGGACAGGGTCCTCGCCCGGTACCCGGTGGCCACCGAGGAGGTGTGGCGCACGACCGTCAACGTCGCGCGCGTCGAGACCCCTGGCGCGTTCCGCAACCAGGTCCCGGCGTTCGCGGAGGCGTGGCTGGACATCCGCTTCCCGCCGCAGGACACGGACCTGGACGGCAGGACCGCCGAGGAGATCACCGCGCACCTGGACGCCTTCTGCGAGCCGGGCGTCACCGCGTTCGTCGATCACGTCGACCGGCCGCACCACGCCGACCAGAGCGGCGCGGAGGTGCTCGCCCTCCAGCAGGCGGCGCGGGACCAGGGCTACCGCGCCGATTTCCTGCGCAAGCACGGCGCCGCGGACGGGCGTTTCTACTACGACCGGGGCATCGACGCCGTCATCTTCGGCGTCGGCGGCGACGGCCAGCACGGCCCGGACGAGTACGCCGACCTCACCACGATCACGCCGTACTACCGGGCGCTCAAGGACTTCCTGGGACGCCTTCACGCCACTCCGTCCAGATGAAAAGACCATTGCATGATCGTCCGCACGGAAGGACCTGCCAGGCCCGAACCGCTAGCGGCCCCGAACAGTGGAGGGCCTCGCCTTTTCCCTTCCGGGCGTCGAATGGGCGGCGATGTGGTCCTTTCGGCTGATGGCCAGGTAGAGGACGAAGCCGAGGATGGCGGCCAGGAAGAGCGCGCTGGTGACGATCGTGCCGAAGCCGAGGCCACCCTCGTCGGATGGCTGCGAGAGGTAGTCGCCGAGGGAGGCGCCCAGCGGCCGGGTCAGGATGTAGGCGATCCAGAAGGCCAGGACCGCGTTGATCTTGAGGCCGAAGCGGCCGACGGTCACGACCGCGATGAGAACGGCGAAGGCGAGCAAGGACAGGGCGTAGCCCAGGTCGAGGCTTTCGGCGATCAGGTCGCCGGCCGCGGTGCCAAGCGCGAAGGTGAACAAGATGGCCGCCCAGTAGAAGGCTTCGCGGCGGGTGGTGTAGATGGTGTGGATCGACAGGGTCTTCTCACTGGCGTACCAGGCGCCGAAGGCCGCCGCCAGGAGGAGGCCGAATGCGAGGGTGGTGACCTGCAGGGAGACCCCGAGATTGTCGGTGAGGTTGTCGGTGATCAGCGTGCCGACGACGCTGATCAGAACGACGGCGAGCCAGTACAGCCCCGGGATGTACCTCCTGGCCCGGAACTGGAAGACCAGTGTGATGGCCAGCAAGGCGCCCATCACGTAGCTCGTGTTGGCCAGGCCGAGATTCAGGTTGGTGTTGAGGAAGTCCGCGGCGGTCTCGCCCACGGTCGTGCACAGCACCTTGATGATCCAGAAGTAGATGGTGACCTCTGGAACCTTGTTGAGCATCTGACGGCCGGGTGAGATGCCGCCGGAGAGGCTTGGGGTGGTCATCATGCGCCGAAGGCTGGCATAACCTGCCTGAACGTAACCTGACCGCTGTGCGCGCCCGGCTCAGGCGCGGGGCAGGCGGAGTTGAAACAGCCCTCCACCGGCGTCGGCGATGGCCAGGACGTCGCCTCCGGCGGCCTGGGCCAACCGTCGGGACAAGGACAGCCCCAGGCCCGATCCTTGGCGCAGGTGGGCGGCGCTGCCTCGGCGGGCCGGCTCGAAGATCGCCTCTTCCTCGCCCGGCTGGACGCCGGGGCCGTCGTCGGTGACGGTGAAGACCACCATGGCATCGTCCTGGCGCACCGAGAGGGTCGCGGTGGTGCCGTAGGTACGGGCGTTGTGCACGAGCGGGGCCAGGGTGCGCGCGACCAGGTCGGTCTCGCAGCCGACACGCGGCAGGGGGCCGGCCGTGGGTTCGATGATCGCCTGGCTCTCCATCGCCGCCAGCACGTCGCCGACCTGGCACCCGGTGGATCGGACCTCGGTGCGGGAGAAACCGAGGAGCGTGTCGACCACTCGGGTGAGATCGTCGGCGTCGGCGGTGACGGCCAGCAGTGCCGCGCGTAGTTCGGTGTACGGGCGCTTTCTGCTCAACGCGATCTCCGCCTCGGCGCGCAGCCTGGCCAGCGGGGTGCGCAGCTCGTGCGCGATCTCCGCGCTCAGCCGCCGCTCGTGGCGGAGGTTGGCGGCGACCCGCTCGAGCAGGAGATCCAGGTTGGCGGCGAGGCCGGTGAGTTCGTCGCGCGGGGGCCCGAGCGCGAACCGGTGGTCGAGGTCGTGTTCGCTCCAGTCCAGCGCCTGCCGGGTCATCGCCGCCACCGGCCTCAGGGCGGCGATGACGACGCGCCGAGTCAGGATCACGACCAGCACCAGCACGACCGCGTCCAGCAGCAGGGCCGCCAGCAGCGCGAGCCACTCACTGTGCAGGTAAGGCACGCGCGAGACGCTCACCACGACCGTCGACCGGTCCAGCGCCGGTACGGCCAGCAGGCGGACGTCGCCCACGTCCAGGAACCGGTCGGCCTGAGCGGGCCACAGCGACCGGGCGGCCCCGGCCACGCCGGGGGCGGCCCGGGGCTGGGCGACCACCCGCCCTGAGGCGTCGAAGACCCAGGCGTGGGCGTCGACGGCCTCGTCCAGTGGCAGATCCTCCACGACGAGACCCCGGGCGCCGACCTCCAAGGTGGTCAGCGTGGCCTCGGCGCGAGAGCGCAGCACGAGGTCGGCGTCCCGGTCCAGGCTGCGTGACAGCACCGTGCCGAAGCCGAGCGTGAGCAGCAGCAGTGCGACGGCGACCGACGCGGTGGAGACGAGGACGAGGCGGCGGCGCATCACGCCATCCGGTAGCCGACGCCGCGGACGGTGGAGATCACGTCCGCCTTGCCGAGCCGGTCGAGCTTGCGGCGCAGCCGGGTCAGGTAGGCGTCGAGGGTGTTGTCGTGCACGATGGCCCCGTCCGGCCATGCCGCGGCGACGAGCGCGCGCCGGCGCACGACCACGCCGGGCCGGGCGGCGAGCGCCGCCAGCAGCCGGAACTCGGTGGGCGTGAGCTCGACCACCAGGTCGCCCTCGGCGACCGCGTGCCGGGCGGGGTCCAGGCGAAGTCCCTGGGCCGGGCGTCGCGGGGCGCCGCGTCTGGCCAGCGCGCCGAGCCGGACGACGAGTTCGGCGAAGGCGAAGGGTTTGACCAGGTAGTCGTCGGCGCCCGCCCGGAACCCCGACAGCAGGTCGGGCAGGCTGCTCCGGGCGGTGAGCAGCAGCGCCGGGACTCCTACGCCGCGTGCGCGCAGCGCCATCAGCACGTCGCGCCCGTCGGCGTCGGGCAGGCCGATGTCCACGACCAGCAGGTCGGGAGGGTCGCCCTCTATCGCCCGCAGGAACTTCTCTCCGGTGGGCACGCTGACCCGCACGTCAAAGCCCTCCTCGGCGAGCCCCCGGGACACCAGGGTCCGGAGCTGGACGTCGTCCTCCACGATGGCCACGGTCGCATCCACGGGGGCAGGTGGTAACGAGACGTAGGTCATCGCCCGGCCGATCCGCTTTGTCGATCGGTTTCCAGGTCCGCCAGCAGGACTCTCCACCGGTCGCCGATGGCCGCGGGGTCGTAACGCCGCGACGTGTGCAGTCCTTCGGCCCCTATGCGGCGCCGCGACGCTTCGTCCCCGATGAGGTGGCTGATCGTGGCGGCCAGCGCGTCGACGTCGCGCCGCGGCACCAGGAGCCCGTCGTGCTCGTGGGTGAGGATCTCCCGGGGGCCGTGCGGGCAGTCGAAGCTCGCCACGGGCACCCCCTTGCTCAGTGCCTCCAAGATGGTCATCGAGAAACCCTCGTGACGGGAGCTGAGCGCGAAGACGGAGGCGTCGTCGAGTTCGGCGCCGATGTCGGAACGGGCGCCGGGCAGCTCGACCGAGCCGGTCAGGCCGCGTTTCTCGACGGCGGCTTCCAGCCGGGCACGCTGTGGCCCGGCGCCGAGGATGCGCAGCGTCCAGCCGGGGTTGGCGGCTTGCACCTGCTCCCAGGCCCTGATGAGCAGGTCGAAGCCCTTGACCTTGGTGAGGCGGCCGATCGCGAGGACGGTCTTGGCGGTCAACGGGGATGGGCCGCCGGTGAGAGGCGAGAGCGCGTTGGGGATGCGCAGCAGGTGGTGGGGGGCGCGTGTCCCGAGGGCCGTGCGGTATGCCTGCAGGTCGGCCTCCGTCAAGGTGACGACGGCGTCGAGCCTTCCGTACCTACGGGCGATCATTTTCCGCAGGGGGGGCTGGTGCGAGGCGAAGCCGACGTGCTCCTGGCCGATGGTGATCACGCCGGGCGGGGCCAGCAGGGCGGCCGCCAGGTTGAGCCCGGGGCGGGTGGTGATCAGGACGCCGGTGCGCAGCCCACGCAGGAAGCGCAGGAGTTTCAGGTCGGTGCGCAGGTTGAAGGTGGCGTAGGCCGCCTCCTCGCGCGGGATGAGCCTGCTGCGGCGAAGGGGGGCGAGCCTGGGGAAGCGGGTGGGGCGGCGGTGCCGGCGGTCGTCCAGGAAGGTGACGCGGACGCCGGGCGGCACGGGAAAGAAGGGATGCTCTTTGGTCCGGACGACGCTGACGATCTCGACGTCGTGGTCGGCCGCCAGCGTGCCCGCGATGTTGAAGACGGTGCGGATGGTGCCGCCCATGCCGTAGGCGTGCAACAGGAGGATCTTGATCTTCCGGGTGTCGGGTGGTGCGGCGCGGCGTGCCCTGCGGCGGTTGTCCGCCTGGAGGAGGAGCACGCCGAGCGCGGGCAGGCGCTTGACGGTCGTCACCAGGTAGATGGCGGCGGGGGTCACCATGATCGAGCCGACGGTGTCGGTGGGGTAGTGGGCGCCGAGGTAGACCCTGGCGAGCATCTGGGCCGCCACCAGCAGGCAGCCGGCCACCACGACGGGCAGGAAGTAGGCGCTGCCGCCGGCCAGCAGGGCGAGGGCGATGACGATCGACAGGGTCAGGCACACGTGGCCGCTGGGAAAGCTGTCCTTGCCGAGCTCCTGGACCAGCAGGAAGTGGGCGGCGGGGGGCCGGGGCCGGGCGATGACGGTCTTGAACAGCAGGCTGACGCCCCACCCCGCGGCGATCACCACCAGCGTGCGCCCGGCGGCGCGGGGTCGCCCCGAGATGGCGAGCGCCCCGGTGAGAGCGGCGACGAGGGCCGCGCCGACCAAGGTGCCGAAGCCGACGTTCAGCACCTGCGCCACGACGGTCAGCCATGGGGTGCGGGTCGCCTGGATCGCCTGGCTCACGTTCATGTCGGCCGCGGTCCAGCCGGGTGTGCGCGCGGTGAAGCCCATGAGGGCGGCGAGGGTCAGGAGTGTGAGGGAGAGCAGGAGCAGCAGTGGCGTCCGCGGGGCTTTGACGATCACCTATGGGTTCCGATCACGGGTGGGCGGTAGAGGGTGCATCACAGGTCGCGCAGAACGGTCAGGGGCGGGCGGCTCGCAGCGCGTACGGCCACCGTCCCGGCGGCGAGCAGGGCGGTCAGGCCGAGCCCGGTGACGGCGCCGAGGTAGGGCCAGGGCACGGCCAGGTGGTCGGGGGCCGGGTCGAAGACGCCGGTCAGGACCGTGACGAGCATCTGCGCCAGCGCCCATCCGGTCGCTCCGCCCAGGACGGCGGCCCCCAGGCCGGCCAGGGTGACCTCGGTCCAGATGAACGCGCCGAGCTGGCGGGGCCGGGCGCCGAGCACCCGGGCGAGGGCGAAGGTACGGCGGCGCTCGGTGAACCCCAGGATCAGCAGCAGGCCGGTCGCCGCGGCGGCCAGCGCCAGGCCGTAGCCGAGCTCGATGGCGGTGAGGCCGGTGAGGTCGACCGCGGTGAGGCTGGACCCGACGACCCGGCGGGTGGTCTCCACGTCGGAGACCTTCGCCCCGGGCCCGAGGCGGGCGCGCAGCCGGTCGGCGACCAGGTGCGGTGCCGTGCCGTCGGTGGCGATCAGGTAGGTGGTGTCGGAGGCGGCCAGGTAGGAGGCGTTGGCGACCAGGAAGCTGTCGCGCGGGGCGGTCGGGAACTCGGTGACGATGCCCGCGTAGTGGAAGGGCACGGTGCGGCCGTCCTGCATGCGCAGCCGGATCATGTCCCCGAGGTGCAGCTGGAAGTCGTTGACGGTCTCCTGGCTGACCAGCAGGGCGTCGGGGCTGCGGGCCAGCCGGTCGACGACCTGGCGGGCGGTGCCGCCGGGGAAGTAGGTGTCCTGCAGATGGGTGGCGGAAAGGATGGTGGAGGGGCGGATGCCGTACACGTCCTGCAGGTCGGCCCCGACGTAGGCGAAGCCGTGCTGAAGCGGCTCCACGCGGGACACGCCGGGCACCGCGGCGAGTTGCCGCTCACTGGCCGTGGTCTGAGTGGCGGTCACGTCGGCCCCGTTGGTGAGTTCGGCGTCGACCTGCGCCTGCTGGCGGTAGGTGGCGTCGAAGACGGCGGTGGAGACGGCGAAGGCGACGGCGAGCGCGGCCAGCGTCATCGTGCGGCTGAGCGGGCCGCGCTGCCTGGCCAGGGTCGCCGTCACCGTGCCCGCCAGGCCCGCGGCCAGGGGCCTGGCCAGCCGGGTGACGATCGGTCGCCCAGGGCCGAGCAGTAGCCGGGTCAGGCGCCAGATGAGCAGCCCGGCGCCGGCCCACAGCAGGGCCGGTCCGGTGAACGCCCAGTAGTCGACGGAGATCTGCGGCAGCCCTTCGGGGACCAGGACAAGGTGGTAGCCGTTGCCGCTGGTGAGCCGGAACACCACCAGGGCGGCGGCGACCAGCCACAGGTCGAGCCCGTAGCGCAGCCACGCGGGCGAGCGGGTGCCGGTGGCGACCGGGCGGCGGGCGGCGGTCACGGTGGCGGAGCCCAGCGCGGACGGCAGGACCGTGGCGCAGGCCACCAGCAGCCCGAGGGCGGCGGCCGCCACAGCCCACCCCGCGGCACCGCCGAACCCGGGTGAGCCGTACAGCGCCCACCCGGTCAGCGCCGCCACGGCCAGTCCGGACAGCGCTCCGGTGACGCCGACCGCCAGTGTCTCGGCCAGTGCGAGCCGGAGGAAGGTGGTGCGGGAGGCGCCCCGGGTGCGCAGCAAAGCCTGCTCGGCCGAGCGCCGCACAGCGCCGGATCGGGTGACCGTCGCGGTGAGGAGGATCGCGAGCACGGCTCCCGGCACGCCGAGGAACAGGAACAACAACTGGGAGTACAGGGCGTCCTCGCGGGCCGCGCCCAGCGCCGCGCCCAGGTTGTCACCGACCAGCCCGGTGCCGGCCAGGCCGGCCTCCAGGTTTCGGGCCGCCCCGGTGACCTTGGTGTAGGCGGCGGCGGGGTCGGGTGGCAGGGCATGGTCCAGGCGCACATGGAACTGGGTGCGCACCTTGTCAGGGGGCGAGGTGTCGAACAGGTGGTGCCAATCGGCGGCCGGGAGCAGGAGCACGTTGTCCGGCGGCGCCTGGGGCTGCGCGGTGGCGGGCGCGCCGACCTTCTGGAACAGGGAGTCGGCCTCGGGCAGCTCCACGATCCCGGTGACCCGCACTTGGGCGTCCGGCAGCCCGGGGCGGTGCAGGATGACGGTGGAACCGGGGGTCGCGTGCAGGTTGGCGGCGGTCTGCTGGGCCAGCAGCGGGCCCGCGAGGGTCCCGGTGAGCAGGCGCAGCTCGCCGGGGAAGGTGGTGGTGTAGTCGGCGGGCAGGCCGAGCGCCTGCCCGGCTCCGGTGGTCAGCGTCTGGCCCGCCTGCCGGGCCTCGAACCCGCCGACGGCGGCGAAGTCCACCCGGCGCGAGACGCCGGGCAGCCGGCCGGGAGTGGCCGCGCCGGGCTGCATCTCGACCTGCCAGTCGACCGCCACCCGCTGGACGGAGCGGGCGGTCATGGTCGCCTTGGCCGAGGCGAGGAACATCCCCAGCGCGGCCGGCAGCGCCACGGCCATCGCCACGCCCGCCGCCGCGGCGGCGAGCCTGCCCGTACGGCGGGTCAGCAGGCCGCGGAGCCAGATCAGTGTCAGCATGCCAATGCCCCATCACGCATTTCCCAGCGCAGCGGCAGGAGTTCCGCGACGAGCGGGTCGTGGGTGGCGACCACCAGGGCCGCCCCGAGTCGTCCGGCGACATCGGTGAGCAGTTCGACGACGTGGAGGGCGAGGGCGGAGTCGAGCTGCCCCGTCGGCTCGTCGGCGATGATCAGGGACGGGCTGCCCGCCAGCACGCGGGCCACCGCGACCCGCTGAGCCTGCCCGCCCGATAGCTGCTGGGGCAGCTTGGCCGCCAGGGCGGCGACGCCGACGGTGTTCAGGGCGCGCAGGGCCTCTCGCCTGGCCTCGCCGTCCGGGCGTCCGGCGATGACCAGCGGAAGCGCCACGTTCTCCGCGGCGTCCAGCGGAGCCAGCAGACTGGGCCCCTGGAAGATGACGCCGATCCGGCCCCGGGGCCGATCGTCGAGGGCGGGCCAGCCGATCGTCCCGGCCGTGGGACGATCCAGCCCGGCCAGCAGGTGCAGCAGCGTGGTCTTGCCCGACCCCGAGGGGCCGGTGATCGCGACCTGGTCACCGGGGCGCAGGGCGCAGGTGATGCCGTGCACGGCCACCACCGCCTCGACGCCCCTGCCGTAGGTGCGGGCCACATCCCGGCAGCGCACGACCTCGGTCATGCCACCCGCCCGTCCCTGAGCTGGACGACGCGGTCGGCCATGCGCCGCACGGCGGGGCTGTGCGAGGCGATCACCACCGCGGTGTGCGACCGGGCCTGGTCGCGGATCAGGTCCAGCACCGGCCCCTCGCTGCGCCTGTCCAGCTCACCGGTGGGCTCGTCGGCCACCAGCAGTGACGGACGGTTGGCCAGCGCCACGGCCAGCCCGGCGCGCGCCGCCTCGCCGCCTGACAGCCGGCTCGGCCATGCGCCGGCCCTGGCGGACAACCCCAGGCGGTCGAGGAGCTCCGCGCGATGGGCAGGGTCGCGCCGGCCGCCGACCCGCTGGGCCAGCTCCACGTTCTGGGCCAGGGTGAGGTGCTCGATCAGGTTGCCGCTCTGGAAGAGCACGCCGACCAGCCGCGCCCGCAGGCGGGCCTTGTCGGCTTCCGGCCGGTGACTGATCCGCTGCCCGGCGATCCTGACGATGCCGCCGTCGGGGTCGTCCAGCCCGGCCACGCAGCTGAGCAGGGTCGACTTGCCGGAACCGGAGGGGCCGCTGATCGCGACCACCTCTCCGGGGGCCACCTTCAGCGAGATGCCTCGCAGGGCGCGCGTCTCCTCCTCGCCCGACCGGTAGAAGCGGTAGAGCTCCTCGGCTTCGAGCATCACGAGAGCCACCGCAAGGAGTCCGACACCGTGCGCCACGGGTCGACGTTGTCGGCGCCTACCGGTCCCGTCAGGGTCAGTACGGCCTGCCGGCCGTTACGGGAGAACACATAGCGCTCCACCTCGTCCCGGATCACCTTGCCGGTCACCGGGTCGGGCGCGCTGTCGATACGGTAGACCGTCAGTTCGGCCTTGCCGCCCTTCCTGTTCACCGTCGCGCGCTTGCGGATCTCGGCTCCGGGCGGATCGGCCGGAGCGCCGATCTCGACCCGGACGCTGTTGAGCTTGTCGGTGAAGCCCGCCCCCGTCGGCAGGTCCGTCCGCGCCCAGCCCTCGGGGACCTTCAGCTCGTACGGCCGGCCCGGATGCCGGTAGACGACGTAGACGGTGTCGTCAGGAATGTCGCCCGGCGGGTTGGACTCGGTCAGGTGTACGAGGGGTGTGGCCGGGGCCGTCGTGGGGGGAACGGCGGCCGGCGGCACCCCTCCGCAGGAGCTCACCAGGCCGGCCGCGAAGAGGATCAGTACGCTGTGCCGCACATTCATGGAGGCACCGTAAGAAATGGTGCATCAGCGTTCCCTCAGCCCGCGGTTAGCGCGGCGTTCACCTTCGCCGGCAGGCGGTCGGGGCAGCAGGCGCCCGGCGCGTTCCAGCGCCGCCAGACCGAGCGCGCCGCAGCAGCCGACCAGCGTCATGGCGGTCCAGGGCAACCAGTGGATCCCGTGGCCGGCCGCGAAGTCCCACAGAGAGCCGGTGAGCAGGCCGCCCAGCGTGACGACCAGACCTGAGATGGTGGCGTACAGGCCGTAGTGGGTGGCCACGAGGCGGCCGCGGGCCAGGCCGACGATCACGTCCATCTCGAACGGGCAGATCAGCATCGTGCTCAGCGCCAGCAGGACCGCGGTGAGCAGGATCGGCGCGATGCCGAGGATCTCACCCAGCTCTTCTGGACCCACCCGCACGGGGACAGGGTCGGAGATGATCACCAGTGGCAGGAACGCGGCTCCGGCCACGGCCAGCCCGATCGTGAGGCTGCGGGTGGGCGACCAGCGGCGGCTCACCCAGGCGGTCACCCGCCGCTGGCCGGCGATGACGACGATCGCCGAGAGTGCGAACATCTGCCCCATCCCGGCGTCCTGCTCCTCCCCGACCGCCTGCCGCATCACCAGCGGCAGGGCCAGGTAGAGCTGGAAGGACAGCACGTAGAAGGTGGTCATCACCACGGAGAAGGCCAGGAACCGGCGGTCGCGCAGGACAGGACGCCAGCCCTCGCCCGGCTCACGCGCCACCGGGGCCCGGGCGGGCAGCGCCCTGGCCTGCACCAGAGTGATCACCGCGAACAGCGCCGCCGCGGCGATCGAGACGGCCTGGAAGTTCACACTCACCAGCGCGAGACCGGCCGGCGGCCCCAGCAGCAGCCCGACCTGCCCGGCCACGTTGAACAGCCCGAACGCCTCGGCCCTGCGGTCGCCCGCCTCGGCCGCCAGGTAGGCCCGCACCCCCGGTTCGAACAAGGCCCCCGCGAACCCGGTCAGCACGGAAGCGGCGAGCAGGGCGGGCAGCGAGCAGACCACCCCCAGCAGCGCGAAACCCGCCGTCCGCAGCGCGCATCCGGCCACGATGGCCTGCCTGTACCCGAGCCGGTCGGCCAGGTGCCCCCCGACCAGGCACAGGCCCCGCTGGCTGGTGTTGCGCACGCTCAGTACCAGGCCGACCGCCCAGGCCGCGTAGCCGAGACCTCGGGTGAGATGTCCGGCCAGGTAGGGCATGAGCAGGTTGAAGCTCAGCTTGATGGTGAACTGGTTGAGCAGCAGGAGCTGCACCCGCCCATTGAAGGACCTCAGCCTTCGCCAGGAACCCGTCACGCGACACCCCCTGATAGTGACTCTGTGTAGCGGAGACATTACGGGCCGGCGTATCGGCGTCCGGGTAGGCGGAGATTAGCGAGACGCTTAACTTTGACCTGCGACGATACGGAGATGAGGGTTGAAGGGGCGCCACTGCGGCGGCGGTTGCTCTCGGCGATCGTCGCGGTCACGGCCCTGGTCGTCGCACTGTTCGCGATCCCGCTGGCCGTCGCGATCAACCAGCTGTACCAGGACGAGACCGTCGCCGCGTTGCAGCGCGATGCCACCTGGATCGCCGCCGCGATCCCCGACGACGTCGGGCGCGATCCTCGCCTGCCGCTGGCCCTCCCGCAGGACATCTCGGCCGATCTGACGGTCGGCGTCTACACCGTCAAGGGAGCGCGCCTGTTCGGCGCCGGACCGAGCACCTCGGCCTTCGCCGCCGCCAGCCGCGACGGGCACACGCACGACAGGGCCGGGGACGGGTTCGTCGCCGTGGCGGCCCCGATCCCCTCAGACGAGGGCATCAGGCTGACCGTGCGGGTGGCCACGCCGCTGGATGTGGTGCAGGACCGCGTCCACCGGGCCTGGCTGCTGATGGCCGTGCTCGCGCTGGTCGCGATCGTCCTCGGAGCCGGGATCGCGATCTACTTGTCCGCGCGGCTGGCCGCCCCGCTGGAGCGACTGACCGCCGCGGCCCAGGCGTTGGGCGCCGGCGACTTCAGCATCCGCCCCCCGCACTCGGGACTGCGTGAGGCGGACCAGGCGGGCCAGGCGCTGGAGACGACCGCTCGGCGGCTCGGCGAGGTGCTGTCCCGCGAGCGAGCCTTCAGCGCCGACGTCTCCCACCAGCTGCGCACCGGCCTCACCGGCCTGCTGCTCGGCCTGGAGAGCGCGCTGGCCCGCTCCGACGGCGATCAAACCGCTTCGTTGCGTACGGCCCTGGCCCGCGGCGAGCGCCTGCACACGATCATCGACGACCTGGTCAGGCTGTCCCGCCACAGCGACGCGGCCGGCGAGTCCCTGGACCTGCCCGCGCTGGCCGAACAGGTCCGCCACGACTGGCACGGCCCGCTGGCCGAACAGGGCCGGCGGCTGACCATCACCATCGAACCCGGGCTTCCCCCTGCCGCCGCCTCGCCCGCGGCCGTGCGCCAGATCCTGCGGGTGCTCCTGGACAACGCCACGGTCCACGGCCGGGGCGAGGTCACGCTCACCATCTCCGACGTCGGGCCCGGACTGGCGATAGTGGTGGGCGACCAGGGCGAAGGAGTCACCGAGGGAGAGGATGTCTTCGCCCGCTCCTCGGGTGAGGGCCACGGGATCGGACTGGCCCTGGCCCGTTCGCTCGCCGAGGCCGAGGACGGCCGCCTGGTGCTGCGCCGCCACGCGCCGCCGCTGTTCAGCCTGCTGCTGAGCTACACCTCGTAGCGGTAGCCCACGCCTCTGACCGTGGTGATCGAGGTGGCGTCCTCGCCGAGCTTGCGGCGCAGCGCGAACACGTGCACGTCCAAGGTCTTGGTGGGCCCGAACCAGTTCTCATCCCAGACCTCGTCCATCAACTGCTCGCGGGTGACGACCTCCCCCGCCCGCCCGGCCAGAGCGGCCAGCAGATCGAACTCCTTGGGCCGCAGCATGACTTCCTGCTCTCCCAGATACGCGCGGCGGGCGAGCAGGTCCAGGCGCAACCGCCCGACGGTCAGCGCCCGCTCCTCGGGCACGACCGTCCGCCTGCGCAGGTGCGCCCGCAGCCGGGCCATCAGCTCGGTCAGCCGGAACGGTTTGGTGAGGTAGTCGTCGGCTCCGGCATCCAGCGCGACCACGACCTCCAGCTCCTGCGTGCGCGCCGTCAGCACCACGATCACCGCCTCGGGCACCGCCATGCGCAGCCTGCGGCACACCATCACCCCGTCGATGTCGGGGAGGCCGAGATCCAGCAGCACCAGGTCCGGTGCCGTCGCGTGCGCGCCCTCCAGCGCGGCCTGGCCCGTCGCGGCCAGGACCGGCTCGTAACCATGCACCGCGAGCGCCTCGACGAGCTCCGAACCGATGCCCGGATCGTCCTCCACCACCAGAACCCGCGCCGCCGCCATAGGCCGATTGTAGGTCGGGGTGCCAAGGCGCGACCGTCTCCGGCCGCGACAGCACGGCGCCCCATCACCGCGAGCGGCACCTTGCTGCTCCCGCCGTGGACCTGGTCGGTCGTGCCCGAACTCGTGCCGCAAGACGCCAGCCTCGTGATCTTGATTCTCGGGCAACGAGAAGCCGAAACCGAAATTGATGATTGGTGCTGGCTGTATAGGGAGTACAGCCAAGGGGGCCAACGACGTTGGACCTCAGCGGACGTTCACGGACACCACAGCTCCAGGCCGGCGCCCCTGAGTTTGATCGAATCGGCGGGTGAGGCCTCCAACTCACGCTGCGTCCCGGGGGACCGGGTCGTCAGAATCTCCACACTTCACACAAACGATTGTGTCCTGCGGTTCTGGCTGTTAGCCTGCACACTCAGTGGCCGCGCGGACCGATCCGCAGCCGCTTCCCCAGACACAAGCAGCTTGCTGAAAGGTCAAGGCAATTCCTAAGGTGCTCGTGCTTTCCACGGGAGGCACCATCTCGTCGCGGCAGGTCCCCAGCGGCGCCCTCGTCGCGGCAGACGATGCTCGGAAGATCGTCGAGCGGCTGACCGGAAGACCGGAACTCGCTTCCCTTGGCGCCGTCGAAGTCGAAGCTCAGGACATCATGAACCTGGGCAGTTACCGGCTCGAACCGCGGGGCATGGTCGAGATCGCTCGGCGGATCAGCGAAGTCCTGTCCTCCGACGATGTCGTGGGTGTCGTTGTGACGCACGGAACCGACACCATGGAGGAGACCGCGTACCTCGCTGACCTCGTGCACACGGACGAGCGACCGGTCGTCTTCACGGGGGCTCAGCGCGCGGCGGATGCGCCCGACACGGACGGGCCCAGGAACCTCGGAGACTCCCTGACGGTTGCCGGCCACGCCGATGCCAGGCGCCTCGGGGCTCTCATCGTCTTCGACGGACAGATCTACGCCGCGGCCGGCACCTCCAAAATCCACACCCTCGCCTCGGCCGCATTCGCCTCCACCATCTCGGGCCCGGTGGGAAGGGTGCGCGAAGGAAACCTCGCGATCAACTCGACGCCTCGTCGACTGGCCCCGCTCGCGCTCGACTCCCTCGACATCGACGGCGTGAGAGTGGACATAGTCCCGTACTACCCGGGCGCGTCGACCGTCGCATTGCGCGCCGTCGTCGACGACGGGGCGACCGGCATCATCCTTGAAGCGACCGGTGCGGGCAACGCGAATCCTGAGTTCTGCCGCGAGGTCGCACACCTCACCCAATCTGGAATCGTCGTCGGGCTTTCATCCCGCGTGCCGCTAGGGCCGGTGACCGCGCTCTATGGCGCCGGCGGAGGCATCGACCTCGTCGAGGCGGGCGCGGTTTCCGTCGGCGCGCTGCGATCGCCGCAGGCCCGCATGCTCCTCTTCGCCCTGCTCTCTTCAGTGCGCGACCCCGCGCTGGTCCGGGCGGAATTGCGGCGCAGGGCGAGCCGCCTATGACTCGCAGTGTCGCAACGACCTGACCTCCTCGAACGGACTTTCCTCCTACGGTCCCGGCCGTGACGAGACCGGGGCAGGCCGTAGCCCTCAGGCAAAAGAATCGTCCCAGCGCAGTTCGCTTTTCAGCCTCCCGACTCAACAGAAACGATAAGGAATTCGCATTGCGAGCATACGGTAAAGTCGGCGCCCTGCTGGCGGTGGTTGCGTTGTCAATCGCGGGATGTGGCAGCACCTCGTCCGGAGGGAGTTCCACTCCTTCGAACAGTAACGTCGCGCACGCCCAGTCCCTGGTGGATCAGTACACCGGCGTTCCCGCGTTCCAGTCCCCCGGCCCCAACATCGACGCGAAGAGCATCGCGGCGGGCAAGAAGATCTTCAGCATTCCATCGACCACGACGGCAGCCTTCATGCAGGCAACCGAGGATGCGTTCGAGACGTACGCGAAGCAGGCGGGCGCGTCCGTCACCAGCTGGCCCAACCAGGGGCAGACCTCGCAGTGGGTCCAGGGCATGCAGACCGCCGTTTCCGCGAAGAGCGATGTCATCTCGCTTATCGACGGAACCGACCCCAGGCTCATCATGCCGCAGGTCACCGCGGCGAAGAACGCAGGCATCCCGGTGGTCGATGTGCACGACCTGGACATGAGCCAGCCGACGCCGCCGAACGTGGCCGCATTCGTGTCGGGCCATTTCGCGACCGCCGGGCAACTCCTGGCGGCCTGGGCGATCACGCAGACCAAGGGCGACGCGAACGTCCTGGTGGTCACGTCGAACAATTTCGTGAACTCCCCGCCGGTGGCCGAGGGCATCCAGAGTGAGTTCAAGGCCGACTGCCCTTCCTGCAAGGTGACGACCGTCAACGTGGACGCTCCGGACTGGCCCACGAAGATCCAGTCGGCCGTGCAGACCGCGATCACCCGTGACCCGAAGCTGAACTACGTCCTTCCGGTTTTCGACAGCATGCTGACCTATGTCGTGCCCGGTGTGCGCTCTGCCGCAGCCGTTGGCAGGGTCAAGGCCGCGAGCTTCAACGGTTCTCCTGCGATCCTCGACCTCGTGCGCGCCGGCGATGTCGTCACGATGGATATCGGTGAGAACCCCGCCTACGTCGGAGCGGCCGGTCTCGACCAGACCCTGCGTGTCCTCGGCAAGTTGCCGCCGTCGCCTGACGAGCACCTTGTCTTGAGGGTTTTCGATACGAACAACGTCAAGGAAGCGGGAGTCCCCGCGATGCTGGGCCAAGGGTACGGCGAGGCCTGGAAGGCCGGATACCTCAAGACCTGGGGCCTGCAGTAGTGCGCCGGTACGCGAAGGAGTGAGGTGACCTGATGCGACACGTTTTGTCTGTCGAGCACGCATCGAAGCATTTCGGGGGCGTGATCGCGCTCGATGATGTGTCCTTCGACGTGCAGGCGGGTGAGGTTCATGCACTTCTCGGGCAGAACGGCAGCGGAAAGTCCACGCTCATCAAGTGCCTTTCTGGATACCATTCTCCGGAGCCCGGCTGGCGCCTCACCATCAATGGGACGAAAATCGAACGTCCTCTGCATCCGGGTGAGTTCCGTCAACTCGGTATGAGCTTCGTGCACCAGGACCTCGGTCTGGTTCCGAGCCTGTCCATCACCGAGAATCTGCGGGCGGGCGTGATCGTCGCCGGTGGCCTGTCGAGGATCAGGTGGCGTGAGCAATACCGCATCGCGAAGGCGCTGCTCGACGAATTCGAGATCGACATCGATCCGCGGGACGCGGTCGAGACGCTGCGCCCCGTGGATCGGGCGCTGATCGCCCTCGTGCGCGCCGTCGACGAACTGCGTCGTTGGAAGGGGTCGGCCGGCGCCGCGGAGGGGGGCGTGCTCTTCCTCGATGAGGTCACGGCCGTTCTCGACCGGGCGGGCAAGAATCGCGTGGGTGCGCTTGTGCGTCGCATCGTCGCCGACGGTGCCGGCGTGGTCGTGGTGTCGCACGATCTGAAGGAGATGGTCGATGTCGCGAACCGCATCACGATGCTGCGCGACGGCTCTCTCATCGCAACGGTCGATGCGGCGGAATACGAGAACCCCAGCGGCATCGAGTCCCTTATCGAGTTGATGACCGGCAATCGCCGTGACAACGGGGCGATCAATGTCGAGCGGCGAGCCACCCCGCCGGGGGACCGGGTCGTGGCGGCGATTTCAGACCTCACCGGAAGTCTCGCACGCAAGTTCTCCGCCGAGTTGCACGAGGGAGAGGTGCTGGCCGTCACGGGCCTCGTCGGGGCGGGTTGGGAGGAGATTCCGGCTCTGCTCTTCGGAGCCCGACGCGCTGAAGCGGGCACTCTGACCCTTGACGGGGAGACGTTCGACGTCGCGCGCATGTCGCCAGGCAATGCCATCAGCCATGGGATAGGCCTGGTTCCGGCCAACCGGCAGGAGGACGGCGTGGTGAGTGACCTTTCGGTCAGGGCCAATGTGTCGCTCCCCGTCCTCAGCACGTTCATGGCGAAGGGCCGGCTCGTCGCGCGCGAGGAACGCGCCCGCATCCGAGCCGTGCTCGACGGCTACCGTGTCGTCCCACCGGATCCTGAGCTGGAGATCCAGGCGCTGAGCGGCGGCAATCAGCAGAAGGCCGTAGTTGCGAAGTGGCTCAACATCAAGCCGAGGCTGCTGTTGCTGCAGGACCCGACACAGGGCGTCGACGTGAGCGCGCGTGAACGTATTCAGGACATCGTCTGGCGCGCCGCCCGAGCGGGGATGGCAGTCCTCTACGCCAGTGCGAACTATGAGGAAGTGGCGGCAGTGGCCGACAGGGTCATCGTCGTGAGCGACGGAGTAATCACCACGGAGATCGTTGGTGCGGACATCACAGAAGATGCGGTCACGGCAGCATGCCTGCGTGGGGCGCCGTCGGGACTGGAAGAGGTTGCCTGATGACGAGCGATATTGACCTGGGCGGGCCACGGAAGCCAACGACCCGCACGCGCGAAGGCGGGGCTCGCAGCCATACCAAGAGTCGGAACCGCGCGAACTTCATTCAGCGCTGGGCCTTGCTCGGTGTTTGGGTCGTCCTGATCATCGTCTTCAGTGTGATCGAACCCAACACGTTCCTGAGCATGCAGAACTTCCAGTCGCTGCTCGGTTCACAGGCGATCCTGCTCCTTCTCACGTTGGGGTTGATGGTCCCTCTGACGACAGGTGATTTCGACCTGTCGATCGGGAGCGTCCTGTCGCTGTCGGCGATGGTCGTCGCGGTCCTCAACGCTCAACACCATTGGCCGGTCGGTCTCGCGGTGCTGGTGGGAATCGCGATCGGCCTGGTGGTCGGGCTGGTGAACGCGACACTCACGGTCGCTCTGCGGATCGACTCCCTCATCGCGACTCTGGGCATGGGGACCGTCGCCGCCGGCATCACTCTGTGGGTGAGCGACTCGCAGACCATCAGCGGTGTCTCGGACGCGCTCATCAACGCGGTCGTCGGCTTCCGGCTCTTCGGTATCCCCATCGAGTTCTACTACGGACTCATTGTCTGCGTCGCGCTTTGGTACGTCTTCGATCACACCTCGCTCGGCCGCAGGATGCTGTTCACCGGCCGAGGCCGTAAGGTGGCGCGACTCAGCGGTGTCAACGTGAGCCGCATCCGTTTCGGTGCCCTGGTCACCTCCGGCGTGCTGGCATCCGTCTCAGGTCTGCTGTACGCGGGCACCAGCGGGGCCGCGAACCCGGGGGCCGGCGAACCGCTTCTGCTGCCTGCGTTCGCCGCGGTGTTCCTGGGCTCGACGGCGATCAGTTCCGGCCGGTTCAATCCGTGGGGCACGTTCATTGCGGTGTATTTCCTGTCCTCGGGAATTACCGGCCTGCAATTGCTCGGTGTCTCCTCGTTCGTGCAGAACCTCTTCTACGGTGGTGCGCTCATCATCGCGGTCGTCTTCGCGCAGTTGGCACGCCGGCGCCACGCGCGCAATGACGAAGATTGATCCGGCTGCAAGCCGGCCCGATATATGCCGAGGAGTGAGATGACGGATACGATACAGATCGCGATCGACCCCGAGCTGCGGCTGAGGGACGAGCCGCGGACCGGGCACAACAGGTGGCACGAATCCGTACCGCCCGCGATCGTGGTGGCGGACGGCGAGACCGTGGTGCTCGACACCCGCGACGGCTTCGACGGCCAGGTGACATCGGATCTCACTCCGGGAACGTTCGACCGGCTCAGCTTCCTACCGAATCACCCGATGACCGGGCCTGTCTATATTCGTGGGGCTGAAGCCGGAGACGTGCTCGAAGTGCAGGTCGTCGACATCGAGCCGGACCCGTTCGACCACTACGGGTTCACGGTGATCGCGCCCGGCTTCGGACTGCTGCACGAGCAGTTCCCCGATCCGTTCATCGCCCACTGGAATCTCGTGGGCCGCGAATATGCCGAGTCGCCCCAGGTGCCGGGTGTGCGCATCCCTTTCGCGCCGTTCTGCGGGATCATGGGGGTCGCCCCCGATTCTCGGTTCCGTCTCGAGGTGACACGCCGCGAGATGGAACTGGCCGGCAGAGGTGCGACGGTCATGCTGCCCGACGCACGTGAGGCCGTCCCGGCCGATGCCGTCATCGGAGCCGAGGGACTGCGAACCATCCCGCCCAGGGAAAATGGCGGAAATCTCGACGTCAAGCAGCTCACTCCGGGATCCAGCATCTTTCTGCCGGTCTATGTCAAGGGAGCACTCTTCTCAGTAGGGGACGTGCATTTCGCGCAGGGCGACGGAGAGAGTTGCGGGTCCGCGATCGAGATGCGCGCGAGGGTCACCCTGCGATTTCGGGTGCACCATGGTGGTGTCGCGCAGAAGCATGACTTCGCCCCGGTGTTCACCACCACCGTTCAGCCGTCTCGGCCGGCGGCGCGTCAGGTCGGGACGATCGGGCTCTCCGTCGAGGCCGGCGAGAACCACAGTGAGGATCTCACAGTAGCCGCGCGCCGTGCCGTCCAGTCGTTGATCGCGTACTTGCAGCGCTCTGGTTACTCCGCGGAGCAGGCGTACGTGATCGCGAGCGTTGCCGCTGATCTGAAGGTCAGCCAGGTGGTGGACGTGCCGAACGTGAGCGTCTCCGCGGTCCTCGACCTGGACATCTTCCACGACGGCGGCGCGCGTCTCCTCACCGCTCTGGCAGAGGGCTAGATGCGGATCCTTGTGCTCGCACCGGTTGCGACGGACAGACCGGGGGCCGTCCGCCGCTCGCCGGAATCAACGAAAGGTCAGAACTGATGGGCGTTACGAAACTGGGCATGCTGACTCCCTCGTCGAACACCTGCCTCGAGCCGCTGACACAAGAAATGGTCAGCGGGCTGCCCGATCTTTCCGTGCACTACTCACGCGTACCAGTCGTCACCATCGGCTTGAGCGCACAGGAAACCGTGCAGTTCGAAATCGACACGATGGTCGCGTCGGCGCGACTACTTGCCGACGCGGAGGTCGATGTCATCGCCTGGAACGGAACAGCGGGTTCCTGGCTCGGACTCGACCACGACCGCGCGATCGCCTCGGCGATCACGGAGGCGACGGGTGTGCCCGCCACAACGAGCACGCTCGCGTTCTTCGACGCGTTCGCCGCCCTGGGCACGAAACGTTATGGGTTGGCCGTGCCCTACACGCTTGATGTCACACAGCAGATCATGTCCGTGTACCGCGAAGAAGGCCTCGAGTGCGTGGCGGAAGCGCATCTCGACATCCGGGTGAACACCGAGATCGGCGCCGTTCCCGGGGAACGCATAGCGGAGTTGCTGAGGCAGGTCGCGGTGCCGGGCGCAGACGCGCTTGCGGTGGTGTGCACCAACTTCTGGGGAGGCCGGGTCGCGCCCTCGGTCGAGCGGGAACGTGGAATTCCAGTGCTCGACAGTGTCGCGGTCACCCTGTGGCACTCGCTGCTCCTGGCAGGACATTCCACCGCGGCGCTCCAACCGTGGGGCCAGATCTTCGGCTTGCAGACGCTCCCCGCGGCGCGCGAACGATAAGGAAGGCGTAGACATATGAAAGCCGGAGAAGACCGGAGCTACCGCATCGCATCGATTCCGGGAGACGGAATCGGAGTCGAGGTCACGGCGGTCGCGCGGAAGGTGCTGGACGCGACCGCGACGTTGGGTGGGTTCTCCCTCGAGTGGACGACGCTCGATTGGAGTTGCGCCCGCTACCTCGAGACCGGATCGATGATGCCCGACGACGGTATTCAGACGCTTTCCGGTTTCGACAGCATCTTCCTCGGCGCGGTAGGGCATCCCTCGGTTCCCGATCACGTGTCACTGTGGGGGCTGCTCATCCCGATTCGCCGTGCCTTCCAGCAGTACGTGAACCTGAGGCCGGCGCGTTTGTTCGCCGGAGTCACCTCGCCCCTGCGTGATCGTGGACCCGAGGACATCGACATGGTGATCGTCCGAGAGAACTCCGAAGGAGAGTATTCGCAGATCGGTGGACGCCACAACGTCGGCACGCCCGCGGAATTCGCCGTGCAGGAATCGGTCTTCACCAGGCAGGGGATCGAGAGGATCGTGCGCTTCGCCTTCGATCTGGCCCGCACGAGAGGCCGGTCCGTCGTGGCCGCGACCAAGTCGAACGGCATCGTGCACACCATGCCGTTCTGGGATGAGGTCGCCCAGTCGGTCGCGGACGAGTATGCCGACGTGCGCTATGAGCGTGCCCACATCGACGCTCTGGCCGCACGGATGGTTCTTGCGCCCCACAGCATCGACGTCGTCGTCGGGTCCAACCTCTTTGGCGACATCTTGAGCGATCTCGCGGCCGCGATCTGTGGAGGGCTCGGATTCGCCCCGTCGGGGAACGTAAATCCTTCCTCCGAGTTCCCGTCGATGTTCGAGTCAGTGCACGGATCCGCGCCTGACATCGCTGGGCGTGGCATCGCCAATCCTGTCGCGCAGGTGCTCTCTGGCGCGATGATGCTCAGGCACCTCGGCGAAGGCGCGTCGGCCGACCGAATCGATCGGGCTGTCGAGACGCTGTTCTCGGACGCGAAAGTCAGGACGCCTGACCGCGGAGGCGCGGACGGAACCGATGCGGTCGGCGACGAACTGGTTCGTCTGGTCGGTCTGGCCGACTCAGCGGCATAGAGGTCTCGCGGAGAGACCGAGATGAAGGCCGCCCGGCTCATCGGACTCGCGTCACAGGACGAGCCGGAACCATAGAGATGGAGTTGGAGATGGCTGTACCCATCTGGGTCAACGGGGACCTCGTGGATCCCGAGAAGGCCGTGGTCTCGGTGTTCGACCACGGGCTCGTGGTCGGCGACGGCGTGTTCGAGACGGTCAAGAGCGTCGAGGGGGAGGCGTTCGCGCTCACCCGTCACCTCGACCGGCTCGCCCTGTCGGCCAAACGCATGGACCTCCCCGAGCCCGACGTCGCCGCGATCGCCGACGGAGCCCGCCGGTGCCTCGCCGCCGCGCCCACGTGGCCGCTGGCCAAGATCAGGATCACCTACACGAGCGGGCCTGGCCCGCTGGGCTCCGACCGCGGCTCGGACGGGCCGACCGTGGTCGTCATCGTCGGCGAGCAGCAGCCGTTCCCCGCGACCGTTGACGTCACCGTCGTGCCGTGGCCCCGTAACGAGCGCGGCGCGCTCGCGGGTGTCAAGAGCACCTCCTATGGCGAGAACGCCAAGGCCCTCGCGTACGCCAAGGAGCGCGGCGCAGGCGAGGCGATCTTCGAGAATCTGGCGGGCAACCTGTGTGAGGGCACGGGAAGCAACATCTTCATCGTGACCGGCGGGCGGCTGATCACGCCGACGCTGGCCTCCGGGTGCCTGGCCGGGGTCACCCGCGCGCTCATGCTCGAGTGGTACGGCGGCGAGGAGGCCGACGTCCCGATCTCCGCGCTCTACGAGGCCGAGGAGGCGTTCCTCGCCTCCACCACGCGCGACATCCAGCCGATCCGCCTGGTGGACGGCACCGCGCTGCCGCAGGCCCCCGGGCCCGTCACACGGGCGGCCATGGAGACGTTCGCCGAGCGGTCGGCCGCCGACATCGATCCGTGAGGCCGGCCGTCCCGGTCGGGTCCCACGCCCGGATGCGGCAGCTCGGGCGGGTGGTCACCCAGACCTCGCCGCCCCTGGGGTCGTGCCTGATCGCGTTCTCGACGCAACCAGCTAAGATGATCTAGGAAGCTACAAAGACTCATCAGAGTGCTGGGGACCGTGCGACTATGATGGCCGGGCAACGGACCCATGGGCGGAGCGGGAAGTGCGTTCACGAATGACTGGAGCCGGGAGCGCGGGAAAGCCCCCGACAACGTTACGTATGATCGCCGACAGGCTCAGCATCCACCCGTCGACAGTGTCTCGCATCCTCAACTCGATCGGCCGTGATGTCGACAAGTGGGCCTCACCCGAAACCGTCGATCGCGTGCGCACTCTCGCGCGTGAACTGAACTATCACCCCAATCCGTACGCGGCGAGCCTGCGCACGGCGCGGTCCAGCTTCGTCGGAGTCATCGTGCCGCGCCTCCAGGACTTCGTCCTCGCGACCATCTATGAGGGCATTGAGGAGGCCGCGACCGAGAACAACCTCTCCACCTTCGTCACCAACTCCCTGGACGTGCCCGAGAACCAGCGCCTCCGCGCGCAGACCATGCTCAAACGGCGGGTTGAGGGACTCATCTTCGGCGATGCGCACCTCGACGAGCCGTTCCTCGACGAACTCGCCGCACATAACATGCCCTTCGTATTGGTAAACCGCTATGCGGGCGATCATGTGGCCGCCACCTGTGACGATTACTACGGTGGCAGGCTGGTCGCTACCCACCTCCTCTCCGTTGGGCGCCGCGACGTGGCCGTGCTCGCCGGTCAGCGTTTCGCGTCCACGGGACAGGACCGCACCCGCGGCGTCATCGACGTCTTTCGTGAAGCGGGACTGGACATCCCCGAGCACCGGATCGTCTACGGAGACTTCGACGCACCGGGCGGACGCAAAGCCACCGAGCGGCTACTCGCGTCTGGGCGACCACCCGACGCCATCTTCGCCACCAACGACTTCGCCGCGATCGGTGCCCTCGGGGTGCTCCGTGATCACGGCCTCCATGTTCCGACGGATGTCGCGCTCGTCGGATTCAACGACACACTGCTCGCGGCGGAACTGTCCGTTCCGCTCACCACGGTGCGGTCGCCCATGCATCAGATGGGACGTCGCGCACTGGAGATGCTGCTTTGCGTGATGCGCGGTGAAGCCGTGAAATCCGAGAAGTTGAAGCCAGAGCTCATCGCGCGGGAATCGACAAGACGCGGCGCCGCCTGACGTAAGACCTGTTCGCCTCGGGTTATCAACAACGCGGGGATGCGCGGCAACGTCCTCGGCCGTACGAGTGGCAAGCGGTCTTGGTCGACGAAGCGGCGGCAGGATGCGGCCAAGGCGGGCATGGCTCCAGGCCGGTGCAGGGGCAAGGCGCACAAGCCTGAGCACCTGGGCTACGCGGGTCGGCGTGTGCTGGTCTCCGGGCAAGCTCCTCAGCCTGCCCGGGAGTCGGATAGCAGCGCTGAACGCCCACCTCACGATGCGCGCCACAGCCGGCACTCTAGGCACGATCAACCGGATGCGAACACCGATTCGACTCCACACTTTCCGACACCGTGCGACGACACCGTTCCACACCGTGCCGCGTTTCCTCCCACGCCTGAAGGCGGAGGTCTCCACGCTTAAGGAGATTCGATGAGGTGCTTCCAGCCGGGGCCGAGGGCGTCGACGTACGCGGCGCGCTCATGGACGAGCTCGGCCCAGCTCTCCGGCTTCTCCGCCACCGCCAGGCAGTCGCTGCCGTGCAGGCCCCACACCTCGGCCTCCACCCAGCACAACCGCCGGTACTTGCGCGGCGAGATGACCTGGGAGCCGAAATCCCAGCCCACGGCGGAGACGGGCTTCCCCGAGAACTGCCTCGCGGCCCTCTCGACGTACGCCCGCCGGGTGACCGTCCGCGGATGCAGGAAGGACAGGTCGAACCCGTTGAGGCCGAGCCCGAAGGCGGCCAGGCCGTACAGGAACGTCGTCCGGACGCCTCTCCTCGCGCAGAAGGCGGCGATGTGCTCGGCTCCGCCCAGCGCCCCGGCGCAGGACAGGACGTACAGCCGTTTCAGCGGGTGGCTCCGCAGGTAGCGGCCGACGGCCGCGACGATCGTCGCGCCGGACGCGACGGTGTCGCCGACCAGCAGCGTGTCCGCGGGCGCCTCCAACTGGGCGTACGACACCTCCACCCGGGCGGAGTCCTGCGACACGGCCACCCGTGAGGTGGCGACGAGGTTGACCGGCAGGTTGTGCCCGCTCTGCCGGATGACCGCGTCGCCGAGCTGGTACACCAGCCCCTTGCTGAGGATCATGAGTTCGGCAGTCTCGCCGGGGTGGCACTCGTCGGTCAGGTGGCCGATGAAATGGCGGCTCGACTCCAGGCACGCGCGGCGGAAATCCGCTCCGACGAGGTTCCGGTCGAACAGCAGGCGCTCAAGGGCGCTGTTGCGCACGACGTACAACCGGGACCCGAAAGGTCCCGACTTGAGGAGTTCCGCGGTGCTGCCTTCCGCATCGAGGATCACCAGGTTCTCCCATCCGGTCATCCGGGGATTCGATCGAGCTGTCTCAACGCCTCCAGCATCGGGATGTCGGCCTCGAGGACGTTGTCGCGGTACTCGCCGATCGCTCGTTCGAGCCAGCCGGGAACGTATGTCTTCTCGGGCAGGGCACCGGCCTCCACGAGCCGCGCCAGCGCTTCGCCGGCGGCCAGGAAGTCGTCGACGACGGCCTCGGAGAGGGCCGCCACGTGCGGGTGCACGTAGTCGTGGACGGTGACCCCGCGATATTCGAGCACGTCGGCCCGGTATTTGGAGTTGGGCGGCGCCACGACGATGACGGGCGTGCCGAAGGTGCCCGCGGCGGCCATCTCGACCCCGATGCCGAGGCCGCGCCGCTCGCGCGCGTCCACCACGACCGCCGTCGCGATCATGACCTGGTACATGTCCCGGCCGAACTGCCCGAGGGTGTTGCCAGGGTCGGTGATGGGGTCGTCGGGGTTCAGGAAGACGACCTCGTGTGGCGCGGCTCCTTTGGCGACCTCCATTCTCTCCGTGTCGGACCAGGTGAGCTTCCCGTGGTCGGAAGCGCCCTTGGTGATCGACCCGGAGCAGTACACCGAAATCTTCACTGGTGTTCCCTCGCCCTGATCGCTCCGCCCGCGACGAACCTCGCGCGGGACAACCCGGCCCGCGGCGGATCACGCGCGGGATGCCGGGAGCGGGTCAGCCGAGCATTCGCGCCAGCCGGTCCGCCACCGCCGCCACGTTGGACAGCGCATCCCCACAGGTGACGGCGGGACCGAAGTGTCGTGACCTACTGGCACCGATGATCGCGAGCCTGAACGCGTTCGCCGAGCCGCTCCCGAACAGCATCGACGTAATCATGCCGAACTCAGGGCTGGATCTCAGAAGAATGAGCTCCTTCCAGGTTGCCGAACCATGGACGAAATGATCCACTCGCAACCATTGGAGTGCGAGATCGAGACGGCGAGACGAGAGCACCCGCCCTTTCATGTCCTCCTCGGAATCGTCGATCCGGCAGGAAAGCGGCCCGATCGGAAGATCGGTCAGAATGGCCGTGTCGAGATCGCGGACATAGCAGCGCAAGTAGGCCGCCGACAGGAAGAGCGCGAGCAGGCCATCGGCGTCGCCGGGCACGGGTCCGGGCAGGGTCTTGGCGACGAAGCGCTTGACGAACGCCTGGCCTTCGAGCCGCTCGGGCGACTTGGCCAGGATGCTCTCCACCCGGCTGTACGGGCGGTGCCACGCGCGCGCGACGGCGTGGACGACACCGGACAGCTCGCCCCCCGGCGCGAGGGCGCGACTCCACAGGTCGCCGATACCGGCGGCCGTCGGGATCCCGAAGTGGGGATACCAGGTGAGGTCCGGCTCGACCCGGAGCCGCTGTGGCGCCGAGTAGGGGTTGCGCTCGTCACGGCGATACTCCCGGACCTTCATCTCGCGATACGCCGTCAGCTCCGGTGTGGAGGAGGTGTGGCGGACCAGGCCTTCGTGGACGAGCGGTTGGATCCGTTCCAGGAAGACATCGAACCAGGGCAGCTCGAACATGTAGGACGACGGGAAGATGAGATAGGCGTCCGTCAGGAGCACCGCCAGCCGGGTCGCTCGGAGCGCCTGCGCGAGGATCTGCGCGGTGTCGCCCCCGGTGACGTCCTTGCCGTAGCAGGCCAAGATCTCGGGGTTGACGTACTGGATGAACAGCGACCGCTCGCGCCGGTAGGCGTTCCCGCCGTCCGGGACGGCCCACCGGGGCTCGCGGGCCGGCTTGTCGTTCACGACGTTCACGTAGAGGTCGCGTGCCGCCGCGAAGGCGTCCCGCCGCGCCACGACGCGCTGCCCAGGCCGCTCCCGCGGCCCACGCTCGGCCGCCCCCGTCGCCGCGTGTCCCCGGCACGCGATCATCACGGCCGTACGGTCTCGTCCCGTGGTCATCGCGGTCGCGTGGTCCCGGCCGGTCGTGGTCGTGCGGCCCCGGTCAGCGGTCATCGTCGTCCACGCGCGAGAACACACGCAGGTCCCGGCCGGCGGTGTAGGCGTCGCGTCCGGCGGTCACCCGCTGCGCGACCGTGGAGGAGTCGCGTGCGGTGAGTTGCCGCGCGTCGCGGAGGAGATCCTGGAGCTCGGGGGCGGCCTCGCGGTGCTCGGCCAGGAAGGCGGCGAACAGGGCGGCCCAGCGCCGTCCCTCCTCGGCCACGATCGGCTCCAGGGGCCCGGGGGATTCGCACAGCCGCCGCTCGGTGGTGTCGAGTTCGAGGGCCAGATCGGGCTCGCCGTCGGCGCCGTGACGGCTGAAGATCTTCGCCAGGCGGGCCTTGGTGGCCTCCCAGGTGTCTCTGGTCATGGCCTGGACCAGGGCCGCTGCGGCGGCGCCGGCGAGGCCGGCCAGGGCGGGGTCCATCACGCAAACTCCTTCGTCTGCGACGCGTTCCCCACTGGACGGCTGATTGCCAGGCCAGTATGCCGCGCGGTGCGGTGCTTTTCCAGGAATCGCCCGATCGCGTATGAAAGGATTTTCCGGCCGCGATACAACTGGCGGCCGAACGGGGAGTTATGGCGCAGCTCGGACGCCAGGGACGCGCGAGGCCGTAGGCGCCGTCCGGCGACTCGCCGGTGACGGAGCACCTGATCGCCAGGTACCCGCGGCCTGACGATATTCCGGTCTTACCGGTATATAGCGCGCCGACGGCCCGATTCCCGTAAGATCCTTGCTCTTGTCAGATCGCACTGTGAACGGGGATCAGGATGCTGACGCGCAGGGACACGCTGCGGCTGCTCGCGGGCGCCGCCGCGACCGGAGTCGCCACCGCCCACGCCATCCCGGCCGGCGCCACCGCGTACGAGCGGGCCGGAGCCGGGGGGCGCGTCTGGAGCGTCACCGGCAAGAGCGCGTCGGGGCTGGCGCCGTTCGACAGCACCCTCAAGGCCTTCATGCAGGCGCGGGGCGTCTCGCACGCCTCGCTCGCCGTGGTGCGCAAGGGCAAGCTCGTGCTGGCCCGCGGCTACAACTGGACGGCGGACACCTCCTTCTCCGCCGGCCCCACCTCGCTGTTCCGCGTCGCCAGCCTCAGCAAGCCCGTGACGGCGGCGGCCGTGATGAAGCTCGTGCAGGACGGCAAGCTGAGCCTGTCGGCGAAGGTGGCCTCCCTGCTAGGGCTGAGCACCGCCGCCGACGCCCGCCTCGGCGGTGTCACCGTGCTCCACCTGCTGCAGCATCTCGGCGGATGGGACCGCGCGGTCTCGCCCGACCCGATGTTCGCCGACCGCGCCGTCGCCGCCGCCGCCGGCGCGTCCCTGCCCGTCACGCAGGCCCAGATCATCAAGTACGCGACCGGCAGCAAGCTGGACTTCGCCCCCGGCACGAAGTACGCATACTCCAACTACGGCTACCTGCTGCTGGAAAAGATCATCGAGAAGATCAGCGGCCAGCCGTACGCCTCCTACGTGCAGCAGAAGATCCTGACCCCGGTCAAGATCAAGCGGATGGTGCTCGGCCGGTCCGCCAAGAGCCTGCGGCGCTCCACCGAAGCCCCGTACTTCTCCACCAAGACCGGGACGAGCGTGCTCGACACCTCCGGCACGTCCATGCCCGCCCCCTACGGGAGCTTCAACCTCGAGAACATGGCGGCCCACGGCGGCTGGCTCTCCTCGGCCGTCGACCTCGCCAAGTTCACCAGGATCTTCGACGCCGCCGGGGTGCTCACCTCGGCGTCCATCTCCAAGGTGTTCGCGAAGCCCTCCATCGGCGTCAACTCGACCGGCTGGTACTACGGTCTCGGCTGGATGGTCCGCCCGGTCACCGGAGGGACCGGCAGGAACACCTGGCACGACGGGTCGCTGCCCGGCACCTCCACCCTCATGGTCCGCAGGTACGACGGGCTGAGCTGGGTCGTGCTGTTCGACCAGCGCGACGACCCCTCAGGGCTCACGTACGGCGACATCGACCCGCAACTGCACAAGGCCGCGGACGCCGTCAAAACCTGGCCGACCACCGACCTCTTCCCCACCTACTCCCTCTGACCGCCCGCACTCAGACGCTGAGGCGCTGGTGGCCGAGCAGGATAATGGTCGCGGTGGCGCCGCGCCCGGCGGGCGGCCAGGAACGCGACGCCGCTGATCACGACGCCTGCGCTGACGGTCGCGACCAGCAGCCCCGGCCATGACGCCTGCACGAACTTCACCGCCGCGTTGACCAGGGGGACGGCCGCCACCAGCCCCGCCACCGCCCACATGATGCCCTCGCCACCGGAGCCGCGCCCTCCGCGGCGGGCAGACCGTCGTCGCGCCATCGGGAACCTCCTTGGGATGAGGTGGTCACACCGACGAGTGTGAACGCGGCCACCGACAATTCCGCGCGCCCTCGCCCCCGCATCGCAGGAGACGGTCCACCCCAAGGGCTACCTGGACGTCACTGGGTGACGGCGGTGCGCAGGGCGCGGAACTGGCCGAGCAGGGCCTGGTCGCCGGACAGGCGTACGGCGTCGTCGCCCGCGCGGTTCCACAGCCACAGCAGCAGCGCCGCGGGCTCACCGCTCACCAGGGCCTCACCGGCGAAGCCCGTGGCGGCGTCCTGCACCTCCACGCCCGAGGGGGTGGGCAGGACGGTCCAGGCGTGGTGGCCGGTGGCGACGGAGAGGGGGCGCTGGTCCGGCGCGTCCAGCAGGGAGCCGATGTCGTCCTTCCAGCGGGTGCTGCCGTAGGCGAGGAAGAGCTTCAGCACCTCGTCCACCCCGTCGAAGGCGAGATCGTCCGCGATCGGGGAGACAGGGACTCCTGCGGCGAGCTCGGCGTCGACGCGGTGGACGACGGTCTCCTGGGCCATGCGGCGGATCCAGAAGCCCACCGTCTGGTCGGGATCATGCCAGGTGGCCGCGGGGTCGGCGGGAGAGTGCGCGGCGAAGGTGGAGGTCAGCCTGTCGTAGTACCTGTCGAGCGCGGTGAACGGGTCCGCGGGGATGGCCTCCGGCCAGTCGTCGGGAAAGGCGCCGAGCCGGATGCACTCGGCCTTGTGCAGGTAGACCTCGGCGACGTGCCGAGCGAGATCGGCCACGGTCCACTCGGGGCAGGAGGGCACCTTCGCGTCGGGGCCGGCGGCGGCGACGGCGCCGCGGAGCAAGGAGAAGTCATCTGCGAGGCAGCTGAGCATGCGGGAGGAATCCATGCCCACATCGAAGCAGCTCACCCGATGGTTGACGAATCGTTTTCAGTGGCCTGTCACGCTCTCGGCGTAGGCGGCGGCGACGCGTTTGGGGACGCACATCCGCCAGGAGTCCACGACGAGCTCCCGCATCTCCGCCTCGCTGAGCGCCGCGAGGCGGACGCGCACCCAGTTGTAGCGCTCGTCGGACGGGACGGGCATGAGGAACTTCTCCGGCTCCGCCGCGACCAGGGCCGCGCGCTCCTCCTTGGGAAAGCCGAAGCCCATCAGCGTCTCGTCGGGGGAGAAGGAGAGGTAGACGATGCGCCCGACCCGGAACTTGATGCGGTCGCGAACGAGCGCCTCCTCGGTGCGCGGCAGCGACAGCGCCAGCCGGCGCACATCCTCAACGGTGATCGTCTGCTCGGTCTCGTTCGTCACGCGCCGTACACTAACCGCCGCCACCGACAATCCGGCGGCGTTCAGGGAAGGGCAGGGGTGCGGGTGGTAAGGGTGGTGACGTCGTCGTCCTGCCGGGGACCGCGGCAATGGTGACGTCCCTATTACCAGTGCGGTGTGGGTCTCCAACAGCGGGACCAAGTTCAGATGTCCTTGAGCAGAGTACGGATCCCTTCGGGGGCCGGGTGGTCGTCGCCGTGGAGTTGGACCAGGTCATCATGCAGCTCGGTGAGAGTCCTCCTGGCCGCGGCGCCATCGCCGCGGCGGCTTTGCAGCAGGCCGATCTGACGCCGGAGTTCCAGCGTGCGCGGGTCGTCGGCGCCGAAGATCCGCAGTTCGTCCTGGAGCAGGTTCCCGAGCTTTTCCAAGGCTGTCACCAGGTCGTCCGCGTGCGCACGGCAGGTGGCCTCCCGGAGCCTGCAGTGCAGTACGCGCTCGTCGTCGGCGCCGTGCAACCTGGCGAGGTCGCGCGCGAGTCCCGCGTAGTCCTCGGCGGCGTCCGCGTATCTCCTGCCTTCGTAGCGCGCTCCGGCGAGCCGTGACCGCAGGTCGATCACTTCGGAGTTGTCCGGGCCGAGTATCGCGTTCGCCGGTTCGACCAGGCCGGACAGGATGTCGGCGGCCTGGTCGAACCGGGACTCTCGGATCAAAGACTCGGCCTGCCTCCTGGCCAGGCCGAGATCCGCCTCACCGAACTCCTCCGGCTCCTCCGCCACCGTCGGCGGAGACGTCTGCGGGGCGAGCACGCGGCTGACCACGCCGGCGTACATCCGGGTGGGACTCGACCCGGCACGGAGGAAATCACCCAGCGGTCCGAGCCCGGTCACGAAGGGCAGAAGCGCATCGTAGACCTCCTCCGCCGAGCCCGGCCGGTCCGCGGGCCGCTTCTCCAGCAGCCGGAGCACCAGCCGCTCCAGCTCGGGGGGGACGCGGCGGAACCGGGTCACCGGTTCGGGAGCGTCCTGGATCTGCCGGGTCATCACGGTGAACGTGTTCCCCCCGCCGAACAGCCGGTGGCCGGTCAGGAGTTCGTGCAGGACGCAGCCCAGTGAGTACAGATCGCTGCGGGCGTCGATCGGCTCGTGCCGGACCTGCTCCGGCGACATGTACTCGGCCGTGCCCAGCAACTGCCCTGTCACCGTGAGGCGGGTGTAGCCGGGGTCCGTGAGCAGCGCGAGCCCGAAGTCGATCACCTTGATGGTTCCGTCGACGCAGAACAGCAGGTTCGCCGGTTTCAGGTCGCGATGATAGATGGACAGCTCGTGGGCGGCGGCGAGCACGGCGCACACCTGGGCCGCGATGCCCGCGGCCCAGCCGACGGGCAGCGGATGCTGCTCGCCGATGAGGATGTCGACGTTCTGGCCCTGGACGAACTCCATCACCATGAACAGCCGTGGCTGGGCGGCGAGCGGATCCTCGAAGGTGCCGGCGTCGTAGACGACAGGCGCGCCCGGATGGGCGAGCCGGGCCAGTACCTTCGACTCGGTGAGGAACCTACGTCGCAACTGCTCGTCGTACTTACCGTCGGGGAACCGGATGACCTTGACCGCCACCCTCCGCTCCAGTTGCCGGTCGTAACCGCCCCAGACCTCGCCCATGCCGCCCGCGCCGAGCGGCAGCGGATCCAGCTGGTAACGGTCGCCGATGACCCTGATCACGGGGAAACGCTACGGACGAAGCGCGCCGTCGACAAGCCCGTCGAACCCGAGCCGGACGACGTTCTCCGCCAGGGCGGCCGTTTCGCGCGCGGCTTCCTCGAACTCGATCAGCCTGCGGAACGCCGCACCGTAGACCCGCTGCTCGTCGACGGGCAACCGGGGGATCCGCACCCGCCGGGCGTCCAGCCGGGTGGAGGCGGCCGACGCGCGGGCCGAACCGGCACCGCTCGCGACACGGAGAAAACCGGCCAGGAAATAGGGGTCGATGCGCTTCGGGTCTGCGCGGAACAGCAACAGTTGAGGGCCGAGCACCGATCCCGCAGTGGTCATCACCCGAGCGGCCGGGCCGCTCGGTGTCAGCGGGGTCACCACGTCCCCCGGCTCGGTGACGACCATGCCGGGTTCCCGGATCGTCCGGCCCGTGGGACCTCTGCCCTTCATGACGTCCCGTACGGTCAGCACCGGAAGACCACCATTGTCGGTCGCCATCCTCAGCGGTGCCTGGTGCACCGCGATCACCCCGGCCCGGAGCAGTTCGCCGACGGTGGTCATCGGCAGGTCCCTGCGATCCGCAGGCACGGCGAGGTCGGGGATCGCCCCGGCGAGCGTCTCGACGGTTGTGGCGAGTTGCTGCCGTACGTGGGGGAAGCCTGGAGCGGCCTCGCCGGACGCCACGAGATGACGTGGGGTGGACAGATCGACCTCGTGGTCGAGCAGATCGATGATGCGGACGGCACGGCTGACGCCGGGAAGTTCCGCTTGGGGGTCGCTGTCGAAACGCCGCCAGGCCGATTCGATCGGGGAGAGGTCGTCGGTGGCGTCCATCATGAGCACACTGGACGGAGGTTCCCGCCCTGGCGTCGGCCTGCGGAGTACCCACAGGTCCGGAGCCGAGCCGGAGCCGGGAGTCGCGCCAGGCGGCAGGGTGATGATCGCCCGCAGCGCCCCGGAGCGGAGCAGGTTGCTCCGGACGCGGCGGCCCGAACGGCGTCCGGCCGCGCTGGGAGGCATCATGATGACGACCAGGCCGCCGGGCCGGACATGGGCCAGGCAGTGCTGCACCCAGGCCAGCTCGGACTCTCCACGCGGCGGCAGGCCGTACTCCCAGCGATGGTCGCCGGCCAGCTCCTCGTAGCCCCAGTTCCGGTCGCCGAACGGCGGGTTGCACAGCACCGCGTCGACCTGCCGCTCGGGGAAGGCGTCGGCGCGCAACGCGTCTCCGGCCCGGACGGTCGCTTCTTTCCCGGCGAACCCTAGCCGGGCGGCCCCCAACCGGGCTGACGCCACGTCCATGTCCTGGCCGAGGACGCGCGTCGCGCCGCAGGCCAGCAGCAGCGTGCCGATGCCGCACGCCGGGTCGAGAACCGTGTCGCCGTCCACCAGGCCCGCCATCACCCGGGCGACTTCCGGCGGGGTGTCGAGCAGGCGGCGTGAATGCGCCTCGATGTAGCGCTCGCACAGGAAGCCGAAAGCCTCCGCCTCGCCGGCCTGATCCGCCCACGCGCCGATGTCCCGGAGCAGATCGGCGTCGACCGCACCGGCGAGCCCGGAAAGGTCCGCTCCACTCTGGCGAGCCAGCAGGAAGGCGCCGACCTGGCTGACCAGTTCGAGCAGGTGCAGATCGTCACCGGTGCCGCGGAGCCGCTGCCAGATCCGGTCGGCGGGAGAAGCGGTGAAGGCCTTGTCGCGCCGCCTGGCCCAGGCTTCGACGTCGCGCAGCGAGAACAACGGGTTGGACGCCGTCCCGCCGACAGGCCGGGGGAAGTCGTCGAAGCGTTTTCGCCAGTTGCTGACCGCGGGCCTGCCGACGTTCGCCAGGCGGGCGATGTCGCCGACGTTGACCGTGGCATCGTCGCCGCTCATCGGGTGTCCTCGGGGAGCCACAGGTCGACTCCCGCCCGCTTGAGACGGTCACGCCGGATCTCGTAACCGGGCATCGCCAGCGAGACGATCTTCCAGAACCCCGGACCGTGATCACGGTGGCGGAGGTGCGCCAGCTCGTGGAGCAGGACGTAGTCGATCAGGTCGGGAGACAGCTGCATGGTCGCCCAGTGGATGTTGACCTGGCCGTCCGCCGAGCAGGAGCCCCAGCGGTAGCCGAGCGGCATCACCCGCAGCCCCGAGACGGCCACCCCGACGCGCTCGGCCCATGGGGTGATCCGGCGGCGCAGCCAGGGATCGCCGACCTTTTGGTACCAGCGGACGAGATGGCGGGGGGCATCAGCCGTATTGGCCTTGGCGAGCTCCAGCCGGCCGCGTACGAGCCGCACCGGCCCCTCGTCCACCAGCAGCAGCCGGTAGGAGCGGCCGAGGTAGGGGAAGCCCTCGCCGGAGACGTACTCCCGCTCGGGCCTCGGGTCGCCGAGAGACCTGCGCTCAGCGAGCTTGCCGTACAGCCAGCGACGGCGGGAGGTGATGATCTTGACCAGGGTGTCGCGGTCGGTCTCCGGGGGGACCACGGCCGTCACCGAGGCGTCCCGTTCGACGGTGAGCCGGACCGAGCGCCGCCGGTCGGAGACCTCGACGGTCACATCGAGATCTCCAACGGTCAGCGAATCGGGAGTTGCCACGCTCACCAGCATGCCAGCCATCCAGGTCAGCCCCGGACGATCTTGTTCCGGTTGTGCTCGATGACGTCGAACAGCTTGTCGGCCAGCTCGGCGATCTGCTGGTAGCCGCAGACGTCCAGCAACTCCCGGGCGATCTGGTTGCGGAACGCCTCCTTGTCGGTCTCCTTGTGCCAGAAGTCCCGCCGGGTCGTCACCTCGACGGCGAGCCCGTGGACCGTCCGCGCCACGTCGGCCAGCGCGGCCCCGGCATCCGCGGGCAGCACCCCGTCGTGGTGGGTCTCGGCCAGCAGCACCCCGTAGAGCGGGCCCTCCACCGGGCCGAGCCCGTGCGGATACTCCGGACGCTCGTCGCGGGCCTCGCTGATGAGCGTGGCGAAGGCGAGCACCTGCTGCTCGAAGTTCTCCTTGAACTCCTCAAGGATCCGCTCCAGCCGCTCGCTGAGCCTGCGGTAGCGCTCCGGGTCCTCGGCCAGGTGCACGTCGATGTGGTGCCGGAGCGCGTGCTCCATCTCCGAGGCCTTGGCCCGGGAACCTCCCGCCATGGCCGCCACTTTGGTGTCGAAGTCGGGGGAGGTGAGCGCGACCGGTGGCAGATTCTGCTCCACGCCGAGCGACTCCACATGCTGGTCGATCAGGTCGCGGATCTTCGCCCCGTACAGGCTCGGGTCGAACTCACCGTCAGCGACCCGGTACCGGCGCGCGGTGCGCAGCTTGATCAGCGCGAACAGCTTCACGTCCGCCAGGTACGGCTTCGCCTCAGGATTGGGCAGCACCGCGTCGACCGTGGTGAGGAACCCCTTCAGCTCCACCTCGAACCGGTCGCGCAGTTGCAGGTCCGCCAGCAGCTCGACGCAGTCCTCGACTACGCGGTCCCGAAGCCCGGGGTCGTCGGCGTCCGCCAGCCGGATCCCGCGGTCGGTGAAGAGCATCCGGAGCCTGGCCCGCTGCGGTTCCAGCTTGAGGGCCTCGTCGGTGATGTCCTTCAGCGCCCCGCGGATGTCCTCCTCCGCGTAGGCCTTCAACGCCTCGTTGAGATGGTTGGCGACGCCGAAGTAGTCGACCACGTAACCGCACTTCTTCTGCGGACCGTCCACGCGGTTGACCCGGGCGATCGCCTGGAGCAGCTCGGCCTCCCTCAGCGAGCGGTCGATGTACATGACCTGCTCGATCGGGGCGTCGAACCCGGTGAGCAGCATCGACTTGACGATCAGGAAGGCGATCGGGCGTTCCTCATCCTCGCCGAACGGGTGGGTGAACGCCTCGATCCGCCGATCCTGCCCGGCCGGGTCGGTCCACTCGTGGTAGTCGGCCGTGTCGTTGCCGTCCGCCGAGATCACCGGCGTGAAGTCCATCCGCCGGATCAGGTCGAGACGCCTGGCCGCCGTGACCAGGAACTTTCTGCGACTCTTCAGCTCGTTCGGGTCCACCTTGAGCAGGTGGGCGGGCAGGCCCTCGATCTCTCTGACCAGCTCGTCCCTGGCCGCGATCAGCGCCGTACGGTACCGCAGGGTGGCGAGCCGACTGGAGGCCACCAGCTGTGCCTTGTACCCGCCGGGCAGCACGGTCTCGACGTAGTGCCGCAGCATGCTCCGGGCCTTGGCCGCGATGAGCTTCTCGGCCTCCAGCACGTCGCCCTTGGTCGCGTAGCGCTTCTGCAGCTGCTCACGCTGCTCGTCGGTGAGGTCGAACATGTCCTCGAAGACCTCGTCGAGGTCCCGGCCGTCGCGTACCGCGCCCTTGGTGGCGTACCCCTCGTAGAAGATCGGCACGATGACGCCGTCCTCCTCGGCCTCCTTGAGCCGGTACTTGTCGATGAAGTCGCCGAAAATCTCCATCGTGGTCTTCCTCGCCCGGCGCTCCTTGATGATCGGCGTGCCGGTGAACCCGATGCGGGCGCAGTTGGGGAGCGCTTCCAGGAGGTTGGCGTGCAGGGCCGAGCCGTGCGAGCGGTGCGCCTCGTCGATGAGCACCAGGATCGACTCGTCGGTGTTCAACTCCCCGCCGAAGGCCGAGTTCCGGTCGCTCACGCCGGTGCCGCGGCCCCGTACGTCCTGCTGCTTCTGGATCATCACGAAGACGACGCCGGGACCGTGCTTGGCGAGGTCCGCCTTGGCCTCCTCGACGCTCTTCGCGATGTCAACCTTTTCGCCGGTCAGCCGCATCGTCTCGCTGAGCTGGGTCTGCAGCTGGGTCCGGTCGGTGACCAGCACGACCTTCATGTCGTCCAGTCCTGGCGTCATCCGGAGCTTGCGGACCAGGAAGGTCATGGTCAGGCTCTTGCCGGAGCCCTGGGTGTGCCAGATGATGCCGCCCCGCCGGTCCTGCCGGCCATCGCGCTTCCTGGACGGCTGGGTGCGCAGGTTCCGGACCGACTTCTCCACCGCGCGGTACTGCTGGTAGCGCGGCGCGGCCTTGACCGTGATCCCGTCCTTGGTGGGCAGGAACGTCACATAGTTGTGCGCGATGTCGAGCAGCCTTCTCGGGTGCAGGACGACTCCCGCCAGGATCTCCTGGCCGCGCACCGTGCCACCCACCTGGTCGGCCAGTTCCTCCTTGGAGAGGGGGAAGGGGTCCCGCCACGGTACGTAGTGCTCAGCCTCGGCGGTGAAGGTGCCGAGGCGCGCGTCCTCTCCGGAGGCGGCGACGGTGAGCTGCACGGTGGTGAAGAGCTTCGGCACGCCCTGCCCGGGGCTGAACGGCGGGCACTCGGCGTAACGACGGAGTTGCTTGACGGCCTGCGCCGTGGCGTCGTTTCCGGGGCGCTTGCACTCGACCACCACGAGTGGGATGCCGTTCACGAACAGCACCAGGTCTAGGACGACGTAATTCTTCGGCCCATGCTTGCCGGGGATGTTCACCCGGAACTGGCTGACCACAGTGAAGTCGTTGGCCGGTAAACCGGCCGGGTGCCAGTCGATGAAGTGGATCTGCTGGTCACGGCCCTGGTTCCAGCCGTCCAGCCCGGCGATGGGGATGCCGTTGATCAGGCGCTCGGTGGCCTTCTGGTTGGCCTCCAGCAGGCTGGATGGACCGGGCCGGCGTAGCGCGTTGACCGCCTGGCTGATCCGATGCTCGTCCAGCCATGGTTTACCGTCAGGGCCGAGGTTGATGCGATGAATAGCCGCCCGAAGCCTACGCTCCAGAAAGACCTCGTCGAACGAGCCCCGCTCCGACCGCTCCGGGTCCAGCACGGCCAACGCCCCCACCTCGGCCCCGGGTAAGTGGGTCCACCCCATCTTTTTAAACTGGTTGATGAGGGGCGCCTCGACCTCGCTGTACTCACTCACCGGACTCCTCTCCCCTCATCGTCGTCCCACCCGACCACCGCCAGGTGTTGGCTCGTTGCGCGAACTGATGCGTGCTGAGAAATATCCCCGAGCGAAATTGGTGATCTAGTCTTTCTCTGCAAAGGATTACCTCGAACTGCGCCTTACAGGGCGTCTTCCACGTCTTTCGCCCGAACCCGCCCAGAAAGCAGGTCGTCCATCAAGCCATGCTTCAACGACTTGAGTTTCTCGCGTTCCTTAAGGGTGTCCCGCAATTCGGCATCGCCGCACTTCAGAATTCTGGCAATTCGATCCTGTGTGGCGAGATCGGGAACGGCTACCCTGAGTCTTCCTACGGTGGATCCGCTGATCTTTGCCATACTCTCCGATGTCCCCTGGGAGATCGATTGAATTTGACGGCGCAGTGGAGAGCTTCGCAAGACAATCTCTAGGTACTCGGCCCTACATGTCGGGCGTGGAGAAAGGCGCATCATAAGATCAGGATAGATGCAGGGCCATCCGACACCCTGGTACCTGCCTACTAGACCGACAAGATCCCTGGTATTTGCTCGGCTCATAAGAAGATCGCCATCCGTGAGCATAGCTGAAACGTTTCGCGTAGCTCCGACAGGGACGTTTTTCAGCTGCAATGGCCGAAACCCCGAAGTGGTAAGGCAACCTAATCCGAGTGCGAGCAGGCCAGTCCAAGAATCGACCGCTTGCGGCGAGTAGCCATTTTTGGGGTTCTGAGTCAAGTAATCTCGTAGAGAACTTTCTTGGACTGTTACTGACCGTAGTAGCGCATCCGTCAGTCCTATTTGGCGAAGATGAAGCTTATTTGCGAGTCGGCCAGTAGATGTGAGCTGAGCGTCGAGGGAGTCAAAGATCTCCATAATCCGCCGTTGCTCTCCGATAGGTGGTTTAGGAAGCTTAAGTTGTCCTATTTCCCCTTGTGTAACCAGAGGTTGACCGGTTTGGCTTCGGAGTCTGCCGAGACCAAGCCAGTTCAGGTAGTAAACCAGAAAATGAAGGTTCCATCCTGGAGCTATATGGGTAGCCCATAGAGCGTTATCCGTTACCCACGCATCTTCCTCGACAAGATGGACGGATCCGCAATATTCGCCGACTCTACCAATCGTAAAAGTCGGCCGATTGGTCAGTGGTCTAGTTGTGCGTCCTGTTATGCCATTCCCTCCATATACTGGAATTTCCGCCAGCAAAGAGCTTCCGGTGTCATGGCTTACTGGAAGGCCACTCGAAAGGGTGACGTCTGTGCGCAACATAATTGTATTCCATGGCGGGCTAACCATAGCCGAGCTCCTTTAGGAATGAGTCAAATCGAGTGGCAGTAGCCTTCTGTTCTGATTCAAGATGGCGAAGAGTTACCGCATATTTGTCTATCCAGGTGCGGTAGCGGACCGTAATTTTTCGGCGATTAAGGGCCACCTGCTCGTCAAGTCGGCCAGTCAGATCGGTCTTGACGATGCGGAGCACCAGACTTTTTGTCTGTTCATCGGCCGTCTCGCCGGGTTGCTGGTCGACTAGGTAGGATATTGGATCTTCCAGCAGTAGGCCCAGTTGTCCCGCCTCTGCTGCATTCTGGATGTCTTTGAGCATGGGGGCACAGGCCGTATGCAACTTGGAGAGAAACGCCTGTTCCAGCTCCTTGACGGCCTTCTTGGCTGCGGTGAGGTCAGCCTTGAGCTTCTTTAGCTCGACCGGGCTCAGCGTCTCCTCCGGCTCGTCGATTTCCTCGTCATCGCTTGGGGTCGGGGTGGCCGCCTTGACCTGGGCGTCGAGCTCGGCTCGGCGGGCTTCGGCCTCCTCTAGCTGGGCCAGGTAGTCGGGTAGCAGGAGGGGGACCACGCGGTGTTCGCGGGCCCTGCGGCGTTGGGTGGCGAGGCGGGCCTTGTCGCGGCTGTCTTCTACGTCGGTCTCGAAGGCGGACTCGATGGTGGAGAGCCAACCCCTGACGACGCCGCTGAACTGGTTGTAGGACAGGGTTCGGATGTCGTACTGGGCCTCGCCCCACCAGGCGGCGATCACGCCGGCCAGTTCGAAGCGGTCGAGCAGACCGAGCGGTGACAGCTCGGCGACGAACGACTCCAGCAGCTCGGCCCGGACTTCCATGACCTTCTTCGTCGCGGGGAGTTCGACGAGGCGCTTGCTGTGGCGCTCCCACCACTCGTCGAACGCCGCACGCAGCCGGTCTTCCGCCGCCTTGGTCAACGATGGGATGCGCTCGGCGGTGGCCTCCCAGCCCTCGGGGAGGAAGTCGTAGTAGTCGGCGTCCCGCTCGGCGAAAAGCGCGTGCGGGTCGACGTCGAAGGCGGCGAACAGCGGCTCGAACGCGCGGACTTCGGCCTTGGGGACGCCACCGTGCAGGTGCGCGCGTACGTCCTGGGGCTCGGGCGGCGGGGTGTTGTCGACGTAGCGGCGGATGTTGAGGTTGAACTCGTTCTCCCGCAGCTCCTCGATGTCCACCACGCGGGCGAAGCCCGGGATGTCGCGGTAGTCCTCGAAGGCGGAGACGATCTTCTCTGCGTGCTGGGGGTCGAGGTAGTTCTGCGCACGGCCGGAGGTGTACTCCCGGTCGGCGTTGATGAACAGCACCTTGCCGCGCCGCTCCTCAGGTCGCCGGGCCGTACCCCGCAGGATCAGGATGCAGGCGGGGATGCCGGTGCCGTAGAACAGGTTGGCGGCGAGGCCGATGACCGCTTCCAGGCGGTCGTCCTCGATGATGCCCTGGCGGATCTTCTTCTCGTCCCCACCCCGGAAGAGCACACCGTGCGGCATGACGGAGGCGCCGACCCCGGTGGGGGTGAGTACGGCCAGCACGTGCTGGGCGAACATCAGATCCGCCTTCTTGCCCGAGGGCGGCGTGTAGCCGTAGTGGAAGCGCTCCTTGTGCTCCAGCGTCGCCGGGTCGTAGTTCTGCGAGAACGGCGGGTTGGTCAGTACCCGGTCGAAGCGCATCAACTCGCCGCCGTCGACATGCTGGGGCGCGGCGAGCGTGTCCTCGTTGCGGATGTCGGCGTTGGCGACACCGTGCAGGATCATGTTCATCTTCGAGATGGACCAGGAGCCGCCGTCGTTCTCCTGCCCGTAGAGGGAAAGGTCGCGGACGTCCTGGCCGTGCTCGGCGATGTACTCCTTGGCGAAGATGAGCATGCCGCCCGACCCTGAGCAAGGGTCGTAGATCCGCATGCCCTGCTGCGGCTTCACCAGGCGGTTCATCATGCGGACCACGCCGCGCGGGGTGTAGAACTGGCCGCCCTTCTTGCCGCCTTCGTCGGCGAACTCGCCGATCAGGTACTCGTAGGCGGCACCGAGCAGGTCGGGGAACTCGAAGTCGTCGTTGCGCAGGCGGTAGCGGTCGAAGTGGTCGATGAACTGCTGGATCTTCTTGTCCGGGATCGTGGTGTTGCCGATCCGCCGGGTGAAGTCGATGTGCCCGAGCACATCCTTCAGCGCGGTGTTCTCCTCCTCCAGCGCCTCAAGCGCCTTGTTGAGGAGATCGCCCGGCGCCTTCTTCCGGGACTCGTTCTTGATGTGGGTCCAGCGCGCCCGATCGGGCACGAAGAAGGCGCCCTGGTAGAGGAACGGCAGCTCGGCGGCCTGCTCGGCCTGCTCCCGGGTCTTCCCCTTGGCCTGCTGCTCCTCGACGACCTGCTCGCGCATCTCGTCGAACTGATCGGAGCAGCGCTTGAGGAAGAGCATCCCGAAGATGTAGCGCCCGTACTCGGCGGCGTCCATCTTGCCGCGGAGGATGTCCGCCGCACCGAACAGGTGCAGTTCGAGTTGCGGCAGGGTCAGCTTCGCCACTGGCGGCCTTTCTGACAGGGGATCCCGAAGGACTCAGGCTAGCCACGCGGGACACCTGAACATCAGGCTTCCCGAACGCCCGCAACCCTACAGCTGCGAGTGCCGGTTTTCTATGCCTTCTGTCCGTGAATCCCAGTCACGTCCTCGGTTGCCTTGGAGTGGACAACGCAAGACCCGCCTCTGCGTAGGGGGCAAGGGGCGGGGCTCGTGTGTTTGGCTCCGGTCGAGTGGCGGGTCACGTCGGCGCGTTCCAGCTCAGCCGATGGAGAACGTGCTGTCGATGAGAGCGCTCGGGCGGGGCAGGGGGCCGGTGAGGTCTGACGTCGTGGCCACCAGGGCGGCGCGGGGCGTGGGGACGTTCTTCTTGAGGGGCCGGGGGAGGCCACGCCCCGGGTACTGGCTGAAGACGCCCGCTACATACCCATCGGCGACCTTCCAGGTGGTGCCGAGGGTGAGGGCCTGACCCAGGTCGTTGAGTCGTAGCCACCAGGTGATCTTCGTGTCGGCGACCGGCGTGAGGGAGCGCTTGCCGATCAGAGAGCGGAAGGTCGGCGACACCGCGTACAACTGGCGGAAGGTCATCGCGCCGGCGTATTCGGTGGCCTTCTTCCTGATGCCGTACTTGGACGGTTTCTTACTGGTCGCCGTGGTGACCAGCGCTTTCAGGGTGCTGGGCTCGAAGATGTTGATGATCTGGTCGCCGTACGCCGCTGAGACGCCGCCGCTTCGGCCCGCCAGGGCCCACGTCTTCCCGTCCGGCAGCACGGGCTGGTAGAGCGGCCCCGAACGGTAGAGCACGCCGTTCACGCTGATCGAGCGGTTCGAGCCGGTCTCGGCGTTCACCTTGTCGGCGTCCCAGCGGCCGTCGTCCAACTGGTCGCGCATCAGACGGCTGGGGGTGAAGGTCCGGGTGATGTCGGCCGCCCCGACACCGGAGCCGCCGAGCCGCAGCACGCCCCGGCGGACCGTCGACCAGATGGGGTGCCCCTTGTAGGACACGCCGCTGCTCTCGGCCACCTCCACCGCCAGGCGACCGGCGATCTGCGCTTTCAGCGCTTTCACCGGGTCCATCGCGGCCTGCGCGGTGGCCGGGGGAGTCAGCAGAGAGGTGGAGACCAAGGTTGCCGCCAACAAGGCGATCCAGCGTTTCATGTGTGCCCTCAACTTAGGATCGTGGACGAATCGCGCCATTCTCCCGGAAGAGGTGGGTGTCTGGGTGTCTGGTACACGTGCTGAGCTGCCCAAGCGCCGCGTCGCTCGCCGCTTTCGCCCCTGCCTCCGACCTGTTACGCGATCTGCCGCTCAGCGGTCGGCCGGCTTTGGCCCTGGGGTCGCGACCAGCGCGGACCGCCCGAAGGAGGGCTCACGCCTCCGCCGGGGGTAGTGGCGATCCATCATCCCCCCGGCTCGCGCTTGGTCAGGCGGCGAGTTCGGCGTTCAGGTGGTCACGGAACTCCCGGACCATCACGCTGTCGGCATAGGGCTCCAGCCGCCCGGTGAACCGCCGGATGAGATCCACAGGCCGGGCAGAGGTAAGGGTCTTTGTCAATGGAATGGCGGATCGCGCACTCGCGAGTGCCTGCTCCAGTTCGCCCATCTCGAGGTACGCCTCAGCGGCGTGTATCCGGTTGAACTGAACTGACCGGGGAACACGGTCACCGAACGCGGTCACAGCGGTCTCCGCGCACTCTGCCGCGCGCCGGTGCTCGCCCAGCAAGCGCCAGCAGTTACCCGTCTCGGCGCTGAGCTCCGCTTCCTCGAACCTGCTGGTCCACTCCGGATCCCGGTCGGTGGTGCCTCGCGCATAGGCGCGCTCGGCCTCGGCGACTAGACGCTCGACCTGGATAGCACTGTGTCGGTCCGCAGTATCTGCCGGTCGCGCCTCAAGGGCTGTCGCCCAGGCCTCCTTGACGAGGATCGTCGCCAGTACGCGCGGTGGCGCCTCAACCTTGCGCGCGGTGTCGACCGCCGCTCGCGCAAGCCAGACCGCCCAGGTGTGCTGCTCCAGATGGATCGCTTGCCGGGTGAGCGTTGCGAGCACCCAGACACCGGTCATAGGGTCGTTGCCCGCCTTGGCCAGCTGGAGCGCCTGGCCGAAGTGTTGCTGGGCCTGGCCGTGCTGGTTGACGTCGAAGGCGGTCCACCCGGCCATCCAGCTCATCCCTGCTGCCGCGCTCATCAGCTCCGCGCCCACCCGGTCGTCGTACCGCCCGCGCAGCAGCGGTGAGACGTTCTCGTTCAGGTAGCGGAGCACCACCGGTCGCACTAGCCCGGCCCCGAACCGCTGGTCCATCTGGCTGAACGCCTTGCGGGCCTCGTTGATGCGCGCCACGTCCGCCAGCCCCACGGCCCGCCCCGGACCCTCGTGTGCGGCCGACGCCGCCGGGCTGCCGTAGTTCCACGACACCAGCCACTCGGCCAGCGCCGAGGGCACGAACGGCAGAGCGGCCAGCAGGTGGCGCCGGGACGGGTCCATCTCCAACCTCCACAGATGCGCGGCGGCCTTCACGGTAGCCACCAGCGCCTCGCCCGCGCTGTCGGCGGCCGGCCAGGATGATGTCGCTCCGAAGGCCCACCCTTCTATCCACTCCTCGACGCGCACCGGTTCGACCCCGAACGCGGTGGCGATGCGGGCCCGGTAGCAGGCCCGCACCCCTTGCTCTCCACGCTCCCAGCGGGCCCACGTCGTCGTGGCCACCCCGACCGCCTCGGCTGCCTCCTCCTGGCTCATGCCGAGCCGCCTGCGCGCCCGCGCCAGTTCCGGCCGCCCCGCACACCGCCGCGCCTCGCCCACGGTCGCCTCCTTGTGATCGGATGACTACACATTGTGACTATCACGACTCTGCCGCCGCCACCATCCCGGGAAAACGACCAGCAAGCGACCAGCCGAGCCGATTGCCCTTCCCTTGTCCGAGTGCACGGCCGTCGGTCGTTCGGCGAGCCCTTCCCGGCGCCCTCATCGGGAGGGCGTTCAGCAGGCGACCACCTGGGTGGGCTGATCATCCAGGTCGCCGCGCACGGACAGGCATCGGCGTTCATATCCATCGCCCCGGGCCGTTTCCTGCTGTCACGGCAATCGACAGCGAATGGAGCGCCCCAATGCGGCCGGTCGGCAGCGTCCCCCCAGGCACCCCCGAAGAGTCCGCACCGGCTCTGCCTCTGTGGCCCGGGCCCGAGGGAGGGCGGTCCAGAGCCGTGGCAGGGCCGGTCCGCACGCGGACGCTGGTGAGGCTGCTCCAGCCCGGCTCGGCGTCCCGCCGTGCCCGAGAAGTGATCCGGGAGGTGCTCCGGCGGGCCGGCGCGGACGACGAGGCCATCGCCGACGCCGAGCTGATCGTGGCCGAACTGGCGGCCAACGCCGAGTGGCACGCCCGCCCGCCGTACGAGCTGCGCGTCTTCAGCGAGGACGGCGTGCCGATCTGGTGCGAGATCGTCGATGGTGACCCCGACACCCACGAGGTCGCGATCGTCCTTGACCTGCTGCGCTCGGTCCGGGAAATCGGCCTGCCGTTGCTCGCCGAGAACGGCCGCGGCCTGCTGCTGGCCCATCGGCTCTCCGGCGGGAACTGCCACGTCCATTCCGTGACGACCTCGACCACCGGCGCTCCGGGCAAGGCCGTCGCCTTCGCCCTCCCGGCCCCGTCGAACGCCCGCCCGCTGTCGTCCCGCACACCGGCGGCGCATCCGGCATCCGCCGCCACAGGGCGGCCACCCCACCTCCATGCCGGCGTGGACGGCAACACAGCCGCCGGCGCCCCGAACCGGAAGGAAGATCGATGACCCTGCTTCACGAGCAGCACGCCGTACCGGCGACGCCGCCCCTGCTCTCCGGATGGTTCCTCGCGCTGGAACTCACCGGACGATGCCAGCTCGCCTGCGCCCACTGCTACGCCGAGTCCGGCCCGACGGGCGACCACGGCGTGATGTCCCTGGCCGACTGGCGCGACCTCCTCACCGACGCGCGCGCCTTGGGCGTGACCAGGGTCCAGTTCATCGGTGGCGAGCCGACGCTCCACCCGAACTTCGAGGAGATCCTGCGCCACGCGATCGACGCGGGCCAGACGGTGGAGATCTTCACCAACCTCTACCGTGTCCGTGACACCTGGTGGGACCTGTTCGCCCGGCCCGGTGTGTCCCTGGCGACCAGCTACTACAGCGACCGGCCGGCCGAGCACGCGCGGATCACCGGCCGTCCGGACGGTCATGGCCGCACGCGGGCCAACATCATCAGGGCGGTGAACCTCAGCATCCCGATGCGGGCGTCCATCGTCGAGATCCTGGACGGGCAGCGCGTCGAGGAGGCCCGCACCCAACTGGCCGCCCTTGGCGTGACCCGGGTGCGCGTCGATCACCTGCGAGGGATCGGCCGGGGCGCCCGGGATCGGCCCGACGTGTCGCAGCTGTGCGGGCGCTGCGGACAGAGGCAGTTCGCCGTCTCCGCACAGGGGGACGTCACGCCGTGTGTAATGTCGCGGTGGATCACGGCGGGCAACCTGCGCGACCGGTCTCTCGCCGAGATCCTCACCGGGGAGACGTGGCAGGGCGCCGTTGCGCAGGTGTCCCGGCGTGCCGGCTCTGGGTGCAATCCTGGCAGCGACAGTGACGACTGCGCCCCGGCCTCCACCGAGGTGTGCAACCCCGCGTACGACGACTGATACCCGAAAGGCATGACCATGGATTGGGAGCGCCACGCTGAGCGGCTTTCTGAGGCCGTGACGCATGCGTCGTCGCGCTGGCGTGGTCCGGTCGCCGCCGCGCCGCGCCATCTGTTCGTGCCCCGCTGGTGGTCACCGTCCAAGGACGGTTGGGTGTTCAACGATGGCCAGGCCGACGTCGAGACGTGGATGCGGGCGGCCTACTCCGATCGGACGCTGGTGACCAGCGTGGCGGGGGCGCATGCCGACCAGGCCCAGGAGAGCGACCGGCCGGCAGGCCGTCCCACCTCCTCCTCCACTCTCCCCGGCCTGGTGGTGCAGATGTTGCGTCACCTCCGGGTGTACGACGGGGCTGACGTACTAGACGTCGGCACCGGTTCCGGGTACGGCTGCGCCCTGCTCGCCGCGCGACTCGGTGGCGAGCACGTGACCAGCGTGGACGTGGATCCGTACCTGACGGCCGCCGCCGTCCACCGCCTGGAGCAGGCCGGCCTACGGCCCGAGGTGGCGACGATCGACGCGACAGGTCCGCTTCCCGGTGACTACGACCGGATCGTGGCCACGGTGTCGGTCCGTCCCATCCCGGCGAGCTGGCTCGCCGCCCTGCGACCGGGCGGGCGGCTCGTCACTACCATCACCGGCACCACCTTGATCATCACTGCCGACAAGAGCGAGGACGGCGGAGCGGTCGGCCGCGTCGAGTGGGATCGGGCGGGCTTCATGGCCGCGCGCCACGACGCCGGGGACTACCCGTCGTCCCCGCACGCGTTGCCGGGCGAGCTCCGCGATCGCGAGGGTGACCACATCTCCGAAGGCCGGTACCCCGTGCTGGACGTGGTCGAGGCATGGGAGGTGCGCTCGATGCTGGACGTGACCGTCCCTGGCATCGAGCACCACTATGAGGAGTACGACGACGGCCGGCGCAGTGCGTGGATGTCGCACAAGGACGGCTCGTGGGCCCGGGCCACCGGCATCAAGGGCGAGGCCCCGATCGTCCACCAAGGAGGTCCCCGGCGGCTGTGGGATGCTCTCGACTCGATCCGCCACCGCTGGGTCATGACCGGCAGCCTCCCTGTCCACGGTGCCCGGGTCTCCATCACCCCCGATGGCGTCTGCCACCTGAAGCGCGGCCGTTGGGAGGCCGGCATCGCCTGAGACGGACTCGCTCGACGCGGGTGCTCATTCGGTCTCGCTTCGTCAGGCGATCCTGGGACCTGATGTGGCCAAGTTGAGCGTGATTCGGTTGTGAATGGCAGTCACGCGTGCTTCACTAGGTCTCATCGACCGGCGATCCGATCGGTCTCCCCCCGCTTCTCCAGGAGATCACCATGGCCTCTTCCCCGGCCCATGTAACGCTCCACGACATCGTCAAGGCCCGGCTGGCCGAATCCGGTCTTCCTGCCGAGGCCCAGGAGGCGGTGTTGGCGGCCCTTGGCGACCCGCCGCCGGAGGCGGCCGGTTCACTCGCCGGGATCTACTTGCGCGCGATCACGGTCGCGGGCTTCCGGGGCATCGGCCGGCCCGTCCGGCTTGAGCTGCCTCATGGCAACGGGCTCGTCGTCGTCACCGGACGCAACGGCTCGGGCAAGTCCAGCTTCGCCGAAGCCGTCGAGATGGCGCTGACCGGTCAGAACTCACGCTGGAACGCCAGGTCGCAGGTCTGGACGAGTAGCTTCCGGAATCTCCACAGCCAGGTGAACCCCGAGATCGAGGTGGACCTGCTGGTATCGGGTGAGTCCGAGCCGACCATCGTCCGCCGGGAATGGACCGGGGCCAAGGTGGAGGACTCGGCGGCGTTCGTACGCCGGCCGGGACAGGAGCTCGCGCCGCTGAGCTCCTTGAACCTGGTCAACGCGCTGACGGCGTACCGCCCCTTCCTGCCCTACGCCGAACTCGGTAGCGCTCTGGACAAGCCCTCCGACCTGTACGACAAGGTCTCCGCGATCCTCGGGCTGGGCCCGCTCGCCGAGGCGTGCGCGGCGCTTCGCAATGAGCGGAACGTCCTCGACAAGAAGGTGACGGCGTCCCGCCAGGACCTTCTCCCGCTGCTCGGCGTGCTGGCCGATTTCGACGACCCGAGGGCGCGAGCAGTTCATACCGAGCTGAGCGAAAAGGATCCCGACCTCGCCCGGGTGGAGACCCTCGCCGCCGGTGATGAGGCCCACGGAGCGCTGCGGGCGCTGCGCCGGGTGGCGGAGCTGGTGGGTCCCGATCCGGAGGCCGTACGCGCGGCGGCGGAGCGGGTTCGTTCGGCCTCGCGTGCGCTGGCGGAGGTGCGGCGCGGTTCGGCGGAGGACGCCCGTGAGCGTGCCGAACTGCTGGACATGGCGTTGACGCATCATCGGCGCCATCAAGATGACCGGGCGTGTCCGGTCTGCGAGGCGCCGGACCGCCTCGATGAGGCCTGGGCCGTACGCGCACAGGAGGAGGTCACGCGCTTGCGGCGGGAGGCCGCCACGGCCGAGGCCGCCCGCGACGAGTCGAGGTCCGCTTGGGCCGCGGCACACCGTCTGATCGGAGATCCGCCCGCGGGACTGCCGGAGTCGCTCGCCGCGTCGTGGCAGGAGTGGCAGGCCTGCCGGGAAGGCTCGGACGTCGAGCGGTTCGCGGAGGTCGGCCTGCGGCTGGCGGAGGAGTACCGGCTGAACAAGGAGGAGGCCGCCAAGCGCCTCGCCGACCATGACGACCGGTGGAGCGAGCCGGCCGGGGCGGTGGTGGCATGGTGCCGGCAGGCGCGCGAGGCCGCGGCGGCCAAGGTGCGGCTGCCGCTGATCAAGGCTGCCGACGCGTGGCTGCATGACGTGCACGACGACCTTCGCGCCGCCCGGATGTCCGCCCAGGGGCAGGATGCCCGGATGTACTGGGCGATCATGCGCCGGCAGAGCAACGTGAGCCTGGGGGAGGTCCGGCTGGCGGGCAACCGCACGCAGCGCAAGGTCGAGCTCGACGTGACCGTGGACGATGTGTCCGGCGCGGCGCTCGGCGTGATGAGCCAGGGGGAGTTGCACGCGCTGGCGCTCTCGCTGTTCCTGCCGCGGGCGCTGGCGAACGAGAGCCCCTTCCGGTTTCTGGTCATCGACGACCCGGTGCAGTCGATGGACCCCAGCAAGGTCGACGGCCTGGCGCAGGTCCTGGAGGCGGTGGCGGAGCGTCGGCAGGTGGTCGTTTTCACCCACGACACCCGCCTGGCGGAGGCAGTCCGCCGCCTGCGCATCCCGGCGACGATCCTGGAATTGCTGCGCAAGGAACGTTCCGAGGTCGAGGTCCAGGTCTCCGACGACCCGGTCGAGCGGGCGTTGAAAGAGGCCAGGTCCGTTCTCGCCGACATCCGGCTTCCCCCGGGGGTGGCGCCGGCCGTGCTGCCCGGCATGTGCCGGGTGGCGCTGGAGAGTGCCTTCGTCGAGGTAGCACGGCGGCGGCTGCTGACCGCCGACACCGACCACGACACGGTCGAGCGGCGCATCTCCGAGGCGCGCAAGTCGTCGGACATCGCCGCGCTGGCCCTCGGAGTCGAGTCCGGTGAGGTGGTCGGCCGGCTCAACCGCGACTTCGGCGGCTGGGCCGGGAAGGTGTTCCGCGCCTGCAACAGGGGTGCCCATGAAGAGGGGGACTTCCAGGCCGACCTGCGCGGCAACGGGGACGACCCGATCGGATACGTGACCAAGCTGGCCAGGCGCCTGCGGGAGGTGGGCTGAGATGACGACGGCCTACACCCATCTGCTCGACGACGCGGACACGGTGCTTCGCTCCGCGAGCCGGGGGCCGTGGTCGCGGACAAGCGCGTTCCTGCTTCGCAAGGCACTGGAGAGCTGCGTACGCGAATTCTGGCGTCGCACCCAGCCGGGGATGGAATGCTGCCGGATGCGGACGCAACTGCTGTGCCTGGCTCAGTATGTCGATGGGGCCACCGCCCGGCGTGCCTTCGGAGCGTGGGCCGCGCTCAGCGCAGCCTGCCACTACCACGGCTACGAGCTGAACCCGACGGCCGACGAGTTGCGTGCCCTCCACGACGAGGTGCGTGTCGTCGCCGAGCGTCTCCACCCGGCCGGGGCCTCGCTCGACAGCGAGTCGCCCGCCATGCGTACCGGCCTAGGCCGGATCTGATCTCGCAGTGTGGGGCGACGACCGGCGGCCAGTGCCGCCGGCGGGGGCGGGGCGAGGTGGCTCCGTTCAGGGGAGGGCGGGGGCGGTGCGGGTGAGGAGGAGGGCTACGTCGTCGTCCTGGCGGGGGAGGGCGGCGATGATGGTGTCGCAGGTGGCCTCCAGGGTGCCGCGCGGGGGAGGCGAGCGCCGCCTGCAGGGCCGCGATGCCGCTGCTGTCACAGTCAGGCCGGTCGTCGTGGTGGGCGGCGTTGCAGGGTGAACCGGGAGGCCATGAAGCGCCACATGAGGTACAGCGTGGCCAGCGCCGCGATGAGCCCGCCGACCGGATAGACGGGAAAGCGGACCACGGTGGCCTGCAGGGCGTGCGGCGGGAGCCCTTTGCGTGTGATGGCCACCGTGATGTGGCAGATGCATGCCGGCGGCGGGTCGGCCCACTGGGTGGTCACGGCGCGGGTGGAGCCGCGAAGGACGGTGAAGTCCGGGAAGGCGATCGCATGGCCTTCGGCGTCGGCGAGCAGGTTGTGGTCGGGGGCGAAGAAGTCGTGGTGCACGGTGCCGCTGTCTTTGACCACCGCGGTGAGGGTGATCGGCCCGCCGGGGCTGAACCCTTGGGTGTGCAGCCCGGCCAGGGTGACGGTGTCGCTCACCGCTCCGGGCACGGTGACCAGCAAGGGCACCGCGACCCCCCGGTTGAGCCGCACGTGCCCCTGTTGCTGCTCGGCGGGCACCAGGGACAGCAACGCCACCGCGTGCTCGCCGGGTTCGGGCTGGGCGGGTATGGTCAGGCGGACCGTCACCGTGCGCGCGGCACCCGGGGCCAGGTGGAAGTGCCGCGGAGCCATGCCGACCCAGTGCGCGGCCGAATACGGCGCGGCGGGCGGGTAGGACAGCGACCCGTCGGGATGCTGCTCCAGCGATGTCGCGGTCACAGCCACATCCACCCCCGCTCGCCCGGTGTTGGCCACCTGGAAACGCTGCGGGTCGCCGGCCTGAGACGGCGTGATGACCAGCCGCGTGGGACTCACCTTGAGCGAGAACGCCGGGACCACCGGCGCAGAGGGCCCAGGCTGCGCCCACGCCGACCCGGTCGAACCGGAGGTGATGAGCGAGCAGACGGCGCTCACCACCAGGCCCGCGGTGCGGCAGAACCGGACGGCGGCCATCGCTGGTTCACGCACGAGTCCGGTGGCCTAAAGCGTCGCGGCGATGTAGTTGAGTGTGGTGCGGTAGGTGTCCGGCTGCACCACCGGGATGTTCACCATGTAGTCGTTGCTCAGGTTGTCTCCGCCGGGTGCGGAGGGGGTGTGCTGGGTGTGGACGGTCACCGGGGTGGTGTTGGACATCTGGTAGAACAGTGGATCGCCGGTCTCGTGCACATACAGGTTGCCGATGGGAATGGAGTCGGAGTTTCCCGCCGACCCGGTCATCGTCGGCGTGGTCGCCTGCACCGTAACCTGGTAACCGGCCGGGTTGTTGGTCGTCACCGTCATCGTGACCGCGCCGTTCAGCGTGGCCGTGGTACCCGGGTCGCCGCTCAAGGTGAATGAGCCGGTCAGGTTTGACAGGGTGATGGACCCGGTCACCGAGACGTTCGCCGTCGTGTTACCGGAGGAGGTGTCGGCGCGCGCCGGAGCGACGGGACCGGCCGAAGCAATCCCCAGGCTCATGAGTGCCGCCAGAACTCCAAGCAGCGGTGTCCGCGGCGATGAAAAAGCCATATGACCTGATCTGCTGTCCACAGGTTCCCCCGAAACCAATCTCAGAAGACGTCCCAGATGACCGCCCGGGACCTTTGTCGGGGGAGTTTGCCCAGCGATCTGATGCCCTTTGTAGCAGGCCCGGGCGATCTTGCAGCTGCGACATGCCGATCATCGTCATCGTCAACAAACCTTCGATTCATGGACGGTGCGAGGCGGATCATCGTCCCCGCTGCCGGATCAAGTGTTCACACTTCGATGGCGTCTTCGTAGCTGCTCAGAAGGAAGGTGTGGATCGTCGCCAGGTGGTCATGGCGACGACCGGCGGCCAGTGCCGTCGGCGAGGGGCAGGTCGAGGAGGCCGGCTCAGGGGAGGATTCAGGCGGTGCGGGTGAGGAGGAGGGCTACGTCGTCGTCCTGGCGGGGGAGGGCGGCGATGATGGTGTCGCAGGTGGCCTCCAGCGTGCCGCGCGGGGAGGCGAGCGCCGCCTGCAGGGCCGCGATGCCGCTGTCGATGTCCTGCTCGCGGCTCTCCACGAGCCCGTCGGTGTAGAACGCGAGCGTGCTGCCGGCGGGCATCGTGACCTCGGTGGTGCGGAAGGCCCGAGAGAAGGCGGGGTCGCCGAGGCCGAGCGCCAGCCCCGGCGGCAGGTCGAGCACGGAGGCGGTGCCGTCGGGACCCACGAGGATGGGGGGCGGGTGCCCCGCGCAGGCGAGCGAGCAGGTGCGGGTAACGAGGTCGACGATGGCGTACAGGCAGGTCGCGCACTGGATGGAGTCGATGTCCTCCGCCATGTGGTCGAGCCGCCGCAGCACCTGGTCAGGCGCCAGGTCGAAGCCGGCGAGGGCGCGTACGGCGGCGCGGAGCTGGCCCATCGAGCCGGCGGCCACGGCGCCGTGCCCCATGGCGTCCCCGATCACCAGGGCGATGCGGGTGTCGGACAGGGGGATCACGTCGTACCAGTCGCCGCCCACTCTCATGGCGCTGGCGGGAAGGTAGCGGTGGGCGACCTCCAGGCCGGGCGGGACGGTGAGCGTGCGGGGCGCGAGGTTGTGCTGGAGGGCCTGCGCGGTGCGGCGCTCCCGGCAGTAGAGGCGGGCGTTGTCGATGGATATGGCCGCCCGGGTGGCGAGATCTTCGGCGAGCGCCTCGTCGTGCGCGTCGAAGCGGCGGCGGTCGGGGTTGCGGGTGAAGGCGATGAAGCCGAGCACCATGCCCCGGGCGGTCAGCGGCACGGTCAGGAAGGACGTCGCCTCCAGATGGTGCATCGCCGACTCGCCCATCACGCCGACGATCCTGTCGAGATCGTCGATCTCGAGGTCGGACGCGGTGTGGACGACCGGCCTGTCGGCGGCCATGCAGCGGTTGGCGGGATGCCGCGGGCCGTACGAGACGATCTCGTCGGTCGGGAAGGCGGCGTGCCACTGCGTCTCATCGGACGCGCGGGTGTCGAGCCTGAGCGCGAGCCGCCGGACCCGGACCGACCCGTCGGCCGCCCGGACGGGGAACTCCTCGTCCCGGAGCAGGCCTTCGACGACGTAGAGGCTCGCGGTGTCGGAGAAGCGCGGCACGGCGATCTCCATGAAATCCTCGGCGGCCTGGCGGGTGTCCAGCGTGGCGCCGACGCGCGTGCTCAGCTCGCTCAGCAGGGCGAGGCGCTCGCGGGCGGAGGCGTCGGCGTCGTGGAGCGGGGAGGCGTCCATGGCGGTGACCATCACCGACCCCCACGTGCCGGGACGGGCCAGCGGCTCCCAGCTGAACGCCACGTCGTGGACCCGGCCGTCGGCGCACTCGGCGGAGAGCACGTCGCTCCACCGCACGCCCGCGGCCACCTGGTCCAGGGCCCGCCGCACCGTGTCGCGACGGGTGCCGCGGAGCAGCAGGTCGCAGATGTCGTGGCCCATGGCCGTGTCGGGAGAGCGCCCGAACAGCCGCATGGCGCCGCCGCCCCACTGGGTGACGCGCCCGTCGTTGTCGAGCACCATGGCGGCGCATCCGGCCAGGCGCCGGAAGCCCTGGCGCGGATGGAATATCTCGTCCGCCGGTGACCCTGTCCTCGCCGCACGCGTCACCAGACCCCCTGGGAAACAGATGGGACATCGAGAGCGCGGTGCCGCTAGGAGGTGCGTGGACTCCTCCCCCGTGCGGGTCTGCGGCTACCGTCAGTAAATTAGCATCTACGCTTAGCTTCCTTTCGCGAAAACTCCTCAAGGTGAGGTCTCTGAGACCTTTGGGACTTCACTGCGCGTCATGCGGTGGTCACCGTGGAATCGCGTCCGGCGCGGGCCAGATAAGGGTCAAGCCGCGCTGACCAGCCCGAATCCGGCGTGGGCCGGCGAGCGGGTACGCGCGATCGAGATCTGTAATGGCCCGTATCACACTGCTCTACGGGAATTGTGTGAACGCGTAGAACGGTTGGGCCCTCGCGACTCGGTGGCGATCATGCGGGACGGCCGCGTCGCCGAGGCCGGCCAGGTCGCGGAGCTGATCGCCACGCCGGGCTCGCTGCTCACCCGCGAGATCTTCCCGCTTCCCGAGCCCGCCCCGCCCGGCAGCCTCACCGTGACCCTCGCCGGACGGGCGGACGAGCCGGTGATGTCCAGCCTGGTGCGCCGGTTCGTAAAGGCGCCCTACTGGGCGGAGAGGGTGGGGCCGGACGGGGAAGGTGAGTGGTCGCCCTCCTCAGCCCCCGGCGGGTGGAGGCGAGGTTGGCGGAGGCCGTCGAAGGCGATCTTGCAGACGGCTTCGGCCAGGGCGTCCGCGCCCATTCCGCCGCGTGGCCGGTACCACTCGGTCAGCGAATTGACCAGCCCGAACAGCAGGCGGCTGGTGACGGCGGGGTCCACGTCGGGACGCACGTCGCCCTCGGCCTCGGCCCGCCGGACGAGTTCGCTCACCAGGTGGTCGAACTCCCGGCGCCGGGCCAGGGCGCGGCGTTCCACCTTGGTGTTGCCCCGGACCCGCAGCAGCAGGGTGACGAACGGGAGGCGGTCGACGAGCACGTGCACGCTGAGCCGTACGAGGTGCTCCAGCCGGTCGATCGCGCGGCCCTCCATGGCGGCGACCTCGCCGGCGGCCTCGAACAGGCCGTCCAGCGCGCGGTCGACCGCCAGCCTGAGCAGCTCGTCCTTGCCGGCGACGTGGTGGTAGATCGCCGACTTGGTGATGCCGAGCCGGCGGGAGAGGTCCTCCATGCTGGTGGCCTCGTACCCGCGCTCGTTGAACACCTTGACCGCGACGGCCAGCAGCGACTCCAGGTCGTAGCCGGGACGGCCTCGACGTGGAGGGGTGGCGCGCGCGGTGGCCATCGATCCTCCGTAAGCGTGGAGACCCCCGCCTTCAGTTCAGGCGGGGGAGGGAACAGGAGTATCTCAGCCCTGCTCGCCATCCTCGGCGCCGCGCCGGTCGATCACCCGGCGTAGCTTGCCGACCGAGCGTTCCAGGGTCTCGGGGTCGACCACCGCGCAGTCCACGCCGATGCCGGCCGTGTCCCTGACGGCCGCCACCACCTCGCCGGCGGCGAGGTCGCGGCGCGCCGTCGGGCAGTCGGGCCGGGCCTCTACCCGCACGGTCAGGTGGTCCAGGCGGCCCCGGCGGGTGAGCAGCAACTGGAAGTGGGGGGACAGGCCGGGAACGCGCAGGACGATCTCCTCGATCTGGGTCGGGAACACGTTCACGCCCCGCAGGATGATCATGTCGTCGCTGCGGCCGGTGACCTTCTCCATCCGCCGGAACGGCCGCGCCGTGCCCGGGAGCAGCCGCGTCAGGTCCCGCGTGCGGTAGCGGATGATCGGCAGGGCCTCCTTGGTCAGCGAGGTGAACAGCAGCTCGCCCTTCTCGCCCTCGGGGAGCACCTCACTGGTGAACGGGTCGACCACCTCGGGGTAGAAGTGGTCCTCCCAGATGTGCAGGCCGTCCTTGGTCTCCACGCACTCCTGCGAGACGCCGGGCCCCATGACCTCCGACAGCCCGTAGATGTCGAGGGCGTCGATAGCCAGGCGGTCCTCGATCTCCTTGCGCATCCCCTCGGTCCACGGCTCGGCGCCGAACAGCCCGACGCGCAGCGAGGTCGAGCGAGGGTCGATGCCCTGGCGCTCGAACTCGTCGACCATGGCCAGCATGTAGCTGGGCGTGACCATGATGACCCCGGGCCGGAAGTCCTGGATGAGCTGCACCTGGCGGGCCGTCATGCCGCCGGACACCGGCACGACCGTGCAGCCGAGGCGCTCGGCCCCGTAGTGCGCGCCGAGGCCGCCGGTGAACAGGCCGTAGCCGTAGGCGACGTGGACGATGTCGCCGGGCCGGCCGCCCGCGGCGCGGATCGAGCGCGCCATGAGGTCGGCCCAGGTGGACAGGTCGCGCTCGGTGTACCCGACGACGGTCGGCCGGCCGGTCGTACCGCTGGAGGCGTGGATGCGCCGGACCTGCTCCCGGGGAACGGCGAACATGCCGAAGGGATAGTTGTCCCGCAGGTCGTCCTTGGTGGTCATCGGGAAGTGCGCGAGGTCGGTGAGGGTGCGGCAGTCCTGCGGGCGCACGCCGGCCCGGTCGAACGAGCGGCGGTAGAACGGCACGTTGTCGTAGGCGTAGGCGAGCGTCCACCGGAGGCGTTCGAGCTGGAGCGCGTGGAGCTCGTCCTGGCCGATCCGCTCGACCGGCTCGAGGTGGCCGAGATCTCCCAGGTCCCCGAGGCCCGCCGTGTGTCCAAGGCTGCTCACGAGTGCCGCTCCGTTCGTCCGATCGCCGTCGTGTCAGGACTCCCCGGCCGCTCGGGGCGGTGACGGTGGTCGCCGTGAGCCGTCAAGCGCTCAACGTACCGACCGAATGGCCGATGGATGCGGATTTGTCATCACTTACGGATTTGTCGTCAGTTAAGGGTTGCCGTTCTACCGCTGTCAAGGGGTGTCGCGAGGCTTGTGGAATGGGTAGGAGCCAAGGAGCCGTCCCGCCGTCAGGTTGTCGGGCCGTCACCGGCCGCCCGAACGGCCCCGGGTTACCATCCAGGCGAACGGCCCGCATGTTGTCCCTCAATGGGGAGGTCGACCATGGCTCCGCTCAGCAGCTACGTCACCGGTTCGTGGCACGTGCCGGACGACGAGGGGGCCCCGCTGCACGACGCCGTCACCGGGGAGGAGGTCGCCAGGATCTCCTCGGCAGGGGTCGACTTCCGCGCCGCGCTGGACTACGGGCGTCGCACCGGCGGGCCCGCGCTCCGCGACCTGACCTTCCACCAGCGGGCCGCGCTGCTGAAGTCGCTGGCCTCCCACCTGCGCGAGCACCGCGAGGAGCTGTACGCGCTGTCGCTGCGCACCGGCGCGACGCTGAACGATTCGAGGTTCGACGTCGACGGTGGCATCGGCGTGCTGTTCTCCTACTCCTCCAAGGGCAGGCGCGAACTGCCCAACGGCAGGGTCTACCTGGACGGCGGCGTCGAGCCGCTCGGCAAGGGCGGCTCGTTCGCCGGCCAGCACCTCTATACCTCCATGCGCGGCGTGGCCGTGCAGATCAACGCGTTCAACTTCCCCGTCTGGGGGCCGCTGGAGAAGCTCGCGCCGGCGTTCCTCGCCGGCCTGCCGTCCCTGATCAAGCCGGCCGGGCAGACCGCCTATGTCACCGCCCGCCTGGTGGAGCTGATCGTCGCCTCGGGTCTCCTGCCCGAGGGCGCCGTGCAGCTGGTCTGCGGGAGCGCGGGAGACCTCTTCGAGCACCTGACCGAGCAGGATCTGGTGGCCTTCACCGGCTCGGCCTCGACCGCGCAGAAGCTGCGCACCCACCCGGTCGTCGCGGCCCGCTCGGTGCGCTTCAACGCCGAGGCCGACTCGCTGAACTGCTCGATCCTCGGCCCGGACGCCGCTCCGGGCAGCCCCGAGTTCGAGCTGTACGTCGCGCAGCTGGTGACCGAGATGACGGTCAAGGCGGGGCAGAAGTGCACGGCGATCCGGCGCGCGTTCGTCCCCGCCGAGCTGCTCGGTGAGGTGGCCGAGGCCGTCGCCGCCCGGCTGGCGAAGGTCACGGTCGGCGACCCGGCCGATCCGTCCGTCGACATGGGCGCCCTCGCCGGTCTCGGCCAGCGCGAGGAGGTCCGCCGCGCGCTCAAGGCGCTCATCCCCGCCGGCTCGGTGGTGTACGGGGACCCCGAGCACGTGGAGGTCGTCGGCGCCGACGCCGAGCGCGGGGCGTTCGTCTCGCCCCTGCTCCTGCGGGTGGACGACGCCGACCGGCCCGAGCCGCACGAGGTGGAGGCGTTCGGCCCGGTGAGCACGCTCATGCCCTACACCTCGGCGGAGCGGGTGATCGAGCTGGCCGCGCGCGGCCAGGGCAGCCTGGTCGGGTCGGTGGTGACCGGCGACCCGGACTTCGCGCGCGAGGTGGTGCTCGGCACGGCCCCCTGGCACGGCCGCCTGCTCGTGCTCGACACCGAGGCCGCGAGGGAGTCCACCGGGCACGGTTCGCCGCTGCCCGTGCTGGTCCACGGCGGTCCCGGGCGGGCCGGCGGCGGCGAGGAACTGGGCGGCGTCCGCGGGGTGCTCCACCACATGAGCCGCACCGCCGTGCAGGCCGGCCCGTCGATGCTCGGGGCGATCACCGGGCGCTGGGTCCCCGGGGCCGAGCGCACCGTGACCGAGGTGCACCCGTTCCGCAAGCACCTGGAGGAGCTGAGGCCGGGCGACACGGTGATCGCCGGGCCGCGCCGGGTCGACCTCGCCGACATCGAGCACTTCGCCGAGTTCACCGGCGACACCTTCTACGCCCACATGGACGAGGAGGCGGCCAGGGCCAACCCCTTCTTCGACGGCAGGGTCGCCCACGGCTACCTGATCGTCTCGCTGGCGGCGGGGCTGTTCGTCGACCCCGACCCCGGGCCGGTGCTGGCCAACTACGGGCTGGAGAACCTGCGCTTCCTCACCCCGGTCTACCCCGGGGACGAGCTGACCGTGACGCTCACCGCCAAGCAGATCGACCCGCGCGAGGGCGCCCCGTACGGGGAGGTGCGCTGGGACGCCGACGTGACCAAGCAGGACGGCTCGTCGGTGGCCAAGTACGACGTGCTGACCCTGGTCGCCAGGCGCGACGGCTGACGGCGGCGACTCGGCCGGGCCCGGTGCGTGCGGGGCTTCCGGCCCCGTACGGGCCGGTCAGAGGGGATGGGCTTGCATGCCGTCCGCCGCTGAGCGAGACTGATAACTGACCGAATGTTCGGTAAAGGGGTGGCGCCGCGTGGCAGACCTCCAGGAGCACTTCGACCACACGATCGAGCAGGACCGGCGCGTCGAGCCGCGGGACTGGATGCCCGACGGCTACCGCGCGACGATGGTCCGCCAGATCGCCCAGCACGCCCACTCGGAGATCATCGGCATGCAGCCCGAGGGGGAGTGGATCACCCGTGCGCCGTCGCTGCGGCGCAAGGCCATCCTGCTCGCCAAGGTGCAGGACGAGGCCGGGCACGGGCTCTATCTCTACTCCGCCGCCGAGACGCTCGGCGCCGACCGCGCTGAGCTGACCGCGATGCTCATCGAGGGGCGGCAGAAGTACTCCTCGATCTTCAACTACCCGACGCTCACCTACGCCGACGTCGGAGTCATCGGCTGGCTGGTCGACGGCGCGGCCATCTGCAACCAGGTGCCGCTGTGCCGCAGCTCCTACGGCCCCTACGCGCGCGCGATGATCCGCATCTGCAAGGAGGAGTCCTTCCACCAGCGGCAGGGGTATGAGCTGCTGCTCACCATGATGAAGGGCACGGACGCCCAGCGGGCCATGGTGCAGGACGCCGTCGACCGCTGGTGGTGGCCGTCGCTGATGATGTTCGGCCCGCCGGACGACGCCTCGCCGAACACCGCCCGGTCCATGGCCTGGAAGATCAAGCGGCACACCAACGACGAGCTGCGCCAGCGCTTCGTGGACATGACCGTCCCCCAGGCCGAGGCGCTCGGCGTGACCCTCCCCGACCCCGGCCTGCGCTGGAACGCCGAGCGAGGACACCACGACTTCGGGCCGATCGACTGGTCGGAGCTCAAGCGGGTGATCAGCGGCGACGGGCCCTGCAACGCCCGGCGGATCGCCGTACGCCGCGCCGCGCACGAGGACGGCGCCTGGGTCCGCGAGGCGGCGACCGCCCACGCCCGCAAGACCGAGGTGAGGACATGAGCGAGTGGCCGCTGTACGAAGTCTTCGTCCGGAGCAAGCGAGGGCTCAACCACGTCCACGTCGGCTCCCTGCACGCCGCCGACGACGAGACGGCGCTGCGCCACGCCCGCGACCTGTACACCCGCCGCAACGAGGGCGTGAGCATCTGGGTGGTGCGATCGGACCACATCGCCGCCACCAGCCCCGACGAGAAGGACCCGTTCTTCGCGCCGAGCGGCGACAAGGTCTACCGGCATCCGACCTTCTACACCATTCCCGACGACGTCCCGCACATGTGAGGCCGCGATGTCCTCCGGCGACCCCCGCGAACCACTCCCCGGCCGCCACGAGCCCTTCCTCGGCAACGCCTACGAGGCGCTGAACCAGGGCGAAGACACTCGCTGGGCGTACGGAACCGGATTCGCCGACCCCCTGGCCGGCGTCGACACGCGGGTACCGGAAGGCGTGGACGGGGCCGATCTGGCCGCCTACTGCCTAATGCTCGGCGACGACGCGCTGATCATGTCGCACCGGCTGCAGGAGTGGTGCGCGCACGCCCCCGAACTGGAGGAGGAGGTGGCGCTGGCCAACATCGCCCTCGACCTGCTGGGGCAGGCCCGCCTGCTGCTCTCGCGGGCCGGCGCCGCCGACGGGTCGGGCAGCGACGAGGACGCGCTGGCGTTCCTGCGCGAGGCGGGCGGGTTCCGCAACGTCCACCTGGTCGAGGCCGAGAACGGCGACTTCGGGCAGGAGATGGCGCGCCTGCTGGTATTCGCGACCTGGCGGCTCGCGCTGCTCGACCGGCTGGCCGGCTCGCGCGACCCGGTGCTGGCGGCGGTGGCCGTCAAGGGCGTGAAGGAGGTCGCCTACCACCGCGACTACGCCGCGGGGTGGGTCGTCCGGCTGGGCGACGGGACCTCCTACTCCCGGCGGCGGATCGCGGAAGGCCTGGCGGCCGTCTGGCCCTCGGTGCCGGAGCTGTTCGTCCCGCACGAGGTGGAGTCGCGCCTGGCCGCGGCCGGCGTCGGGGTCGACCCCGCCACGCTGCGCGAGGAGTTCGACGCCGTCATCGCCCACGTCCTGACCACCGCCACCCTCACCCCACCCGCTGGTCCCGGTGGCTCGGCGGTGCCGCGTGGCCGCGACGGAACGCACACTGCGGCCCTTACCCGGCTGCTGGACGAGATGCAGAGCGTCGCCCGGGCACACCCGGAGACGACATGGTGAGCGCGCGCGAGGTGGCGAAGGCCGTGCCCGATCCGGAGCTGCCCATGCTGTCCCTGGCCGACCTGGGCATCCTGCGCGACGTCGAGGAGACCGAAGGGGGAGGCGTGATCGTCACGATCACCCCGACCTACAGCGGATGCCCGGCCATGGACGCCATCAGGGCCGACCTGTCCGCCGCCCTGCGCGCCGCCGGGTACGCCGAGGTGGAGGTCCGTACACGCCTCGCCCCGGCCTGGACGACCGATTGGATCAGCGAGGAGGGCAGGCGGAAGCTGGCCGGCGCGGGCATCGCCCCACCCGGCCCGGCTCCGGCCCGCCGCCCCGGCCCGGTCCCATTGACCCTCGGTCCGCCCCGCAGGCGGCCCGGCTGCCCTCTCTGCGGGTCGCACGACACCGAGGAGCTGTCCCGCTTCGGCGCCACCGCGTGCAAGGCCCTGTGGCGCTGCCGCACCTGCCGGGAACCGTTCGAGCACGTCAAGGAGCTCTGACATGCCCGGCCGAATCGAGTGGACGGACACCGGCCGTGCCGGCGGAGGGGCTTGGGCTGCGATGGCGCCCGGGAGCGGAGGGGCTTCGGCTCCGAGGGTGTCAGGGAGCGGAGCGGATTCGGCTGCGATGGCGCCCGGGAGCGGTATGGCGGGGGTCGTCTTCGGTCGTGTCGATGGAGGGGGCCTGTGGTGAGCGCGGCCGGGGTGGGGGTGCGGCGCCGGGCCGCGTTCGCCGCGTTGCGGGTGGCGAGGGTCGACCGGCTGTGCGAGGACGCCGCCGCGATCACCTTCGAGGTGCCCGAAGAGCTGGCGGAGGACTTCGCCTTCCGGCCCGGCGAGTCGCTCACGCTGCGCGCGTTCGTGGACGGCCGTGAGGAGCGGCGGTCCTATTCGATCTGTGCTCCGGCGGGCGGCCCGCTTCGCATCGGGGTCAGGGAGATCCCCGACGGGTTGTTCTCCAGCTGGCTGGTCCGCCGCCTGAGGCCGGGGGACGAGGTGGAGGTACTGCCCCCCACCGGCGGATTCACCGCCGACCTCTCCCATCCGGCGCACCACGTCTTCATCGCGGCCGGTTCGGGGATCACCCCCGTCCTCTCGATCGCCTCCTCCGTGCTCGCTGTGCCGGACGCCCGCGTGACGCTCTTCTACGGCAACCGCACCACGAGCACGGTGATGTTCGCCGAGGAGTTGGCCGATCTCAAGGACTCCGCCCCGGCCCGCGTCGAGCTGGCGCACGTGCTCTCCCGGGAGCCCAGGGAGCCCGAGCTGTTCACCGGCCGTCTCGACGCCGCCAAGCTGCGCGTCCTGCTGCCCGCCCTGACGCCTGTGCCCGAGGTCGGCCACTGGTGGCTGTGCGGGCCGTACGGGATGGTCCTAGACGCCCGCCGCGTCCTCGCCGAGCTGGGGGTCGCGGGGGAGCGCGTCCACCACGAGCTGTTCTACGTCGACGAGCCGCCGCCTCCGCCGGCCCGCCAGGTGGAGGGGCCGGACGAGGAGGGCGCGGCCAAGGTCACGGTGATCCTGGACGGCCGAGCCACGTCCATGGCGCTTCCCAGGGGGGTCACCGTGCTGGAAGGCGCGCAACGCGTACGCCCCGACCTGCCCTTCGCGTGCAAAGGAGGCGTGTGCGGCACCTGCCGCGCCAAGGTCACCGCCGGGACGGTGGAGATGCGCCGCAACTTCGCCCTCGAACCCGCCGAAGTCGAGGCCGGGTACGTGCTGACCTGCCAATCCATCGCGCTCACGCCCGACCTCACCATCGACTACGACGCCTGATCCGCGCGCGCCTTGGTCCGCCGTGCACGAACGAACGCCGCCCGGGAGGCCCGCCGTACAGGGCGCCGGCATCCCCGTAGCCCCTCCTCGCCGACGCGGCGCCCCGTACACGGCACACCACCGAGCGGTGAGGGGAAGCGCTGAGCGAGCAGGCGGCTCGCCGGAGGGCTGGGGAAGCGCTGAGCGAGGGGGCGGCAGTGTGGGAGGCGGGGGGAAGTGCGCAGCGAGGGGCGGCTTGTGGGGGGCGGGTAGGGGGTGGATGCGGGTATGGGGCAAGGGAGGGGTGATGCTCCTGGTAGCGGGAGAGGGGCGGTGAAGGGACATGACGACGACTCCCATCGCCGACTACGCGCTGCTGTCCGATCGGCACTCGGCCGCGCTGGTCGGCAAGGACGGCTCGGTGGACTGGCTGTGCCTGCCCCGGTTCGACAGCCCGTCGGTGTTCGGGGCGATCCTCGGCGACGGGGCGGGCCGCTGGTCCATCCGCCCGGCGGGGCCGTTCACCGTGTCGCGGCGCTACGTGGACGAGACCATGGTGCTGGAGACGACCTTCGAGACCGGGACCGGGACCTTGGTGCTGACCGACGCGCTGGTGGTCGGCGACGAACCCGACGTGCACCGCCTCGGCGCCAACGCTCCCCATGTGCTCGCCCGCTGCGCCAGGTGCACGCGCGGCTCAATGGAGGTCGACGTCCACTACGTTCCCCGGCCGGAGTATGGGCTGGTCATGCCGCTGCTGAGGTCCGTGCCCGGCGGCGTCCTCGCCCGTGGGGGCCCCGACCAGCTGGCGCTGTCAACGCCGGTCCCGCTGACCGTCACCGCCCAGGCGGTCACCGGGAGGGTGACGATCAACGCGGGCGTCGCCCTGCGGTTCGCCCTGCATTGGAGCCCGGCGTGCGATCCGCCGCCCGCCATCTTCGGCGACGACCGGATCGCCGCCGAGGTCGAGACCACGATCACGCGCTGGCGGGCCTGGTCACGGGCCCACCAGGCGTATGGCGGCCCTTACCGGGACCTGGTCGGCAACTCCGGCAGAGTGCTGTACGCGCTGTCGTACCAGCCGACGGGCGCCATCGTGGCGGCCCCCACCACCTCGCTGCCCGAGACGCCTGGCGGGGGACGCAACTGGGACTACCGCTACTTCTGGGTGCGGGACGCGAGCTTCACGATGAACGCCCTGTGGGTGGCCGCTTGCCCCGACGAGGCCGACCAGTTCCTCGCCTGCATGACGACCGCCGCCGCGACCTACGAGCCGGAGTGCGCGCTGCAGATCGTCTTCGGCATCGGCTGCGAGCACGACCTCACCGAGCGGGAACTGCCACACCTTGGCGGGTGGCGCGGCAGCCGTCCGGTCCGCGTGGGGAACGACGCCTGGCGGCAGCCCCAGGTAGACGTCTACGGAGAGCTGCTGGACGCCGTCCACTGCGTGTCCGGCCAGCTCGGCGAGTTCGACGAGCGGGCCCGCGCCTTCCTGACCGCGCTCGCCGACGCGGCCGTCCGGCAGTGGCGCGAGCCGGACCACGGCATCTGGGAGATCCGGGGTGAGCGCCGGCACTACCTGCACTCCAAGGTCATGTGCTGGGTCGCGGTGGACCGGGCCGTCGCGCTGGCCGGACGTCTCGGGGCCGAGCATCGCGTCCCGGAGTGGCGGGCCGTGGCCGGTGAGATCCGTGACGCCATCCTGCGCGAGGGTTGGAGCGAGGAGGCCGGCGCCTACACCCAGGCGTTCGGCTCGGCCGAGCTGGACGCCTCGGTTCTGGTGATGCCGATCGTGGGGTTGCTGCCCGCCCGGGATCCCCGGATGCTCGCCACCATCGACGCCGTCGCCGCGGGCCTGGTCGACGACTACGGCCTGGTGTACCGCTACCGCACGGACGACGGGCTCCCCGGCGAGGAGGGGGCGTTCCTGCTGTGCACGTTCTGGCTGGCCCAGGCGCTGGCGCTCGCCGGACGGGCCGAGGAGGCGCGTGCCGTGTTCGAACGGGCCGGCGCGTTCATGAACGACGTCGGCCTGATGTCGGAGGAGATCTGCCCGCGGACCGGCGAGTTCCTCGGCAACTTCCCTCAGGCGCTCAGTCACATCGGGCTGATCAACGCCGCCTGGGCGATGTCCCAGACCGAGCACGGGGGCGAGTTCAAGCCCGCTTGCTGGTAGGCCGGAGCCCGTACGAGCGTGGTGCGGGCCGCTACGTCGTTCTCGCCGGGCGGCGCGAGCGGTAGCCCGAGACCTTGGCCCCCTCGTCGCGCCTGATGACCGTGCCTTCCCTGCAGAGTCGTCTGCGGGACGGGCCGGGTGTGGGACCGCTCCCGCGAGTGTGCCGATATGCCGGTCCCGGATTCGTGAAGATCCCCACGGGGCGGGGGTGTACACGCGAAGATGTCGGCATGATGCGCCGGGAGACGCCGTGGGGCATTTGGGACCCCGCGCCGCTATCTGAGGTGGCCGCGCTCTTCACCAGCACCGGCGACCGATGGTGGATCGCCGGGGGGTACGCCATCGAGCTCGCGGTGGGCCGCGGTTTCCGCCAGCACGCCGACATAGACGTCCTGCTGCTCCGCCCGGACCAGCTCGCCGCGCAGCGGGCGCTGCCGGCGTGGGATTGGTGGGCCGCCGATCCTCCAGGTGTCCTGCGCCCCTGGACGCGGGACGAGATCCTTCCCGACACGGTTCACGACATCTGGTGCCGGCCGGGGCCCGCGGAGCCGTGGCGGATCCAGGTCATGCTCGACGAGTCCGAGGGCCACGACTGGGTCTCGCGGCGCGACGGCCGGGTGCGGCGCCCCGTCGACCGGCTCGGCCTGCTGTCCGCCGAGGGCGTTCCCTACCTGGCCCCCGAGGTGCAGCTCTACTACAAGGCCAAGCGCCCTCGCGCCAAGGACGAGCAGGACTTCACCGAGGTCCTGCCGATGCTCGGCGACGACCAGCGCGACTGGCTGGCGCGCACCATCGGGCTGGTGTACGGGGACCACCCGTGGGCCGGCCGCCTGCGCGACTGAGGCGGCGCGGCTGAGGCGGCGCGGCTGAGGCGGCGCGGGTGGGGCGGCGCGGGTGGGGCGGCGCGGCTGGGGCGGCGCGGCTGGGGCGGCGCGGCTGGGGCGGCGCCGTTCCTCAGCACGCGGGACGGTCGCTCCTGTGCGCGGGGCCGTGCGGGTCGGCGCAGTGCGCGTCGGTGCGGCCGATGGTCAGCAGCTCGGGCGTCGCGTGGTCGACCTGGAGCGTGGTGTGGCCGATGCCGTACTCGTCCCGCACCAGCCGCTCCGCCGCGACCCGCACGGCATGGCAGTCGCTGCCCGGCGCCACCAGGATGTGCGCCGACAGCGCGGCGTAGCCGGAGGTGACCTCCCAGATGTGCAGGTCGTGCACCTCCACGACGTGCTCGAGCGCGGCGGCCTTCCTGCCGATCTCGGCCGGGTTCATCCCGGCGGGCGCCGCCTCCATGAAGACCCTGCCGGAGTCGCGGACCAGGCCCCAGCCGGCCTTGAGCATCAGCGCGGCGACCACCAGCGCGGCGAGCGCGTCGGCGCGGTTCCAGCCGGTCAGCCAGATCACCAGGCCGGCGATCGTGGTGGCCACGAAGGCGTACAGGTCGTTGAGGATGTGCTGGAAAGCCCCCTCGACGTTGAGGCTCGTCCGGTTCGCCCGGCTGAGCAGCCATGTCGCGGCGAGGTTGACGGCGATGCCGGTCACGCCGGTGACGACGACGAAGACCCCCTCCACGGTGGGCGGGGCGACGAGGCGGCCGATGCCCTCGTAGACGAAGTAGGCGCTCAGCAGGAGCAGCGTGATGCCGTTGATCTGGGCCGAGATGATCTCGGCGCGCTTGAGCCCGTAGGTGAATCCGCCCTGCGGGGGGCGCTGGGCGATGCGCATGGCGACCAGCGCGAAGACGATGGCGATGGCGTCGGTGAGCATGTGGCCGGCGTCGGAGATCAGCGCCAGGGACTGGGCGATGAAGCCGACGACCACCTCGACGGCCATGAAGCCGACGATCAGTGCGAGGGCTCCGGTCAGGTGGCGCCGGTCAGTGTCGGCGCCCACCTCGTGCCCGTGGCCGTGCCCGTGTCCGCGGGGCGGGTGCTCACCCATCGCCGAGCCCTCCCTCGGTGTGCCTCGCATGGGTGATGGCCAGGTCGAACAGCATCCGCACGTGGGAGTCGGCGAGCTGGTAGTAGGCCATGCGTCCCGACCTTCGCACCTTGACCACGCGGCGCATGCGCAGCAGCCGCAGCGCGTGGGAGGCGCCGGACATGCTCTGGCCGGTGGCCGCGGCGAGGTCGCACACGCACATCTCGCCGCCTTCCAGCAGGGCCGCCATCATGCGCAGCCGGCCGGGATCGGCGAGCAGGCCGAAGACCTGGGCCAGGTCCTGCACGGTCTCCTCGGAGGGCAGGGCCTGGCGGACCGAGGCCACCCGCTCGGCGTCTACCACCGGCACCGAGCAGGCGTCCGGCTCCATCACTGCGACACTTGAACGATCCTTCATATGTAGAAGTGTAGGAAGTGGTCCTCCTCGCTGTCGACTCCCTCGGGGGACGTGGGCCGGTCATCCGCCGTACGACGGCGCCGGCATCGCCGTACCACCTCTCGCCGACGCGGCGCCGATGCGGGAAGCGCCACGTCGGACGGAGAGGCGGGACCACCCGGCGCAGCTAGGCGGTCGCCCACCACGTCGGACGGAGAGGCGGGACCAGCCCGCGCGCGCGGAGGTAGGCGGTCGCCCGCTGCGTCGGGTGGTGGGGCGGGACCACTCGGCGCAGCTAGGCGGTCGCCCACCGCGTCGGACGGAGAGGCGGGACCACTCGGCGGAGGTGGGCGGTCGCCCGCTAAGTGGTCGTGCGGCGGCGGGTCACAGGGGCGTGAAGGTGCCGGTCTCCGGGCGGTAGTTGGACACGACCCCGGTCTCCACCTCGTAGAACCAGCCGTGCAGGCGCAGCCGCCCGGCGGCGAGACCTCTGGCCACCCGGGGGTAGCGGCGCAGCTTGTCTAGCTGGGCGACCAGGTGGGCCTGCCCGGCCTCCTCGTCCCCGGTCGCGGGGGCCTCCCGCCATCGGTGCGTCTGGAGCAGCCACCACCGCGTGGTCGGAGCCGAGCGCAGCGTCCAGGAGCGGACCCGGCCCTGGACGGCGCCGCAGCTGGTGTGGCCGCACACGATCACGTCCTGCACGCCCAGGATGTTGACGGCGTACTCGATGGTGGCGGCCTCCGCCGTGAGCCGGCCGAGGCGGTACGGCGGGATGACGTTGCCCGCCGTGCGCAGCTCGACCAGTTCCCCGGGCCGGGCGCCCGTGATCAAGGAGGGGATGACCTGCGCGTCGGAGCAGGTGATGAACATCGCCTGCGGCGAGGCGCTGTCGCATGGGGGGATCACCTGTTCTCGGCCGCCGCTGACCTTCTGATGGAACGTGCGGGCATGGTCGATCAACGATTGCATGGCTGTGGACCTTTCGTGCTGATGAGGGGGAGGGAAGATCGGCCGGTCGCGAGCGCGTCCGGCCCCGCGCCGGGTGCGGGAGACTCCCTCGATCAGCAGCGGAAGATCGGCAAGCGCGGCCCCGCGGGCCGCGTCCATCGCAGGGCTGAGACGTCCGGTCCCGGCATGGCCGCCCGGAGGGCCGCCTCGGCGGTGGCCCTCGCTTTCTGCGGCGGCTGCCCGCCGTGACGGGACGGCGGCGGTGAAGGCTTGACCCACCCGGCCGCGCACGGGCTCTCCCATGGCTTCGGGCAGCCGTCGTGATCGATGTCCTCGAGGGCCGGCATGGGCGCGACCGCCGGCGGCGGCCCGGCGACCGGCATGATCGGCTCGGCCGGCGCCACGAGTGAGCCTTCGGGGTGACCGTCATGGGAGCCGATGCCGTGGACGAGCAGGATGACGGCGGCCAGGGACAGGAAGAGATGAAGGGCCGCCCGCACCGCCGATCGTCGCTCCGTCAACGCATCGCCCCACTACCTGTAGCATGCAGTCGCTTACTGATAGTAGTCGAGGTGCCGTGTCCCGTACATGGGCTCTTTGGCAAAGGTGCTGGTCACGCTATGGAGAGGGGAGACCGGTGGCAGGAAACGCCGACGGCGCCGGGGTTGGCGGCCCGCGGGTGCCCTCGATCACGACATGGGCACCCGCGAGTCATCCGGTGTTGTGCCCCGCTTCATCGGGCATCTCTAACGTGACGGCCATGAGAAGAACCATGATCGGGTTGGGCGCCGTCGTGCTGGCGCTGGGCCTTTCGGCTCCGGCCCTCGCCGACGGGCACGACGGTCCCGCCGCGCAGCAGGCGCGGGGCGGCGACCACGGGTTCGGGCGCGCGACGCTGAGCGGCTTCGCCTCCCTTCCCGCACAGACCTTCGTCCCCGGCAGCGAGCCGTCGGGCGCTCAGTTGGGCACGGCCCCGGTCAACGGCGTCACCCCGCCGTTCGCCGGCCAGCCGGTGCAGGGCTTCAGCGGCGTCGTCCGCCGCCGTGACGGCACCTTCGAGGTGCTGTCCGACAATGGGTACGGGGGCAAGGCCAACAGCGCCGACTTCCTCCTTCGCATCCAGCGGATCAAGCCGGACTTCCGCGCCGGCACCGTGCAGGTCCTGGGCGGCATCGACCTCAGCGACCCCGGCAAGCACGTCCCCTTCCCGCTGACCCGCCCCGACCGCAGGCTCACCGGCGCCGACTTCGACATCGAGTCGATCGTCCGGAACCCCGACGGCACTTACTGGATCGGCGACGAGTTCGGCCCGTTCCTGCTGCACTTCTCCGCCTCCGGCGCCCTGCTGGAAGCCCCGATCGCCCTGCCCGGCGTGAAGGCGCCCGAGAACCCCACCCTCGGCGGCGCCACGCCGAACCTCGCCGGCAGCAAGGGGTTCGAGGGGATGGCGCGCGCCGTCGACGGCCGCCACCTCTACCCGCTGCTGGAGGGCACCGTCTCCGGAGACCCGGCGGGCACGCTGCGCATCAACGAGTTCGATTTGCGCGACCGCGCCTACACCGGCCGCCGCTGGGTGTACCGGCTCGAGGCGCCCGGCAACGCCATCGGTGACATGATCGCGGTCGACCGCGACCGGTTCCTGGTCATCGAGCGCGACAACGAGCAGGGCGACGCGGCGCGGTTCAAGCGGATCTACCTGGCCGACCTGCGCGACCGCGACAAGGACGGCGCCGTCGACAAGACCCTGGTGGCCGACCTGCTCGACCTCGCCAACCCCCAGGGCGTCGGCGGCTTCGGGACGACCTTCCGCTTCCCGTTCCAGACCATCGAGGACGTGGTGATCCTCGACGACTCGACGCTCGGGGTGCTGAACGACAACAACTTCCCGTTCTCGGCCGGTCGCACGCCGGGCAAGCCCGACAACGACGAGTTCATCACCGTGCGGCTCTCGCGTCCGCTCGACGCCGACCCGCGCGCCTACCGCCGCTACTGACAATCGCCGGGGCCGGCCCCCCCGGGGCCGGTCCCGCCGGACAGGTCCGTTCCGAAGCCGGGCCGGTCCCGCCCGGCGCCGGACTGGTCCCGGCGGGAGGCCGAGGCCGGTCCACCGGGCGACGCCGCGCCGGTCAGTGGGGCGCGGTGGCGGTGACGCGGGTCCACTCCACGCGGGCCGCGGCGGCGTTGCCGTGCGCGGTCCCCGTCACCCAGTGCGTCACCTGCGGGTTCTCCCGGCTGTCCTGCACCACCCAGGTGGTTCCGGTGTCGGCGCCGTCCCGGTACAGGCGGGCCACCCCCGCGCTGTCGACCGTGACCTTCCACGTCGATGGCGACGGGGCGGTGGCCGAGGAGTAGATCTTCTCCCACACGGCCGAGCCCTTCCGCATCGTCCAGACCCCGCTCTTCTGGACCGTCAGCATCAGCCGCCGGTGGCCGTTGGCGACCTTGGCGCCCAGGCTGACGCCCTCGCCGGTGGCCGGGTCGAGGGCGCTGTCGTCCTCCACCCGCCCCCGGAACTCGAGCGTGAAGTCGCAGCCCTCGGTGACGTCCAGGCCGAGCGACGCGCTGGACGCCCTGCGGGTGGCGCTGCGCAGCAGCAGGTCGCCGCCGGCCACCCGCGCGGTGCCTCCCGCGCCGTCCAGGGTCCAGTCGCCGAACGCGTCCCAGGTGCTGCCGGCGACGTCGTCGACCACCTCGACCAGGTCCACCAGCGCCTCGGCGGGCGCGGTGGCGGTGCCCGAGCACCACACCGACACCTCCGGGGCTTCGCGGGAGGCGGGGACGGCCCACGCCGCCCCCGTCTCGGCGCCGTCCAGGTGGAGGGTGGCGTCGCCGCGCGCGCCGACGGCCACCTGCCACCGGTGGGCGGCCGCCGTGTCGCCGGCCGCGGCGTGCACGCGGCTCCATCCGGCCGTGCCGCGCACGAACGAGTACACGCCGTCGGGCTGCACGGCGAGCATGAGCCGCAGGGACCCGGTGGCGACCTTCAGCGCGAGGCCGGCGCCCGCTCCGGTGCCGGGGTCCAGCCGGGAGTGGGCGGTGACCCGGGCCTGGATCGTCGCGACGAACCCGCCCGACGGGCCGCACCGCTGGGTGACCCCGGAGAAGCCGGGCGGGATCCCGTCCCCGGCCGGGGCGGCGTTGGCCAGGTGGAGGCGGCCGGAGGCGTCGACCTCGGCGGTGCCGCCGCCGGCCGTCACCGTCCACGCGGACAGGTCGTCCCACCCTCCGCCGATCCCGGTGAACGACCGGGAGACGTCCAGCCGCGCGACCTTGATCGCGGTCTGGTTGTGCTCCCAGACGACGAAGAATCGGCCCGGCTCGTACTCGGCGGCGCTCGGGTACACGTCCCAGCCTCGCGCGGCGCCCTCGGTCAGCCGCGCCCCGTCGGCGAACAGCCGTCCCGGCCCCCACGGGGCGCCCGGCCGCTTGATCTTGTAGCAGAGGATCTCGCGGTACTGGTCCGGCTTGCCGGCGCTCGCACCGGTGAACGGGCCGGCCAGCGTGTTGTAGATCGCGAGGTACCGGTCGAGCGAGTCCTTGGCGAAGAAGGTCTTGACGTAATAGTTCGGGATATTGCGATCAAGGGCCATCGGCGACCACGTCAGCCCGCCGTCCATGCTGGTCGCGGTCGCGGCGTAGGACGCGTGGGCGCGGTAGAAGGCGTCCCGCTGCGCCGCCGACGTGCCGCCCGTGAGGTTCAGCGTCCGCGTCACCAGCACCAGCGTGCCCGGCTCGTCCTGCGACACGGCGAGCTGCGGTTCCTCCACGGCCACGCCGGGCGGGTTCGCGGCGAGCGCCCCCGGGGTCCAGGTGACCAGATCCGCCGAGCGCAGCACGCCCGCCCTCGTCGTGCCCCCCGCCGCCTGCCAGTAGGGGATCAGCCAGACCCCGTCGTGCTCGACCGGCCTGCCCGCCACCACCACGCCCCTGCCGTTGGCCGGCACGTCGACGGTGATGGGGAAGTCGCTCCACGTGCGGCCGGCGTCGGTGCTCCTCTTGGCCACCATCGTCACGGGGAAGCCGTCCACCTGGCCCTTGCCGTCACGGTCAGCGGCGATCGTGATCCGGCCGAGGAACGCGTACAACGTGCCGCCATCGTCCAGGAAGATCACGTAGTGGTACCGATGGGTCGCGGTCGCCGCGGCCAGCGTGCCGGTCGTCCAGGTGGCGCCCCCGTCGCCGGAGGTGGCGTACAGGATCGACCCCTGGTCGGTCGGGGCGGGGTCGCGGTCGTCGCGCACCCCGGCCCGCCAGCCCACCACCAGCCGCCGCGCGTCGAGCGCGACGATGTCGGGCACGCGGTTCCCCTCGTGCGCCAGCTCGCCGCGGGTGTCCTGCTCGACGGTCCGGTAGACGGTGACGGGGTCGGCGACCGCCGCTCCGACGACGTCGATCTCGGGCCAGGACCGCGCGCGGTCACGACCGGGGGTCGCGTTCATCGAATCTCCTTTAACGCGACACGGTGTGGAACCGTGTCGGATGGTGCGGAATCGAAGCGGTGTTCGCATCCGGCTGATCGTGCCTGAACCTGACCCGTGAGGGCCGGAATCCCCCTCGTTCGCGAGGGGGAAGGGGGCAAGATCCGAGCGAACACGAGCGGCCGGGCTCGCGCAGGAGATCCTCCGTCCCTTCACCCGGTGTTCACCCTGCGGGACCGGCGGCGCCCGGGGGCCGCGACGAACGAAAAGGGCGGCGTCGCGCACCGGCCTTCCGACCGGTGC